>NZ_BAABRS010000001.1:0-1200000 GCF_039545095.1 Fodinibius salicampi | reverse complement strand
GCTTGCAGACACAATTCCAGGCTTTTGATCAAGCCTGGCGTGAGTTTAAGTCATTTCTTCCGGATGGTTTTTATCATAAGAAACGTCGTATTTTGGAGGAGGAGATGGAATACAATCAACAACTGCTGGATAAGCTGAGACAGCAAAAGGAGATACAAACAAAAGATTTTAAGCTTTCCCAACAGGAGTATGCAATGAAGAAGCGACTTTCAGAGAAAGAGTTGGTCGCTCCCATGGAGCTTGCACAGCATGAAAGTAAACTGTTGAATCAAAGACTGCCTCTGCAGCAAACGGAATCGGCCATTATCAATAATCATATTACTCAAGCGGCTAAAGAGCAAGAGCTGATGGAGCTTGATCGACAGATTAGCGAGCAAAAATCTGTCTTCTTGCAGGAATTGAATGCTTTGAAGAGTGCCATAGATGAATGGAAATCCAATTATTTGATTTCAGCGCCGCTTAGTGGAAAAATAATATATGCAAGTATTCTCCAGGAAAAACAAACGCTCCAAACAGGGCAGGAGCTGTTTTATATACAGCCCGAGAATACTCAGTTCTTTGGTCAATTGAGGGTCTCTCAACGTTCATTTGGTAAGATTAAAGAGGGACAGCAGGTATTGGTTCGATTTAGCGGGTATCCGGACCAGGAATTTGGGACCGTTACGGGAGAAATAAACTATTTATCGGATATACCGGTCAGAGACAGTGTCTTTATTGGAAAGGTTAATTTCCCCCAGGGACTCACTACAAATTATGGTCAGGAACTGCCGCCCAGAGACGCGATGATGGGTCAAGCAGAAATTATCACCCAGGATATGCGATTATTGGAACGCTTTTATAACAATATCTCAAAACAATTACAATAACAAAATGTTAAGGTGATTTGTTAAGCGAGTGGAGATCAATAGTATATAGCAGTTAATCTGTTTGGTCCCCATTTTAACAGAATATGCGCCAGTGTTAGATGGTATTGAGGCCAAAAAATGGATACGTATACTCTGGTGAGAGGAATAAAGTGACAGAAATTCAGAAGATTGTAAGGTATTGGAACGAAGTGGAAGAAATTGAATAAACCTAACTCATTGAGGGTTGGATATCTATTTAAATGAACTGATTGGTTCTATTAAAGTTAGGTCAGTCCTCTTGTACTTCCGGCAGTAGGCGGACAGGCTATTCTCCAAGAAGGAGTCCGTTGCTCAACAGGTTTTATTATAAATTATTTTGAGAAGCAATTTCCGGAGGTCCCTCTTGGAGAAGAGGGATTTAGGGAGATTGATCATCTGTTTACAGGACATTATCTCCCATTTTTAGCTACATAAGGAGTTAGACCTATTTTATTTAGTATCATGATTTTTTTACTGTCGGGCGGGAGGAGATTGTACACTCCCGCATCGAGATGGAATAACTGGGATAATAGGGAGTTAAGTTAGCCTGCCGGAAAGCAACCTTATCATTCCAAAAAGCCAAAAACTTGCGGTCTACATTATATTTTTCTACTATATAGGTAATATTATATGGGAATGGGAATATTTTATCATGAGATCATCAACGCTTATACTGCTGCTTTCCGTGTTCTTTTTGAGCTGTTCGGGAGAGAAGTCTGGGGAACGTAGTCCATCCACCAATCAAAGGGAAGCATCAACCACCGCCGAAGATACAAGTCAGGTACGGGAACCAGTTGCTACGGAAGATTCAAGCAAGCCCGCAGCCGATTCAAAACTAACCCCTGAGATTCAGTTTGAGCGGGAGCAGCGTTTTGGTTCCACCGATGAAGTGGTGGTCGGGACGATCGAAACATTTACGGTCGATGACAGCGGCCGGGTCTTTATTGCGGACCGGGATCAAACAACCATTCATGTTTATAACCCAGATGGCAGTTATAACACTTCTCTCGGGCGGGAGGGAAAAGGTCCGGGTGAGTTTAGTGGCATAGGTTCGATTAAGATTCATGCGGGTATGTTATATGCAGCCGATAGGAGTCCCTTTCCCCTCAGAGTTCATGCCTATTCACTGGATTCGTGGGAGTTTTCTCATACTATACCGCTTTGGTCAAATAACCGAGGAGCGTTTGAAGAACTCAACGGAAAGTACCCAAGTCAGTTCTATCCAAGAGATGACGAATCGTTCCTTGTAAGCTACTCAAGACCGGGAACTGATTATCTGGATGAGGAAAGCTTTCTCCATTATTATATGCAAGATGAAAATGGAGAAATCATTTCTGATAAAATATTTGAGCAGAAAGATCTCAGATATCTGGTATACAAGTATCCAGATGGATACACAGTTGCTTATACGTTTCCTTTTTTAGAAAAATCCTTGTTTGCCATATCGAAAGATGGATTGCTGTATTCTGCACGGAGCAAAGAATTTCTGATAAAAGTATATAACCGGAATGGAAAATATCTGCGGGAAATCCAACATCCTTTCAACCAAACAGAACTCAATCAAAGTGAACTAGTAGTAAATACCGAAAATAAAGTGAGACGGAAGATGATCAATCAGCATGAGCTTCCCGAAGACTGGCCGGCTCTGGAGACTATGTTTTTTTATGACGAAAACCGTCTGTGGGTTTCAACTATTGTTGAGGATAACGAGGTATATGAGTGGTGGATACTCGAAGATACCGGAGAAGTGATTACTAAATTTGAGTGGCCCCGGGACCATCCCATTGAGGAAGTCAGAAACGACAAGCTCTACGCCCGCGAAACAGAGGACGAGACCGGACTTGAGAAAATTGTGCGGTATGATATTGTCATGACCGAACAGAGGTAAAAATTCAGAACAATTTTTCAGGAAATGGGTATATAGCTTGAGACCTAATTTTCATGATAAGTGGCTTAATTTTAACTACAAAGCAGAGGTTCATAGGAATCTCAATAAGTAAAGAAAATTTTGGTAGCATTATTTTCAATTATTAATTCTAATGAGGACATAGTACCGAGGTGTTGCCTCAATATATTTAATCATCAATATGCCAAGATTGAATAACATTTTTCTATTGCTTTGGTTTCTAATGCTTCTTTTAACAGGTTGTAGTAATAAAAAAAAGACGCAAAAACCCATTAGTTTGGAACCAGTGAAGAACGTGTCGGGACTTAATGATTCTACGTTTATTGCCAATGTTAGTTCAATAGAATCTATCCATAATCAATTTTTTCTTTCTTTATATCTCGGTGGTGGCTCGTCTCAGATTCTACAACTTGGGCCCGACCTGGATCTACGTGGGATCATTCAACGAAATGGGAAGGGCCCGGGGGAGTTTACTTCAGTAACGGATATGAGTATTATTAATGACAGTTTGTATGTGTATAACGAGACTCAGGCAAAAATTCTAGTATTTGACCATAACAAAAAATTTATCCGGGAAACGAAGATATCAGAGGCTTCCGCTTCACACATGGCCGTGGATGAACGCAGCCATTTTTTTTTATCAACACCAAGTCGCAGTGATCCTATAACCAAGTTTTCCGCAGAAGGGCAACAAATCACGACGTTTGGTCGTAATACGATCGGTGAAGATAGCAGGCACTATCGTAGAAATTCGCGTATGTTGTTTATTTATAATGACCGATTAATTGCCATTGGAAGGTCCGAACCAGTGCTGGAAGTCTATAGTTTGGAAGGCACCTTCCTCAGTACTACCAGGATCGACCCTCCTGAAATTCATGAACTAATAGCGTATGTAAGAGAGGAAAACGAGGACCCTGACGCGAGAGGTTTTTCCCTTCTATTTTTTGATGCAGCTATACATAACAATAATATATACTTATTAGTGGCTAAACACCCCAACGAAAATACGAAGGCTTACGATACAAATTTTACATTTCTGTTTAAATACAAGCTGAACACTGGCGGTGGTGTCACCCACGAGCAGACCTTTAAATTATTTCGTTCTGATCAGGATAAGCTTATGTATGGTTCTGCGTTGGCAGTAACCGACGATCATAAAATCATTGTTAATGATATGATGGGGAAAAGTTTGCTTATGTATGAAGATGAGCGTCTGTAATGAAATGTAGTTTCTAGTGGATATGTAAGCACTCAAAGAGGCTCATATCAGAAGTATATAAAGATTCAATTTAATGGGCACATTTAAAATATACCGTCAATATGACACCTTAGGCTGCAGTGTAAAATGTCTGAACATGATGTTAGGCACCACGGGAGGAGCTATAAGATGGAGACCCGGCAGGGTTCGGAGTGGCATCAACCGAGAAGGGATGTCGCACCCTATACTAATTCTTTTAATCATAATGACCTTTAATCAAATCTTTGATATATGAATTTGAAGCGACCTTGCCAGCTCCTTGTCCTTACTTTGTTTTGTATATCGATAAGTTGTCAAAGAGAGGTAAATGATCAATCGGCAAATATTAAAGTAAATGTTCAGACTATTGATACATTTCAAGATTTCCAGATTAAGGAACATTTGGGACTTCCAGCAAGAATTAAATATGATGAAAGAACTGATCATATCTTGGCCTTTGATCTTGCTTTTCAAAAAATACTCGAAATAAACAAAGACAGCGAAATCATTTGTGCATACGGGAAAAAAGGGCGGGGGCCAGGTGAGCTACAGGGAGTTGAGGACTTTTATGTAAGGGGAGATTACCTTTTTATTGTAGACCGTTCAAGTTTTTTGATAAATAAGTACAACCGGAATGGAGAGTTTATTTCTGCCTTGGATTATGGAGAGTTGCTTTTAGAAAAAGCGAATAACTCTTTTCACCCGCCTCCCCCTGCGCTTTATGATAATTATAATGAACCCTATATTACAATAGATGGCAATGTATTACTTCCAGCCCATACCCAGGGCAAGTCGCTTTATAAATTATTCGACTGGGAAGGAAAGCATTTGGCAGATTTGGGAGAAATTCCTGAAAACTACGTCCCGCAAATTGATAAAGAGACAATACGAGAGACTCTCGCAGCTCGAAAAGTTCCTTCCGTAGATTTACATAAAACTTTTATCGTAACTGATCGCTCTGCACCTGATGAAGTATTTCTGATCTATGGTACAATTCCGAAGATTGCCAAATATAGTATTTCAGGTGAAAAAATATGGGAACGCAAGATTCCGGTAACTCCGGAAGTCGATTCTCTTACAGTTGATTTGGCCCAAATAACCAAAAACTGATCTGATTACCTGCCGGCAGTGAGAAAATATGTATGGGGAGCAACCAGTAAAGAAGGTTATCTATTTTTGGCAACTTATAATAATATTTTTACTTCTGTTCCTGCCCGGCCTCTCTGGATTCATCAATTTGATCCAAAAGGTAAACTAATACAAAGGTATAAGATAACATCTAATACTAACCTTTCTTACCACTTAGCGATTGATTTTAATAGCAGCCAAATTTTTGTGCCCTTGTTAGATGGGACCGGAATTCGGCTATATAAATTTTAAATATCAAATGTTTGATTATGCATTAGTTATAAAAGTTCATAATAACTTTAAATTCGAAGGTATCTGAAATGCAAAAAAATAAGATAACTCCGCTCTTATATAAAAGCTTTTTGTTATTGTATGTTTGTTTTTCATGCTTGGCATGGGGATGTACAGAAAAGGAACAGGGACAAGTACAGTCGGCAGAGCCTGATTCCTTATCCCTGCACTTCGAGCAGGAGTTGCTTATCGGTGATGATGGAGGTATCTCGCAAGAGCCTGTGCTGGCGTCGCCTTCAGAAATAAGGACGGACAGGGAGGGAAACATTTACATTGCAGATACTAAACTGTCTGCAGTACAGGTGTTTGATGCAGATGGAAACTTCCTGCGTTCTATAGGCGGAGCGGGTGGTGGACCCGGAGAGTTTGGCGCTATCAATGCTATCGAAATAAATAATAAACAGGCATTGATGACCATTGATGCCAGCAACAAGCGCATTACACATTTTTCAAAAACCGGCGAAGTATTGTCAAATTATAATTCAGCAGAAGGGTCGGTGATATGGCCTCAATATTTTCGTCAGATGGATAAAGGCAACTTTCTAATACTTCAAAAGAAAAGGGAAATACCGGGTATAGAGGACCCGGAGGACCTTCATATACAATCCACGATGCTGCATCTCTATGATAGTACCTTTACTCATCTTGCTTCATTTGGACACATTGATAGCTTGATGGATTCACCGAGCGATTTTACTAAAATATATACCAGTACAACCAATGCAGGTAATTTTTGGTCGTCCGAAGAGGGAGCAGTATGGTATGCTCCTCCCATTTATGCGGGTCGTTTATATAAGTTCCGGAAAGAAGAGAACGGTTGGACGTTAGCTCAAACACTACGGGGACAGCTTCTTCCTGAGAAACCGTTAGAGCTTGATTCCGACATGCAAGGGACTATGGCAATAGTTATCTATACGGATGAGGGCATGGAATCAGGCTCTGCTTATATGAAAAGTGTAAGTCTGGGGATTTTTGAAATGAAGGACGGTGGCTTGATCCATTTGAGTTCGCAGCTACAGGATGGACAGAGAAAGACGATAGCAGAAGTTTTTGATGATGAGGGAACATTAAAAGGTGTTGGACAGCTGGAAAAGTTTACGTTTGAGAAAACAGTACAAGAACCATTGATAGCGGATATCTGGAAAGATAAAGCGGATCGATTTTATATTATTGATGAGCGAGGTACACCAGCCGTACGAATAGGTCGCATTGCAGGCCTTTAATAACAAGAAAAATTAAAACAGGGATTAATGGTGATGGAAAAAGCAAAGGCAATCATAAAAAGTTGGATATTATGCTATGCCGCACTTTTCTTATTATGTAGCTGTACCTCACAGGAAGAGGTTGAGATTCCCGTTGATATAAAGAAAACGGATAATCTTACGATCCTTTCTGCGAATCAACCGGTGGACAGCCTGTATCTTGAGCGCGAAGAGAGCTTTGGCAGTACCGATGATACTCTTGTTTTGGTGGGTGGCTCTTCCCGTAACTTAGCGCGGGTAGATGATAACGGCAGGGTATTTATCCCTGATCGCCAACAGAATACCATTCACGTATTTGCACCGGATGGTCGTTATGTAACCCATATAGGCCGGGAAGGCAAAGGGCCGGGAGAATTTCTTATTATTGGCTCGATTAGCATTAGTCAAGACCAATTATATGTTTCTGATGATAAACTAAGAAAGATCAATGTATTCTCGCTTGATTCCCTCATTTTCACCCATTCTATCAGTCTTAACCGTGAACCTCAAGAGGATAGTCAAAACGAGAGGTTATCAACGGTGATACCAACCACCAGTTTTTTAGTTACAAATGATGGGAACCTATTATTAGAAGCTATGTCAATCTTTCCAGATGAGGTAGAAGCTGGTAGCGGTTCTGAAACGCAAAAAAAAGAACAGGGTATTTACAACTGGATGAATGAAAATGGGGAAATCATTTCGGATGTAATCTTAAGTCTTAAAAGTCAAAGAGGTATTACTGAGAATTTCAGGGGATTGTCGCTTGAAATTTCTTTACCGGTTTATGAAAGACCATTAATAGCAGTATCGAGGGAGGGAAGAATTTATGCGGCCCAATCGGGAGAGTTTTTGGTCAAAGCATACGATGAAAATGGCAATTATGAGCAGTCTTTTTACTATCCCTATGAAAACAGTCCGTTGGACCGGGATGACCTGGTACAGCGATATGACCATGGATCTAATTCTCCTGGATTACAGGCTGCGCGGACCCGGGATCTACCGGAAACCTGGCCGGCGCTACATTCCATGTTGGTGGATGATGAAAACCGCCTGTGGATTTCGACCATTGTAGATGATCAGGAAGTGTACCAGTGGTGGGTATTGGATGCTGCTGACGGACAATTACTGGCTCGGTTCAGGTGGCCGCGAAATCAAGACATTCAGCAAATCAAAGATGGAAAACTTTATGCGAAAGAAAGGGATGAGGATGGGGTAGCCAGAATAGCAAGATACAATATCAGGATAGAATCATGATGGTGCATGGTCCGGAATTACTCATAGGTTATCATAACTTCCTCATCTAGAGCATTCTTGATTATATGTACAAAAATAGCCAATATAGATATTATTAAATTCTAAAAAGGGATTAGAGGGATATATAAGATGTATAGCAATATTCGTCAGGAGATATTTTTTGTTTTAGTATATATGGTAATATCAATAATAGGATGTCAAAGCGAATCGGCTTCGGACAGTACTTCATCAGGCGGGGAAGTGGTCGAGCTGAAAGACTACAAAACAGTTGTTTCTTACAAAGACGGCATCCTGGCCAATCCGGCGGCTATGAAGTATGACGGGGATTCGCTGCTTTATATCTATGATTTTGAGCATAAGCAGGTATTGGCACTGAATAAAAACGGTGAAACTACACGTGAATTCGGCGGAGAAGGTCGAGGCCCGGGAGAGGTTATATGGTTTAATAATATCTATTTGAATGATGATTATTTTTATATCGTCGATCCGGTACAATTCCGCATTATAAAATATAGCCTTGACGGTGAGGTAGAGGGTTCGCTGGATTATGGACAGAAAGGTTCCCAGTCAATGCCTCCTCCGCCCCCGCAGTCATTAATCTCTCGAGCTAAAAATATTACGAATGAACCCTTTGTGACTGCTAGCGGAGATGTATTGCTGCCAGCTATCCGGCAAAAGGAGGAAGTCAGCAGCCTATATACCTTAGTCGATTGGGAAGGAAAGGAATTGACGAAGATAGGGGATATTCCCGAGGGAAGTGTTTTTGTACTGGATGGGGAACAGTACCGGGATGCGATAAACGAACGGGAAGTTCCGGGGTATTACAAACCCAGAGTGTTTCCGGTCAATGATCAGGCCAATAACGATGAGTTATATTTCATCTATACTGCTTTTCCGAAAATTGTGAAATACAATACATCCGGAAAAAAGCTTTGGGAGCAGGCTGTTCCTGAAACGATCGAACTGGATTCTGTTTATACTCTTTTTTATGAGAAATCCGAAGGACTGCGTGAGGGAGGAACGGTAGCACTTAACACCTATATGTCGGGTGTGAGTAGTGAAAATGGTCTGTTATATCTGGTTTTAGGGAAGTATGGCTTTGAGGAAGCGTCCAACGATTTGTGGATACATGAGTTTACAAATAACGGAGAGCTCAGACGAAGGTTTCGACTAATATTAGAAGATGTCAACTTAGCGGCTATCTTTGATATCGATTTTGCCAACCAGCAAATGTTTACGGTAACAGAAGAGGCTGAGATCAGGGCGTATGGATTTGGTGAGTAATTTAAAATATAAAGTAAATACCTGCTGCCTGTTATGAGATTATTTGGAATTTTTTTATTTGTCGGTATAACTATTAAGTCCGGTATTTGCCAGGAACTTAAAGAAGTATATAGCTATCATGAGAATATCTATACTCCCTCCGCATTTTACGTGCTTGGTGAAGATACTATATTAACTGTCGAACTGGGTAACCGAGACGCAGTTTTAAGCTTGCATGATATTAAGAATAAACAGGTAATTGCCACCCGACGCGGGGGTCGGGGACCGGGGGAACTGTCCCAAAATGGTCTGAAATATATTTCTAAGATGGGGAAGGATTCTATTTGGGTCTGGGATGAGGGACAGCAAAAAGGAATGATTTTTGACGATAAGCTAAACTATTTGACTGATGTAGTGGCAAAAGATCATGGGATCGGTACGGCATTAATAGTGAATGATACAACGGTTATTGCCAAGAAGGCTTTTGATGGAGATAATGTCGTAGCACTATACCCACTTGAAGGGAATCGTATTGGGGGTAAAGCATTATTTAGTATAAACTCCGGGGATTTTAAAAGCCTGCTTCCTATTACAGAGAATCCTTTGCTTAATCAGGGACCCATGTTTGCTGATCGGGATGCTGCTTATATGGGATTCTATTTCGGTTCTACCGTTCTGGCTCTTTCTGCAGAAGGAAAAGTAGATACGATATCTACTCCTTATAATTTGCCTTTCCCTATTGTTGATTATGACAAGGGATATATGGCTCCGGACCATGGAAAGTCACCAGAGGCTACCTTGGATATAAGTACAGATGATGATCATATTTACATTTTATTTTCGGGTAAAAAATTTGATGTTGGACCTTTTCGGCAGCTGGTAAATGGAATTACAGGTAAACTGGCCGAAGAGATTGAGAAATCAGATAATACCAGAGAAGTTCTGGTAATCGATAAGAAATCAAAAAAGTATATAGGTAGTCTTGACCTGCCCGTTATGTCTAAAAGGATATTCGTGCATGGTAACAGCTTATATACATTGTCATACGGGGATAAAAGATATTCTATCATAAAATATAAGATGAGGTAAAAGTTTAGATTATGGAATCTAGGAGATCTGTTCCAACAAGAGAAATATCTATTCTTATTGGAATGCTTATTTTTTTACTGTGGATGGGAAACAGTGCCATTTTATTAGCGCAGGAAGGGGATCCTGTAGAATATGAAGAACTTCCGGTTATACAAGCAGATATCGATAAAGAGATCGGGGATGAACAAGGATATCTACCCGGCCGACTCAGTGATCTGATCCTGATGTCGGATGGAACCCTGCTGGTTTCAGATGTGCAGAAAAAAACGATCGAGCAGTTTAATACCGAGGGCAAACACATGGGAACTATAGCCCGCGAAGGACGAGGTCCGGGTGAGTTGCCTTTTATATTTACTCTTGCGGGTGGGGGAAACGATACGCTTATCGTTCAGCATAGCTCATCAACACAGGTTGACTTTTTTGGACGAGACTCCGGTGGGATATATACCCACGCAAGGTCAAGTAAAACAGATTATAGGGAGAATTATCATCCGTTATTTTTCGTCGGTTCACCTTCCGGATCAAGTTACTATTATGCTATCAGAAGCAAAACGGAGGTTGACACTGACCTCCCGGAATACAAAATGGATTCCATAGTTATGTTGGATGGATTCCAGCATATTATCCGGGATTCTCTTCACATGCTGAAGAGACCCAATTATGTATATGCAGACCCAACGAAATACTCCACAAATATCACCTTTGGTGGGAAAACTCCGGTGGGTATGCCACCCTATCGTTATCAGGATCGTTTTAGATTGATGGATGACGGTCAATATCTAATAGCACGGCCCGACAGTACGGCTCTATTTATCTATAACAAGAATCACGAACTTGTCAGGCAAATACCTCTGAATGTAGAGAGCCGAAGCGTACAAAAAACTGATTTGGATTATCATTTCCGTGATGAACCCAGAGATGTCCGCCAGAGGTTGAAAAGGTATGTGCCCGAATTAAAACCTCCATTCCTGAATATTTGGGTTTCAGAAAACCACATTCTATTACATACAGACAACAGCAGGAATGGGAAAGAAATGGTGGTACTTACAATGAAAGGAGAACCAGAACCTATTGGCAAATTTTATCTGTCCGAATTTGACGACATCAGATATTTTAGAGGTAACCGGATTTATACCCTGTACAAAAATCCGGAAAGGGGACACAGCATCATGGTTTACAGTATAGATTTATAGATGAAGTTTACTGCTTGAAATTTTCCTTTATGCGCTTAACTTATCAATATGCTATCAAGACTTTTTCATAGACGCTATTTCATTTCGTTAAGCTACGTGCTGGTTGTGGTGATCGGCATTGTAGCGTGGCAGAACATCTCTTTGGAGATGTCACCCGATCTGAGCCTGCCGTCTATTACCGTCAGCTATGGCTGGGGCAGCACATCGCCGGAAGTAATGGAACAGGAGGTGACCCGCCGCGTGGAGCAGGCCGCCAATCGCCTGCGGGATGTTGAGCGCATAGAATCTATTTCACGGGAAGGTCAGGCCACGGTCACCATTACCTTCAACCGCGAGGCCCCCGTTGAATATCGCAAGGTGGAGCTGCAGGAGTATCTGTTCTCGTTGCAGGAGGACTTGCCTACTGATGTGCGCCAGCCTAATATCAGCCGGCGGGTACCCGAAGAGCTGCAGGATATGCAAACCTTTGTGGTCTATTCGATTAGCGGCGAACGACCCGTGCGAGAGCTGCTGGAGTATGCCCGCCGGAATATTGAACTGCCGCTGCTGGGACTTGAGGGCGTAGCCGAGGTGGAAATCAACGGGGCACGCGATCCGGCTCTTACGGTGGAGTTTGATACGGATCTGCTGGAGCGATACGATATCAGTCCGCAACAGGTACTGGCTACGATACAGGAAAACCTGGAGTGGCGATCGTCCGGCTATGTAGAGTCCTCGGGTCAGCGTATCAGCATGCTGGTGGAGCCCCAGTTTTCAGGGCTGAAAGCGATCAGGGAGCTACCGCTTCCGCTGCCGGGAAGCCGGCGGATCATCCAGCTGGCTGATGTGGCGGAGGTGAGTATTCAGGATTTTCCTGCCAAAAGCATGAAGCGTATTAATGGGAGTCCGGCGCTAAGCGTGGAGTTTGTGAAAGAAAGCGGGGCTGATGCTATAGGATTGGCCGAGCGTATCCGGGCGGAAATCGATCAGATATCGCAGGCCATTCCGTCAGACATGACCATACAACTTGAGCAGGATGCGACCGAGGAACTGCGCGAGCAGTTTGGCAACCTTCAGTACCAGGCCGTGCTTAGCCTGTTGGTGGTCTTTTGTGTCTTGCTCTTTTTTATCCGCCGCCTGCGTGCCCCTTTTGTGATATTGGGAAGTATCTTGTTTTCACTGCTAATGAGCGTAGGTATTCTCTACTTTATCGGCTATTCCCTGAATATTATCACCCTGGCGGGACTTACGGTATCGTTGGGGATGATTATCGATAATGCGGTGGTGGTCTTTGAGCAGGTGAATCCCGGCCTGCCGGAGGAACTGGAGCAGCGAATTATCCATATTCAGGAGCAGCTTCCGCGTGCTCTCGTGCCGGTGCTGGGCAGTACTTTTACAACGGTTGGGATTTTTATTCCGCTCTATTTCGCAATGGAGGAATTACAGCTCTTTTTGGTGCCACTGGCAGTAGCGCTTTCCCTGACCCTCATTTCTTCGGTATTGATATCACTTAGCTGGATCCCTTATGCGCTTATCTGGCTGGTGCCACACACTTCTCATTCCAGCAAATCGGTTCTTTACAAGCTTAAAAACGGACTGTTTTCAACTATTCGTCGTTTTATGATGCAGCTGTTTGTCTGGCGATACAAGGTGCGTTGGTTATGGTATGCAGCACTTATTGCAGCCATTGGGATTCCCCTCTTTGCCATTGAAACCCCAGAATGGGAGGAGAATACAGCATGGCCGGAATTTACGCAGGTCTATTTCGATAATAGAAATGACATTGATCCCTGGATCGGCGGCATTACGTATCGCTTTTTTAATGACACCTATTTTGGCAGTCCATGGGGAGGCCGGGATCAGCAGCAGCGTGTTTATGTTAATATCAGGACCCCGCAGGGGACGCCGCTGGAAGAGATTGATAAAATGGCTCGGGAGTATGAAAGAATCGCCGAGCCCTATGAAGAGGTATTTTCGTTTTATGAAACGCAGATTTCGGAATATAGTGGAGCGCGGCTGATCTTCTATATCAAAGATGAGTATTTGAGCATCCCGGATCCATATATATTTTTTCATGAAACGAGGTACCTGGCGTCTCAGATAGGCAACTCGGGGATATCTGTAAGCAGCGGATTGGGAGAGGGGGTGAGCACCGCTTTGGGGAGTAGTACATCAGGTCTTCGCATTTCATTGACCGGCTATTCCTATGATGAGCTGTTAGCTCTTGCCCGTAATTTGCGTAATCGCCTGATGCAGAATAAGCGGGTGCAGGAGGTGGATATCCATGGCACAGGTAGCTGGCAGGACCGGGAGGATTTGTACCAGTATTATTTGGAACTGAATGATCAGCAGCTGGCCCTGCACGGACTGAATAGGAGAGATGTTTTTTCAGCTATTTCGCTGGATGTAAATCCCACTAACAGCTTTGGCAAGGTAGAGCTGGCGGGTGAGCAGATGCATCTCATCGGGCGTAATAAAACCCGTCAAAACCGAAGTGCAGAATTGATGCGGGAGAAGCGGCTTTCGCCTACCGACAGTACCCTGTTTTCGCTGGAAGAGGTAGCGCAGCTGGGAAGAGATAAAAGCCAGTCGAGTATCCGCCGTGAGGATCAATCCTATCAGCGTATTGTGACAGTGGATTTTTTGGGACCCTATCGGCTGGGGAGTGATTATATAGAAGAAGTGCTGGAGCAGACGCCCGTGCCTGTAGGCATGAATGTCGAATTCGGGTCGGGGGGTATTTTTGGCTTTGGAAGCGATCAAAACACGCGCAACTTATTACTGCTGCTGGGACTGACCATTCTCAGCGTTTGGATGATTGTTTCGGCTTTGCTGGAGTCCTGGGCTGACCCTCTCGTGGTTATCTTGGCCGTGCCGCTGAGCCTGTTGGGCGTGATGGCTGGAACGCTTTACCACGATCTGGCTTTTGATCGCGGAGCTATTGCCGGTACGCTGCTATGCGTGGGGGTGGTAGTGAATAATTCAATTTTATTAATGCATGAAAAGCAGTACTGCAGGGAGCGCGGAATCCATGGGCTTCGCAGCTGGCTGTACGTTTATAAGAATAAAATGCGGGCGGTGCTCATTACGACCTTAACTACCATCGGGGGATTGCTGCCGCTTATTCTGATGGAGGGGAGTGAATTCTGGGAGCTGTTGGCTACAGTGGTTGTCTGGGGACTGGGAACCAGTACCGTGCTTATTTTATTGCTGATGGGACTATGGGAGAAACCGGTAAAATCTGTTCGTTTGAGGGAAAAGAGCTCCGGATGATTACTGATAAGTTGAATGGTAGGAAGTGTTAAGTATTAAGTAGAAAGTTTTAAGTTGCAGGATGAACGTTAGCTGTTGCAGGTTGGATGTTTTAAGGCTGGCTCTGACAAAGTCTCCTCTTGAGAAGGATGGGCTTCCGTGGGTTTGCGGAAGCTCGGGGTGTGTTTGCCTCCTTTATTCTTGGGGGCTTTTAAACGCTTTTGTTCCATTTTTTCAGCGACGAAAAAACGGAACCCCAAAAAAGTCGCCGGCGATGAAAATGTTGCTGCCGTTTAGGGGCCTTCGTTAAAATCATTTAAACTCCTCCCGCTGGTCGTCAGATAAAAATGATTTTTTGCCACTACGGCCCCTGCACTTTTATCAGCAACATATTCAAAGGCCGGATAGGCTATTCTGAAAGCGACAGAGCCAGACCACGGTCCATTTCTATATAACGAGAAAGTGGTAAGGAAAATCACTCCACCGGCCTTAGCAGGATAGGCGAATGAAAAATCAACTTGTGGAACACCTTTTGAAAAGTTAAGTTTTTGAAGATAACTGAAGGGGAGGAGTGGGAAATGACCAATTATTTTTATCTAAAGCTAAAACAGCCTCACCGCCTAAGGTATTACGTAACATATAAATAAAGAGGGAGTAGGTATGAGAGAACTTTTAAGTGTTGTTGTGATGGGATTATTTCTCTTTTCATGCAGTAGTGATAACGAGCCGGAGAATCCATCTGATTATGTAGAGAAATTACCACAGGAATTTCCCGAAGAAATGAATCGCTTCCAGGAGGCCGATTCTATCTATTTTGGTCATTTGGGATACCAGACGGTCCCATTGGATGGGGGTATAGTACTTTATGATAGACAAGGACAGGTGATATTAAGGATCAGTTCCAATGGGGGAATTAAGCAGGTGGTTGCGCGTTCAGGAAGAGGGCCCGGCGAAATGCAGGATATCTTATCACTTATCAAGACCGCTGAAGAAGGAATTTTAGTATACGATCAACGGAATCAAAAGATAATACAATTTAATGATCAGCTGAAGTACTCGGAAGAGTTTAATGTGAAACCGGATGACCAAAATACGATTTCTTCAGCTTTACCTTCTGATAAAGAGAATGAGTTTATTATTGAATTGTCTTCTTACGCCTATTATATGGACAGGAGTCGGGAACCGGAACGTTATTTGGCTCAGTTTAATATGGAGACGAATACATACGGCAAAAAAATTGTCTTGAAAGACAGATTAATTGCTATGTCGGAAAGCAGAGCAGGTGGCCGCACGATACCCTATACTCCTATCGATTTAGTGCACTACAGCCCAAAGAGCGAGACTCTTTTTTTACATGATACAGAAACATCGCGAATAACGGAAATAACATCTGATTTTGACACCTTGCAAACAATTTATCTTAACTTGCCTTCGCAGGAACTCAGCCCCGAGGAGCGTGACTCACTGAAAGAAGATAGCGGACCAAGATATGAGAAATCCTTAGAGGAAAAATTACCCGAGATTAAAACACCGGTTGAAGAATTTAAAGTAGATCACCGGAATCGGTTTTGGCTGAGGTTAAACTATCGGGGCACGACTCAGAAATGGTTGGTTCTGGATCCGGAAGGAGAGCCGCTTAAAATTGTCCATCTGCCCAAGGGAGGAATGTTGACTCATATTTCACCTGACCATCTGGGAGTGCGGTTGGACGACGTTACCTTTGCGGTCTTTAAACCTGTTGATTAGTTGTTAATATCTGAGAGAGTCTATTTAGCAGATGCTGAAACAAAGTTAGCATGACATTGTAGATTTTATAACAGTCTCGAAGAATCAAAGAAAGCGAGCTCTTTTTTTAAAGTATTCTTTTGGCAACAAAGGCTATATTGAACTAGGTTTTATACGCAAATCCTACTCTTCCACTCGTTCTATGCTTATTTCCGGATAGAGCGCAGTGCCATTGGTCAGATGATCCACATAGTGATCAGCCAGAAATTTACTGAGGAGTAGTCCTTTGGAGCCCAGTCCGGTGAATACATGCATGGTAGAATTCCGTGGATGCCTCCCTAAGATGGGTTTATAGTTGGGCGTGGAAGTCCGAACACCCGCCCACTGATCAACAGTACTGACCTTCTCTTCCAGTTGCGGAAGGGTGCGCCGTAATCGTTTCCGAAGGTATTCTTCGCCTTCCTGATCCGGATTTACATGAGTGAAATCGTGTTCGTAAGTGCTTCCCTGTACAAAGGTATTACGAGTCCCCATCCGGGCGATATATCCTAAGCTTGAGATGGAGTGGGAAAAGTTTAGTGGTTCTTCACCGGTAGAAAAGGTGGCAACCTGACCTTTAATGAGGTTAAGGGGAAGCCAGTCCCAGTATTTGGACTGAGCCGTAGCGGGGCCAATGGCAAAGACGATATTTCGGGCCTGGATGGTTGTATTATCAAAAGAAATGTTCCATCCTTGTTCTGATTGAGCTATCTCCGCATCTATACCAGTCTGGATAGGTATGCCTTTCTCCGATAGATATCGGGCATAAGCCTGCAGATAGCTTCCTACATCCACCGTAAGACCGATGGGTAGCCATAATCCCCCGTCCACACATTGAATACCGGGATGGATCTCCTGTATTTCAGCCTTGCTTTTCCACTGGCACCAGCCTTCGGGCCAGCTCGTCTTTTCATGCTGGGCCTTCATCTTGCGAGCCATCTTTTCGAGCAGTGCAGGACGCAGCAGGCCGTTTTTTTGGTAAAAAGACTCATGAGTTCGGCTCTGTACCTTTTCAAGATTCTGGGCGATGGCTTCGTAGCACTGTTCCGCTTTCCATGCCTTCGTAGCGCGACGTCCGGTAGCAAGGTTAACAAGTCCACCGGGAGTGCCGGAGGCACCGGCCGCAATGCTGTTTTTCTCTATAACAATGGATTCAAAATCGGCTTTTTGGAAGGCATCGGCCAGGGAAAGTCCGGCCAGTCCAGCCCCGAGAATACAATAGTCTGTTTGATGGTGCATTTAAGTTGTAACTAATTAAAATCTAACTGTTAAGGCATTTATAGGTCAATATTCTAGAATATATACTTTCGCTGCAAACGGACGATTACGGCTCAGAAAAGGCTGTAAGGTTATGGGAAGATTCTATCTTTAGGTTCTATGACAGCTATAGATTAACAACCGAATAGCCAGTATTTGTAATCCGGAATCTGGTATCCTGCATTAAGCGTTATGAAAGCAATGCTTCGGAAGATACTTTTTCTGCACCGGCATCCAGCATTTCTTCCCAGGCCTGATTGACCGAACCTTCAATATCAATGCCTTTTACAGCGTCTTCTACCACAAAAACATCAAAACCCTCTTTGATCCCGTCAATTACAGACCATTTCACACAAAAATCGGTAGCGAGTCCGACGGCATAAAGAGTGTCAATCTCTCGCTCAAGAAGATAACCCGTAAGTCCCGTTGTGGTGGTTTCGTCGTTTTCATAAAAGGCGGAATAAGAGTCAATCTCTTTTCGAAAGCCCTTGCGGACAATAAGCTGACAGCGATTGGTCTCCAGTTCGGGATGAAAATCGGCTCCTTCAGAGCCTTGCACGCAGTGATCGGGCCATAGAACCTGGTTGCCATAGGGCATTTCTATCGTTTCAAAAGGTTCTTTGCCGCTGTGGGAGGAAGCAAAAGAAGAATGTCCCTTGGGGTGCCAGTCCTGCGTTTGGATTACAACATCAAAAGTATCAGAAAGAGCATTGATAACAGGTATGATCTGATCTCCATCGGGTACTTCCAGTGCTCCTCCTGGACAAAAATCATTTTGAACGTCAACAATTAATAGTGCTTTCATGATGCTAAGAATTAATTTTCCTTCAACTTTTGAGTGAGTGTATCGCGTAAATCCATTAGCTTTTCGCTGATACCCACTTTGTAAATGTGAGGATTATCAAAACGTTTATGCTCTTCATTTAATTTACTTAGTCGCTGCTTGGCATACTGGGCGCTTTCAATCGGAGTGGGAATATCGATCTGAACTTTTCCATTCTTTACGACTGTTGATAACAGTGGTTCGGCCTGGTAGGAGCTAATATTTACGTGTTTAGCGGGATAGTGGGGATGATGAATGACGTTGCCGGGGTCATTTTCCATTAGGAGAATACCGTCGCCATAGAACCGACCTTGGCTATCGCTGTAGCGCATTACTTTTTTACGACCGGGGAGAGTAATTTTTTCAACATTTTCCGAAAGTTTAAGCTTTGGCTCATTGTTTACAGAGGCTAGCTTATACACACCATCGAGGGCCGGACTGTCATTGCCGGTTGCCAGGCGGGTACCCACGCCAAAGAGATCAATAGGAGCGTTTTGTGTTAATAAACTTTTTATAAGATGCTCATCCAATTGATTGGAAACGGCGATTTTAACGTAATCAAGTCCTGCTTCATCGAGCTGTTGGCGCGATTTGCGAGCAAAGTACGCTAAGTCTCCGCTATCCAGACGAATGCCTTTGAGACGATGTCCCTTTTCTTCCAGCTCTTTGGCTACTTTAATAGCATTGGGTACGCCGCTCTTCAGAGTACTATAGGTATCTACCAGTAAAATGCAGTCGTCGGGATAAAATTCGGCATATTTCCTAAAAGCGGTAAGTTCATCATCAAAAGATTGTATCCAAGAATGGGCCATGGTACCGCTGGCAGGGATATCGTGCACAAACGAAGAATAGGTATTTGAAGTAGCCTCGACGCCTCCTATAATGGCTGCCTTACTGGCCTGGATGCCACCATAACCCTGGGCACGCCGAAGTCCGAAGTCCAGTACTTTTTTATCACCGGCCGCATATTTCATCCGGGAAGCCTTCGTTGCGATAAGGGATTCGAAGTTGAGGATATTGAGGATCAGGGTTTCCAGGATTTGCGTCTCTATAATTGATCCTTCCACGCGTAATAGGGGAGTGCTGGGAAAAACAATCTCCCCCTCTTTAGCAGCGTCAATGTCTACCTGGAGCCTGAAGTCGCGAAGATAATTCAGGAATTCTTTCCGGAATCCTTGTTCTGCAAGATACTGAATCTCATCTTCATGAAATTGAAAGTCATCAATTAACTCAAGGAGATCCGCAAGTCCGGCAAATACTACATAGCCCCCATCAAAGGGATTATCCCGGAAAAAGTAGTCAAAACAGGCGCGCTCATCTTTACGACCGGCCAAATAATAGCCCTGGGCCATAGTTAATTCATAATAATCCGTATAAATAGCAGGATGACGTAGCAGAGAAGTCTGCTTTTTGGTTTGAACAAGGCTCATAAGTAAGAATTAGTTCGTATATGGTATATACTGCAGACTTAAGATACATAATACAATGGATAAGCTGTAACCATTCCCAGGCTGTTTACAGACTTAGCTTTAAAATAGGAGTTGTTCCAAAATTCGGGTATAAAGGCCTTTAAAAATTTGTATCTTTGTCAGGAAATGAAATATGGAAGGCGATCTGGTTTGATAAAAAATTATATCTATTTCAACACAATTTTATGTGTAATACTCATTGCGGCAAGTTGTGCTACACCATCCTCACCAACCGGTGGGCCCCGCGACGAAGAAGGCCCCTCGATTATTCGAACTGAACCAGAAACAGGAACTACAAATTTTGGAGAGAGGAGTATCACGCTTCATTTTTCGGAATTTGTGGAACGCTCGTCACTGACTCAGGCTATAGTGGTGGAGCCTGATATTGGGATAGATTATGAATTGGATTGGGGGCGTAAATCGGTTGAAATAGAATTTAGCAGCGCCATTCCTGATTCCACCACGCTTATAGTAACTATTGATACTGAGCTCAGGGATACCAATGGCAACGAGATGTCTTCTCCGTATAAAGTTGCAGTATCAACCGGCGATGAAATTGATGAAGGAAAGCTCTTTGGACGTATTGTCGATGCCCGGACCGGGGAGGGCTCCGAAGAAGGTCGCTTGTTATTATATCGTGAACCCATTGATCTGAGCGCAAAGGCTGATTATGTAGCATCACCCGATACCGGGGGTGTTTTTCAGTTTTCATATCTCAGTGATGGCAAGTATAAGGTGTTTTGGATGGCTGATCGCAATCGTAATAAGATTTGGGATCGGGAACAGGAGCGGGCACAGCCTTTTCAGAAAGAGTTTGTAACGCTCGAAAAGGCGGCCGAAGATACCATCGGTACCGTCTTCGTTACTCTCTCGGATACGACCCGGCCTGTATTACAGGGGGTAGGATTATTCTCTTCGCAGCGTATGAGAATGCGCTTTAGTGAAAATATTGAAATCACTAATAATTCTGAGATCAATGTAACCGATTCTACCGGGAATGTACTTCTGGATGCGAATCCGCTTTACATCCCTCCGGGAGAAAAATATGTACTTTTTGCACAGGCAGAAGAACCTTTGGCTGAATCAGATACCTATTCGTTAAGTATTAATGGAATAACAGATCAGTCAGGGAATGAATTGACAGAAATATCGCAGACATTCAGTGGTTCAGCCCAGGAAGATACTACTCAGCAGCGGATTATTACCCGGAATAATTTATCGGGCTATTATCCATCGGATCCGGTGGAAGTAACCTATGCCAAACCGATTGATGAGCCGGAAATCAGAGATTCGCTGAAAGTGGTAGAAGGTACGGAGATGCATGATTCCTGGCCTAATGTAGATATACAACTCAACATGCTTCGGATCTCCCCCGACTCCGTATGGGAGGATGGTGTGGATTATGAGCTGAGAATTTGGGATCCTATTATTGAGGATTACAGGAAATTACAACCGGAGGTTTGGTACCAGTCCCAAATGGGCCAATTAAATATTATAGCTGAAGATTCAACCCTGTCGGATATCCGACTCAGGATATCAAATGAAGAAGCAGGTATTCAGCGGGATACCGTTTTCAGCCAGCAGGTTGAAATAGAAGCACTTCCGCCGCTTAGCTATCGGGTACGAGCATATCATGATGTGAATAATAATGGCCAGTGGGATTATGGAAGCGTTGAGCCTTTTGAGGAACCGGAACCCTATTTTATTCAGGGTCAGGTACCTGTCAAAGAAGGATTTACAGGCGATTTGACGATCTCATTCCAACAGTAGTAGTACAAATCTAAAATGAAGAAAGCCTTAAAAAAGCTAACTCCTTTTATAAGTATTATCTTTTTCGGCTTTGCATTGTGGTTTCTTGATCAGGAACTACAGCAATATGAACTGGCAGAAATTACGGCACAGCTCTCGGATATTCCGAATCACTATATTTTAATATCTTTGCTGCTTTCTTTTTTAAGCTATGTTATACTCACGGGCTACGATGCTCTGGGAGTTCGATATATTGGAGAAGAGCTGGAGCCGGGCAAGATTATCCGGGCGGGATTCGTGGGCTATGCATTTAGCCACAATATTGGGTTGGCACTTATTACCGGGGGATCCATCCGCTATCGCATCTATTCGGCTTGGGGGTTTTCGGGACTACAGGTGACGCAGATTGTGGGTTTTAGTGCGTTTACGCTGTGGATCGGTTTTTGTGCCGTAGGAGGGCTGGCACTGCTGTTTGCAACGCCCGTTTTCCCGGATGATGTGATTGTTCCGTTTATTTCTTTGCAGGTGTTGGGAGCTGTCTTATTAATGATGGTTGTGGGATATATCGGGGCCAGTGCCCTAATCAAAAAGGAGCTATCGTTCCGTGACTGGTCATTTAAATTCCCCTCCCTTACACTATCAATTAAGCAGGTGGCCATTGCCTCGGTGGATTGGCTTATGGCTGCGGCCGTACTGTATGTCTTGCTTCCCGAAGTTGGCGTCAGCTTTTTTAGTTTCGTTGGCATATTTCTGCTTGCACAAATAGCTGGATTATTCAGTCAGGTGCCAGGTGGATTAGGAGTCTTTGAATCAGTTATGCTGCTCTACTTATCTAACTTTATGGTCGGCCCCCAGATTCTAGGCATACTGCTCGTCTATCGATTGATATACTATATTCTTCCCCTGCTGGCCGCAATTGTTGTGCTGGGATATCAGGAATACCAGGTAAATCGGCAAGCGGTTCAAAAAATGGGCAAGAAAGCGGCCGACTGGGTACCGGGAGTGGTCCCGCAGGTGATGAGCTTTTCTGTATTTTTAGGCGGGACCATCCTCCTTTTTTCGGGGGCTTTGCCTTCTGATGTCCCGCGTATGCAGTGGTTGCAACATATTATTCCGTTACCGGTCATCGAAATGTCCCATTTCTTTGCAAGCCTGGTGGGAGCAGCCTTATTAGTGTTGGCAGGGGCACTCCAGCGGCGGGTGGATGCCGCGTATCATATGACGGTTGCGCTGCTTGTCTTTGGTATTCTCTTTTCCCTGCTGAAGGGAGGAGACTATGAAGAGGCTTCTGTATTATCGGTAATGTTGGTTTCACTTATTTCCTGTAGGAAAGAGTTCTACCGCAAAGCTTCTCTTTTTTCCAGTCAGTATTCCTCCCGATGGCTTACAATGATATTAATTGTATTTGCAAGTGTCGTGTGGTTGGGGACTTTTTCCTATCAGCATGTAGAATATCAAAGGGATTTATGGTGGGAATTTTCATTGATGGGAGATGCTCCCCGGTATTTACGTGCCACCGTCGCCGCTTTGGGATTTGCGGTAATTATCGGATTGATCAAGCTCTTGCGCCCTGATTCTCCTGATAATTTTGTAGCCGAGAATGATCTTGATCGGGCAAAAAGTGTAATTGCAAATTCTGATAATGTAATAAGTAATTTAGCTCTGCTAGGGGACAAAGAGTTGCTTTTTAGTGCATCAGGAAATTCTTTTATAATGTTTCGCAGGGAAAGTCGAAGCTGGATTGCCCTTGGTGATCCTGTGGGGCCTTCCAATGAGGCAGAAGAACTGATCTGGGAATTCCAGGAACGCTGTTATGATGCGGATGTAAAGCCGGTATTTTACCAGACTGGTGATGAGTACTTGTCTTATTATATGGATCTGGGACTTACCTTTTTTAAGATCGGGGAAGAAGGTAGAGTGAATCTTGAGAAGTTCAGTGAGTCAAGTGTAGCATCGGATCTTGTATCCAACAGCAAATTCCTGAAAGAAAGGGGATATCAGTGGGAGCTAATACCACCGCAGGATACAGTTCCCTACATGTCAACTTTGCGGAGGATATCAGAGTCTAATCTCAAGGATCAAAACCGGAAGGAGCCCGGATTTTCTTTGGGAACCTTTAATGAGAGATATCTCCATAATTTCCCTATTGCATTGATTAAGAGAAATGAAAAGATTGTGGCTTTTTCCAATATTTTGCAAAGTGGCAATCGGGAGGAGCTCTCTACTGATTTACTTCGATACCGGTCAAAGATACCACACAGCATTATTGATTTCATGATTTTGGAAACGATAAAATGGGGAGCCGAAGAAGGATACAGCTATTTTAATCTTGGTATGGCTCCTCTATCCGGCAGGGATGAGGATTATTTCTCCTCGCGCTGGCAAAAGATGGCGGATTTTATCTATCGTTACGGTGAAAACTTTTACGGACTACAAACAGTGCGTGCCTATAAGGAGCAATACCACCCTGATTGGGAGCCAAAATACCTGGTCTGTCCCGCGGGACTTGCCTTACCAGGCATTCTTTCCAACCTCAAAGACATTGTTTCCGGTGGCTTAAAGAGTCTTGTAAGCGGGAAAATTGAAAGCTACCCTCTTAAGAAGAAGAGGAAACAGGAGAAGGATATATAGCCTCAAACCTGTTCTCAAAAAAAAGCTGTAAATTTCTTATCTTAAAGCAGATAAAGAAGGCCAATAGAAGAAATTGATATTATGCCTAAAGAATCTATGACATCCGATATAAAAACCCAATCGGCTGATCAGGAGCACTCCTCCGAAAGAAGCCAGCCTGAGGTCTACAATGCCGAACATAAGATTCGCTTTGTTACGGCTGCCAGTCTGTTTGACGGACATGATGTCAGTATTAATATTATGCGCCGGATTTTACAGAGCACCGGGGCCGAGGTAATACATCTTGGACATAACCGATCGGTACAAGAAATTGTAGACTGTGCCATCCAGGAAGATGTTCAGGGTATCGCCGTAAGTTCGTATCAGGGCGGACATATGGAATATTTTAAGTATATGGTTGATCTGCTTGATGAACGGGGCGCTTCTCATATAAAGGTATTTGGGGGCGGCGGTGGTGTGATTGTTGAAGAAGAAATTCAGGAGCTGCACAAGTACGGAGTGGACCACATATTTTCGGTTGAGGATGGCAGTACGATGGGACTGCAGGGGATGATCAATTTTATGATGGAGGAATGTGATTTTGATACTGCCGATGTCGAAGAAATTAATGCCCGGGATATTGTTAATAAAGATCATAAAGCTATTGCCCGATGCATATCGGCCATTGAGAATGAGCATCCCAAGATTATCAGTTTTAAGGATGGGAAGTTAAGAGACGGCCAGTCAAAGGAAATACAGCCATCAAAAAACGGACAACCCATTCCACTCATCGGAATAACCGGTACGGGCGGAGCTGGCAAAAGTTCACTTACGGATGAGCTGATCCGTCGTTTTCTAACGGAATTTGAAGATATTACCATTGCGGTTATATCGATTGATCCCTCCAAGGTACGAACCGGGGGCGCGCTTTTGGGAGATCGCATTCGGATGAATAGTTTAGATCCCGACAGGGTGTATATGCGGAGCCTGGCAACAAGGGCAAGCAACAAGGCAACCAGCGATTCGGTTAAAGGAGCAATAGAAATTTGCAAGACCGCTGGATTTGATCTGATTCTTGTAGAGACCAGCGGTATTGGTCAGAACGATACCGAAATTGTTAATATCTCTGATATCCCGCTTTATGTAATGACCAGCGAGTATGGCGCGGCTACACAGCTGGAAAAGATAAACATGCTGGATCTGGCGGAGCTGGTTGTTCTCAATAAGTTTGAGAAAAAGGGCTCTCTGGATGCCCTTCGGGATGTGCGAAAACAAATGAAACGAAATCGCGGTGCATGGGATCTTGAGGCAGAAGCCATGCCGGTTTATCCGACCATTGCCGCTCAGTTTAATGATAAGGGCGTTAACCGGCTATTTAAAGCGCTTGTCGATAAAGTTAATGGCTATTATGATCTAAGTTGGGAGACCGCAATATATACTAATCCGGAGCCGGCAGAGGATATTCAGGGGCAAGCTATTATTCCGGGTAAGCGACAGCGCTATCTTTCTGAAATCTCGGACTCTATTCGTGATTATCATGATTGGGCGGAAGATCAAGTGAATGTTGCCCAAAAGCTAGACCAGGTTGAGGGAACTCTCGACCAGATCCAGCGATGGGAGCCAGAAGACAGCGAATCATTTGAGCAGAAGCTCAACGATATGAGAGAGCACTGGCTCAGCAAGCTGGATGCACGCTGCAAGAAAATCCTGGAGGGATGGGATGAACTCTATGAGGAGTACCGGCAGGATTATGTTGAGGTCCAGATACGGGATAAAACCTTTAAGAATGAGATGTTTCGCGAATCGCTCAGTGGCCTGGAAATACCGCGGGTGGCTCTACCCAAAACAGATAATAAAGGAGAACAGCTGAAGTTTGCTCTTAAAGAAAATTTGCCGGGCTATTATCCATTTACGGCGGGCGTTTTCCCATTCAAGCGGGAGGGGGAGGATCCTACGCGAATGTTTGCCGGTGAAGGCACGCCGGAGCGCACCAACAAACGATTTCACTATGTAAGTGAGGGTATGCCGGCGGCTCGACTTTCTACCGCTTTTGATTCTGTTACTCTATATGGGGAAGATCCTGATCATCGTCCGGATATCTATGGTAAGGTAGGAAACTCCGGCGTGAGTATCTGTACTCTGGATGATATGAAGAAGCTCTATTCTGGTTTTGAGCTCACTTCCCGGAAAACATCAGTATCCATGACGATTAACGGTCCGGCACCGATGATCCTGGCCATGTTTATGAATACGGCCATTGACCAAGAGGTGGAACGCTATCTGAAAGATAACGGTCGATGGGAGGAAGCAAAGAAACAGATCAGGAAGTACTTCAAAAAGAAAGGGGTTGAAGCTCCTCAATACCATGGTGATCTGCCGGAAACCAATGAAGGTTTTGGGCTTGGTCTACTCGGTATTACGGGCGATAAGCTCGTGGATGAAGAAACCTATAAGCAGATCAAAGAAGAGGCAATGTCCGTCGTCCGCGGTACGGTGCAGGCAGACATTCTGAAAGAAGACCAGGCGCAAAATACCTGCATTTTTTCTACCGAATTTGCCCTGAAGATGATGGGCGATATTCAGCAATATTTTACTGACCTCGAGGTGCGTAATTATTATTCAGTCTCTATCTCAGGCTATCATATTGCCGAGGCTGGAGCGAATCCCATAACACAGGCTGCTTTTACGCTGGCCAATGGGTTCACCTATGTCGAATATTATTTGTCCCGCGGTATGGATATCGACACCTTTGCCCACAATCTTTCCTTCTTTTTTAGCAATGGACTTGATCCGGAGTATGCGGTAATCGGCCGGGTGGCGCGGCGGATTTGGGCGGTAGCCATGCGCGAGAAATATGGTGCCAATAAGCGCTCCCAGAAATTGAAGTACCATATCCAAACCAGCGGCCGGTCGCTCCATGCCCAGGAAATTCAATTCAATGATATCCGTACTACCCTGCAGGCGTTAATGGCTATTTATGATAACTGTAACTCACTGCATACCAATGCGTATGACGAGGCTATCACAACCCCGACCGAAGAATCTGTCCGGCGTGCGCTTGCTATACAGCTGATCATTAACAAGGAGCTGGGAACGGCTAAAAATGAGAATATTAACCAGGGATCCTATTTTATTGAAGAATTAACGGATTTGGTTGAGGAAGCTATCCTCTCTGAATTTGATCGGATCACCGAGCGTGGTGGGGTACTGGGAGCGATGGAGCATATGTACCAGCGTGGGAAAATCCAGGATGAGAGCCTGTATTACGAATCCAAAAAGCACAGCGGTGAACTGCCCATTGTTGGCGTAAATACGTTCCAGAGTGAAGATGCGGAAGGGGCCGAAGAAGATAATGAGGTTGATCTTATTCGTTCTACAACGGAAGAAAAAGAGCAGCAGATTGAAAATCTGGAGTCGTTTTGGGAGCGCAATAAAGATGAGGCTGAAGAAGCAATTGAGCGCCTTAAAAAGGTAGCCCGGGAGGATGGAAATATGTTTGAGGAACTCATGGAAACCGTGAAAGTGGCCTCGTTAGGACAGATTTCCAAAGCTTTGTATGAAGTTGGAGGACAGTACCGTCGTAATATGTAAACAGGTATGCCTATCGGATTTTATCTTATCCTTTTTATTTTCTACTATCTGTAGCATCAACGTATCCACACATCAATCTTATAACAAATATACACCTATGGCTAAAAAAATTGCTCTGGCTGCAGTGTTATTATTGACACCAATAATGGCATCTGCTCAAATTACCGACTTTAAAGCGGAATCCTACCAGGATGAGAACGGAAATGAACTGAATTACAGGATACTAAAACCGGCAGAATATGATACTTCAAAATCATATCCGTTGGTACTTTTTTTACATGGAGCCGGTGAACGGGGAAGCGATAATTTTAGTCAATTGAAATGGGGAGTAAATCGTTTGGCCATTCCGGAAATGCGGGAGGAGTACCCGGCATTTGTTGTAGCTCCACAGGTACCGGAGGGAGAGTGGTGGTCTAACCTCAGAACGGAAAAAGGAGACACCACAACCTATACCGTGCCCCTGCGCGAAGATCCAATGGAACCAATGCGCCTAACCATCCAACTGCTTGATAAACTTGAAAAAGAGTATGCCATTGATAAGGATCGTATTTATGTAACGGGACTTTCGATGGGTGGTTATGGCACTTTTGATTTGTTGGTCCGGTACCCGGAAAAATTTGCGGCTGCGGCACCCATCTGTGGTGGCGGAGATCTGACCCGGGCATTTTTGTTAGAAAAGACTCCACTTTGGATATTTCACGGAGCCCAGGACGAGGTTGTGGATGTTCGATATTCTCGTAAAATGGTAGATGCTATTCGACTGGCAGGGGGGAGTCCTGGATATACAGAATATCCTCATGCGGATCATGTCGGGGCTTTCGTAAAGGCTTACCGGGATCCCGAATTATATAAATGGCTGTTCAGCAAGGAACTGGATCGGTAAATTCTGGGGAGGTATAGGTTATTTTATCTCAATTTCTGCATAAACGGGCAGATGATCAGAGGGATAGAACCCTTCTTGAAAAGAGGTTAATATTGCGTGCTTATTAACCCGAATTTCATTGTTTGCAAAGATGTAATCAATTCGGCGGCCGTCACTTCCACCATTTACCTTGAATCCTTCAAAGGTAAATGAGGGCCCCACATGGGAAAGCACTGAAATCTCGTAGGCATCATTTAGTTCAGGGGTGCCGCTGGTGAGTGTAGCATAGGGCTCACTGTCCGGCATCACATTAAAATCCCCGGTAAGAACGGCCGGCTTCTTTCCAGCTACTTCCCGGATGACCTTTAAAATGAGCTTTGAGCTTTCAAGACGGGCCACTTCCCCGACATGATCAAAATGGGTGTTGAAAACATAAACTTGCTCACCGGTAGATTTGACTTCAAATAATCCCCATGTGAGGATGCGGGGCAGGGCAGCATCCCAGCTCTTGCTCGGTTTTTGGGGTGTTTCAGAAAGCCAAACCGTACTGTCAGACTCTTTTACAAGTTTCACCTTACGCGTATCATAAAAGATAGCGGAAAATTCTCCTCCATGTTTACCATCCTTACGTCCCTGACCGATCCATTCATAATTGGAAAGTTCTTGATCCAGATAGGTTAGCTGATGTATTAATCCTTCCTGGGTACCTACGAATGCAGGGTCGTAGAATTTTATGACATTAGCAACCCTTCCTTTACGATTATCCCAATGGTTTGGTGCATCATCCGGATTATCGTACCGAATGTTATAGGACATAATATTTAACCCACTGGATTGTGCCTGAGCAGTTGAGCTTATGCTCACTAAAAGAGGCAGCGGTATAAAAATGAAAAACAAGAAGCGAACCATAAGCTTAAGAAGATTCTCGTGCCACAAGTTCGGTAGGAACCAGATTAATCATACGATCTGGTTGTTCATCCTCGCCTAGCAAGGCCTTCATTTTCTGTATGGAAACTGTTCCAAGGTGTTCATAGTGGGTATGAACAGAAGAAATTTTGGGAACGTGACGCGAACAAATTGGCAGGTCATCAAAACCAACAATAGCAATATCCTCCGGAAAGTCATAGCCTTCGACCATCGCTTGTTGCATAAAGCCCTGACACATATTATCGTTACCAGCAAAAATAGCACGCGGCTTATTTTTGGTTTTATCAAAGGCATGGAAAGCTTGAATACCAGACTCAAAGCTAAAATCTCCTTCGAATTCCCAGTTTAATGTAATGTCCTCCTGCCGTTTTACATAATCCATAAATCCGTGTGCACGCTGACGCGAGACATTTTTATCGGCGGGACCGTGAATGATACCACAGGTTTCATACGACCGATCACTAAAATGTTGGCCTACCAAGTGTCCACCGCCATAATTATCAAATCCTACGGTATTGAATACTGGATTGTCGAGTAGTTCGTTAGAAACCACAGGAAAGTCTTTCGGTAATACCTCTCGCAGTTTTTTGTAATGTTTTTTCCAGAAGCGGGGAGCATTAATGATAAGTCCATCATATTCTTCTTTCTTTACCTTTTGAGCGATGTCTTCAATTTTCGGAATATGATCTTCTAAGCTTGAAAGGCTCAAACGTACATTTTGACGGGAGGCGGCTTTATTAAGGCCGTCAAAAAAGGAGGCATAAAATTCTCCAACCTGAATACCTACTATAAGCAGCACATCTAATATATTATCCCCCTTTAAACCTTCTTGATAATTTTGTACGGGGTAGTTTAATTTTTTTGCGCTTTTTAAGATGGCTTTTTTAGTATCGGGATTGGTATCGAAGCCATTGAGAACTCTTGAAACAGTTGATATAGAAAAACCAGTATCTTCTGCAATATCTTTTAGTGTTACTTTCAAAGTATAAAAGTATTGTTAGTTAATGATTTGTTAAAGCTTAGTATAAATATGTAAAATAAACCAAATAAAACTTTTTATCTAATAAAATTAAAATAAATATGGATATAATTTAATTTAATAAGATAAAAAGACGAAAGGTAAAAAAGTTGTTGGACTAATCATTTGTTTTATAGCCCTATCAAATAACTTTATTAATATTCTTTCAATTCGCGATAGAATTACAACATATTTTAAGTTTTGAAATATAATAAATCCTTAGGAATATTTTATAATCTTTAAGAATAATTACAAAAGGAATTCTACGTCTAAAATATAATTACTGTATCGATTAGTGAGAATTATTTGAAAATATTTTTTAAAAAAAGTACCTGCCAATTTTGATCTACTCGATTTGATACTATCTACTACATTTAAAATCTATAGACGGTACCACTTTCTTGTTTTTTTAATTTATTTAAAATAAGCTGCATTTATATTAAATAAATTTTCGTTTATTTCCATCGTTGGTATACGGTAATGGATATAGTAAGTACTCACCGACTTCTATTAGCGGGATAATAACAATGATTAAAGATGACAAGAGTTAATATTCTATAGCATTTGCTAACAGGAGAGAATTGTTTAAGGACGGGAACGACTTCTGGTAAATTTTTTATTTATGACGAAGAACGAGGTTTATGGTTGAATCGATACAACCAGATTATACGTGTGATGTGAAATTTAAGGATGATCCGGATTTATGGCAGTCCATATTAGAGGGAGAGCGGGATGCCTTTGAGCTATTGTTCCAAAAATATTTTGATGATTTATTTCATTATGCCTTAAAGTTGACCGGACAACGGAGTATAGCTGAAGATCACGTTCAGGGATTATTTCTATATATTTGGCAGAAGAGAGGCACTCTTAAAGAGGTGATGGCAGTGAAAACTTACCTATGGGCGGCTCTCAGAAGACGTATTATTGATAGTTACCGCAAAAAGAAGACTGAACGGAAGTACTTGAACACATACCATGATGATAATTTGAGCATGCAACTTTCCTCTGAGGAATTGATCATCAATGACGAGCAGGCTACTATTCGAAGCAAAAAATTGAAAAAGGCGATAGAACAACTATCATCCCGAGAATGCGAGGTACTGTATCTAAAATTCTACGAAGGCATGAATTATCAGGAGATCGAACAGATTATGTCGGTCAATTATCAGACTTGCCGTAACTATACATATAGAGCTATAGAATTTTTGCGAAAAACCCTCCATACAGAAGTTTTAGCCAGCATCATTTTAGCAGGACTACTCAGTATGTTATAAAATCAAATTCCCCGACATTCAATTATAGAGTTCTTTGCAAAATCGTATTACCTTTTACCTTCTATTCTTCAAGACACAGATCCACTACAATATATGTTAAAATCTCCAGCAACATAGGTATACAGGGTCTTGGGGCACTTTGATAATTAAATATGAAGTCTTCAAGAGTATTTGGTTTCATGAGAATGTGGGATATTTATTTCTTTTTTAAAGAAGTTTGGATTTTTTTGAGTACAAACAGCTTTTACAAACGTCTATTCCTTGAAATAGAATTTTCAAAGAATAGATATAAAGGCTGTGAAAGAATCTGATTATAGTTTTGAAGAACTGATTCATAGTGAATCATTTCAAAATTGGGTTAAGGGACAAGCCGAACCCGAAGAAAAAAAGTATTGGGATGACTGGGTAGCAAAGGCTTCCGAGAATCGCTTATTAGCTATGCGGGCGCAAAAAAGAATTGCAGGGTTTTCTATAAAGCCTACTTCAAATCCAAATCGTGCAAAGGTCTGGAGGAATCTCCAAAAGCATATCCCAGGAAAAAAGGATCACAATCTAAAGTCAAAAAGTATTTCCTCCTCCAATGACAGGCTGCAATGGTTTTTTAGAGCGGCCGCCGTTTTTTTATTGGTAGCATCAACGGCTCTGGCCATCCATTTTATGTATGAACCAGCGCCTGGAAAGCAGGAGGATCAACTCGTACGCAAAGAAGTGATCACAAAATATGGAGAACGTAAGACAATCAAATTAAATGACGGATCCAGTATAATATTGAACGCACATTCAAATTTAGTTTATTCTGTTGATCCTGGGGATTCTAATGCGGTAGAAGTTTTTCTGGACGGCGAGGCTCATTTCTCGGTAGAAAAAAGAGGAAACCCCGAAGATTCACCCTTTAAAGTTAGGACATCAGGAGGGTATGTAAAAGTGATGGGGACAGAATTTGTGGTTTCAACCCGGAATCAAGATACCCAGGTAGTCTTAGAAGAAGGAAGTGTGGCTTTGACTCCTATGAACAGTGGTAATAGAGAAATGACTATAATGAAACCTGGAGAATTAGCTGAATTCAATGCTGATAGTAAAAGCATCAAGACCCGTTTGGTTAATACAGATGTTTATAGTTCGTGGACTACCTACCAACTGGTTTTTGATAAAACCCCTTTGGATGAAGTAATGGATCGATTAGAAAATACATTTGGTGTCAAAGTAGTAGTTAGGCAGGCAGACCTGTATGAACGAACAATTTCTGGAGCAATCGACAATTCAAGTCTGGAAGTAATTACATCAGCACTATCTAATACCTTAGATACACCTATAATAGTTAAAGATGATGCAGTTTATGTCGATAAATAGGTTTTTACTATAAATATGTAAGGGTGCAGTACCAAAATATTTTAAAGTCTAAATAAGTAATGGTTAATCTTAACTCGGTCGATATGAAGACGACAATTCAATTTTATGCTTCTGTAAGAATCTGTATAGTTGTGATAATTTGTGGACTGGCCGGTCTGTGTAGTCAAGCCTATAGTCAATCTACAACGCAGTATTTCACATCTAATGAAGAAGATTTGCTGTTGGATAACAAAGTACAGCAAATTGTCCCCTTGAAGTCCATTTTAAATAAGATAGAGGATTCTCACAATATTTCTTTCCTATTTGATAACCGTCTGGTTGGGGAGGAGTATGTTTCTATTCCAAGTATAGAAACGGACAGCCTGGCAAATTTACTCGGAAAAATACTGACCGAAAGGGGATTGACATATAGAAAACACACTGAGCGGACTTATGTGATTATGGAAAAATCAGATGCTGAAAGTTCGCCTGTATTTGAAGAGGTCGTTACTGGGCGTGTTACTGAATCCACTAGCGGGGAATTGTTGCCGGGAGTGAACATTATTGTCAAGGGCACTCAGATAGGAGCAACAACCGATATGAGCGGAAATTACCAGATTAAGGCTCCAAGTTTACAAGATACCCTCATCTTTACTTTTGTAGGTTTTCAAAGGCAGGAGGTTCCTATAAACGGTCGTACACAAATTGATATCCAATTAGTTCCGCAAACTATCGAGGGGGATGAACTGGTTGTCATTGGTTATGGAAGTAGTAAGCGAGAAGATTTGACAGGATCGATCTCCTCTGTTACCGCATCTGATTTAGAGAATTCAGTAACGAGTACGTTCGATCAAGCCCTGCAGGGACGTACCGCCGGTGTTATGGTTATGAAAAATTCGGGTAAACCTGGTGGTGGAGTTTCAATGCAAATTCGGGGCGTCAATACCCTGCAGAGCAGCTCCGAGCCATTGTACGTGATTGATGGAGTGCCCATTTCAGGGAATTCAGATGACGGCATTACCAATCCCTTGGCGACGCTTAATCCGAGTGATATACAGTCTATTGATATCCTTAAAGATGCTTCTGCGGCAGCTATTTATGGTTCGCGAGCATCAAATGGAGTAGTACTGATTACCACTAAACGGGGACATGAGGGCGATGTGCAGGTTAATTATGACGCCTATGTTGGAGTACAGCAGCTGCCGAAGCAATTGGAGGTTATGAACCTGCGCCAATATGCCCAATACCGGAACAGACAGGCAGAAATTGCGGGATGGGGCTCTCAGCCGGAATTTGCAGATCCATCTATATTGGGAGAAGGTACGAACTGGCAGGATGTTCTTTACCGTGATGCCCCGATGACTAAGCACAATGTTTCGGTCAGCGGTGGAGATGAGACTACACAGTATATGTTGTCTGCAGGCTTTTTTAATCAAAATGGTATTGCTATTGAATCTGACTTTAATCGGTATTCACTTCGGTTAAATCTTGATAATCAGTCAACTTCCTGGTTAAAAGTAGGAACCAGCCTCAATTTGAGCAGGACCAATGAAAATATTAATGTCTCCAGCGATGACATCGTAAATATGGCTATCAGGCAAAGCCCGGACATCCCGGTCAAATATCCCGATGGGAGCTGGGGGGGACCTTCAGAAAGTGAATTTACACTCGAAAATCCCGTTGCGCTTGCCAAGCTGAATACCAATGAGCAGAAAAGATCACAAGTTATTGGAAATATATATGCAGAAATAGATTTCCATGAAAATCTTACGCTGCGCAATGAGGCGAATGGAACTTTTGGTTATACCAATGATTATGTTTTCAATCCCACTTACCAGTTTAATGCGCGGGTTAATGATTTAAATTCGAGCAATCGAAGCTCCAGCAACAGTACATTTTGGCAGTTAAAGAATTTTATGACCTATGCCAATACGTATCAAAGTTTGTCGGTAAATGCTATGTTGGGCCACGAAGTACAGGTGAATCAATGGGAGGGACTAAGCGGTTCCCGAGAGCGCTTCCCAACTAATAACCTTCATGAATTAGCTGCTGGCGATGCCCAGACAGCGCAAAATAGCAGTTATTCCGGATCGAGTTCGCTACAGTCCTTTTTTACGAGACTTAATTTTAGCTACGATGACCGGTATTTGCTGACGGGTAACCTCCGCACCGATGGTTCTTCGAATTTTGCAGCTCAAAATCGTTGGGGGTATTTCCCATCCTTAGCATTGGCGTGGAGAATTTCCAACGAATCGTTTATGCAGGATGTGAATTTTATTGATGAACTTAAATTACGGGGAGGGTATGGATTTGTAGGTAATCAAAATATCCCGAGTAACCGATTTATTGACACTTTTACGATTGTGGAAACACAGTGGGGAAATGGAGTAAGGCCACAAAACTTGGGGAATGAAAGATTGCGATGGGAATCGACCGAATCAATGAATGTCGGCCTTGATCTCAGCGTGTTTTATCACCGGATAAACTTTACGGTTGATGCCTACTTAAAGCGTACACACGACCTGCTGACAGATGTACCATTACCCCTGTTGGCCGGAACTTCTGGAAATGGCTCGATCAATGCTCCGATCGATAATATCGGGCAGCTGGAAAACAAAGGTATTGAGTTTTCACTGAATACCATAAATATGGAAGGTGACCTACGATGGGAGTCTGATGTTGTGCTGTCAATGAACAAGAATGTTGTTACCCAGTTGAAAAGTGAAAACAGCATTATAGACCGGCAGATCAACTTCTTCGATACCGCAACCCGCACGATTGTGGGAGAACCGGTCGGACAGTTATTTGGATATGTTGTGGAAGGAGTTTTCGAAGATGCGGAGGATATTCAAAACCATGTAACCCAGAATAATGCCATAAATCCGGTTAATGGGGTATGGCCCGGAGATCTTAAGTTCAAGGATCTTAACGATGATGGAGTGATTGATGAGCAGGATCGAACGGTTATTGGCAATCCGATGCCGGATTTCCAATATGGAATTACTAATAAGTTTTTCTATCAGAATTTCGATTTTTCCATTTTCTTAAATGGTAATTACGGGAATAAGATATTTAACCAGGTGCGTCGCCAGAATGAAGATCCAGCGAGTGATTTTGGTATGCTTGAGTCTGTTTTTGACTACGCTCGTCTCGAACCAAACAGTCTGGATGCAGACGTAAATGAGGTGGTCGTAACAAATCCAAATACCAAGGTACCTCGAATAACAACATCCGATCCCAATAATAATCAGCGACCCTCAACACGGTTTGTAGAAGATGGTACCTACCTGCGGATTCAAAATATAACGGTGGGATATACCTTGCCATCAAATTTGGCCTCGCGCTTTAATCTTAGAAATATGCGGGTATATGGCAGTATAGAAAACCTGCATACTTTTACAGGGTATTCAGGTTATGATCCTGAGATCGGCTCACAAACCTCCGACCCACTTTTGATGGGTATTGATAATGGACGGTATCCCTCTCAGCGCATATTTACGCTCGGAATAAATATTGGACTATAAGAAATGTTAAAACAAAAACAGCTTGGTGTTATGATGAACAATAGTAGTATTTACATAGTGCTTTTAGCCGTGATACTAACCAGTATTTTGGCAGGATGCAGTGATTCATTCTTTGTCCGTCCCCCCCAGGATCAGTTAACAGCGGATAACTTTTACGCCACAGAAACGGACCTTCGTATGGCAACGGCTCCATTGTACAATACGGTTTGGTTTGATTACAATGATAAGGCTTCGTTTACGGTGGGAGATGCACGCGCAGGTAATATGATTACGACAGATGCAGGATATGAACAGTTTCTATTGTTTAGCATTACCTCGGGTAATGATCGTCTTAATGAGGCATGGCGATCTTTATATCTGGCTATTTCTCAATCAAATCTGACGATTAAAAATATTCAACAAAAAGCGGCCGGGGATATTTCTGAAGTAGCTAAAGAAAATGCGATCGCTGAAGCTCGTTTTATGAGAGGCTATGCCTATTCATATCTTGCTCAGCTTTGGGGAGCAGTTCCTATTCTTACGGATCCTGCAAAACTCATCGATCAGCCTAACGTACGCCGAAACCTAACCGAAGATGTTTATCAGTTTGCAATTAATGACTTTGAATATGCGGCTGAACATTTGCCTACAACGGATGACCCTGGCAGAGTGACCCAATGGTCGGCACTGGGTATGTTGGCCCGGTTGCATCATGCAAGGGCTGCTTTTAAGGCGCAAGATGGAGGTACTTTAGATCAGCAAGATTTGGATACCGCAAAAGAATATGCGCGACAAGTGATTGAAGAGAGCGGCCTGAACTTGGTAGATAATTATGCTAATCTCTTTAAGCTTGAAAATGAAAATAACCAAGAATCTCTTTTTGCACTGCAGTGGACCTATGAAGGCAATACGTGGGGAGTCCAGAACACCACGCAGGCTTATTTTGCTGCCGAGGCAGCGCTCACGGGGGTGGGAGACGGCTGGGGCGGTGGTACAGGCGTATCAGCTTGGTTGCTTCAGCAGTATAACCCTGATGATCAGCGGCGTAAGGCAACATTTATGCTGAATGGTGATCACTATCCAGAGCTGATGCAGGAAGAGGGGGGATACACTTATGAAGGTACGGGTGCCAGCGGTCCGGGCTCAGCCATAAAAAAATATATTATCGGGCGGCCATCTGACAATGATGGTAGAGTCGGATTTATGAGAACTGGAATTAATACCTATATGTTGCGGCTGGCGGAAGTCTATTTGATATATGCTCAGGCCGAGTTAGGTAATCAGGAGTCTACCAGTGATTCCCAGGCACTACAATATTTTAATGCTGTACGTAATCGGGCGGGACTCGATTCTAAAACCACTATCACTCATCGAGATATACTCTTGGAGAAATGGAAGGAATTGGCCTATGAAGGCCAAAACTGGTTTCAACTGGTTCGCTGGCACTATTATGAACCCGATGCCGTACTACAGTTTATCGATGATCAGGAACGCAATATGTCGTTTGAATATACGCAGGGCGGTGATACGACCTATACGGCACCACCCACGAATATTACAGCGGAGCATAGCGATTTCAATTTGCCATACCCAGAGGCGGATATCGTTCAGAATCCAAATTTGATGGAGGAGCCGGTACCCTATGATTTTTTAAACGAGGAGGGTACAAACGAAGCGAATAAAGAATAGGCTAACCCTGACTCGCTTGAACAATTTATGAGCTGTCTAAAAATCTTCGAATGTAAAAAGTAATAAGGTAATTAGGTATGAAATCAATGAGTAAAAGAATAAGCACAGGAGGCATTGCTGTTTTAGTTTTAACAGCAATGCTCGTTATGCAAGGATGCCAGGATAATTCCGTAAGCAATACTGGTGACTATGATGATCCGGTATCAATTACTGGAATTCGTTACACAAGCCCGGATTCCACAACGGATATAAAGCAGGTAGGACCCGGAGATGTAGTAGCGTTAGAAGGAAACAATATGGATGCGGTAGCGAATGTCTATTTCAATGGGTACGAGGCTACTTTTAACCCAGCACTGGCTGCCAAATCTCATATGGTAGTGACCATTCCTGCTGACATGCCATTCGGCGAGATGGATCCGGAAGCTTCCTATATGAATCAAATAAAGGTTTCCAATAGTGTCAGTGAAGACTCGCTGGAGTTTCCTGTGTTACCACCGCCTCCCCAAATCAATCGTATCAGTGACGAATTTGCTGAAGCAGGCAAGGAAATTACGCTAAACGGCCAATACTTGTACCTAATAACGGAGATCATCTTTCCCGGCAATGTCGAGGCCACTGATTATCAGTCTGTGGCGGATGGCAGTTCTCTGAAAGTGACCGTGCCGGAGGGGGCCACATCCGGAGAGATAAAAATGTCTTCAAGTTCCGGAACTTCGACGAGTTCACCCGGTGCCCGTTTTCGTGATCCCACCGGCATGATCTGTAACTTTGATGATGTGTTTAGCTACCAGTGGTGGTCGGCTGCGCTTTCTTCGGATGCCTCGCTGTACCCGGGTAATGAAGGGCAGTATGCTATGCTTGAGGTTTCTAACCTTGCCGGGGGAGACGGCTCATGGTGGAATGGCGGCCGTTCGATTAACCTTAATCCGACACAATGGATTGAGGCTTCTAACCTTGGAGAAAATCCCTCAAACTTTGCTGTGAAATTCGAAATCAATGTGGAAGGAGCCTGGGAGCAGGGAACATTGCTAGTCCGGGCGGCAAATCCCTGGACCTACACCGCACGGTATGCACCGTGGAAGGGAGAAAATGGAAATATTAATTCATTCGCAACGAATGGATGGCAAACGGTTCAGATACCTCTTAGTGACTTTAAAACGGCCAATAGTGAAGGACTGAACGGCGCCGGTACTGCTCTGCCGAGCCTCGCTGACATGTTGCCCGATGGGGAAGCACCATCAGCAGGAATCATGCTGGTTAATAATGGAGAAAATGCGATCAGCCAGCTGAGCATGGCTATAGATAATATTCGAGTGGTGAGGATTGCGGGTCCGTAATTGAATGGAAGCTTATTTGGTCATGTGACCAGGAAAACCAAGCAATCGGTTAACATTTAAGAAGGTTCATTGCATGTGTATTATTTTTTGAAATCCCGATTTTTTTATTGTCTGGATTCTTCTGTTTATGTGCTATGGTTGTACCGATCAATCGACAAATATTAATGGAGAAGAGAAAGAGCAGGATACTAATCCGGTATTTGAATCAATAGAAGAGACGGTACCTGAGGGCAATCAATACCCTGGTTTTTTCCTGCATTAGCTGGCAGCCTAAAGATATTGCTTCGCCAGCATATCAGGAGAAAACTAAACTAGGAAAAAAACTTGATGCCCGTATACAAGTTAATCCAGAAACCATTATCGGAAAGATACCGATTACTGTTTTTGGTAATAATATTAATCCATATATCGGGGATATCCACCAGGAGCAAGCACTTATTGAGCGGGTCAGAGACTTGAGATCCAATATCATTCGTATGTCAGGTGGAAATATTTCAAATGTATTTTTCTGGGATGCCTCGCCCGGTAACCTTCCACCGGGGGTTCCCGATCAGTTGATAGATGGAGATTATAAAGCAAAAATTCCAGTCTATCTTGACCATGCTAATAGAGGACAGGGTATTCGTCCGGGAAGAAATGAGGTAGAGTCGGTTAATGCCACTGTAGTAGTGGGAGGAGTACAGGTAAATCCCGGTGATGTTATTGTAGCCGATGGTGATGGTGTAATTATAGTTCCCCGCAAACATGCACGGGAAGTAGCCAAATATGCCCGTGAAATTTTGAAGAGCGACAAGGAGGCGCGCAGAGCACTTTATGAGGAATTGGGAATTCCTCTTGATGAGACAGTTAAAGAGAACAATTAGCCAAACTATGAATCAATTTATCACCCAGATCAGAATTATAAGACTCCTAGAAACCACTTACATGTCCCTTTAAAGCTGAAAATGTAGGAGAAATCCATTGTTGAACTGCTTATTGGGGGGGGAGCGAGTCCGTGTGATATGATGGTTACATTATTCATCTGATTTGATTTATCCAACCAGTCGTGTGTAGATTGGCGGTCGATTTTCCTGATTGGCTTCTTACGGGCAGGCTTATAACGATTATACTTTTAATTTTAGTTCTATATCTCTCAGGTTAAGTCATGAAGATTCCCTGTGGTTGACACTCACTGGGATCAGGCTCAGGACTCCTTCCTGTTGGTTGGGATTAGCAAGAATTTCCTTCATTTTCTCCATCGTAACCATTCCCAAAGACTCGTAATCAGTATGAATAGAAGAGATCGTTGGACTGTGTCTCCTGCATATAGGAAGATCATCATAACCGATAAGCCCAAAATCGTCGGGTATCTTATAACCGTTAGCCAAGGCCTCTTTCAGAAAGCCGTGGGCCATATCATCATTACAGGCAAAAATAGCTTCTGGTGTATTTTCGGTTTTATGAAAGGTCTCGAATGCCTTTTGACCGGACTCAAAGGAATAATCACCCTGGTATTCCCAGCAAAACTCCATTTTTGTATTTTGATACAGGTAATCTCTGAAGCCATTGAATCTATACCGTGATTCCGGCTCTTCAAAAGGGCCCTTAAGAATTCCACATTGCTTGTATCCCTGATTGTTAAAATGTTCACCAGCTAAAAATCCTCCGCTGTAGCCGTCAAAAGTAACAGATGTTACAACAGGATTTTCAATGAGGGCATTAGAAATAATAGGAAAGTTTTCCGGTAATTCATCCCGAAGTATTTGGTAATGTTTCTTTTTGAATTCAGGAGCAAAAAGTACTATGCCCTCATATTTTTCGCTGCTTATTTCTTTGAGAATTCGAAGAACATCGTCAAAAGGTTTATCCAAATTCATCAGGGAAAGTTGAGCATCATTTTTTTCTGCTGCTCTACTCATTCCCTTAAACATTGAAGAATAAAATTCTCCTTCACTGAATTTGGTCAGTACATGGCAGATCTTTAGAGAGTCTACAATTTTGTCTCCATTAATAGTATGATAAATAGGATATTTAAGGCGTTTGGCCGCCTGATATATTTCTCTTCGGGTTTGTGTACTAATTTTATCAGATCCATTTAACACCCTTGATACAGTAGAAATAGAATATCCAGTTTCTTCAGCAATATCTTTTAAAGTGACCTTCAATGTATCATTGTTTAGAGTTTAATATCTGTTAATTGTAATAATAACACCTATAATACAATAACTATCTCATTATTGAATATTTCAAATAATTTTCAATAAAATATAAAAATATTGCATTGCTTTGCATTTCTATAATTTATTTTTTGGTAAAAAAGGGTCACTAAATGTAAATGATTCGAATAAATGGGATATTTTCCTATTATAGGGCAGGCAAATCTGATACAATTGGTAACTATAATAAAATTAGGTTTTTAGAAGAGAGGTACTAAATATTATTCATTTTGTTAATTGATACTTTGGAAATACATATTTTAGCAAAAGGATCGATCTGTATTAAAATTACATCTATGGGGTTAGAAGTTTTTCAAATCAAGTTTAAAGCTCTGATGTACATGAGCATTTTATTAATATTTATTGGTTGCCATTCCGCTGATGAAGAGTCTAGATTCAGGAGTATTGGTTCATCGCAAAGCAATATTACGTTTGCTAATGAGGTTGAGCAGAGCTTAGACTTTAACATGATAAACTATCTTTACTTTTATGACGGGGCCGGGGTTTCAATCGGAGATATCAATAATGATGGGCTACCTGATATTTATTTTACTGCAAACATGGACTCTAATAAACTCTATTTAAATAAAGGAAACTTTGAATTTATAGATATTACGGATAAAGCCAGAGTAGGGGGAACGGGGGACTGGACGACAGGCACTACAATGGCTGACATAAATGGGGATGGATTGCTTGATATTTATGTGTGTAATGTGCACTATCGGTCAAAAAAGGGACAAAACCAGCTGTTTATAAATAACGGGGATTTTACGTTTACGGAACGCGCGGCCGAATATGGACTTGATTTCAGGGGATATTCAAAGCAGACCGTATTTTTCGATATGGACCGGGACGGTGATTTAGATATGTATCTTTTGAATCATGCAATACATAATGAAAACTCCTTTAAACCAGCCGAGCAGCGTAAGGGTAGCAGTGAAAAAGAAGGAGATCGTTTGTATAGAAATGATGGGGGTAAATTTACAGATATTACCAAGGAAGCGGGAATATATAACAGCGGTATGGGATATGGTTTGGATGTGACTGTAAGTGATCTGAATGGAAATAATTATCCCGATATTTATGTTTCCAACGATTTTCATGAAAATGATTACCTGTATCTGAATCAAAAAGACGGAACATTTAAAGAAGTTCTGGAACAGAGCACCAGCCATACCAGTCGGGCATCCATGGGAAATGATATAGCGGATATTAACAATGATCTAAAACCTGATATAGCCGTAGTGGATATGCTTCCCTCGACAGAAGAGTGGCATAAGAAGGCGGTGAGCAGTGAAACTTATGAAGTATATGCCGCCCAAAGAGATTTCGGATACCATCCACAGCTCATCCGAAATACGTTGCAATTAAATGTCGGAAGTGATAGCAACTCTGTACCTATTTATTCTGATATTGCACCGATGACGGGAACTCATGCTACCGACTGGAGCTGGTCTGCACTACTCTTTGATATGGATAATGACGGGCGAAAAGATCTTTTTGTTTCAAATGGAATCTATCGCCGTCCTAATGATAAAGACTATCTCTCGTTAATACGCAGTGATGGTATACAGCAGTCATTAGAAAAGGGCATAACGGAACAGAATATTGTTGTGATTGATAGCATGCCGCACCTTAAAATTCCAAATGCAGCTTTTCGAAATGAAGATTCGCTTGCCTTTTCACATCAAACTGAAAATTGGGGGTTTAATACCCCCAGTTATTCAAGCGGGGCAGCCTATGGCGATCTGGATAATGATGGAGATCTTGATTTGGTAATTAACAACGTAAACACTGAAGCTTCAATCTATCAAAACATGACGGTTGAACAGGATAGCACCAATTATCTTACCGTTTCTATTAAGGGTGAAGGGGCGAATACACTAGGGATCGGCAGTAAGGGAATTGTTTATACAGGTGATAATTATCAGCTTGCGGAACTATTCCCGACCCGGGGGTTCCAGTCTTCAGTAGATCCGCGTCTGTTTTTTGGCCTGGGAGAGGTCAATAAAGTTGATAGTTTAAAAATTATATGGCCCGACGGAAAGGAAACAATAATGGAAAATATTGCGCCAAATCAACAATTGACTGTCGATGAAGGAAAAGTGCCGAAGAATCAATCCTCAATTTCAACCTCAGTTGACCGTTCTTCTTTTTTATCAGAGGTTCCGAGCCCCCTTGAACCTTCTTATCGTCACCTTGAGAATGATTTTAACGGATTTAACGCACAACCATTGATGCCTTATCAGCTCTCACAAATGGGTCCCCCGATTGCAGTAGGAGATGTGAATAGTGATGGGCTGGATGATCTATATATGGGAGGAGGAGCCGAACAAAGTGGGGTTTTATATATTCAGCAGGATGATGGGAAATTTTTAAAAAAAGAAACCAAAGTCTTTGACAATCACGCTCTTTTTGAAGATACCGACGCCGCCTTTTTTGATGCAAATAATGATGGCGCAATAGATTTATATGTAGTAAGCGGTGGGAATGAAGAGCAGAAAAATAACGAACAATTATACGATCGGCTGTATATAAATGATGGGTCCGGAAATTTTGTGCATAAATCCGATGCTTTGCCCGATTTTAAAGCTAACGGTTCGGTAGTGCTTCCCCTTGATTATGATGAAGATGGAGACAGAGATCTGTTTGTAGGTAGTCGTTCTGTTCCCAAAAGCTATGGCGCTACTCCGAATAGCTATCTACTTGAAAATGATGGGGATGGGACTTATCGGGATGTTACCAACGACATAGGGCCCCAATTAGGGGAGGCGGGGATGATTAGTGATGCCCGCTCAGCAGACATAACCGGAAATGGCAGGGATGATATTATTGTAGCGGGAGACTGGATGCCTATAGTTATATTTCAGAATAATGGGGGTGTTTTTGAAAGGTTCCAGGACTTTGAGTCTGATGTGGGCTTATGGCAGAGCCTTCACCTAGCTGACATTGATGGGGATGGAGATTTGGATATCCTGGCGGGTAATATGGGACTTAATACTACGCTGGCTGCATCAGAACAACAACCTTTGGTTGTATATACGGACGATTTTAACGGTGATGGCCATACCGATCCGGTTATAGGACAGACCAAACAAGATCAAATACTTCCCATTGCTTCTCGTGATCATCTTCTTGCTCCTTTTAATTTCCTGCATTCCAAGTTTCCAAGATACGAATCATATGCCGGTAAAACCCTGTATGAAATATTTGGAGAAGAACGCTTGCAGAAAGCAGAAAAGAAGATTGTTACTAATTTAGCTTCGGTTTATTTTGAGAATAGAGAAAACGGGGAATTTAAGGTGCACCCATTTCCCAGAGCTATTCAGGCCGCTCCGGTTTTTTCTTTTCATGCTGAAGATTTTGATCATGATAGCTTTACTGATATTCTTGCGGGTGGTAACTTCTATTCCGTTCTTCCTCTCTACGGGGGGCAATTTGATGCCAGCTATGGATGGTTGCTCAAAGGAACAGCAGGAAAATCATTTGAAGCATTAACACCAGAAGAAAGTGGGATACTGCTGAGGGGAGAAATACGTGAAATAAAAAGTGTAGGTATTGGTAATAATGATAGATTGATCGTAGTTGGCAGAAATGATCAAAGTCCCGTTTTCTTGGAATAATTTAATATATTAAGGTCTATTATTAACCCACAATATTTAAATTTTTAGCACCTGATAAAGATAAAGCGATGCGCAATTTAGTTTCAAAGAAAGGTATCTCAATACGTTGGATTTATCCTGTTATACTGGGAATTCTCTTCAGTGCTTGTACCTCCACGCCACCATCTAAGCCGGATGTAGAGTCTGATGAGTATCGCCAGGCCGTTTCCGATTTTTATGTCAGCCTGACGGCCATGCAGTCAGATCAAGTTCCTTTTGCGGTTGAGAAGATGGACTCTGTTGCCACGATATATCCAGCAGAACCTGCAGCCTGGGCGAATTTGGGGGTTTATGCAATGCGTCAGGGTGATTTTGACGGTGCAACTGAAAAATTAAATGAGGCTTTAAAACGTAGTTCAGATGATGCTGATATTCAGTTTTTGGCAGGTATTTTAGAGAGCCGCAAGGGAAATATAGAGGCTTCATTAGAACATTTAGGAAAAGCGGCCCGCCTTGATTCCACGAATGGGCGAATACTTTTTGCCTTGGCCGAAGAGCTGGAACGACAGGATTCGGAAGAAAATGCCCAGGAAATTATTCATTTGCTTGATCAAATATTGGAAGAACATCCGGATAACCTGGCCGTACTGTTGGAAAAAATACGTACTGCTGCAAAGAGCCAGAACCAGTCAGTCATGGAACAATCACTCGCGAAGATTGAAGAAAATACATCGGGCTGGCCTGAACAGATACAAAAGCAATTTGCCGAACATAAATCTGAAATTCTTAACAAGGAAGGCAGCAATATAACGTTTGAACTGGCTTTTTTGAGAAACACCTTAAGTCAGCTTCCCCGTTTTCAGCATGATGTTGAAGAAGTAGAACTGCCCACCAACCAGGTCGGATTTTTAATAACCGAATTTCGTTGGCTGCCCAAGGCCGATCATATCGCTGCTCCCATAGATAAACAGTTATCATTTACAGCAGTTGATACTGTAGCGGGGCAGTCGGCACAACTGTATAAATCTGTAACGCTGGCTGATGAAGAACAGGCAAGTACGATACGAATAAATAGTGGTGAAGCCATAATCAATAAAAATATAGCTATATCATTTCCGGGAGAATCGGGATCTGATCGGTTACCATCACCTGCAGTAACTTCCATCGATTATAATTATGATTTTTTAAGTGATTTTGTGTTTACCGGATCAGCGGGACTTAAAATCTATCGTCAGGAAGAAGATTCTACCTTTACAGATGCTACAAGTACACTGGGAATACCATCCGAAGTTATTAACAAATCCTATTATGGTTCCTGGGTGATAGATATTGAGCTGGATGGAGATTTGGATTTGCTGCTTTCAGCAGTGGATGGCTCCTCTGTGCTGCTGAGAAATAATGGGGATGATACCTTTGAAGTACAATCGTATTTTGAGGAATCAAAGCATATACGCAATGTTTTATGGGCAGACTTTGACCGCGATGGTGATCCGGATGTGGTTACACTCAGCCAAAACGGAGACCTTCATTTTTATCGAAATGAAAGAGCCGGCGAATATCATTTGGACCAATCCTTTGATCTTGATAGTCCGGTTCAAAGCATCAGCTTTGGCGATTTGAACAGTGATGGAGCTTTTGAAATAATAAGCCTCCAGTCAGATCAGATTGTGAGTTCCAGCTATGTTGATTCTATAGGTGGCTGGGGTACAGAACCGCTTACTTCACTTAAAGATAGTGTAAAAACAGAAGGAGTAATTCCTCAATTACATCTGGCAGATTTAGACAACAACGGGGCACTGGATCTGCTGTTGTCAAATAACCAGGATACCCAGTATTGGCTTAGCAATGAGAACGTGGAGTTAACTTCTGAAGCTACAAACATTTCGGGATATATATATAGTGTTTCGGACTTAGATGGAGACAGCCGCCTCGACCTTTTGGGCTTAAATGAAGAGAATCAGAGTATGGCTCTTAAAAATAGCGGAAATAGTGATTATAAGGGTAGGATACTACAGCCACGTGTCGCACGGCAGTCGGGTGATCGACGTATAAACTCTTTTGGTATAGGAGGAGAGGTTGAAAGCCGGTCAGGACTGCAATACATAAAACAACCAATTACTCAGCCATGGGTACATCTGGGACTAGGGAATTACGAAGAAGCAGAGGTGGTTCGGGTTAATTGGCCCAATGGTACAACCCAGTCAGAGTTTGCAGAGTTAGGATTTGATTCCCAAATATTAAATGAACAGATTTTAAAAGGTTCATGTCCGTGGATAATGACTTATAATGGAGAAAAGATGCAATTTGTAACGGATTTCTTATGGCGTACGGCCCTGGGACTCCGAATTAACAGGCAGGGAGTTAGCCAGGTAATCCATAGTATAGACTGGGTAAAGATTGAAGATGATCAGTTGAAGCCAAAAGATGGGTATTATGATATTCGCATTACCGCAGATTTATGGGAGACGCACTTTTTTGACCATGTCTCACTGATGGCGGTGGATCATCCCGAAGATATTGATGTATTTGTGGATGAACGATTTAAGCTCCCACCACCTGAGCAAAAATTATATCCCATCCGGGATATAGCACCGGTTCAGACGGCAACGGATTGGAATGGCAATGACGTGACAACTAAGATCAGAGAAAAGGAGGGTGAATATGTTGATGATTTGCCGCTTACTTCTTACCAGGGCGTAACTGAAGAACATTATCTTGAGGTGGACCTAGGGCAAGAGGTACCCATAGAAGAGAAGATTAAGCTCATTGCAGCGGGTTGGGTCTATCCAACAGATACGTCTATCAATATTGCAATTAGCCAGAATGAAAATAAATCATTGCATGGCATCCGAGTGGAAGTACCTAACGGATCAGGAGGATGGAAAGTCGTTCATACTGATATTGGCTTCCCGTCGGGAAAAAGCAAAACCATGCTGGTAGATTTGGAAGACGTCTTTGAACCCAATACCGAGCACAAGGTTAGATTGTACACGAATATGGAAATATATTGGGATCAAATTCGTTGGGGAATATACGATGAGGATATAGAACTCCAGACAAAAAAGTTGGCTGCAGAAACTTCAACATTACGTTATCGTGGTTTTTCCAAGTTAGAGCAAACCGATCGATTTTCTCCCACGGTACCGAACTACCAAGAGCTTGCGGGTACCAATCAGCGGTGGAGAGATCTGGAAGGTTTTTATACCCGATTTGGAGATGTTAAAGAGTTAATCGAAGAAATTGATGATCGCTATGTGATTATGAATGCCGGGGATGAACTTTTGTTTAAATTTCCCAGAGTGGAAGAACCCCGCAAAGGCTGGACACGGGATTTTGTACTCATAGGAGATGGGTGGGTTAAAGACGGTGATTACAATACCGTCTTTTCCAAAACAGTTCGACCATTGCCGTACCACGGGTTGGAAGAATATTCTGAGGAGCCCGGACTGCTACAGGATGATCCAGCCTACCAGAAAAACAAAGAGGATTGGGTTAAATATCATACACGTTTTGTAACACCCGGTAATTTTAATACGGCTGTAAGACTTAATTAATGAAGTATAGTTGTAAGAAATATCACTATGAAAAGCGAAGAACAAACGACTAATAAAATACCACTGATTGCCTTCTTTTTGGTTCTCTTGGCAGTTCCTGTGCTGATTGCCAATTATAGCAATTGGTTTGGGGATGATACCTCATTTGACCAAGAGCGTGCCTTGGAACGCTATGGATTCTACCTGGAAGATGTTACTGAAGATTGGGGGATAGATTTTATCCATCGGGAACCCGAATTCGATTCTAAACTGGATCACATTATGCCCCAAATAGCTTCCGTAGGGGCATCGGTAGCTGTTGTTGACTTTAATAACGACAGGCTACAGGATTTCTATGTTACGAATAGTGATTATGGGGCTCCCAATGCATTGTATAAAAATAATGGAAATGGCAATTTTGAGAATGTGGCCGAAGAACTAGGTATTGCCTTGGTAAATAATGCCGAAACAGGGGTGTCTATGAGTTCGGTTTGGGGCGATTACGATAATGACGGTTATGAGGATTTGTTCTTGGTTAAGTGGGGGAAACCTGCACTTTATCACAACGATCAAGGCGATGGTTTTACAAAAGTTGATATGGGAGAGGATTTCCCGGACTGGGTGAACTCTAATACGGCTGTTTGGTTTGACTATAATAATGACGGGCGATTGGATCTTTTTATGGGGGGGTATTTCCATGAAAGCGTAAATCTTTGGGATCTCGAAACCACCCGTATTATGCCGGAAAGCTTTGAATATGCCCAGAATGGAGGACGGAAGTTCCTGTTTCGTAATCTGGGTAATGGAGAGTTTGAAGAAGTAAGCAAAGAAGTGGGACTGGAAAGCAATCGCTGGTCCTATGCGGCATCCTCTATAGATCTAAATGGTTCGGGCTATCCTGATTTAGTGATTGCCAACGATTACGGTGTTGATGAATTATTTATTAACCAGGGAGGGAAAAAATTCGTTGAGAAAGGAGAAGAGGCCGGTATGGGTTTTTCACCCAAAAGCGGGATGAACGTTTCGTTCGGAGATGTAATGAATAGTGGTAGACCCGCTATTTATGTCACGAATATTACTGAGCAGGGAGTTTTACTTCAGGGAAATAATTTATGGGTGCCGGTCAATGGGGAAGGAGAAGATGTGAGCTTCCAGAATCTGGCCGGTAATTTTAATGTAGAGCTCGGTGGCTGGAGTTATGGGGCACAATTCGGGGATTTAAATCTTGACGGAAAACTAGATCTCTATGTAGCCAATGGATTTGTATCCGACCAAAAAGGAACAGATTATTGGTACGATTTTTCAATGGTAGCAGGGGGGAATAAATCAATTATTGCCGATGCTGATAACTGGCCAGCTATGAAAGGACGTAGTTTATCGGGATACCAGGAAAATAAAATCTGGCTAAATGATGGTGCTGGTAAATTTAACGAAGTAGCAGAGGCTGTGGGAGGTTCACTGGATCTGGATAGCAGATCGGTTGCTTTCGCTGATTTAACCAATGATGGAAGACTTGAAATTCTCATTGCAAGTCAGGGTGGACCACTTAAAATTTATAAAAGTAATACTGCGGCGGATAAAAACTGGGTTTCCTTTCAGTTAAAAGGTTCAAAGAGCAATAAGAGTGCTATAGGTGCCAGTGTCGAAGTGATTTGGGGTGATCAGAATCAGAAGCAATTTGTGCAATCTGCCAGTGGATTTAGTTCACAAAGCCAACGGCGGCTGCATTTTGGTCTGGGTGAGAACGCACAAATTGATGAAGCTATTATTAGTTGGCCTTCCGGAAGAACAGATACCCTTAATAATCCCGCAGTAAATCAATTGCACCAGATTAAAGAAAATGAGCTAAATGAATAAAAGGGATACGACGATTCTTGACAAGATTAAGGGGTTCAAGTACAACAAAAGATACACTCCTCCACTTTTAATAACCGGGATTCTTTTTGCAGCCCATATATCTTTTGGGATTTTAGAAAGCTATCCCCAGCTGTTAATGGCTATTGTCGCAAGTTTTGTTGCAGAGGCGATACTTCATAAAGTTATTGTTGGAGGATGGCGGGATATGTCCAGTGCCTATATCTCGGGTATCAGTGTGGGTATACTCATTCGCTCTCCAATGTTATGGCCATTTGCCCTGTGCTCCATTATTTCTATTGCATCCAAATATGTTTTAAGGTACAAGGGACAGCATATTTGGAATCCCTCAAACTTTGGAGTGGTTGCTATGCTTGTACTGGTCCCTCAAAGTGTTTCAGTACTAAGTATACAGTGGGGCAATAACATGTGGGCCATGCTTATCATCTGGATTGTTGGCTCCATCTCAATTTATCGGCTGCGGCGTTTTCATATATGCTTTACATATGTCCTTTCATTTTTTCTTTTTTCTGTAATTCGAAGCTGGATAACAGGCAATCCTTTTCTGGCTGAAGCATCGCCCATTACAGGTCCGATGTACCAGCTGTTTGTGTTCTTTATGATTACAGATCCAAAGACCACAGTAAACAGTAGATGGGGGCAATATGTGGTGGCTTTTGCAATTGCTTTTGTTGAGATGATATTTAGGTTGAATGAAGCTATCTATGCTCCTTTTTATGCACTGTTTATTGTGGGACCAATAACCATTGCTTTTGAGCTCTGGTATACTGATTACCATAAATCTTTAAAAGATGATGAAGAAAAGGAACAGACAGCTCCTGAAGTGTCCGCTGTGTAACGATTTATAGTTTCATATTCAAAGCAATCTTTTATATTGAAGCCAATAGTTTACTTTTTCTAAATATGAAATATGTATACTATTGTTTCTTTGTTATTTAAATGATTTAAACCAATTTTATCCATAAAAATAATGCGACAGTTCTTTTGTAAGTTCTTTGGCAATAAAGTGATAGCAATTCTACTCATAGCAGGAGGGGGCTATTTATTCACGGCCTGTAGTACTGATCAGGTTGAAAATGCAGATGAATTGGAGAGACTTCCTCTTCAGGAGATAACTTTAGATAACTTTGATGCTTTTAAGGAAATAGGAGAGAACTGGAAGATTGTTGGAGGGCTAAAAAGTAATCCTGAAATAGAGGGACACCTCGAACTAGAAGATGGAACGGGAATTCTGGCTAATAACCCATCTGAAGAAACTAACAATCATCTGTTTACAGAGTTTGAACATGGAGACTTAGAACTGGAACTGGATTTTTTAATGCCCAAAGGATCTAATTCAGGAGTCTACCTGATGGGGAGATATGAAATGCAGCTGCTTGACAGCTGGGGAGTTGAGGATCCTGAATACAGCGACTTGGGAGGGATATACCGTCAAAGAGATGAAAGCAGGCCGGAAGGAGAGAAAGAGTATGGAGGCCATCCTCCTGCAATGAATGCTGCAAGAGCACCGGGCCTTTGGCAGCATGTAAGAATTTTATTCAAAGCTCCGGAATTCAATGAATCCGGACAAAAAATATCTGATGCTGAATTTGAGGAGATATGGCTTAATGGAACTTTGATACAGGAGAATGTAGCGGTGAGTGGACCAACCATAAAGGCCGCTTTTGAAGATGAACAACCCGAAGGTCCGCTTATGATTCAGGGCGACCACGGACCTATTGCTATTCGCAACATTCGCTATAAGAAATATGATAAAAACCAGATCCATCTGAATGATCTTTCGTACGAATATTATAATGACTCCTTAGATCAGATACCTAACTTTGACACTTTGGAGGTAGCAGAATCGGGAACTACTGATTCTCTTTCCGGAAGTATAATAAATAAGAACGATCGATATGCCTTACGATATAGAGGAACCCTGGAAGCTTCCAATAGTGGAACTTATTTGTTCAGGGTACAGAATGCCGGAATGGTACGAATGTTGATTGATGACAAAGTAATTTTTGATCAGGATCAATTCTACAGGATGCATGAAATAGCATCCAATACCGTTGAGCTGGAGAGCGGCCAACATGATTTCACACTGGAATATATAGATCATCATAATAATTGGTATGGTGGACTGGGACTTTTTACAGAAGGGCCGCAGCTACGCTATCAAAAGCTTCACGCTTCATCATCGGTCCCGGGCGGGGATCGAGAACTCCCCGATCTTATAGTGGAGGCAGAAGATCGGATTAAAGTTCTGCGATCCTTTGCCATGCATGAAGGGGGCAAGCGAACACATGTGGTGAATGTAGGTGCTCCGAATAAGATTAATTTCAGCTATGACATGGGACAGGCAGCTTTGCTTCATGCCTGGAATGGATCTTTTGTAAATACGAATGAAATGTGGATTAATAGAGGAGAACCACAAGTTGCCAGTCCTGCGGGACCTGCATTCTCTTTTGATGGCAAGCCTGTTGCAGCCCAACTGAATAGCGGTACTGCAGTCTGGCCCGATTCACTTTCGTGGGACCAGCTGAAGGTGGAAGGATATACGATTGCGGAAGATGGAAGTCCCGTATTCAAATACAATTTGGCCGGAGTAAAAATTACGGATCATCTGGAAGGAGAAGCCCAAAATCGCCGTTTGATACGCACCGTTGATTTTGAATCAGAGGAGTCTCAGAACGATTTTTGGATGCACTTGGCTTCCGGAGAGGAGATTGTTCAGAACGATACAGGAATGTATGTAGTCGATGACCGCACCTTCTATCTGGATATCATCGAAACCAGTGGGCTGGAGCCTCAGATAGTGGAAACAGAAGAAGGTTATGATCTGCGTATTCCGCTACTGAATGAATCTCCAACAGCAACCATTGAATATGCGATTATCTGGTAAGCTGTTATGATTATGATAATGTTTAGAATGTAATTGGGTATAATGTCAAAAATTTTGGAAGAAAGTATGAAAGGAGTAAACAGCAGAATCAACCTATGTAAAGCAGTTTTGCTAATTTTGGCTATAATGCTGTATCCGCTAATTAGTATCGGACAATCTTCCGTCCCAACAGAGTCGGATTATTATAAAATACTGGATCTGTCTATTCCGGATGATATCGTATTGGAAGTGGGAGGTATGGACGTAATGCCGGATGGAAGCCTGGCGGTATGCACAAGACGGGGAGAGGTCTGGATTATCAAAAATCCTTCTCAGGAAGGGGGAAATCCACCGGAATACAGTCTCTTTGCCGAAGGATTACATGAACCATTGGGACTTACCTACAGAGATGGGGCTATCTATGTGGCACAACGCACTGAAATTACCCGGCTCACGGATACGGATGAGGACGGTCGCGCGGATGAGTATAAAACATTATATATACGACCGGTTTCTGGAAATTATCATGAGTATTTTTATGGCCCTCTTTTTACTCCCTCAGGAGACATGCTGGTCACGGTTAACTTAGCCTGGATAGGAGAGGGCGCCAGCTTATCCAAATGGGATGGATGGTTGCTCCAGGTTTCTCCGGATGGAGACGTCGAGCCGCTGGTTAGTGGATTACGGTCGCCGGCAGCCTTTAACTATAATGCTGAGGGCGATCTCTTTTATGCCGAAAACCAGGGAGGTTGGGTTGGATCTGGAAATATAACCCATCTTGAAAAAGGCGACTTTGCAGGAAATCCCGAGGGACTACGCTGGTCCGATGAGCCGGGTTCTCCCATTTCGTTGAAGCCGGAGGATATTCCCGATAGCGGTAAGCCATTTCACGAAGTAGCTAAAGATATTCCCGAATTGAAAGTGCCTTCTGTATGGTTTCCTCATGGAGTGATGGGCATTTCTACCTCTGATATCCTTCCGGATACTACTGGCGGAGCATTTGGACCTTTCGAGGGACAGCTTTTTGTGGGTGATCAGGGACAAAGCATTGTTATGCGGGTTTTTCAGGAAAAAATTAACGGACAATACCAGGGAGTAGTCTTTCCCTTTATAGAAGGATTTGAGTCAGGGGTGTTTCGTATGGACTGGGGCAGTGACAACTCCATGTTTGTAGGGATGACCAGCAGGGGATGGGGTTCCACCGGCAAAGAACAATATGGTCTGCAGCAGCTGGTCTGGAATGGGGAAGTGCCTTTTGAAATTAAGGAAGTGCATGCTAAACCTGATGGGTTTGAACTCTTTTTTACGAAACCTGTAGACAAAGCCTCGGCTGGAGATCCTGGATCATACCAGGTTACAGGTTTTACTTATCACTACCATTCCACTTATGGAAGTGACATTATTAATCAAGAGCCGTCGCCGGTAAGGCATGTAGAGGTAGCTGATGATGGGCTCTCGGCGCGCCTGGTCGTTGATAACCTGCGAGAAGGATATATACATGAAATTAATGCAACAGGAGTTATAGAGGAAGAAACCGGCTATCCATTGCTGCATCCTGTGGGATATTATACCCTCAATAACATCCCGGAAGGTGATTCTTTAGCAGTGGATATGGAAGCCCAGAAGAGTACTGAGCCAGAGTCTCAATCACAAGGAGCCGACAATCCCTTTGCCGGAGAAGAGCACAAGCACAAGACTGAGATGCCTGAATCTTGGGAGGAGGGACCTGATAAAGTCATAACTATTGAAGCCACGAGCGGAATGGAGTTTGACGTCACTGATTTTGAAGTAAAAGCCGGGAGTAAAGTGCAAATCACATTGAACAATCCTACGGATCTGTTGCATAATCTCCTTTTTGTTAAACCGGGTTCTCTTGAAACGGTGGCCCAAAATGCGCTTAATATGGGACTCGACGGGCCCAACAGGGGGTATGTGCCTAAATCTGATAATGTTTTGTTCTTTACGAGTCTGCTCGATGTCGGGGAATCTGAATCTATCTATTTTGTGGCTCCTGAGGAGCCCGATGAGTATCCCTATGTGTGTACGTTCCCGGGACACTGGCAGACGATGCAGGGAGTGATGACGGTAACTGAATAGTGATAATAATGGTATAACTGTAAATCAGGTAACGTCAAACAGTTTGGCAGTAAGCAGTGATACGGGAAGCAACAAGACTGTTATGATACCCATAGTCCAGCCGGCAAAGCCGGCAGCCAGTGCACTATTTAATAGGATAAGCGATAAAACACCCCGTTTCACTGCCTTTTTAATCAGCGTCGGTTCTGGCCTTAAAGCTGCCTTCAAAAAAGGAGGTATTACCAGGCTTCCAAAGATAATAACAAAGGGAAGGGCTATTAAGGTGTTGTAAGAAGACTGGAGTCCAATTAACAATAACGCTCCGGTAACCAACAATACAAGGCCCAGACCTATATAACCAGATGTTTGGTCACCCCCATGTACTTCTCCCTGGCTTATAAGGGTAATGCCCCCAATATAAGCTATCGGAAGAAGAGCAAGGAACCAAAGGTTTGTCAAAAGAAAAGGAAAGATTGCAACGCCTAGCAAGAGATTACCGCCCCGGCATATCCCCATAAAGAGTGGTCCCCATACTGAAGAGTGTTTTGCCCAATAATCGTATGCGAGGGCAAAACATGCGATTCCAAAAGCTAAAAGTGCCGCTGTATAGTTGACAATAAAAGCGGCTGTAACCCCTGTAATGAGAAGTACAGATCCCAAAAGAATAGCTACAGATTTAGAAATTTTTCCGCTGGGAATAGCACGTTCCGGCCGTTCTTCTGCATCCAGTTCAGCATCAAAAACATCATTAAAAACGACGCCTCCACCATATAATCCGAAGGTTGACAGTAGGAGCCAGCCCAAGCCTGCCGGTATAACAGTGAATGAATCCAATTGGAATGCAATGATACCCCCTGCAGCAGCAAATCCAGCGATGATATCCGCAAAGGCGGTAATGATGTTAGCGGGACGTATTAGCTCCAACAGGGCGCGAATATGATCAGCAAGAGAATAATCAGTACTCAAAGAATATCAATTTATTGATTAATTATGAAAGTAATAGCTGTTGTTATTCGATAATTATATCATCTTCTGAAGGTTCTTCTTTTTCAATAAATGGCTCAAGTCCCCCGCGTAACACTGAATTTCCACCGTAGGTCTGACTTTGATCAATTTTTGGACGATCCAGCCAGTCTTCTTCCTTCATGGCTCCACTCTGCTTGTAGGCATCAAGTGCATTTTGGTAGCATACTTTTTTGACGTCCTCTTTTGAAATACCGCGTTGAAGCATAAGTTGGGCGGTCTTTGGCACGCCCAGGGGATCGCTGCGTCCCCAGTCCGCGGCGCTGTCTATAAAGATGCGTTCCGTACCGTACTTTTTAACGATATCGACCATTCGCTCATTTCCCATTTTAGTGCCGGGATAAATGGTAAAGGCAGTCCAGTAACCCCTATCCAGTACGTCTTCAACGGTCTCCTCGTTATTATGATCGACAATTACCTTAGAGGGATCCAGTCCGTGCTCTTCACACAAATCCATACTGCGGATGGTACCCTGCTTTTTATTTCGATGGGGCGTATGGATGAGCACGAGCATATCCATCTTCTTGGCCAGCTCCAGCTGCTGATGAAAATATTTTTCTTCCAGATCAGTCATATCATCATAACCGATTTCTCCGATAGCAACAACGCCTTCTTTGCTGGCGTAGCGGGGGAGCAGGTCCATCGTCTTTTCGGCCAATTCCTCATTGTTAGCTTCCTTAGCATTTAATCCGATGGTACAGTAATGAACGATACCGAATTGTTCGGCACGAAAGCGCTCCCATCCAACAATAGTGCTAAAATAGTCGAGCATAGCTCCCGCATTGGTACGGGGCTGGCCAAGCCAAAAAGCGGGCTCGATAACCGCCACAATCCCGGCCTGCCGCATAGCTTCGTAGTCATCCGTGGTTCTGGAAATCATATGAATATGTGGATCGATAAACATCATATTTTCTTCAGCCATAATAATAGTATATATGTTTTGTGATAATTTCGTTTATAAAAAAATATTTTAATTACAGGGGTTATAAAGAATCCTGTTCAAACTGTTTTCCTATATAGTCCCAATCGATATTGTTTTGGCGCATTTGGTCCAGCTTTGAGGAGTGTTGTACAACTAATTGTTTTGCACTCTCAACCGGACTATCTGAAAGCGCTAGAAGAGCAGCCTGCTGGTGTAGTTTACTGGAATTTTGTAAGACTTTCTTCAGGTCGTTTTTTACGATTTTTTCATCAGCAAACGGGCCCACAGAGCGCCATAATTCGGGGGATACATCCCGGTCAGCTGCCCATCGCTCGTGCGCATAATCTACGAGCATTTCCGCTAACTTTTTATTTGCGCGGCTATCAATATTCTGAATGGGATAGAGAGGAGTTTCCACGAAAAGTGCTTTCAAAACCATTTGGTTCCATGCGTCGTCATCCAGGTAATCCGCAGGGTAGGGATTACGATGTGCTACCGCATTAAAAATAGAAGTGATATTAGTGCGCAGGCCTTCAGCCGCCCGATCGGTAAGGTCATTGGGATGTGGAAGCAGCGGAAGACTTTGGTAGAGAGCAATACCTTCACCTATATCACTGGAGATAAACGTTTTCTCCAGTTTTTCAAAAAAAACGTCCTTCTGTTCTTCAGCAATGGATAGCGTTAATAACGTTCTGCCCAGATCATCAATACTCCAGTGAGATGGAGACCATCCAGTTCGCAATTCCTTAGCTTTTGCCTTTTCTTTCGTGCTTAAGGAAAGGTTCTCTTTGCCTGTATGACGGGGAACGGCGCTAAAAGAGGAGTAGAAAACCCAGTCTTCGGCTCCGTCGATCAATTTGTCGCTAGTGGATTTAATCCACTCCATAGCCTCCTCATCCAGGCGACTTTGAAGCCATGAGAGTATTGTTGTTCGAACCGCTTGAATATCCGTTTGCGTATCTGGCATAATCTTTCTTATCGTCTTTGGTTTGGTGTTTGAAAGCTTAGAACACCTATGTTATAAAGAAAAGAATTCATTCCGTAAAGCGTTGTAAAAAAAATGAATTTAGACCAAAAAAGCATTGTTTATTGTACTATTACAAATATAATCTTGATCTTCCCGCATCTAAAGAAATAAATGTTTAGTTAGACAGATACAAAGAAGGTAACCATGAAGAAAATAAAACAAAAGGTACCGGTATCGTTTTCCTACGATGTGATCTTCACTGAAGGACTTTTTGATACCAACAATGAATTATTCGCAGAGCTCATAGCTTCTGCATCACCTGAAGTTGCTCGGAAAGTACTGTTTGTACTGGATGAAGGTATGTATGAGCATCATCCGCAGCTTTTTGAAAATATCAAAGAATATGCCCGCCATTTTAACGATACTTTTACTCTTATTGAAGAACCTATCGTTATTCCAGGGGGAGAGGCCGCAAAAAATGATCAGTCCCACGTAGATGAGGTGCACCGGGCAATTAATGAAGCAGGACTTGACCGTCACTCGTATGTAGCAATTATAGGGGGCGGGGCAGTGATAGATACCGCAGGTTATGCAGCGGCTACCGCACACCGGGGCATTCGTGCCATTCGTATCCCGACTACCGTCCTTGCACAAAATGATGCTGCTGTAGGTGTTAAGAACGGTATTAATGCTTTTGGGAAAAAGAATTTCCTAGGCACCTTTTTGCCTCCCTTTGCAGTTATTAATGATTCCCGGTTTTTATCTACGCTGGATCAGCGGGACTGGAGGTCGGGTGTATCAGAGGCTATCAAGGTTGCCCTGTTAAAAGATGCTGAGTTCTTTTCTTTTATTGAAGAAAATGGGGAGGCATTGGATCAGCGGGATGGAGAAGCTATGGATGAACTTATTTACCGCTGCGCCGAATTTCATCTCGATCATATCGCAAATTCCGGAGATCCCTTTGAAATGGGCTCGTCACGCCCGCTGGATTTTGGACACTGGTCGGCCCATAAGCTTGAGCAACTTACCGATTATGAGCTCCGACACGGCGAAGCAGTAGCGATTGGTATTTGTCTGGACGTAACCTATTCCTACTTGGATGGGTTAATTACCCAAAATGAATGGCAGCGAATACTGGAAACCTTCAAATCATGTGGATTTAAACTGTGGGTTCCGGAACTTCAAAAAAATGCTGAGCATCCGGAAAGTGAAGATTCTATTTTCAGTGGTCTGGAAGAATTCCGTGAACATCTTGGCGGCCAGCTTACGATCATGCTTCTCGATGCAATCGGTAAAGGAAAAGAGGTCCATGAGGTAAATTACGAGCTATACCGGGAAGCAATTGAGAAGTTAAAATCTTATGAACAACAATTAGAAACACAGAGGGCGTAAATCTATTATAAGGTCAAAAATCCAGTCTGAATTATGAAAGTTGGCTCAAATTCTGAATATCACCTTACATACTGCAGTAATATTCACCCCGGCGAAAGTTGGGAGGAAGTTTTTAACCAACTTAAAGTGAATATCCCCTCGCTCAAAGAGCGATTGGCCAAAGATAAAGCTTTTGGGATAGGTTTGCGCCTTTCAGCTATGGCTGCGCGGGAACTTCGTGAAGAAGAGAAACTGGATGAGTTCAGGGAGTGGCTTAAACAGCATGATTGCTACGTTTTTACCATGAACGGTTTTCCCTATGGCAACTTTCACGGGGAAGTGGTAAAGGATAAAGTCTATGAACCCGACTGGCGTAATCAAGCACGGTTAGACTATACGCTCAATTTAATTGAAATATTGGCGGAGTTAATTCCCGAAGATATGGATGGCGGGATCTCAACTTCTCCCATCTCCTATAAGCCTTGGCTTGAACGTCAGTCGGAAAGGGATGAGGCATTCAAACAAGCGAGTAAAAGGTTAGCCGAGTGTGCCAGAACGATGGGGCATATACAGGAGCAGGCTGGGAAAGAACTGCACATTGATATAGAACCCGAACCGGACTGTTTGATCGAAAATACTGCGGAAACAGTAGATTTTTTTACGAATTGGTTGTTCCCTGAAGGCGCTAAATATTTATCTGATCAATATAATATGCCAGCAACAGAAGGGGAACGTATACTTAGGCAGCATATCCGGGTATGTTATGATACTTGTCATTTCGCGGTGGAATATGAAAATCCCCGGGAAACTATAAATGCTTTTGAAGAAGCGGGAATACGCATCGGAAAAGTGCAGATCAGCGCAGCGCTGAAGGTACATTTCAAGAATTTAAACCAAAGACAGGAAGTGGCCAGGAAGTTACAGTCGTTTGCTGAAGATACGTATTTACACCAAGTGGTCGAACGCCGGCCGGATCAGTCGTTATTGCAGTACCGTGATTTGGATGAGGCCCTTACAGTAATTTATAATGAAGATGGAGACGAGTGGCGTATTCACTATCACGTCCCCATTTTTATTGATCAATTTGACGGGTTGGAGTCTACCCAGGATGCAATCACGGGAAGTCTCAATATCTTGAGAGAAAGGAATGATTGTACGCACTTTGAAATAGAGACCTATACCTGGGATGTGCTCCCCGACCACCTTAAGTCAAACCTTTTGGATTCAATTGAACGGGAATATAAATGGACGCTGACCCATTTCTGATAATCATTCACAGACATGATTTTCACATAGAATATATAAGTTATGAATAAAACAGCGGTTCTAAATATTGTTGGATTGACCCCTGATTTAATAGGAGAGCATACTCCTTTTTTGAAAGAGTGGTTTTCACAGGGAAAAGTTGCGTCCGTACAATCTATGCTTCCGGCTGTTACTTGTTCAGTGCAGGCAACCTATTTAACCGGGAAAAAGCCTTCGGGGCACGGTATTGTTGCCAATGGCTGGTACTTCCGAGATACCTCAGAAGTACGATTATGGATGCGGTCCGGAAAGCTAATGCAGGGAGAAAAAATTTGGGACCGGGCTAAACAGAGAGATTCTTCTTTTAGCTGCGCCAATCTTTTTTGGCGGTATGCTACCTATTCCGGGGCAGACTATACGGTTATTGAACGTCCTATGTATTGCAAGGATGGAGTAAAAGTCCCGGATATCTATGCAAATCCGATGTCGCTGCGAGATGAGCTGCAGCAGGAGCTGGGACAATTCCCGTTATTTAATTTTTGGGGACCCAATACCTCAATTAAGTCAAGCCGATGGATTGCAAATGCGGCTAAAATTGTCACCCAAAAATATGATCCAACGCTCTCCCTGGTCTATATCCCACATATGGACTATAATCTTCAGCGGGTGGGACCTGATGATTCTGTGATCAAAAAAGATATGCAGAAGGTTGATGAGCTGTGTGAAGACCTGGTTTCATTTTATGAAGAAAAGGAACGGAAGGTTATTATTTTGTCGGAGTATGGTATATCATCGGTAGATAAGCCAGTCCACTTAAACCGAGTGCTCCGAAAGGAGGGATATATTACCGTTCGTGAAGAGTTGGGTGGGGAGGTTTTTGATGCCGGAGCCAGTCAGGCCTTTGCGGTTGCGGATCACCAGGTAGCCCATATATACGTAGAAAAATCCTCTGAAACTGAAAATATAAAAGAGCTTTTAGAAAATATTCCCGGAGTGGAGCGTATTCTTGGGAATGAAGGTCAAAAGGAGATGGGCATAGACCACCCGCGGTCAGGAGAACTGGTCGCCATTGCAGAACCGGGGGCTTGGTTTACGTACTATTACTGGCTGGATGAAAATAAAGCACCGGATTTTGCCCCTACGGTTTCTATTCACGACAAACCGGGATACGATCCCGCGGAAATGCTCTTTGACCCCGATATACGTTTCCCAAAGCTGAAAGCGGCCGGGAAGTTGCTCCGCAAAAAGCTCGGTTTCCGATATGTAATGGACTTGATTCCCACCAACGGTGAAGGAGTTAGAGGATCGCACGGGCGGGTTGAAGAAGATGAAAATAAGAATCCACTTATAGCCTCACAATCTGCTGACCTCATTCCGGAGGAATCAATTTCAGCCGTTCAGGTTCATGATATTTTGTGGAATCACTTGTTTGAGTAGTAAAGCACATCTTGGTGAATTTGTTTGAGGGATAAGTTGGGTGATAGGTATAAAAAAAGGGCAGCGTTTCAAACGCTGCCCTTTAGTATAATAGTGTTTGTTCTAGCTTTTTATACAATTCCTACTGACCATGTCCCTGCTCTTCCTCTTCGGTATTTGTTTCTTGCAGCTGACTGAGATATTCAACTAAATCACGCAGCTCATTCTTGGATAAGATCTCCTCCATGGAGAACATGGCAGAGGGAGAATTCTCTCGGTTAGTTATTTGATCTTTTGAAACCTGATGAGTCTCCCCATCCGCTGATTGCAAGTTTATTTGGGCATCGGATTCCTCCTTAAGCACTCCGCTAATGGTTTCCCCATTTTCCAACGTAACTTCAACAGACCCATATCCGGGAGCGATACGAGCATCGGGGGCTACCATTGATTCTAATAACTGTTCACGATTGAGTGTATTTCCGATATTGGCAAGGTCGGGTCCCACTGAACCGCCATTGCCTCCCACTGCATGGCAGCGCACACATTGCGCCGCATTGTTGCGATAAAAGATACGGGCGCCACTTCCTGAATCACCGCCATAAAGCGCTTCTTGGTATTCCGCAATGGGATTATCTTCTGGCTTGGCTTCTTCGTATTGTTCAAGAAGCGATTGCAGCTCTTCAGAGTCAGAATTCTCAGCTGCCTGAACCAATTCCAATTGTATTGCCGGGGAGATGTTATCTGCAAGGAGTTTGTCGAATTGATTTTCAAGTACCGTATATGCGGATTCGGTTTGTATGGTTCCCAATGCTTTAAGGGCACTTTGTTGTTCTTCATCTGTGGTGTTGCCCTCCAGAACCGATGCTAATAAATTGGCTTTTTCCTGATCCTGAATATCTAATTCCGGAATGATACCAAGAGCCGTCATACGAACTTCTTCCTGATCAGTTGACAAAGCAAAGTCAACGGCTTCGGCAATTTTATCGAAGTTTAATTCAGAAAGTGCCTCAATAGAAGCAATTTTAACCTCAGCAGAAGGATCGTTTTGAAGCAAGGTATATAATCTTGAGATTTCGGACTGCATATTCAAACTGCTGACGGCCTCAACCACAGCTACTTTCACAATTTCATTGTTCCCCTCAAAAAGAGGTTCTATGATACCGCTTATTGCATCCACAGCATCCTGACGGTTGTTAGAAATTTCTCCGCGATGGCGTCCCGTTACGCGATCCAGGGTAGAGGGGTCGGGCCAGACAGATAATGTAGCTATTGCTTCTGAACGCAGTGAATCGGAGACTCCTTCACGGGTGGCGAAGGAAGCCAGCCGGTCGGCATCTTCTGCTGTACCGTTAAAGAGGCTGGCATTGATAGCCCTACGCAATAACGGCGTATTGGTGAATTGCTGTTGGTCTAGCACAGCAGCCAGTTCAGGAAGGGCATCCTTGAGTAGTGCGTCATCATTAATTGCACGGGCCGCATTGGTAACCACAAATTCACTTTCATCGGAAAGAAATCGGGCCACTTCCGGTGACTCCATTCGTTTGAGTGCTACAACCGCAGCAATACGTACAGCCTCGGAAGAATGATCTGCGAGTTTAGCCACGGCCTCCGTGTTGCCAATGCGTTCCATCGCAATAGCACCGGCGTGACGTAAATACACATCTTCATCATTATGGGCCTCCAGCATATCAACAATAGGTGAGAAGGCCGGCTCATAGGCTATTCGTCCCAAAGCTTCGGTCGTTAAGAGCTGCACACGCATGGATTCGTCTTCTAAAAGAGACAGCAGAGCATCGCCACCATCCTCATAGCGCACATCACCAATGGTTTTGGCAGCTTGGGCACGTACCTCTGGATCGCTGTCGGATAAGTAGTCGATCAGGACTTCTGCTTCCTCAGGATTGTCACGGGCCAGCTGACCAATGCCCCAAATACCATGTAGTCTTGCCAGTTGATTCTCTGTTTGATTTATCGCGTCGATGAAGGACTGTTTTGAAGAGCGGTCAACCAGTTCAAACTGGGCTTTCATTCGCACGCGCATATCCGCATGCCCCATAAGCTCTAAAAGTTCTTCTTCAGGACGTTCTCCAAAGTTTTCGGCAAGAAGCTGCTTGGTTTGCTGCTGGATTTCTGCAGCTGATTTATCTTCAGAATCAATTTTCCAAATACGTCCTTTATCTTTGGTACCCCAGCCTTCAATCCAATCAGCAAAATAAAGACTCCCTTCGGGACCGAAATCAAGTCCGGTGGCGAGAACTCCTTCCATGATTGGTTGGTTGGTCTTTAGCTCGAAGGAAGCGCCTTTGGGTTCCAGGCTAAAAGCGTGAATAGCCGAACCTGAAGGTGAGCCTACAAACTCTGCCACAAAGAAATGATCTTTCCACTGTTCACTGAGTCCGGTGCCGGGATTATAAGTCATGCCCGCGGGTCCACTGTGATAGGGGGCAATAGGAGGTAAAATATGAGCGGCCTGACCTTCAAAGCGGGGCTTGAAATAATTTTCATCCATCCAGACTTTGTAATCATTATTTTTTGGATCCACATATTTACCATATTGCCAGTTGGCCCGCCAGCCACTGTCCGATCCATTGATTAAATATACTAATCGTTCGTGTTCACCGGCGTGATCTCCGTCATTGTCAACAGAAATGAGGTTTCCGTATTTGTCAAAAGTGAATTCATGGGTATTGCGAACGCCCGCCGCATAAACTTCAAAATTGCTTCCATCAGGATCGGAACGGAGGATCGCACCCTGGTTCGGATATTCCCATTGTTTACCATCCGGACCTTCTACATTCAGTCCGATATCGCCGATAGACCAGTATATACGGCCATCCGGTCCTTTCGTAATGCCCGACATGCCATGGCCGCTAAATCCGATATGTACCGCATAGCCGCTGCTGATGGAAGTCTTAGAATCTGCAATACCGTCTCCATTCTTATCCTGTGTTCGCCACATATCCGGCGCGACTGCTACATATACATCTTCTCCATCTTCATATACAGAACCCGCAACATCTGTTTCTTCGCTGTGGAAATCTCTCAGGTAGAGCTCAGATCGATCTGCAATGCCATCTCCCGACTGGTCACTTATACGATAAATTTCCTCTTTTTCGACCGTCAGGTCCCTCCAGTCATGGGATCCGTCTTCATTATAATCTTCCAGAAAATCTGCAGTTTTTTCGCTATTCTCCGGAGACAGGGTCTCATGCAAAAAATTCTTTCGGTCTTCAACGGTTTCCCAGCTGATGGATTCGATCATCCAGTCCCGGTGACCCCGTATGTCAAATTCCGAGCTGGTACTGCGGTTAGTAACATTAATCAAGGCTTCCCCATTATCTGTAATATCCAAACCGATCGGGTCTCCCAACAATTGTTCGGAAGCCCATAGACTTAAGTTTAAGTCCTCAGCTAATTCTGCAGATACTTCATTACGGACTTCATTCGCTTCCTCGGCTGCTGTAGTATCTTCAAGGGTAATCACCTCAGGTGTTGGTTGTTCTTCACTGCTACAGGCCGTAAACAGTAGTAGTAAAGCCAGTAGAAAGGTTTTAGAAATAGAATACTTTCTGATTAATTTCAGCGGGTTGTCACATATCTCATTTATTCGAAAGAAATTCATTAGGTTTATTGAATTTTAGATAAGGATAATTATTGGTAGCGTTAACAATTTCTGAAATTTGAAAAAATTGCCGGACAATACTAAATAATAATTTGCCACTAATCCAAAGGTAGATCTGATTTTTATTAGAATATTTGGAACTTCATGCTGTCCAATTATTATCAGGAAAATAACTATGGAATGGTGTTTAGGATTGCCGTCGTACTTTAAAGTGATTTAAGTTCCTGTATGTTGTACAAAAAACACACATTAATTTTAATTATCAGAGTAAACTATAGAAAAATATTTTCAATACTTTTAAAAAAAATTGACTCTTTGTAAAAAAGATTAAATAATTGAGTAGTCTAATATAGAGTAAACTCCATTAAGGAATCACTTAGGGAAATAGCATTTAAATATACGGATGGTGTCCATTCAATTTAATGCTATTGATAATTATAAAGATAAAAATTAGGGGAAATTATGACTAAGAATGGGATACGAAGCATTCACAGGCTGTTTAGTAATGGCCTTTATGCGAATAACTGGTTGCGATATATCAAAATGAGTTCGCGATTTATGTTCTCAATTGGGGTAGCAGCCTTATTCATTATAGTAAGTGCATTTATTAGCACTACGCACGCACAAGACACGCAAAATGAAGTTGAAGTTTCGGGACAAGTAACCGAAGTGGAGACTGGCGAGACCATCCCCGGGGTAAACATCGTAGTAAAAGGGATGGCCTCGCGGGGAACTTCTACCGATGGCGATGGGAACTATACCTTGACGGTACCTTCCCCACAGGACACACTGATATTTTCTTTTGTGGGATTTGTGACACAGGAGGTACCTGTAAACGGACGATCAACTATTAATGTAGAGTTGAGTTCGGATGTTCAGGCGCTTGAAGATGTAGTGGTCGTGGGGTATGGTACACAGGACCGCCAGCAGGTTACAGGTTCTATATCAAGTGTTAATTCCGATGATTTTATTTCGGGAGATGTTAGTAGCCCATCTGAGCTGATCGAAGGAAAGGTACCGGGTTTGATGGTTTCAAGCCCTGGAGCCAACCCTAATGAACCACCTACTTTACGACTCCGAGGTGTTTCGAGTTTCGGAAACAATGAACCTTTGGTCGTTGTAGATGGCATTATAGGGGCCAGTATGGATAATATCGATCCCAATGATATTGAGTCTATTGATGTAATGAAGGATGCATCTGCTGCTGCTATTTATGGAACCCGGGGTGGTGCTGGTGTTATAGCCATTACTACTAAAAAAGGACAAAGCGGAACAACTTCTGTTAGTTATAATGGATCTGTTTCTACATCTACTGTGGAGAATAAAGTAGATGTATTGAGTGCAGATCAGTTTAGAGAATTGGGAGAGATCACAGATATTGCAGTAAGTGATTTAGGTGCCAGTACGGATTGGTTTGAGGAAATTACCCAAGATAATTACACCCAAATTCATAACCTCTCTATTCAGGGTGGGAATGAGACCACTTCTTACCGGGTGTCGGGTAATTTTAGAGATAATCAGGGATTGCTCCGAACGACTGGTTTTCAACAGCGTAGCGGTCGCTTGAATCTGAATCATTCAGCTTTGGATGATAAACTTGCATTAACATTTGATTTAAGTGCTACTAATCGGGATCAGGATTTAGGGTTCAATAATGCATTCCAGTATGCGGTAACCTTTAATCCCACAGCGCCCGTTAAAAGTGAGGGTTTTGAAAATACCGGCGGTTATACCGAGATAGCTGCGTTTGATGTGTATAACCCGGTAGCTATATTGGAAACCGCTGAAAATGTCCGTGAAACCCGGGATATCAGTGCCGCCTTAAAGGCCGATTATAGTTTCGATGATCTCATGCCGGGATTAACAGCTTCTGCATTTTATTCCCTGCAGACTTATAATGGTGCCCGTAATACTTTTTACGCCAGAGAGAATAAAATTACCGGGGGAGCGACAATATCTTCGCTTGGTCGGGGACGTGCAGAACGTGAGACCAATAAAAATACTTCAGAGCAGTTTGACTTGACTTTAAACTATACGACCCAAGCTTCGGATGACTTGAATATTGAAGCACTTGCTGGTTATTCATATATAAAGTCAGAAAGTGAAGGTACATTCGTAGGCGGAGGAGATTTTATTTCTGATGCTGTAGGCTTTAATAACCTTAGTTTTGCCCAGGATTTTGATAATGGTCTTGGAGATATCAGCAGTTATAAAAATGACAATAAACTTATTGCTGGGTTTGGCCGACTTAATTTGAACTGGGATGACACCTACTTCCTGAATGGGACGGTTCGCCGCGAGGGATCTACCCGATTTGGTGTTGAAAACAAATGGGGTACTTTCTGGTCTACCGGAGCCGGGATTGAACTCATGAATGTTGTTGAGGTTGATTTTCTGGATCGCCTCAGACTCCGCGGTAGTTACGGAGTCACCGGGCAGGATGCGCCCTTTGACGGTATTTCCAAATTGCGATTTGGTCCTACCGGCAACTTCTTTGTAGGAGGAAGCTTTGTACAAAGTTTTGGTCCGGTTAGCAATCCTAATCCCAACTTAAAGTGGGAAGAAACCAGTGAATATAATATTGGTGTAGACTTTGGATTGCTGAATGAACGACTCTCTGGTACTATAGAATATTACCAAAAGAATACAGACGATCTGATTCTGGAAATTGAAGTGCCAGTACCTCCTAACCTGTTTCCAACCTCATTTTTAAATGTGGGAGAAATTGAAAGTAAGGGTATAGAAGCTAGTTTGGATTATGATGTCATTCGGAATTCAAATTATGCATGGAATACCGGAGCCACCTTCAGCACTTTTGATATTACATTGAAGCAGTTTGAATCTGATGTGCCTCGTTATATGGCAAACGTTGGTTCACCCGGTCAAAATAATACTCAAATGGTTCGGGTAAAAGAAGGAGAACCACTTGGACAAATATGGGGGCCCAGATTCGCCGAAATTGGTGAAGACGGCATATGGAGATTTCTTAATGCCGACGGAGAATTAATTACCAGTGATGAAATTGCCCGGGAGGATGAAGCAGTAATTGGTAACGGAGTCCCCGACTTTGAGGTGGGATGGACCAATTCAGTGAATTATAAAAACTGGGACTTCAGTGTATTTCTGCGAGGAGTATATGGACATGATCTGGTTAACAGTGCTCGTGTATTTTTTGAAAATCCAACAAATATAAGCACTTATAATGTAACGACTACTGCATTTGATATAACCGAGTTGGAATCAGATCCGGCTTATTCCAGTTATCATGTTGAAGATGCATCCTATCTGCGCATTCAGAATGTTTCTCTTGGATATAATGTGCCTTTATCCGAACAAAGCCTTATAAAAAGGTTGCGATTGTCACTCTCGGGGAGGAACCTCGCGACTTTTACGGGTTACCAAGGCATTGATCCTTCTGTGAGATGGGAGGACAACGGTAATCCACTTGCGATTGGTATAGAGCGTCGCGACCAGTGGTATACGGCACGATCATTTACGTTCGGGATAAATATCGATTTTTAAAATAATTTATAGGTAGAATATCATGGATATACAAATAACCAAAGATTTCAAAAGTGTTTTTATATTGGGTCTGTTAATGTCATTTGTAGTGATGACCTCTTGTACTGACCTGACGGAGAATGTAAACAACGAGGTAACGGCTGATAACTTTTTCCAAACGGATGAAGAGTTTATTTCGGCATTAGGTGATGCTTATAGCCCACTTACAAGTTATGGTGGAAACTTTGCTGTTACCGCGGTAAATGAGGTGACCAGTGATGAAATAGTTGTTGCGCAGAAAGGGGCGGACTGGGAGGACGGAGGAATCTGGATCCGTCTTCACCGGCACACATTTCGACCTTCCGACGATATTATAAACAACACCTGGAATGAGTTTTTCAGTGGTGTGGCTAATGCAAATAGATTAATCTTTCAATTCCAAAGAGTCATCGAGTCTGGGAATGTAAGCGAAGAAGATGCCAATGCCTTTATCGCTGAACTAAGAGCGCTCAGAGCATTCTACTACTATCAGTTGCTGGATAACTTTGGCAACGTTCCTATTGTTACCAGCTTTGAGCAAGATCCAGCAGAAACGGCCCAGCCGAGTGATAATTTTCAGGAAGGTCGACAGGCGGTATTCGAATTTGTCGAATCAGAACTACTCGATGTTTTGGAACTAGTGGATACAGATGTGAGTGGAACCATCGGACGAGTTAACAAGTGGGTTGTGCACATGACCTTAGCCAAGCTTTATCTTAATGCAGAGGTATATACGGGAGAGTCACACTGGGATGAAGTAGTGACCCATACCAATGCCATTATAGATTCAGGTAATTATAACCTGATGGCTAATTATGCTGATAACTTTACCGTAGATAATACGGGTTCACCGGAACATATATTTACCATTCCTTTTGATGAGGTATTTCTTCAGGGGTTTAATCTCCATGTGATGACAAATCACATATTAAGTCAGCCCGCTTTTGACTTTGGGACACAGCCTTGGAATGGTTTCCAAACGGTAACGGATTTTTATGGATCCTATATAGATTCAGAGCAAAATCCGGGTCCTCAGGGTGACGTCGTTGGACTCGATCCGGAAGGCTCTACGGTTACTGGAACTCTCGATGAACGGTTGGATAACTTTCTGGTTGGTCCCTTGCTTGATCAGGAAGGTAATCAAATCGAAGATGATGGAGTACTTCCTAGCGATCCCAATGGACCACCTATCACACATACGCCGTATATTAATGAATTGGCCCCTGATAGTTGGCGCCAGGCTGGAGCCCGGATTGCCAAGTATGAGATGGAGGTTGGTCTTTCGGGTTCAAATATGAATAACGATATGGTAATATATCGTTATTCTGACGTACTCTTAATGAAAGCGGAAGCATTATGGCGAATGAATCCAAATGATCCGACAGCCCTTATGCTGGTAAATCAAGTTCGGGAACGGGCAAATGTAGATCCGTTTAGTTCTCTTGATGCGGATAAGCTCCTTGCTGAACGCGGCCGGGAAATGTTCTATGAAGTTGTTCGTCGACAGGACTTGGTCCGTTTCGAGGGAGATACTGAGGAAACACAGTTCAATGATCCTTGGTGGGAGAAAGATTCTTCCGATCCCTATCGGAATGTATTTCCCATTCCACAAAACCAATTGGAGGCTAATCCAAATCTGGTTCAAAACCCTGGCTATTAAATACTTCAACAAAACGTAACGCAATTGGAAGCATCCTAAATTATTTTGGGATGCTTCTTTTTTTTAAGTTCTAGTGCTTTAAAAGCACCATTATTGAAAGGATAAATTTCTTCTCACCTGAGAAAGAGTTGGAAAATTATTTATAGGATAATCTGTTATAGGTATTAATATTAAATTAACATGATAAGTATTTACGGTAGTCGCTTTTTTAATGAAACCTCCTTTTAACTGGATGCGATTTTTTTTGAAATTTCTTATTGTACCTGCCATTGCCTGTTGTGCTATTCAATGTACTACTTCTGAGCCTATAGATGAGACATTGTTCAAGAAGCTTTCTTCATCGGAAACAGGCATTCATTTTGAAAACAGCTTATCTCCTACCGAAGAATTAAACATGTACACTTTTCGTAATTTTTATAACGGAGGGGGTGTTGGAGCAGGTGATATCAATGGTGACGGCCTGCCGGATCTGTTCTTTGCCGGGAATATGGTTCCTAATAAACTTTATCTTAATAAAGGTAACTTAGAGTTTAAGGATATAACTAAAAAGGCAGGTGTTTATTCAGAAGGAGTATGGACAACCGGAGTCAGCTTTGTAGACATAAATAGCGATGGATTATTAGATATTTATATAACAAAATCAGGTTCCCCTGAAGGCGAGAACCGCCACAATGAGCTTTTTATTAATAACGGGAATCTTACCTTTACAGAAAAGGCTGAAGAATATGGGTTGGATGAAGTAGGACTATCTACACACGCCGTTTTTTTTGATTATGATGGGGACGGCGATCTGGATATGTATTTGCTAAATAATTCATTCGATGTTTTTGGGGAATATGAAAGTGTAACGGGAGCAAGACGCCAAGTTCCAGATCCTGATGGAGGAAGTAAATTATTCCAAAATAACGATAATTATTTTGAGGATGTCACCGAAAAAGCCGGCATATACAGCAGTGAAATAGGTTTTGGACTGAGCGCTTCTGTTGGCGATTTAAATAAAGATGGCTGGCCGGATATATACGTGGCCAATGACTTTTTTGAGCGAGATTATCTTTACATCAATAATCAGGATGGGACTTTTCGGGAGGTACTTCCCGAGCAGATGGAGAGTATCAGTTTCAGTTCTATGGGATCAGATATAGCAGACCTGACTGGTGATGGCTGGCCGGATATCTATGTGGCTGATATGCTTCCCTTTACAGAACGCCGCCAAAAGTCAAAAATGACGTATCAGACATATGACGAGTATAGTGAAGGAGTAGAAAAGGGATTTCATCATCAAGTTACCCGTAATACGCTGCAGGTCAATAATGGAGACGGCACTTTTACAGAAGCCAGCCGGCTTGCGGGGGTAGAAGCAACAGATTGGAGCTGGGCGACTTTGATAGGGGATTATGATAATAATGGGCACAATGATATTTATGTTACAAATGGAATTTATAAAGATCTTCTGGATCAGGATTATCTGGAATATGCGTCAAATCCAAGAAGGATACGGGATATGATACAGTCATCTCCCGGAAACGCCATTATGAAACTCATGTCAAAAATTCCTTCTGAATCGGTTGCGAATAAGGCTTTTGCAGGAATGGGAGGGCTATCCTTTGATGATCTAAGCGAACAATGGGGTTTGGATTCTCCTGGCTTTTCAAGTGGGGCTGCATGGGCAGATTTAGACGGAGATGGAACTCTGGATTTGATCGTTAATGAGGTCAATGGTCCGGCCCGGGTATATCGAAATCAGGCAGTACAGCACTATCCCAATCGAAGTTTTTTAACAGTTGATTTGAATGGTAAGGCTCCTAATACTCAGGCTGTTGGGGCTCAACTGGATGTATGGACTGACGGTAAGCATTGGTATCGGGAGCAGATGCTACATCGAGGTTTTCAGTCGAGTGTTGATCCGAAACTGCATGTTGGATTAGGTACAGTTTCGAAAATCGATTCACTGCGCTTGCGCTGGCCGGACGGCAGTGTCAGCTATAGGGAGAATATAGAGGTACCGGCAGAATTGAAGCTGGTCCAATCTGAAGCCAATAAACGGGGGCAAGACACAGTATATAAGGTTCCGGCTCATTTACCCGGAGAACCTTTCCTGGAAGGAACACCTTGGCTTGATAAAGTAACGGGTGATCGGACTATTGACTGGAGCCACCAGGAAAATAGCTATTCAGACTTTGATCGCGAGCAATTATTGGTACACATGCGTTCCACAGAAGGTCCGGCTCTATGTAGCGGGGATGTTAATGGAGATGGTTTCGAAGATTTCTATCTGGGAGGCGGACGCAGTCAGGCCGGGCAGTTATTTATCCAGCAGACAGAGCAAGGCTTTGTTAGACGCTCCCAACCCGCTTTTGAACAGGACGCAAATTCAGAAGATACGGACTGTGTAATGTTTGATGCCAATGGTAACGGGCATCTCGATTTATATGTGACCAGTGGTGGGAATTCCTATTCATCTGGTTCTTCGGACTTATTAGATCGGCTTTATTGGGGAGATGGTCAGGGAGGATTTGTACTATCAGAGCAGCTGTTGCCCAGCCAAAAAAGTTTTGTGAGCAGTTCAACAGTATCCATGGAAGATGTTAATGAGGATGGATATCCTGACCTGTTTGTTGGGGAACGTTTGAATTTATTTGCTGTTGGTCGGCCGGCCCGGGGTTTCCTATTAATTAATGACGGCCAGGGGGGCTTTGAGGACAGAAGTGAAGAGTGGATTCCCGAACTTGGAGAGTTGGGGATGGTTACTGATGCAGTTTGGACCGACTGGGATAGTGATGGCCGAAACGATTTGGTGGTAGTGGGAGAATGGATGTCTCCACGAATATTTAGAAAAATAGAATCCGGATTTGAGGAAATAACTGAGCAGTTGGGATTATCAGAACTTAAGGGTTGGTGGAATACCGTACATGCAGCAGATTTAAATGAAGATGGCCGGTCGGAACTTATTATAGGAAATCATGGTCTTAATTCCCGTTTCCGGGCTAGTACCGAACAACCGGTGCGTATGTGGGTAGGAGACTTTGAAGGGAATGGTATGATCACACAGTTATTGAGCCGTGTTAAGGACGGAAATGATTATCCAGTTGCACTGCGAGATGAACTTCTTAAAAGGCTGCCCTCCTTGGAGCAAAATTATCCGGACTATGACAGCTATGCCGGAGAAACAATTCAGGATATATTAACCAGCCAAGAGCGATCCGAGGCTTATAAAACCGAAGCTAACGAGCTGGTCAGTATAGTGGTATGGAATAAACCTGAACAAGCACGGATTGAAAAACTGCCACTCCGGGCACAGTTAGCACCGATGTATGGGATCTGGAGTGGGGATATAAACGGTGATGATACGCCAGAACTTCTAATGGGAGGAAACTTGGAAGGGGTTAAACCTATTGCCGGTCCATACCGGAGTAGTTATGGGGCAGTGTTGACTATACAAGAGAACGGACTCGTTGGAGTTCCCTCTCATAAAAGCGGACTGAAAATAACCGGAGAAATTCGCGCAATCATGGATATAAAAGGAGCCAATGGGCGTCAATATATCGTTATTGCTCGCAGTAATGATAAGCCTGTACTTTTGGAGATACAGAATGTAGAATAGCTTAAGTTATTACAGTTATTTCAGACACACATTTGGAAGTAGTAATCTTACATATATGAGTAAAATATTACTAAACATTATGATTACTGATCATCTTAAAAGGGGAAAATTTATATTTTTAATCATTCCTTTGCTAATGTTAATCTCATGTGAGCAGAAATCAGAATATGAGCAGTTAGTTGAAAAAGAATTAGAGAAAGAAGTTCGCCATGATAGTCTTTTCCTGGGGTATGAATTTGGAATGGAAAGTGAGCAATTTTTTCAGCATAGCTGGGAATTAAATCAAAAAAAGGTGGTTGAAGGTGGAGTTCAGGTGAAGCATGATCTGGACGAGCTATCTTCTCCGGCTCAAATGGTTTTTTATCCGGATTTTCACGATGATCGTATTTTCAGAATGCCAGTCGAAATTTCTTTTAAGGCGTGGGCACCTTGGAATCCCGGTCTTTCTTCCGATAGTTTAATGGTAGAATTAGTTGATTTATACAGGGAAAAATATGGAAAGGGGTTTATAGAAACTAAGCTTCCCGAGATCAATAAAAAGGCGTGGGTAAAAGTAGATGGCAATAGAAGAATTTCAATTTATCGTCAAGATGAGATGACCGTACGTGTAGAATTCTTGGATCTATTCGTAAAACGTGAATTGGATCAAGAGCAAAAGTGATTTTTGATTGAAGCTTGGCATCAGAATTTATTTTGAAAACGAAATATATGTTTCCCAGAGAATTTAAAGCAATGTTTTTATAATGAGTTTTCGATTTTTATCAATTTGCATATTATTTGGTCTATCTTCTTTTGTTATGAGCAGCTGTTCTGGTGAGAAAGAACACCACTCTCTATTTAAAGCCCTATCACCCGATAAAACGAATGTCGATTTTGAGAATAACCTTTCGTTTAACCCCGATTTCAATATTTATCGCTATCGCAATTTTTATAACGGGGGTGGAGTCGCCCTTGGAGATATAAATAAAGACGGACTCATAGATATCTTTTTCACAGCAAACATGGATGACAATTCACTCTATCTCAACAAAGGGGATATGCAGTTTGAAGACGTTTCCAACAAGGCTGGCATAACGGGAAGTCGGGAATGGTCAACCGGGGTGAGTATGGCAGATGTTAATGGAGATGGGTTAATTGATATTTATGTAACGAACTCTGGCATTGTAGAAGGAGATGACAGAAAAAATGAACTTTATATTAATAACGGAGATACAACTTTTACAGAAAAAGCAGAACAATATGGCATTGCCGATAGCGGCCTGTCTATTCACGGCACTTTCTTTGATTATGATCAAGATGGTGATCTGGATCTTTTTGTTATTAATAATTCCTACCGGGCTATCGGTAGCTTTGATTTGGAGCAAACAGACAGAACCATATACAATGAGGAGGGAGGGGATAAACTGTTTCGCAATGATGGGGGAAAATTTACCGAAGTGAGCGAACAATCGGGTATTTACAGCAGTGAAATCGGTTTTTCATTGGGGGTATCCGTCGGAGATGTAAACCGTGATGGCTGGCCTGATATCTATATATCAAATGATTTCTTTGAACGGGATTATCTCTATATAAATAACCAGGATGGTACATTTGAAGAATCTCTTGAGGATCAGATAAAGAGCATTAGTGCTGCGTCGATGGGAGCAGATATTGCAGATTTAAATGGGGATGGTTATCCGGAAATATTTGTAACGGATATGCTGCCGGAACCGGAGTCCCGTTTGAAGCTGAACACCACTTTTGATGACTGGAAAGGCTATCGCAAACATGTGGATAATGATTTTTATCATCAGTTTACGCGTAATACATTACAACTCAATAATGGGGATAGCACATTTAGTGAAGTTGGGCGATGGGCCGGAGTGGAAGCTACCGACTGGAGCTGGGGAGCAAATATTGCCGATTTCGATCTCGATGGACGTAAAGATATCTTTGTGGCGAACGGAATCTACCAGGACTTGACAAATCTCGACTATATTTCCGGTATTTCAAGGGGAGATATGGTAAAAAAGATAGTTACAGGCAACGAGGTGGATTTTAAAAAGCTTATCGATATGATTCCATCAAATCCGGTTTCGAATTATATATTCCATAATAAAGGGAATATGCAGTTTGCAGATTCATCAGCCAGCTGGGGAATTGAAACACCCGGTTTTTCCAGCGGATCTGCGTATGGTGATTTGGATAATGATGGCGACCTCGATCTGGTTATAAATAATGTAGAGAGCAAAGCATTCGTTTATGAAAACAGAGCTAAAAGGTTGCGGCCGGATCATAACTGGCTACAGGTTTCTCTGACTGGAAAATCTCCTAATACCTTTGCTTTTGGAACCCAGGTAACAGCCTGGGATAGCGGTAAACGTTGGTTCGTGGAGCAGATGCCTATCAGGGGGTTTCAATCTACGGTGGATCATCGACTGCATTTGGGATTGGGAGAGACCGATAAACTTGATTCACTAATCATACGCTGGCCTGCAGGTAGGCGCACCAAACTCAAAGATGTTGAAACGAACCAGTTATTAGAATTAAGAGAAGAGGATGCAAACGAGACCGATAACAAATTTGAGATTACTGGCAAAGAAGAATCAGCAGAAAAATTATTAAAGGATATAACCGATCAGTTTGACCTGGAATGGAAACACAATGAAAATGCATATTCAGACTTTGAACGAGATCGATTACTCTTCCACATGCGGTCGACTGAGGGACCTGCTCTCTGTGTTGAAGACATTAATGGAGACGGACTTGATGATTTCTATGTAGGTGGAGCCCGTGGCCAAACTGGGAGCTTATTTATCCAGAATAATAAAAGCCAATTTAAACAAATTACATTGGATTTATTTGAACAGGATTCATCCAGTGAAGATACCGATTGTGCTTTCTTCGATGCGACTGGTAACGGAAATATGGATCTTTATGTCACTAGTGGAAGTAATGAATATTCTTCCAGTAGTTCTTCCCTTCGAGATCGTCTCTATTTTAATCAGGGAGAGCTTCAATTTGAACGCTCGGATCAATCCTTGGCAGGTTGGAGTTATGAAACGACAAGTACGGTAGAGCCTGCTGATTTTGACAATGATGGAGATGTGGACCTTTTTGTGGGGGTCCGGCTCAAACCGTTTGCAATCGGATATCCGGTTCGCGGGTACTTGCTTGAAAATGATGGAAATGGTGAATTTAAAGATGTTACTGAAGAACTTGGTCCCGAACTGATGGAGACAGGAATGATAACCGATGCTGGATGGGGGGATTTAAGTGGAAACGGCTATCCTGACTTGATGATCGTTGGAGAGTGGATGCCCCTTACATACTTTCAAAATGAGAATGGAAAACTCCTCAAAAATAACACAGAAACAGGATTGGATTCCACCAATGGCTGGTGGAGATCTATTCATATGGATGATCTGGATGGAGACGGCAACCTGGATATACTGGCTGGCAATTATGGATTGAATTCTCGCTTTGAGGCGTCAAAAGAAGAACCAATTGAAATGTGGACGGGAGATTTTAATCAGAATGGATCTATTGAACAGATTATCTCAACATACAAGAACTCCCAGCGATACCCGATGGCTTTACGCCATGACTTAATTGAAGAAATCCCTTCCCTTGAGAATAAATTTCCCACCTACAAGTCCTTTGCAGGGAAGACATTAGGTGAAGTTTTTACAGATGAACAACTGAACGAGGCCCATTATAGCAAGGCCTATCGGATGGATAGTATAATCGGTTGGAATTCGGGGGACAAAGGAGCATTCACAATCGACTCACTTCCTTTAAGGGCACAGCTGTCTGTTTTATATGATATTTCTACGATCGATTTGAATAAAAATGGTTCACCTGAAGTGATCACGGGCGGTAATCTACGTGAGGTTAAGCCCGAAATTGGAAATTATGCCGCTAGTTATGGGTCAGTGTTTAGGATGAAGAAGGAACGTTCGTATAAATATCTGAGCAGTTCGGAGAGTGGGTTTAAAATAGAAGGACAGACCAGGGCCATCAAACGCCTGGAACTAAATAGTGGGAGGGAAGTACTAATTGTGGCTCGTAATAATAAATCCCTTAAAATGTTTGAGATAGTAGCTCCCGCTGAATAGAAGTTGAGTCTTAGAGGCCACAAAAGCATCCATTCGTTTTATTTTTTTTAGTTATTCTGGCAAGTATTATCTGTTAATTTTTTTTTATTTTTATTCAAGAGGGAGAAGTTCAATGTTACGAAAATGTACCGGATGGCTTTCAGCCTGAAGAGCTATATATCCATCTTTAATTAATAAATTATCCGGGTCTGTAATAAGTTTTTTTGTATTGGGATCACTGGTATCATACTGAGGCTTTGAGTAGGAGAGTACTTCTTTGCCATTTATATAATGTTTAATAATTTCATCTCCACGTACCTTAGCTTCCACCTCTACCCATTGACTGTCATGGTAGGTTTCGGAACTAGACTCTGTACAATGCTGGGTAATTAGTTCTCCGTCCATAACGATATGTGTACCCATCGAGCAGATATTTGCCGTTGGACGCTTGTTTTCACCGTTTCCTCCCAAAAGTTGAACTTCTATAGAGACCGGGGATTGCTGATCAATTTCCATCGATTCCGGGGGCTGGCAATGAAATTTAATTCCACTGTTTTTATAAGCCCAGTCTGGAGCTCCGGGTATTTGGTCGCCGACAAACCGGTATTCGAGACGTATTTTATATTTAGAATAGGGTTGTTTGTAGAAAAGATGTCCGAATTTTCCATCAAAAGTCTTATAGTTCTCGTAGGAAACTTTAAGTAGTCCCTCTTCCACATGGAAAGTATTTTTATAATTGACACCCAGCTCGTGGCCAGTAAACTTGGGAGTCCAGCCTTCAAGGTTTTTCCCATTGAAGAGGGAAATCCATTCACCCTGAGATGATGGAGTAGTTGGCTTTTCAAAGGCCATCAAACCCATTGTAACAGTGATAAACACAGCAATAAAAGGGAGTCCTATCTTTTTCAGGCAGGAAATATTGTTAGTAAATTTCATATCAACAGGATTTTTTTAAATTATTAAGATAATCTATTGTTTTTGATTATCTGTCTGTTGGGTACGGCGGCTGAGAAATTCTACTAAATCCCTTAGCTCACTCTTCGACAGGATATCTTCCATTGAATACATGGCTGAGGGAGAGGTTGTTTGTTTCGCTATTTCTTGTTTAGCGATTTGCGTTGTTTCTCCATCAGTTGTTTGAATGGTTATATAAGTTTCCGTCTCTTCTTTCAGAGTTCCCTGTATGGTTCGGCCCTTTTCGGTAGTGATGGAAACGGAACCATAGCCGGGAGGTATTCGCTTATTGGGAGCTACCATTGATTCAAGCAGTTGCTCGCGATTAAGGATATCTCCAATATCAGACAGGTCAGGTCCCACATTTCCACCCTCTCCTCCAACGGCATGGCACCGAATACATTGAGCAGTGTTGTCGTTGTAAAAAATTTGTGATCCTCGTTCTGCATTTCCGCCATAAAGCGCTTCCTGATATTGTGCTAAAATATCGTCCTCAGGCTTAGTGTTTTTATATTGCTCCAGCATGGTAGTCAGTTCCCCGGATCCAGAACTGTCCGCCGCAGTTACAACTTCAAGGTGAATTTCTTTGGGAAGTTCACCATCCATTAATTTTTCAAATTGATTTTGAAGTACTTCCCGCGATTCTTCTGAATCTATGGCTCCCAGCGCTTTTATTGCACTTTGCTGTTCAATTATAGAACCATCATTCAATACGGAAGATAATAACGCTACTTTCTGCGGATTTGAAATTTGCAGAGAGGGAGTCATTCTGAGGGCTGTCATACGCACCCTTTGGTCATCTGATGACAAAGCAGTTGCCACCGCTTGATCCATTTCTTTATAATCCAACTTCTGAAGAGAATTTAGTACCGCAATTTTAACCTCTGGAGTGGATGGGCCCTCCATCAGTGCATAAAGATCAGATGCGGCATTATCCATTCTTAAGGTACCGACAGCTTTCACTAAGGCAATCTTTACCATTTTATTTTTGCCGAATAGTAAAGGATCAATAATTGAGCTTATGGGTTGGATAGCATCTTCTTTATTATTGTGGATTTCTCCTCGGTACCTGCCGGTTACCCGGTCCAAGACAGAAGGGTTTGGCCAGACGGAAAGCGTGGCAATGGCTTCTGCCCGTAGGGAATCAGTGACATCTTCGCGTGTTGCAAAGGAAGCGAGACGATCGGCATCATCAGCGGTGCCATTATACAGACTGGCGTTTATAGCACGGCGAAGGAGCGGGGTATTCTGAAATTTTTGTTGATCAATCATACGAGCTAAATCAGGAAGTGCTTCTTCAATAAAAGCATCATCATTGATCGCACGAGCTGCATTGGTTACCACAAATTCGCTTTCATCCGTTAGAAAACGTGCTACTTCGGGTGCTTCCAACCTTTTAAGGGCGACTACCGCAGCAATACGAACGGCTTCGGACGGATGCTCTGCTAACTGAGCAACAGCACTTACATCTCCAATACGGGCAAGTGCAATAGCCCCGGCATGCCTTAAATAGACATCCTTATCATCATTGGCTTCCAGCATCTTAACAATAGGCTGCACTGAGGTTTTGTCTCGGATGCGGCCCAATGCCTCGGTTGCAAAAAACTGTACTCGCAGCGATTCATCTTTTAAAAGAGGGAGCAATTCTTCAGCTGCTGGTTTATATCGGATATCACCTAAAGTTTTAGCAGTTTGGGCCCTTATTTCAGGGTCTTCATCATTTAAATAAGTAACCAGGGGTTCTGCCTCCTCACTATTTTTTCGTGCCAACTGTCCAATTCCCCAAATTCCATGGATTCTCTCGAGTTGGTGCTCTTGTTGTTGAATAGCATCCAGCAAAATTTGTTTTGATGAACGATTAACCAGCTCAAATTGAGCCTCTTTTCGAACTCTCATATCTTCATGTTGCAGAAGATTAGCTAGTTTGTCATCTGAATGTGAACTAAAATCTTCCCCTAATAGCTGCTTTGTTTCTTGCCTGACTTCAGAATGGGTTTCAGCGGGCGTATCAATTTTCCAAATACGTCCCTTATCATTAGTATTCCAGCTTTCTATCCAGTCGGCAAAGTATAGGGCACCATCCGGACCAAAATCCAAACCGGTTGGGAGAATTCCCTGCATAATAGGCTGGTCAGTATTCAGTTCAAAGGAGGCTCCTTTTGGTTTCAGATCAAAAGCATGTATAGCAGATCCGGATGGTGATCCCACAAAATCGGAGATAAAAAAATGATCTTTCCATTTATCGCTAAGGGCTGTCCCCGGGTTGTAAGCCATGCCAGCGGCTCCGTTATGATAATTGGCTAGGGGTGGGAGTATATGAGCTGCCTGGTTAGCAAACCGGGGTTTGAAGTAATTTTCATCCATCCATACCTTATATTTGTTGTTTTTGGGGTCGGTATATTTTCCGAATTGCCAGTTAATGCGCCAGCCGCTGTCAGATCCATTAACGATATATACCAGGCGCTCTTGTTCGCCGGCGTGATCCCCATCATGATCGACCGAGATCAGGTTCCCATATTTATCAAATGAAAACTCGTGTGGATTACGAAGCCCTGTTGCGAATACTTCAAAATTACTGCCATCGGGATCGGAACGTAAGATTGCTCCATGGTTTGGATAGGCCCATTTTTCCCCATCTGGTCCCTCTACATTTAATCCAACATCGCCAATACTCCAATATATACGCCCGTCAGGTCCGGTAGTAAGTCCCGACATCCCATGTCCGCCGAACCCAATATGCACACTATACCCACTGCTGATAGACGTTTTGGAATCAGCCACACCATCATTATTGGTATCACTGGTACGCCAGAGGTCGGGAGCTACACCGATAAAAACATCACCATTGTTGAACAATACGGTACCGGCCACATCGGTTTCTCTATCATGAAAATCACGCAGATAAAGCAGGGAGTGGTCTGCAATGCCATCGCCGGACTGGTCTGAAATTCTAAATATTTCCTCTTTGTTTACAGTTAAATCCCGCCAGTCGTGAGATCCATCCCCGTTAAGATCCTCCAGCCATTCATTCTGTTCACTGTTTTCAGGTGATAATTGGCGTTTTAAAAAATCCGACCGCTCTTCCACAGTGGTCCAGCTCAATGATTCAATATTCCAGTCTTGATGAGCCCTGATATCGGGTTTGGAACTACTTCTGCGGTTTGTGATCGAAACAAAAGCCTCTCCAGTATTAGTAATATCTAATCCAATAGGATCCCCTAGCAATTCTTCTGAAGCCCATAAACTTAAGTTTAAGCTATCTGAAAGTTCTACAGATACTTCTCCACGAATTGATTTTGCTCTTTCAGAAGCCTCGTTCTCATTAATAGAAATAATTTCTGGTTCCGGCTGGCTACTGCAACTTGTAACGATGAATAAAAAAAAGATGTAAAAAATCTTTGTTAAAACAGAAGCGTTCTTATCTAAGCAAAAAGGCATTAGTAGATTTTCTATTGATTGAGATCACTTATCAATGAGTATTGATAGGCAAAAAAGTGTTTTAAAACAAATGCTATCCCTTCCAGTTTTAATGGATTTGTTTATACTTGTACTGATAACAGATTTTTCAGACCGAACTTAAAAAAATAAGGCCGTCCAACTTTTAGTAGTTGGCCGGCCTTAAATTTATATTTATTTCTATTATACGGTTATGTCTTCTGCGGTAGCATCTTCATCCAGTACCTGATCGTTAAAGAAAATGATAAAGAATACCATAACAGCTGCTGCAAAAATAGCAGGGATCCACCAGAAATCATGCCATTGGGCTAAGCTTAGAGAAGAAGCCTCTCCTAAAAACAGGTTATAAAGTTGTCCGGCAACCTGTGCACCAATAAGCATTCCTACACCATAAGTGATAAGGATAATAAGTCCCTGTGCCTGACCGCGAATACTTTCAGGAGCTTTTTTATCCACATAAATTTGTCCCGTAACAAAGAAGAAATCATAGCAAATTCCGTGGAGCGCTATTCCCGTAATAATCATCCAGATAATAGGGTCTGTAGCTCCAACTGCAAAGAAAGCGTAACGCAGAACCCAGGCAAACATACCCGCAGCCAACATCCATTTTACACCCAGACGGACAAACATGGCAGGAATGAGTACCATAAATAAGGCTTCGGACATTTGTCCGATAGTCAAGGTAGCGGCAATATTTTCAAAGCCGGTATCCCCTAAAAATATTTGGGTAAAGTTATAATAGGCTGCTAACGGGATACAGATCAGAAACGAACTGAACAAGAATACATAAAAAGACTTACTTCCCAGTTTCTTGATAGCATCAATACCCGCAATACTTCGCACGGAAACCTCTTCTCCTGCGGCAGGAGGAGGGGTATGTGGAAGGGTAAAGCTATAGAGACCCAACAGCAGGCTGGCTGCCGAAGTTAAATAAAGTGGCAGGGCCGTTTCTTCGGGAATTGTATTTTCTGCCAAAAAATATCCGAGCCCAAAGCTGATTGCCAATCCGGCTACAATCCAGCCAATGGTACCAAAGACTCGTATAATAGGAAAGTCTTTTTCTTGGTCATTAATATGGTGGAAAGAGAGGGAGTTGGCCAAACTCATTGTTGGCATATAGCAAATATTATAGGCCAAAAGCAGTAGGATAAAGACCAAGGGCGAATTTACCGCCATTGGTGTAAGAAACATAAAAACAGCACCCAAAATATGTAAAAAACCCAAAACTTTTTCTGTCGCAAAATACCGGTCAGCAATAAACCCTACAAAAAAAGGAGCAATAATTGCTGCGATCGGATTAACGGTAAAGGGCCAATGGGTGAGGTTTTCCATGCCATTGACGCTCATGTAAACTGCTACGGTGGAATACCATGCACCCCATATAAAAAATTCCAGAAACATCATGAGGCTGAGCTTGGTCTGCAATAATTTATTCATTAATACCCCTAAATTTTAGTGCGATTTTCAGTTAAAAGTTTTGTTTCTCTAAACAGCTAAGTATGTAAAAAAATTACTCCAATTGTTGTAAAAAAATTTTGCATTATTATTACAAAAAAATATCAGGCAGTGAATTGCATCCCTCGAATCTTTTATTACATTATAGAGTTAATTAAAATTTTATATTTTTGTAGTCAATTATTAGCAGGCTAGAATAAGATCATTAGGTACACGCATTTTATTCTCTGTAGTCAATGTTAATAATGATTTGCTACTAACCTTAAACTTTAAAAGGGATCTTTGTGATGGATAGAAAAAAATTTTTACAATTAAGTGGATTGGCGGCTTTTTCGGCTTCAGTACCCGGTTTGGTTACTGCATGTAATTCTAATGCAAATCCTTCCAAGGAAGAATTGTTTTTTGATATATCACTTGCCGAGTGGAGCCTGCACCAATCATTATTCGATGGAAAGCTAGAGAATCTTGATTTTCCCGCAACGGCCAAAAATGAATTTGGGATTAGTGCAGTAGAGTATGTAAATCAATTTTTTAAAGATAAAGCCGAAGATACCGATTACCTGGATGAGCTTAACAGCCGGTGTGATGATCTGGGAGTTGATCAGGTGCTGATTATGATTGATGGAGAAGGAGGACTCGCTATTTCCGATGAGGAGGAACGCCTGCAAGCGGTTGAAAACCATTATAAATGGGTAGAAGCAGCACAATACCTCGGATGTCATTCCATTCGGGTAAATGCTTATGGTAATACCTCCCCTGAAGAGCAAAAAAAGGCAGCGGTCGATAGTTTAGGTCGTTTGGCTACCTTTGCCAAAGACTACGATATTAATGTGATTGTGGAAAATCATGGCGGCTATTCTTCAAATGGTAAATGGCTAGCCGATGTAATGGAGCAGGTCGACATGGAAAATTGTGGTACTCTACCTGACTTTGGCAATTTCTGCATTGATCAAGAAGATGGTGCCTGTGTCGAAGAATATGACCGGTACAAAGGTACGGAAGAACTTATGCCTTTTGCTCACGGAGTCAGTGCAAAAACCTATGCTTTTAATGAGGAAGGAGAAGAAACTACTATTGATTATAGAAAAATGCTCAAAATTGTTAAAGATGCTGGCTTCAATGGATACATCGGTATTGAATATGAGGGAAGCGAGCTAAGTGAATTTGAAGGTGTAAAAGCCTCAAAAGAGCTGCTGATGACTATTGGTAAAGAACTTTCTTAAACGAGCGAGGTCCTGTTGTTTTGTACAAGAGGACCTTTTTTACTAGTTCGATTAATTTTCTGTTGGATATAAAATAGACCTCAATCTGAATTTCAGTTTAAATCTTAGGAGTACCGATTTCTATGCAGATTAAAGAAAGTACCGAAGAATATGATGTGTGCATTGTTGGATCCGGAGCCGGAGGCGGGATGGCGGCACATGAATTGACCAAGGCCGGCGCTAATGTCATTATGCTGGAAGCAGGAGGATGGTTTGATTCGGAAGATTTTGCCATGTTTACCTGGCCTTATGAATCACCTCGTCGCGGTGCTTCCACCCGCCTGCAGCCATTTGGTGAATTTGATGCTTGCTTTGGAGGGTGGGATATTGAAGGCGAACCTTATTCGACCACAGAAGGCACCACCTTTGACTGGTTTAGGGGGCGGATGTTGGGCGGCCGAACAAATCACTGGGGACGTATTTCCCTGCGATTTGGTCCCGATGATTTTAGGGTAAAAAGCAAAGATGGATTGGGGGGTGACTGGCCCATCAGTTATGAAGAAATTGCTCCCTATTATGACCGCATTGATCGTCTAATTGGAGTTTTTGGTACCAATGAGGGGATTCACAATGAGCCTGGTGGTGTTTTTATGGATCCGCCGGAGCCCCGTTGCTATGAGCATCTGATCAAAGATGCCTGTGATGATATGGGAATTCCGGCGATCCCGTCGCGTTTATCAATCATTACGGAACCACATAACGGACGGGCGGCCTGTCACTATTGCGGTCAGTGTAACCGAAGCTGTTCTACCCATTCTAATTTTTCTACGCCTTCCGTACTGCTTCCACCGGCCCTTGAAACCGGTAATCTTGAGATTATAGATAATGCAATGGTCCGGGAAGTGACGTATAGCGACGGTAAGGCGACTGGTGTTTCATATATTGATAAAACGGAGAACAAAGAGTATAAGGTCAGGGCTAAAATTGTAGTACTGGCCGCAAGTGCCTGTGAATCTGCACGCTTGCTATTGAATTCAAAGTCCTCGGACTTTCCCAATGGCTTGGCCAATTCCAGTGGTGTGGTGGGTAAATATCTGATGGATTCTACAGGAACCTCAGTAGCCGGTTTGGTTCCCGACTTGATGGATATGCCGGCCCATAACGAAGATGGAACAGGCGGCATGCATCTCTATATACCTTGGTGGAAGGACAACAGTACGCTGGACTTTCCACGAGGTTATCACGTTGAGCTGTGGGGTGGACGAGGCATGCCGAGTTACGGATTTATGGGAGGTATCCAAAATTACAATGACATGTTCCGAGAAGGCCCTAAACGCAGTGGCGGATATGGCAAGGAGCTAAAAGAAGATTATCGGAAGTATTATGGCTCTATTATCGGGATGTCTGGCCGGGGCGAAAGCATCGCCTATGAAGATAATTACTGCGAAATTGATCCCAATATGGTTGACGAATGGGGTATTCCTACATTACGGTTTAATTATAACTGGAGTGATCACGAATACAATCAGGTCAAGCACATGCAGGAGACCTTCCGCTCCATTATCGATCAAATGGGAGGGAAGGCGCTTTGGGATATGCCTTCCAAAGAAGATGGCTACGGTATTACGAATCCCGGCGAGATCATTCACGAAGTAGGGACAACGCGTATGGGCGATGATCCGGATACCTCAGTATTGAATAAGTATTGCCAGGCCCACGATGTTGACAACCTGTTTGTTGTTGATGGAGGATCATTTGTATCGCAACCGCATAAAAATCCGACGTGGACAATCTTAGCCCTATCGATGCGTGCATCGGAGTACATGACAAATCAAATGAATAAAGGAAATCTTTAAACAAATGTATAAGGTAGAAGGCCGGAATTAATACCCGAAAACAAGCTCATTACACTACTTTATACTAAAAATCTAACTCACTATGGATAGAAGAGAAGCTCTGAAAACCTTATCGCTTGGCACGCTGGCGGCAAGTTTTACCCTTACCGGCTGTGAAACACCACCGCAGGAGGCAGCAAAGGAACATAAATTTTGGAAGCATGTGACCGAACAAGATCTGGAAAAATGGGAGACTCAGTTCTTTACCGACCATGAGTTCGAAACGGTTCGCCAGCTTGCGAATATGATTATTCCCGCAGACGAGCGTTCGGGCAATGCAGAAGAGGCTGGGGTCCCCGAATTTATCGATTTTATGATGCTTGATCGACCCGAAAACCAGACGCCTATTCGTGGTGGTTTGCAATGGCTTGATGTACAGTGTCAAAAGCGATATGACAAAAAGTTTATTGATTGTTCGGAGAATGAGAAAACGGATATACTTGATGACATTGCCTATCCGGAGGAGGCAAAACCAGAAATGCAGCAGGGAGTAGCCTTTTTTAATCGTTTTCGGGATCTGGTGGCATCCGGTTTTTGGTCTAGTAAAATAGGGATTGAGGATATCGGATATATGGGTAATCAGCCTTTTGATTGGCAGGGATGCTCCCACGAGGCACTTGAACATATTGATTTAGCTGACAAAGCTAGTTCAGCGTGAATTACTTTATCATAATCAAATCCAAATAACAGAATCACTATGAAATTTTTATCTACCGTATTTTCATTACTTTTAATTTTAGGATTAAGTATCAACATGAGTAATGCCCAACATAATACCTTAACAGAGAAAGAGCAGCAGGAGGGATGGATTTTATTGTTTGACGGGGAGTCCTTTGATCACTGGCGCAGTTATAATAGCGGTACATTTCCTGAAGACGGTTGGGTAGCAGAAGATGGAGCCCTTACTGTGCTCGAAGATGGTGGGGGAGGTGATATTATCACTCGCCATAAATATGGTGATTTTATACTTAAACTCGAATGGAAGGTTCAGGAAAGTGGCAACAGTGGTATTCTTTACCGCGGGATTGAACAGCCTAACCAACCGATTTACTGGTCTGCTCCCGAGTTTCAAATCCTGGATAATGAAAATCATCCGGATGCAGATATGGGAGAAGATGGAAACCGAAAATCAGCTTCCTTATATGATCTGATCCCGGCCGAACCACAGAATGCGAATCCGTATGGAGAATGGAACAGCGCAAAGATCGTGGCTAAGGGATCCACCATAGAACATTGGCAAAATGGAGAGAAAGTGGTTACCTATGAAATGTGGACCAATGATTGGTACGAAATGATACGTAATAGCAAGTTTAGTGAGCATCCGGAGTTTGGCGATCCCCGGGAAGGACACATTAGCTTGCAGGATCATGGTGATCGAGTGAGTTTCCGCAATATCAAAATCAAAGAACTGTAATTTTTTTTCTCGTTTTTTCTCAGGCCATCATAGTTATTTATGATGGCCTATTTTATGTTAAAAAGAAATTTCCAATATTATTTTTAGTAGCTTTAACTTGATCAGCTTTTGATAAGTATGACTTTCGAACGAGCATTATCTCTAACTTTATTTATTGCTGTTGTTGCAGCTAGTTGTACGACTACAAAACCTGTTAGTGAACCTGAGAGGCCAGAGAACGAAGGTATTGTTGAACAAAGAGAGAGAGATGAAGAGAAAGCTACGAAAATAAATATTGATGAGATTCCCAAGACGCCCAGAGAATTTCGGGGGGCTTGGATTGCCACTGTAGATAATATTGATTGGCCCTCGGATTCCGGTCTTACGGTTTCGGAGCAAAAAAAAGAGCTTAGAGCCATCATGGACAGGGCGGTATTGCTTAACCTGAATGCTATTATATTCCAAGTCAGGCCATCGGCTGATGCCTTTTATAACTCCCCGTATGAACCTTGGTCGGCTTATCTGACCGGGAAACAGGGAGAACCCCCAGAGCCGTATTACGATCCCCTGAAATTTGCTGTAGAGGAAGCACATCGTCGGGGACTCGAACTGCATGCGTGGTTCAATCCGTTTCGTGCGCATCATCCCGCTGCCCGTGGACCTTTGGCGCCAAATCATATTAGGAATAGGAAATCTGATCTTGTTGTTTCCTATGGGTCATATTTGTGGTTAGATCCGGGAAAGGAAGAAGCACGGCAATATTCTATTGACGTTATTGCAGATGTGGTACGCCGCTATGATATAGATGGGGTTCATCTTGATGATTACTTTTATCCGTATCCTGCTAAAAGTAATTCCGGTCAATCGATCGGCTTTCCAGATTATGCTTCTTATGCTAAATTCAGGGATAAAACTACTTCTGGAAACAGGAATGAGTGGCGTCGAGAAAATATAAATACATTTGTAAAGCGATTAAATGAAGAAATTAAGCTTATAGATCCGAAGGTGAGGTTTGGTATTTCACCGTTTGGCATTTGGCGCCCGGGACATCCGGAGCAGATAGAGGGCTTTGATGCCTATAATGAAATCTTTGCTGATGCCAGAAAATGGTTGCGCGAAGGGTGGGTAGATTATCTCACCCCACAGCTGTATTGGCCAATTAGTCAGCAAGCGCAGAGTTTTCCTGTACTCTTGGAGTGGTGGCAACAGCAGAATATTAAAAATCGTCACCTTTGGCCGGGACTGTATACAAGTAAATTGCTTTCTACTTCTGATGGATGGTCCTCAGAAGAAATTGCAGAGCAAATTCAAATAATACGAAATCAGCCCGGTGCTGAAGGCGCCATACACTTTAGCATGAAGGCATTAATGCAGAATCCCGATCAAATTTCGGGTCGATTAATGGATAAGGTCTACACTTCATCAGCTTTGGTTCCTTCTACAGACTGGCTTCCGGGCGGTTTACCAGAAAAGCCGGATGCAGAGCTTGAAAAGGTAGGTAATCAATTTGTGCTTACTCTTAACACAACTAAAGATTCATGGCTATGGGTTGTTAAAAAGAAATTTGGGAATAGGTGGGAAACGGATATCTATCCTGGCTGGAAACAAAGTATTGCTATTCCCGAGACCTTTGAGGGAAATACATTTTCCGGGGCCGTTGTAACCGTGGTAAATGAACTGGGGAAAGAAAGTACCTCCCAGATTTTAGAGAGTTAAGTATAAAAGTGATTTCAATTTATGCCACCCATATTTTATGAATAAGCCCTGCCTACTTCGGAATAGGGCATGCAGGCATCGTAATAACCAGGAACAATGTCGGAAACGAGCTCTTGAGAAGCACCAATCTCAGAAGTATAATACCCTACGACGGTAAACTCCTTCATCATTGAAAAGATCGGTTTCAAATCTGCATCAGAGTTATTTTGGGCTTCCTGCTCCAGTTCTTCCATAACTGTAATTTGATCTGCTTCTCCAAGTTCTGCGAAAACATCGTCAAATTTTTGGTTGCTGAGTTGATCAATGCGGTCAAGTCCCTCCAAAAAATGTTTACGCTCCTCCTCGGTATTCCAGTTGGTAAGCATGTGATCAATAAACTGATTTACGCCAGCAGCTTTTGCTCCGGGAGTATCGGTAGCGGGAATTATACGTTCAGAAAACTGGGTAACCAGTTCATTCTGTGCCTGTGATAACGTTTGCGGAGTAAATCCGGCACCACCGTTCGTTTCTGCCGAACATCCTCCCATAATCCCGGCTACAGTGGTAAGGGACAGGGCTCCTCCGCTTAAAAGTGCAAGTTGTTTTAAAGCTTCTCTTCTATTCATTGTATACCTAATTTTAAGTCATGAAATAAGGTTCTCGAAAAAATAAAAAACTGATTAAAGACCTCACTGATATTACGGTCGTTAAATATTACCTTTATTCAGCTCATCCACTGCATAATCTACCGCCCGGGCGGTTAATGCCATATAGGTTAAGGATGGATTCTGACAAGCTGCCGAAGTCATGCAAGCCCCATCGGTGACAAAAAGGTTCGGGACGTCGTGCGTTTGGTTATGGGCATTTAAAACGGAAGTTTCCGGATCTCTTCCCATACGTGCAGTACCCATTTCATGGATACCTTCACCGACCAGATACTCCCCAAAATAGGGACTTACATTTTTGCCGCCGGCAGCTTCCAGCATTTCAGCTGCTGTTTCAGCCATATCTTCCCGCATTTTTTCTTCATTTTCATTAATGGAAGCATGAATTTCTAATTGGGGTAAGCCCCATTCATCAGTTTCTTCAGAAAGAGTCACGTGATTATCCTCATAGGGAAGTATTTCTCCAAAAGCGGTCATTCCAAAATTCCAGGGACCGGGATCACGCAGTTTTTCTTTGAATTCTTTCCCAAAGCCATCCATAGAAGTGCCACGCCCCCAGCTGGCCCTGCTTGCGCGACCCTGGAAGCCATATCCACGAATAAATTCATCATGCTTGGTTTCTTCGTTTATATTACGGAATCGAGGAATATATATACCATTAGGCCTGTTTCCCTTGTAATAGCGATCTTCATATCCTTCAAAAGTGCCGGAAGCTCCTACCCGGAAGTGGTGGTCCATCAGGTAATGTCCCATTACACCACTTGAGTTTGCAATTCCATTTGGGAAAGCATCGGAAGTAGAGTTCAGCATGATCTGGGTAGAGCCAAGGGCAGAGGCGTTTAAAAATATGACCTTAGCATGATACTCTTTTGTCTCCTTTGTCAACCGATCAATAACGCGTACCCCTTTCGCCCGATTGGTTTCCTTATCATAAATGATACTATCTACAATACTGTTTGGGCGCAAGGTAAGGTTTCCCGTATTGCGTGCAGCAGGGAGGGTGCTGCTTTGGCTGGAGAAGTATGCTCCTACACTACATCCACGAGAGCAGGGGCCACAATAGTGACAGGCGCCGCGTCCTTTATGTGGTTCCGTTAATACTGCACAGCGACCTATCGTCAGATATCGGTATTCAAAATTATTTTCAATCTTCTCCTTTACGTCTTGTTCAACGCAATTTAAGTCCATGGGAGGCAAAAAATTTCCATCAGGTAGGTGGTCAAGACCTTCTTCCTGGCCGCTAACACCTATAAACTCTTCCACATAATCGTACCATGGGGCAATATCTTCATATCGGATAGGCCAGTCTACAGCTATGCCTTCTTTGGCATTCGCTTCAAAATCAAGATCACTCCACCGGTAAACCTGGCGACCCCATGTAAGAGAACGGCCTCCAACTTGGTATCCCCTCACCCATAAAAAAGGATCTTCCTCATCAGTTTGATAGGGGTGTTTCTTATCATTTACGAAAAAATGATAGTTATACTCATTGATAACATCTGACCGAAGCTGTCGGGGATACTCTTCCTCAAAGAGCTTTCGGTCACCACGACCCCTAAATTCAGCTTCCCAGGGAGGCATGTGTTCCGTTTTATAATCTTCCCCGTGCTTTACATCACGTCCCCGTTCAAGAACCAATGTTTTCAATCCCTTTTCTGTTAATTCTTTTGCTGCCCATCCGCCAGAAATTCCTGATCCTACAACTATAGCATCATATTCGTTTTCACTCTGGGCATCTGAAACGTAGAAATTTTTATTTTTCATGATCCTTTTTTGTTTTTCTTATACTACTGCATCAACATATATGTGGAGCACGATATTTGCAAGAAATTTGCAGAAATAATTTTGGAAATTTCTTCGACATGCTAAACTTTTGCATTTTCAATTTTAAAGGTGCTTATTACAATCGATAATTAAATTTTAAGTAAAAAAATTAGAATTAATCCATGAGTATAGATAGGAAAATTCGTTACGGAATGGTCGGTGGTGGTCCCGGTGCATTTATCGGAGAAGTCCACCGTATGGCTGCCGCACTAGATGGTAAGATGGAACTCATTGCAGGAGCTTTTTCCTCAAAGCCTGAAAAGTCCCGGGAAATGGGAGAACGACTGCACCTGGATCCGGACAGGGTATATGATTCTTATGAAGAAATGGCTGAAAAAGAGTCTGCACTGCCTGAAAATGAGCGAATTGATTTTGTAAGTATTACAACCCCAAACTTTCTGCACTACCCGGTAGCAAAGGTGTTTATTGAGGCAGGTATTCACGTTGTTTGTGATAAGCCAATGACCAATACCATTGAGGAAGCGGAGGAATTATGCCGGCTGGTAGAAGAACACGATGTTATTTTTGGTCTTACCCATAATTATACCGGCTATCCTATGGTTAAAGAAGCCAAGAAAATAGTCGATGACGGAAGGCTGGGTAAGCTTCGGAAAGTCGTAGTGGAATATCCGCAAGGTTGGTTATCCCAGAGTGATAACGATGATGAGGTATGGAGATTAGATCCTGACAAAGCGGGTATATCTTCCTGTATAGGAGACATCGGGACTCATGCTGAAAACCTGGTCGAATACATTACCGGACTCCAGATGGAGGAGCTGTATGCCGATATTAATACTTTTGGCGAAGGAAGAGATCTGGAAGATGATGCGAATATGCTGATTCATTATGAAGGTGGAGTTCAGGGAGTCTTGCATGTCTCGCAAATTGCCGTTGGTGAAGAGAATGACCTGAATGTTAGAATTTACGGAGAAAAGGCAGGACTGGAATGGCACCAGGAAAATCCAAACTATCTGCAGGTTAAATATCCGGATGGAGCCGAAGAAATTTATAAAAGAGGTAATCCATACTTGTCAGACGTAGCAGGTGCGGGCAATCGTATTCCTCCCGGACATCCGGAAGGCTTTATTGAAGCTTTTGCCAACATCTATTCAAATGTAGCCGATACTATTGCTGCCCGACTGGCAGGAGAGGAGCCTCATGAATTTGCCCAAGATTTTCCAACAGTCCAGGATGGAGCACGGGGAGTTCATTTTATCCACAAATCAATTGAAAGCGGGAAAAATCGTCGGTGGGTAGATATGGACTATCAACCGCCGGGAAGTTAATACTTAATCGAAAAGCTCATAATAAATGAACTAAAGGAGGATTCTGAGAAGAGAATCCTCCTTTTTTATATTGATTTCTTTTATTAATTGGCGGTAGCTAAAGTACCTAAAAGACGTTGCGCTTCAGATGCCTGTGGACTATTGCTGTATTCATCTACAACAAGCTGAGCATATTCCTTAGCTTGTTCTTTTTCTCCGGCAGAGTTGTAGGTCTGGGCAGCTTTTAAATAATTGAAGGGAGTTGTTGAGCTGTTTTCATCCCATTCAGCTGCTTTTATATACAGCTTCGCAGCCTCACTATAATTTCCTTCTTCAGTCATAAGCATCGCATGAAAGGAAATAGGGCCAACTCCTAAAATACCATCAGGAAGTTCATAGCCTTCAATATAAGAGATAGCTTCTTGTAGGTTGCCCAGGTTAAATGCACTTACTGCAGCATAATAGCGAGCCAAATTAGCAGCATCGGTACGGGGATAATTATCAATGATTTGTTCAAACCCAACTGCAAAATCCTCATCAGATCCTGTAAGTGCTTGTTGGTAATTCCCGTTGATATAATAGGTTGTAGCGTCTGATAATAATTGCTGGGCACTTTCTTCTTGAGAGGTGGAATAATAGTAATAACCTATCCCTCCTCCAATAATCAGAATTAAAGCTATAATACCTCCGATTACAGCAGACTTATTTTGGTCATAAAAACTTTGTGCCTTGGAAAAAGTTTCTAATAGCGGATCGCTTTCTAACTCTTCGCGCGCTTGTTTCTTGGACATAATAAAATTGGATTAAACTTTATTTTTGGTCGGTAAAAATATCATTGTTTTGGATGATAGCAAAATCTAAAGTTCTGCCAGTTTTCCATGAGAGAGTTCGTAAACTAAATCTGATCGCTCTGCAATATTTTTTTCATGGGTAATTAAGAGAATACTTACATCTTTTTTCCTTCGGATGTCATAAAGAAGATCGAGCAGAATTTCGGTATTTCTTTCATCAAGATTTCCTGTAGGTTCGTCGGCCAAAATAAGATCGGGGTCATTGATAAGGGCACGTGCCATGGCCACCCGCTGTTGTTCCCCACCGGAAAGTTGTGTGGGACGGTGTTCTGCCCGGTCAGCAATACCAAAATCCCGAAGGAGTAGCAATGCTTTTTCCTTGGCCTGCTGTTCCGTTGCATTGCCAATCAATGCGGGCATCATAATGTTTTCTACAGCCGTAAATTCCGGCAACAGGTGATGGAATTGGAAAACAAAGCCCAAATTTTTGTTTCTGAATTTGGCTAGTATCTCTTTGCCCATGTCATATATTGATTCCTCCTGCCACAACACCGTTCCTGAATCAGGACGATCCAGTCCACCCAGAATATGGAGCAAAGTACTTTTTCCACATCCGCTCGCACCAACAATAGTCACAATCGATCCCTTTTCTATGGCAATGGAAGTATTATCTAAAACGGTAAGGGGATTCCCATCTCGACCATTATAGGTTTTGGTGATATCACGAGCTTCTAAAATGGGCATTTTTTATTCTTCTAAGCTATTTGATTGAAAGGAAGGATAAATGATCGGCTCAATATGCTTGCATTTACCCGTTTCAATATCAACTTTTCCCAAGACGGCACAGAGATGATTATTTCCGTTTGCCAGTCGATAGCGATGGGGAGTACCTAGTTTAAACCGTTTCATAGAAGTATTTTTATCCATTCCCAATACTGAATCAAAAGAACCGGTCATGCCTGCATCGCTGATATAGCCCGTGCCGTTAGGTAAAAGCCGGGCATCGTTGGTTGGAATATGCGTATGGGTTCCTACGAACATAGAAATCTCTCCATCCAGATGCCAGGCCAACGCCATTTTTTCTGCGGTGGCTTCAGCATGGAAATCTACAAATATTATATCTGTTTCCTCCTTCATTCGTTCAATAACCCAGTCGGCAGTTGAAAAAGGATCGTCGATGGCATTCATAAAGGTACGTCCCTGTAGATTAAGGACTCCAATTTTTTGGTCGCTATCAGATAGGTCATAAACACCAAATCCATAGCCAGGATTACCTTTTGGATAATTCATCGGACGTAGAATATTGGCATCTTCTTTCATGTAGTCAAAGACCTTCCATTTGGCGAAGGAGTGGTTGCCTCCTGTAATTACGTCAACGCCTAAGTCATAGAGTCGCTGAATGATTGAACGATTGATACCCTTGCCCTCATGGGAATTTTCCCCATTCGCAATAACGAAGTCCGCTTCATGTTTATCGATGAGGCTGGGTAAAATAGTTTCTAAAAGACTTAATCCGGGATCGCCAACGATATCTCCGACAAAAAGTATATTTAGTAATTTGCTGGGCATGGCTACTGAAATTAGGCCAAAGGAAAATCTGATGAATTAAAAAGCTAAAGGTAAGGAAATTAACGGCCTTCTCAGAATGGAATTTAATCAGGAAGTTATTTCATCAACAAACTCTTCAAGAGAGCCATTTACCTTTTCCATTACTTTTTCTTCCTGTTGATTAAGCTCTCTGTTTTGCTTGCGCTCCTCAAAAAGTTCTTCGGCAATCGCTAAAGCAGCAAGCGACATAACCGTAGTATCGGGCTGCTTATTTAATTCTTTTTTGTATTGCCGGAATTTATCATCTACATAATGGGCAATACGTTTCATCGTTTCCTCTTCAGAATCCTTTACTTTTAAAGGAAACTGCTTGCCTAAAATAGTTACTTTGACAGATTTCATTGGCTATCCTCCAGATGATTGTCAATTTTAGAAATCAAGCCCAATACCTGATGACGTATGGCCAGCCGCTCTGATTCAGAAACCTCTGAAAAAATATCAGCTTGTCCCTGCTCAATTTTTCGGAGTTTCGACTTGAGTTTACTATTCTCTTTTTCGAGCTCATCAATTTCCTCTCTGAGAGAAGTCACCTCTTTTCGGATCTCATTGATGAGTCGATTAAACTCTTTTTTGTATGGACTGTCGTCTGTTAGCACGGTCAATTATTATGATCGAAGTTTAGCGGAATACTCCTTTTCGAGCCTTTCAACTACTTTGTTAATTATAGGCTCTACTTCATTGATAGTCAATGTTTTGTTTTTATCCAAGAATGAAAGTCTGAAGGCCAAACTTTTTTTATTTTCACCAAGCGAAGGACCTTCAAAAACGTCAAATATTTGGAGATCATGAAGATTACCCCCCGCCGTTTCTTTAATTGCTTTTACCAGTTTTCCAGCCTTGATTCCCCGATCGACAATGACTGCAAAGTCGAACTCAAAGGAGGGAAACTTGGATACCGGTTCATAAGTTTTTCCCTCTGTTCGCTGCTTAATATCGAATATCTTGGACAGGGAAAATTCGGCAGCTACAGCAGGTAGTTTTATCTCATAATTTTTTCTCATCTTTTGAGAGATATTTTTTAATTCACCTATTTTTTCTCCATCTGCTTTATAAGTGAGTACATTATTGTCATCCACAAATGTTTCCACCTCAGATAAAACTTCAACCTCCTGCAAGAAGCTGTTTACGGAAGCTTTTAAGTCAAAGGCATCATAGTGTTTCGGTTCAGTTTTCCAATGCTCAATGGTTTTAAAACCTGCCAGGCCAAATAAAATATGGGTTTCTTCTTTGATACCATGGTGATAGGTACCATTGTCCGATTTCTCAAAAACATTTCCAATTTCAAAAAAGCGAAGCTGCTGGGCTTTACGATTAAAATTGTAAGCTACAGATTTAAGAAAACCGTACAGCAGGGAAGGGCGAAGCGTGGTCATCTCTTTTGAAATGGGGTTGAGCGTATGAATCATGCCTTTCAATTCGCCCAGCCATTCTGCATCTGCTTCGGGCATTAGTGAGTTTGAATAGATTTCCCGGAATCGAAGCCCCTTTGCTGTTTCTTTTGCTTTGGTACGTAGCTTCTCCCAATCGGTAAGAGGTTCGGGAGAAGTGAATTTACCATGTTTAGGAGGTGGAATCCGATTATAATCGTATAATCGACCTATTTCCTCTATAAGATCAACTTCACGTTCGAGATCCGGACGGAAAGTGGGAATTTTGTATGTAATGGATTCCTCATCCCGATTAATAAGATCCAGTTCCAGTCCGTCCAGTATTTCTACAATCTGATCGACGGTAAAATTGGTTCCCAGAAGACGATTAACATATGATTTTCTAAGTTCCAGTAGTTGCGGTTCCGTCTTTACCGGATGCACATCCGTACAACCACCGCTTATTTTACCGTTACATATGTCCGCAATTAGCTGTGCCGCCCGTTCAGCGGCAATACGTTGCAGTTGGGGATCAATGCCCCGTTCGAAACGGTAGGAGGCATCAGTTTGCAGTACCTGCTCTTTGGCTGTTTTACGTATGCTAGCGGGATCAAAATAGGCACTTTCAATCAGTACGTTTTTAGTTTGGTCACCTACTTCCGAATCAACGCCTCCCATTACGCCTGCAATGGCTATCGGTTCCTGCTCATCACAAATAAAGAGCGTTCCGGCTGAACAAGTGCGTTCTTCATGATCGAGTGTTTCAAATGTAATTTCTTCATCAAAATCTTTGATGATTATGCTATTGCCTTTAATGGTATCTGCATCAAAAGCGTGCAGAGGTTGCCCCAGTTCGAACATTACATAATTAGTAATATCCACAATGTTGTTAACGGGACGTATGCCCAGGACCTTTAACCGATTCTGAAGCCAGGTAGGAGATTCCTCTATGGTCACATCTTTAACCAGCTTGCCCACGTACCGGGGACACTTTTGGGGGGCTTCTATATTTATATCAATTTCCTGCAGAGGCTCGGCAGCTTCAAAATCCGTTTCAAAAGGTTTGGAAAGATCCAGGGAGAGGGCGGCTGCAAGGTCTCGCGCTACCCCCAGATGACAGGTTGCATCCGGACGGTTGGGGGTGATTTCAATGTCAATAACCGTATCCTGATAGATATCAATAGCCTTATGAAGGGGGGTGCCGGGTTTGAGGCGCTCATCCAACACCATGATGCCACTGTGATCTTCTCCGAGCCCCAGTTCATCCTCAGCACAGATCATGCCGGTAGATTTTTCGCCCCGCAGTTTGGCCTTACGGATGGTAAAAGGCTCACCGTTTTCCGTTTCGACAGGAAGCGTCGTACCGACCGTTGCAACGGGGACTTTTTGTCCGGCGGCTACATTATTGGCCCCGCAAATTATTTGTACTTCTTCATCTCCCAGGTTCACTGAGCATATTCGCAGGCGGTCGGCATTGGGATGTTCCTTAACGTCTAACACTTCACCGACTACTACCCCTTCCAGCTTACTTCCATAAGAGGAAACCTCTTCAACTTCCAGGCCGATAAGAGTGAGCTTTTCGGCGGTTTCTTCAGGAGTAAGTTCTAAATTAATAAATTCAGAAAGCCAGTTGTAAGAAATTTTCATTTATTTGATCATTGTTTATTGATTTTAAATCAATCTAACGAATGGTACCGTTCAGGTAAGCGGTTCTACGCTTGGATTGATCTAAATCATCTGCGTTCAGTTCAGAATTTGGTTAGTGAAACTGTTCTAAGAATCGAATGTCGTTTTCATAAAAGATTCGGATATCATCTATCTCGTGGCGGAGCAGGGCAATGCGTTCAACGCCCATTCCCCAGGCATATCCGGTATATTTTTCAGGATCGATATCCACTGCTTTCAATACATTTGGATCCACCATTCCGGATCCTAAAATTTCCAGCCAGCGTCCGTCGTTCGATGAATTCGGGGTTTCCCACCAGATATCCATTTCAAGACTGGGTTCTGTAAAGGGAAAAAAACCCGGTCGAAGTCGATATTTTACATCACTGCCAAACATTAGCTTAGCAAAGCTTATAAGGGTTTCTTTGAGCTCAGCAACACTAACATCCGTATCAATATAGAGGGCCTCAACCTGGTGAAAAAGGAAATAGGACTTGGGTGATACTGCCTCATTTCGGTAAACACGCCCGGGCATGATGGTTCGTATCGGTGGTTCTTTTTCTTGCATCAGTCGTATTTGAACAGGGGAGGTGTGTGTGCGAAGTACGAGGTCATCTACATTGGGATTCTCGTCTTTCCGGATAAAAAAGGTATCCTGTTCGTCACGGGCCGGGTGATTGGGAGGAAAATTGAGCGCTGTAAAATTATGAAAATCATCCTCTACTTCCGGACCATCTGCAATAGAAAAACCGAGGCGATAGAAAATATTTTTCATTTCCTCCATCGTTTGGGTTAGCGGATGGTAGGAGCCCGAGGAGAGAGGCGGAGCCGGAAGTGAAAGATCATCCGTCGCTTTTATATCAGACGTTTGCTTACGGGCCAGTCGTTTTTTATGCTCGTTAAATGTTTGTTGAGCCAGATTTTTAACTTCATTCATGGCTCTTCCCACTTTGGCTTTTTTTTCATTGGGCACTTCACTCATCCGGGAAAACATATTCTGGACTTTTCCATTGCGGGATAGAAATTCCAGCCGAAACTCCTCTAGTTCGTCTTCAGTGGAGATATTATAATTAATGACTTCTTCTTTCAGTTCTTGGATATCGTCGAGCATGAAATTTCAGTAATCGATATAATTATATGCTTTTATGTGTATATGCAAACCAGACAAATTAGGATAAGATATCAGGGTGTGCAGGGAAGGTCTAACTTATCTAATCCTTAAAAATAAAAAAAGCCGATCCATCCAGAAATATTGGCGGATCGGCTTTTATATAGAATAATACTATTAATTAGATGCTTCTTCTACAATAGCAGTGAAAGCATCCGGATCATTTACGGCAAGATCTGCTAATACCTTACGATTGATCTGAATATCTTTCTTGTTAAGGGCCCCCATCAGCCTTGAATAGGTTGAACCGTTTTGTCGGGCAGCAGCATTAATGCGTGTAATCCAGAGCTTCCGGAATTCTCGTTTACGAACTTTACGGTCGCGATACTGATATAGCATCCCTTTTTCTACCGCGTTTTTCGCAAAACGATAAACATTTTTTCGCTTGCCCCAGTAACCTTTCGCCTGTTTTAAAATCTTGCGGCGACGGCGACGGGAAGCCACCTTATTTCTTGAACGTGGCATTTTGTCTAATGTTTAAGTGTTAATGTTTAATTTAAATGTATAGAAACGTTATTTGTAAGGAAGCATTTGTTCGACATCCTTCTTTTGAGTCTTGTCGACCAAAGTAGTCTTACCGAGTTTACGCTTTCTTTTACTTCGTTTCTTAGTGAGGATATGGCTTTTTCCAGCCTTTTTACGCTTAATTTTACCAGAACTGGTTTTTCTAAAGCGTTTTTTCGCTCCACTGTTAGATTTCATCTTTGGCATAACGAAACACCTGTATAGAATTTCTTGGAATTAAAAGGCTTCAAAGATAAGCATAAGAGTTTAGAGAATAAACTCTATACTGAGAATATTTATTATAAAAGATTTTATCCCCAAATATCAACAAAAGCGTTGATATTACTTTAATTAAGCCCCGCCTTTTCCTGAAGGAGCCAACATCATAATCATTCGGCGACCTTCCATGTTAGGCTTTGTTTCAATCTCGCTGATATCGTTAAGTTCTTCTGCTAAATCCATGAGCAGTTCCTTACCGCGTTCAGTGTAGAGCATATCCCGGCCACGAAATTGAACGGTCGCCTTAACTTTATCACCATCTTCAAGAAATCCGCGAGCATGACGGGTTTTGAATTCGAGATCGTGGTCGTCGGTATTAGGTCTAAACCGGAGTTCTTTAACTTGTACCGTATGCTGTTTCTTTTTGGCTTCTTTTTCCTTCTTTTTCTTCTTGTACATATACTTGCCGAAGTCGAGCACCTTGCAAACCGGTGGTTCAGCATTGGGTGCCACTTCAACAAGATCAAGCCCATAAGATTCAGCTATTTCACGAGCACGATCTATAGGTACAACCTCGTGCTCTTTGTCAGCATCTTCGGGATGAATAACTCTGACTTTGGATGATCTGATTTCCTCATTAGCATTAGGGCGGTCTTCGTTGCCCCGTGGTCTTCGTCGTCTGGTTCTTGCGATAGTAACCTCTGTGGTTTTATTAAAATTAAGTTAGTGTTGTGGTAGTTCTTTATTTTTAATCTCATCAGTGAGATTAGAAATAAAATCAGAAAAATCAAAAGTTCCAATATCACCTTCTTTATGCCGGCGAACCGAAACAGTTCCTTCCGACTCTTCATCACTACCTACTATTAACATATATGGAATCTTGCTCGTTTCAGCATCACGAATTTTTCCTCCGACTTTTTCACTTCGGTCATCTACTTCAACACGAACGTCATTTTCTGCAAGTGTTGAAGCACATTTATAAGCATAATTGTTAGAATCATCGGATACGGGAATTATTTCAACCTGTGTTGGTGCCAACCAAACAGGGAAATCTCCGGCAAAGTGTTCTATTAGAATGCTGGTGAACCGCTCCATGGAACCAAAAGGAGCTCTGTGAATTATTACCGGACGGTGTTTCTGATTGTCGGATCCTACATAATTCAAATCAAATCGTTCGGGCATTACATAGTCAACTTGGATGGTTCCCAGCTGCCATTTTCGTCCAATAGCATCACGGATAATAAAGTCAATCTTAGGTCCATAAAAGCTGGCCTCACCGCGACCGATGGTGTAGTCGAGTTCTTCTTCATCGGCCACTTCTCTTATTTCTTGTTCGGCCCGGTCCCAGAATTCTGTCTTGCCCCCGTATTTTTCTTCATTATCATCACGGAAAGACAATCGGATATCCACCGGCATATCAAAGATACCAAAAACGAGCTCAGTAAGTTCCAAACAGTTTTTGATTTCATCTTTAAGCTGATCGTGTGTGCAATAAATATGAGCATCATCCTGGGTGAAACCGCGGACTCTAGACATACCACTCAACTCCCCGGATTGCTCAAACCGATACACGTTTCCGAACTCTGCCAGTCGAAGTGGCAGATCACGATAGCTATGCATTTTATTCGAGTAGATACGATGATGGTGCGGACAATTCATCGGTTTAAGCAGGTATTCCTCATCTTCGACCTGGATAGGATTGTACTGTGATTCCCGGTAATAGGGATAATGTCCGGAGGTACGGTACAATTCCAGATTCCCAATATGAGGTGTGATAACTTCCTTGTATCCTCTTTTTTTCTGCTCCTCTCTTAAAAAGGCCTCCAGTTCCCGGCGTATTACCGTTCCATTGGGCAACCAAACCGGTAATCCTTGGCCGATCATCGAGTCGATCATATAGAGTTCCAGCTCTTTGCCAAGCTTTTTATGATCTCGTTTCTTGGCCTCCTCAACTCGTTTAAGATATTTCTTCAGTAACTTTTGCTTTGGAAAGCTAATACCATAAATACGGGTAAGCTGTTCACTTTCATTATCTCCACGCCAGTATGCACCGGCCAGTCCGGTTAGCTTAACCGCCTTAATACGACCCGTATTCGGAATATGCGGCCCACGGCAAAGATCAGTAAATTCGCCCTGAGTATAAAAGGTGATTTCACCATCTTCCAGATCTTCTATAAGATCTACCTTATATTCGTTATCCTGTTCTTTATAAAAATTAAGAGCTTCTTGTTTGGAAACTTTTCTTCGGTTGAACTCCGATTTCTTACGGGCCAGTTCAATCATCATATCTTCGATCTCATCGAGATCGTCCTGTCCTATGGTTTGGTCTCCAAAATCAATATCATAATAAAAGCCGTTTTCAACTGGTGGACCAATTCCAAACTTGGTATTGGGATAAAGTTCCTGAATAGCTTCGGCCAGGAGGTGAGCTGATGAGTGCCAAAAGGTGTACTGACCGTCTTCACTATCCCAGGTATTAATGGTAATATTCCCGCTTTCTTCAATCGGACGATCTAAATCCAATATTTCATCGTCGAGTGTAATACTCAGTGCTTCCCGTGCTAATCCCATAGAGATAGATTCCGAAATTTCACGTCCGGTTATACCCTTGGGATATTGCTTCTGTGTTCCGTCGGGTAAAGTAATCGTAATTTGGTCAGCCATTCGGCAGGTTAATATGCTATTAAAGATTTATTTCTGTAATTAAGCCCTTAAAGATATAAAAATTAGAAAAGAGGGACAGGCTATTTTTTTCTTTATTTTTTGGCAGATCACGATATATTAGAACTCGCTGAAAGTATAAAATCATTAACTTTATTTACTTTTAATGCATCAGAAAAATTCTTCCTACCTATCGAACCAGCTACTGTTTATTTTGGATGATTGCTCCCACGACATTTTAGATGTTAATGAGGCTGTTTTGAAAAAATACGGATATGCCTATGATGAATTGTGTGGGATGAACTTTTATGATCTAGGAGAGAGATCAACCCATAGGGAGATAATAAATGATCTTAATGAAAATAATTCGATTTGGATTCACAGAAGTAAAATAGGAGAAGAATTTTTTGTACAGCTGACCTACCATCAGTTTAATTTTGAAGGTCAACTGGCAAAGTTCGCAGTTGCCCATGATATATCGGAACAAATCAACCACCAGGAAAGCGACCCAAACCAATATCCCAAGTTGGAAGCCCATAAGGCTAATTTTCCCCTTGCTGAAATAGGATGGGATGTCAATTATAGGATTAACTACTGGTCCGAACAGGCAGAAGAACTTTTAGGATGGAAAGAAGAGGAAGCCAAAGGAGAAAAAGCTTTTTTGGAGGATATCCTGCCTGAAAATACATTTGTTGACTGGAAAGAAAAATGCAAAAATAATATAAAGGATCAGCAAGCCCAATATACAATAGAAAGTAGGATACGTACGAAAGGGGGACAGGTACGCTATTATAAATGGTATAACTCGTTACTGTATGATGAATATGGGAGTCTGCGTTCTGCCCGTGCACTGATCGCAGATATTACGGAAAAAAGAGAGTCTCAAAATTTGTTCAGGGCTCTTTCTGAAGAGTCATTGGTAGGTATCTTTTTGATACAGGATGGGGTATTCCGCTATGTAAATCCCCGTTTTGCCGAGATTTTTGGCTACGCAAAAGAAGAAGTTGAAAATAAATATAGTATTACTGACTTGGCTCATCCGGATGACCTGAAGCAAGTGCAGCAAAATGTTACTGATCGAATTCAGCAGGTCGAGGAATCGGTTGAATATGGATTTAGAGGGATCACAAAGAATGATCAGGTAATTCATGTAAATATTTTTGGATCTCCAATTAAATATGCCGGAGCGCCTGCAGTGGTGGGGACCCTGGTTGATACCACACATAATAAAAAGATTGTCAAACAATACCGGTCGAGCTTGGAGAGTTTTAAAGATCTCTTTGATTCTATAAGCGACGCAATTTATATACAGGATAAAGAAGGGTGTTTCTTAGAGGTCAATCGCGGCGCTGAAGAGATGTATGGATACAAACGTGATTACTTCATTGGGAAAACGCCTGAGTTTCTGGCAGCAAAAAATAAGGTAGATATTGAGGATACTCATCAGCTTATTCAAAAGGCCCTGAATGGATCTCCGCAGAGTTTTGAGTGGTGGGGACAAAGAAAAAATGGTGAAATTTTCCCAAAAGAAGTCGTCGCTAATCCCGGAAAATATTTTGGAGATGATGTTGTTATCACCATTGCCCGTGATATCAGTGAGCGATACGAAGCCGAAGAGAAAATACGTCGGAGCGAGGAAAAATTTCGGCAGCTTTTTCAGAATGCTCCTATCGGCATTGCGTTTATGAATGAGGATCAGGAACTACAGTTTGTGAATGAATCCTTTACCAATGTATTTGGCTTCACCACAGAGGAAATTAAGGGTAAAAATATTGATGAAGTTATTGTACCGGAGGATGCTAAAAGTGATGCCTATGAAGTATCTAAGAGGATATATAATGGGAATACGGCACAGACCTCGGGGAAGAGACGTTGTAAAGATGGGAGTGTTGTCGATGTTTTGATTTATGGGGTGCCTGTGAAGGTACAGAACGAGACGATCGCGATTTATGGACTATACGTGGATGTGACGGAAAACAAACAAGCAGAAAATAAGATTAAGGAATCCCTGAAAGAGAAAGAGGTTCTTTTGGCCGAAATCCATCACCGGGTTAAAAATAATCTGGCCGTTATTACCGGGTTGCTTGAATTGCAGGCCTATAATACCACTTCGGAAGAGGCTGTAGAAGTACTAAAAGAGAGTCAAATGCGCATTAATTCTATAGCTTTGATTCATGAAAAGCTCTATCAGCGCGAGGATCTCTCTCAAATTTCATTTGACACCTATGTTGAGCAATTGCTTAAAGTTGTTGTTTCCTCCATGCATACCGATACTACGAAGGTAGACGTCCATATTGATGCCGACCCCGTGGACCTTACGGTTAATCAAGCCATTCCATGTGGTTTGATACTTAATGAGCTCATTACCAATGCCTATAAGCACGCCTTTAAGGAAAAACCAGACGGAAATATTTGGATTTCCGTTCAGGAAAAAGAGGAAATGGTAACCCTTAATGTTAAAGATGATGGCATAGGGATGCCGGAAGATACCAGTATTAAAAATCCCAAGTCGTTGGGTATACAGCTTATTAATACGTTATCTGAACAATTACAGGGACAGATATCTTATATCCCTGAAAATTCGGGAACTCATTTCCAAATGCAATTTTACCTGGAAGACTAATCTTGGTCATCAGGAATCATTCTCTATCAGGTTGTTAATTTCATCCATTTTCTCTCCAAACAGAGTCCAGTCGCCATCTTGCAGGGCCTCGTGAGCTTCCTGCCACAAATTACGCAGTTCCCGATAGTTTTCCTCTCCTTCTGCAGGCATCTGTTCCACTGCTTGGGGAACAGGAGCTGCTGTAGTATCGGATGGAGCAGCAATGCGACGACGTTGGCCATACAGGGCTTCGATTGACTGCCATAGGGTAGGCTGCATGGCAATTTTTTCGCCGGAGGTGGCAATAACACGCTGTAGCTGTGGTATGTCAACCCCTTCGGCTATTAAGAAAACCGGTTCAACATAAAGAAAGGAATCCTGTATTGGAATAATCATCAGGTTGCCTCGAATAACCCGCGAGCCGCGCTGATCCCAAAGGGCTAATTGGCGCGATATTTCAGTATCCTGATCAATACGTGCTTCAATCTGTGCAGGACCTAATATGAGCCGATCCTTCGGGAGTTCGAACACGGTGACTTCACCATAGTTAGGTACGTCCGAATTGGCGGCCATCCAGCCAATCATGTTATCCCGGTTGCTGGGAGTAAGAGGACTGATAAGCAGGTATTGTAGTTCTTCTTGTCCCGGCAGTTTAGTGAGCACATAGTAAGGTTCCATAGTGATAGATTGCCCCCCGTATTTTTCGTTGGGACGGGTCCACAAGTCTTCATTGTTATAAAATACCTGGGGGTCAGTCATGTGATATTTATTGTACTTATCCATTTGCGCCTCAAAGAGATGTATCGGATATCTAATATGTTCTTTAAGTCCTTCAGGCATTGCATCCAAGGGTTGAAACATATCGGGAAAGATATCACGATATACTTTTAAAACCGGATCTTCCTCATCGGATACATAAAAGTCCACGGTACCGTCATAGGCATCCACCACCACTTTTACGGAATTTCGAATATAGTTGTACTGATTATTGAACGGCTCGGCATAGGGATAATCAGGCGAAGTGGTATAGGCATCTTGTATCCAGTACAGTTGTCCGTTTTCCAGTACCAGGTAGGGGTCGTCTTCGAGCCTCAGGAAGGGAGCAATACGTTGTACTCGCTCCTGTATACGCTTCCAAAAAATAATTTTGCTATCCTCATTTATATAGTCTGTCAATAGGATATTCATATCCCCAAAATTCCAGGCAAAGAGTAGCCGCTCAAAAATGTTATTAATGGAGACCCCACTGGTTCCCTGGTAATTTGTATAAACATTTTGATCTCCCTGGGGATAGTCGAGCTCTTGTACATTGGTATTGACGATCTTGTAATCGTCGTTGTGCTCCCCGTAATAAATAGCCGGGTTTTCAACTTCCAGCCCAATCTCGCTTTTGGGAGGGATATCTTTAATGACCATGCGGGGGTCTCCCTGAGAGCCTTCCTGAGCAACGGGACTCATAACCATTCCATATCCATGAGTATACTGTAGTCTTCGATTCACCCAAGTATCGGATCCCTGGGGCATTTCTTCGGAAAGTTCTCGTGCTGCGACCATCATCTGCAGGTAGCCCTCATCTGTGTGGTAGCGATCTACATCTACATTATAAAACTGATAATACAACCGGATTTCCTGAAGTTGCCGGTATGTCTGAATTAGCAGGCGAGGATCCCAAAGTCGAATATTCTCTATAGTTTCTTCATTTTCTTCCACCGTAGACCACGACATTTCCTCGGCGGGCTGTGCGCTATATTCACGTGTTTGCATTTTATCGAGGGCATACGCCTTGCGTGTCTGTTCTATACTGTTTTCTATGTAAGGCGTTTCCAGCTGTAATTCACTGGGATTTACAACGAAACTTTGTATTGCACCCGGAAGCATATTCAATCCAACACCGCCAATTAAAAGGGTAATAACACCGCCTATGGCAAGCCATTTAAAGCGATTTTTGTACAGCTGGTAAAAGGACAGGGCAGCTAATAGAAAACAGAGAATGCTTACGATCCATAAAATGGGCAGATTTACATTGAGGTCTACATAACTCATGCCATAGACAGCTCCTGTATCATTGTACAGCAGATTGTACCGCTCCAGGTAGTATCCCCATGATAGCAGCAGGAACCAGATCCCCAGGTTTATGCTGATTTGCTTCTTAACCCCGGGATGAAAGCTAAGCTCATTTTTGGATCGGAGTGAAACAGCTCCTGAATAGATATATAAAATGATGGTGATAAGCGTAACAAAAAATACCAGCGAGGTGAGACTGTTTTGTATTAGTTCGATAAAGGGAAGACGGAAAAGATAAAAGCCGATGTCGTTGCTGAAAATGGGGTCCAACTGACCTACCGTCTCATTCCAGTGGAAGCGGAAGTAGGTATCCCATCGCATGAAAAAAGCCAGCGAAAAAAACAGGCTAATCGCCCCTCCAATCCCCATAAAAAGACGCTTGATCTTTTGGGTACTAATCTGATCCAGATTCAGTTGGGCCAGGGGAGAGTTGCCGAAACTCATCGTTCCGATTTTTTGTCCCAGTGCTTTCATATTGGGTAAAACATAAGCCAGTGAAACCACGAGAGCTGATAAAAGGAGGAGGGCCTGGGTTATCTTAATGGTCCAGAAGACCTCATCATAGCCCAGGTTATCGAGCCAGAGCCATTCTATAATCCAGTCGGAAAGAGCCCCCAGAAGAATTAGACCCAGTAGAAAAATAAATGCGATACGAAAAACAGATCCTGAAGAATTGAAAAGACGATTCATAATCAATTAATTAGCTCAAAAAAGATTAGACCTTTAAATATATAGATAGTGATCCCGATAATAATTGCCAGACATAAAATAGCAAGCATTTTGTTAAATGCAGAATCTAAGATCGTTTATTTAACGCTCTTAATAAAATATAAATCATGCCCGTACGAGGAGATAACTTCCTTTTATTTGGGAAGCTGATTTTGTATCAGATCCATATATGTAGTTGAAAATTATTTCTTTCTATTCATTGGTTTTAGCAATCTTTTAAGAGATGAGAGGATAATCCAATCTTATGAGTAACTGTATTGGTTTAAAAATACATTATATAACTACTTTGGTTAAAAATTGAATATTTAAACTATTTTGGTTATATATTGGAAAAGATAAAAAAACAGTCTTATGAAACGATATTTGGTACTTATAGCGGATATTGAGTCTTCGAAGGAGATCAAAGAAGAACAACGAGAGGCTTTACAGGATAAAATGCAGGAAGAATTGGATTATTTAAATCAAACTGATCATGCGCCAGTTGCTCCTTATACCATTACACTGGGGGATGAATTTCAGGCGGTATTTGAAGAGGCAGATAGGCTGTTTGTTCATCTACTTCGAATTCTAGCTGTTTTGTATCCCGTGAGAATACGTTTCTCCTTGGGGGTGGGTAGTATCGCTACGCCTATAAATAACGAACAGGCCATTGGAATGGATGGTCCGGCTTTTCACGAGGCACGCAGAGGAATGGAGAAACTGAAAGAGAGCGGCTTCTTTTTTCATCTGAATGTGGAAGAGGAGGATAATACCACGCTGTCTCTTATCAATAACAGCCTTCGGTTGCTTTCCCATGAAATAAAAACATGGAAGAAAAACCGATTATCAATTTTACACATGTCGAAAGAGGGAAAGGATTACAAAGAGATTGTGGAACAGCTGGATATTTCTCCGCCGGCATTTTATAAAAATAGAGAGGCGGGCGCACTGGATGTTATCAGTAAACTAATGGATAATATATCTGAACTTATTGACCAACAACTAACAAAATGAACTACGCAATTTATTTAACTATTCTCAATCTGACGTTGCTGGCCCGCCTTCGACTCATCTTTCGTGATAAGGGCGTAACCGACAAGGATCTGATAATTATTGGCGCTTTGCCCTTATTGGTGCTTCCCTTCGTTCAGTTTAGCTGGGCTTGGGGATTGCTGGCTATTCACTTGGTTAGCTATCCGTTTGTAATGAGAGCTGCAGAACGGAATAAAGAAAAACTTAACCGGAATAGGGCGCTCACTTTTCTGTATCATCTGCTCATTACAGGCATTATATGCAGTTCGTTACTGAATATTAGCGGGGGATTACTGGTTGAAAAAGGGATAAGTTTTTTTGGATGGATGTTTCTTCCGGGACAGAATATCTATCTAGATATTGATATGGTGAATACTATACAAATTATACTGGCGGGAATATTGCTGGTGATTAATGAAATGAATATAGTACTTCGCTATATACTTAACGTCATGGGACTTCAATCGATAGGTGAACAGGAGGATAAAGTGAGCGATGAAGAATATAGTATGGGTCGACTCATCGGACTGCTAGAACGAATTTTTATCTTCATCTTTGTTCTGCTTAATCAATATAGTGCCATCGGATTTATCCTGGCCGCAAAAGGAGTGACCCGCTTTAATAATTTTAAAGACGATCGTTCTTTTGCCGAATATGTTTTAATAGGAACATTACTTTCTACGTTGTTGGCTTTAATAGTAGGATGGGGTGTTAGAATTTTAATTTAAACACGTATAGGGATTATACTTTTAAAGTTTTAGATAAAAGGTTACCCCCACAACTGCTTACGGAAAGCAAGCATCGCCATTAACGTACCGATGATTACGGTGATAAAAGCACTGAGCAAAATATCAGTCATGGCAATACTATTGTCCAGAAGCCAACCCATTAAAAAGGGGCTTAAGGCCGTACTGAATACCATGAGTGCAGAAAACAGACTGCGAATCGTACCGACAGAATCCTCTCCGTACATTTCAGCCCAAAGAGCAGATTTAAGATTACTGCCAAATCCCATGGTTACGCCTAGTAAAAACATATAGGCAAAGGCCGACCATGGTCCGGGATGAAAATAGGCGACTAAAAATCCGCTTCCTATGGGAAGCATGTAATAGGGAAATAGCTGTCGAGCACTAAGTTTATCAATAATTGGACCTACTCCCAGGGAACTGATGATCCTGGCTCCGGCGAAGGCAACAAAAGCAGACGCAATGAGTGTAGCAGACCATCCCAGCTGTTCAGCAATAGAGACCTGATATAAGAACAGACCTGTTATCCAGAATGCCGGTAAAAGTACAGCCGGTAAGAGCAGATAAAATCGTATATCTGTAAGTACTATGCTGTAATCTGCAGGAGAAGCTTCCGAATCATCAGTAGCAGATTCAGGTGTCGTAAGCTCTTCGGTTTTACCACTTAGAATATTTATTACAAAAGGAATCAGAAGTATACCGATAGCCAATGAGATACCGCCCCATGCACCTCTCCATGTTAAAATAGGAATCAATGCTGTGATCATTAATGGCAGGATGGCTTCTCCTATAGGATATCCGAGGTTAGCAATGCTAAGGGCCTTGCCACGCTGAAGCCGAAAAAACTTAGCCATAGCTGTTTGGGCTGTATGACTGCTTAGTCCCTGTCCGGCTAAGCGGAGTAACAGAAGTCCAATGAATAAAATTGCAACATGCCACGAAACGGAAACCGTAAAAGCAGCGATCATAAGTCCCATTGCCACCAATAAGCTGAACTTTTTTAGTGGTAAATAATCAATCCACTTACCTATAAAGGGAAGGGTGAACGCACTGGCAAGGGTTGCTACTGAATAAATAGAGCCGAAACTGGCATTAGAGAGGTTAAAATCGGATAAGAAAAAGGGGACAAAGAGAGAAATTAAAAAGGTTTGTCCAAAGCTGGAGAAAAAAGTAAAAGTGAAACCGAAGGACAGCAGGCGCTTTTCTTTCAGCACAAACTGCAGATAATTCCTCATGGAATGTGTAAGTGAAGATTGTTGATTTTTGTAAAAATTCTGCGCTGAAGATACGGACTATTCTACAGAGCATAAACAAAAACAGGTATAAAGTTTTTGTTATTATCTATGAGGGTTATCATTGTTTTCAATGACTAATTGTATATAAATATTTTATTAAGCTAATCGTTGGGTATATGTTTCCAGTAGGATATACCATAAAAAATATGGTGCCGACCAATATAACTTTTATATTCAGGTGAAATTGTAACTCAAAGCACTTAATAAATTTAAAGAATTGAAAAATGAATAAAATTAACAGATTAGTTTCCGGTTCTTTACTCATTGCCTTAATGATGAGCGTTGTAGCTTGTGGCGGCAGTGAAAGTAACGAGCAGGAAGTAGTACAAGAGCCCACATCTCAAGGAACAATTGAGCAAGATACGACGGTAGCGACAGCACCCGAAGCAAAGCTGAATGTTAACACAGCTTCCGAAGAAGAATTCAGAACTATCCCGAATGTGGGAGACAAGATGGTGCACGAATTTGAAGAATATCGACCCTATGTCAGTATTCAACAATTTCGTCAGGAGATTGGAAAATATGTGGATGAGGACCAGGTTGCTGCCTATGAAGAATATATCTTCGTTCCTATTGATGTGAATAACAGCGATGCTGCTACCCTTCAGCAGCTTCCGGGCGTAGATGCCGACGCGGCCCAGGAACTGATTGATGCAAGACCGTATGATTCCAACGATGCATTTCTCGAAAATCTTACTTCTTATGTCGATGAAGAAGATCTTGCTACAGCCAAGACGTATTTAAAGTCTGAGTAAACCGTGGAACATTCATCTACTGTAGAGCAGCAACTCCGTTCATTTTTGTTGGGAGTTGCTGCCTTTATTTTTATTGGGACGATTGCTGAACTTTACCTGTTGGAGCATTATGAGGAAACCCAGCAGTGGATTCCTATTATTTTATCGGTTATTGGTTTTTTTATATCAGCAGCTGCCTGGAGAAAGCCGGGCCGTAAAATTTTAACAACCCTTCGCTGGATAATGGGATTTATTGCCCTGAGCAGTCTATACGGTATGTATCTGCATTTTATGGGGAACTACCAGTTCACTTTGGAAATTAATCCCTCATTTTCAGCTGTGGAAGCTATCTGGCCGGCAATTAAAGGATCCTATCCCTTACTTGCACCAGGCATCCTGTTCTTATCAGCTATTCTTGGAGTGGCAGCAACGTATCGTCATCCTAACTTGAATAAGTAGGAACCGAACGGTGTCATCATGACTATCTAAGGGTAGGTATTGGGAATACTGATGCTTGAGTAGATAATTCTACTCTCTTTCACTTTAATACGGCAACCAATAATGGAATGGATTATAAAGAAACCCTGGAAGCGACGGTGGGCGTTCCTTTTTCACAGGGGAATGCCGTAAAAGTACTAAAGAATGGGGATGAAATTTTTCCGGCAATGCTGAAGGCTATTAAAGCCGCCGAACACCAGGTCGATTTCCTTACATTCGTCTATTGGGAAGGAAATATCGCTGATCGTTTTGCCCGAATACTGGCAAAAAAAGCCGAGGAAGGCTTAGAGGTACGGGTTATTTTAGACAGTTTCGGGGCGGCCTTTATGCCGGAAGAACTGGTTGCATTGATGGAAACCAGTGGGGTAGAGGTAGAATGGTTTCGCCCATTCAAGCAATGGAAAGTCTGGAAGAGTGATAACCGTACCCATCGCAAAGTATTAATTTGTGATGGTTGCGTTGCTTTTACCGGGGGAGTAGGGATTGCAGAAGAATGGGAGGGGGACGCGCGCAATCCTTCCGAATGGAGAGAAACACACTTCCGCATTGAAGGTCCAGCTGTAAAGGGACTACAGTCGGCTTTTCTGGAAAACTGGATTGAAGCGGGAAGAAATCTTAAAATTGGTCTTCCCTGGCATGAAAATAATGGTAAAACACCACTCCCGGACGATCATTCAATCCAGGATATTCCCCTGCAAGTTGTTCGGACCTCCGCTTCAGTACGTTGGAGTGATATCGTTATTTTGTATAAAACGCTTATACAAATGGCTCAGGAAAGTATATTTATTACCACCGCTTACTTTAATCCTAATAAGCCAATGGTGCAGCGACTGTGCGATGCGGCTAAGCGTGGAGTGAATGTACAGATTATGATGCCGGGTAAGCACATGGATAAGCGGGTGGCCAATATTGCAGGTGGAGATCATTTTAATGATCTGTTGGATGCCGGTGTTACTCTCTGGCAATATCAAAAAACAATGCTGCACTCCAAGATTATTGTGATTGATGATTTTGTTTCATGTATTGGTTCTGCGAATTTCAACCATCGGTCAATGCTTAAAGATGATGAAGTAAATCTGGTGGCACTTAGTGAAGAACTGGCCGAAACCCTGGTAACTCATTTCAATGAAGATCTGGAACACTGTGAAGAGGTGAAGGGAGAGACCTGGAAGCGGCGAAATGTGTTTCGTCGGGCATTGGAAGGACTTAGCAGGCCCTTTAAACAGCAGATTTAACGTTAAACTGGTCCGCTCTCGCCCGAAACAGCAAAGTTTTTATTAATAAGAAGAAATTATGATTGAATCTTACGCACGTTTATAGTTACGGTAATATTTGGGGAAGCTTGTTCAGACAGGCGAAAAGAGTCACCTTCCAGCTGGAGCATTTTTTGTTGTACCGTTTGTTCTTCAACTTGGCTTAGATCTACGGGCTCGGTCAAAACCGAATCGATTGTTGCAGCGGCGGTATCCACCAAGATGGTTATGATTTCAGGAGAGGGGACGACAGGTTGAAATTGCAGATGTTCTGCTATGGTACCTGTCACGGGCACTTTGACCGGGACGTTTACAGGTACAAAGTATTGCTTTTTAAGTTGAAGCACGGACGGGGAGGCCTCGAAAAACTGCAATCCCGCCGGAAGATTAATATTATCGCTGTCGATATCGAGCTCAAGGTCTTCAACCTCTTCGGAGGCCAGATCAAATGATATAATTAGCTCTGAGGGGTCAAACGTACGGAAGGCCTGCTCAGAACCCGAGAGGGTAATCCGCGCTTGCAGTGGCACCGTATCCTGAAGGGCATAAGAGGTAGATTCGAGGTTGCTGTATTCAATTGGCACGGCATAGGTTCGATATACAGTTTCCGAAGGGTAGGCAAAGGATAACCATAGAATAAAGGCAAGGCTGCCTGCAGCCAAAGCAGTTTTTAGGCTTCGGCGTTCGCCCCATTGTTTGTTGGATGTTGTTTTTGATTGATAATATTCAGCCCAAAAATCATCAAGATGTTTCTTGAGATCGCTGTGGGATTCCAGTTCTTTGATCTGTCCGTTCTCAGCAATACTGATAGTTCCCCGTTCTTCCGAAACCACAATTACCAGGGCATCACACTTTTCCGAAAGACCCAGCGCAGCTGTGTGCCGTGTACCGCCGCGCGACAGTTTATATAAATTGGTCGAAAGGGGTAAATGGACCCCAAACTTTAAAATTCGCTGTCCGTCGCTGAGCACTGCTCCATCGTGGCCGGGTGCATTAGTGTTAAAGATACTGTGCAGCAGCGGAATTGTGATCTTGCCATCTAGCTCAATACCGCCATGAACGTGCCGGTCCAAGTCTTCTCTACCCTCTAGCACAATGAGGGCTCCGATTCGCTGATCCGCCATCTTGGCCACCGCTTCTGTAATAATACTGGTTGAAATGTCCGTGGAATCGGGCTAGGAGATGTCAAAAAAACGCCAGTTGCTGATGCGGTCGATGATCCGTCGCATATCAGATTGAAATACAACGACAATACCAATCAAAATTATAATGAAAAGTCCTTCGATAAGTAGTTCCGTAAGGTACATCCAGGTAAAGCGGGCAATGACATAAACAATTAAGATCACCAAAAAACTAAGTAAATTACGGCGCGAAGCACTCTGACGCAGCCAGTTCAGTACGATATAGAGAAAAAAGGAGATGATAATAATATCCAGCAGATCAACAATACGGATATTTTGAAGAAAGGTATAAAAGGTATCTTCGATGCTTTGAAGTAATATAAAAGCAGGTTCGATCAAGATGGTATCCCAGTTAATATTTATGAAATGCTAACAATGTTATTTCGTAAGCTGAACCTGATATAAGTATAGCAACCTCAGAAAGGTTGTTCCAGTCATCACCTTGAGGAGAGAAAGTATTTTCAACCTAAGCTACTCGTTTTAAGATATACACAGCAAAGTATAAAATATGCTAAAAATTGCTTATTTCCTGATATATATCGCTGGATTCTTATATCCAATCCTCATTTCATATTAAATAATAAAAGGATTGAGGGAATGAAATACTACACAGGTATTTAATGAATTTCGGATGAGAAGTTTAATTGAGGTGTTGAACGATTGCCGAAACCCTAGTGATACATTTAATAAAGATCTGGAACACTGCAAAGAGGTAAAAGGAGGGGCCTGGAAGCAACGACATGTATTTCATCGTGACATTGGAAAGACAGTCCAGCCCCTTCAAAAAGCAGATTTAAACGTTAGTTGGCCTGTTTTTCTGTGGCGGGTTCTTCTTCTGCTTCTTGTTTTTCAACCCAGTCATTCCATGACTGTTTAAGTGCTTTTAAAAAGGTTTCTGATTCCTGGGCACCAGAAACGGCAAACTTTCTGTTAAATAGAAAGAAGGGTACGCCGCGAATGTTCATCGCTTGGGCGGTCTGGATATCATGCTGAACAGCTTTAGCATATTGGTCGCTTTTCAGTACTTCGCGTGTTTCTTGCGTTACCAGTCCAATCTGTTCGGCAATTTCTACCAGCGTATCTGTATCGTCCATATTCTTCCCTTCGGTAAAGTATGCTTGAAAGAGTGTTTCCTCTGCTTCATCGCCTAAATCATTGCTTTTGGCAAACTGGATGAGGCGATGCGCATCAAATGAATTGGCAACCACAGCTTGATCCATATGATATTCCAGCCCCTCTTCGGCAGCCATCTTAGTAACCCGTTCGTTCATCTGCCTGGCTTCATTCAACGACCAGCCCTTGGATTCGGCCAGGTATTCATTGATGCTGGCATTGGGGGCTGTTTCCATATCGGGATTAAGCTGGAAACTTCGCCACTCGACTTTAACTTCATCGGCATATTCAAATTGATTAAGAGCTTGCTCAAATCGCCGCTTGCCTATATAGCAAAAGGGGCACATTATATCGGACCAAATTTCGACTTTCATATCAATTATCAATATTAAATTCTTAGTGTAGTACGTTTTGTATAGCTACTAAGGTAAACAAGTTCAAACGGAAACCATTCCAAATGAATGGCCTTTATTGAAAGCTATCCAGATATACTCTTTTGAAGAGTGGAACCTGTTTTTGGGAATATAATCAGTTATTGAGTAAGTCCAGCGGATCTTCGGCACTTCCAATAATCGTTTCGAAGGCATCAGTAAGGGTAACTAAACCTACAATACGTCCATTTTCTTTTACCATAGCCAACTCTTGGTGCTCAACCTGAAATTCGTCAATGAGCTTACTTATCGGAAGGTTCTTAGATACAATCATCCTGGGCCAGTCAAAATCGTCAAGTTCTTTACCTCCATTTAGCAGCTCCTTCATATTAGCGGTTATTTGGGGAGTATAGAGTACACCCTTAACATCATCGATAGTTTCACCAACTAAAGGATAGCGTGCATGCATATGCTCACGGATAATGTTGAGATTATCGGAAAATGATTTTTCTGTACTTAAGCAAATAATTTTTTCCCGTGGAATCATGATTTCCTGCACAGCAATATTATCAATATCCAGGGCATTGAGTACCTCTTCCCGGCGGTCGCCTGAGACGCCCTCGGTTTTGAGCAGGTCAACCATTTCGGATCGAATATCACCGGATCCGGAAGCACTTTCTCCTTTCAACCAAGAGCGATCCATTTGGATACCAAACAACCGGAGGGTAGCTTTTGTAACATAATCGCCAAATACAAGAACCGGATAAATCGCATATGTCCACCAGTAAAGCGGATATGCACAATGGCGTGCTACCGTTTCGGCTTTTTCCACCCCCAGGTAAGTAGGGGCTTGTTCTCCCCAAATGGTATGAACGAGATTTATTATTGTTACTGACAGGATAATAGAGATGGTATGGGAGGAAATGGAGCCTATGGCATCCGCAGTGATTAGTAGTTCAATTAATTCTGTAACGGCCGGCTCTGCAATAACGCCTAATAAAATACTGGTAGTCGTAATGCCAATCTGACAAGAGGTGAGGTAGATTTCCAGCGTCTCAGTCATTTCCCAGGCGCGGTTAAGCCCGGCATTATCCTCGAGTTCATTCCGGTCATATTGACGAAGCCGGGTTAACGCAAACTCAGTAGCTACATAAAATGCATTAAGAAGAAGGAGGATAATACCTCCGATCAAACGAAGATATAGTTCCATAAAACGGGACTGTGTATTCTATCAATATTTAATGCTTATACTGCTCAAAGTCACAGCATGTTTATTTGTTCCCTTTGAAACAAGTATTTTTGACTAATTATTCAATTTCCTGTAGCAGATCTACCAAATCCAGCGGACGGGTATACATATTTAGAGAACCATCTTTATTAAATGGCCATTCTTCCCGGGGACGATCCCAGTAAAGTTCCACGCCATTCCCGTCGGGATCATTCAGATACAACGCCTCCGAAACCCCGTGATCGCTCGCGCCGGTCAGGGGATAACTTTCACTTCTCAACCGCACCAGTATTTCAGCAAGATCGCTCCGAGTAGGGTAGCGGATGGCGGTATGAAACAGCCCCGTACTGTTTTTCGGAGCCTGAGGTCCGTCTTTGCTGTGCCAGGTATTGAGTCCGATATGGTGATGGTATCCGCCGGCGGATATAAAGGCGGCTTGGTCACCATAGGTAGTAGTAATTTCGAAGCCAAGGAGCCTACAGTAGAAATCGAGTGCCTGCTGTAGATCGCTGACTTTCAGGTGAACATGTCCGATACTTGTTTGGGCGGGGACGGTATAATCGTTAGTCATAGTAATTTTGAAGTTGATTCAGGGACATATTGAAGAGAATAAATTATAAATATATATAATCATATTAGAGACACCATCTATTTAACCTTTAACCATTGATATATTAAGAAAAGGAAAGTTCAGAATATTTTGAATAGAACAGATATTTATTGAATTTCGGATGCAAAATTGCATTGAGTTCTTAAACTATGAGTGAAACCTTTGATATTTGGCGGCTGCTGGCCGGACTCGGTATATTCCTGTTCGGTATTTACCTGATGGAAGATTCCATCAAAGAACTGGCTGGAAAAGCTTTTAAAACATTAATCCGGCGCTATACCGAAACTCGGTTTTCAGCGGTACTCTCGGGTACATTCAGCACTGCCATCCTGCAAAGCAGCTCTGCCGTCAACTTAATGGTGTTAGCGTTCGTTGGGGCAGGGATCATGAGTCTGGGCAATGCTATGGGCGTTATCTTAGGTGCAAACATAGGCACCACCTTTACTGCGTGGATAGTCGCCTTTTTTGGATTTAAAATAAGCATAGAGAGTTTTGCTCTGCCGTTAATTGCCATTGGCGGGCTGGGACTTATTTTCTTTTCTTCCTCTCCGCGATACCTCAATGTAAGCAAACTTTTGATAGGCTTCGGATTTCTGTTCCATGGTTTGGACTATATGAAAACCAGTGTTGATCAGATTACTCAGTTGTTTGATGTAGCCATATTGGCCGGTTATGGTACAGGAACTTTTCTATTGGCCGGGATCATACTTACTGCTATAATGCAGTCGAGTTCGGCAACCATAGCTATTATATTGGCATCCATTAATGGTGGGATTTTGGGATTTGAATCCGGGGCCGCTATGGTGATCGGCGCGAATGTGGGGACAACAGTTACGGTTGTGCTCGGCTCTGTGGGCGGCATCCCTATAAAAAAGAGGGTGGCACTCGGACACCTCACTTTTAATCTGGTGACCGGGATAGTAGTATTTTTACTGCTCCCGGTAGTTGTATGGTTTATACAAGTAGGTTTTGGATGGCAAGAGAATGTCATTATGGGCATTGCGTTATTTCATACGCTCTTCAACATCATAGGCATTATGCTTTTTCTTCCGTTTATAACACAGCTTACCGATAAGTTAAACACTTTATTCCAGGAACCCCGGCGGATCCTGACGCACTATATCCAAAATACTTCTCCGGATATACCCGATGCTGCTCAGGAGGCATTTAAAAAGGAGATCGTGCACCAGTTTATTGAATCCCGTCGATATCTGATCATTTTATATGATTTGAAAATACCGAAGGTGCTCTCTGATGCCGAAGAACCTGCATTACAGCATCGTATTATGGGCACTGCTGATCAGGTTTATGGACAGCTAAAGGAACTGCACGGTAATATTTTTGAATACTATGCCAGGATAAATACCACGGAACTGGAACCGGAAGAATCAAAAAAGATGGAAGAATATCTTAGATCCAGCCGGAGTATTATGAATGCAACCAAAAATTTAAAGGAGGTCCGCAGTGACTTAGAGGACTTTGAACTGGCGAATAATTCATTCTTAAACAGTCAACTTGAGGTATTTCAAAATCGTCTAAGTGAACTATTTAATGATCTGGAGCCACTGCTCATTAGTGAAAAAGAACCTGATAAAGTACCGGATCAAATACTGAAGCAAGTGGATACGTACGATAGGCAGAGCATCAGGGCAAGTTCAGAAGCTGCCAAAAGAGGAGCGTTGAATGATCTGGAAGCGACTTCAATGGTGATGATAAATAGGCTATTTACGCAATCCAGTAGAATGCTTGTCCTTAGTTTGGAAAATCTTTTGCCGATTTCCGAATCCCAAACCAAAAAATAATATTTCAGTTAACTGTTTATAAAATCCTTCAGTTCAGTGTAGGAGAGTGCCCCGGCATAACGCTTTACTTCTTTCCCTTTTTCAAACAGGACGAGGGTCGGTAACCCTTTGACATTATATTGCTCCGTCAGCTGAGAATATTTCACGGTATTTACCTTCACAATCGTACAGTCCGTATCCTTTGATACCGCTATTTTCTTCAGCGGCTCGTTCATCATAATGCAGGGGCCACACCACGCCGCCCAGAAGTCAACCAACACTTTGGGTCGTTTTTTTAGAATTTCATCAAGCAGATCCGCATCCACGTCGTTGGGCTGGCTGCTATGTATGGCAACTTCCACATTTGACTGGGTGGTCTGAAAGACCTTGATCAGACTGTGGATGGGCCAGCGAATCAGGGCCAGGAGATTGCTCATTACCATTACTATTGCCACTACCATATACCCCAGCCATCGCAGGGGATATTTTCCGTAATGTCCCTTTGTTTCTTCAAGCCAGTGCTCAAGCTGGTTTAATTTAAGGATGAGAAGATTAGAATTCATATTAATTGGCTTAATTTTGAAGTCGTAACTCTTTTTACCTTTCCAGTGAAGGCATGCTAATGTCAATATAGATCAGTAAAACTGCAAGGAGAAATAAAGGACGAATCAGTGCTATATAATTGGATTTGAATATAGTACAGGCTATACATTGGGGGGGGCAGAATATTTAAGGATAAATTTATCCCTTGATAACGGCAACGGGACGCATTTTAACAGCTTTCTCCGCTAGTCCTGCCTGCTCAACGGTATTTACTACGGTGAGCACTTCTTTATAGGCCAAGGGGGGCTTCGGCCACCCCGCTCTTGGAAGCTGCCTGTACGTGTATCTCATTTTTATTGAGCCGAACTTATAAGTTCGGCGGCATCTACTTTTTTTTGCGGCCGTTCGTGACATCGTTCTCCCGGCCCCGTGACAGGTAGAGCCGAAGGTGGATTCCATCCCTTTAGACGTGCCGGTGAGCACGTATGAGCTGGTACATGCTTCCCGAAGTAACTTTGCCAATCCATGTACAGATGTATCGAAGAGTTCCCGGAGATAAGTCCCTTCCACCCGGAATCCTTTATCGGCGGTATGTTCGATAAATTCAAAGTGGCCCATTAAGCGGTGTTATCTTGTTGGTTACAGCCTTTAATGTAAAACCGTACAAGCTGCGAAACATTCCACACGGCTGAATATATTCCGATCAAGCACTACTACATTCGCTCGTAGTAGACTACTCGGACCTTCTGTTCTTACTACTAAAAGCTCTGTAGTAGTCCACTCGGAGGGTCGGAGTAGTCTGGTCCGGTACCTTAACAAAGTTATTGCTCTTATTTTGACACGTCCACACAACTACGCCCAAAAACACGGCTTCGTAGCGCAGGCTTGTTCTCCTTCCCAGAAATACAATGTTGATTGTATATAGATAATATTCTGTGTTAAATAGGCGTAGGATTGAAAATTCTGCGCTTGTGATGAACTTGCAATAATTTATTCCAATCAATAGCGCGGGAATTCATTCCCGCGGTTGTGGCTAAAATCATATATCATGATCCTCGGCAAGGTCATTTTTTTATTATTTGCGAAACAAAGGCGTTGCTATAGCAATATCACTAATAGTATGATCAATAAGTCTTTATATATCCCATTATACTTGGTAGTGATTTCAAGCCTGTTTACTATATCCTGTTGTATTCCGGAGAGCGACACGTTCCAGGAGGACGACTGCTTCATAGATTCCGGCACTGCTAGCTGGTATGGTGAATATTTCCACGGCAAGCTGACCGCAAGTGGAGAGAGGTACGATACAGAAACACTCACGGCGGCACATAAAACCCTTCCCTTTAATACCATTGTCCGCGTAGTTAATGTTGAAAATGAGAAATCCGTCGAGGTGCGCATTAATAATCGGGGACCTTTTACAGGGGATCGCATCATTGATCTCTCCCGCAAGGCAGCCCAAAAAATTAATATTATTGATGATGGGCTTGCCGAGGTGGAGCTCTATCTGGTCAAAGAAGGGGAAAGGCCGATTCAGGATTTAGAATGTGAATGATAGCTATCTTTTAGCCTGAATTTACACTCATTCAGGGTTTCGAATTCTGAGGGGAGAGGAACAAGAAGGGGTCAGTGTAAGGACCGAAACCTTTTAACTATCTTTTTATTCTTTGGCTGTTCATTTTTTCAATGAGGAAAAAATGAACCAAAAAACTCACCACCTGATAATTCTTCGTATGAGCTTCACAATTGTACCGTGATCGTCGAATTGACCCTATAAGATTCTTAGTTACCGAAGAAATCGAAAATATTTTCGATGGTACTGCTTTCGCCTTTATACATTTCCGTATAGGTACATCTTGTGCAGGTAATGGTGGTGAATTTTTGGGTTTGAATGTTAAAAAACTTGGATAAAAATCCACCGGTCCCGGAAACTACCCCCGTCTCAAATTCCCTGTTATTGCACTTCGGACACTGCCAGTTTTGATGTCGCATAGCTTTTTACGTTTTAAGTAGAAGTAGGATTGAAATATCACTTGCCATATTAACTGATATTAGATATCGAATACACTAAATCCAAGAACTGTTTAGCGGCGCTTTGTGAAGGTTAACCTTAAGACTGTTCTAAGAGATCCTGCATGATTTATAGCCTGGGGAGCATTTAACACTGCTCGGTCGGACTGAGAAGTATATCCCTTACTGACTGAGATTACTTACTCATAGTGTCTGAGAAACTAATCTCGGAGTGTATGAGCTTAGTATCTCGTAGTGTCCGGGATTATGATCTCAAGGAGACTGAGTAAGTAAGGGCAGGAGGAGTGAGATGGAAAAGTTGGTTCCTAATACTCGTTCAAGTTTGCAACTTGGACGAGTATGGGCCAGCCGCATGTCTAAATGAAAATATAAAACTCCTCCAAGTTTGTAACTTATACGAGTTCGAAACTATTAGTAAAGATTTGAATTGAGCTAATTAGAAACTATAGATGGTCTGCCACCATGCCGTCACCCCACCTCTATATCTTAAGCTTTTACATCTACAAACCATACTGGAAACTGGATGCCAGAACTGTGATATTGCTCCACTATACCAAGGCTTCTTCTCCAAGATAAAAGAAGTGTTCATATAGTAGTTGCAGGCTAAAAGTTAAATGTTGAAGGTTCTCCTTGGCTTAAGCAACTACCGAACCGGATAACCAATAACAAATATTTAAATTAATTCTTGACATCGCTATTCAAAATCGCCAGCCTAAATACTAAATACTAAATACTAAATACTAAATACTAAATACTAAATGCTAAATGCTAAATGCTAAAACCTGTAACTTGTAACCCACACACATGGAACTGATTTCAATCCTGTTTATACTCGTAGGCCTAATTCTAGGTTACGCCATCGCCCATTTTAAATACAAAAGCAGTCAGGCACTAACCAAAGAAGAAGCCGATGCCCTGGAACAGGAGCGGGGAGAGGCGATGCAGACCATATCCCGGCTCGAAGAGCGGAACGAGCGACTCGATGCGGAGGTTTCAGAAGCGAAAAATAATTACCAGAAAGAGCAGAGCCGCGCCAACGAAGCCGAAAAGCAACTGGCCTCACTCAAGGCTGATTATCGCAATCTAAAAGAACGGCTCTCCGAGCAGAAAGAGGAGATGGAAAACCTGCAGGAGCGGTTCAAGGATGAGTTCGAGAATCTGGCGAATAAGATTTTAGAAGAGAAGTCTCAAAAGTTTACTGAGCAGAACAAAGAGAAGCTGGATCAGCTCCTGAAGCCGCTCGGCGAAAAGATGGAGGAGTTCAAGAAAAAGGTAGAGGAAACCCACAAAGAGGATATCAAAGGACGTAGTTCGCTGGAGCAGCACCTCAAGCATCTGAAGGAGATGAATCAGCAGATGGCCGAAGAAGCCAAGGACTTAACCAAGGCACTTAAAGGAGAATCTAAGACTCAGGGAAGCTGGGGAGAGGTAATTTTACAACGTATTCTCGAAAAATCCGGACTTACAAAGGGTCGGGAATATGAGCTCCAGGAGCACCATACTACCGACGACGGGCGACGCCTGCATCCGGATGTGGTGGTGCACCTGCCAGATGAAAAGCGGTTGGTGATTGACTCCAAGGTATCGCTGACAGCCTACGAGCGTTATACTTCTGCAGATGATGACGAGGAGCGTCAACGGGCTTTGAAACAGCATGTCAATTCATTGCGTAGTCATGTGAAGGGACTCAGCAGTAAAAACTATGAGCAGCTTTACGGCGGCAACAGTCCCGATTTCGTATTGATGTTCGTACCTATCGAATCCGCTTTTGGCGTGGCCCTGCAGCAGGACGCCAGTCTTTATTACGATGCCTTTGATCAGAATATCGTGATTGTAAGTCCCTCTACACTGCTGGCCACCCTGGCCACCATCGACAGCGTGTGGAAGCAGGAATACCAGAGCAAGAATGCACAGGAAATTGCCGATCGCGGCGGAGCGCTCTATGATAAGTTTGTGCTGTTCGTAGAAAGCATGCAGGATATCGGTCAGCGTATCCGCCAGACTCAGGAGAGCTATGATGAGGCTATGGGACGGCTTTCAGAGGGACGGGGTAATGTGGTACGGCAAGTAGAAATGTTGCGGGAGCTGGGGGCTAAATCCAGTAAAACGCTTCCACAGGATATAAGGGAAAGAAATCAGATAAGTGATGGAGATGGGGAAGAGCAGGAAGAACAAAAAGACTAGTCGTCTTTTTTAAAATGTTTGCTGCATTGTTTTTAAAGCTGGTTTGTAGATGAATCTTATCCTTTCCATATTTAGGGCCTTATGAAAAACTATTTTATAATTCTTACAGGTATTTTACTGGTAATGCTGTTTACAATTGAGGCACAAGCCCAGCAGGCAATCCAGATTAACCAGCAGCAAATTAAAAGTGTTTCGCAAGCTCGCAATATAGCCGTAACAAATACGGTGATTCCATTGGCGGTTGGTATTGGTACGGTAGCAATTTTTGAGAATCCTACGGTTCAGACCGTCGGAGCGGCGTTAACCGTTTATGGACTGGCAACAGGACCTTCAACCGGTAATTTTTATGCGGAGGATTACGGCCGTGGATTTGCAGGATTAGCGCTGCGGGGGACGGGTATGGTGCTCATGAAAAATGCGACCAGTGAAATACTGGGTAGTCGCTTTGCAGATGCCTTTCCGGTGGACAATAAAGAGGTTAAGCTAACAGATACCAAGATATTGATAGGGGGAGCACTGATTATTGGAAGTACTATCTATAATATTATGAGTGTAGGTAAATCGGTGGAGAAATATCAGGAACAGCGAAATTCTTTTGCCCTGGGAGTATCCTCAGCGAATATTATGGATGAAACCATTCCGTTGCTGGCTACGCGTATACGTTTTTAACGACATCCTATCTTTAATACAGTTTTATATGTATTTTCTTACCAATTGCATACCAGTAAGTTAGCAGTATCACTTACAGTTTTCTCGAATTATTTTCTTAATACTGATTCGCAGGGTTTCCGGGGCTTTTCGGGAGGGACATCGTGAACAGATGAGCGATTTAATTTTTTTGGTGGACTCATATTGCTTCCGCACGTCATCATGCTTTTCTATGAACTCAAAAAAAGTCTGTTTTTTTTCCTGGCATACCTCGTCATCCACTACGGGGGTAATCAGCTTGAGCGCTTCATATTTGGTAAGCTCCTTTTTGCCCATAACTCTGGTTGGCCGAGAAGTGTTTTTTCAGTGAGAATGGCGCTGTTCACTTAATCAACATATAGATACCTGCGAATGTTCCACTTATAATTAATGGATTGTTGCCAATTGCTTTTTAGGAATGCTTATTTTGCGGTAAAAAGGTAAAATCCTTTTAAAAGCGGAAGATTGATTTCTACCTGAGTATTCAGCCGGGTGGCCAAATCATCCGTCCCGTAACATGAAGAGAGCCAGAGATGATATTCATCTAGTATTTGTTCAAATTCATCCATTGAAGTATGAAACTGTAGTGGTTCTCCGGCGAATCGAAGGCTTGTTTGAAAGATCCAGCGATGAAAGGGAGATAGTTCATCCAGTGCGAAATGGGTACTTATAACGGCCGGGGAAGAAAAGTAATCCCGAAGGTTGGAAAGGGTATTATGAACGGTGGGCGGGGCAAGGTAATCGAAAAATCCTTCCGCAATAACGATCGTTTTTTTCTTTGGAGTAAGGATCTCTTGGCATTCCAGTATCTTGCTGAGCGGTTGCTCCGATAGGTTACAACCCAATAGATGAGGATGCTCTGAATGGGGATAGTGTTGGTCTAAAAAAGCCTGTTTATACTGCGACATACGCAGAGTATCGATTTCAATTGTAGGCTTGTTACTCCGGGCATATCGGAGTCCCAGATGATCAAGGCCGCTTCCCAGGATAAGTACTTGGTCATATCCTTCTTCGAGCAGATCATCGGCCATGTGTTCCACAAACTGTTTCCGAGCAAGAATATGGAGCAGGTCCCCCGGCAAAAGCATTTCCTCAGCAGCAATGTATAACAGTCGTGCCCATTTGAATTGCAGCCAGTAGTGATAGTAGGAGAGAGGGGCAGGTAAGAAAGAAACCATCTTTTCATAATACCGTATCGTTTCCTTCTCAAAGAGAGCTCGATATCGCTCATCCCGAGTGAGTCCATAAAACTTAATGGTGATAAAAGCGGCCGATTGACTTAAATGGGTTAATTTCATTCAGATTGCATTACATTTGGGCGATTGAAAAGAGGGACCATGGCATTTGGTTGGCAGGAGCTACTTCGAGACACACTTGCTGCTTATGCCCGGGATGTTCAAAAATCAACTCAACGGCTCGGAGAGCCATCTCCCTTCCATCGGGCTGATTGCTGCCATATTTGTAATCTCCCCAAATCGGGTATCCCTCTGCCGCTAGCTGTACACGTATTTGATGGGGACGTCCCGTTTGAAGATGAATGGACAGTAGATTTAATTGTTCCTGCTGTTCCATGGTCGCAAAAGATAATATGGCTTTCTTAGCTTCTTTTTGGCTTTCCGGCTTTATCTCTACTACATTTCTATCCCGGTCTTTAGCAAGATAGTGTGTTAATACTCCATTCCGGGGTGGGGATCCCTCACAAACAGCCCAATAGGTTTTTTGTATCGTACGGTCACGTATTTGTTTGGATAATACCTGAGCGGCATTTCCGTCTTTAGCAAGGAGCATAAGCCCACTTATCGGGCGGTCCAGGCGATGGAGGAGTCCGAGGTATGGGGTGCCGGTTGAAGATGCCGACCGCTTGAGATAGGATTTGCAAAGGCTTAAAACATCCGGATCCCCAGTATGATCTTCTTGCGACAGGAGGCCCGAGGGCTTGTCAATAACCAATAGGTGTTCATCCTCAAAAACAATGGGAATATTGGGCTGGGTGTTGGTGTAATCCATCAGAAATTGTTGCTGAAAATATTTGAAAAGTGTAAAAATAATGACCTTAGCTATGTAAACAAATTTATGAACAAAGTAAGTCGCCGTTTTTATTATAGTCTCGGTAGAACTAATTCGGGGATAGCGGTATATCATTATTGTGATAATTTATATTTTAGGAAAAACGAGTTTTTAATCTACGGTAATCAATGAGCACGGATTCTGCAGAAATTGATGTAAAGGAGAAGGTAGATCATCTGCCGCTTTCTCCGGGTGTATACATTTTTAAAGATAAGAAAGGGCGTGAGCTTTATATCGGTAAGGCCAAACGATTGCGGAACCGGGTTCGCTCGTATTTTCAGGATTCCGGAGGTCATGACGGACGTATTCGGGTGATGGTTAAGAAGATTGACGATCTGGACGTGATTGTAACCGATTCTGAGTCTGAGGCTCTCATCCTGGAAAATAACCTTATCAAGAAGCACCAGCCCCGCTATAATGTGATGTACCGGGATGATAAAACCTATCCATATATTTGTATCACCAATGAAGAGCGTCCCCGTGTTTTTTCCACTCGGACGGTCATTAAGGATGGTAGCAAGTATTTTGGTCCTTATGACAGTGTCATGCACATGAAGCGGATGATGGAAACCATTCGTAAGGCTTTTGACCTTTGTACCTGTGCTGTAGCCCGCAAAACGGTGAATCGAACAAAAGGTCCGCCCAAATGGCACTCCTGCTTTGACGACTATCTGGAAAGCTGTTCCGGGGACTGGGATCTGGAAGAATACCAGGAGACCATCAAAAAGGTCGAGCGTATGCTGAATGGCCGTACTAAGGCTCTGATACGGGATTTGAAAGAAGAAATGTCTATTGCTTCCGATGATTTGGCCTTTGAGCAGGCAGCCCGCATACGTGATAGTTTAAAGGCCGTACAGAAATACAGCAAAAAGATGAAGATGGTAGCCAGCAAGCAGGTAGATCGGGATCTGTTTGCTCTGCGGGTGGATAAAGAGATATCGGAGGCCTGTGGGGTTCTGTTTAAAGTCCGCGAGGGTAAACTGATTAGTAAATTCCATCGTTTCCTGAAGAATATAGATCATCTGGAGAAAGGAGAGATGCTTCAATCCTTTGTGGAAGATTATTATACGGGCTCCCAGGAGTTTGGATCGGATACAATCCCTGATGAAGTGTATGTAAGTCACGAACTGAAGAATGATGAGCCGCTGTACCAGTATCTGTCAGAGCAGCGGGGAAAGCAGGTGCGTATCCATCGGCCACAGCGCGGAGAAAAGGCCAAGATGATCCGCATGGCGCTTTCCAATGCCAAGCTTATGCTGGGTGAACGGAAGCTGGAAAAAGAGAAAGCCGCCCGAAAACGAATCCCCCATTCAATAAAGGAGCTTAAGGAACAACTGGATTTAGACCGCCTGCCACGGCGCATCGAGTGTTTTGACAACTCGAACCTGCAGGGAAGCGACCCGGTGGCTTCAATGGTCTGTTTTGTGGATGCCCGCACAAGAAAAAGCGAGTATAAAAGATTTAACATAAAAACAGTTGAGGGTCCCGATGACTTTGCCTCCATGAAAGAGGTGCTGGAACGCCGGTACAGCCGCGTAATGAAGGAAAAACAGCATATTCCCGATCTTATTGTTGTTGATGGGGGTAAAGGGCAATTAAGCAGTGCTGTTGCAGCTTTGAAAGAAATTGGTTTTTATGGAGAGTGTGAAGTTATCGGTTTGGCCAAGCGCCTGGAAGAGGTCTTTGTGCCGGGCAAGTCTAAACCCATAATGATTCCAAAGAAATCTTCGGCATTGAAGCTTTTGCAGCGGATACGGGATGAAGCGCATCGCTTTGCGATTAATTTCCACCGTGATAAACGTTCAAAACGAACGATTAAAACCGAGTTGACACAAATTAAAGGAGTAGGTAAGAAAACAGCCCAAAAGCTTCTAAAGGAGTTTGGGTCGGTATCATCAGTTCAAAAGGCTCCTTTAGACGAGCTGCAAGCCGAAATTGGAACGAAAATGGGTCAAAGAGTATTTAATTATTTTGGAAGTAATAACGAAGAACACAAAGGTGACTAACATTAACATGTGATATACAATAAGTTCTACAGTATTTAGAATGCGTATAGATAATTGACTGTCAATGGAACAAAAGTTCCTGAATTACGTACTCAACATAGTGTAGAACTTACTGAATCGTAATTTAAAGAAATTTGTTCTGGTGATAGATGGCGGTCAATTACATATAGCTTGTTGAGCTGTATGATTGACTTAAATTCTTAAATCAGGCGTGAGGATATTATGAAGCTCGAACAATCCAAACATATTAGTAAGAAATATAAGCAGCTGGATGATAAAGACCTGGTTAGATTTTATCGCCAAAACGGTGATGAACAGGCCTTCAGTGAGCTTATGAATCGTCACCAAACCAAAGTCTACTCCTATATCTACAGTATGGTAGGAAGTAGCGGAAAAGCGGACGACATCTTCCAGGAGACCTTTACCAAGGTTATTACGAAGATGGACGATACCTACAATGAACAGGGAAAATGGATTGCATGGGTTATGCGTATAGCCCATAATGCAACAATTGATTATTTAAGAAAACAAAAACGGTTTGTGGACGTTAATGCTTCTTACGACGAGGACTCCAATACGGATTTCTACGATCGTTTACCTGACGAAGATCTTGTCAGCGCACAGGAACAGCTTGAGAAGCAAGAAACGAAAAGCAGCCTGATGAAGCATATTGGTGAACTTCCTGAAGAACAGCGGCAAGTGGTAATGTTGCGTCACTATTACGAAATGCCGTTCAAGGAAATTGCAGATTTAACCGATGTTTCAATAAATACCGCACTAGGACGCATGCGGTATGCGTTAATAAATCTTCGAAAACTTTTTGATAAAGAAAAAGAACAAGAAGAACATAATTATGCGCAATGAGAACAATGATTGTATTCGGTATCTGATGAAGGAGATGGATCCTTCTGAGGAACTACTGATGGAACGAGCAATGATGGAGGATGAAGACCTCCTTATTGAGGTTGAAAGTATGCGGCAGACGCTAAAAAAGCTAGATAGGCTGCCCGAAAAAAATCCTCCATCGGAGTTAAGCGATCAAATTATGGAGCAGGCGGCCGCTCAGGCTCAAAAAAACAGGGCCTCTACTATATCTTCGTTTAAGCCTGCTTTTAAATATGCTGTTGCAGCAACTATTGCTCTTACTCTTACGGCCGGAGGGGCATGGTTTTATATAGGTAGCGAAGGGGATAATCGCCAGCAACTATCGACCTCCTCGACAAGTAGTGATGCCGAAACCGAGGTAACAACCGGTAGCAGTGGATTTTCACTGGATACACAGCTGTTTCAGACTATAATGGCTCAGGAAGAAGAGGTCGAGCCATGGGTTGATCGCAATAATGTCCTCCATTTTAATGGTCAAAGCCTTGATGATACCAGTTACGAGGCCCTCTTGGAGGAGTCACAACAAAAATTACGTCTTATTGAGCAACCTTCTGTCAATAGTCGACCGGCACGATCCTTTCAACTTACCGGTAGTTCCAACTAATTTAAGAGTTGCAATTGTATCGGTACTCCCCGTCCTTTTCTATATACAGATTAACGCTTTGATTATGGAAAAGGAATGATTTCTCATACGGAGGCCATCGTTTTTAGAACGGTTGATTACCAGGAGTCGAGTAAGATTGTGACCGTTTTTAGCCGCGAACATGGTAAAATCGCATTAATGGTACGCGGAGCGAAAAAGCCCAAAAGTAAGTTTTCCGGACTTATTGAAGTGGGAAATATGCTGGATGTCGTTTATTACTATAAAAGCTCCCGCTCTGTTCAGATTCTGAGTGAGGCCAGTTACCAGCAAAAGACCATGAATCTGCGTACCAATTTTGAGAAAATGGCTACTATGACTTCGGCCATTGAGCTGATCAGTCAGCTGTTGCATGATAATGAAGTAAACGAGCCTCTCTTTGATTTTACCCAAAAAATGTTGGTATGGCTGGACCGTACGGATGTTCATCCTCCGGTTATTTTTCCCTATCTGCAAATACGCTTAGCCGAACTTACGGGTGTTGGCCTGCAGCTCGATGCAGGGGAATCCCTCGAAGAAATGAACTATTTAAACATAGAATCCGGTTTAGTATCTACAAGGAATATTTCTTCGCATTCATATAAGTTAAGTTCTCGTCAAGCTAAATTTATAACAATCGCATTGCAGGCGAGAAGTTCAACACTCTTTGATATTTCATTTGAGTCGGGAGAATTAAAAGGATTGATTAAATTATTAGACCGATATTTTAAGTACCATGTAGAGGGGTTAAAAGACCGAAAGTCGGACGCCATTTTTGAACAAATTTTGCAGGAAACACCATGAAAAGAAGAGACCGTTATCTGACAGCCATACTGTTGCTTTTAATCGGGATTCTGGTAGGAGCACTCTTTACGATATATCAGCAAAACGGAGTCAATGATCATGCAGAGGTAGAAGTCACGCAAGTGACCCAAAGTACACAGCCTGTTTTTTCGGATGAGGATCTCGAGAAACTGGATGGTCGTTTTCTGTTTAAAAAAATAGCGGAACGCGTAAGGCCTACAGTGGTCTACATTGAAACTGAGATCCCCATCTCAAAAGAAGATATTCCCGATGATGAATTACATGAAGAGAAAGAGGGCATGTGGGGAAACATTTTTCCCTGGAGAGCCCGCACTGTAGGTTCGGGGATTATTATTAGCAGCGATGGCTATATCTTAACCAATAATCATGTAATCGAGGGAGCGGCCGAAGACGGCGTTCATATTACGCTCAATGACAAACGAACATTTGAGGCCCGGGTGGTTGGCAAGGACCCCACGACTGATTTGGCCGTTATGAAGATTGATGCGCAAGGCTTGCCGGCCATAACCGTAGGGAATTCCAACGAAGTAGAGGTAGGGGAATGGGTTTTGGCCATCGGAAACCCCTTTAGACTCCGATCCACCGTTACCGCTGGTATCGTCAGTGCGTTGAGTAGGGACATGCAGATTATTCAGGATCGAATGCGGGTGGAGAGCTTTATTCAAACCGACGCAGCTATTAATAAAGGAAATAGTGGAGGCGCTTTGGTGAATACCAGTGGAGAGCTGATTGGTGTAAATACAGCTATTGCCTCAATGAGTGGAAACTACCAGGGATACGGCTTCGCCGCCCCCTCGAATTTAGCAATGAAGGTAGCTAAAGATCTTATTGAGTATGGCGAAGTGCGTCGTGCCTTGCTGGGTGTTACCATTAGCAGTATAGATGCTTTAGCTGCTGAAGAATTAGGTATGGATACTATTAGGGGAGTACGTATTCAACGGGTGGTACCGGATGGGGCAGCGGCCGAGGCCGGCTTAGAAGAAGATGATGTTATCCTTAGCGTAAACGGGACACCTGTTGATGAATCTAATCAGCTGCAACAAAAGATAGCAGTAATGAGTCCCGGTGAAGTGGTTTTAGTAAATATTTGGCGGGAAGGAGAAGAGATAGAAAAAGAGATTGAGCTGGAACTATTCCAATCGGAATAAAATAATTTTTGATCCCTTTTAATCTGCTCTCTCATAATACCAGACCATATGAATGGATAAGATTTTGGTTGCAAGTGGTCAATCTATGGCTGATTTTAGTCTTTTTTATAAAATTATTAATGAGTTTATTTTAAACAAAATTATTATGGACAGGATTTTATTGAAATTAGGACTAGCAATAATATTAATGGGATTGATTGGATGCTCTGCCAGCGCCCCAACGGTGGACAGCACTGCTAATCAGCAGGCTCCACAGGAAGAGCTCGAATGGATGCCCGAATGGTTTAGTGAGCAAGAGATCACAGATAATGATACGACAATTACTGCCTATGCAACAGCTATTGACAGTGACCCCGAGAGAGCTGTATCGAAAGCCCAAGCCTGGGGAATCGCACGGCTGAAACGTGAAGTTTCTGATCGTCTTGAAAATATTCGCACCAATATTATTGATGGAGAAGGCCAGACTTCGGAGCTGAAAGATCCCAGCTTTTTAATTGAATTCAGAAAGGCGGCAGATGCGGTAGAGGAAGTATCGCACATGCGGGAAACAGCCAAAAGGGAAGTAACGGACCATCAGGGCATCAGAGGTTTTGCAAAAGTACAGGTAAATAAAGCAGAGCTGATTGAGGCTATTGATGCCAGATTGTCTTCCTACGAAGGACAATGGGAAACTATTAAGAATGCACAGTTTTTTAGCTCATTCTAGCAGGAAGGAAGAAGGAAGGCGGATAAAATTTTCTAAATACCAAAAAGAAAGCCCGCAAAGCATGAATACCTTGCGGGCTTGATCTTTTTACAAAGAGATATATTGTCTATTACATATTCTCTACGATTTGGTCACCAAATTCAGAACACTTCAGAAGGGTTGCTCCTTCCATCAGGCGCTCAAAATCATAGGTTACCTTCTTCTGACTGATTGAAGCCTCTATTCCTTTCTCAATAAGGTCTGCTGCTTCGTTCCAGCCCATATACCGCAGCATAATAACTCCAGAGAGGATGAGAGATCCAGGATTTACTTTATCCTGACCGGTATACTTAGGCGCGGTACCGTGTGTCGCTTCAAAGACAGCAAGTCCGGTATTGTAGTTGATGTTCGCTCCGGGAGCAATTCCAATTCCTCCTACACAAGCAGCAAGAGCATCAGAAATATAATCGCCGTTGAGGTTCATTGTAGCGATAACGTCGTACTCATCGGGACGAGTTAAAATTTGCTGCAAGAAAGCATCTGCAATAACATCTTTAACAACCAGTCCATTAGGGAGCTTACACCAGGGACCTTCGCCAATAACTTCAGCGTTATACTCTTCACGCGCTACTTCGTAACCCCATTCTTTAAAGCTTCCCTCGGTAAACTTCATGATATTTCCTTTGTGTACCAGGGTAACACTGTCGCGACCAGTTTCAAGAGCATAATCAATGGCAGACCGAACGAGACGTTTTGTTCCTTCAATGGATATAGGTTTAATACCTAAAGAAGTGGTATCAGGAAAGCGGATTTGGTCAACACCCAATTCATCGATCAGGAAATTCTTGAGTTTTTCATTTTCCTCTGTTCCCGTTTGATATTCAATTCCTGCATAAATATCCTCGGTATTCTCCCGGAAAATGACCATATCTGTTTTTTCGGGATGCTTAACAGGGCTTGGAGTACCTTTGTAATATTTAACCGGACGCACACAGGCAAATAAATCCAGTTTTTGACGAATAGCTACATTCAAGGAGCGAATACCGCCACCAACAGGGGTTGTAAGCGGACCCTTAATAGCAATTTTATAGTCTTTAATAGCTTTAAGCGTATCTTCCGGCAGCCAATGACCTTCACCATAATACTTGAGGGCTTTTTCGCCGGCATAAATTTCGAACCATTCAATTTCTTTTTGGCCGTCATATGCTTTTTCGACAGCGCTATCTAAAACGTGGCGCATAGTAGGAGTGATATCAATTCCTATTCCATCACCTTCGATAAATGGAATAATAGGATTGTCACCTACTTTTAGAGAGCCATCGGATTTCTTTTCAACTTTGGTACCTTTTTCTGGAGCAGTTATTTTGTCGTAACTCATGGAATTTCTGCAATAGATTTTTGAATTTAATTTGCCTTTAAGTATAGCAAAAAAAACAGGCAGGTGCACAGGTTGAAAAAGAAGAAGTATGGGGACTGCATTTTATCCAATTTTCTGGTTATATTATGTTCATACTTAATGGAAACTTCTACCCTATATCATATGAGGAAGCAGCCATGATCAAGCCAATGTTCGGGCACCGGCCCCGGCCCAAAAAATTTGATTATCCTTTTCGGCATCATGACCCGGAGAAAGAGAAGAGCAGAAAGGAACGAATACAAATCCGACGTTCTCATAAAAAATATCATCAGGGACGCTCTGTGTTGATGTATGCGCTGGGTTTGTCGCTGGTTATTTATATTATGTATCTGCTTTAAATTTTACGAATTATCATAGAATCATATCTTTGGATCTTAGGCAGTCTGTCGTTAGAAGTACAATAGTAAACCCGAAAAATTAACCCGTACATTGACTCAGGAAACGGATTCCCAACATTCCATTATTCATCAGCTTCCTCCCGAGATTTCCAACAAGATTGCTGCTGGCGAAGTGATACAACGACCCAGCTCAGTGGTTAAAGAGTTACTGGATAATGCTATTGACGCCGGAGCGGACGAATTAAAAATCGTTATCCAAAATGCCGGACGAACGCTTATACAGGTGATCGACAACGGCTGCGGGATGGGAGAGGAGGATATACGGCTTTGTTTTGAACAGCATGCCACTTCCAAGATTCAGGATGTGGATGATCTTTTCCGCGTTCGCACACTTGGTTTTCGGGGAGAGGCTATGGCCTCAATCTCATCGGTTTCCCAGGTAACACTCAAAACCAAGCGTCCGGGTGATGATATTGGATATAAATATGAAATTTGGGGCGGCGAAGAGAAATCGTTTGAGCCCGCTGCTGTGGAGGATGGTACTTCGGTAGCTGTTCGTAATCTTTTTTATAATGTTCGAGCCCGCCGTCAGTTTTTAAAAACAGATGCTACGGAGTTTCGTCATATCCTGAAAACGGTTCAGCAAGCAGCATTGGCAAATCCCGATTTAGGTATAGAGCTTGTGGCTGATACAGATATAATCTATGATCTGCCCAAGGACCAGCTGTTAAAAGAGCGAATTGCCGATATGTTTGGCAAAAGCTACCGCGCCAGTCTTATAGAGTTTGAAGAGGAAACCAGCTACCTTACGGTTCGGGGTATTCTGGCTGATCCTAAACTGACAAAAAGGAGCCGTGGAGAGCAATTCCTGTTCGTCAATGGGCGACCAATTCAGCACCGGTGGCTGACATACGTTATATTGAGTATTTATGATACATGGACAGGTGACAAAGATTATCCTTTTTACGCTATTTTTCTGAGTATAGATCCTGCACAGGTAGATGTTAACGTTCATCCTGCCAAGGAAGAGGTTAAGTTTGAAGATGAACAAAGCGTAATAAAGCTGACTAAATCAGTAGTTAAGAAAACGCTGAACGAGCAGTTTCTAGTACCGGATGTCTCTCGTCCTGAATCGCGTCAATCGCATCGAAGTCGCAGTGGTAATTTCTCCACGGATTTTAATTTCGGAGGAAGTCAGTCGGGGGGAAGCGAAAAAAAGAAGCCGGTTAAGTTTCCGTCCCGTATAAATTTTGACCGGTCTAAATCCTCCAAAGGAGATCAAGATAAGTCCCAGCAGCTTTATAGTTTTGAACAACACAAAGGCAGTGACAAGGGGCAAAAAGATTTTACAGGACAAGAGCCCGAACAGATGGGCGACCGGGGGTTCTGGCAGCTGCATAACCGCTATATTCTCACACAGACCCGTTCAGGATTATGCCTGATTGATCAACATGCGGCCCATAAGCGCATTGTTTATGAGAAGGCGCTTAGCGCAACAGAAGAAGCGATTCCAAGTACCCAGCAGCTTCTTTTTGCACAGACTGTTGAGTTCTCTGCTTCTGAGTTTTCACTTTTGGAGGAAGTACATCCTATTTTACAGCGGATGGGCTTTAATGTCCAATTGCTCAGTGGAAACACCGCTATGATAAGCGGGGTCCCGGCTGATATCAATGTCGGGGACGAGCAATCGGTTTTGAAATCGATGCTGGAGCAATACCAGGAAATTAATGGGCAGTTTGAGTTTGATGCGCGTGAAAGTTTGGCAATAGCATTTGCAGCAAAAACAGCTATTCCTAAAGGAAAAAGACTTTCGGACATGGAAATGGAGAACCTGCTTGACCAGCTTTTCGCCTGTGATGAGCCATATAGTGATCCGTTGAATAAGCCAACCCTCGAATATATCCCTTTGGAAGATATAGAAGCACGTTTCCGATAATATTTCTGGCTCAATCCTATTACATTATGGCTATCTGTTTTCTACATCTGTCTTGAATTTCGATTATAATATTATTCTGAATGAATATCCTAGCAGTAGAACCTTTTTACAGCGGTTCGCACAAAGCCTTCTTAAAGGGATTAAAAAGTCACTCCCGTCATAATATCATTCCTGTAAATTTAAGCTACAAGGGACAAAAATGGCAGATGCACGGGAACTCGGTTAAACTGGCCGGCATGACCCAGGAGATCTCTGAAGATATTGATCTGTTGCTGGTTAGCAGCATGACAAACTTACCTGCTTTTTTATCATTGACGAATCCGCGGTTTGCTGATGTGCCAAAGATCATGTATATGCATGAAAACCAGTTTACTCAGCCAATACCTGAGGATGAAGAACGGGACCTGACCTACTGCTATCTTAATTATATCAGTATGCTCTCCGCTGATAAGCTTATTTTTTCATCAAACTTTCACCGTGATGATTTTCTGAAAGCACTGCCCGAGTTTTTAGAGTATTATCCCGATGACAAATACTATTATCCCGTGGATAAGATAGCGGAAAAAAGCATGGTGTTATATCCGGGACTTGATCTTCATCGGTTCAACACCCAGCCTGACCAGCGGGAATCAAACGAAAATCCGGTTATCGTGTGGAATCAGCGCTGGCAGTTCGATCGCAATCCCGCAATGTTTTTCCGGGTGCTTAATCGTCTTAATGATATTGATCTGACTTTTGATCTGATCCTGGCTGGAGATACCCAACATGAAAAGCCTGAAGAATTCGAGAAGGCATGGCAGCGATACGGCCAGCATATTACTCACTTTGGATATGTAGAAAATCGTGAAAATTACAGCAAGTTGCTCCATAGCGGTGATATTGTAGTATCCACGGCTACCTATGAGTTTTTCTGTGTGGCTATTATGGAAGCTATATACTGTGGTTGTCATCCTCTTTTGCCCAACAGGCTTCATTATCCGGAGCTCATTCCTGAAAGCCTCCATAAGCCTTTGCTTCACGCACCAGTACTCTATAATACTGAAGATGATCTCTTCCATTATTTAAAGGATTTATTGACTGGAGAAACCAATCCTTTGCCAAAGTCTTCTTTGCAAAATATTAATAAGCATCTGAACTGGCCCGAAAGGATTGAAGAATTTGATACTATGTTTGATGAATGCAGCCAGATGGAAATATCTCCGGCCCTTTAAAAGCTCTTAAAATGAGATTTTTCTTTCCACACTAATCCAATGGATAACCAGGCGTTTTTAATTATATTTTAGCCTCACTAATTACAATTACAAACTTTTGTTTTATGAATTACCGATCTTTTAAGGAAGCCTCAATTGCTGAAGTAGGACTTGGAACCTGGCAGCTGGGAAGCTCTGAATGGGGTGATGTAAGCGAAGAGGAAGCTTTCTCTATTTTACAATCCTATATCGATGAAGGAGGCAACTTTATTGACACTGCCGATATTTATGGAATGGGAGTAAGTGAACGGACGATCGGTACATTTTTAAACCAGCTGGATAGCGACCGGGAAATTTATGTAGCAACTAAGCTGGGAAGACGAGAGGATAATGATTACGGCTGGCCAAAGAATTTTACATATGAAGCGATGCGCGATCACGTAAAAAGTTCTCTCGAAAATTTGGGAGTTTCCCAGCTCTTTTTGGTCCAGCTCCACTGCATTCCAAAAGAACAGCTTCAAAAGGGAGATGTTTTTGATCACTTCCGTCGATTGGAAGACGAAGGACTTATCAAATATTGGGGAGCAAGCGTTGAAACAACGGAAGAAGCAAAGATCTGTCTGGAGCAAGAAGGATTGGCTTCGCTGCAAATTATTTTTAATCTCTTTCGCCAGCATCTGGCCGATGAATTTTTTGAAGAGGCATCCCAAAAGGATGTAGATCTGATTGTACGGGTACCATTGGCAAGTGGGGTACTGACAGGAAAATTTGATGAAAATACCACTTTCCCCGAGGGGGACCATAGAAATTTTAATGCTGATGGTGAGGCATTTAATGTAGGAGAAACATTTGCAGGTATTAAGTTCGAAAAGGCCGTTCAGTTTGCAAGAGAAATTGAAGATATTATGCCTGGGGGCGAGATGCCTCAGCTTGCCTTACGGTGGATTTTAGATCATCCTGAGGTAACAACAGTTATCCCTGGTGCGACCAAAAAGAAGCACATAAAAAGCAATACTGGTGCGTCTTCTCTTGAGCCTCTGTCCGGTGAGGTACATAAAAAGCTCCGTCGTTTATATGAAGATGAGATTCGTCCCAATATCCGTGGACGGTATTAGTTCCATCACGGATTAGGTAGTTAAAGTCGGTAACAGTTTATCAATAACTATTAACCAAATTACCTGCCGTAAGCGATAACCTTCAGTGGATCTGTTTTGGCAGCTATGCGTGCCGGGAGATAGGAAGAAAGGGCACAAAGCAAAAGGGTAACACCCGCGACAATAACAAAATCGAGTCCATGTGGTTCTACCGGAGCATAGGCCATGTAATAGTTTTCTTCTGAAAGAGGGATAAGCTGATAGGTAGATTGGAGCCAGGCAAATAAAAGAGATAAAGCAATACCGATAAGCAGCCCGGATATAGCTACAAAAAGGCCTTCCAACAAAAAGATATAGCGGATGCTTTTGTCGTTGGCTCCCATTGTCTTGAGGATGCCTATGTCTTTGGTTCGCTCCAGTACCATCATCAGAACTGTGCCGATAAGGTTAAAGGCCGCAACAATAATCATGACTCCGATAACAAAGGGGATGGTTTGCTCCTGTAAATCGATCCACGCAAAAATACTACTATGCTTTTCATAAATGCTTTCAGCAAAGTAAGGAAAGTCAAGGTCGCCACTTATTTGTTGTTTGAACTCAGGTATCTGCGTGTAATCTGTAAGGCGTATTTCTATCTGTGAGGCCTCATTTTTGGGAGTCCCGAAAAGCTCTTGTGCATGGGGACGGGCAACCAATGCAAAAGTCTCATCGAACTGTCCGATACCTGTCTGATAAATACCACTTAGTCTAAACTGCTTAATTTCTGGCGAACTCAGCGGTGAAGGAAGTCCTTCTACGGTATAAGTGGTAAGTTTAGAACCTATGTCTGCATTTAAGGTTTTCGCCAGCTTTGAGCCTATGACCATGCCGGGCAGACCAGTACTATCTTTGTCTAAGTTATATTTTCCGCGATGGATATACTCTCTGATGTCGGTGACATCGCCTTCCTGGTTGACCCCCTTCATTAAGATGCCTGTAACTTCCTCTGAGGATTGAATCATGGCTTGTCCGTGAATTACGGCTTGTGCCTGAGCAATTTCAGGATAATCTTCTAGCTTAGTGAGAAGAGTATCAGCCCGTAAGATTGGCTCGCCACTGCTGAATGTAGTAACAGTAAAATGAGGAGCAAAGCCTAAAACCTTGCTGTCTATTGATGACTTAAACCCGTGTACAATGGAAAGAGCAATAAGCAACCCTGCCGATCCTACGGCTACGCCCGTAATGGCCATAGCTTTAATAAACGATAAAAAGCTGGAGTCTTTACGTTTGCCTTGAAAGTAACGTTTGGCCAGGTACCACTCGAAATTCATGATGGTTGGTGTTACTTTTCCGGCTTCATCTGCGGAAAGAACAGCACGTCACGTATAGAATCGGAATCCGTCATAATCATAGCCAATCGATCGATACCGATACCGAGTCCCGCAGTGGGAGGCATACCGTATTCGAGTGCCTGCAGAAAATCCTCATCAATGGCCATCGCTTCTTCATCGCCTTCAGCACGCAGACGAGACTGCTCTTCGAACCGTTCACGTTGGTCAACCGGATCATTGAGTTCAGAAAAAGCATTGGCAATTTCTTTGCCATTGCAGATGCATTCAAAACGTTCAACCAATCCTTCTTTTTCGCGATGTTTCTTGGCAAGAGGACTCATTTCAATGGGATAATCCGTGATGAAAGTCGGTTGAATCAGGTTAGGTTCAATATATTCTCCGAATATTTCATCGATTATTTTTCCTTTTCCAAAGCTATCTTCTAGCTCAATATGAAGTTCCTTAGCTATTTCTTTTAATTCACTTAGGTCCTTGCCATATATGTCTTTACCGGTTTCATCTTCAATAGCTTCGAACATGGGTATGCGAGGCCAGGGGGCGGAGAAGTCAATCTCATTGTCCCCAACCTGAACGGTAGCAGAACCGTGTAGTGTCTTGGCCACATTTTCAATCATTTTTTCCACAAAATCCATCATCCAGTTGTAATCTTTGTAGGCTACATATAATTCGACCTGGGTGAATTCGGGATTGTGGAACCGAGAAAGTCCCTCATTACGGAAGTCTTTTGAAAATTCATATACGCCGTCATATCCTCCGACGATCAGCCTCTTGAGATATAACTCATTGGCGATACGGAGGTATAGTTTCATATCCAGCGCATTATGATGGGTTACAAATGGTTCTGCCGAGGCTCCACCATATATGGGTTGCAAAATGGGCGTTTCTACCTCCATATAGCCTTTGTCGTTCATGAAATTCCGCATGGCCTGTACCATTTCCGTTCGTTGCTGGAATACATCACGAACTTCAGGATTAACGATCAGATCCAGGTACCGTTGACGATACCGTTGTTCTTTATCCGAGAAAGCATCATACACCTTGGTTTCTCCGTCTTCCTCTACTTCCTTCGGAAGAGGAATAGGGCGGAGAGTTTTGCTTAAGAGCTGAAATTCTTTCGCATAAACCGTGGTTTCGCCAGTTCCGGTTTTAAATACGTGACCCTTGATTCCGACAATATCTCCGATGTCGGTTAAACGTTTAAATACTTCATTGTATTTTTCCTTGCCTACATCATTTTTACGGATGTAAACCTGAATCTGTCCTTCCGAATCCTGCAGGTTAAAAAAGGTTGATCCTCCCATGATTCGACGTGTCATTACACGTCCCGCTACAGAAACTGTTTCAACATCGTCCTCATCCTGATCATCTTCTTTTATTAATTCGGGATGATCAAGAATATATTTACTTTTGTGTGTTACCTCAAAGTCATAGGGATAAGGATTTTCCCCCATTTCCCGCAGCTCTTTTAGTTTTTCAAGACGTATTTCGTGTTGTTCACTTACTGAGGACTCAGTATTGCTCATGAGAATAAGATGAAATTTAATTCTGTTTAAAGAGGTATTGCTAAGTCGCTAAAAATAGGGAATTAGCCACAAAATTGTGAGTTTTTTCTTGTTATGGTTGAATAGTTTTATAATATCACAATTTTATCGATTTTAAGCTGTAAGAACGAAAAGGTGAGCCAGTAAACTTTCATTATTAGAATGTCAAATATATTTAATCGGGATCAAGTTCCTCTGCCTTTTGAAGCTATATTTGGTCTTGATGACATCGCTGAACCTTCCTCAAAGCAACTAAATAGGTTGCATTTGGAAGAACAGCAAGAATTGAATCAGTTAGAAAATGAAAGTCGGCGGAGGGAGTTTGTAAGCTCGCGGTTATTATTTAAAAAGTTGGCTCAAGAATGGGAATTGCCTGAGATGGAATTTCTTGTTTGGAAAAATGAATGGGGAAATCCTTTTGCTAAAACCCGTTTGGAGCAGTTTGAAGTTAGTATTGCGCATACAAATAAAAAAGTATTGTGCGGTCTTGCCAGGGAACATCCGATCGGAATTGATCTTGAACCCACAGATAGAAAGGTGGCCGATGGACTAAGAACAAGAATAATGCATCCCGAAGAAAAAGATGGAAAGGATACTGTTTCTACCATCCAGTTATGGACCATTAAAGAAGCCTATATTAAACTTCTGGGCAAAGGGCTACGGTTAAATATGAATGACGTTAAGGTCCTGAAAGATGGCGATTATTTTTTAGCAAAATTAGATAATGACAAACAAGCTAAAGTTTGTAGTTTTCAATTCGATAATAACTGGTTAGCCATTGCGTTTTATTCTTAATGAATTTGATCAGCTAAAATTTCTATGAACATTACCTCTTATTCCCGACAACAGATAGAAGAAGGAATCAATACTGCCCGAAAAAATTATGGAGAGCCTTCAGATGATGTTCGAATTTTATTTACTCCCCAAGTGATTAATGAAGATAATTTTAAAAGGGTATGCGATATATACAGTCGTGTGGACTTTTCGGCTTTTGATACGGTTGTGGTTATAGAATCGCATGATCAATCACTGGACAAGAAGCTCCCAATGGCTTCAAATGATTATTTTGAGACGCCCCTCGGTAAAGTACCGGTGAATGATTATATGCGTAATGAGTTTTGTGATGAGGATGATGATTTTTACATCCACGATGAGGCATTTGACAAGGATATTAGTCTGTTTCAACAACTGATGTTTATCCAAACACAAACGGAAGATATTTCTGCCGTTAGTGTACAGATTGCAGATACTAATCCGGCCATTGTGAAAGAAGTGGCTTATGTATTGGAGGAGGTGTTAGCTTCACGCAATGCTCTATTGGTTTTTTGTTGTGAACTTGAAAATATTCATAAGAAAGAATTTAGAAAGGTAGCCGAGATGGTATCACAAAACAATCACTCCGGTTTGCTGAACTATTTGAACAGTGGTGAATCAAAGATAAAAGGAACAACCTCTTTTATTGCTGGTATTATTGTGGCCAATAAATGGGGTGCCGATCTTACATTTCTTGAAAATATTTATGAGAATTATGAGGGTAGTTTGCTTACGGCCTATGCCGATCGCCAACAGGTGTTTTTTAGTTAATAGCCAGTCATGGAAAAACCAGACGTCACGATTATAGGATTAGGCGCACTTGGAACAACGCTGGTTCGGGCGCTTGTCGAAAAGGGAGTTGAAGTAAAAAGTGTTTATAATCGTACTTCTAAAACAGCTTATTCTGTAGCTCGCAAGTTGAATATAGACATTGCCGGAGGTTTTCCTTCCGGGATTAATGAGTTGGGAGAGATAGTATTTATTACAGTATCGGATGGAGCCATATCAGAAATAACGGCCAGACTAAAAAAACTTTCCGGCAATGTAGAGGATCACACTTTTGTTCATTGTTCGGGAAGTGAATCTGCAGAGCTGCTTTCCCCATTAAGAAAGGAGGGAGGGGCGGTGGCGTCTTTTCATCCTCTTCAGACCTTTACTTCCTCTTCTACAACAGACGATTTTAGCGATATCTTTTTTAGCCTACAGGGTGATGAGAAGTCTTTTGGTCTTCTAAGGAAGATAGCCAAGAGCCTTGGAGCTAAGGCTATGGAGGTAACTGCCAGTCAAAAATCGCATCTGCATGTTGCCGGCGTTATGGCTTCCAATTATCTTCATGCCTTGCTTCAATCGTCTGTTTCTTTAGCTGAAATAAGCGGTTTACCTGCTGAAGATATTAAGAGAGCATTACTTCCGCTTGTTCAAACATCATTGAATAATGCAAAACAGTCCTCTTTTGAAGCTGCATTATCCGGTCCTATAAAAAGAGGTGATATAACAACTGTTAAAAAACATTTGGATATTTTGAAGGATAACCCTGAACTCCTAGAAGTTTATAAGACCTTAGGGAATAGAACCGTGGATATGGTTAGGGATGCCGGACATCTTGGTCAGGATACTGCAATCAACCTGTCTAATTTGTTAAAATAATTTATGGATGATTATTATGAGCGCGTATACTCGGTAGTTGCTCAAATTCCGAGGGGTAGAGTTTCAACTTATGGAATTATTGCCCGTTATTTGGGGATTGCATCGGGTGCTCGAATGGTGGGATATGCGCTCAATAACGTTTCTGAAACGAATATTCCTGCACATCGTGTTGTTAATAGGTATGGCGAGCTAACGGGACGTGCTCATTTTCCGGATGATACGATGCGGGAACGTTTAAAGCAGGAAGGAGTTACATTTGTAGATGACTACCAGATTGATATAGAAAAACATTTGTGGGATCCTAATGAACAAAATATTTAGTATAGCATGATAAGAAATTCTGTAGCTTTTAAAAGTATATTGATGGTAGGATTTGTAATTTTTGCAACTGTTGTTGTTGGGATTGCCCAGACTACCACTTCAGATTCAGAACCTTTACTGAAGGATGTAGCGAGGGAGGAGTTACAGGAGATTATCAATTCTTACGAGGACGAAAAGGCCGTATTGATTAATGTATGGGCAACTTGGTGTGCGCCCTGCATTGAGGAATTTCCACATATCGTTGAACTGCAGCGCGAGTATCAGGATGAAGTCCAGGTTATATTTATTTCGGCTGATTTTCCGGACAATAGAGAACGTGCAATAAAATTCCTGAAAGAACAGGAGGTAGATTGGATGACCTATTTTAAAACGGGCAAAGATCAACCTTTTATCGAGGCATTATCTGAGAATTGGAGCGGGGCTTTACCTTTCACTAAGATTTTAGATAAAGATGGTCATGTGATTGCAAGTTGGGAACAGGGAGCAGAGTATGAGAAGTTCAAAACTAATATCAAAAAAGCACTAAACAACTGATTATCATGGATATAAATAAAACAGCTTATATACTTTCTATAGTACTTACTATTGGACTGCTGGCTTTTTTGCCGGTGGAAAATAATCCGGCTGAGCGATTGGAAATCGGAGCCAAAGCTCCACTTACGGATGTGGAGGTTACCGATGTATCCGGTGAAACACTTACCCTTGCAGAGGTTGCAGGAGAAAATGGATTATTGGTGAACTTCTCTTGTAATACCTGCCCATGGGTAAAGGCGTGGGAGGATCGTTATAATCCTATTGCTGAGCTTGCTGAAGGTAATGGTATTGGGGTTATCGCGCTGAATCCAAATGCGGCTATCCGTGATGAAGGAGAGTCAATGGAGGATATGAAGGAACGGGCTGAGTCAAGCAATTATCAGTTTTATTATGCATTGGATAAACAGGCTAAGTTGGCAGAGGCATTTGGTGCTACTCGTACTCCGGATATATTCTTATTCAACAGCGATATGGAATTGGTTTATACCGGGGCCATTGATGATAATGCAAAATCAGCAGAGGATGTTGAAAAGACTTTTTTGAAAAATGCTATTGAAAATTTGGTGGCAGGGAATGAAATTGATCCGAAGACTACCAAAGCATTGGGCTGTACCATAAAGTGGCCAGAGTAAAATATGATATTGGATTTGAGTCTAACATTACAACTGGCGTATTGTACAGGGCATGACTGATTCCTAATTCTCCTAATATTTCATTATTTTTAAGGGCTTGTCAGGATAACTGGCAAGCCTTTCTTTTTTTAATATTAGATAATCATAATCGTAAATGCCTACATGGACGCTACATACAACCTTTAAATTTGATGCTGCCCACCGAATTGAGGGATATGATGGTAAGTGCGGACGTCTGCATGGACACAGTTATAAAGTGCATATTTCCGCTGAATCCAATAAGCTCAATCCCTCAAAGTATTTGAATACGGATGATATGGTCTGTGATTTTAAAGAGTTGAAATGGGCGGCCAAAGGATCTGAAAAAGGGGGACTTGATCATTCAGTATTGAATGAAGAGATTCCGGTTAACCCCACAGCTGAGCGCATTGCAGAGTTTATTTATAAAGAGACGATGAGCCGCATTCCTGAGGGTATAACGCTTAAGGTCACGGTCTGGGAAACTGAGAATTGCTGGGTAGAATACACGGATGAAGGGGAATAAGCGATATTATTGCTGATTATTTTATCATGTAACTTATTCTGCCAGGTAATACTCAATCGTAGAAACTACGCGTACTGTTTTTCGAATTTGTTTTTCTTCCTGAAGCATGGGAGCTTTGTCACGCGCAAGTATCACAAAAACTCCCTGGTTGGCACTGCGAATACCATCTAACTCACTCCCTGAATCGCTTGCAAATTGTTCGGCCGATTGTCGTGCGTTTTTGGTAGCTTCAGCTATCATATCCGGTTTAAGCTCGGTGAGTCCGTTAAAAAGATAGGTGGGACCGCCGCCTGAATATTGGCTATTGAGAATAATCCCCGCTTCAACCAGCGTCCCGATATCTTGGCTGGCATCCTCGATCTTCGTGACGCTCTCTGATCGAACCATCAGCGTCTGTTCGAGTATAAAACGGTTTTCATAAGAACCCGACTGGTACGATTGGGCCGTGCGATCCGTTACTTCGAGGTTTTGTAATTCTATAGCCTCTTCTGCTATACCATGTGCTTCTAAAAAAGTTTGAATACGGTTTTGGTCCTGGCGTATTTTTTGTTGCACTGTATTCAGATTATTTCCGGCGGCTACGTATCGAATAGGCCACAAAGCCATATCAGCCATAACATCACGTTCAGAAACCCCTTTAACTGTCACATAACGATCGCCGCTTCTGGCTTCTATAAAGCCGTCCCCAATAAACCACCCGGCTAGGGCAATGCCAACGGCAACTAGCAAGGCAACGAGAATATTATTTTGATAGGAGGTACGCATTATGGTTAACTATATCTTAAATTTATAAGTATCTGATGAATAGTCATATTTACAAAGTAAATAGTTCTATAACTTCATTAATGATAGCCAGCATCTTTTTTAAAGACAACAAAAATATTGAAAATATATGAGTAAAAAGCAGGAAAGGATAATAGTATTGGAATGTATATTAATCTGCTTTAATAATTCTTATTATCTTTAATATTGGCTATTTTTAGAAGTATTGTGAATTCAATAAGAAATTTTCTACATGTTTAAGTCACAGGATCAACTGGAAACCATAATTGCTTCGGATAAGATGAAGAACGTTGAATATCCCCTGATGGAGGATTTCTACACTATCCAGGGAGAAGGAGCACATAGCGGTCGTCCGGCCTATTTTATTCGTACTGCAGGATGCGACATCAACTGCTGGTGGTGCGATGTACAGGAAAGTTGGGACGAAGAGGCACATCCCCGAGAATCGGTTGGTAATATTGTAAAGCGTGCGAAGGAAAGCGGGGCAGAATTTGCCGTCATTACAGGAGGCGAACCACTATTACACGATTTGGATCCTCTGACTTTTCAACTAAAACGGGCGGGAATTAAAACTCATATGGAAACCAGCGGTTCATCTCCGTTATCGGGTTACCTGGACTGGATAACACTTTCCCCCAAGCGTTTTAAAGAACCGATCGATGATATTTTTCCCTATGTGGATGAATTAAAGGTCGTTGTATTGACGAGCAAGGATCTGGAATGGGCTGAGAAAAATGCCGATAAATGCCCGGAGAATACCCAACTTCTGCTTCAACCGGAATGGGAAAAGGAGGGAGCAGTTGAGCTTATTATAGATTATGTTAAGGAAAATCCGGAGTGGGGAATCAGCTTGCAAACTCATAAATTTATGGGAGTCCGATAGTGACGGATCAGAAAACTCATTCTGTCGTAATTACGGGAGCAAGCCGGGGAATAGGACGACGGATTGCTATGGCTTTTGCAAGAGAGACAGACTTTGCACTTCTTCTTATTGCCCGTACGAAATCAGATCTGAAAGATACACAAACGCTCTGTCGCAAGATGGGAGATAATGATGTAGAAATCATAAAATGTGATGCCTCCAATCCTAAGGCAGTAAAAAAGATGAAGTTCCCCGATAACTTTCCTCAACCACAGTTTTTGATAAATAACGCTGGCTCTTTTCTGTTAAAACCTTTGGCAAAAACATCCCATGAAGAGCTTGTGGAGCAGATACAGTCGAACTTATATTCAGCTGTCAATATAACCAATTACTTTCTGGATAAGCTGAAGGAAAAATCTCATGCCCTAATTATTAATATATGCTCAGTAGGTGCCATAGAAGGTTTAAAGGACAGTGGAGCCTATTCGGCATCCAAGCATGCTCTCTTGGGATACACCCGTTCATTGCGGCAGGAATTAATGAATACCGAAGTAGGAGTGACTGCTGTAAATTTGGGTCAGACACAATCGACCTCATGGGAGGGATCCCTCATTGATCGCGACCTGCTTATTGATCCGGATGATGTGGCAAAAATTATCCTGAATCTTACCCAACTTTCCACCCGAACGATTGTTGAGGAAATTTTAGTAAAACCTCAGCATGGACGGGTACCCCCGATTTAAAGAATAAAATCGATCTTTTTTAAAGGCCGTAGATTATTCGATTTCTTTTATTTCGTATTGAACGGCATATTTTATGGATTCAAGATCATAATTGTTCTCTTCTGCATAAATTTTTATCAAGCAAATACCGTAATAAAGGAGAAAGGAAGCATAGAAAATAAATAACAAGACTAAAATAGTGGAGGCAGAAGATCCGTAAATGCTATTCAAATTTCCCATAGCAATGATCTTGCCCAAAATAAATTGTCCGATAAAAGCTAATACGGTAGTAATGAATGATCCTATCCAGACGGGTCGCCAGGGTAATTTCATGTCAGGTAAATACTTGTACACGATGGCCAGCCAGGTAGTAAATAAGGCCATTGAAAAAATCATATCCAGTATAAATACAATTGTGGAATGGATATTTATAAGGTAAAAAATATGATTTCCTGCAAAGTTGATGATGACATCGATAATAAAGCTGGCGAGTAATAACATTCCACCCACAAAAATGATGACTAAGAATAGTCCCCTGTTTTTTAAGAAAAAATGGAGACTAGGATCTTTTAATTTGACCTTAAGAATTTGATTAAATGAATTGTGAACAACATTAAACAATGTGGTTACTATAAAAACAAGAAAAATGAGTAATCCAGCAGTAGTAAAAAAGCCCTCCTGCATATTCTGAATATTAGCCAGTGTATCGGCTAAATAGTTTGCCGCTTCTCCCCCAAGGATTTCCTGCAAGGTATTAAAAATTTCCTCTTTCAATGGTTGTATCTGAATGGCAATGCCCAAAAACTCTAACAAAAGTACGATGATGGGGATCAGCGAAAACATCGCAAAAAAAGCGGTAGAAGAACTTAACCTTAGGGGATCATTTTTTTGTAGCTCTACCAATGCCTGTTTAAGCAGGCTACAAAACCATCTGGTTTTTCTCATCGTATTTCTAAATCAGAAAATTGGTACAATTTATATTGGTTGTACAAGAAATTAAAAACTTGATGCTACATTTAATGTTAACCTGACCGTAGATATAAGTGTTCCATATAGATCCTATTGTAGTAAATTAACAACATCTTCCTGTTAGGAAATAATTATTGATGATAGAAGGCTCATTTAGAGTCTATCTATAGAAAGGTAGTGTAACCATACAATAGGATGTTTTAAGAAGACAGATAATCTATAATTTTACTTTCTTCCCAGTCTTAACCGATTCGTCACATGCAAGAACTATTTGGAGTGTTTGCACTGCGGCCAGCATGTGATCATTCAGGTCAAGGTCTTCCCGGATCGCTTTGATAAAGTATTCTTGTTCGTAAAAACAAAGCTCATCGTGAGTTGGCTCATCAGGAGTCTCTATTACGATATCATCTTTAATAAGGTTCCCCTCGTCATTGGTATCCGAATAGTGCACCAGGAGCTTATTTATTTTGGTATGTTCTTCAATATCAGCCGATTTTCCACGATTTCCATCAAAGGTATTCTTCTGGACACTTATACTTCCATTGGGTCCAATGGCATCTTTAATAAAATAGGCTGATTCACTCATCATAGGTCCCCAGCCGGACTCGTACCATCCAACAGAACCATCCTTAAAGGTCACTTGCAGCTGACCATAGTTGTACATGTCAGAATCAATTTCTTCTGTCAGTCGCGCGCCAATAGCATGAACACTTACTGGAAGAGACTGTGTCATCTGGCACATCATATCTACATAATGTACGCCACAATCAACAATAGGGGACATTGAAGACATAAGATTTTTATGAACCTGCCATTGGGGACCCGTACTCTGCTGGTTTAGGTTCATACGCATAACAAGCGGTTTTCCTAGTTTCTGCCCCTGTTCCACAAATTGGATCCAGCCGGGATGATGGCGCAGAATATAGCCAACCAGTAATTTTTTATCAGCTTGTTGGGCAGCTTTTACCACCGCCTGTGCCTCATTAACAGTTTCCGCCAATGGTTTTTCCACAAAAACATGGGCTCCATGGCCTAAAGCCTGAATGGCATAGTCGGCGTGGGTAGACTGATAGGTATTGATAGAAACAGCATCAGGTTTTGTTTGTTCAAGAGCCTCCTCGTAGTTATCAAAAGTGGGCAGACCTCCCAGTTCATCGGAAAGTCGATTTCTGCTTTCAGGACCTCTACTAACTAAGCCGATAATTTGTACACCTTTCAGTCGGTCATAGGCCCGTGCATGGGAAGTACCCATGTTTCCACATCCAACTACTAAAATATTGATAACATCGTTGCTCATTACTAAAACGGTATTTTTGTATTAAAATTTGTGGTTGTTCACATTGAAAATACTTGTAAAAGCGGCTACCCCCAGACAAATGAGTGTATGAAATGGAAACGACATATTCCAAAAGAGCCATTCATCCTAATCTAAAAAAAATACGATGTGCTACATAATCTAATGGCAAATAAATAATGAAAAGAAAAGCTAAACTTTTGTTTATCAATGTTTGATAAATATTTATTTCTTCACTTCATTATTAATCATTGTTGAAGTTATGATTAAAAAGATATTAATTACAATTTCGGACTGTCTTCATTAGCAGTTTAACTGTTGTTACTAGCAAGGCTTTCTTACATTAAAGAATACAAACATTGTTAACCTATAGATATAGACTGGGATACTTAATTTATGGATAAGAAAAAGCAAAGTCGCCGTGAGTTTTTATCAACTGCAGCATGGAGTACAGTAGGAGCTTTTGGTGCAGCCGGACTTCTAACAAACTGTGCTACCTCAGATGCCGTTGCTGAGCTAAAGGAAGGCACTCCACTATCACTAAGGAATCAGGCGCCGGATGGAGAACCTCTTAAAGCAGGCTTAGTTGGCTGCGGTGGGCGAGGCAGTGGTGCCGCTGTAAACTTTCTGGATGCTGGTCCTAATCTTGAGATAGTTGCATTGGGAGATATATTTGAGGATCAGCTCCAAAAATGTCGTGAACTTTTAGGTAAAGCCCGTGATGTAGAGATACCCGATGAAAACTGTTATACCGGCTTCGATAATTACAAAGGAGTCATAGATTCTGATGTTGATGTGGTTATTTTCGCCACGCCTCCGCATTTTCGTCCTCAACATGTAGCCGCAGCCATTGATGCCGGAAAGCACGTATTTCAGGAGAAACCTGTAGCCGTTGATCCGGTTGGTGCCCGAGCAATGATGGAGACGACCGAAAAGGCAAAGGAGAAAAACCTGTGCATGGTTAGTGGAACCATTCGCCGATATCAGAAAGATTTTATCGAAACACAGCGGCGTGTTGCCGATGGCGCAATAGGAGACGTAATTGGTGCCAATATTTTGCGGAACGGAGGGGCTATTTGGTGGGTCGAGCGCCAGGATCAGTGGAGTGAAATGGAATACATGATTCGAAACTGGCAGAATTATACATGGCTCTCCGGCGATCATTTTGTGGAACAGTTTATCCATGAACTAGATGTTATGAACTGGCACATTGGAGAATTCCCTTCCAAGGCAGTTGGTTATGGGGGACGGGCTCAAGAAGTTTCGGGTAATAAGTTTGACCACTTTAGTGTGGCCTATGAATATGAAGATGGACGACGCGTTCATTGTGCTACCCGACAGATTAATGATTGTGACAATGATAAAGTACAGCATATAACCGGAACTAAAGGTTATGCCGATGCAACTGGTACATTATACAATCACCAGGGAGAAGTTATCTGGGAGTATCCGTATCCCGAAGATGACAATGAAGAATCCGATTGGTATGTAAATAACCCGTATGTTCAGGAACATATAGAGCTGGTGACAGCAATTCGCACCGGGAACTATATTAATGACTCGGAAATCCAGATTAATTCGACAAGAATGGCATTGATGGGCAGAATGGCCGCTTATACCGGTAAGGAAATTACCTGGGAGCAAGTGGTTAATTCCGATCTTAGGTTGGGCCCCGGAAAATATGAATTTGGTCCCGTTAGCGGAGTGCCGGAAAATCCACCTGTAGTAGGATCCGCACCTGCTCCTGTACAACGCTATTCCTGATATCATGGATCGACGCACTTTTGCAAGGCAGGCATTGTTGGGAGCCGCATTTTTTGGGAATCCACTGTCGCAAAGTTCAGATAAAGAGCATTCAGCTGGGGAGGAGGTGCTTTCTTTTAAACCACTTTTTAACGGAAAGGATTTAAGTGGATTTAAGGATGTGAATACCTCTGCCGACACGTGGTGGGTGGAAGAAGGAATTCTAAAGTGTACTGGGCAGCCCATTGGAGTGATGCGTACAGAAAAGATGTATCAGAATTTTATTCTTGATATAGAATGGCGTCATATGGAGCCCGGCGGAAATTCCGGAGTGTTTGTTTGGGCTGATGGTAAGCCTTACAAAGATCAGCCCTATCCTAAGGGTATGGAAGTGCAAATGCTGGATGTTCAGTGGGCCGAGATCAATGATCGTCCTATTGAATATGTACACGGTCATCTTTTCCCGGCAATGAATCTTGAGGGAACGATTCCTGATAATCCTTCTGAAATTGAGGGCCGAAGTTATGCCCTGGAGAACAGAGTGAACGGTACGGGAGAATGGAATCGATATATTGTTGTTTGTGTCGATGGTACGCTGAAGCTGGCCGTTAATGGCAAGTTTGTCAATGGAATACGTTCAACCAAACGCAAGAAAGGATACATTTGTCCCGAATCAGAAGGTTCGGAAGTGCATTTTAGAAAGATCGATATAATGGAGTTGCCCGGTGGAGTGATCTCAAAGGAACAAACGGCTCCCCTTGCTGATTAATAGGCCAGTAGCTCATCTAACTTCTCCTTTAAACGGGCATCCGCTAAATATTCCTTTTCTAACTTCGGACTGAATGGCACGGGTATATCCAGAGAAGAACAGCGCAAAACCGGGGCATCGAGCTGTTTAAAACAGTTTTCGGAGATGAGTGATGAGAGCTCGCTCATAGGTCCCAGTGTAGTGGAGGGTTCCTGTAGAAGCAATACTCTGTTCGTTTTTGAGACAGATTGCTTTATAGTTTTAAAGTCCAGTGGAGCCAGGCAACGAAGGTCTACAATTTCGAGTTCCAATCCTTTGGCAGTGTAATCTTCTGCTAATTCTTGTGCCCAATGGACTCCCATCCCATAGGTAATGATAGTGGCATCGGATCCCTTCCGGTAGATTTTTGCATTCCCTAGTTCCTCAGGTGTACATCGGTCGGGAGTAATATTTCGAATGCTCCGATAGAGTTTTTTATGTTCAAAAAAGAGTACCGGATTAGGATCAAATAGGGCGCTATAGAGCAGGTTTTGGGCATCTTCTACTGTAGAGGGAACCACTATTTTAAGTCCTGGATGTTGCATAAACCATCCTTCGGGTGATTGGGAATGATAAGGACCTGCGCCAACTCCTGCGCCGTGAGGTGCACGAATGGTTATATTGAGTGGAGGCATCCAGCGGTACTGACCCTTTGAAATATTATTGATTATTTGATTAAATCCACAGGAAATAAAATCAGCAAATTGCATCTCAATTACCGGCTTGAATCCTTCCAAAGCCAGTCCTACTGCAGCGCCCAGTGCTCCGGCTTCAATGATGGGGGTGTTTCGAACCCGCTCCTTTCCAAATTGATCTAAAAACCCTTCTGTTACCTTAAAAACTCCTCCGTACTCTGCAATATCCTGTCCCATAATGAGAAAGCGATCATCTTCATCAAAAGCTTGCTTCAGGGAAAATTGTATGGCATCCACAAAGCGTTTTTCGGAAGTAGATGTAACCGCTTTCGGGTATTGGGGAAGAACAGAGGGCGCAAATAGTCTTTGCTCTTCTTTTTGTCGGTCAAAAACAGGATCTTCGGCCTTAAGAGCCTTATCCAGATGAGGGAGAAATTGTTGATTCACTTCTTCCCGAATGGCTTCTAGTTCCTCCTCTCCTGAAATTAATCCTTCTGATTTGAGCCATTCTTCGAAACGATCGATGGGGTCTTTTTCTGCCCATTTTTCAAACTTTTCGTCGGGCACGTAGAAAGTGCCCGAAGCCTCCTCATGCCCCCGCATGCGAAAGGTATTGGCTTCAATAAGTACCGGATGGCCGTTCAAGGCATATTTTTTTGCTTTTGTTACTGCCTCAATAACTTCAAAAATATTATTGCCGTCTATCTTCATACCACCCAAACCGTAGCCCCGGGCCCGATCCACCAAATCTTCACAGGCATATTGCTCACTGGTAGGAGTGGAAAGGCCATAGCCATTGTTTTCTATTATAAAAATAACCGGAAGTTTCCACACACCGGCTAAATTGAGTGCTTCGTGGAATTCTCCCTCGCTGGTAGCTCCATCCCCACAGAAACTACAGGCAACAAAACGATCATCACGTAACTTTGAAGCGAGCGCCAATCCGTCTGCAACAGGCATAGTGGCCGCTAAATGTGATATCATGCCTACTATACGTTTTTCGGGTATTCCAAAATGAAAAGAACGGTCACGTCCGCCGGTATAGCCATCGGCTTTTCCCAGCCATTGGCAGAATAATTTATACAGGTCTACGCCCCGGGTAGTGAAAAGTCCCAGGTTCCGATGCATGGGTAATAGATAATCCTTATCATCGAGTGCGTATGTAGCGCCAACAGAGATGGCTTCCTGTCCCATACCGGAAAACCATTTGCTGATTTTATTTTGCCGCAGGAGGTTCAGCATTCGTTCTTCGATACGCCGTGGAAGCAATAATTGCTTGTAAAGTAAATGAGCTGACTCTTTGGTTATATCTTTTGTAGGACGGATCATTTATGGGGCGTAATATTCGATTTATATGAAACAGATTGCTAACATCTTGTAGTTGATGATAAATTGCAACTAAGAATATCCTTTTGATTTTAAGTAAGAACCGCCTAGCCTATATTTACATATTGTTTGGTGCCGCATTATGGGGGATTATTGGGATATTTGTGAACGAGTTATCTGAATCGGGATTTACTATTTTCCAGATTGTATGCCTTCGGGTTATAAGTGCTACTGTGATTCTTATTTTATTCTTGGCTATTACTAACTCCCGGTTGTTACAGATTAACCTGGAAGATTCGTTATACTTTATAGGTACGGGCATCTTCAGTATTGTATTTTTTAATTGGTGTTATTTCACTGCCATCCGTGAAGTTTCGCTTTCTATAGCAGTTATTTTGCTGTATACGGGACCCGCTTTTGTGGTTGTTCTATCTCGATTTTTCTTTCGGGAACCGTTAACTGCTCGTAAAATAGGTGCTTTGATTTTAACACTATTGGGATGCACACTCGCTATAAAAGTGATTCCAATAGGATCTAAGCATATTTCCTGGTATGGAATCATAGTGGGATTGGGGGCGGGCTTTGGCTATGCGCTGTATAGTATTTTTGGCAAATATGCTCTCAGGACATACCATCCTTTGACTGTTATTACCTATACTTTTGTTTTTGCCTCGATAGTGATGTTACCAACCATCGGAATGACTATTACTGCTGAACAGCTATCCTCTGCGTATATCTGGCTAAACATTTTGGGTCTTGGCTTTTTTCCTACGGCTTTGGCTTATTTTCTTTATACCATGGGCTTGTCAATGATTGAAAGCGGGCGTGCTTCTATAGCAGCGACTATTGAACCGGTGGTAGCAACACTCCTCGGCGTATGTATGTTTCAGGAAGTGTTGACCTACTTTCAGATATTCGGAATTTTGTTGGTACTTGCTGCCGTTGTATTAATACAGTTCAAGAAAAAGCGTTTGAGAGCTTAGGGATGGAGATAGCTTATAATGCTTGATAATATCGGATGACTATCTATATTTCTGGTATCTTGGGATGCAGATATAAAACTATCTCATATAAAATATAATTTAAGGTAAGGACAGGGTATTATGGATCAGGAAAAAACATCTAAATGGGCATTAGCTAGTGCAGGATTTGGAATAATTGCTATCATCACTTTGCTTCTTGCGGGATACGGATATCAGTGGGATTGGTGGGGACTGGGAACCTCGTTTACCTGGTTATTGCCGGGCAGCACCATAGTAGGGCTTATCGCTTTTTCTCTGGCTATTGTATTTGGTTTTGCGCGAAGAAATAGCCCGAATAAAAAAGGAGCAGGATTTGTGGCTCTGGGTCTCATTCTCAGCCTTGCGGTAATGGGTACGGTGGGCTACTGGTATATGGAAGCGCAGAAGTATCCCCCCATACACGATATCACCACCGATATTGAAAATCCACCTGAGTTTCGCGCTATTGTACCTTTGCGGGCAGATGCGCCTAATGACACAACCTATGGTGATCAGGAAAAAGCACAAACACAGCGCGAGCATTATCCCAATATTGAAACCCTGTATTTAGATGTAGGTTATTCTGTGGCTTTTGATCGTGCCCTGGCTGCCGCCCAGGAGATGCCTTGGGAAGAGATTGTGACAGTGGATAAAGAAGCCGGTATGATTGAGGCATTTGACAGGTTGCCCTGGTTCGGCTTTATAGATGATGTAGTTATCCGTGTGGATACCGCAGAAACGGCAGAGCGCAGTAAAATTGATGTCCGTTCTGTTTCCAGAATAGGGCGGGGCGATATAGGGGTAAATGCCCACCGTATACAAGAATACCTTGAGGCAGTAGAAAATCAATGATATATATGGAATCATATTGAAAGTAGATCATTCAAATTCCTTAGATGTGAATGTTTACTTTTGTATGCTTTTTTCGGTTTTTGATAATCTTTGAAACTACATTAGTGATCCGTTCAAGCGAGACTTAATGCTCAAATATTTTTTCGGTACTGAATTAGAAAACTTAGCTGATCAGCTTTTTAAGGAGCTTGATGAAAATCCTCCTCAAAATCCGCTGGATGAAGAAATATTTGTGGTACCGAACAATGGTATGGGGCAATGGATCACGCTCAGGATGGCTGAACAGGAAGACGGAATTGCAGCCAACCTTAAATTCGAATTTCCTTCCGAACGGATCTGGAGCCTCATTCGCCTTCAGGATGATAATATTCCTGATGTGTTACCTTCTGATCGCGGTCCGATGACATGGACGTTAATGGAACTTTTCGAGGAAGAGACTTTTTTGGCCGAATTTGAGAACTTGCGTCACTATATAAATGAAGAAGATCCTGTACAGCGCTCAATGCGCAGCTGGAAGCTGGCGTCTAAGATTGCTGATGTCTTTGACCAGTATTTGATTTATCGGCCACAAATGATATTGGACTGGGAGAAGAGAAAGCTATATACCCAAAATGTAGATGCTGAAAAATGGCAGTCTCGATTATGGAGAAGGTTAATAACTCATTGGAAAGATCATCACGACGGAACATATCTTCACCGGGCAGAATTGCAGCAAAATCTTTGGAAAGCCATTCATGAGGATAGACTGCCGGCAGACAAATTACCCGATCGCATTTCGGTCTTCGGTGTTTCTTCCGCTTCACCGGCCTTTATCGAAACGATGGTGAAGGTATCGAAACTTACAAAGGTCCATTTTTATCAACTCTCCGTAGATCCCAAAATCAAAGACAGTGATCGTTTCCAAAATCCATTGCTGCAGTCGCTGGGAAGTGAGGGGACCAAGTTTATGTCTCTCTTTTCCGGATATTCTGATACGGATTATCAATTTGTGAATAATATCGAAGATGACCCAACTCCCTCAGTTTTTTCAGCTATCCAAAGTGATCTTAGATCAGACAATGCATTAAAAGGGCGTAAGTTAAATGTACCTCGGGTAGATCAATCCATTCAGGTACATAATTGCCACAGCCCAATGCGGGAAGTGGAGGTGCTGTATGATCAAATTTTGGCTCTTTTGGATGAAAATCCGGAGTTAAGTCCCAATGAGATTCTTATCATGACCCCAAATATTGAAGGGTATGCCCCCATAATTGAGGCAGTGTTTTCAACACCGGATGAGGGCCAGCCGGAGATTCCGTATGCTATTGCTGATAAGAGCGTTGGAAAAGAACAGCCTGCCATCAAGGCTTTTTTACAGATTATGGAGTTATGTGAGAGCCGCTTTAAGGTTACTGACGTAATGGATCTGATGGACAGCAAGGCCATTCGAGATGCATTTGATTTTTCAGATGACGAGCTGAACAGGCTTGAGCAGTGGATTGCTGATAATCGTGTCCGTTGGGGTATTGATGGGAAAAGTAAAGAGGACCTGAACCTTCCCGGGAGCGATCATTTTACCTGGCAGAGGGGACTCCGCCGGGTGCTGTTGGGTTATATAATGCATCCCGTTGAAGATAGCTTATACGAAGACATTTATGCCTATGATGAAGTTGAGACCTCGGACGATGCTGAGTTGGCTGGAAAACTATCGTATTTTCTGAATCAATTGTTCAAAGTTAACAGGCTGGCAAATAAGTCGATATCGCCGGATGGATGGAAGCAGGAACTGAATAAAATCGCAGATCAGTTTTTGCCTGACAATCGCGACTATTTTTGGGAGATATCCAAAATACGCAAAGCAGTAAATGAATTGTCCGACCAAACCTCGTTGGCCGGTTATAATCATAACGTTCCATTCGCTATTGTACGGAGATGGATAGGAGAAAATCTGCAGGATTCATCCACGGGCGGGGGACGTCTGGGTCGTGGGATCACATTCAGTTCCCTGATGCCAATGCGCAGTATCCCTTTTGAGGTAATCGGCATCATCGGGATGAATGAAGGAGCATTCCCGCGGTCAAAAATCCCAATCGAATTTGATTTAATGCACTTGGATCCGGAAATCGGCGATCCCAAACAGGCAGATGAAGACCGGTATCTGTTTTTGGAAAATTTGTTGTCGGCCCGGACATGTCTTTACCTCAGCTATGTGGGCCAGAGTAACAGGCAGGATTCCAACTTCCCTCCATCGGTGATTCTACAGGAATTTTTGGATTATCTGGAAGAGTATTATGGATTGGATTCTCAATCGATCGTACAAGGTCATCGTTTGCAAGCCTTTAGCTCTCATTATTTTAGGGATGAAAATTATTTTAGCTACTCTCAGTCACAACTTGAGATCTGTCGTAATTTGTCGGAATCAATGACAAAAGCATTCTTTGGAACTGAGTTACCCGAGCCCGATGAGGAATGGAAGCAGCTATCTATTAGCGATTTGGTCACCTTTTTTCAGCATCCGGCAAAATTTATACTGCGTAACAGACTCGGCATCTATCTGCGGGAAGAAGATGTGCTGACCGATGATCGGGAACCGTTTTCTTTGGATAAGTTAGATGGATATAAAATTGGCCAGGAATTGCTGGAACGCTTCCTTAAAAATGAATCGCTTGAATCCTATGAAGAGGTCATGAAATCCAGAGACATCTTGCCCGAGGGCTGGAGCGGGGAGCAGGCGTATCAGCAGAAGGCCGCAGAAGTTAGGGCATTTGGCCATGAAATTCGCCAGTACCTTGAATTACAACAACTGGATGATATAGAAGTGGTTCTTTCGATCAACGATTTTCGCATTATCGGGACTCTCTCCAATGTATTTGAAGATGCTCAGATGACCTATCGATTTGGCAAAGCTCGTCCCAAGGATAAAATTGATTGGTGGATTCGGCATTTATTGTTTCAGAAATTTAAATCCCAGACCCATTCCGGACAGAGCTTATTATTTGCATGGGATGGCGGATCATTTGAAGAGTATCGCTTGTCTCCTGTAGAAAATGCTGAAATGATTTTAGGTGAACTTTTGAGTTGGTATTGGCGGGGATTGCAAAAACCGTTGCAGCTTTATTGTGATTCCTCTTATGCCTTTGCTGAGAACGTAGCTAAAAACGGAAAAAATATTGAAGTGGGGATAGAAAAGGCTAAAAAGGAATGGGAAGCTATAAATACGCCGTATTATTCCCGCCCGGGAGAGGGGGATGATGCCTACAATCAATTGATTACGTCGCGGAAAAATCAATTTGATGACGAATTTACGGAGACCGCGCTTCAGTTTTGGACACCTTTTTTTGAGGCTTTAAATGAAGAGGGCGGCTAAAATGGAACTACTGGAGCCATTTGCTATTGAGTTCTCTGGGGTCAACCTTGTAGAAGCCAGTGCAGGAACAGGTAAGACCTATAATATTACCTCGCTCTATATCCGTGCACTTATTGAACAGGATATTTCTGTTGGAAAAATATTGGTTGTAACCTATACCGAGGCGGCTACAAAGGAGCTTAAAGATCGGCTGCTAAAGCGTATTCGGGACTCTATTGAGGTGCTTAAGTCCGGAAAAATGGACAAGGAGTCTGATGATTTCTTGGAGAAGCTTTTGGATGAGGTTGACCATCCTCCAAAAGCAGTGGAAAAGCTGGAGAAGGCTGTTCGCATGTTCGATGAAGCCTCGGTGTATACTATCCATGGGTTTTGTTATCAGGCCCTGCAGGAACAGGCGTTTGAAAGTGGAGCCATGTACGATGCAGAGATGATTGGTGACGATTCTGAGATTGTACAGGAAGCAGTAGACGACTACTGGCGACAGTGGGTAGCCGAGGTTTCAGAACATCCTAAAAAGCAACCGCTCCTAAAACTTTTTATCGATAATAATGTGGGGCCCGACACCTTAGCCCATGAACTGGGATCCTATATCGGCAAACCGTATTTGCAGGTGCTTCCTGAGAAGACAGAGAGCTATCAAATTGAAGAGCAGCTGGAGGAACTTTGGGAGATATATGAACAGCTTCAGTCTGAGTGGAATGACCAAAGAAAGGAAATTTTTGACCTGTTAAATTCAGGTGATCTGAGTTACTATACTGAAAGTGCGCTAAACAAGTGGTTCGGCTTGATGGATGGGTTTCTGGAATCTGATGTTCCCCCATTTGAGACCTTCACCCAGTTTTATCGTTTTCAGCAAAGTAAAATTGATAAAAGTCTCAAGAAAAAGCCCCGGGAGCAGGGCAAAAAATCTCCACAGCATATCTTTTTTAAGCTTATTGATGAATATAAAGAGATCAAGGAATCGGTAAAAGATTTCGAGGTAATCTTTAAAAAAGAACTGCTGACATATTTGCGCGGAGAACTCAGCCAAAAGAAAGAAGAGTTGCAGGTACTCTCTTATGACGATTTGCTTTTACATCTGCGCAATGCTCTTTTGGACCAGAGAAAAGGGCAACAATTGGCCGCTAAGCTTCGGCAAAAGTATCCCATAGCCATGGTGGATGAATTTCAAGATACCGATCCCAATCAGTACGATATTTTTCGTACAGTTTATAAGGATTCCGATAGGGTACTGTTTATGATTGGTGATCCCAAGCAGTCTATCTACAGTTTCAGGGGAGCTGATGTATACTCCTATATCAAAGCACGTAAGGATGCTCCGGTGGAGAAACGATACCTGTTGGATCGGAATTTCCGGTCAACTCCTGATCTTTTAAAGGGGCTGAATGCCTTTTGGGGCGGGCAGGACATCCCTTTTGTGGTGGATGACATTAAATATCAGAAGGTAACATGGGGATGGCCTGAGCAAAAATATAATGCCCTGATTGAGTATGGGACGAAACGTCCCCCCATTCGTTTCAGGCGATTATCGGAGCCGGGACAGGACTCACTGAATAAAAGAGAGGCCAGGGGAAATGCGACTCGGGATACCGCAAAAGAGATTCAGCGTTTACTTGAAGATGGAAAAAAAAATAAGATTATACTTGGCGACAGACCGGTCAAAGCGAAAGATATTGCGGTGTTGGTTAGAAAGCATAAACAGGCCGACTTGATTGCCGAAGCCCTCGGGGAGCTCGATATTAAGAGCGTCCAGCACAGTGAAAAAAGTGTCTTTGAAAGTGATGAGGCTGGCCAGCTGGAACAGCTCTTGAAAGCGGTGGCAGATCCTGCGAATGAAACGCGGATTAAAACGGCCCTGTCCTTGCCTCTTACCAGGTATTCTGCCGATGAGCTATTTAGCATTGAAGAAGATGATAAGCATTGGACTATCGTACTCCAACAGTTTAGTGATTGGCATAGGATGTGGCAAGATCAGGGATTTTCTGCGATGTTTCGGTCGCTGCTGGATGAGCTGAATATTGCCGATCATGTAATTAAGTATTCAAATGGTGAGCGCAGACTCACTAACTTACTTCACCTGGGAGAGCTGCTTCAGGAAGAGTCACAGGATAACAGGGAAGGTACCCGTAGCTTGCTGCATTGGTTGGCCCGGAAAAGGCAGGATAACAGCAATAATAAGCGCGAAGAGGAGCAAATGCGCCTGGAAAGTGATGAGGAGCTTGTCAAAATTGTGACGATGCACAAAAGCAAGGGACTGCAATATCCCATTGTTTTTTGTCCATTCCTGTGGCATGGGCCTCATATTCAAGACAAAGGACAGCCGCTGGTATATCACCATCCGGAGAATAATGAGGTTTCTTATTTGGATTTAAGCGGAAAGTCAGATCCTGATCGTCCCCAAAAGCGGTTTTATGACCACCGCGAGGAGCTGGCTGAGAGTCTTCGCCTGGCGTATGTTGCGATGACCAGAGCGGAACATTGCTTATACCTGACATGGGAGTTTGCCAAAGCCTCGGAGTTTTCATCACTCGGTTATTTGTTGCAGGACCCTGGACAACCGGAGGCATTGTTGCGGGAAAAGGTAGGCTTTGATGAATCTGTGGATTGGTCCGGTGATGCGATGCATGAAGCTATCGAAGATATATGTGATGAATATCCTAATCTTTTTACCCTGAAACGCGAACCGAAACAATCCAAAAATAATCAACTTGAGTTCCCAGGTATCACAGATGAGAAGCCGGAATACCATATCCGTTCTTTTGAACGTACTACCCCGTTGCGAACAAGCTACCAGGTATCCAGTTTTTCGTCACTGAGCAGCTGGATGGAAGAAGAGGATCCCAATGTACCGGATTACGATCAATTTATGGATTATGAAGAGCTCGACGAACGAACTATTCAGAAAGCCGAAAAGCAGACAATATTTACCTTTCCAAAAGGTCCGCAGCCGGGAACCTGCATACACAATATTTTCGAGAACTATTTTTCCAAGGATGGAGATAAGGATGAGGTTATTTTAAACCAGTTACAGCTAAATGGAATTAATGAATCTTGGAAAAGTACCGTTTCCAGAATGCTCGATTTAGTATTACAAAAGTCTCTGCACCCAGATAGAAAAGGCCTTAGCTTATCGACAATTAAGGACAGACAGATCCCGGAAATGGAGTTTTATTATCAGAATAATCATATTGAAACCCAGAGGTTGTTATCAATTATCCGGAATGGAGCAATCCCTGAATGGGGAAACAGGGGAGAGGCTGAATCGGGATTTTTGAAGGGATTTATTGATTTGACTTTTGAATTCAACGGTAAATATTATCTACTGGATTATAAGACCAATTACCTGGGAGACTCGATCAGTGATTACCAGTTGGAGGAACTGAAGCACGAAATGCGTGAGGCATCCTATGACCTACAATATCACATATATACCGTTGCTTTGCATCGATTCTTGAATAAGCAACTGCCAAATTATTCGTATGAGAATCATTTCGGAGGGGCTTTTTACCTCTTTGTACGGGGAATAAATGAAAAGGGACGGGAAGGTATATTTTTTGATTGTCCTGATGAAAAGATCATCAAAGAATTGGATGAATACATTAAAGGGCAGCTCAATGGATAATCTACTGAACAAGTTAGAACAGCTTCGTCGGGAGGATATTATTCGCCCCATTGATATGGAATTATGTCGTTTTCTTTGTGATCAACATCCAAATATTTCAGAATGTGTTCTTAAGTCAGCTTGTGTGGTCAGTTATTTGTATCGTCAGGGCGATATATGTCTGCCACTGAATGAATATGCGGATCAACAAGTGTTTAAAGAAGGAGGAGAAGGAGATGGAATCAAACTTCCGGAACTGGACCCATGGCTCCACGAATTGAAGAAAAGTACCGCAGTGGGTACCCCTGGAGATTACAGGCCGTTGATTTTAGATGATTCCAACCGGCTGTATATGCACAAGTTGTGGCATTATGAGCATACGTTGGGCGAAGAGCTGATTAAGAAAAGCAATCAGCAGGTGCCGGGAATTGATAAAGACCTGTTGCGGGATGGATTGAATAGACTGTTTACTCATTCTCCCAATACTATTGATTGGCAGCAGGTCGCTGCTGCCACCTCGGTTTATAATAAACTATCTATTATATCGGGCGGACCCGGAACGGGGAAAACCTCGACCGTAGTTCGCGTACTAGCGTTGATCTTGGAACAGTACCAGAAAAAAGGCAAGACCCCGCCCAATATAGCATTGTCTGCTCCAACGGGGAAAGCAGCTGCTCGACTTAAAGATTCAATTCTTAGCGCTAAAGAGGGATTGGATGTTTCTAACGAGCTCCGGGATAGTATCCCGGAGAAAGCCCAAACGCTTCATCAGTTATTGGGAGCACGTCGATATAGTTCTCAGTTCCGGCATAATGCGGATAATCCAGTGCCTTACGATCTGGTGATAGTGGATGAGGCCTCGATGGTAGATCAGGCCCTGATGAGCAAATTGGTAGAGGCCCTGCTCGAGGATGCACAGCTTATTTTACTCGGAGATAAAGATCAGCTTGCATCAGTAGAGGCGGGTTCTGTATTGGGAGATATTTGTAATATCTCCAATAATAAGTTTTCGGAAATGAGTATACAGTGGCTGTCAACACTGGGATTGAAGGTCCCTTCCGAATTTTCTACTGATCATCCTACACCACTTATTGATAATATTACTTTATTGACTAAGAGCTATCGTTTTGAGGAGCAGAGTGGGATAGCTCAGTTAGCAAGCGCTGTTAATAAAGGGGACGCAGAACAATTTTTATCAGTTCTAGAGTTTTTAGGTTACGAAGATCTTTCTTTTTTCCAGGTAGATGGCCGATTAGATCTGGAATCTATGTTGGAGAAAAAAATAGTTGAATACTTTAATTCGGTAAATGATTGTAATTCAAGGGGTAAAGCGCTTGACCAGATTAATGAATTTCGAATACTTACTGCTCACCGGAGAGGTCCGGGTGGGGTAACCCATTTAAATAGTATTGCAGAGAAAATATTACAGGGAGAAAGGCTTGTTCCAAAATACCAAGAGTGGTATCCGGGTAAACCGGTTATCATAAATAAAAATGACTATTTATTGGATCTGTTTAATGGTGATATTGGTCTATGTATGCCAGATGAGGAAGGAGCATTAAAGGTCCATTTTCGTGGTGAGGGTTCTGTTCGTTCTGTATCCCCCGAACGTTTGCCCGAGCATAAGACTGCGTTTGCTTTGACCGTTCATAAAAGTCAGGGATCAGAGTTTGATGAAGTTTTTTTTGTACTTCCGAATATGATGTCAAAAGTAGTAAGCAGAGAGTTAATTTATACTGCCATTACCCGCGCCCGATCAAGGATTTCTATACTTGGGAAAAAGGCAGTATTGAAAAAGGGAATTGAACAAAAATTACGTCGCAATTCAGGCCTCGCAGACTATTTGTGGGGGGGCAAATAATTTTATTTAAAAAAAATAAAATTATTTGGAACAAAACTTTATGATCCGAGTATCTACTAGTGAACATACTGATCCCTGGTTACCTATTGTAACCATTGATTTGTACCCCGAAAAGCCAACGTACAAGAAGAAGCCGGTTGAAAGCCGGCTTCTTCTATTTTAAGAGAATTTTCCTTTCCCAGAAAAGTTTCCGCTATATCCCCTTTATAACCTTTAGAAAAGGAATTATAGGCCTTAAGTAGCGAGTGTTTATGATTTTTTCCTCAAAAATTGGAACAAGTTTTTTGCTTACCCACTTTAATACAAACAGCAAATTAACATTAATAAATCAGTTATTGTTATGCGTTACAGACAGATACAAAATACTATTATTGTACTCACAATATCATTATTAGGGTTTGCCTGCAGTGATCTTTCGACATCCTCAGATAGCGACGAGGCAACGGTAAACGGACGTGTCGAAAGTAACGAGGGTCAAAAAGCAAAGAGTTCTGGCTATCAATCAACAGCAGTTGAAGGAGCGACAGTTACTATGGCTCGGGTAACTGCGGATGGTAGTTTGGAAGCAATTCAAAACGCAAGCGCCGAAACCAATGCAGAAGGGGAATTTACTCTCCAGGTAGATGCCGACGCTGTAACAGATGCTTCCGGCGATATTATTGTAGTGGCCGAAAAGGAAGGCCAGCAATGGAAGGCATGCCTGTATGGAGAACTTAAAAATGGTTCTTCTATAGATCTTAAGCCTATTACTATTGAGTCCAGTGGTGAAGCAAGCGTTTATCAGCAAGTAGTTGCCAGGGGAGAAACCGGATTAGTATCCAAAGCTGATATTGAGACCTATATCGGTTCTGAAGCGGCGGCTGAAATTCAAGCTAACTCTGAAGCAGCTGCTGAATTTGCTGTTGCACTGGCTAAAGAGGCAGAGGCCCGGGCAACGTTTTTTGCTAATCAGTCGATAGAAATTACTGAAGAGCAGATGATGGAAATCAAAAATGCAAAAGCGGAAGCGCTTGCAAATCTTCATGCTTCCTTATATGCATCATCCAGTCAATCTGCTAAAGCCGATGCTTATAATACCTATACCCAAGCAGTTGCTTCGGCCCATACTGAGGCAGGTATTAATGCAAATGCATATGCGAAGGCTAAAGAAGGAGCGAGCAACCTGATTATTAAAAATACTACTGAATTGTCCAGCTCAGCACAATCAGAAGTAAGGGCAAACTCTGCAGTTATTGTTGCTATTGCTGTTGATAAAGCGGTACAAGCTCGGATGGAAGCAGCCGAAATTGCAGAATCTTCTGTAGAGGCAGCAGCACAGGCCGGTACCCAGTTGCGTGCGGATGTACGGAGTAAAGCTACTGCAGGAGCAAGCGAAATTCAGAGCCTGTTTGCTTCTTATAATCATAAAATTGTTGATGTACTTGAACAGGAGTTTTCCGCTAATGCAGAAACAATTGTTGGTATTAATAGCCAAATTAATAGTACCGGCGGTATCAAAGCTACATTAGTGGCGAGTATTGGAGCCAGCGCTAATACGGATGCCATCGTAGATGCGTATTCCACTTTCTATTCAGCAGTAGAAACGCTGGTTAGTAATTTATTTACCGCCGGCACAGATGCGGAAGCCCAATTAGTTTCTGACATTATGATTCTCATTAACATCGAAAATTAACCTGTTCACATATTGGGATAATTTATTGTTGGAAAAGGAGTCGATTAACCGTCGACTCCTTTTCTATTTTTAATCCCTTGTATAAGGTAGTGATTGATCACAAAAAAATTAGTACCTTCATTCATTAATCTTATATAATTTTTTAAAAGGATTTGTTCAATGGAAAGCGATCAGCTGCGACGTTTGCTAGGTAAAATGAAGTTATTCTCCAAGCCCCATCCCTGGCATGGGATTAATATTGGGGACGAGGCACCAAACGTAATCAAAGTTTTTATTGAGATTGTTCCCGGGGATACGATGAAATATGAGCTTGATAAAGAAAGCGGATATCTTAAAGTAGATAGGCCGCAACGGTTTTCAAACATCTGTCCCGTTCCCTATGGTTTTGTGCCCCAAACCTTATGTGCCGAAGAAGTTGGACGCTATTGTATGGAGAATTCAGGATATGATAATATTGAAGGCGATGGAGACCCTCTGGATATCTGTGTGTTGACCGAACGTAATTTACCCCATGGTAATTTAATCTTAGATGCTATCCCAATAGGAGGACTCCGTATGATAGATGGGGAGGAGGCCGATGACAAAGTAATTGCGGTTCTGCAGGGAGATGCTTCGTTTGGGCATATACGTGATATTTCAGAGGCCCCGGAGCACTTGGTGGAACGATTGTCGCATTATTTTCTTACCTATAAGGAGAGTCCATTTGGAAATGAGAAACGGAAGTGTAAAATTACTGATATTTATGGCAGGAAGGGAGCAAAAGAGGTTATTAATTTTAGCAGAGTGGATTATAACAATGAATTTAACATGGCCAAACGAGAATTGCTTAAAATTCTCCGCCAAGAATTAAAATAAGAGAGAAAAAAAGGCATGGGGTTGGTTTAACCGCCATGCCTTTTAGTATCTCTTTCATTAAGAATTAATTTGCTGCTGAAGAATCTTCAGGATTTACCTCCAGTAATTCAACTTCAAAAGTAAGCGTTTCATTAGGTCCGATTGGCCCGCCGGGTCGTGGATTTGATCCATAGCCAAGCTCGCCGGGAATCCAGAACTTATATTTAGCCCCTTCCTGCATTAATTGAACGCCTTCAGTCCATCCTGGAATAACTTGGTTGAGAGGAAACTGTACCGGATCACCATCATAGGAACTGTCAAACTCGGTCCCATCTAACAGGGTTCCCCGGTAGTGAACCTTAACTTCATCGGAAGCGGTGGGTGATTCTCCGGAACCTTCTTCCATTACTTTATATTGAAGTCCGGAATCGGTAACCTGCACGCCTTCGTTATTTCTGTTTTCTGCCAGAAATTCTTCTCCTTTCTGTTGGTTTTCGGCTGCTTCTTTTTTCTGTTCTTCTTGTGCTCTTTGTTGGGCCTTCATTTGATAAGACTGCACAATTTGTTGCATCTCAGATTGCGAGAGGGCAGATTCCTTATCTTCAAGTGCGGCTTTTAGTCCACCTGCAAATTTATTTGCCTTAATATCTGTCATCCCCTGATTTTTCAAAGACATTGATGCGATTTGATAGCCAAGGCTATAGCTTACGCTATCGATATTAGTTTCAAGGGACACATCAGATGATACGGTATCTGATTCCGAACTGCATCCGCTAAAAAGTAAGGCCGGAACTATGAAAAGTATTGAGAAAAAGGTAGATAGTTTTGTTGATATCATTGTAACTATTGAATTTTAAATTTGCAGTTAAGTTCCAAAGGTATCCAAATTTTCATCTTATAAAAAATTTACGGATCAAGTTAAGTGAATTAAATATAAAATCGTATCTTTGAGTTCGGTCAAGAGCCGTAAGCATTTCATAAATTACAATAAAGCTACAGGTATACTTTTGAGTTTCGAGCAATTTACACTAAATGAAAAGTTGAGTCTCGGGTTACAAGATCTTAATTATACAGACCCAACACCTATTCAGGAAGAGTGCATACCTTTAATTTTAAATGGTAGAGATGTTATCGGAGCAGCTCAAACCGGAACAGGGAAGACGGGGGCCTTTGTGATTCCCTTAATACAGCGAATCATGGAGAATCCGTCTGAACATACACAAGCGCTAATTTTATCTCCTACCCGGGAGCTGGCCCAGCAGATTGAAGAACAAATATTTGCGCTGGGATACCATACAGGCGTGAGTTCTGCAACAGTTACGGGGGGGAGTGATTACGGTACACAGGTTAAGGCAATACGGGCCGGAGTGGATATTATTGTAGCGACTCCCGGACGACTTATTGACCAAATGAAGGTATTGGACCTTGATTTCAGTCATCTCAATTATCTGGTCTTGGATGAGGCCGATCGTATGCTCGACATGGGATTTCTTCCTGATGTTATGAAGATCGTAAAAAAACTGCCCGAAGAACGTCAAACAATGCTTTTTTCCGCTACCATGGTGGAAGAGGTGCAGAAAGTAGTTGACCAAGTGATGAAAAATCCGGCGGAGGTGGAATTTGAAGTATCCAAACCGGCGGAGAGCGTAGATCAACAGATTTATTTTGTGCATCCCAAACAGAAATTGAAGCTATTTGAAAAGCTTTTTGATGCGGATAAGTATGAAACGGCTATTGTCTTTTGTGCCACGAAACGCGGTACAGATGAGGTCGAGCGGATGCTTAAAAAGCGGGGCGTGGATGCCGTAAGCATGCATGGCGATCGCGATCAAAAAGAAAGGAATGAGGCGCTGCGCCTCTTTAAAAATAGAAGTCATCCGGTAATGGTGGCAACTGATGTACTTTCAAGAGGTATAGATATTGACGATGTATCCCTTATTGTAAATTTTGATGTGCCCAATAATCCGGAAGACTATATTCATCGAATTGGTCGAACGGGGCGCTATGATAAGTCCGGGACCGCAATTACTTTTGTAAGTAATAAGGATAAAAAATACTATCATTCCATTAAGGAAGTTGTGGGGGATCAACTTTCTGTTAAGGAGCTTCCAGAAGAAAAGAATGAATCACAAGGAAACGACAGACAAAGTAGAGAAAAGAGACAAAAAAGGGAGAAAACTTCAGAGAGTAAGAAAAGAGAGCAGACCACTACTAAAGATAAAAGATCTCCCCAGAAAGAAAAAGAGCCTGTCACTCAAAGTGAATCTGGTGATGAAGAAAAGAGTAAGCAACAAACTCATTCTGGAACTAAAAAGGACCGATCATCGGATAAAAAGAAAGTTGAAAAAAAATCCACAAGACAAGATAAGAAAGCTGCATTAGAGGAAGCTGATGAGTCTGAAGATCTTTATCAAGAGAAGATTGAGGTCAGTAACAAGGATATATATCAGCCGGAAGTTATTGAACGTGCAGTTGTTCGAAATCGAAGAAAATTGCGACCGGCCAAAGGATTTTGGGGGGTAATAAAGAGTCTTATTCCAAAAATATTTTAAGTGATGGGGGATAGCATAAAATCAGCCCTTATCTGGTTAGGGGTAGCGCTGTTATTGCTAATATGGCTTCCTATGTTGGCTATCCGCCGGCTATTTGATCGGGATAAGGCTTTTTATAAGACGGGGAAGCTATTTAGAAAGTTGGGAAAGGCCATATCTAAGATTAATCCTAATTGGGCAATTACTATCAGTGGCCGAACAGATATCGATGATCGGGAACCTTATATTATGGTCTGTAATCATTTATCACAGGCAGACATTCCCCTCATTTCGAATTTACCATGGGAGATGAAGTGGGTGGCAAAGAAGGAACTTTTTGATACTCCTGTTGTTGGTTGGATGATGAAGTTGGCTGGAGATATTTCGGTAGATCGCCGTGCAAAAGACCGGAGAGTGAAAACTTTTCTTCAGGCACGTCATTATTTAAATAACAAATGTTCCGTTTTCTTTTTTCCGGAAGGAACACGCTCAAGAAATGGTAAATTAAACAGGTTTGCCAAGGGCGCTTTTGCACTGGCTGTCAGAGAAGGGGTTCCTATTTTGCCAATGGTAATTGATGGAACCCAAAATACGCTTCCAAAGCGCAGTTGGAAATTTGGTGAGGCTAAGCACATAAAGCTGAAAATTATGGATCCGGTTCTTACTCAAGGAAAGACCGCTGATGAGGTAGATAAGCTTAGAGAGACCGTGCGCAATAGAATTGCTAAACAGCTTGGTGAGTGGCGCAATAAATCGATAGAGGAAGTAGATAATTTATCGTGAATAGAACAGCTAATATGCTCACTGTACACCTTTAAGAAGATTTTTTAGGTAAAAGTTATACTTTATTGTTGTAATTATTTAATTCTGGAATAAGTGGGAAAGGGGGATAGATTAAATAATTTTAACTGTAAAAAGGATGGAATAATTTGTATCTATCTGAAGAGACTTTAAGGGTTATTTCCTTATTAAGAGATTAGGTTTAGCACCTATAAAAGATTTACAATTTTATAAATAAAAATATAGTTTAGTCGGGTTAAAAAAAGCCGTCTGGCTATAGAGAGTAACTTGAGGGAAAAGTTATGGGGTCTGAAAGTTTAGTGTGGGTTTTTCCAGCAGTACTTACATCATTGCTGATTAGTTATATTTCGATGCCGGTTATTATTCAGATTGCGGGGTTGAAAAATCTTATTGACGAACCGGATGATGTACGAAAATTTCATTCGGGCATGATACCAACATTAGGAGGAATAGGAATATTTGCAGCTTTTCTCATTTCTTTTTCGGTTTGGGGTGGAGCTACCAATTTAACCTCCTATCCTTTTTTTGTTGCCTCCCTTTTTATGTTGTTTCTGATCGGTATAAAAGACGATATCCTGGTTATTTCGCCAGCTAAAAAGTTTATTGTTCAGCTTTTAGCCGCTGTTGAAATAGTACTCGGGGGGAAAATATATATTGATAACCTAAACGGACTGTTTGGAGTTTATGAGTTATCTTGGATTGTAGGAGTATGTCTTTCTGTCGTTATTATTGTCGCACTAATCAATTCTTATAATTTGATAGATGGAATTGATGGTCTTGCAGGAGGAGTGGGACTTGTAGCATCAGTGTTTCTGGGAATATGGTTTTTTGGTGCTGGTTTCCATTCCTTGGGAATGCTTTCCTTTGTTCTTTCCGGAGCTCTTATTGGTTTTCTGATATTTAACTTTCATCCGGCAAAAATATTTATGGGGGATACCGGTGCAATGGCAGTAGGTTTTATACTGGCATTTTTATCTTTACAGTTTATCAGTCTTAACCAAACTATTACAGAGAGTGGATGGTATATAGAAAATGCAACCGTAATGGCCGTTGCTGTTATGATAATACCCGTAGTAGATACACTCAGAGTATCAGTTATACGATTATTGTCAGGACATTCTCCTTTTATAGCGGACCATAATCATATTCATCACAAATTGATTGAATCAAATATTCCACAGCATTATGCTTCAATAAGTCTCTGGATAGCGAATACGGTTATTATCGGATTAATTTATATGACGCAAAACCTGGAACCCAGTATGCTACTATGTATTACATTAATATTGGGCTCTGTTATGTTGCCAAGTATAAAATTAATATTTAAACACTTATTTGGTATTTATAAAGATAAAAATCTTGTTAAATCCGATGATTTATCCTCTGAAACGGAAGCTTTAAATAGTAATAAGAAACGAACTATTGGCTTCAAGAAGCTTGCAGAATTCATAAAGGAGTGAGTAGCCTTTACTTGTGGCTGTGAAGTAGGTTCACTACTTGGTTAAAGAGAGAGGGGGGGAACAGGTATAAAGGCTATTCTTACTATTTAACCATAGTTAATTAAATATCAGGACAAATGGTTTTCTTCACTGGAAGAATACTGGTTGTCGAATAGTGATGACCCAACATGATCAGTTGCGCCATTCATCACAACAGATTTAATGCTTTCCCAGTTATTAAAAAGATAGCGTGAAAATACAACAAGATATATAAAGCTCACTATACCTATCGGAATTTCAGCCATTAAAGGCCAATCCAGCAATAGAAAAAATCCGATAACCAATACAGAAGCAGTAAGAATAGCTATCGAGTAAAAAGTAAGAGCTGCAAATCTGGATGTCCCCATATCTAACACCTTTTGTTAAAGTGAAGGAAGAAGATATTTATTTTCTTCTATCCTTTGAACCAACGAAAAATCGCTGATTGTTTGGGTTTGTTTTAAACCTGAAAGTAAATTAGTAATTTCTAACTAATATTAAAAAAAAATAATTAAATATTTTTAGGGGAACTTATTCAGAAATGCGAGCTGTTAGAGAAGCCGTATTAATTACTGATAAGTTATAGAATTTGTGGAAATAGAAGGAAGAGTTTAAAATGGTGCTTTGTCTCCATCACCACCTGGGTTATGTCCCATAGGGGGAGGACCACTGCTTTCGCTACTGCTATTATTTGTTTCGTTGTTACCGCCTTCTTCAAATGGACTGGGTTCGGCAGCAGTCAAATTTTCAAATCGGGCATACTCTTCTACAAAGTAGAGGGGAACAGTACCTGTAGGTCCATTCCGTTGCTTACCTATTATTATCTCAGCAAGTCCGGTTGTTGATTGTCCTTCAGGAGTTGTTTTGATTCCATAGTATTCCGGGCGGTATAAGAAACAAACCACATCGGCATCCTGTTCGATAGATCCCGATTCACGCAAATCACTAAGCTGTGGACGCTTATCACCACCGCGCTGTTCGACTGCACGACTTAACTGTGAAAGGGCTACCACAGGAACATTGAGTTCTTTTGCCAGAGCTTTGAGTCCACGTGATATAGATGCAATTTCCTGCTCCCGTGTACCGAAGTCTTTACCAGAAGCAGTCATTAGTTGAAGGTAATCCACTACAATGAGGCCAATATCATGCTCGCTTTTAAGTCTTCGGCATTTCGTACGAAGCTCCATGATACTGAGTCCCGGGGTGTCATCTACAAATATATTAGCGGTAAAAAGTCGACCCGCCGCATCAATCAAACGTTTAAACTCTTCATCTTCCAGTCTTCCCGACCGGGCAGACTGAGCGTTTATGCGCCCCTCCATAGTTAGCAAGCGTTGCACGAGAGATTGATTAGACATCTCAAGGCTAAAAATTGCGACCTTGGTTCTCAAATCAGGATTTTGGTGAAGGGCTGCATTACGGGCAGTTGTTAGTACATAGGCAGTTTTACCCATAGAAGGGCGTGCTGCAATAATAATGAGATCTCCATTTTGCCATCCGGCTGTTTTTTTATCTATATCTGTACCGGTAGGAACCCCAGTAATACCGGCAGATTGGCCCCGAATATCTTCAAGATGAGAAAGCGTATCTTTTAACACATCTCCAATAGGTTGAGCCTGAGCCCGCTGTTTGGAGTTTGCAAGATCAAAAATACGTTGTTCTGCTTTATCGAGCACATCATAAGGATCAGAGGAGCTGTCATATGCTTCCTTGATAATATCAGTACATCCCAGAATAAGGTTCCTTTTGGTTGCCTTTTCAGCTATGATCTGTGCATGATAATCGACATTGGCAGCTGAGCTTACGGAACGGGTAAGCTCTGATAAATAACCTGCACCTCCACATGTATCCAGCAGCCCTTTATCCCGCAATTCATTTTCAACAGTTAAAAGGTCAAGGGGATTATCCCGTTCATACAAATCATGAAGGACTTCAAAAATGTGCTGGTGGGCTGGTTTATAAAAATCTCGAGCTGATAACATTTGCAGGGCTACCGTTGCAGCCTCATGTTCGATAAGCATTGACCCCAAGACAGCTTCTTCAACTTCTACTGCCTGTGGGGGGACTCTCCCTTCCTGATCCATAATCTGAGCGTCGTTGTTATTAAAGTTTGACCCTTCTGATGCCATCCGAAGTAAAAAACTGTTGAATTAAATATTATTTTAAGGAGAAGATTAACGAAGATTATTTCGGCCTTTAAGGGATCATAAAGTATAATAAATCCACTGCTTTTAACGAAGTGCTAATCGTATTAAAAGTATTAAAATTAGGGTTCGCCATTGAGTTCGTCATACTTTTTACGGAGCCGTTGTACATCTTCCCAGGTTGGGCGCTTCCACTTCTTATGTCGCAATAAGGCAGCGGGATGATAAGTAGCCATAAGCTGATATTTATCTCCGAAAGAGTGAAATTTGCCCCGCATCTTTGTCAGGGACTGATCATTGCCCAGGAGGGTTTGTGCGGATACTTTTCCCAGAGCCAGGATTAACTTTGGATTGATCAGGTCTATCTGTTTAAGCAAAAAGGGAAGACTACGCTTGCGTTCTTCAGGTTTCGGATTTCTATTATTCGGGGGGCGGTGTTTTAAAATATTTGCTATATATACTTCTTCACGATCAAAGTCGATTGCATGGAGAATTTTGTTAAGCAATTGTCCGGCTTTGCCTACAAACGGTTCTCCCAGTCGATCTTCTTCCGCACCAGGGGCCTCACCGATAAGCATAAGGTCCGCATCAGGATTGCCGACCCCAAAAACCAATTGTGTATCATCTAAATCTGTTTTAAGTACATTTGCTTTTCGGCAAAGATCTTCCAACTCCTTCAGTGTACTACATTGATCTATCTGCTCATAAATGCTTTTCGAACTATCTTTAGCCTTTTTTTGAGCAGGGGCATTTGTATCAGGTGAAGGTTCAGAAGTTATATTGATGTCAGTTTCATTAGAAAAGGAATTGGCTTTAGCTTCTTTCTCCTGTTCCTTTGCATCAGAATCATTCTGAGAGACTTCAAAATCACCATAGAGGCTGCGCTCAGTTTCTAAAAAATGAAGAACCTCTTCAATAATTTGTTTGGATTTAGAATTAGCCATTAGTTCGTTAATTAACCTACAAGTTCTGCGATTACCTGCTGCTCTTCTTTAGCATCTTTAGTGAGCTCGCCAAGGAGGTATCCTTCGCGTGAACGGGCCCCAAGGTGTACGGGTAAAACCTTGTTTTCATACCGTGGATTATAAGGAATTCCCACCCGGATATAGTTATCAGTCCAACCCAGCATAGCCCCATTATGATTGGAACCTTCGAAAAGAACTTTTCGCTTTTCTCCTGAAAAGGAAGTATCAAAGTTATATCTTTTTTTCTCCGAAAGGCGCCGTAGCTTATGGGTACGCTCTTTTCGCACACTGTCCTGTACATTGGGTTCAATATTAAGAGCATGGGTATTGGGGCGTTCAGAATAGGTAAATACATGCAGGTAGGAAACAGGTAGTGATTCGATAAAGTCAAAAGATTCCTCAAAAAGTTCATCGGTTTCGCCCGGGTGGCCTGTAATTACATCTACGCCGATAGCGGCATCGGGCATTAACTTTTTGATGAGCTGAACGCGTTCTCGGTAAAGGTCTGATTGGTAACGTCGACGCATAAGTCCCAGCATTTTATCACTTCCACTTTGCAGTGGCATATGGAAATGAGGCTGAATTTTATTTGACTCCGCAGAAAAATGAATCAATTCCTCATGCATTAAATTTGGCTCCACCGAAGAAAACCTAATGCGTTCAAGTCCACTAACCTGGTCAAGTGCTTGCAACAGCATGAAGAAGTCTTCATCAGTACCGCGGCCAAAATCTCCGGCATTTACTCCCGTAATAACGACTTCCTTAAATCCTTCATCGACCAATAACTTGGCATTTTGTACTACGGAGTTAATCTTAGGACTTCTGCTTTCGCCCCGTGCCATTGGGATCGTACAAAAAGAGCATTTATAACTGCAGCCATCCTGAACTTTCAGAAATGCTCGAGTTCGGTCATCCGCAGAAAAAGCATTATGAAAATCGACGGCTTGGTTTACATCGGAATTATAAACAATAGGTTCATTTCTTTTTTCAAAGGTATCAAAGAGATCAAGAAGCTTAAATTTATTTTTAGCGCCCAGAACGGCATCCACACCGTCAATTTCAGCAATCTCATCTGGTTCTAACTGTGCGTAGCAACCGATCACAGCAACAAAGGCTTCCGGATTTCTACGCAAAGCTTTACGCACCGTTCTTCGGCAGGTACTGTTTGCACTCTGTGTCACAGAGCAGGTGTTAATGACATAGATATCGGCCTTCTGGTCAAAATCAGCAATGTTATAGCCCTCTTCTTCAAAATCTTGTTGAATCCGCATGGTTTCTGAATAGTTCAGCTTACATCCGAGGGTTTTAAAGGCTGCTTTTTTCATGATATCCGGTAAACTAAAATCTTATCTCTATAATCTTTTTGCTCCCTTAACTTACAAAATGAAGTGGCAAAATTCGATTAGTGATATATTTGGATTACTTTTTTTCCAATAAAAAAGGGAAGGAATTGCAGTCAATCCCTTCCCTAGATTATCTATTTATTTGCTATTAAGCAACGTAGTGATGCCATCCATAAACGATAATTGCCAAGACAATAAAATTAATAATGCTGATAGGCAGCATACGTTTCCATCCCAGCTTCATCACTTGGTTATACTTAAATCGAGGAATAGTCCACCGTACCCAAATGAAAGTAAACACCCAGAACACTGTTTTGAGTGTAAATACTGAAACATCCAGTACCGCCTTTGCGGTTGCGCCCATTTCGGGCAGCCAATACTGGGCAAAGGGCAGGTGGTAGCCGCCAAAGAAAAAGGTAGTGATAAGCATACTGCCAATGACTACGTGCATGTATTCGGCCAGAAAGAACATACCAAATTTCATGCCGCTGTATTCGGTATGGAATCCACCAACAAGTTCCTGCTCTGCCTCAACCAAATCGAAGGGAGTTCTGTTGGCTTCGGCAAAAGCGGCTACAATGAATATGACCGCGGCAATAGGGTTTCTAAATAAATTCCACCATGCTTCCTGGGAATCAACTACATCAATCAAGCTAAGGGAACCGGTAAAGAGAATGCAAGAGGCGATTGCCATTCCCATGGGCAATTCGTAGCTGATCATTTGGGCAGCGGCCCGTAACCCTCCAAGAAGAGAGTATTTACTGTTGGAAGCCCAGCCCCCAAGTGTAACACCGTAGACTCCCAGTGAATTTACAGCTAGCAGGTAAAGTACTCCTGCGTTGATATCCGTTACGTATAGCCCATCTCCGAAAGGAATAACCGCAATGGTCATCAGGGCGGTTACCACCGGAATCATCGGGGCAATGGCATGAATGGTTTTAAAACCCTTGGCCGGAGTCACATCTTCCTTTAGCAAAAGCTTTACAACATCAGCCAAAGGCTGAAACAGTCCCAGCGGTCCCACCCGATTAGGGCCCAATCGGTTTTGAATAAAAGCCGAAACGCGTCGTTCCGCATAAACGGCTATAGCTGCCGAATTAAGCAGCATAAATAGCGCAATTCCTAAAACAATATATGATGTAGTAGTTACAGGCTCCATGTAATAGTGTTATTAAGCTTGTTTTACTTCAGTATTTTCAATGGGAAGCTGAACACCTTGTTCTTCATCCATTTTTTGGTAACTAACGTTTTCAAGTGCTTCAAAATGGTCACTTAACTCACTGAAAACAGAACGGGAGTGCTCAAAATTGAATTCAAGTCCAAGTCGATCTCCCAGATGATTTAAGAATTCCCAGAGTGGCAGACAGTCCACTTTATTATCTTCACTCACCCAGTTATCGAAATCGGTACCGTAGCGGTCAAGGCGTCCTTCAGACATTTCAAGGTTAAGACGTCTGTTGGTATATTTTGTTTCTTTTGCCGGATATGAACGTTGAATTCGGCCATTGATATTCACATAGCTAGCCGCATGTTCTGCTATGCACGTAATTGGAATGACCAAGTCAGAAGCTTTTGTGGTATCTGTCTTATTGGTTGCCAGTGAAATGGTATAGGTATCAGAAAAATCTTCGGCCGTTAATACTTCTCTTCCCACTAAATCATCAGATAAGATGACAACAATTTCTGCTTCCTTTATGGCTGTCTTAATTCCGTTTTCATCTACTTCATCAAGATTAATCAGGCGACATCCATTGGTATTGGGAGCCTGATCGTCGGTGATAAGAAAATCGTCACCATAACCAGGAATAATGTGAGGGGTGAAGATAGCATTTGGGCTTCCCAGTAAGTTAAAGAATTTGTTGAATGCATAGTTTTCTTCTACCGAGGCATGTGGAGAGCCGATGACCGCAAAATCTTTTGGATCATGTGCTTCTATGGCCTCAGCAAAGGTTTCAACAGCATTATTCCATGAAGTATTGGAATGGTTATTACCATCCAGTTTTATAGAGGGTCGAGAAACCCGATTCTCATTAAATTGTTCGTATGCTTCACGACCAGCGTCGGGCATCCAATAATCGTTCACTTCTGGATTTTGACGCGGAGTAATACGCAGTACCTCATTATCACGCGTCCATAAATCGATATTGCATCCTTTACCGTTTGTAATATCAATACTTGGGGTCTGATTCATTTCCCACACACGAGCCTTAAATCGGAAATCTGCTGATGTCAAGGCGCCTACAGGGCAAATATCAACGGTATTGAGGGAATATGGATCATCAAACTCTTCCCCTGGACCAGTCATGGGATAGTTATCAGCACCGCGTTTTACAATCGTAAGCTGATTAGTTTCGCTAATTTCTTCCGTAAAACGGACACATCGTGTACAGTTAATGCAGCGTTCCGCATCCAGTACAACACGAGGCCCAAGCTGAACACGTTTGGGACGATGCACTTTTTTAACTTCAAAACGACTGCCTTCAGGTCCATATTTATAGGTCTGTATTTGTAGTGGGCATTCCCCGGCCTGATCGCAAATGGGGCAGTCAAGTGGATGGTTTATTAAAATAAACTCCAGATTATCTTTTTGAGCACGTTCAATCTCTTCGGACGTTTCCTGGGTATGGACAACCATTCCATCCTGCAGTGGGGTAGAGCAGGATGTTTGAGGTTTAGGAAACCACCGGATTTTACGCTTCCCATTTTCATCGAGCTCGTATTCACCTGTTTCACGATCTTTAACAGGAGTCCCTACTTTCACCATACATTGCCGGCAATTTGCCGGTATTGACATAGAGGGATGATAACAGAAAAAAGGAACCTCCAATCCCTGGTCCAGAATGAACTGGAGCAGCATATGGTCTCCTTCATATTCGTAACGTTTACCGTCTATAAATACTTCAGGCATCGTTTTTTATATTTATTGTTTAGAGACACCCGTTTAAAGATGTCCGCAATATCAAAATTTCTACTTTTATTTTTAAATAACACAATCAATCAGGCCACTGCGTGCGCTGATTTCTTGCAACGTGCTTCAAATTCGTCTCGAAAACGATTTATAGTGTGGCGCACCGGCCAAACTGCGGCATCCGCCAGGGCACAGATTGTGCGACCCTCCATTTGGTTACCCACATCGAGGAGTAAGTCGAGATCTTTCATTTCTCCCTCCCCGTTTTTTATTTTAATCAATACTTTTTCAAGCCAGCCGGTACCCTCGCGACAAGGGGTGCATTGGCCACAAGACTCATGCTTGTAGAAGTGTGCAATTCTCCAAAGTACTTCTACCATATCTGTATCTTCATCCATGACTACCATACCTGCTGTTCCCATCATAGAACCGGCATCCTTTAGCGAATCTGAGTTCATGGTTACACCCTCAAGTTGATCTGCTCGTAGGGGGGGAGTGGAAGATCCTCCGGGAATAATAGCTTTAAGTTCTTTCCCTCCCCGAATGCCCCCAGCCACTTCATTAATAAGATCCAGGACAGGAACGCCCGAAGGATATTCATATACACCAGGACGATTCACATGTCCTGAAATTCCATACAGAATAGGACCGGGATGTTCTTCTGAACCAATATTTCCGTACCAGTCGGCTCCATTATTAATAATCAGGGGTACGTTGGCCAGAGTTTCGATATTGTTAATAGTGGTTGGTCGATTCCAGAGACCTTTTTGAGCCGGAAAGGGGGGCTTGGTCCGCGGATAACCCCGCTTGCCTTCCAGAGATTCCAGCATAGCCGTTTCTTCACCACAAATATAGGCACCGGCTCCGTACGTGAGTTCCATCTCCATGGAAACGTCAGTACCTAAAATATTTTCGCCTAAATATCCTTTTTCATAGGCATCATCAACGGCCTTTTGCAACTGGTGTACCCATGAAATGTACTCCCCGCGGATGTAAACATAGATAACATCCACCTTCATCGCATATCCCGCAATAAGAGCCCCTTCGATAAATAAATGGGGATTGTATTCAAAGATCTTCCGATCTTTAAAAGTACCGGGTTCCGATTCATCACCATTGCAGGCCAGGTAGCGCGGGCCTCCATCTGGTTCGGGCATAAAACTCCATTTCAGCCCGGCGTTAAAACCGGCGCCGCCACGACCACGAATATTGGCTGCCTTTACTTCATTAATCACATTATTCCGGGACCACTTATTCTGATCACTTAAAACTTTTTTCCATGCTTTATATCCGTCATTGTCTTCGTAGACATCAATTTCCTGCAGATTAGGAATATCGGGAATTAACAGTGGTTCGTATGATTTCCAGTCTTGAGCCATTATTCTGAAGCAGCTTGATTTCGTTTTTCCAGTTCCGGCATTGCCATTGATTCAAACTCGGGCTTTTTGCCGTTCTTCAAATTTTCAATGAGGGTATCAACTTTTTCTTTGGTGAGGTTATTAACATACACATCGTTTGTTAATTGCAGCATTGGAGCATATCCACAGGCGCCGAGACATTCAACCTCATTTACGGTAAACAGGCCATCATCCGTAGTTTCACCTGCTTCAATATCTAATTTTTCTTCGAGATGATGCAGGATATCATATCCTCCACAAAGTTGGCAGCTTAAACAGGTGCAAACATCCAGCACAAATTTCCCTTTTTTCTCTTTATAGTATTGGGTATAGAAACTGGCGACACCTGCTACATGAGACTTGGGAAGATCCAGTGTTTCCGCTACTAAGCTTTGTACTTCCGGTTCTACGTGGCCGTATTTATTTTGGGCAACCCATAATACACGCAAAGTTGCTGCTTTAACGGTAGGAAACTTGGCTTTGATGCGTTCAATTTCCTGTAGCTCTTCTTCTGTAAATGACAATTCAGCCATTAAACTATCAGTCTAAAGTTTTAAGTTAAAGATATGAGCAGCGATTAGTTAAATACGATGCTCTACCTTGTTACTTGTGTTAGTTTTTTATTTATCTGCTTCGCCCATTACGGGGTCAACACCACCGATTATAACTACCGTATCGGCAACCATTTCTCCGTCCAGCATATCTTCGAGTGCCTGTAGGTTTTTAAAAGACGGAGAGTTTATTTTAAGGCGCCAGGGGTGTCCGGTGCCATCACTTTGGATAAAATATCCCAGCTCTCCTTTCGGTCCTTCTACAGCATGGTAACTTTCGGCCCCTTCAGGCGGACAAATTCCAATATCAGTCATCATAAAGTCATGAATCATTCCCTCCATGGAGTAATATACTTCATCTTTGGAGGGGTATGCCTGCTTGGCATTATCTGTACGGACAGGCCCTTTGGGTAATTTATCCAGGCACTGCTGGATAATGCGGATACTCTGCTGCATTTCTTCCATACGTACGTAGTAGCGAGCCAAATTATCACCTTCCATTCGTGTAGGAATCTCGAAATCTACGTCGTCATAGCGAGCATAGGGAGCAAAGTCACGTATATCATATGCGTAGCCCGAAGCACGAAGGGTAGGGCCGGTTGCTCCGATTTCTAGTGCCCGTTCAGGAGTTAAAACACCCACCTCCCGATTACGATCGAAGAAAATACGGTTACGATCAAGCAGATTATGAAAATCCTCCAGTTCTTGTGGAAAGTCATTAACAAATTCCTTGATGAGCGACATTGCATCATCGGTAAGATCATTAGCAACTCCACCTATACGTGCATGCGAGATAGTAAATCGGTGTCCGCCAATATGGTCAAAAATGTCGTATAATTTTTCGCGTTCACGAAACGTCCATATAAAGAACGATACAGCACCGGCATCCATAACCATGGTACCCAGCCAAAGGAGATGCGAAGAAATACGAGCCAATTCACAACCAATCATCCGTATATAATGAGCGCGCTCGGGCACCTCAACATCAGCGATTTTTTCAACGGCCGTACAAAGGGCAACATTGTTACTATAAGGGGAGAGATAATCCATGCGATCGGTATAAGGCATGAATTCCTGATATGTTTTGTTCTCTGCAATCTTTTCTACTCCCCGGTGGAGATATCCAATGTCCACTTTGGCTTTTTGGATAAGCTCTCCGTTAAGCTGAAGAATAAGACGAAGCACACCGTGGGTAGCAGGATGCTGGGGACCCATATTAAGCACCATTTCGGTGTTCAATGGGTCATCATCCTGCATTTCAATCGTTGTATGCTTATCCTCAAGAGATTGATAGAGCTTCTTTTGATGCTCTTTAAAAAACTTGGGATCAACTTGATCTGAAATATTCTTGGTTTTCATAAAAGACTACTCGGTATCTGGCGTTGTACTTGGCAGTTCAATCGATCCCGGTATGCCTAACAATGGAAATTCTTTACGCATGGGATGATATTCATAATCTTCGGGCATAAATATGCGTCGGAAATCCGGATGGTTATCGAAGTGAACTCCGAACATATCATAGACTTCTCGCTCCATCCAGCTTGCTGATTTCCATATATCAGCAACGGATTCTAATCGTGGATCTTCTTCGGGTAGACGCACTTTAAGGAAAAGGCGTTCACGATCGCGAAGAGAAATTAAATTGTATACCACCTCAAATCGCTCTTCAGAGGTAAACCGGTCAGTGCCAAAAAGGTCATTCAAGTAAATAAAATGATGCGTAGATTTTAGATATTTACAAATATCTACCACTGCATCCGCTTCAACTCGTACAAAGGTATCGCCGGTTGACTGGTAAACTTCGATGAACGAATCCGAAAACTGATCGGAAAGTCCGTCTATTACTTTTTTTAGTGTATCTGATAATTCTAAATCCATATTAGGTATCAAGCATTACAGAGTGTTCTGTGCGAATTTTATCCTGGATTTTCATAAGGGCATGCAAGAGGGCATCGGGACGGGGAGGGCAGCCTGACACATAAGCATCGACAGGCAAAAAGTTATCACAACCTTGAACAACCCCGTAACATCGGTGCATTCCTCCGGTTGAAGCACAAGCTCCCATGGCAATACACCATTTGGGATCAGGCATTTGGTCCCAAATTCGCCGGATAGCATGGGCCATCTTATAATTTACCCATCCGGCCACGATCATCACATCACTTTGGCGGGGAGAAAAACGCATCACTTCCGAACCAAAACGAGCCGCATCGTATTTGGGTCCGGCAAATGCCATCATTTCGATGGCACAGCATGCCAGCCCCATAGGCATTGGCCAAGCCGCATTCGAGCGTGCCCAATTTGTTAAAGCATCAACTTTTGTGGTGAAATAACCGTCACCAAGAGAACTTTCTATACCCATAAATCTACAGGTCTAATTAGTTAAACATTCCTTGTTTTGCATCCCAATCGAGGGTGCCGACTTTTACGGTATAAAGCAGACCGATAAAAAGTGTTACGATAAATATAATCATTGCTACGAGTGTTCCTAAACCGTAATCAAGATATCGAACAGCCCAGGGATATATAAAGACAACTTCAAGATCAAAGACAATGAATTCCATTGCTACCAAATAAAAACTGATTGAGTAACGGTCTCTTGCTTCACCCACAGGATCCATTCCACTTTCATAGGGATTGAGCTTATTAGTGTTCGGACGGAAGGGGCCCAATAGCCGGGATAGACTCATTAGCAGAATAGCCAAAACAATGGCAATACCGCCTAATATGATGATTGGAAGATAGTTATTTAGCATCAGTCAAAATCGGTTAAAATTGTCAGTCAGAAATTAGTAGCCAACGCCCATAATGTCAATAAAATAAGGTGGGGAATATAGGATTTCTGATGTTCAAAACACACTAAGTTTTCTGAGGTGTTGTTATTTAAAATAGATATAAACAGTAGTTTCGCCTGCAATAGGGTGTTTGGCCACTAATACTTCTAACAGGTGGAATGGATAAGAGCTCCAACGCCGTAACCGTCGCATAGCTCGTTGTACTTCTGTATTGCTTTTTCGGTTTGTAGTATATGGTATGTAACTTCTTGTTCGGATAGAAACTCTTGGGTTTCATCACAAACCTGTAATCGTTCATTAAATCCCTGTGAAAGAATCACCACTTCGGCATCATGGTCCAGTAATTCTTTTACATCTGCCGGTTGTATTCCAGGAGTGTGATGGGTGCCGGTTTCATTCCAGTCCCACGTGCGGGAGCCGCCTGGAAATAATTTTGCATCTTTATAAGTAGTTCCGTTTTCCAAAGAAATTTTACCCCATTTGATAGAGGCAACTTTTGGAGATTGTACATCCTTAGTCATAATAATCGAGGTTTTTTATAAAGAATCTATTTTTTGAACAAAAGTTTGATATTATACGTTTAATAAAGCACCGTAAAAAGTTTACGGGTACATAAAAAATCAGTAAATTTGAATCCTTAATTTCAAAAGATAAGTATTACAGCTTTGGATAAGATAAAAATGGATATTTTAGGGCTCTCAACCAGTCCCAGTAGTGGAGGAGCCTATGCGTTAATATTAAATGAGATCGAGGGTAATCGTCGTTTACCTATTATTATAGGTACGTTTGAGGCACAGGCCATAGCATTGGAATTGGAACACATCAAGCCGCCGCGGCCAATGACGCATGATCTTTTGAAAAATATGGTGCAGGCGTTTGGAGCCAATATAAATCAGGTTTTTATAAATGACTTAAGCGAGGGGACTTTTTTCGCTAAAATTATTTATGACGATAACGGTGAAGAACGTGAACAGGATGCCCGTCCCAGTGATGCCATTGCTTTGGCTGTTCGTTTTGGTGCTTCAATCTTTGTAAATAGTGAGGTCCTCGATGAGGCAGGCATTGTTTCCGAATCAGAGGGTGAGGGAGATCTTACGGCAACATCCCAGGGAAAAGAATCGGGGGGAGAGATGAGCAAGCTTGAAAAGCTTGAGAATGAACTCCAAACTGCTATTGATACCGAAAATTATGAAAAGGCGGCCCGCATACGGGATGAAATTCAGAAGTTAAAAAGCTAGAGTCATTGCAGAAGAAAAATTATTCATTCCGACAGCTGCCGTTTTCCCAGCTATTTCAAACATATGTTTCTGATTTTTCGAAACTGAATTCCTTTTATCAGACGAATCCTTTTGATGAGGAAGCGATAAAGGAACATGTTAAGGATTTTCAATTTGATGGCGACCGTCAGCGGCTCGTTGAAATACTTGAGCATTTTAATATCCCCTTTGATTTAGATGAACGGGCGAAAGAGAATATCCGGCGATTGGAAGAGGAGGATGCGCTTGTTATTGTTACCGGCCAGCAGATGGGTATCTATGGAGGACCTTTATATACGGTTTTAAAAACAATTAGTACTATCCATTTATCCCGGCAGATGGAGGATATGCTTGATCGCCCTGTTATCCCAGTATTCTGGCTCGCAGATGAAGATCATGATTATGATGAGGTAAGCAAGCTAAATTTGTTAAACAGGGACCAGTTTCAAAGCTGCTCCTTACCCTCGCGCTCTCAGCCCTTGCCACCGGTTGCGAATATTACCCTTCCCGACGGCGAACTGGCAGCTTTCAAAGAAGAGGTGCAATCTGCCCTAGTTGAAACTGACTTTTCATCTGATCTGTGGGAGTTATTGGACACCTGCTATGAGTCAGGAAGGACTTTTGGTCAGGCATTTGGGCATTTGATAAGTCGTCTTTTTTCAAAACATGGGGTGGTGCTGGCTGGTAGTAATCATAGTGAGGTAAAATCGTTGGTCTCAGGTACGCTGAAACGGTCGATTTCGGATGTGGAAGGGATAAAGCATTGCCTCCAAAAGAAAACCGAAGAAATAGGGGAGGCTTTCCACCAGCAAGTAACCCTATATGATTCTAATCTTTTCTATTTGGAAGAAAACGGGCAACGTATAAAAATTAACAGGGCGGATGAAAATCACTGGTCCATCGAAAACGGATGGGAATGGACGACCGAAGAATTGCTTAAAGATATAGAAGAGCATCCGGAGCAATATTCTCCCAATGTTTTTTTGCGTCCCTTGGTACAGGATAGGCTGCTCCCAACACTGGGTTATGTAGCAGGTCCGGGGGAGATTGCTTATTATGGCCAAATGAAGGGACTCTATTCCTGCTTTGACATGGAAATGCCGGTTATCTTCCCTCGTATAAGTGCTACTATTATGGGGCCTGCGATAGATCGCATCTTTGACGAGCTGCCGTTTGCATTCCATGATTATTCTCAGCGCATTGAAGATTTGGAGTCGGCTTATGTAGAACAATCCGATCAAATAAATATTGAAGCTGTTTTTTCGGACTGGAAGGAGAAGGTTGAGTCTATAGCTAAGCCCAAAAGAAAGGAAGTAGCTGAAGTGGATGCTACCCTTGACGGAGCAGCAGGTAAAGCAACCGCAGTATATTTTGGCGAACTGGATAAGCTAAAAGGGAAAGTATACCGCGCGGTAAAGCAACAGGAAGAGACACAATTAAAGCGTATCCGAAAAATCCATAAACATCTCTTTCCGGAGGGAAGTCTTCAGGAGCGATCCATAGCTACAATTTATTTCATGAACAAATTTGGTCTCGATATATGGGATGAACTGCTTGCTCAGCTTGAAGATGGAGAGGACTTTAGTCAGCATAAATTGATTTATGTGCAATGACAGCAGCAATATGGATAAAAGAGAAAGGAAGGAGATTATCCGGGAAGAACTTAGAAAAAATAGAAGGGATATTTCGGATGCCAATTTCAGGGAATGGTCGGATAAGATTATTTCAAAGCTAAAAGATCAACGTGAGTATAAGACGGCTCGAATTATTCACGCCTACGTTTCCATGAATGACCGACGAGAGGTCAATACCCATTCGTTAATCCTAGAGATATTGAATGAACAAAAAAAAATGGTCGTACCGGTCACCCAATTTAAGGCTGGAAATCTGCGTCATTTCTACTTGGAGTCATATAATGAACTAAAGCCTAATAAATGGGGCGTACTGGAACCGGAAGGTGGCGAAGAGTGTCCAATTGAAAAAATAGAGTTGGTTATTGTTCCCATGGTGGGGGGAGATGAACAGGGTTACCGCATTGGCTACGGAGGAGGATTCTATGATCGTTTCCTGGAGGATATTACATGTCCGAAAATAGGGCTTTGTTTTGAACAAAATATGGTTGATGAACTACCAATTGAACCTTTTGATATTGCCCTGGATAAAATTATTACGGAAAAACGGATTATTAGAAGATAGCCCGGGTATTCTTTGATTTTTTTGTGGATAGCCGTAGCTTAGAAAAGATTATTTATTCATTGTTGGAGAAAAACCCTATTACTTAATAATAGTTTAAAACTATAAATCAACAGGATGTTACAACTAAAACAATTAGTAAGTACCGCATTTATTGTGCTGTTTTTCTGGTCGGCAGGCAGTGCCCAAGATATAACTCGTTCCACTTCCGACAGATATTTTCCTCCTATGTCCGTAACTGCCAGCGGTAGTGTTATGACCTTTACTTATGGAGGGGCCCTTACATTTCCAGCTTTATGGATTAACCAAAGCGTTAAAATAGAACCAATGATAGGATAGGTCTGGAGAGGGGATCCAGGCGATACTTTAGCGTATATCCGGCGGGTGGCCTAAGAATGTTTTGTTACTTTAAAAAACAATCTCTTGGAGGACAGCCCGTCAATTCAGCATACCTGGGATTGGGCGGAATGTCTAATGATTTGATGTTTGGTGGCCGACAATATGGTAATACTTCGGTTAGCGGTCTTATAGCCGGATATTCATTTGCGCTCAGTCCCACGATCCAATTATCTCCGGAGGGTATGTGGCCATTGATGAAGACAGCCAATTCCGGCCCGCAGTGGGAATATCATTAGTCGTACGATTATTTCAATAAGATTTTCACATCTCACTTTTTTATTTTAAAACAAATAATGAATGTAGGAATCTGTATCAATCGGATGTAACAAAGTTTCCTTATCTTCGTATTAGGAGAAAAGGAGGTGAAAAATTATGACAGCAAAAACAAGACAACAATCAGCTACACAATCAATTGATTCCTTTATGGATATTGATGAGCGGAAGCTGCATCAAACGATGGAGGAATTTCTCGAGGAAGAGGAAAAGGAAAAAACCAATATCTGGAATTTTGCTACAATCGCGGGACTTGCAATGTTTTTTGTGGGTATGATGTATGTAATACAGCTGATTGGATTAAGCTGGGGGCCCGATCTTTCCGGGTTTATTAATGCCTTGCCGCTTATTGGAGGAGTATTGGTGACCTTGGTTGGTTTTGGTTATTTTGTAGGTGATCGAAAAAAAGTAAAGCAGGCACAAAAGGAGAAAAAACGAAAGCAGAAGAGAGCTAAGGAGTACGATTTTAATTTTGATAAAGAGGAGAAAAAAGACTTTACACTAGATAATGATTTAGGGGAAAAGAAGTCGCAGAAAGGATATTCTGAAGAAAAGTATCGGTTTGATCGATATGCTTTCCGGCAGTCTAAAAAATTATATAAATCTCGTTCCGATAAGAAGATCGCCGGTGTATGCGGAGGATTGGCTAAGTACTTTGGGATTAGCAGTACCGTGGTGCGGCTCCTTTTTGTCATTACACTCTTCGCGGGGTCTGGGATGTCATTGCTGATTTATATTGCTTTGGCCATAGTGTTGGACAAAGAACCACCTGAAATGGATAGTCAATTCGATTTTTAAGAATTTGTCTGCACCATTGAAATTCCTGATCTTAAGGTTTGACAGGATGACAACCATAAAATAAGTTCATTTAGTAGGTGTTTATAACATTTGAAGGAATAGACGGGAGCGGCAAATCAACCCAGATAGCTAATCTAAAAAAAGCTTTTGAGCGGGAGGGGGCAGAGGTAAAAGTTTTTCGGGATCCCGGAGGAACGGAGGTATCTGAAAAAGTTCGCAATATCTTATTAAATCCTAATTATGATATTGATCCTGTTACGGAATTGTTGCTTTTTTCGTCTGCGCGATCCCAGTTAGTCGCAGAAAAAGTTTTGCCAGCCTTGGAGGAAGGGTGTATCGTTATCTTAGACCGGTTTTATGATTCTACTACCGCTTACCAGGGTTATGGAAGAGCGTCAGTATCTTTAGAGGAGATTCACCGATTAAATAGCATTGCCAGCCATAAACGCGCACCAGACCTGACGATTTATATGAAAGTTTCACTGGATGAAGCTAAAAAAAGGATGAAAGATAAGGAGAAAGATCGCATGGAGCAGGCAGGAGATTTCTTTTTTGAAAAAGTAATTAAAGGATTTAACAGCTTATCTAAACAAGAAGAAAGGTTCTATACTGTGGATGCAACACAGCCCGCCCATAAGGTCGGGGAACAAATCTGGACTCATGTGGAGACCTTTTTTAAAGGAGGTGAAAACAGGTAGTAGATTTATAGTAAAAAGGGGAATGGAAAACGGAAGGAACATACGGTTAAGAATTAAAAAATCAGTTTTAAATTGAGCCCGAAATTAATTGCTGATTAGGCAAAAAATGCGTAATTTTATTGCATTGTGGGTAAATCCTACTTACGAACTGGAAAAATCACTTTTTCATCGTTTTCAATTAGTAACTTTAACCAATTTCGAAGTATATAAATTATGGCGCACGAAAGAATTGATGTTGATCTGCCACTGGCCAAAGTCTACGAATACTTAAGTGATCCAACTTACTTTCCGCACTTCTTTGAACGTATCGATCATGTAAATAAAGTGAATTCTCAGACTTTTGAGTTCGCAACTCAAATGGGAGGAAAGGATTATCAATGGACAACTAATATCATTGACAATCTACGAAATACCCGATTCGCATGGATTACTATTAACGGCAATCTAAATCAAACCGGAACTATTCGGTTTACTCCTCTAGACAATGGAGAACGTACGCGCGTCGATTTTAGCCTAGACTATCGAACATTTTTTGGAGAGCCCGAAGAAGAACTAGCCGAATTTATTCAGGCGCTTCCGGCACAAATGAAAAAAGATTTGCAGCGGTTCAAGGAAGAAGCTGAAGCTGATACTTTTAAACAAAATGCGGATGATACTCTTGAAGAAATAGAAGCTGCTGACGAAGCGGAAGAAGAGGAAGCAGCCGCATAAGCAAGATTTATATTCTTAATATCAATGCGCACTTTATTAGAGTGCGCATTTTTTTTGTCCGATAATCTCCTTTTACTTTTTATCTGTATGAATCTGACGTCTTTTCTCGAGAGTCAAGAAGTAACTCGTCCACATTATGTTTTGTTTGGAAATCCTGTTGAGCACAGCCTTTCTCCCTTAATGCATAACTTAGCTCTGGAATATTATGATATGGAGGAGCGCTATCATGCAGTTGAACTCCAGAGTAATGAACTGAGCATACTTGCTTCTTACCTAAACAAGGATACGTTAAAAGGGGCAAATATAACCATTCCCTATAAGCAAAAAATAGCCGAATATTTAGATGAGATTGATTCGGCTGCCAGAGCAGTAGGGGCGGTGAATACTATCGTAAAGAAGGATTACAGGCTTAAAGGATATAATACGGATGTAAGCGGTTTTTTAGCTCCACTAGAAGATTATCTGGATGATATTATGGGAGGGAGGTCTATCATTTTTGGAACAGGCGGGGCCTCAAGGGCTCTTGTTACGGCACTGAGTCGAGTAGGGATGGAGGAGATATATCTTGTTTCAAGAAAGCCCGCCAGGATTAATTCTTTTAACTCCTTTGAGAACGTACAAATAATTTCATATCCCGAGTGGAATGCTTATGGCGAAGATGCTATTTTGATTGTCAATGCTACTCCACTTGGAATGGCCCCCCGGGTAGAATCATCTCCAGTTGGAGCGGGAGAACAGCAATACCTGCAGGATTCTATTTGTTATGATATTGTCTATAATCCTCTTAAAACAACATTTCTAAAGCAGGCGGAAACCGCAGGTGCAGAAACCATTGGGGGACTCGAAATGTTAATAGAACAGGGTAGTCGCTCATTTGAATATTGGACCGGTAATTCATTTCCATTGGATATAATTCGCGAAAGATTATATGGGAAACTTGAAGAGTGATTTTTCTTTCATTATTCCTGAAGTCATAAAAAAAGATGATGCGGTTGAGGCATGGTTTACACTCAAAAACAGTGCCTATCAAGCTCCTGACAGCCATATTAAAGGCCTCAATTTAGGTTTTAATACGTCTGATGATGAATCAGCAATTCTGAAAAACCGCTTGGCATTACTTGCTTCTTTAAACATCGATGAGGAGTGGGTTGCTTATGCCGACCAAGTCCACAGTAATCGGGTTCAGGTGGTAAATGAAGGGGGGACATACAGTGCCACAGATGGCTTAATTACAACATTACCAGGCTTAACGCTGGCCATACAGGTAGCGGATTGCGCTGCCGTATTACTTTGGGATCCGATCAATTACGTAGTAGGTGCCTTCCATGCAGGATGGAGAGGAGCTGTCGCCAAAATTGTTCCCAAAGGATTACAAATAATGCGACGAGAAGGAGCTGAAATTCAAGTACTAAAGGCGTTTATAAGTCCCTGCTTAGCTCTTGAAAATTTTGAGGTGGGAACTGAAGTGGCGGAACAATTTCCAACAGAATTCGTTGATTATAATCAATTTTCGAAACCCCATGTTGATTTGAAACGGTTTTTAGTACATCAGCTCAGGGAGGAAGGAATGGGAACAGCTCAGATCGAAGTTCGCGAAGAATGCACGATCGAAGATGAAGATCATTTTTATTCCTACCGCAGAGAAGGAGATAACAGCGGACGTATGATGGCGCTAATCCGGTTAAAACGATAAAGGATCGAGAATTTGAGAGTATCTTACGCACCTTCTTATTACGCACCAATTCCGGATGATCATATTTTCCCAATGGGAAAGTTTACGGGTCTACATAGGTACCTGTTGGATGAAGAGATTATTGCTCCCGGTAATATTGTCGCTCCATCTCCGGTGGATATGACCAACCTCCTTACGGTACATACCAACAATTACGCGAAGGGGATCCTGGAAGGAACACTTGATCGCAAGAAAAGTCGGCGCTTGGGTTTGCCTTGGTCCCGGAGGTTAGCATTGCGTTCTCGACTGGCGGTACAGGGAACAATTAATGCTGCTTTAATGGCTCTTGAGGATGGGATGGCTGGGAATTTGGCTGGAGGAACACATCATGCCATGCCTGATTTTGGTGAAGGATTTTGTGTGTTTAATGATGTGGCAGTAGCCGTTAAAGTATTGCAGCAGTCTATGTGGGCCTCTAATATTTTAATAATAGACTGCGATGTTCACCAAGGAAATGGAACCGCTGAAATATTTAAAAATAATGCAGAGGTGTTTACTTTTTCAATCCATGGGGCCAACAACTACCCGTTTAAAAAGCCACCTTCGTCTCTGGATATAGGACTACCGGATGGAACCGAAGACAAAGATTACCTCCAGGTATTGGGGGAAGCCCTACATAAGATATTTACTCAGTTTCATCCAGATTTAACATTTTATTTGGGAGGAATAGATCCTCTTGAAACCGACCAGCTGGGTCGTTTATCGCTAAGTATAGACGGATTAAAAAGACGTGACGAACTTGTTATCAGAAAAGTTAAAAGCCATGATGTGCCTTTGGTATTGTTATTATCCGGAGGATATGCTCCAACGTTAAAAGAGACTGTAGAAGCACATGCACAGATGTATGGAATCGCACAAAAATATTGTTATTGAGATTGTACTACAGAAAGCGGTTATTAAGATGCAGATTTGATTCCGACTTGTATCTGTTTTTCTCTATTTTCAAATGTTTTTCTAATTGAATTGAAAGCCGTTGAATCCCAAAAACATTGTCATACTTGGTTCTACCGGTTCCATCGGTGTGCAAGCGCTGGATATCATCCGTGAGCATCCCGATAGGTTTAACCTGTTGGCTCTCAGCTGTAATAACAGCTGGGAGAAAATGGCTAAACAGATAAAAGAGTTTGAGCCTGAATTTGGGCTTATTGCCAATAAAAAACACTTTTCTGTACTTAATGAGGCAATATCTGAGACCGATACCACGCTGTTAAGCGGCAAAGAAGAACTGTTGAATCTTGCTACTTTGGAGAAAGCTGATATTGTATTAAACAGTTTGGTGGGCTACGCGGGATTCGAACCGACCCTTGAAGCACTTAAAGCGGGAAACAAAGTAGCGCTTGCCAACAAAGAATCGCTGGTAGTGGGGGGAGCTTTAATAAATAAAATTGTAGGAGAAAGTAAGGGGCAACTTATCCCTGTGGATTCTGAACATAGCGCTATGCTACAGTGCTTGCTAGGAGAACCTATTGATGAAGTGGAGAATCTGATCATTACCGCCAGCGGAGGCCCATTCCGAACCTGGAATAAAAAACAGATGGAAGGTATAACGGTTGATGATGCCCTTAATCACCCAAACTGGTCAATGGGCGCCAAAATAACCGTCGATTCCGCTACTATGATGAATAAGGGACTGGAAATTATCGAGGCACATTGGCTGTTTGATATACCCTATGAACGGATTGAGGCTGTGGTGCATCCGGAAAGTATAATACATTCAGTAGTAACCTTTAATGACGGTTCTAGTAAGGCCCAACTTGGTCCCCCGACAATGAAAGTACCCATTATGTATGCCTTCACCTATCCTGACCGGGAAGAATTGCATGTCCCCCGACTTGATTGGGGAGAGGCTTTTCAGCTTAACTTTGAGCCCGTGGATTATGATCGTTTTCCATGCTTGAGATTAGCCCTTGAGGCCGGCCGCGACGGTGGATTTGCCCCGGCCATTTTAAATGCGGCAAATGAGGTGGCGGTCAGTCGGTTCCTCAAAGAGGAAATTTCGTATATTCAAATAGCAGATATTATAGAATCATCCCTTGTACGACTCAACAATTCCGGACCTTTTACGTTAGAGTCCTTAAAGAAAATTGATAAAGAAGCCAGAAAGTTGGCTTTAACCTTTTAAATAGTACAGATACAATTCATGGAATGGATTTTAGGTTTATTATCAACACTTGCAATTTTTGCTGCAGCTCTTCTTATACTGGTATTTTTTCATGAGCTGGGACATTTTTTAGCGGCGAAGTTTTTTGGGATGCGTGTTGAGCGTTTCTCATTGGGATTTCCTCCCCGTATCTTTGGTTTTAAAAAAGGAGAAACTGATTATTGCATCGGGGCGACTCCATTGGGAGGATATGTAAAAATATCTGGCATGATTGATGAGAGTATGGATACCGAACACCTCGATGAGGAACCTAAACCCTGGGAGTTTCGCAGCAAACCTGTGTGGCAGCGTATCGTTGTTATTACAGCGGGTGTTATTTTTAATATGATTTTGGCTGCAATTATATATGGCGGCTTGGCATTTAGTAATGGGGAAACCAAGGTTCAACTTGATAGTGTCAATGAAATTTATGTGGCCGAAGGTTCTCTTGCATCGCAGGTGGGGTTTCAGACAGGCGACAGACTTGTAGGAGTTAACGGAGAGCGAGTATCATATTTTAATGATCTTATAGCTCCTGAAGTTATGACTTCTTCAACCCTCCAATATATTGTAGAACGGGATGGGCGGGAAGCAACGGTAACAGTGGCAGATAGCCTGCTCGATGATATTGGTCAACAGGGATTGATTAGCCTGGCTAATGCTTTACCGAGTAAAATAAGTAACGTACAGTCCGGAAGTCCCGCTGAAAAGGCCGGTTTGAAGGCTGGAGATGAAATTACTTCCATTAACAGCCAGCCGGTTGATTACTGGGTACAGGCCGTTGAGCTCATAAGCTCAACAGAAGATTCCATATCGCTGACGATTAACAGGCAAGGCGAAGAGTTGTCGTACGAACTTACTACTGATGCCAATAATAAACTGGGAATTTATGCGCCTAATCCGGATAGCCTTTTTGCCATTGAACGTTTCGAATATGGATTCTTCGAATCGATGGGTGTAGGTGTTGAGCGCTCCAATGCAACGGTAGTAGGTATCGTTCAGGGATTTAGCAAAATGTTTTCCGGCGACATAGCCGTACGGGAAAGTCTCGGCGGACCGGTTGCAATAGCAAATATTACAAAAGAAGCCACTGACAGAGGGGGCTGGGTTGGTTTCTGGAATATTACCGCTTTCCTGAGTGTCACACTGGCTATCATGAATATTCTTCCTATACCGGTACTCGACGGAGGACATCTGATGTTTCTTATCTATGAAGGAATTACCCGGCGCGAACCCTCGCCTAAAGTACGGATGTGGCTTCAGCAGATCGGGTTCCTGCTTATTATTGCTCTTTTCATTTTCGTTACATTTAATGATATAATCCGACAGTTCGGCTAAACCTTTTTTATGTTCGCACGCGAGGGATATTTATCCATATTTATAGCGGTACTCTTTGCATTGCTGCTAAGTGCCGGGGCGTACTATTTGGATCATTGGTTTTCGTATGTTATCTATGCAATCGCCGGTTTACTGGTTGCCTTTATTCTCTTTTTTTTCCGCGATCCTGATCGAGATATTACAAAGGGCGAAAACATCGTTATTTCTCCCGCTGATGGGAATGTGGTGCTTATACAGGACGTTGAAGAAGACCGATATATAAAAGGGCCGGCAAAACAGATCAGTATTTTTCTTTCTCCTTTGGATGTTCATGTTAACCGCGTACCTGTCACTGGAAAGCTGGAGTATTTGGAATATCATCCCGGTCAGTATTTGATGGCTTGGGACCACCGGGCCTCCGAGCTAAATGAGCGGGCAGATTTTGGGGTACGTCATAAAAGTGGTACAAAGATATTTTTCAGGCAAATAACCGGCTTTATGGCCCGTCGAATCGTTTACCATATTAAACAGGGTGAAGATATAGTTGCGGGTGAAAGATTTGGGATGATGAAATTTGGATCCAGAATGGATATACTTGTCCCCGCCAGTGCAGAGGTCAATATTTCTGAAGGTGACCGGGCAGTGGCTGGCAAAACAATTTTAGCTACGATTAATTTGTGAAATGAAATATCCAATACAGAAGTGGAAACGGTTTCGACGGCGTAGGAAGCAAAAGAAGAAAAAGGGGCCCCGGAAGCAGATTCCACGGATTGTAGTTCCCAGCTTTTTTACGCTCATGAACCTTTTTTGCGGCTTTCTGGCGATTATCAGTATATCCGAAGGGCGATTATTTTTTGGAGCCTGGCTTATTGTGATTGCAGGACTTTTTGATGCGCTGGATGGATTTATGGCTCGCCTTTCCAATGCAACCAGTCAATTTGGTATTGAACTTGATTCTATCAGCGATGTAGTGTCTTTTGGCGTGGCGCCCGGTTTTTTACTTTATACGTTCGGTCTGTCAGAAATGCCCTTTGTCGGGATTATTTTAAGTGCGCTTCCACCACTTTGCGGGGCTGTTCGCCTGGCAAGATATAACGTGGACGCCCAGGAAAGTCGAACCGATTTTTTCAAAGGACTGCCGATACCGGCTCAAGCTATTATGATTGCGGCTTTTTACCTTACTTTCTACAATCGGCCTGAGTTATTTTCAGATTTAAAGTATGGTCTCAACTCAGTATTAGTTCCCCTTATTGTTCTGCTATCATTTTTAATGGTTAGCACCATTCCATTTGATAAAATTCCAAGCTTTGATAAACAATCCATTAAAAAGCATAAAGGAAAATTGGCCCTGTTTCTTTTTTATGGAGTTCTTATTCTTTTATTACAGGAAGTGGGACTGATGATTGTATTTTCGGCCTTCATTATTAAAGGACTTATAATCGGGGGGATTGTATTTTACAAGGAGGCTTTTCAGAATGGAGAGTATTAATTATCCAGAGTCAAATTAATTTTAAAATAGAATAGTGATCTTTTTTGCTTTTAGTAAAGCAGGCTATTATCTTCAACTCGTCGTGAAAAAATCTGTTCAAAATAGCATTAATTGGTGGTGGCCTGTAGTGAAAAAAATACAGGCAGTGGCTGAGCTATAAATTAGATTTTTATTTAAAGTTTTTAGAAAACCCACTGCAGGAAACTGGAGTGGGTTTTTTTATTAAAAGAGTGTTTTATTCAGAGGAATATCATTTATGAAATTTGAAAAATTTGAGAATTTAGCAAAGAAATATACGGCTGTACCGGTTTACCGGCGGCTAATGGCTGATGTTATGACCCCTGTATCGTTATTCCTGAAACTTAGGGAAAAGGCTAAAATTCCCTTCCTGTTGGAATCGGTAGAAGGAGGGGAACAGTTAGCAAGGTATTCCTTTTTGGGGCGAAATCCTTATCAGATCTTGCGATATGAGAAGGATGAAGTAACGCTTCAAAAAGAAGGAAATGTTGAGCAGCTTGATCAAACTTACTTTGAGGCCTTAAAAGAATTAACGACTCGTCATACTGAACCTGAAATTCCCGAACTTCCCCGGCTAACAGGCGGGGCTGTAGGTTTTTCTTCTTATGATACTGTGCGGGAAATAGAACACCTGCCAAATACTCCACCTTCGGAAATGGAAATCCCGGAAGCAATATGGGCTTTTTACGACGAGGTGTTCGCCTTTGATCATGTCAAGCAGCAGATTATTATCATCAAAACTGTTTTTATAGATGATACAGCAGACGTAGACGTCAAGAAGCGCTATAAACAGGCGCAGAAAAGATTGGATGAGTTGGAAGAGCTCGTTTATCAGCCGTTACCTGAAACGAACTCTTTTTCTATCAATCCTGAAAACCTGACGAGCAATATTGACCGGGATGAATTTGAGGGTATGGTTAAACGTGCTAAGGAGTATATATATGAAGGAGATATTTTCCAGGTAGTGCTGTCCCAGCGTTTTGAAACAGATTTTGAGGGGGATCGCTTTATGCTTTACCGGGCGCTGCGGATGGTAAATCCTTCGCCCTATCTCTTTTACTTGGATTTTGAAGACTTTGCTTTGGTTGGCTCTTCTCCGGAAGTTTTGGTACGCGTTCAGGATGAAACAGCGCAGCTGCTACCCATAGCGGGTACGCGCCCAAGGGGAGAAACAGATGAAGAGGACTTGGCTCTAGAAGAGGATCTAAAGAACGATCCCAAGGAGATTGCTGAGCATGTGATGTTAGTGGATCTTGGACGTAATGATTTGTCCCGGGTTTGCCAGCCGGGTACGGTACGACCCGTCCGCGAGCAGGTTATTGAGCGTTATTCCCATGTTATGCACATTGTATCGGATGTTAAGGGACAACTCGCGGAGCATCAGACAGCGGTTGATGCTTTAATGCAATGCTTTCCGGCCGGAACCGTAAGCGGAGCTCCGAAAATCCGGGCAATGGAAATTATTGATGAGCTGGAACCTACCAAAAGAGGTCCCTATGCGGGAGCAGTAGGATATTTTGATTTTTCTGGTAATATGGATACCTGTATAGTTATTCGTACCATGTTGGTAACGGATTCTAATGTTTATATACAGGCCGGGGCTGGGATTGTAGCTGACAGTGATCCTGGGAAGGAGTATATAGAAACTAAGAATAAAGCCGGTGCACTTGTTGAAGCGCTGAGTGTTGCACTAACGATTACCGGTAGTGAATAATCATTAAACAGTTATAAATTGCAACTTAAAACTGATAGCGATCAAATGAAGACGATTTTATCCGGTATCCAATCATCCGGTAAACTACATTTAGGAAATTATTTTGGAGCACTTCGCCAGCATATTCAAATGCAGGAACAGGGAGATGCATTTTATTTTATTGCTAATTATCATTCTCTGACTTCCATTAATGATGGCGAACAAATACGCCAGAATACTATTGATGTAGCCTTGGATTATTTGGCACTGGGACTGGATCCCGAAAAGTGTACGTTCTTTGTTCAAAGTGATGTACCACAAGTCGCTGAACTGGCTTGGATTTTAGGCACTTTTTGTCCGGTGAGTTTAATGGAGAAAGGGGTGGCCTATAAGGATAAAGTCGGACAAGGGCTGAGCCCGAATATTGGATTATTTACCTATCCGATTCTGCAAGCGGCGGATATCCTAATTTATCATTCGGATTTGGTACCTGTGGGACAAGATCAAAAACAAAATATCGAAATTTGTCGCGATTTGGCTGGGAAATTCAATCATAATTATGGCAATGATTATCTAAAACTTCCAGAAGAGCATATTGTTGAATCCGTAGCAATTGTACCGGGAGTCGATGGACGAAAGATGAGTAAATCCTATGGCAATACGATTAATATTTTTGATGAGGGTAAAACCCTTAAAAAGAAGGTAATGTCTATTAAAACGGACTCAACACCCCTGGATGAACCAAAAGATCCGGAGAACTGCAATGTATTCGCTCTTATAAAACTTTTTGCGGATGAGGAGAAGCAAAAGGAAATAGCCGAAAAATATCGCGCAGGAGGGTATGGATATGGTCATGCCAAGAAGGAGCTTTTAGCAATGATTGAAGAATACTTTGCCGAAGCGCGTGAGCGAAGAAAAGAATTGTCCCAAGACTTGGATCGGGTTCACGATATTTTACAAGAAGGAGGCGAGAAAGCTCGAAAAAGGGCTGAAACCGTGATGGAACCGATTCGAGAAGTAACGGGATTATTTAAATCCCACCAATATTCACTGAAAAGCTAAGGAGTTTGAACCCATGATTTTAGTCATTGATAACTACGATTCATTTACCTACAATTTGGTGGATATCGTAGCACAAGAAACGGATAATTATAAGGTCGTTCGCAACGATGCGCTCTCAGTGGATGAAGTATGGGCATTAAATCCTTCAGGGATCTTAATTTCTCCAGGCCCGGGTCGTCCGGCTGATGCAGGAATCACCGAACCCATTATTGAACAATTGGGCCATAAGGTCCCGATTTTGGGAGTTTGCCTGGGACTCCAGGCTATAGGAGAGGTGTTTGGAGGTCGTGTTATTCATGCTCCCAAGTTGATGCATGGAAAAACTTCTCCCATAACACACGACGGCAAATCTATTTTCCGGGATATTCCCGATAATTTTATCGCTACTCGCTATCATTCACTGATACTTGATCCGGATCAAATACCGGATATACTGGAAATTACCGCTCGAAGTGACGAGGGAGTGCTAATGGGAATTAGACATAAAGAATTTCCGATTGAAGGAATCCAATTTCATCCGGAAAGTGTGCTTACCGTTGAGGGGCCGGCTATCGTTAAGAATTGGTATCGACAGACGATAAAACATAATTTAGTATAAAATTAATTTATATAATAGTTGTAATTATAATAATACCATTAGGATATGGATTTCAATGATATATTAGAACAATTAATCTACCGCGGTGATCTGTCGTCTGAGGAGGCAGAAAAAGCTCTTCGACTAATTATTGCCGGAGAGGTAGAAAACGAGCGTATTGCTTCGTTCCTAACGGCTATGAGAATGAAGGGGGAGACCACCGAAGAGCTCACTGCTTTTGTTAGAGTTATGAGGGAAGCCGCTGTCAAGCCAGAGGTAGAAACTAACGGTGCAGTGGACCTCTGCGGGACTGGAGGGGATAGTTCTGGAACTTTTAATATATCTACAACGGCCATGTTTGTGGTAGCCGGCGCAGGAGTGCCTGTGCTAAAACATGGGAACAGAAGCGTATCCAGCAAGAGTGGGAGTGCGGATGTGCTTGAAGTACTCGGAGGGGTGATTGACCTCCAAAAGGAAGAGGTGGAACAGGTTTTTAATGAAGCTGGACTCGTTTTTATGTTCGCTCCTAACTTTCATCCGGCGATGAAACACGTGATGTCTGCTCGAAGGGTCCTGGGTATTCGCACTTTCTTCAATATTTTGGGGCCACTTATGAACCCGGCAGGGGTAAAGCGGCAGGTGATTGGGGCCTATAGCAAAGAGGTCGCCCGTAAGATCGCCCGAATTTTGGCAAATCTGGATACGGAGTTTGCTTATACCCTTAACTCACACGATGGGTTGGATGAAGTAAGCTTAAGTGCCCAGACCGAAATTTTTGAGCTAACCAATAGCATGGTTAAGGATGCTTCCACTTTTGATCCCCGTGCTCTTGATTTTGAATGGGCCGATATAGAAGAGGTTATTGGAGGTGATGCCGATTATAATGCCCAAATTATTCGGTCAATATTGGATAATGAGGCAACGGCTGCCCAGCGGGATATTATTCTGCTCAATGCTGCTTTTGGAATCCATGCCTCGGGAAAAGTGGACCATCTTACAGAGGCGAAGAAGCTTGCTGAGGAAAGCCTGCAATCAGGAGCGGCACGGCAAGCACTGGATAAGTTCGTTGAAGCTACTAATGATATAGCACAGAAAGGGTAATCCGATGTCTACTATACTTGATGAAATTGTAGAACAAACAGCAGTTGATCTCAAAAAAAGAAAAAAGAAAGTCAGCTTTAATGATTTAGATTCGTTTGAATATTTTGAGCAACCGGTTAGGAATTTTCGTGACGCGTTAAAACAGGCCGATGAGGTATCAATTATTGCGGAGATAAAGAAGGCTTCTCCATCTAAAGGGCTCATACGCCCCGACTTTGATCCCGAGAAAATTGCTAATCAGTATGAAAAGGGCGGAGCTGCTGCTATTTCTGTTTTGACCGATAAACCGGCATTCAGAGGTGATCTGAAATACCTTGAAAGTGTTCGTAATAAAACTTCTATTCCATTGTTGCGCAAAGATTTTATTATAGAACCATATCAGATTAAGGAAGCGCGATCTTATGGAGCAGATGCGGTTTTATTAATTGTTGCAATAACGGATGGCCATCAGCTTGAGGAGTTATTGCATGCTGCCGAGGAATTTGGATTACAGGCGCTGGTAGAATGCTATTCGGAAGAGGATTATGAACGTGTACCTTTTGAATTTGTTGATATACTTGGAGTTAATAATAGAGATTTAAGAAACTTTGAGGTCGATTTACACCGCGGAGTAGACCTCCTGAATAAAGCTCCGGAAGAAACGGTCCTGATCTCTGAAAGTGGTCTGAGCAGTGCCGATGATCTACATTATTTATTTAATAATGATATTCATGCAGCACTGATAGGAGAATATTTTATGCGTCAACCTGATCCGGGTGACGCGGTAAAAAAACTGAAGGATAATGTGCAAGAGCTAATAAAAAACTCACAGAACAGTAAATAATGGCACCTAATAAGGAACGAACAAAAGTCAAAATTTGTGGAATAACAACACTTGAAGATGCCCGCTTTGTTTCTGGGGCGCTGGCTGATTATGTAGGATTTATTTTTTATGAAAGAAGTCCACGACATGTTACACCCGCCAAAGCTGGTGCTATTATTAACTGGGTAGAGGGCCCCAAATGTGTGGGAGTGTTCGTGAACCAGCCTTTGGATGACGTTAATATGATTAGCAGGCAGACTGGTATTGATTATGTCCAGCTGCATGGAAATGAAAATCCGGAATACTGTGAGCTTGTTGATAAACCTGTTATTAAAGCTATTCATATCGAAGAGAAGGATACAGCTGATGATATAATTTCCCGTTTGGAGCCCTATCTTGAGGTGGCAGAGTTTTTTCTTTTTGACACTAAGGTCGAGAAGCAATGGGGCGGAACTGGCGAAACTTTCGACTGGAAAAAACTGAATAAAATCACTGATCGCGCTCCGTTCTTTCTTTCCGGCGGACTTGATGATAGAAATATTCGTAAAGCATGTGAAACTGTTTCCCCTTATGCTGTGGATCTTTCGAGTGGACTCGAAGAAGAGCCTGGTATAAAAGATTTTAGTAAGGTAGAATCCTTTATGGATGAAATGCGGGAAATTTGGGATATGCAAGAAAAGGGAGACTTTAGTTAGTTTTATATTTATTCGTTATTTGTTAAAAATTAGTTAAACATTACTATGAAATACGATCTGCCAACAAAAGAAGGTTATTACGGTAATTTCGGCGGTAAATTTGTTCCGGAAATATTGATTCCCGTTCTGGAAACTTTAGAGGAAGCATATAATGAAGCTTGGGCTGATAAGGAATTCCGTCAGGAATATCTTGATTTGCTTAATGATTATGTAGGCCGGCCAACAAAGCTTACCTATGCCAACCGATTAACAGAGTACTACGGCAAAGCCAAGATATATCTTAAGCGAGAGGATTTATGTCATACCGGGGCCCACAAGATTAACAATGCAATCGGGCAGATATTACTGGCCAAGCGTATGGGAAAGGAGCGCATAATTGCTGAGACCGGAGCGGGACAGCATGGCGTAGCTACCGCTACAGCATGCGCTAAATTTGGCGTTGACTGTATTGTATATATGGGCGCCGAAGATATGGAGCGGCAAAAGCTGAATGTTGAACGCATGCGTTTGCTTGGGGCTGAAGTACGATCCGTTGAGAGTGGTTCAAAGACCCTGAAAGATGCAACCAATGAGGCCATACGTGACTGGGTGACTAATGTGGAAGATACCTTCTATATTATCGGTTCGGTAGTGGGGCCACATCCCTATCCAAAGATGGTACGCAATTTCCATCGCATCATTGGTGATGAAACACGTCGCCAGCTGCAGGAGGCCGAAGGACGAGGGCCGGACTATCTGCTCGCCTGCGTAGGAGGTGGCTCAAATGCGATAGGGCTGTTTTATCCCTTTATAGAGGATGAATCCATAAAGATGTACGGACTTGAGGCCTCGGGTTTGGGCGCCAATACTGATCAGACAGCGGCTACATTAACAATTGGAGAACCGGGTGTGCTACACGGATCAATGAGTTATTTACTGCAGGATAAAGAAGGCCAGATTCAGCTGGCACATTCTATTAGTGCAGGACTTGATTATCCGGGAATTGGTCCCGAGCACTCCTATCTGCGTGATTCAGGAAGAGTTACCTATGCCGGAATTACGGACGATCAGGCTATGAAGGGAGTAAAACTACTTTCCGATCTGGAAGGGATTATACCAGCATTGGAGACGGCTCACGCCATTGCTTACCTGGATGAGTTGATGCCACAAACTTCCAAAGATGAAATTGTGGTATTAAACTGTTCTGGCCGCGGAGATAAAGACATGGGCACGATATCAAAGAACTTATAATAATAGAATTAGCTTAATCTGTGTGTAAATGAATAACAACAAGATGATTAAGACCGATAATAGAATAAAACAGCTTTTTAAGAGGCATAACGAATCCTCAAAAATAATGAGTCTCTTCTTAACGGCTGGTTATCCTGACCTGGAATCGACGGTAGATTTGATTTTAGGATTGGAAGAGAATGGAACAGATTTTATTGAATTAGGAATGCCCTTCAGTGATCCCTTGGCCGATGGCCCTACTATTCAATATTCCAGTAACATTGCTATTGAAAAGGGGATTACGATGGATAAAATTTTTGGGATGGTCCGGCAGGTCCGCCAAAAGTCTGAAATCCCTATAGTACTTATGGGGTATATTAACCCTGTTTTACGGTATGGAATTGATGAATTCTGTGAGGAAGCATCAAAAGCTGGGGTGGATGGACTTATTATTCCGGATATACCCATAGAAGAGTCTGGAATGATTTCCGAAAAAATTAGGTCTCAGGGACTTTCACTCATCTATTTGGTGGCTCCTAATTCTTCCGACCAGAGAATGCAAAAGATTGATGAGGCATCCGATGGATTCGTTTATTGTGTATCTGTGACAGGTGTTACAGGGGCTCGAGAAGGTGATGAGGTCGCCCAATCCGTCGCGCGATTTATCAACCGGGTAAAACAAAATGTGGTTAAAAATCCTAAGATGGTAGGTTTTGGAATTAAAACCCATGAAGATGCGCAACGCATAGCTACAGATATGGATGGCTTCATTGTTGGTAGTGCGCTCATAGATACCATCCGGGAACACTATCCGGAAAATGACTGGAAAGAAAAGGTATTTGATTTTGTTAGAACCTTAAAGTATGGTAAGTCTTAACTTTAATAATTACAGTATATTTATGAAATCATTATTGAAAATTGGACTACTAATTTTAACAGCGGTTGTCTGGATTAGCTGTGAGGGAGATTATCGTCAGGAAGCAACTGGCGGATCTGGTCAAGTGACAGTAATGATGGATTCCACACAGTGGGATAGTGAAACTGCCGAGGCTTTACGGGAAACATACGGTCGATGGGTACGAACGATCCCCAATCCCCAGCCCCTCTTTAATCTGCAATTTAAGGACTTTCAAAATAATGATGAGCTTGAGCGTTTAAAGCGGTCTAAAAATTTAATCGTTGCCGCTCCTATTGACGACAGCACCAACACAGCCCAATTTATCCGTGCTTTACTTAGTGATGAGATTGAGAGCCAGGTTCAAAATGGGGAGTCCTTTGCTTTTCCGCTTCAGGACAGATGGTATAGAAACCAGTGGACAATGATTCTTTCCGCTCCAACCGACTCGGCTCTGGCTGAACAGATTCGCAATTCGGAAAAAACCTTAACCGATCACCTGATGGAAAAAGAATTTGCTAGATGGAAGGAAGAGGTTTATGAAAGGGGAGAACAGACAGAGTTAGCTGATAGTTTATGGACTGAAGCCGGTTGGAAAATAAGGATTCAGCATGACTGGAGGAAAAGTATCGATACTACTTATACTGATAATGGCGAAGAAAATCATTTCTTTACAATGCGCCGGCCGCTGCCGGAAAACGACCGGTGGTTTTGGGCGTGGTGGAAAGAAGATGTCACCGACAATAGTTTTTTGGATGACGAATGGATTAACGCTAAGCGCGATTCTCTGATGGAACAATGGATTCGGGGTACGCGGGACAGTTCGTATGTAACGACTGAATATCGTCGCCCGGTAGAAACAGAATCTTTCGAGATAAATGGAGATTTAGCCTATGAAACGCTTGGTACCTGGCGAATGACTAAAGATGCCATGGGCGGCCCCTTTGCGAACTTGACCATATATGATGATGAAACGGATCGGTTGTTTATTTTAGAGTTTGGCCAGTTCGCTCCCAAGTATGATAAGCGAAGGTTTGTGCGCCAGTTTAGAACCATGCTTCGCACCTTTGAATCCGATTCAACGTGGCAAGGTCCTACTCAATAAAAAGGGAAATATTATTAATTAAATACTATCCCTAACTACTTAGTATATAGCTACTTACAATAATTATTTAATCTAAATTGTATGAATTTAATCATTCCGTTTAGATGCAATAGATAGTTTTACTGTCAGGTGATGTATATTTATGTCTGAGTCAGAAATGAGAGCTGTTAAAAAGGAAATTACATCTGGGTTCAGCGAGTCTGCTGTGCATTACGAAAAATATGCTGATCTTCAGAAGCAGATGGCGGACCGGCTAATTGCCTCTCTTGAACCATGGACAGCAATCATTCCCGAAGGGCCAATTATTGAACTTGGGTGTGGAACTGGTTTTGTAACCGAAGGACTTTTAGAGCTTTATCCTGATCGGAAAATTGAGTGTGTCGATATTGCCCCCGGAATGATTGATTATTGTCAACAAAAATTTGCAGATAATGATAATGTAACATTTCAGGTCAAGGATGCCGAAGAATTAATCCCTGATCAACCGGAATATGCGTTAACCATTAGTGGATTTACTCCTCACTGGTTTCAAAATCCTGCAATAACTTTGAAAAAATGGTTGGAAGCCACCAAACCTGGTGGACTTTTATTGACTTCTTTTCCCGGGAGTGAGAGTTTTCCCCAATGGCGGGAATATTGCCAGCAATTGGGAATTCCGTACACGGGAAATATTCTTCCGGATGTGGAAGAGATGGTTATTAAAATGTCGCTGGGCCCGGCCCAGGTAGATTATTATGAGGATACGATATATCAGTCTTTTGAGAGTGCGCGTAATTTCTTCGAATACCTTAAAAAAATAGGAGCGGGTACCCAAACAGAAGGCCGGGGACTGACAAAACGGGAAATGAATCTGCTTATCAATGAATGGGATGCCTCTTCAACGGGGGATACTGTCAAAGTGAGCTGGCACGGGGTTTTTCTGGCGGTAAAGAGGGATTATGATTAAGAGTGATCTATTTCTGGGATTAATTTTTCTTAAATAACAGGGAAATCTGTTATACCTTGTTTTGATTCTTCTTTTCTGACAAGCCTGACGTATATTTTATAGATTGATCAATAAACTTTCGGAGTGCCTTGGGATGCTCATAGATTTGTTCTGCCACCAGGATAAAATCATCAAATCCATCATTATCTGAAGTATAAGGTTTAATACCCGGGCGATCGATTAATGACTGTGCTAAGTATTTACCAATACGTGCGACAAGAAAATTATCATATATACCGAGACACATGTTACCGTTGATAAGATAGCCGATTCCCCCCAGCTCTTTCTTCTTTTGCAGTTGATCATTACTGATGAGCTGATGATCAAGTAGATCTTCTAATTTTTTATTATAGTCGCTCACGAGCTAATATTAGTTGATATTTACAGTAAGATATCATTTACTTTTCCACCTTTCACCATTTAAAACATTAAAAAATACTTATATAGTTAAGTTACCAGTTCGTTAATGGTGCCCAGATGAGCTGGATCTTGAATTTCAGATTTAAGTCGTGTTATTTTTTGTTGAATATTTAAAGGTACCGGTGTTTCGGTTGTGAGCTGAGCCTTTTTATATAAGAGAAGTGCCTGAAGATAGCATTTTTGAGAACGGCTGTAATGTTTCTTCCGTAGCATTTCTCCCTCCTCAATGAGTAAATCAGCAACAGCAAGCGCCAAGTCTGCTTCAAAATCTTGATCTCTTTTAAAGATGTTTTGGGTTTCAGCCAGACTCAGTTCAGAGAATTTTTTGGGGTGGTCTTTTGTAAGTTGCTGAAAGGCATTTTGTATCTGTTCTATGGCCTGATCATATTGCTTTTGATTCTTTTTAAATATGATTTGCTCCAAGAGTTGTGTGAGACGTTTAATTTGCCGTAGTACAAAATCCTGTTGGAAAAATGCCATTATCCTACATACAAACTAAGTCAGATTTTTTGTTTTGTCTAGAGAGGCTTGGGCCATTTCCTGGTGGTAATTATTCAGTTTCTCCGCAAGTGTGGGATTGCTCATGCCTAACATCCGAATAGCCAGAAGCGCAGCATTGCCAGCTTTACCGATAGCTACCGTAGCAACAGGAACGCCTGGTGGCATCTGAACGATAGAGTAAAGACTGTCCAGTCCGCTGAGGGTGCTTGTTTTTATGGGAACGCCGATAACCGGAAGGGTAGTGTGGGCTGCAGTCATACCCGGAAGGTGGGCTGCACCACCGGCTCCCGCAATAATCACTTGTATACCCCGATCCCGCGCTTCCTTGCCGTATTTGGCCATTAGGTCTGGTGTACGGTGGGCGGAAACGACCTTCTTTTCATAAGACACCTCAAATTCATCCAATATCTCACAGGCTTTTTGCATGGTGGGCCAGTCACTGTCGCTGCCCATAATTACTCCGACTTTAGGTTCGTTATCACTCATTATTTAGGTTATAAATATGTTAGAGGTTTATTCTCGTTACTTAAGTAGTATATAATATTAATATTCTGGATAGAGATCTAAATAGTTATATCCTTTGTCAGTTTACGAGCGGTTGCATAGGTTTTCTTTATATCATTACCCAACAGCGTATAATGGGCCATCTTTCTTCCTGGTTTGCTATCCAGCTTTCCATAAAAATGCAGATGTCCATCGGCTTCCTGCAAAGCATCAAAGGAATGATCAACTTGGGCATCTCTTCGTTTGTTACCTAATAAATTCACCATTGCTACAGCGGGACTTCGAAGCTTTGTTGAACCAAGGGGAAGGCCCATTACTGCGCGTACATGGTTTTCAAACTGGGAAGTTACGCATCCTTCAATCGTATAATGTCCGGAATTATGAGGGCGCGGAGCCGATTCATTGAGCAGTAGCTCTCCGTCTGTGGTCAGAAAAAATTCGTAGGCAAAAATACCTTTCCCGTCAATGGCTTTGGTCGCCTGTACTGCCATCTCTTGAGCCTTCTTTTGGATAGATTTAACCACTGGAGCTGGAGATTTTACCGCTACGCAGATATGATCTTCCTGTACCGTTTCGCAGCAGGGATAGACCACATGTCCGGTTTCATTACGGGCTACCTGTACTGCCAATTCGTGGGTGAAATCAACAAAAGCTTCTGCAATGATATCGTGTCCATCCTTTCCCCCCAACTTTTTAAAGGCATCTCTGGCTTCGTCCAGATCATGAACAGTTTCATTTCCAAAGCCATCATATCCGCCTTTGGAGGATTTCAAGAGATAAGGCCATCCATGTTTTTCTCCAAAGGAGTTAAGATCTTTATCACGTTCAATTAATTGATAAGGAGTAACAGAGAGTCCGGCATTTTCAAAGGTTTGCTTTTCAATCAGTTTATTTTCAATAAGCCCAAAGCTCTGAGGGGAGGGGAATATGGGAGTTCCGCTGTTCTCCTGTGCTTGTGCAAGTACTTCTGAATCAATGAACTCATTTTCCAGGGTCAACACATCACAGGTATCTGCAAAAAGGGTCAGATCATCAGCCGAATCAAACGAGCCAGTCTGAGAATAGGGTGTCATAAATTCTACGGGTTCCTTTTCGTTTCTGTCCGAAAAAACTCCTATTTGTATGCCAAAACGAAAAGCCTGCAGGGCAGACATGCGAGCCAGCTGGCCGGCTCCTAAAAATCCCAGTCGAAAATTTGCGGAAAGTGGGTTCTTGTCCATTAATCAAATAATTATCTGTTTTAAATTTTTGGATAAAACATAAGAATAATTCACTCAGAAGTGAAGAAGAAAGATGAATGCATTCAATTCCGATTCCGGATTCTTCATTTTGCCGAAAGAATCGTATTTTAGAAATTAGCAGATAACCGAGATCATCCGCAATTATATAAAGTATTTTAGAATAGATGGATATTGAAGCGAAATTAGAGCAGGTGCAGGAGCGTTTTGAAGAAGTAACGGCAGCAATGAGTGATCCTGCGGTATATGACGATCCCGATCGCTATACGGAATTGACCAAGGAACACAGTGATTTAAAAGATCTGGTTGAACTCTATGATGAGTGGAAGGATGTCCGTGGTCAAATTCAGGGGAATGAGGAACTAATTGAGGAAGGAGACGATGCCGAAATTACGGAAATGGCCCGTGAAGAAAATCAAGAGCTTAAACCACGACTCGAAGAATTAGAGGAAGCTATTAAATATAAGCTCATTCCCAAGGATCCGGATGATTCCAAGAATGTAATCGTAGAGCTTCGGGCCGGAACCGGAGGGGATGAAGCTGCTATATTTGTCGGGGATTTGTTTGATATGTACCGCCGATATTCAGAAAATATGGGATGGAGGCTTAATCTGCTTAGTCTCAGTGAATCAGAGAAGGGAGGATATAAAGAACTGACCTTTGGCCTTGAAGGTGAAGAAGTATATGGGAAAATGAAATACGAAAGTGGGGTCCATCGGGTACAGCGGGTGCCACAGACAGAAACTCAGGGACGGGTACATACCTCTGCAGCTTCTGTAGCCGTACTGCCCGAAGCAGAAGAGGTAGATATTGAAGTAAATATGACTGATATCCGGGTAGATACCTTTAGGGCAAGTGGTGCAGGAGGACAGCACGTTAATAAAACAGATTCAGCGGTACGTCTTACACACGAACCTTCGGGGGTAGTGGTTGAATGCCAACAAGAGCGTTCTCAGCATCAGAATAAGGAGAAGGCTATGAAAATGCTGCGCTCAAAGCTATATGAAAAGGAGGAAGAGAAACTTCGAAAGGAACGGGAAGAAGAACGCAAGAGTCAAATTTCTACCGGCGATCGCAGTGCAAAAATTCGCACCTATAATTATCCACAAAGCCGTGTTACGGATCACCGTATTAACTTAACGCTTTACAATCTTGAAGATATCATGAAAGGGGAGGTGGATGAGGTTATTGAAGCACTTCGGGTACAGGATAACCTGGATAAGTTGAATGCAATAATGGAAAATTAGGCTATAGTTATTAGTAATTGGGAGATTAGATTCTCCCAATTACTAATAATATTAAAGTGCACTTATACTTGTGGACCTGCCTGAACAAGTTCTTTATTAGCATTTTCCTTAAATTGGCAAAAGTTATCAGCAAACATAGCGGCCAGCTTTTCTGCTTTCTGGTCGTATGCCAGCTTATTATCCCAGGTATTTCGTGGATTTAAAATATTGTTTGGGACGCCATCTATCTTTTGTGGAATTGATAGTTCGAATATGGGATCAACATCGTAGGTAACATCGGTCAGATTTCCTTTTAGTGCCTCACTCAGCATTTGCCGTGTATGGGAAAGTTTCATCCGGTGGCCAATTCCATGGGGACCTCCTGTCCACCCGGTATTGAGAAGCCAAACGGTAGAATTGTATTTCCGTATTTTATCCGCTAGGAGTTCCGCATATACAGTGGGATGTAATGGCATAAAGGGGGCTCCAAAGCAAGCTGAAAACGTCGCCTGTGGTTCATCGATACCTCGTTCCGTACCTGCGACTTTTGCTGTATAGCCACTTATGAAGTGATACATCGCTTGTTCGGGGGTTAATTTTGAGATAGGGGGTAACACGCCAAATGCATCACAGGTTAAGAAAATGACATTGGTTGGATGGTTTCCTACTCCGCTCTCGCTGGCGTTGGGAATGTAATGAATGGGATAAGAGCAGCGTGTGTTTTCCGTGAGACTAGTGTCATAAAAATCAGGAGCACGGTTTTCATCGAGTACTACATTCTCCAGGATAGTACCCGGCATCTTGGTGGTAGCGTAGATGAGAGGTTCATTTTCTTCTGACAAGTTTATTGTTTTGGCGTAGCAGCCCCCTTCAATATTAAAGACTCCATTTTCACTCCATCCGTGTTCATCATCGCCAATGAGGATACGATCCTGGTCAGAGGAAAGTGTTGTTTTCCCGGTTCCTGAAAGTCCAAAGAACACGGCTGTATCTCCCTCTTGATCCATGTTGGCAGAACAGTGCATGGCCATCACTCCCTGCTTGGGAAGAAGGTAATTCATGACCGAGAATATTCCTTTTTTTAGTTCTCCGGAATAGAGCGTTCCTCCAATGAGGATAATTTTTCGGTCGAAGTTAATTAAAATAAATGTTTCGGATTCTGTCCCGTCTACTTCCGGATTGGCTTTAAAGTTAGGGGCTGCCAAAACCGTAAAATCAGGTTCGTGGTTTTTGAGTTGTTCCTCCGATGGACGGATAAACATATTATGTACAAAAAGACCGTGGTAGGCCGCTTCGCTGATCACTCTTACATTTAGCTGATACTTCTTATCTGCTCCTGCATAGCAGTCTTTAACATACAATTGTTTATCCCGAAGGTAGGCGGTTACTTTTTGAAAAAGATTCTCGAAGACACCTTCATCTGTGGGTTTATTTATCTTACCCCAATCAATATCGTTTTGAATAGAAGGCTGATTGATGATAAACCTGTCGGAAGGAGAACGCCCTGTATATTTACCGGTTCTTACCCTAAGGGCATAGTCTTTTGTTAAGATAGCTTCCCCGTTTTTTATTGCTTCTTCGTAAAGCTCTGGTGGAGTCAAATTCCAATGGTCCTTCTCATTATTTTCCAGGTCTAAATAATCCAGACCAATACGGCTCTTAAGCTGTGAATAGGTATTCATTGCTACAGTTTTAGGCTTTGTATTTTAATTTTTGGCTGATAGTATTTTTATTGCGGTCTTTTTTATATCCGCATCTATAAGATGATCAGTATAAGCATTTATACAGCTCAATTTGAGCAGACAGGAAAATGCGAATGCATTCACATGGGTAAGCGCTTACAACCTAAAATAGTTTATATATCTTTTTCTACTGGCAAAACTATGAAGTACAATGCGCCAAGATGATGAAATTTAGTTGATTCATTTAAAAAGAATTGAATTAGAGTTTTTTATAACCGTGTTCTATACACTTGCTACGGGAGAATGGATACTGCTTAGGTGTGGTAAATTAGATTGAATGTATTAATCCAGATAGTGATGAACTTCCAAGCTAAGTAAAAGCATAAGGTCCTTTAACAAAGTGATATCCAGATTATTTGATGAATCTACGTTTTTATTTGTTCGTTACATTTATCGAGTAGCTTTTCTGCTTTTTCAATTCTTGGATCGCTCTTTCTGAATGATTGTTTATAGATATCAATAGCTTTATTTAGCTTGTCTTGGGCCAGGGTGTATTGTTTCTTGATATATAATAGTTTAGAATGTTCAACGAGATTTTGTCCGATCCTGTAATGAGTGGGAGGGAGCGTTTCCTGATAAATTGAGAGGGACAAAGAAAATAATGAGTCTGCTCGTTCATATTCGTTCAATTCTGTCAGGACAGAAGCTAAAGCATTATAGTCAATTGCTACGCCCGGATGAGTTGGACCATAAGTTGCCTTGTCAATTTCAATTGTTTTCTCAAAAAAGTTTTTAGCTTCAGTAAGCGCACCTAAATCCTGTAAAACGGAAGCGTAATTATAGTAGGCAATTCCCAGAGAAGTATGGGTTGGCTCCAGCAGTTCTTCTTTTATGGTTATAATATGTTCATAATTACTTTTAGCCTCCACAAGCTGATTTCGATCGAGTTGTATAAGGGCCAGGTTGTTCAATGTCTCCGCATATTGTATGCTATTTTCTCCATGAGCTCCTTCATTGAGTTTTAGACTTTGACGGGCAAACTTTTCTCCTTTATCCAATTCATTTAGTTCCCGATAGTTCAGGGCCAGGCGATCATAAGTACTGGATAGATCAACATGATCTTCCCCCAGAAGTTCTTTTTTCATCTTTATACTCTGGTATAGGTACTCATTGGATTTCCCATATTCACTGGTATTGGCGTATAATGCCCCCAGTGAAGATAATGTTTGAGCAATATTAAAATGGGGTCCTTTATAATAATTTTGATAAAAATTGAGAACATCATAAAGATATTTTTCGGCTTCTTCATATTCTCCCATTCTGATTGCCGTTTCAGCTCTATTATCTAATGTAGTGAAGCGATGTAATGATTCTTCGTTATTTGAGGCTAGATAGAGACTATCAGCCTTTTGAAAAATATTCAGTGCTTCTGAGTATTCTCCCTGATATGCTTTGGTAAAAGCATAGATCGAGTACTTATTTGCCAGAGACAAAGAAGCATCAATATTTTTTTGTTCGAGGATTTCTATCGAGTCGATAATTAATTTTTCAGCTTCTTCTCTTTGCCCCTGGGATCGCTTCAATAGAGCTATTTCAGCCAAAAGAGATGCGGTTTGTGGATGGTCAGTTCCATAATGCTCTTCACTTTTTGCTAAAGCTTTCTCATAGGCTTCTTCGCTAGAGGGATAAGCAGTCAGATTTTTCAAAGCTGCTCCAATAGAGGAAATCAATTCAATGTAAGCACTGGGCTGATCCCATAAGCTTGCATCAACTTCTTCCACCCCATTCATTAATAGTGTTTTAGCGGAAATATCATTTCCAGAGTAGGATGCAAATTCCGGATTGGTAGTGTTAAAGATACTCAGTAAGAAATCCTTTGTCTCTTCAGCTTGGGCTGCTGATAGTTCGGCCTGCTTTCGTTCAGCTTCTACACGATTTGTATAAAAGCCAACAAGACTGAAAATTAAAAGAAGCACTCCTGCTGCTACGGCCGTGCCTTTTTTATGGCGATTAAAAAACTTTTTTGTACGATAAAAGGTAGTTCCTTTTTGGGCGGAAACGGGAAGCCCTTTCTGATAGTTATTTAAGTCATCAAGCAGCTCAGAGATTCCCCTGTAACGTTCCTCAGGTTCTTTCCGGATCGCTTTGAGTATAATAGCATCGAGATCTCCTTTTAGTTGATGAGGAGTAATATTTCCGGATACTACATTGGTACTTGGGGGAGGGGGTTGTTGATTTAAAACGAGTTGTTCTACTTCGTAAGAGGAAATATTCTCAAAATCGAACGGCAGGGTTTGGCACAGAAGCTGATAAAATATAATACCAAGCGAATATATATCAGTAGCTGTGGTAATAGGTTGTTGTTTTATTTGTTCAGGAGCCGCATACTTTGGGGTTAACAGTCGTGTTTGAGTTTGAGTAAGAGATTGATCTTCAGGTATAGCAATTAATTTTGAAATACCAAAATCTAAGATCTTAACGTCACCATTAGGTGTAATTAAAATATTTCCTGGTTTAAGGTCGCGGTGAACCACCAGGTTTTCGTGTGCATGACGGATGGCCTCCAATATTTTTATAAAAAGCTCGATATATTGTTGCAGAGACAATTTTTTATTTATACAAAACTGATCTATAGGGACGCCATCAACGTATTCCATAACCAAATACGGGAAACCGTCATCGGTTATACCGCCGTCAAATAGTTTGGCTATGCCAGGATGATTGAGTCCAGCCAGAATGTTTTGTTCCTGTCTGAATCTTTCAATATTGGTCTTTGTGACCCGTCCCTCCCGGATAATTTTAATAGCCACCTGGTGTTCAAAAGAACCATCTGAACGTTCGGCAAGGTAGACTTGCCCCATACCTCCTTCCCCCAGCAATTTAGTGATAGTATATGAACCGATTGTTTGGCCTATCATCGATTCAGAGTCTGATGGCTCTTCTGCAATGTCTTTAAAAAAGCCACCTTTAAGTTCAGAAGGATTTTCAAGCCATTTTTTTGATTCTGAAGCAAATATCGATTCCAGCAGCTGGGTAACTTCTCCCTTAAGATTTTGGTCATCTTTGCAGGCCTTTTCAATATACGCTCCCCGCTCAGGCTCTGAAAGGGTCAATGCCTTATCAATAATTGTTTCTACCTTAGCCCAATTCTCGTTTGCCATAGTTATTTATAGTTTATCCGAATAGAATTCGGCCTTTTCGGTTTTCCCCCAAATGCGGTATAAGTTAGTAAGAGCCGCAGCAGCTTCACGGGTTCGCCAGTCATCTTCGCCAAACCGATCGTTAAAAAATTGATAAGCCTCTTCTACAATGGGTACGTTTTCCTTAAACTCTCCCTGCATTGCCCGGCTTACAGCTAAGCCGCCACGGGCACTGATGAGTTGCCAGTGATCCTCCGGTAGTTTCTGTTGTAAAATTTGATACCCTTCCGCAAGATAATTTTCAGCTTCTACGGTATGCATTTGTTTTATCTTCAGCAGGCCAAGACGAACAAGGGAGGAGGCAATATGATGATGGTCGGGTGGGAATAATTTGCGGCGCATGGATAGTGCTATTTGATGCAGGGAGTCAGCCATTTGGTACTTGCCCATCTGTTGATAGGTAAAAGCTAAATTATTGTATCCACTGGCGATATCCGGATGCAGACTATCGTGGACCTCATATTCCAGCTTAAGGCTTCGGTCATGAAGATTTAACGCCTTTTCATATTCTCCCTGATCGCGATAGGCAATAGCTAGGTTACCCAATGAGGTTGCAAGTAATAATTTATGAGTTGAATCTGAGATCTCAATAGCCCTTTTATAAAACTCTTCGGTTTTAAGAAGGTGTCCTTCTTCCCGATAAATGGAAGCTAAAGAGATATACATACCTGCCAGATTTCCTGATTCCTCCCCATGTAATCTTTTACTCATTTCAAGAGCTTTAAGATAGGCAGATTCTGCTTCCACGAATCGTCCGGTTCTATAATAGATCCTTCCCACCTGGGTCAAATTATTGATATACGTTTGTCGTTCTGTCTTTAATTCTAAGGGATAATCAAGGGATAAGGCTTCTTCAAGTAATTCTTCTCCCTCTTTAAAATTGCCGAGAGAGGCATAAGTACCGCCTAAAAGTCCCAGTAACTCTGCCTTAATTTGTGGCTGACTATTTAGGCTATTTTTTACTTTATCGGCGCCTGTACTAAGAACATCCGATAAAGTGATATCCCTTTCAGGTTGTGTAAAGGGATCCGACTGTTGTAAGATTTCACTAAAGAGTTCTTTTATCTGAACAGCTTTTTCTGCTTCAAGCTGGGCTTTATTTCGTTCTTGAGTTAAACGTGAAGTATGAAAAATTGATATGCTAATTAATAAAAATAGAAAGATTACGGTTACCGCTATACTTAATTTATTACGGACAATATACTTTTTAGCACGGTAGGTCAGTGAGTTTGCTTGAGCAGTAACCGGGAGGCCTTGTTCAAAATTATTTAAATCAGACAGAAATTGATTGGCCATCCGGTAGCGTTCTTTACGATCTTTATCAATAGCTTTGAGAGCAATAGCATCGAGGTCATCCCGGAGCGTGCCTCGATGCTGTTTACCCCATGAATCGGTATTGGCGCTAGGGGCAGGAGGAATTTTATTAAGAATTATATTTTCTGTCTCAAAATATGATTTGTTGTTTAGATCATAAGGATGCTTTCCTGAGAGCAGTTCATAAAAAATAATCCCCAATGCATAAACATCAGTCGCGGTCGTTACCTTCTCTTCCAGGATTTGTTCCGGAGCAGCATATTTAGGGGTAAGCATGCGGCCTTCACTAAGAGTATGGCCAGGTGATGTTTCTGTATCTTCAAGGAGTTTTGAAATACCGAAATCAAGAATTTTTATCTGGCGTTCAGAAGTGACAAAAATGTTATCCGGTTTGAGATCACGGTGAATAACCAGACTTTCATGAGCATGTTGAACAGCTGAAAGTACTTTTTTAAAAAGTTTTATTCTCTCATTGAGAGACAGATTATTATCCTTACAATAAGTGGTGATGGGTTTGCCATCAATATACTCCATAATTAAATACTGGAGTCCACTATCGGTAATTCCTCCATCAAATAATTTGGCAATGCCAGGATGGTTCAGGCCTGCGAGTATATTCCGTTCCTGCTTGAAACGGCGAATATTTTCCGGAGATGATCGGGCGGAATGTAATATTTTAATGGCTACCTTGTGTTCAAACGTACCATCTGAACGTTCAGCAAGGTATACTTGACCCATCCCACCTTCCCCCAAAAGTTCTTTAATGGTATAAGAACCGATGGTCTTCCCGATAAGGGAATGGCTGTTTTCAATATTCTCCGCATCCTCAGCCATTTCCTGGTAGAAACCCTCTTTAAATTCTTTGGGATCATCCAGCCATCCCTCAGAATCAAAAATAGAATTGAGTAGCTTTGTAACTTCTCCTTTTAATGCTTCATTTCCTGCACAGACCTGATGGATATGCTCGACCCTTTCTGATTGGGGGAGATCAAGGACCTGATCTACAATGGTTTCTACTTTATTCCAATTGATGTTACCCATAACAACTTTTCAATCATGATGAAATATTCGTGTCCCATATAAACACCGCCAACGACCGTTATATAATTACATTACAAAGTGGAGGAACACCTATTAACTTACTTCAAAACGTTCTTTAAGCTCTTTGTAGAGCCACCCTCTTGCTTTCATCCAATCCCTTTTAACAGTACTTTCTGAAATATCCAGAGCATCGGCAGTCTCTTCAATAGTCATTTCTCCCAAAAAACGCATTTCTACCACTTTGCTGAGACGCTCATTTAATTCGGCAAGACGCTTAAGTGCATCGTCGATGTCAATGAGTTCCTGTGCCTTGCTATTTTGCCCGTTAAAAATACCATCAATATATGTAAGATCTTTTTGCTTGCCACCTCGTTTTTCAGCTTGTTTTTTGCGGGCATAGTCGATCAGAATTTGCCGCATACACCGAGAAGCAATGGCCAGAAAGTGACTTCTATCCGAGAAGTCAATCTGGGTTTGGTCAATCATTTTCAAATACGTTTCATGAACAAGCTCAGTACGCGAGAGGGTATGGTCCGCTGATTGCCGATTCATGTGAGAGTAGGCCAAATTCCGTAACTCATCATAAATTAGCGGATACAATTTATCATATACCCCGTCTTCCCCTTTCTTGAGACTTATTAATAATCTGGTAACATCTGACGATTCAGCCATAGTAAATGGAAATGAGCTAAATTAACTCAGTTTTACGTAGATAATATTGAGGTTTAAAGAAGCCAAAAGTAACATATTTATAGATCCCCCTTAAATACGGCATTTAAATTATAAAAATCTATTATCAATTAAAATTCAAGAAATAAAATCTTGATAATCATTTATTATTGTTTGCAAGGTTAAATAAAAGAAAGCTTCTCTGAATAAAATTTGGTCTATACATGAGTATTATACGCTCTTTTTTGAGCCTATTTCTATTTCAATATCGTATTTAATTATAGCGATCAAAAGATTGCGAAAAAGTAATCTCTAATAATAGTATGTATTTATGAGTACAAATATCGGACGACAAATCGCAAGAAGATTTTTATTTTTAACTATAGCTTGTTTGTTTACCTTGGCAAGCTGTAAGGGCCCCCATGGGCCAGAGGGACCCCAGGGAATTGAAGGGCCACAGGGACTGATTGGACCGGCTGGGGAGAATGGAAGCGTTATGTATGCCGGGGAAGAGGCTCCAACTGTTGATGTTGGGGAGAATGGAGATTATTACCTGAATCAAAATACCGGGGAGTTGTATGGTCCCAAAGATAGTGACGGCTGGGGAAATCCCATTATCGTATTAATGGGAGAAGACGGTCAGGATGGGGCAGATGGGGCAGATGGGGCAGATGGGGCAGACGGTGAAGACGGAAAAGAGGGTACCCAAATTCATTCTGGAAGTGGAAGTCCGGATGCTTCTGTTGGAGTGGTTGGTGATTTTTATATCGATACAGCCAACCAGAACCTATACGGTCCGAAGACCGACAGTGGCTGGGGAAATCCGATTGATCTGAACGGAAAAGATGGGCAGGACGGAGCTGATGGGAGCCAAATTTATTCGGGTTCCGGGACCCCTGATGCGTCGCTGGGAATCAGCGGTGATTATTATTTTGATACCGCCAATAAGGATTTATACGGCCCCAAAACGGACAGCGGCTGGGGATCGCCTATGAACCTGAGTGGTGATGACGGCCAGGATGGAGCCGATGGCCAAGACGGAGCAGACGGCAGCCAGATTTATGCAGGCACCGGTACCCCCGATGCATCGTTGGGAGTTGAAGGAGATTACTATCTTGATAAAAGTAGTTACGAGTTGTACGGACCCAAGACGGCGAGTGGCTGGGGAACTCCTATAAACCTGAAAGGAGCTGATGGTAATGCAAATGTAACGCGATATCTCTATCCGGCTACAGATTTTAGCAGTGATCCCGGCATTTACATTTTAGATGTTAATAGTGAAAATGAATTAGTTACACATGCCTGGCTTGTCTATTTTGTTTATGAATCTTCTTCAACAGGAATACAAAGTTATTATGCAATTCCTGGATATGGGATAAATGATCAAACCTTTTATACAAGATTTTCTTATTGGTCTGATAGCTATAGCACTGCTTATATGCAAATAAGAGAGTCGGATGGACCTGGAGAAGAATATCACCGTATTGAAATTATCAAAATCGGTTCTTCCAATACGATAGATAATACTAAGCAGATAGCTGGCGATTCTATTATTCCCGATCATCTGGATACTTCAGATTATGAAGCAGTAGCCGAATATTACGGATTTGATCAATAATTAAAATAAATTAGTATTTGAAGATAGACTGATAAGGTCTATTCAATTTATTTTTACTCCCTTATATGGGCTTTGTCTAAATGGCGAAGCCCATTTTTTATGATAAAGGTATTCGCGAGGGACATTTTTTTTAGTATCTTTGCCGCAAACCGTTTAAATAAAAGTATTAGTTGAAAGGTACTTATGATAGAACAAATTGTAGAGACAGCCCGTGAAGCAGGAGAAGCGATACTTGAATTCTATGCCACCAATATTGAGGTAATGAAAAAGGATGATGACTCTCCACTTACCAAAGCCGATTTAGCGGCTCATCATATTATTATTGCTGCTTTAAAAAAGTTAGATCCGGATACTCCTGTTATTTCGGAAGAATCGGGGATACCGGATTATGAGGAGCGCAAGGATTGGCGAAAGTTTTGGATTGTTGATCCGCTAGATGGTACCAAAGAGTTTATTAAAAAGAATGGAGAATTTACTGTTAATATTGCGCTCATTGATAACGGCAAGCCCATAATGGGGGTTGTGCACGTGCCAGATAAAAAGACAACATACTATGCGACCAATAAACTTGGATCTTTTAAACAGGTAGCCGACGGAAAACCCAAAAAGATATATTCAGAATCTGCGGATACCGGGGATGCGTTGAGGGCTGTTCAAAGTCGTTCGCACGGATCTGATGATTTAATCAACAAGCTCAAGGAAAAGGGACTGAATGTAGAAGAAACTATTCCTGCGGGTAGTTCTATCAAATTTTGCCTGGTAGCTGAGGGCAAAGCCGATATATATCCCCGGATGGGTCCGACAATGGAATGGGATGTAGCCGCTGGAGATTGTGTTTATCGGTATTCAGCAAAAAAGGGCGTTCACCATTCTCCACTCACTTACAATAAGCCCAATTTAAAAAATAAAGGTTTTATGATTGGCCTTAAAGAGAATTACGAATTTTAAATACAAATAATATTATTAGAGGTTTGATTCATGTCAGAAGAAAAGAAGCTTAAACCGACTGTTTTATGGTTTACCGGACTATCAGGTTCTGGAAAGAGTACTATTTCCGAAAAAGTTTATGCCCGATTAAATGAGGAAGGATATGAGGTTGAGCATTTAGATGGCGATGCCGTACGCGAAGTTTTCCCTACAACGGGATTCAGTAAAGAAGAACGCGACAGCCACGTTAAACGGGTGGGATTTGTGGCGAGTCTTCTGCAGAAGCACGGAGTTTTTGTGGTGGCCTCTTTTATCTCACCTTATCAGGATGCACGGGATTTTGTTCGCGATATGTGTGAGGATTTTACCGAAGTTTATATATCCACACCGCTGGAAGAGTGCGAACGCCGGGATGTAAAGGGGCTTTATGAAAAAGCCAGGAAAGGAGAAATTGATAATTTTACCGGTATTAGTGATCCTTATGAAGAACCAGAAAATCCTGAGCTGGATATAGATACAACTGACATTACACCTGAAGAGGGGGTTCAGCAGGTGATGGATTATTTGAAAAGCCAGAGCTGATTTTCCCAGGCTTTTTTATTCTTTGTTTGAAAGATATAATCTCGTAAATAGATTAATAAATGTCCCTGAGGTTTAATATCTTTCGCCATAAAATCGAATCGGTAATTAACTATCTTTTATGAGCAGTTCGAAAGAATACGAAGCAGTTATTGGGCTTGAGGTTCATGCCCAGTTGCTAACAGAAAGCAAGGCCTTTGCCCCGGTTTCTACGGAGTTTGGCGGTTCTCCGAATACGCAGGTGACCCCTTTATGTCTGGGGCATCCGGGTACTTTGCCCGTTCTTAACGAAAACCTGGTGCGTTATATCATTAAGATGGGGTTGGCTACTAACTGCGGTATCGCTCGAAAATCAATTTTTGCCCGTAAGAATTATTTCTATCCGGATTTACCCAAGGGATATCAAATATCGCAGTATGAGACTCCTATCTGCCACGATGGGAATATCACCATCAATTTGGATGAATACAGCAAGGATATTGGTATTACACGTATCCACATGGAAGAGGATGCGGGTAAATCTATTCACGACCAGGATCCTTTTAATACCCTCATTGATTTGAACCGGGCCGGTGTGCCTCTTATCGAAATTGTATCTGAACCCGATATTCGAACGGCTCAGGAAGCCTATGAATATTTGAAGAGGATCAAGCAGATTGTACAGTATCTTGAAATTTGTGATGGAAATATGGAAGAGGGGAGTCTCCGTTGCGATGCCAATGTTTCGGTTCGACCCAAGGGACAAAAAGAATTTGGGACGCGAACGGAGCTTAAGAATATGAACTCTTTTCGCAATGTAGAACGGGCTATTGAATATGAAATAGACCGCCAGATTGATCTTATCGAATCGGGCGGCAAGGTAGTACAGCAGACATTGTTGTGGGATGCCAATAAGATGGAAACGCGTCTTATGCGTACCAAAGAGGAAGCTCACGACTATCGGTATTTCCCGGAACCGGATATTCCCCCGGTTATGGTTACGGATGAGATGCTCGAGGATATAAAAGAAAGTCTTCCGGAAATGCCGGATGTACGGCAGAAGCGTTTTGTCGAAGAATTTGAGATGAGTGAAGATGACGCACAGACGCTAACGGAAAGCCGTTACCTGGCTGACTTTTATGAAGAGGTTCTTGAATATGTTGACAGTCCCAAAGCGGTATCCAACCTGATATTGTCGGAAGTACTGCGTGTGCTGAATGAGCGAAGTATCGATATTAAGGAATTTCCCATTTCTGAGGAACGCCTGGCCGGATTAGTGTCTCTTCGCGAGGAGGATAAAATTAATTCCTCTGCTATGACCGAGATTTTCGATGCCATGCTCGAAGAGGATAAATCGGCAGAGGATTTGGCTAAGGAAATGAACCTGATGCAGGTATCCGATACCAGCTTTATAGAACCTATTGTGGATGAGGTGATTGAGAACCATCCGGACGAGGCCGAACGTTATCGGGATGGCAAAAAGGGACTTATTGGTTTTTTTATTGGCCAGGTAATGCAAAAATCGCAAGGGAAAGCTAATCCTCAACTGGTCCGGGAGCTTGTTAGCGATAGACTCGATAATTCGTAGAAAATCACTGCGTGCTTAAGGGGTAGTTCTAACGACTAATTGCGGAATATGAAAAATAATGGATTGCTGCTAATCATCAGCGCTGCTGCTCTGTTATTCTGGGGGTGTTCCTCCGGTGATGACTCCAGGCAGGCTATAGTAAAAGGACAGTTTTCAGCCTCTGATAGTATGAATACTGCTGATAATAGTCTTCTGCCAATTAGCCTTACAATTGTACGACAGGATTCCGCTGAGGCCGATCCCGATACTTTATTTCACGAGGAAACGGATTCATCCGGACATTTTAGCGGGAGTGCTTCATTTCGGGAGAAAGGTAGATATCCGGTTTATATCAGTAAGGATGGAAATAACATCGGTCGCTTTGGCGTAATTTTGGCAGAAGATGATACGCTGGAGATCACCGGTGAGCTTTCAAATCTCGAAGAGACCCTTAATATCTCTTCGCGTGAACACGATGCCATGCAAAAACTTGGCCGCTTGAATAATGGATTTCAGCGTATAGCAAGATATGCCAATGCGGGACGATTAAGTGATGACTCATTAGAGCAAGAGCTTGATAAATGGAGTGATCTTTATTTTGAACTCTATCAGGAAAATGAACAAACCCGGGCTGGATCGCTGGCAGCGGCTGAAGCCATCCGACTGTTACAGGGCTGGAACGGTGAAAAGATGATGAATCGCATTCGTTCTGTTCAGGATAATGATGATTTGGTGTATTTAGGTCTCAACTATGGCAAAGACTATCTCGCACGGAGTAGGGGATTACAGCCCACTCTGGCCTATCTTGATACGCTTTCTGATCTTACGGAAGGAACACAGCAGCTTAAAAATATTGAAAGAGAACGTATAAAATTACTGTATGATAGTGCCCGTATATCGGCAGCACAGGAAAGATTGGATGAGTTTCGTCAACAGTATGCCGAAGATTCAGTGGCTATGGAATGGGCTGAATCTATAGATTATGACCTGAATTATCTTTCACCAGGAGATGAACTCCCGTCTTTTGAATTTAGCAGTAATGGAAAGACCACAAGTCGTGATTCACTGCTGGGCCGCCCATATATTCTTGAAATTACGCGTTTGTCTAACGAGCTTTATCAGGAGCAGTTCGATCGGACGGTTGTTATCCATAGCATATACAAAAATTATGATTTAGAGGTGGTTACCATTCCACTTGATGAGAGCCAAATAACGGTGGATGCTTTTTTTGATGAAAGGGTACGGGCGTGGCCCGTTGCAGATGCACAGGCATTTGACCGTGATGAGCTACTGGAAAAATTTAATATCCGCCTTATACCAACGCGTTTTTTAGTGGACAGTGAAGGAGAAATTATACGTAAATATGTAGGCCGAGAGTACCAGGAAGTTATCAAGGGAATTCAAACTCTTTTAAACCAAGATCAATAATTTTATTATGAGAAATTTATTAGTTGCAGGTAACTGGAAAATGAATTGCGGGCCTGGAGAAACAGCCGCTCTGCTTCAGGGCATTAAAAACAGTGGAGTAACGATCCCCGATAACGTAGATGTGCTGGTATGTCCGCCTACTATTTCTTTAAAAACTGCTTCTGAGGAACTTCAGGAAGCGGAAGACATTGCGTTGGGTGGACAAAATGTACATTCCGAAGATAACGGTGCCTACACGGGTGAAGTCAGTACAAAGATGCTTAAAGAAGTTAACTGTGAATATGTAATATTGGGTCATTCTGAACGGCGCCAGTATTTTGGAGAGACCGATAAAACGGTAAATGCCAAAACAGTAAAGGCTCTTGAAGATGAATTGCGTCCCGTCATTTGCGTGGGAGAATCCCTAAAACAGCGCAAAGCCAATGAACATAAGCTGGTAGTCCGCAAACAGGTTGAAGCCGCTCTGATTGGAGTCGAAGAACAACAAGCCGAACAATTGGTTATTGCTTATGAGCCTATATGGGCTATAGGAACGGGGGAAACGGCAACACCAGATCAGGCCCAGGAAATGCATGCCATGATCCGCGAGGTGCTTGCTGACTTATATAGTCAGGATACCGCAGACAGTATTCAGATTCTATATGGCGGAAGCATGAAGCCCCATAACGCTGAAGAACTGTTAAGCCAATCCGATGTTGACGGAGGATTGATTGGCGGAGCTTCTCTAAAAGCCGATAGCTTTACCGATATCATTAAAATAGCAGGTAACCTTTCTTAAAATATTATGGGTTTAAACGTTTTACTTTTAGGCAATGGCGGAAGAGAACATGCGATGGCCTGGAGCATTGCAAAATCCGATCAATTGGATACGCTTTTTATTGCTCCGGGGAATCCCGGCACTGCAGAAATCGGCAAGAATGTGGATCTATCTCTCGATGATTTTGATGGAATCCTGTCTTTTGTAGAGGAAGAGGATATTGATTTAACCGTTGTGGGTCCCGAACAGCCGCTGGTGGCTGGTATTACTGATTTCCTGGAGTCTGAGGGACATAAGGTATTTGGTCCCTCCAAGTATGCGGCTCAACTTGAAGGCAGCAAGAAGTTTGCCAATGAATTTATGAGCGACAATCGCATTCCCACGGCTGACTTTGAAAGCTATACCAGGGCGCAATTTGACCGGGCTCTGGCAGATATTAAGGCAAAAGATATTTATCCTGTTGTACTGAAGGCCGATGGACTGGCCGGTGGGAAGGGAGTATTTATTTGTGAGACGGAAGAAGAGGTGGAGAAGAGGCTTGAGGAACTAAAGGAAAGCGATCGTTTTGGAGGAGCTGCCGATACGCTGGTTGTTGAAGAATTCTTGAAGGGTAAGGAAGCCTCTGTATTTGTTATTTCCGACGGCAAAACTGCAAAAATTATTCATTACGCACAGGATCATAAGCGGATAGGAGAAGGAGATACCGGTTTAAATACCGGGGGAATGGGGGCTTATGCACCTACCCCGGTTATAGGCAGACGTATGTTGCAGCGTGTAGAAAAGGAGATAATCCTTCCTACAATTTCTGCTATGTTACTGGATGAACATCCCTACAAAGGTATTTTATACTGTGGATTGATGATTACTACGGAGGGTCCTAAGGTGGTGGAATTCAACTGCCGCCTTGGTGATCCTGAATGTCAGGCTATTCTGCCTTCACTGCAATCTGATTTCTTGGATCTGATGTATGCTGCAACGGAAGAAAAATTACACCTTAAAGAGTTAAAAATTGATGACCAGTATCGCTGCTGCGTCGTGCTTGCATCAGATGGATACCCCGTGGAGTATGAAAAAGGAAAAGAAATAACCGGTATTAAAGACGTTTCGGATGAGGCTTTGGTATTTCATGCCGGAACCAAGGCTGAGGATGGGAAGATTTTAACTGATGGGGGACGTGTCCTGAACGTTGTGGCAAGTGGAGAAACACTGCAGGCTGCAATCAAGAATACATATAAAGAAGTAGATAAAATCTCGTTCTCGAATAAATATTACCGGTCGGATATAGGAGCAAAAGGACTGGCCTATATTGATGAGTAAGGAAAGAGGATAGTAATGGATGCAGATTTTTTCCCGCATCCATTACTTATATGATTACGATCAAAGATAATAACTTTTTCTGCCTCAAAAATTATTTATCGAAATATTCTTTTGCTTTGAGGCGCTTGATCTTACCAGTTTTAGAAATGGGAATAGAATCTACCTGGACAATCTCTTTAGGTATTTTAAAAGATTGCAAATGATCTTTCAGTAGTTTTTGTATGGTTCCGCTTTTTATCTTTTGATTATTCGTAGTTTTGACAATTGCTACTACTTTTTGTCCCCATTTCTCATCGGGGAGTCCAACAACAGCAGCCTCTTCAATGTTGGGAAGTGCCTCTAGGGCATTTTCCACTTCCAGTGGAGCAATATTTTCACCGCCACTGATAATTAAGTCGGTGCGGCGGGCTTCAATAAAAAGCTCATTTTGGTCATTTAAATAGCCGTAATCTCCGGTATTAAACCATCCCTCACTATCAAAAAAGTCCGCGTTATTATTGATTAGGTAGCCATCGAAAATCTGGGGACCCTTAAGCCAAATTTGTCCCGATACAGAAGGTTCCACCGAATGGCCTTCGTCATTGCGGATATCAATGTTATTTGGATCAAAGACTTTTCCCACGCTCTTTTTTGGCCGACTCAAATCGCCTACGGTCTTAAGGGGATTCGCTGCTATTTGAGCACAACTTTCCGTCATTCCATAACTGGTAATGATTGGAATTCCCCGATTAAAACAGTCATCAATAAGGGAAGGAGTAATAGGGCCGCCACCCAGTAAAATGGCCTGAAAATTGTCATGAGCTGCGAAATCGTTTCTGTTCATCAGGCGATTTAGCATCGTGGGAACCATGGAAGCGGCAACGAGCTGTTTATACTGGCTTATAAGTGCTATGGTTTTTGTAGGATTAAACTTATCCATCCGGTAAATTCCCGATCCATAGAGGAGTGAACGCAGTATAACCGAGATACCACCGATATGGTGCAGGGGTAAACACAGGAGCCATAAGTGGTTCCGACGGGGTTGAAGGTTTTGGCTTGAGGCCTGTGCTGCATATAGCATTTGTCTGCGCTTTAAAGGAACAATCTTGGGCGATCCTGTCGTGCCTGAGGTAAAAAAATAGCCAAACAGCTGTGCAGGCTTAACGCTCTCCTTGTGCTCTGCTACCCATTCTTTGGGAGTAAAATCAGGACTTAAAATTTTTGATAACGAAAATTGTTCAATATTTGCAGATTGAAGCGACAGATTCGATGTTTCCTGATCTGTAATAAGGAGCTCAATATCGAGCTGGTTCAGTAATACCAACTGTTCCTTTTGGGAAAGCTTATAATCAATGGGGACAAAAGGGATGCCAAGTCTCCAGCAGGAGGCTAGGATAAAAACCAGTTCATCAGAAGAGGGGGCTGACAGAGCCAACGGTTTGGTGTAGTCGTAGTCAATTTTTTTAAGAAAATGGAGAAAGTGATGTTCAAATTGCCTCAGATCATCGTAAATATAGGTGTTCGCAGATGACTTGAGAAACAGGCTAATCGGCAAAGGGGGATCAAAGTGAGGGACGTTTGATTCAGAATTCATGTACTGCTTATAATTTTAGTAGTGATCGTTTCTAAATGTGTATTTGTTACGGTTACAGCGTCCATGTCACTAGAATTAATAGAGCCATTGAAGATCATCGGCTGATTGGCCGTTATATCTTGTTCGAGCATATTCCCGGTATTCAGTCCATGCGCATGGTCTTTGGCTCCCCATCCCGAGGCAAGAATAGAAGTAATGGTTCGTCCGATACTGCTTTCCAGGCTGGAAGTAAAAATGATTTTTTTTTCGGATCTGATTGATTGCTCATAAATCTTCTTAATTCGTTCAAAACTGCCTATAACCATTGGTTTCACTATCAGGAAAGAGATATGGGGAAGCAATTCCATCCATTGTTTGGTATGCATGTTCAGGGATTCATCCAGGGCCAGGGGAATAGAACTTTGTAATGCTAATTCTTTATAGTTTTCAGGGGTGGATTTAGCTAAAGGTTCTTCACAGTATTCGATATCCAGATTTGCGAGTTTCTCGAAACATGAGGCAGCCTCAGGGAGAGACCAAGCCCGGTTGGCATCCAGCCGGATGCGAAAATCCGGATAGTGGGTCCCTATCTTTTGAAGTTGGGTCAGCTCTTCTTCAAAATTTATACCTACCTTGCATTTGAAAGTCGTAAAGCCTTCTTCTTTTAGTTTACCAACGGATGACAAAACCTCATTAGTAGAAAGAGATAAGAGTCCATTGAGAGGAGTTTTTTTATTCCACTGATCGAACAGTAGCTGCTGCAGTGATTTTCCAGTTCTGTGGGCCTCCAGCTGAGAAGCCAGCGTATCCAGCGCAAATTGCAGGGACGATGCGATCGGTTGTTGGTAATGGTTTTGGAGGAGTTGAAACGGTTGTGCATGCCCCATAAGGGAATGCCAAATTTTGATATGTTTTTTTGTTTGAGCTTTAATATCAGCCAGATTTTCGGATGAGAAACCGGGCAGGGGAGCGGCCTCACCAACGTAGGATCGCTCGGAAGTTTCCAGGTATAAAATGATCCCTTCTCGGTACCGATAGGTATGCTGACTGTTTTTGAGCGATTGGCTAAAGGGCAGGCGATATGTGTAGGCAGTCAGATTCAAGAGAGATCAAGAAGGATTCCGGCGCCAAACAGGAGCGTGAACAAAAGCATAAAACCGGCGGTAAGTTTTAAAACCTTATTGAGCTTGCGCTTATTATCTTCTGTCCATATTCGATAAACGAGTATTACTGCCAGGGGCAATGACAAAAAGGGCAGGAAGATTTCCCATCCATATCCCAGTTTAAAATAAAAATGTGGTGGGATTACGAAGGCAAGAAGCATCATAAACAGGTATTCCCACTTCAGGAATTGTTCACCGAATAGTACACCGAGTGTATTTTTGCCAGCGGGACCATCTTGTTCTATATCGCGTAGATTATTTACAACCAATATATTGGTAGAAAGGGCTCCAACGGCAAGGGAAGCCCAGAAAGGATCTATACTCCAAAAGAGAGCATTGACATAATAGGTGCCCATAACCGCTACAATGCCAAAAAAGATAAAAACAAACAGATCTCCAAGGCCATTATAACCCAGAGGATAAGGGCCCCCGGTATATAAAATTCCGCAAATAAGAGAGACCACTCCAATCGCAAGGATTACCCATCCGGCGTGCCAAACGAGATAGAGTCCAAATATAAAAGCAAGCCCCATTGTAATAATGGTTGCATTGAGCATGCCTTGTTCAGGGATATGGCCCGATGCCGTAGCCCGTTCAAAGCCAATACGTTCACTGGTATCAGCTCCCTTTTTAAAATCAAAATAGTCATTCGCAAAGTTGGTACCGATCTGGATGAGAAAGGCGCAAAGCAGGGCCACCGAACTGGCTATGATATCAAAAACGTAGTCATGAATCGCAAGTGCGGTTCCCAGAAAAACGGGCACAAATGCGGCGGGTAATGTTTGAGGGCGGGCGGCATTAATCCAGCTTTTTATTAAAGGGGTGTTCAAAGCAGATAAAAAATTAAGTTCTTTGCGGTTAAAACCTGAAAATTACTGTACTAATTGAAGTTAAAAGCAATAAAACTGAATTAAATTAAGTTTACAGTAATTTAATTAGGTTTTTATATTGTTAAGTCTAAAATATTTTTGCATAAATGATTAATTAGCTTTTTATTATAGTTTAAAATTAAGCTACTGGAAAGTTAAGCTTTTAACATAGCTCAGTAAACGAAAGATTTTCAAGTGTCAAACACTGGTAGTAAATTTACCGTGATCCTTCGAAAACTAACTTTTCAGATAGTTTAATTCCAGTTTTAAGCTAACTAATAATTTAATAATCAATTATAGAAACTTACATGGCTTTCTCTAAACTCGAATATATTTGGCTTGATGGTTATCAGCCAACCCAATCGTTGAGAAGTAAAACCAAAGTTCTTCATGATTTCAGTGGTGAACTTGAAGATGCGCCAATATGGAACTTCGATGGAAGTTCTACTGAACAGGCAAAAGGCAGTTCTTCTGACTGCTTATTGAAGCCCGTAGCTATTTATCCTGATCCTTCACGGAAGTCGGCATACCTGGTAATGACGGAAGTACTAAATGCTGATGGTACTCCTCATGAAAGTAATGCCCGGGCTACGATTGATGAAGAGGATGGTGATTTCTGGTTTGGTTATGAGCAGGAGTATTTCCTCTCAGACCCCGATACAGGTCGACCAATAGGCTTCCCAAATAATGGATTTCCTCCACCCCAGGGACCTTATTATTGCGGAGTTGGTGGAGATTCTGCTTTCGGTCGCGAAATTATTGAAGAACATTTGGATTTATGCCTTGAAGTTGGTCTTAATATCGAAGGTATCAATGCTGAAGTCGCTGCCGGCCAGTGGGAATTCCAGATTTTCGGTAAAAGTGCAAAGTCAACCGGAGATGAAATATGGATTGGGCGTTACCTGATCGAACGTCTTGCTGAGAAATATGGATTGGTTGTTGACTGGCATCCAAAGCCACTGGGTGATACCGATTGGAACGGTTCAGGTATGCATGCTAATTTCTCCAATGAATTTATGCGCGAAACTGGTGGCGAAGAAAACATGAAAGCCATTTGTGAAGCTTTTGGAGATCATATCGATGAACACATCGAAGTATACGGTGCAGATAATGACAAACGTCTGACCGGTAAACACGAGACACAATCCATAGATAAGTTTAGTTATGGAGTTTCTGACCGTGGTGCTTCTATTCGAATTCCTGTTACTACGAAGGAAGACGGCTGGATTGGACGCCTGGAAGATCGTCGTCCTGCATCTAATGCTGATCCCTATAAAGTAGGGGCTCGTATTATTGAGACGGTCAATAGTGTCGATCTCTAATTAAAGTACAGAGTTAATTACCTCTGATTTAAAAACCCCGTTTCTGTGAGGAGACGGGGTTTTTCATTATATCTGCTTTGACATCAAAGGGGAATTCGTATTTTAAGGCACTACCAAAAATAATTTCTCCGATTATTAATACCTAAGTCGAAATCTGGATATAATGCTGGCCCTGCAAACCCATATTAAATTGAGGAAGATAAGTTAATTAGTATAATGGATCAGAAAGCAGTTGTTGAAGAAATAGAGAAAAAGAAAGACAATAGAATTAAGTTTGCTGTAACGGATATAGATGGAATCCTCCGCGGGAAAATCATATCCAAATCAAAATTTTTAAAAAGCCTGGATAAAAAGGTCGGATTTTGTAATGTCATCTTTGGCTGGGATATGAATGATGCCGTTTATGATGATCCTTCTGTAACAGGGTGGCATACGGGCTATCCGGACTCTTACGCTTCTATTGATCCTTCTACCTACCGAACCATTCCCTGGGAAAGGGAGATGCCATTTTTTTTAGCTGATTTCAGTCGTTCAAAAGATATGGCAGGAGTATGTCCCCGTACATTGCTGAAAAAGATTCGACAGCGTAGTATCGATATGGGATACCATCCACAGTTTTCTAATGAGTTTGAATGGTTTAACTTTCGGGAGACTCCCCAAAGTTTAAAAGAAAAAAATTATAAAGACCCAATCCCGCTATCGCCGGGTATGTTTGGTTATTCGATTCTCAGATCTTCACAAAATGCTCCCTACTTTAATGACTTGTATGACCAGTTGTTTGCATTTAAGGTACCCATTGAAGGTCAGCATACGGAAACCGGAGATGGCGTCTTTGAAGCCAGCATTACCTATGCTGATATACTGGAAGCCGCTGACCGCGCAGTGCTATTTAAATCGGCTGTTAAGGAGATCGCATATCAGCATGAACTGGTCGCTAGCTTCATGGCAAAGTGGAATAATGATTTACCGGGATGCAGCGGACATATTCACCAAAGTCTATGGGACAAAGATAAGGAGAAGAATGTATTTTATGATTCTTCAAGAGAAAATAATATCAGTAAAATTCTGGAGTACTATTTAGCGGGACAACTCCATTGTCTGCCTCATATATTGCCGATGTATGCTCCAACTGTAAACAGTTATAAACGTTTTGTAGAAGGTTCATGGGCTTCTACAACTGTTAGTTGGGGTATAGGAAATAGAACAACCGCACTCAGAGTTATTCCTGATGGGGCTAGTGCTACTCGGATAGAGACGAGGGTACCCGGGGCCGATGCCAATCCCTATTTATCTATGGCAGCCAGCCTGGCATCCGGATTATATGGAATCAAGCATAACCTCAGTTTGGATATTGCAAAAACACAGGGTAACGAATACGCTAATAGTGAAAACCAACCGTTACCGGCATCACTCAGGGAAGCCACGGATGTTATGAAAGCTTCAAAACTGCCCGAAGAATTATTTGGTAAGGAGTTTACGGATCATTTTATTAAGACCAGAGAATGGGAGTGGCAGCAATTTTCAAAGCAGGTAACCGATTGGGAACTACAACGTTATTTTGAAATTATTTAATACTATTTATTTATGCTTCAGATTGATTTTAATCAAATTGTAAGAGAGGCTGTTGAGGCTTATGATGATAGTAAAGAAATTATTAGTATTACAGACATTAGTGCTAAGGTTTCTACAAACCATGTCTATCGGATTTCTTTCTCAGATAAAAATGTGATTATTGCAAAGCTTTCTTACTTCGGTAAATTCGAGCATTTCGTGGAAGATCATAGCATTATTAATTCATTAGCTAATAATCTTCCATCTCCCTTTGAAAATGTTTTAGCGCGGTCATTGATTAAGGGGAATTCTCTTTTTGTGCATCGCCATCAGGATGAACTGATCGATGTTTGGGTCGTTTTTTATCGCCCCATGGAGGTAAGAAAGCGATTGCCAAAACGATTGAATGAGGATCAAATAGATAAACTCGCGGTAAGTTTTGCCCGCTTTCATAAAGCATGTCATAGTATTAAAAATACTCTACCTCCCTCATCTAAGACTCTGGAAGTTGATATCAATCATTTGCTTGAGATACTTGAAACCAAGGAAGGCCGGCATGAGCATCGTATGCACATAGAGTTAATTAAGCGACAATGCCACACCTTTTTAGAGAATGTTGAAGAGCTTGGAACGGATGAACTGGACGTAATCCCTGTTTTTGTAGACTGGAATATTGGAAACTTTTCAGTAACCAAAAATTTCCAGCTTTATTCACGATGGGATTACGACTGGTTCCGTGTTAGTTCTAGAATGATGGATTTTTATTTTTTCAGCCGTATTGTGTCACATGCTGGGGATCAAACAATTTTTAGCTATGATCTGGATCCGCTTATGGAAGACCGCTTCCTGCGGTTTTTGAAGGTATATCACAATGAATATCCACTCAAAGAAGTGGAAATTCGGTTTTTGAAAGAGGCCTATCGTTTCTTCTTGCTTAATTATGTTGTAAAATATGGCCGATATTTCTTTCATGAGGTATTTGCAACACGTCTCCAACAGGAAGCGTATAATGAGCATTTGCCTGTAGTTGACGAAAAATTTGATCCAGAACCGTTATTAGAAGCACTCAATCTTTAGCAAAAACAATGGAAAAAGTATCATTTTATTCGCTTGTAAAGAATTTTAAAGCTGTTTTTATCGACTCCTATGGTGTACTAAAAAACCACGAGGGACTTATCGATGGGGTACAGGACTCTATTGATTATATCCGAAGCCAGAATATTCCTTTTAGAGTTCTTACTAACGATGCCTCGCGCAGTCAGGAACAGCAGATACAAGTATTTAAAAACCTTGGACTTAAAGGACTTCGTGAAGAGGAAATAATCACTTCGGGAATGCTTGCCAGGCAGTTTTTAGAGCTTAAAATAACTTCTGGTAAAGTTGCTTACCTGGGTACAGAAAATTCAGCAGAATATATTTTGCAATCGGGATTGGAACACGTGCCTATATCCGATGTTGACCTCAATAGTATGAAAGATATCGATGATATTTCAGCATTTTTGTTTCTGGATGATGAAGGATTTGACTGGAATCTTCATATTAACAAGACTGTAAACTTTCTCCGTCGCAAAAACCTGCCGGTTATAGTGGCAAATTCTGATAAATATTACCCGGTATCCAAAAGTGATGTCGCTATTGCAATAGGGGGTATTTCAAGGCTTGTAGAGTATATAGTTGATCAAAAATTTATACGATTTGGAAAGCCCGATTCCCAAATGTTTATGTATGCTTTCGACGAGCTGAATAAAACCGGTACCTTTGCTAAAGAAGATATCCTGATGGTAGGTGATACTTTAAGTACAGATATTCTCGGGGGGAACAAATTCGGGCTTAAAACGCTGTTGGTGCTTTCTGGTAATACCCGTTCCGATACTGTGGACCTCAAAATAAATTCTTCCGGAATAATACCCGACTATATAGCCGATTCAATTCTAAGCTAAATGCTTGAATGAACAAATATTTCTTAATTCTAAAACTGTAATATTTAGTTTTAATATAAAGTGAGAATAAAGAGGTCTCGGACTATAGTTAATCCGAGAACTCTTTTATAGAGCTAATTGATATTCAACGGATTTAGTTGGACACCTTTAACTCCAGTTTATGCTTGAAGATATATTATAAACGACGAGAAAGTTTTTTAATCTGGTCTCCTTTATGATTAAAATATAAGGTTTGTTTCTTTTTATCCTGCTGAAGTTTTATCTCGTATTCTGTTTTTAAGGCATCAAAGTCGTGTATAACAGTTTTATTACTTTTCATTATCCAATTTTTATAATCGTCGCTTGCTAAATGACGGGATATAATTTTAGGAAGAGGAGCATTTTTTACAGTAAGTTTACCATGAATTAGCTTCCCATCTTGCGCATAGGTGGCATTTAGATTTACTTGGTTACTTTTACTCTTGAGAGTGTATGATTTAGAATTTTTAGTTGATCCCAGATATTTAATATTTGAATATCTTTCTAAACCCGAAATATTTAAAAAGTTTGGGTAATCCTTCTCTGTAATTGAAACTAATGGCATTGCAGGTTCCTCATAAACAACAAGAACCTCATCTGGGCATTTACAATTTTGACCGTTAACTATTAAACTATTGAGGAAAAGGAAACCGGTACATACTGTAATCGTTAAAAGGGTATTTATCGTTTTCATTTTTTACTCCGAGTATTTAAACTCAGCTAAATTTTTTAAAGTTGAATAAGCCTGATAAGAAGAGGGACTCAGACAGTAAAGTTTCCTGATAACAGCTTTATTGAGGGAGGCGATCCTATTATCAATGAATAAAGTATTACAACTAGGTATTAAAACCTACATAATTAGTTTTTTTTAATAAATTTCAGTTTTCTTAAGACTAGTATATATGGGATTTAAGACAATTACCGCTATGATGCAGGGAATAATAGATTGGATCAATAAGATAGCAAGAAAATAAGTCGGTGGATAACTAAATTACTCTTCAATAGGAAAGCTGATAGAATATCGAGTGCCATTGGTGTTTGTTATCTCCATTGTGGCTTCCAGTTGCTTTTTAAAAGTATCAATCAACATCATTCCCAGGGAACTTCTGTTCTCAAGGTCAATATCATCCGGAATACCCTCTCCGTTATCTGCAATAACCAATTGAATAGTTTCTCCTTGACGTTTTAGGGAAATATTAATGACGCCTGTTTTTTTATTATTAAAAGCATGTTTAAAGGCATTTACTACTATTTCATTGATCAACAATCCACACGGGATAGCTTGATCGATGTCCAGTGAAATATCATCAAGGTCAAATTCCAGGTCAATTTCCTGATTCGTTCCTGCAAAAGTATTACGCAGACTTCTAACCAGCTCGGTAATATATTGTGACATTTCGATGTCTGTGAGGGTAGAGGTCCGATATAACTTGTCATGTACCAAGGCCATTGATTTTAGCCGAGACTGACTGTCGCGCAGAACTTTTTGGGTTTCCGCATTTTCAACTCCCTCCAGTTGGAGTTCAAAGAGTCCGGACATGATGGCTAGGTTGTTCTTTATCCGGTGGTGAATCTCTTTTAATAATATTTCTTTGTCATTCAGAGATTCCTGTAAATCTTCGGTTTTGTTCTTAACTGAAGATCGTAGAGAAATAATCCATCCTATTACAAGAAGTACTAAAAGAAGTCCCATTGATCCCCAAAGTGTTACTTGGCTTTGCGTAAAACCAATAGGTGTTAAATCATTTGGGGTGCGCAAATGAATCTTATAAGTGCTCTCTTCTTCCCCCTTACTGTCTGGGTTATACAAGCTTAATACACCGGTTATGCGAACCTCATCCCCAACACTCAGCGACTCAAAATCAAATTGCTGGTACATGGAATGGAAATTGGTAACGTAGACCATCATCGATTTATCCGGTTTATTATATGGAGCAACCATAATGTATTTGCCATTAAATCGATCTCCTTTTCTAACTACATTACCTGTTCCGTTTACCAACATACCCTCAAATCTTTGGGGGCTATCCACAGCCTGGAATAAAGGAATAATTGGCGGCTGCTTCCCGTTAGTGGGAAATACGGAGTATTCAGAAACATTAATTTCTGTCAGGCCATAGTAATCCTGTATTACACCTGTGGCAACGATACTATCACCGTGGTTTATGGTTTTGTTATAAGATACAGAGAAAAGGGATATACCTGTAGAATCATTCTGGATGAAGACCTGTAAATAGTTTTCGTGAAGTAGACCGGTAGAAATATTGGCAATTCCAGTTACGGTTACAGTATCTCCTTTTAACGATGAGATGTTATTATTATCTATGCTGCTTTTAATCTTATCCAGAGAGATAATATCCTGTTTGAGTTTCTCCTGTGATTGAGAATACCCAACACTCTCGAAGAATAGGAAAATAAATAAGAGTAAAGAAAAACGTGACGGCATAGTTATGCCGGTAGAGCCCCCGAGCTTCGTCATCAATGTATTATTTAGCCAAGTAAATTTTTAAATATATCCTGAAGCGTTACAAAGTTACAGCTTATGGGGATTACAGGCAACTGCGAAAAGTATCTTTCACGTTGTATAAATCTCGATCAGGACCAACTAAAAATATATAGGGTGTTTTTTATTGAGCTGTTGGTTTTAAGGTTAGCTATTGAGCTGATACCAAATTAATTATAACTGTTTTTTACGTGACTGACAGAAAATTAAAGAGATGTTGTTTTGTGTAGCAAGATGAATGATTCACTATTTATAGTATGATGGGATATTTTTTATTTACTAATTAAGGATAGTATTAAGTACCTATTTTAGCTTTTACTATTTGAACTTTATCAACAATAATATTTTATATTGATATAAATAAGATCTACTATTCATCTATTCAGATTGGTACCTACCCCTGCGTATAAATTATAACCAATCAATTAAATAAGAGGTCAAATATGAATGATATAAACTCATTCACCACAGATCGTTTAGAAAAAAAGAGGGGAGGGATGATGAAGTTTTTATTGATTGCCTGCCTTTCTTTATTTGTGATAGCTTGTTCTGAAAGCAGTGTGACGACTACTGAAACAACCGATAATAGCGATGACTTAGTCTCATCAACCGAGGTTAGTCCACATGCTATTCTCAGTAGTGGATATCTTAGTGAATCAGTCGGAATGTCATCAAATTTCCGTGCAAAAGGTGCTCATACAGCGAATGAAGATGGATTTGCAAGTCCACTTTTTGGACTTGCAACCGCTCCTAACGGGAATATTCTTGTAGCTGATGCCGGTGCAGGTGTTGCTACTCTTGATGGTCGTACGAATATTCCTTTACCTGGCGTTTCCGATATGAGTCCAATCGGGCGGGGCACAATGTGGGCTCTGAAAGGATTAACGGGAGCTCCCGGTGATGATACGGGTCAGGCCCTATATCGCGTATCGAAAGGTAAAAATAAGGTCATTGCCGATCTATTCTCTTTTGAAGCGACTAATAATCCCGATGGTGGTGTTGTTGATTCCAATCCGTTTGATGTTGAGTCACTCGGCGGAAAGGCCGCACTTGTTGTGGATGCCGGTGGAAATGATCTGCTTCACATCGATAATAAAGGTAATCTTAAGGTACTGGCGGTTTTTCCGGATGAATTGGTATCGACAGCTAACATCAAGGAACTGGTTGGTTGTCCTGACTCAGGAGCCGGGCTTTGTGGACTGCCGGATATGATGCCAGCCCAACCGGTGCCAACCAGTGTTGCGATAGGGCCTGACGGATACTACTATGTAGGAGAGCTAAAAGGTTTTCCGGCACCGAGCAATGCATCCAACATCTGGAGGATTGCACCGGATGCTTCTTGGGCAGAATGCGGCTCAAGTCCGGATTGTATGAAGGTGTTTGACGGAGGGTTTACCTCAATCATAGATTTGGTCTTTGATTCGGAAGGGAACCTTCATGTTGCTGAACTGGATGAGCAGAGCTGGTTTGCCGTAGAAGTACTTGGAGGAGGAGTCGGAGGTACGATCAACTCCTGTGATCTTGATGCGGCTTCTTGCACCGAAGTGGCTACTGAAATCCCAATTTTAACGGCTATTACTTTTGGTAATGATGGAAGGCTCTGGGCAACCCAGAATGCTCTTATTCCAAATCTCGCCGAAGTGGTTGCTATCGATTAGTTGAAAATAAAATCTAACCATGTATAATAAAAAAGCGGCCTTCCTGAACAATAAGGAGGCCGCTTTTATTTCTCATCTTATGTAAGAGATAAATACTTTTGCTACGTAAACAGAAGATAAATATTAGCTAGGTTATGAATCTCCTGTATACACTATGCGCCAAATTTTGCCTTCCTGGGAATCGGAAATTAATAGTGAGCCATCCTCGTATACGGACAAGCCCATCGGACGGTGTTCCGCATTTCCGGGAGATTTAAGCGTGTCTGCGCCAGCAAAACCATCAGCAAATTCCTCATAATCACCGGATGGCGTGTTACCATCAAATGGGACAAACACCACTTTATAACCCTGTTGTGGTTCCGGAGCGCGATTCCAGCTGCCGTGGAAGGCAATAAAAGCGCCATTCATATATTTGCCGGGATAAAGTGAGTCGCTGTAGAAAGTCAAATCGTTAGGAGCCCAGTGACCCGGAAATGCCATAATGGGATCCTCATACTTTCCTTCCTCAGCTGGTGTTTCGCCATCCCCACCATACTCGGGTGCGAGCATTTTTTGTTCTTTTTCCCAGTTATAATAAGCATAAGGCCAGCCAAAATTATCTCCCTTATCTACCTGGAAAAACTCTTCGGCCGGTTGAGAAGCATTCTCTTCCACCGTGTAATAGTCAGGCCATAAGGAATGAAGCTGGTCACGACCGTGCTGCACTACATAAAGTTGATCTTCACCTTTATTCCAGTCCAGTGCTACAGAATTTCGAATACCTGTTGCGAAACGTTCTCCATCTTCTTCAAATGTTTGCCCGGTGGTGTTGGCATCAAACTGCCAGATCCCTGCATGATTTTCCAGCTGTGGGCATGGATCCTGTCCGGGCGATCCGGGTGTTCTGCCTTCTTCCTGACACGCATTTGAGGGACCTCCGATATTGACATATAAATTTCCAGACTGATCAAAGGTAAATGATTTAGCTGCATGGGAGTTTTGATCCGGGAAACCACTAACTACGGTTTCTGCTGAATCACTTGGAACTAATTCCTCTTCATTTATTGGATATCGTACAATAGAGGTATCTGAGCTTCTATATAAATACCCATTGTGAAGTTGTATGCCGGTTCCCGTTAGATTTCCAAAGTATTCTACTACATCTGCTTTGCCATCCCCATCTTCGTCTCGTAAAGCAGCAATACCATTTCCGTTGTGAGCTTCCGAAAGAGCCATATAAATATCCCCATCATCACCCGAGGTGATATGCCGCGCAGGTCCTACGCTATCTGCTACAATAATAGCCTGGAAGCCATCCGGTAGGGTAATGCCCCCATTATTTTCAGCGAAATCGAGGGTTGGACCGGAATCAGATTGGCTGCCGCACCCCATAAAGAGGAAGACAAAGCACAGAAAAATACCATATTTAATGAATTTCATAATCCTTAATTATTTGGTTTTAAATAAAAACTTCATTTGACATTAAATAATGAATAGAAATAGAAAATAATTCCGCAGGAGTCCTAATAGAGATAATTTTATAAAAAAGAAGGATTTTGAACAAGTATTAAGTACAGGAACACTCTCCGACTGGGTCTTACTTTTAGCTTTTGAAGTTCATTTTACGATTATTTTTACCTTAGATGATTGCTCAATATCTGGGGCCCGGGGCTTTAATTCAATATCATTGACTGCTTTGCAAAAGGATACGAATGGATTTCCTTAATTAATGAATGGAAACTTTAATCCAATGTTAAATTTCCAGCCTGTGCCTTTTGAATATACCATCCCCTCGTAGATTTGATTATTTACTTGATAGGTGAGATCTATTCTTTCTACAGATTGGAGTCCCAATGAATATTGGGTTCCAAGTGATAATATTAGCGTACGGAAAACAGAGATGTTGAGATCTATTCCGGCTTCAGCCATAAATTTATTTTTATTAATCGCATGGGTTTCAAAACTATATTCTACAGCTGATCCATAGCTACCACTTCCAGTCCCGGTTAGTCCGGTTCTTTGACTTGTAAGCCATGAAAAGCCAATTTGTGGTGATAAGCTGGCTCTGTTAGTCCAAACTAATGTTCTGCCAATTCGAAAAGGGATTTTATAGGTAGATATATCACTTGAGAAGGAACGCTCACCAAAGGTAGCTCCACCGGGAACATTAAAGTAATAGGACTGAGATAAGTCGTTTCCGTAAAATCCGGTATGTAATTCCCATCTGTTTTTCTTTATAACCACGGGAATTCCGTAAGTACCTGCCAAGTCCCGGCTTTAGAATTCCACTTTCATCTTCTGTGTTAAAGGTGTGCCTGTTAAAACCGACAGAAAAACCCGCTTCAACGGAAGTTTGGGAATAACTGAGGTCTAAGGAAAAAATTAAAATAGTGATTAAAATGATTACCGTTTTTCCGAAATGATGAAGTAGTCGCATTACTTTGTTTTAAGTTGAAAATGTCGCCTCTATTGAAACTCATACTGAATAGCCGGAACTGCTTGATCAAATTAAAAGTATCAAAGATCTCAATACAATTAATTGTCTATATAAATCTCTCTAATCAAACCGTCGTCTACTCATTCAATCAACTTTGAATAATTAGATGCGGGAATATCCGATGTTCTGTAGATGTCTAAAACATATTTGTCAAAGAGAAAGTACTCATAAGAACTTTGTTGGTCTATAGTATTCGGATACTTTGATAAAGAATTTTTGGAAGCTTTACTGCTGGCTTTTTTTACTTTGGCACAGAGGTCTTTTCGAACAGAAGTATAAGAAGGGTAGGGCGGTATCTCGTGAATAGTGCTTACCTGAGAGCTTTTTATAAACCGTTCTTCTCCTGAAAATAGATGTATCTGGGTCCAGCCATCCTGAACGTCTGTTACTTCAAAAATATCTCCTTTGGTTGTACGAATAGTAGATGAAGTATCTATATTCTGTTCGGTATATATAATTACTTCATCAACCATTACTTTCACATTAATTTGAGCGTTACTTATTAATGTAATAGCAAATAGTAATGCAAAAAATGTGGATAGGATGACAGGTTTTTTGTAAGAATCCATTTTGAATAGGTTTCGGAATTATAAAGTAGGTATCTCTTGTGATAATAATTTCTAGAAAATATACTGATTTAAATAATCGTTTCGGAACTTCCCTCTGGGATCGTACTCTTTTAATAACTTTTGAAAGTCAGAAAGCCGCTGATAGCGCGTCTGTAGGATATGGGGAGACAAGGTATATAGTTTGGCCCAGTGGGGACGAACATTAAACGGGGCCAGTCGTTCTTCAATAACGGGCAGTACCTTCCGGACGGACTCCCAGTCCGGTTTCCAGGTAAAATGGATAGATACCATGGGCTGTCCGTAAGCGGGACTCATCCAAAGGTTGTCTTCATCAATAGTGCGTATTTCAGAGATCAGTAGATATGGTGAAATTTGATCGCTCATCCCAAACATTTCTTCTAGGGCATCATAGGCGTCTTCAAAAGGTACAAAATATTCCGACTGCAACTCGTCACCACTGCTGGGAGTGAAGTCCATCCGAAAATGTGGCAAACGTTCATGCCAGGGGCCGGGCATGCCTAGCTGACGCGTACAGTTTTCAGCGGAAATGTCTTCAATAGGGTGCATATGTCTCTCAGCCAGTTGTGCATCAAACAGGGTGGAAGTAGCCTCAAAAGAATTCTCTTTATCATCCAATCGACTTTTTATCCAAACTTGGTTGATCGTACGGTTCCTGTAATCAGTAAAAAAACTTACACTATATCCCGTGGACATCATTTCATTAAAATGATCCGCCAGATGTTCTAGTGATAAATTCCTGTAAACATGCTGCTTTACGTCATATGTAGGCTCAATATCCAGTGTTATCCGGGTAACTACGCCGAGTCCGCCCAGCGCTACTACTGCACCCGGGAATGTTTCATCTTCTTTAGTAAGTGTTTGGAATTCACCATCGGCAGTCAGAATTTCAAGTCTGGAAACCGCGGTAGAAAGGTTCCCGTTATTGACGCCTGAGCCATGCGTTGCCGTAGCACAGGCCCCGGCAATAGATATATGTGGGAGGGACGCAAGATTATGCAAGGCATAACCTTTTTCATGGAGATATATGGCCAAATCACCATATTTCATGGCCGCAGGAACGGTAACTGTTTGTGCCTCACGATCAAGAATTATATCCTGCTCGATATTTTTCAGTGAAATAAGATCTACGGGGCTATCGGCAATACCATTAAACGAATGGCGGCTTCCGAGGATATGCACTTTCTTGCTGTCACGGATGATTTCCTGAATTTGACCGATATTATCCGGCTCATGCAGCTTTTTAGCTTTGTAATGATAGTTCCCCGCCCAGTTAGTCCCGATTTCTTCATCCGGTCTGTAGAGAAAGGGTGGGGCAAATAAGCTTCCGGTCATTGCTATAGAAGATAATTTCAGAAAGGTTCGTTTATCCATGGTTCAACATTACCTGGTGTATAATTCCAAATCACTACTCCAAAATTATAAATTAGCTTCATTTTAATTATAAAAATTTTGGGAAGCAATAAATCGTAGAGAGTATCCTTTAGTTGGGTATTCCAGGTTCTAGTGCCATGAGATTAATGGGGAAAGAATGATTAAAAATAATTGTTCCAGATAATCCATTAAATAGGTCAAAAAGGGTTGCCAGGAACGGCTAAAAACAGTTTATTCAAGGGCGGGGTAACCGATATTCGGTATTGGTCAAACAAATAACAATGCTAAGAATAAATAATTAGAATGATCAGGGATTTAGATATGAGATTTAAAACAAAGTGGGTATCCTTCATTTTGATTGCAGTTATATTGGTTATTAACAATGAACACGCTCTGGGGCAGCAGGATGTTAAGCTACAGTGGTTAAGCGACCGTTCACCCGTCCAACCAACGGGAATAAGCTGGGGCGTTCCATGGCCAGAAGGGGAAGTCCAAAGAGATGCGCAATTTAAACTTGAAACCGCACAGGGACATGAATTACCCATCCAAAGTTGGTCTACGGCATACTGGCCGGACGGTTCTGTGAAATGGAGTGGTTTAGCTACTATTGCAGATACTGAAAGTGAAGGCCCTCTCACCCTTTCCATCGTGGGCAAAGACAATAAGCAGGATCAAGATCAGTTCGGCGATAACTTTACGGGCATTGAGGTGCAGAAAGAGAACGGGACAATCCGAATTAATACCGGAGCGATGACAGCTTACCTGCCGGAAAAAGGACGCAACCTGATTGATTCCCTGGTGGTCGATCAATATAAAGTGGCCGGTAGTGCTCAGCTAGTCTCCATCCATCAGCAGGGACCGGATGGAGATGCGTTACACTCTCCCAAAATGGAAAAGAGGAACAGTCGGATCGACTCTGTTAACATTGAACAGGATGGACCGGTTCGGGCCGTAGTACGGTACGACGGTATTCATCAATCGGAAACCGGAGGCCGGGAATGGTTGCCATTTACGGTAAGGTTTTATTTTTATGCGGATCGAAAGCCTATTAAGATGGTACACTCATTTATTTATGATGGTAACCAGGAAGAGGATTTTATCAAAGGGCTGGGGGTTCGGTTTGACATGCCGATGCAGGAGCAGGTGCACAACAGGCACGTACGTTTTAGCGGAAAAGGGAACGGGCTGTTTGCTGAGCCTGTCAAACCGCTGGAGAGCCGCCGGCAAATCAGTTTTCAGAATGAGTCCGTTTATCCCGATCAGGAACAAGGGAAACGCCTGCCTGATGTTGAAGAATTTGATTCCGGTGTACAAAGCCTGATTAATGATTTGGCCGACTGGAACAGTTATAAGATGGTACAGGAGAGCCCCGATGGTTTTACGATTAAGAAACGGACAAACCCGGAGAGTTCCTGGATTTCTGTAAATGCGGGTACCCGTGCTTCCGGCCTGGCCTTTGTAGGAGATGTAAATGGGGGGCTGGGAGTTGGATTGAAAGATTTCTGGCAAACGTATCCTTCGCATTTGGAAATTAATAATGCCACAGCCGATACCGCTCAACTTAATTTGTGGATGTGGTCCCCCGAAGCACCGGCCATAGACATGCGTCACTACGATACTGAAGCTCACGGACTTGCAGCTAGTTACGAGGATGTGCAGGAGGGCTTTAGCATTGCCAACGGCGTGGCCCGCACCCATACGATCACCCTTTTCCCAGACAGCAAGGTTTCTTCTCACAAAACATTTACCGATATGGTGGCGCTGAGTCAGGAACCCCCGCTTTTAACGGCTCCACCCGAGCACATGCATGCCGCAAATGTATTTGGAATCTGGAGTCTGCCCGATCGCTCATCACCCGGCAAAAAATGGATTGAGAATAAGCTGGATGCGGCCATAGATCTGTATCAAAAAGAGATTGATCAACGACGCTGGTATGGCTTCTGGGATTATGGAGATGTGATGCACAGTTACGATAACGTCCGCCAAACCTGGCGGTATGACGTGGGTGGTTTTGCCTGGGCTAACTCAGAGCTGGTGCCCGATATGTGGTTATGGTACAGCTACCTGCGCACCGGACGCGAAGATATCTTCCGGATGGCCGAGGCGATGACACGTCATACCGGGGAGGTGGATGTATATCACTCCGGGCGGTTTGAAGATCTGGGTACGCGTCACAACGTTATTCACTGGGGGGACGGAGCGAAGGAAGCGCGGATAAGTCAGGCTGCCCTACGCCGTTTCTATTACTACCTGACCACCGATGAGCGCACTGGTGATTTAATGCACGCGGTTCGTGATACCGAGGAATCTTATAAAGAGCTCGATCCCATGAGGAATGCCATGCCCGCAGATCGCTATCCGACCGAGGCCCCAACCCGCCTTCGGGTAGGACCCGACTGGTTGGCACTGGCCGGAAACTGGATGACCGAATGGGAGCGCACTGGTGATAACAAGTATCTTGAGAAAATTAGAAACGGGTTTGACAGTATAGCGAATATGAAATATGGGCTGTTCTCCGGGCCGGGCGTGCTGGGGTTTTATCCCGAGAGTGGCCGGTTGGTTAATGATACGGGGCAACCGGATGACCACCATACTTCGCACTTGGTAATGATTATGGGTGGGGCAGAGGTGTCGTTCGAACTGCTGGACCTTATTGATCATAAAGGTTTCAAAGATGCTTTCCTTCAGTACAGCCGACTTTATTCCTTGCCGGAGGATGCGCCTGGCCGGACCGCCTCGGATGGAGGGATCGGTGATGGCGGCTTTAAATCATGGCATGCCCGCCTTTTGGCCTATGCCGCAGTTGAACTTGATGATACTGAGCTGGCAGCACAGGCCTGGGAGAATTTTCTTGGCAATCCGGGCTGGCAGGATCCGGATAATCGTTTCGAGACCAAAGAAATCAGTGGTCCCGAGACCCTCCGTCCGATGGAGGTCAGTCCGTGGACGTCCACCAATGAAACGGCGCAGTGGAGTCTGAATGCCATTCAGTTGCTGCAGCTGATTGGGGATCAAATACCGGAAGACCACCCATTGTGGAATTAGTTTGAGGCGATGTTCTAACTGACATGCTATGCTGCATATTGTTTTACATTTGGTAGTTCCCTTGCTGGTTGCCCTTTACTTCTACCGTAAGAGGTGGAAGAACGTCACTGTCATCCTGATTGCAACGATGGTTGTCGATCTGGATCACCTGCTTGCTGATCCTATTTATGATCCTGAACGGTGTTCGATTGGATTTCACCCGCTGCATACGATCCCTGCAATTGTGTTATATGGGATGCTGTTTATTCTCCCTCTGATATTGGGACGAAAGGCTGATGATTGGAAATTGAAATCTACCATAGATATGTTCCATTTAATCGGACTGGGACTTTTAATCCATATGGCGCTTGATGGAATTGATTGTCTCCTATGATGCTTTACACGATTGTAATCCGTCTAATTAATTGGAGAGCTTAAATTTGCAAATGCGCTGCACCTTCTCTTCCCGGTGATACCAATCATTTCCCACGAGTTCTAGCTGCTTAACCGAGCAACTACCGAAATCTTTTTCTCTTAAATTTTCGATGGCCTTGACAAATGCCTCCGATTCAGCAAAGGATTCTTTGAATCTAATAGCTGTCATGTGTGTTGTTTGTAGCTGATATCGCTTATCGATGGAGTGTTGCAGCCCGGATTGCCTGAACGTATCCCGGAGGGTATTTCTTAATATTTGGAGTTGGTCGTTTCCCGGGAATCCCTGGATTAGAATACAGGAAGAGGAGGCCGTAACTCCACAAAAAGATATACGGAAGGGAGCAACCGAAGCAACGGCAGAACTAATAATTTTGCAGTATTCCTCTGTATCAATTGCATCTGGTGAAAAACAGGGATAACAGGAAATGATTGACAGTATGGTTATATGCAGATCGGGATGGGAATAATAATATTGGCTGGGGGCAATTCTCTTTATTTCCTCAAGGGCATCTAAAATACTTTGTTTTACCTCTTCTGAAGGGCGGGCTAATAGAGTTAGACCATACCGGTTATCGTCGTCGGCATCAAGCAGGGGGTCAAACTGAAATTGCTGCTTCTTAAATTTTTGAAGTGAGGCTGTCCACATTTTATTGTAATGGTCCTTTAAATCCATCCTAATAGTTATTTGAATTTGGGATACCTATCTCAATTTACCCAGTTGAACGGATAATGCAAGTCCAGCAAAAGTCTGTTCGGCATTGAGATTTGCAAATCCGTATAGTCCGAGTCCAACGTTCCCAAAAGGGCGCCAGAAGAATTGTCCTTCCAGCGGGATCCCAAATTGGGCAGAAATAACGTCCCGGGGCGTATCGGAAAACAAGCCACCTTCAGACCGGCTTCCTCCTATAACAGCAATTCCCGAAGAAAAGGAAACATGATAATCATATTCTGAGCTTGCCCAGCCATACAGCAAACCAATGTCCCAATATTCGTCACCAAAAATTTCTGTAGTAGCACATCCTCGAAATGACAATAAATTTGGGCCAAACTGATAATGGGTACCAACAATTAACGCCATACCATTTGTTCCAACTCCCAGACCGGTATTGATCCAATATCGGTTTTCATTGGTCTTTACGGTTGTATCCTTATGTGATTGTTGAAGAGTTGATTCTGAAACAGACTTCCGGAAGACACAGGATCGGCCGAGTATTGCTGTGCTTGTGCCGCAAGAGGCATCAGAATAGTTAATATTAGTAGGAAGGCTATTTTATTTATTGGATGTCTTTTGTGATGATGAGTTATGGACAAATATCTATTTGCAAGATAATATATCCGAGATTTTCCCATACATCGCCTCTCATAAATAAGTTTCAGTAGCACATCAGTTAATTCACTGCTTTTGATCTTCCTCCGGTGACCAATAACGAGCATGCAGCTTTTGGGCATTCGATTTTCCCACCCAGATAGGTATAATAGTAAGTCCCAAAACGATTACTGCAAGAAAATAGAATCGGATTGCAATCGCCACACTTTCAAGACCGAACCATTTGAATTGTTGGGAAATAATCCAGCCTACACCTCCTCCCATTCCTACCATAACAACGGCACCCAAAAGGGCAAGGAAGACCAACAAGGCCGGCAGTAATAAATTCTCAAGACTTCCAACGAATTGCTGACCAAAGTTACGGAATTTGTTTACTTTTATCGTTGGTTCTTCTCCGGTTAATCCCTCTCCGAGGAGAGACAGAAATTTTGGATTTCTATTGTAAGATACATGCGACCGGATTATCCCTCCAAGTCCGCGTGCCTTATGGTTAGTCGGTTTAGGCCATCCATCAAAAGAAAGTAGCTCTCCGGATACAAGATCACTTCGACTGTAGAAATTATCCCAACTCATTGTAGAGTGCTCATCTTGTGGTTGATTCGTTGCCAGAAGGTGTGAATCGTCGGGAGCAGTGATGGCCGGACCGTTAGTGGATTCTTCCAATAGTCGGGGCCAGAAAAAACGAAATTTTTCTAGCGGACTGCCAATAGTGTAGAATCGACTTAAGTAAACGGGGGTCTCAGTATTTATAATTGGTTTGGTTCTCTCAGTGCACATGGACCGAAATCCAACGACAGTACCAAGGCTGTGAGCCAGGACTTGAAGTTCGCGACAGCCCTGATCGACGGCTCGCTGAGCCGTCTGGCGAAATCTTTTATGCATTTCTTTTGTATTGTCGCTAAGCTTGGCGTTTTTCTCGCTTTTTTCCGGAAAAGCCTCAAAAACCCCATGCGTATAGTTGAACACGTCCCCGGCTACTTGGTCCAGAATATCATCAAGGACTGTGCCTCGTTCTAGAGCCGAATCTCGTTTGCGGCGAACATTCTCCCAAAAAGTTTGTGGCTGCTCTTGATTCCGTTCGAGACGACGTTGGCCCCCAGACTCCTTCAGCCCAGTTGCAATTGATGCCAGAAATTGGGCGCCCCGAATACCAGTGGCTAGAAAAGAACTCAGGGGCGCGAGAATCCAGGTCCATCGCAATACATAGCCGCGGGAGATTCCGTGCGCAAGCAGATTAGATTTATAGTTAAACAGGGGGAACCATGCGATCTCAAAAATGCGGTCTATATCAAAGGTTCCTTTCACGGTTTCTCCGTGCAGAAGATCGGCCCAGTATACTTCGAAAATATGAATAGGACGAGTAAATCCTTTAACTAAGGCGTAGTCTTGTTTTTCACGCTGTACACGGAGTCGATTTCCATATGCCAGCCTCAATCCTTCAAGTACTCCCTCGAGTGTTTCACCCCGATTCTGATCGCCAATGCCGTGTACAACCAGCAAGCCCACCGGTTGAGCAGAACGATTGTTGGACTGCAGCTGTACATCAGGTTCTGTCATGGTATTTTCTGGATAGTCCCTCCCCATATAATCCCTATTATTTAACTGATGGTTGCCGAAACTTTATTGTAATTTACTAAATCAAGGTTTAATTAATAATAACTTTTACTAGATATTTATTAATCCATATAAGATCCTGTAAATAAATGAGATAGAGGGTTTATCAACGATAGGAGCGAGGTCAGTCGTCTCGGATTCGGTTAGCCTGCCACGTATAAGCTTTTAATATATTCAATAAGTTTATACTCTTTGCCCATCTGTTTTACCTCTTTTTATCAGTGTCAGTTTTCTGTATTTCTTGTTTCTTAATCACGTCCTTCAAAAATCCTATGCCGGCGTTCCTTTTGTCGGTTGAGTATGCATTGCGAAGACTCTTGAATCTACCAGTGTCTTCTTGGTCGAGTTCAGGTAAAGGATAGATTCTTTCAGTTTGCTCGGGAATATGCAGAGTTTCACCTTCCGGTATTTCCAGAATCCAGTCGGTACATTCAACTTCAACTATCTCCACAGAAGAATAAGTCTTGACAGTTTGGTACCTGCGCCGCCACTTCACATCCTCAAAGCAAAATAGCTCAGTGCCGTCAAGAGCAAGAAGACGATCTATTTCATTCAGTCTTGTCTCAACACGATCGGTGATATCCTGAATATTATCAAGCAATTGGCCCATCGAAATACCTTGAGCTATGTCTGAAAATATTGGCGGTAGCGATGCGCCGGACACGATCACCCCGATGTCGGCCAGGCCACCTGCAACACCAGTCGTAGGATCGTAGTAGCTCGCCAATGCATTCAGCGTACGATCCCATAAGAACCGCATCGCAAATTGACGAGAACGGAGCAACGCTTCGGTATTGACATTAAGGTAGTAGCAGAGTGTGCCTGTTCGTATGGTTACTTCGTAATCCCAGACGATATACTCCTGTATTTGGTAACATTGACCATGCTTGTGTGTATACCGCATTTGGATTTCTATCGATGTAAATCGAGTATCAGTCTCAGTATGCTCGCTGTAGTTTTTCCAACGGTCCGTTAAACTGAAATCGACGAACCAGGATGGAATATTCTGTTCATGTTGCGCCTGGCGCCATAGATCGGCGGGAATCTCATAATAATTCATTTCCTTAAATCCTCGGACGGTTTAATTGTTAGGTTGCCCAAAAATTGTGGTACCGATTCGAACTAGCGGCCTTGCGCTCAAGCGCAGATCAACGGGAATCATTATCTATTGAAATTAGTAGATATAAAACTATTTGAAAGCAAGAATGGGGGAGGGCTTTTCTTTATATTATAATACGTTGGTTCGTCCTCACTACTAAATTTAAGAGCTTCGGTTTTATTAGGTTAGTTTCCTATGGACTCCGGGAGCTTAAGCTTGTTTCACTACGGCCGGTTATTTACCTTTTGGATCTTTTCAAAGTAAATTCCGAAATGTTTTTATGCAAACTTCTGATCCTGATATTGTCATCATTGGTGGCGGTTTTTCCGGTCTGCTCATCGCTTATCTACTCCAAAAAAAAGGAGTGATGTCCACAATTCTTGAAGCCCGCAGCCGGCTGGGCGGACGCATATATACCCTGCGATCGAATGATGCCCCTCCCATAGAAATGGGCGCCACTTGGTTAGGCAAGAAACATCACCATTTGCTAGATTTACTTGATAAGCTGGATATTGATATTTGCGAGCAATATATGGGCAGTAAAGGATATTATGAACCCATGTCGGTTACGCCACCGCAGCTTGTTGATTTGCCTCCCAACGAAGAACCAAGTTGCCGTATTACAGGAGGAACAAACAATATAATAAAGGTATTGGCAGATCGCCTTGAAGAAAACCAAATCCATTTAGATCAGGCGGTAAAAACTATTCGGAAAACGGATACCACACTGGAAATCCAAACAGATAGCGATCTTATTAAGGCTGATTTTGCCATAAGTACCCTGCCACCCAAGCTACTGGCCGATAGTATAGATTGCTCTCCTTCCCTGCCTGACGAGCTTACCGATATCGCTTCACAAACACACACCTGGATGGCAGAGTCCATCAAGGTTGCTCTTACGTTTGAGGAACCCTTTTGGCGCCATTCGGATTCGAGCGGGACGATATTTAGTAATGTAGGTCCCGTCAGTGAAATGTACGATCATTCAACTAACAAGCACTATGCCCTTAAAGGGTTTATGAATAATACCTATCAGGCGGCAACCCGTGAGCGGCGAAAAAAGCTGGTCATTGAACAGCTCCGCCGTTTTTATGGAGAAAAGGCTGACAGCTATGGAGCATACCGGGAATTGGTCTGGGAAGACGAGCCCTTTTCCTATAGCCATTATGAACAGCCCATTTTCCCTCATCAGCATAATGGGCACCCCATATTTCAAGAACCTTTTCTAAATAACCGGCTGCTAATTTCAGGATCAGAAACGGCTACCGAATTCCCGGGTTATATGGATGGTGCCGTGGAAAGTGCCCAACGAACGGTCCGGCAGCTTAAACAATTACTTTCCCGATAATTTTTTCCGTTTTCTAAGCCAATGTGATTACTAACGACCTTGAGGACCGGATGCAGAACTGGTGCGTGCATCCACCGGATGGTCAGTTTGTCTTTAGTCTCAATCATATATAAAGACTATCCCTTGCTGAACAAGCCAATGGAAGATATGATACCTGAATAGAAAAAATGTTCTAACTAATGTTACATATAGTTGTATATATGCACGCAAAGAGTTGAGAATTTAAGTCACTGTATTAGCTACAAAAACTATAAGGACAGCAGCCTTAATTTCCAGAATCACTTTCCTCTGCAATAGTAAAGATCTTCAACATATTGTGATCAGCAGGATTGGGTATTTCCGCAATCCAGGCATAATCCCCCGGCTCCAGATTCACATGGAAATATGCGGTACCACCTTTGGTCATTTCCATTGTTCCACCCATGAATTCTGCACCTTCAGGGGCCCGGTTAACAAGGCTTCCGGGCTTCCTCCAATCCATCCAGGCTGCGAGATTCTTTAGCAACTCTTCATCTTCTTTATCATTTAACCTTACCAATTGTACATTGTGGCCTTGAAGATGAGCATACGTTTCCTGGTCTTTAAAAAATATTTCAATGACATGACTTCCTGCTGTTAAAGCCTGTTCAACCTGAATTCCTTCAGTAGATGAAATCATTACGGTTTTTGTAGGCTCCGGTTCTTGGGCATCAGATGGGTTGTCAGTAACACTTATGTGTTCGAGCATGCCGATATAGGAATGGAATATCTCGTCTTCATTCTTTACGTAGCATTCAATGATGTATTCACCCGGTTCCAAATGGACGGTAGTCTCAGATGTGGTCCCGGCTGCAGTAAATCCCGGTCCCCCCATGGTTTTAGCTCCAGGATCGAAGAACCAGGGAGCCGTTTCTGAAAGGGTGGCCACCAAACTGTCTGTAAATTCACCAAACTCCATGCCACCCTCTATATATGGATTAAACTGCATTTGGAAGGGTTCGGTAATATTCTGGTAAAAATGGTCAAGAAGTGGTTCGCCAGCAGCTTCAGCGGCCTTAATTCCTACCTCTGGAATTTGCCAGATCAAAAAGAAATGGTCATATCCCGATGCATTCTTAAATTGAAATGTTGTCCATCCGGATGAGATTTCATTAGTACTCACTTCAAATAGATGCTTATTTTCCTCAGCATCGTGAGTAGCCGTTACTTCCACCGTACTTTTATTTTGTGGCTGTGTATCAGCATCGCTACAGGCCGACAACAGCACCATTATTGATAGTGCTAAGGGTATTGTAAATCCTATTGGACGTTTTACCCAAAATGAAATGAACATATATCCCTCCCTAATCCCTGTTTATTTTATCAATATCAATATTTTTATATAATAATTTTTTTTGAAAGCTCTGAATTAATATGTGTTAATGATCCTGACGCTTAAAAATCATTCTTAAATGGGGCTATCCTGAAAAAGAAAACAGAAAGATAGTCAACCATATAAAGTGACAGGAAGAGTAAAAATCCTCATACAAGAGATGTTTATTATTTGTTGTGCCAGTTGCGGAGGTGATTTCGTTGCAGGTCCGTTAGTGCTTCGGGGCGGTAAAAACGATCATAAAATTCTGTGTCTACGTGGTTAACCTGGAATCCGAGCAGAGTCCGAAGCGGGGGCTGGTAGGCGGGGAAACGCCCATACCGTTCATATAGATAACTGCAATAGGCGACCGTGGCCTCAACGGCTGCTTCGCTTACCTCCGGTGCGGCATCACTGATCTTCGAGGGATCCTGCCATGCACTTTCGGAAGCGCCCTCTCTGAAAATGCCTTTGCGTCCCCATTTCATTTCCACCACCGCATGCACCGCCTCCTTCATTGAGGAGTAGTTCGGAGGACAGTACGGCTTGATCAGTGATGTGCCATCCTTCGTATCTAGTCCCACCACCAGGGGAACAGGTTGATCGCGATTCAGCAGCCTGGCTATCATCCGGTAAAGCCAACCCATTCCCAGATACTGGGTTGCCTTCATCTCTCTCATGCGAAATCCCAGCGCTTCGAACCACCCGTAATAATGCGCCGCCCAGTGAGGGAAGCCACCCAGTCCCATGGCCTGCGTCATCAGGCCGAGGTTCTGGATGATCATACCGGCTTCGGACGTAACAAACTCGGTGACGAGAGTCTCCAGCTGCTGGACGGTAATAGAGCGTTCCCGGCGGGGATCGTCGATAAGGTGTCCACCGCGACTTTTGGCAAATTGTTTGACTCCCGCGGGCCGGAAGCACGCACGTTCATCCAGCGGATAGATGCCATTGTGCTCATTGAAAATTTCGAGCAGGGCATTAATATACATCAGTGTGAAGTCTTCGACCGGAAGGAAATAGGTGGCCGATGGATCGTAGAGCGACCATCGGTTGCAGTTGATATTGAAGAACGGCTCCAGTGGCGGGTTCGATCGTCCGTCGCGAATCTTTACCCGGCTGCGCTGATAGAGTTCAAGGTAATTTCCCTGCTCTGCTAGCCCGGCAAGTTCGGAGATCGCTTCGGGCGGAAAGTCCTGGGGCCGTTTAATGAAATAACTGGCCTCCTGGTTCATAACAATCAAAGAAGAGGTTTGGATAGCATCACCGCTCGGCACCGTTCGTCCGGCCAGCCCCGCGAGTATCGTGCCGCCCTCTCCGGAATCGTAAACGAGGTCGCCCAGGGCATGACCGGTAATTCCACAGGCGGCAAACGTCAGCAGCGCCTCTTCTTCCTCGGTAAGTGGCAGTCCCGGATGGCGGCTCTTATAGGCCATTGGGCCGGACTCCATTTCCATTCCCAAACCGAAGCGGCGGGAACGCCGTCCCCGAAGGATATCAAGAAGAGACTTCCAGGGCACTGGTTCCTTTTGATGTTGATTGGCATCACTCATAACATTCTCCTTTCAATTATTAGTGGATATGAAGTCATTTTTCCTTTTTGAAGAAAGTTTTGAGAGTCGGTTTTATATAAATCATACGGAGGATCTTCGTCCTCTTTTCATATCTTTCTGATCTGTATTTATTTCAGATCCCGGGATATCAATTTCCTGTTTCTCGATGTCTTCCGTAACTCCGGAACCGGCAACCTGATCCTGAATCCAATTCATCAGGCCGTGCATCTTCCTGCGTTGGCGTCCTGTCCACGATATTATTGCAAGGCGTGCAGCAGCAAATCCACCGCTCATGCTGGTTAAGACAACACCGGTATTCACAAGGTTAGTATAACCGTTGCCGTCCAGTAATATGCCAGCCAGCGTTCCCGAAATAATCAGTCCCATCAAGTAAGTTATATATGCACCTCCCTGGAAATGTTTGCGGATTTCGATAATGGACTGGTTTTTTTGCGAGACTACCTGCAGATGGGTTTCCTCTAAGGTAGTACTCATATCCTTGACACTTCGGTGCCATTGCCGAGTTTGACCCACTGTCGTCGTTCGGCCGGAGCTGCCGGTCATGCGACGTATCTGGCGGACCAGGTCTTCCCACTCCTCAGCACTAATCTCACCTCGGATAGCCCGCTTTTGTTCGATCAGAAAGGGGGCTCCTAAGAAGTTGGATCGTTGCTCTGTTGCCATTTGATGCTCAAGTTCAGAAGCGGCCGATCGAATATGTTTGGGGTCGATACCAATTTCTCGGGCGATGTCTTTGATCTCTTGCAGTGATAACCCCTGGGGAAAGGATTCATGGGCTTTTTCCTGGATTTCGGTGGCCCGCTTGATTAATGCCCCGATCTCTTTTTCGGTATACAGGTGCGCTCTATTTGATTTGCCCATGGGATGGAAGTTTAAGTGTATAAGGTAAGATAAACGAATGTATTATAAATAACGATCTGGCATATAATCGGCACAGTGATTAGCGTTGAATTAGCAATTAACGAAAGAAGGGGCTCAAAACCAATAGTGGCAGGAGGAGAGAGGCGTGTTCGGCTATGAAATCCGGGATAAATCACCGAGCCGATCGCCAGCGATAGGTTTGAAATAAAGACATATAATAAGTAGTTACTTCATAAATAAATACACCTCTCTAGAAATTGTAATTTTGAGTGGATTATTCTATTAATTGATTCCAACTCTATTTTGCTCTTCCTCAGACCCAGAGCTTACCTCAATTTTTTCAAATTCGTTACTGCCAAAGTTCCATGTGAAAGAAACTGTAACTGACCTAGCATCAAAGTTATAGCGCCAAAAAGAATTAATATTAGCACTCTCGATATTATTATTAGCTTGTAAAATATTTGTATTTAAAATATCTGTGGCTGTTAATCTCAATGTACCCTGCCCGTTTCCTATTTTCTTTTGCAGACCAAGATTTAATGATCCCTGTGGTCTGGATCTTGCAATGCCCCAAACTGATTTTGACTGATAAAATCCGGATACCTCAAAAGAAAAGTCTTTCGGTAAATCAAGCGTGTTTACGACATTTGAATTGAATCCGGCTGCTTCTCCCGAGAAGTTGTCTTCCAAGTGTGCCGAGCGATAAAATTGATATCTGCCGGTAGCACTGATACGCAGACTCCACCAAGCAAGCGGTTCCAGGGGAAAGCTTGATGTGAGTGAATAGGTATCTAAAAATTCTAAATTCTGCGTGCTATATATTTGATTATTGGTCTCAGTATCAAAGCTTGGTTGCCACCTTGCTATTTCATCACTGCTATGCGTATAAGCGAGAGTGGCCAGGAAACTTTTTCTGGAATACCCTAAACTAAACCCATCACTGATTGCAGATTTTAAATTTGAATTGCCCGACAGAAAGGTTTTTGGGTCAATGAAGAATACAAATGGTGCAAGATCCCAGAACGTTGGTCGCGTAGTTCTTCGGCTGTACGATAGATTTACTTTATGATCATTTTTTATACTTTTTTGGATAAACAAACTTGGGAATAATCGACCTGTTTTTCGGTCAACTATACTCCCTTCAGTAACTGAGTTTAAATTTCGGCTTATATGTTCATAGCGAATCCCGGCATTTATCTGGAATTTATCAGAAGGACTAATACTCGAAGAAAGGTAAATAGCCCCGATAAACTCTTCCAGGTCGGCCTCGTTTGTAAAAGAATTATTGACTATAAAATTACCATTTACTCGGTCGCTAACATGTACGTCGTTGACGAAATCTGAGTATGTGCTCTTCAACCCGGTTTCAAACGTTATTTTGGAAGAAACTTCGTGCTGATAATCCAGTTTAGAAACCCATATGTTGATTGGAGTTTCTTTTTCCACATTGATGGCATCGGCATTATTTGGAGAAACATCCCCTGTAACTACATCAAGCCGGTAACTGGAAGGGTTGCTATTTTTATAGTACAGGTAATCCAGGTCAAAATTCAGTGTTCTATCTTCGCTAAATACATGGTCTATGCCAAAATTTATAATTCCATTCCTCCATAAGTTTTTTTCATTTATACTTTGCTCCATGATGAGTAGGGAGTTTGGGCTGGAGTGATCCAGGCTTTCTGAAACATCTGAGGTATCCCATTTTCTTTGGAAGCCAGTCAATAAAAGCTCTGTATCTGTTTTTTCCGTCAAAGCATATTCAAAACCCATTGAAATATTCTGCACAGTCGTGATTGGGTCTCTGAAATTTTCACTGCGGATTGTCTGGGTAAAACCATCCTCTGTGAAGAACCTTTCACTAAACATGGATTCTTCAGAATTATTGTAATTGATGGAGTAATTAAGAAGGAATGCTAATTTATTTTTCCTGCGACTAAATGCGAAGTTTCCTCCAAGTGTTTCAGCACTGCTATATCCAATATTTGTACCGAAAGAACCGGTATAACCCAAGTCAGAATATTCTTTCATCTGGATATTGATAATGCCGGCATTTCCTTCGGCTTCATATTTAGCGGGTGGAGTAGTTATTAATTCAATCTTCTCTATGTTGGCTGCACTCATTCCATTTAACATGGTAATAACCGATTCCAGTGGTAATCGTACATTTTTGTCATTAATCATCACTATAACTCCAGATTTCCCGGTTAGGGATATATCATTACTCTGACGGTTTACCTGTACACCAGGTGATTTTTCCAGTACTTCCAGAGCAGTGCTGCCGGAGGATGTAACGCTCCGCTGAACGTTCACGACCAATCTGTCGATTTCTTGCTCATACAGGGGCCGCCGTGCCGTGGTAACTACTTCTCCAAGCTGTTCGATTGATTCATCTAAAGTTATTTTATCAATACTGAAGTTTTCGTCTCCAGGCTCATAAATAGAAATAGCTTCCTCGTGGGTTCGAAAACCAACCATTGAGATGGAAAGGATGTAATTTCCGGGCTGTATTCCGGCCATCCGGTAAATCCCGATATCGTCTGTTACGGCCCCTTTTACTAATGCAGAATCGGTTTCATTCAGGATCATTACATTTACTGATGGCAGCGGCAATCCATCGGCAGCAACTACGGTCCCATTAACCTGGACTTGTGCTACTACTTCAGGTGTTAGGAACCCTACTAAAAATAAATAGATCAAATATTTGGGTATAATTTGCTGTCTCATATCTGGGAGAATTGTACCTGCGTCATATTTATGGCAAGAATTAACATTTAGTGGAAAACTATGGGTATTTTCTGAATTGGTTTGTTCAACCAATTACTAGTATCAGTTGATGGCAACCGTTATAAAAACGGATTACTTAATTTAGTTATTCAGAAACGGGTTTGATGTTTTGATTTAGATGGAAGAAATTATCAGGATCGTACTCAGTTTTAATTTTAGTTAACCGCTCATAGTTATCTCCATAAGCTTTCTGAACCAGGTCTTCTCCTTCTTCACCAAATCCGGAAAAATTCACATACATCCCGTCACCGGAAAACTGTTTCATTTGATCCAGAAAGTTTCGAGACCATGAAATGACTTTTTCGGAATCAGCCGGGTCATCCCAAACGGAGTCAACACTCATCAGAAATGTTGTATTTCGGCTTCCAAACGCTGTATCGGTACTGGCGATTCGATTCATCTCTCCTCCGTAATGCCAAATGGCAAGCAGCATCGACGGTACCGGCCTGTTTTTGGCGCCTTCAATAAGAGCGTCCATTGTTTCCTGGTTCAGAGATGCCAGATCCTGGGATTTGAAATAGTAGTGCCGTTCATTTTTGGGGAAGAAGGGATCGAACATGGTTTGAGCCACCGAATAGGGGATCTTTCCACTCAAATCTAAAACAGGTGTGTTGATTTCCCGTAACTCCCGGAAGGCCTTTTCACCTTCATCCGGATCACCCACATACATGGCTGTAATGGCAATGACATGTTTTCCTCTTGCTTCATCGGGGAAATCGTCGGTATCTGGCAGTGCCCAAAACAGTAGCTGCGAGCTAATTTCATCGGGCGAGGCTATCATAAAATCTTTCCATGTAGAGAGCACGGTCTTGGCAATTTCAACCGGGTACATGACGGCACACATCATCACAGTGGGGCCAACTTCATGAAGATGAAATACAAAGGACGTAACAATCCCAAAGTTTCCGCCTCCGCCGCGAAGTGCCCAGAAGAGGTCCGGGTTTTCGGTATCGCTGGCCGTAAGTAGTTCTCCATCGGCCGTTACAATCTCCACAGATTGAAGATTATCACAGCTTAGTCCGTGTTTTTTTCGCATCCATCCCAATCCTCCTCCCAGGGTCAGGCCGGCGACTCCGGTTGTAGATACCACGCCACCGGGAGCGGCTAATCCAAATACCTGTGTTTCCCGGTCCAGATCTCCCCAGGTTGCACCGCCCTGCACCCGGGCTAGTTTCTGAGATGCGTCGACATGGATTCCGCGCATTTCAGACAGATCAATCACCATCCCGTCATCACAAAGTGCGGAGCCGGCTACATTATGTCCGCCGCCACGCACGGACACTTCGATATCGTTTTTTCGTGCAAAGTTTACCGCATCGATCACATCTGCCATGCCGGAGCATTTTGCGATCAGGGCGGGATGTTTATCGATATATCCATTCCAGACCTGTCGTTCTTCATCATAATCAGAATCGTTTGGCTGAATTAAACGACCTCTAAATGTTGATTGTAATTCTTCAATATTAATCATGTGTCTCCCCTTGCTATTTTTATTGTTTGTAGAGCAGGTACCTGTGTTTCACATACAAAGAGTGCTAATGCTTACTATTGATACCTGTATACTTACCTATGTGTAAAGTAGAACTGATCTCTTTCTATGATTGAGTAAGAGGTGAATGATGTTCGTGCACTATTTTCCATTCTCCCTGATTATTTTTGACAAATACAAGGCTGATCTGATCATTCACAACGGCCATCTCTTCTTCAAACTGCAAATGAAAATCTGAATGAAAGGTCACCACGGCTACATTCCCGTAATAGACGGCAATCTTCATATCATTTGCGTCCATTTTTAACGCTTCCTTAACGCTTCCAAACACTCCTCGTTCAAAGGCTTCATTTTCCTCACCTCCGTTTCTTGGAGCCCCTTGTTTAAATTCAGTGAACTTGGGTCCATAGGCATGGAAAGAGATTAATTTGTCTATATCACCGTTCTTCACGCTTTCAATAATTTCATTCCACGTTTGTAAAATTTCGGCTTTTTCTTCCGGGTATTCGGTCATAATACCATCTTCAGATTGAGCCTGACACGCTGTGGATGCCCAAGAGAGGAGGAGGGTACAGATCAGAGAAATTTTATATAAACTGTTCATAATAGTCACCTTTTTTTAAGGTTAAATATTAATGTCAGTTTATATATACAGCCGTATTTGTTGCTCTTCCACCTCATTTGTTGCAAAAAATGCAACATTTGTTGCACCGGCCGAAAAGAATCTCAAGTCACTATTGGAGATTTCTTGATTTATATTTTCTATCAGTGGCTACACTTCAACTTTTATTTTGGAGGGAGAGATACCATACTTTTCTTTGAAGCATTTGGCAAAATAGGATGGATTGGAGAACCCCAACTCATAGGCTATTTCCGAGATTGATAACTTTCTCTCTTTGATCAGGTTCAGTGCGAATCTAAGCCTGATGTCCCTGACAAATTGAACCGGAGAGGTGTTAGACATGGAATTTAATTTCCGATACAATTGAGCCCGGCTCAATCGCATCTCTTTACTTAATTTGTCAATGGTATAATCAACGTTAGAAATATTCAAGTTGATGTGATCAAATAACCGCTGAATAAATACCTGGTCGGATTTGTCGATAATGCTAATACCGGGTTCGTCCATTTCTGTTTTGCATAAAACGCTTATCTCCTGGAACTCAATGGGCAGTGCAATCTTTCCATTTTCTGCAATTTTGCAATACCACATACTTTTATTTAATGCCTTTTGGAAAATCTGGTCATCCGTTTTTGATACCGGTTCTCCGATACACAAGCCCATTGTGAATTTAAAATTCCACTCATTTGAAGTGTAATGAAATTGATGGGAGAGAAATTCCTCCTGGATCTCTTTGGCACATAGCAGGCAGCTTTCCGGTGTTTTAAAAACAGCAATGACTCGATCGTAAGACAATTGGTTTACAACGTTACCATTGTTTTTTAAAATGAATCGTTCTGCAGCTTCAAGTGGTTTCTGGGGTAGTTTTAGCTCATCAAAATCGATAAAGTCAGTCAGCCGGGTGACGGCAATGATATCCAGATTCATGATAAATCGATATCCGCCATCTGGAGTTCCGTTTTCATCTACAACTAAATCGTCTCTGTCCGTTAAGTCTTTCCCCATAAAGGCTGAGTAAAGCCCTCCCTCCACTTCCACAATATTGCACGTTTCTATGCCATTTGCTAAAAGATGTGTCTTATGAATGGCTTCTTTGTTGGGGGCCTTCATCAAACAAAAAACTTTACCGCTGTCTTCATTTACCCAATAGGATATGTACTTCACATCATACTTTTCCTGAACGGCCAAATCTTTTAAATGAGCTTTTTCGGCTTCCTCAATTTTAATTCCCGGAGTATCATGACAATCCATGTATAAAGGCATAGTAGTAATTGTTAAGGGAGTAGATAATTAATCTAACTCTCTAATTCAGGTTATGTACTAATACTTCTGAAGTCTCTATGAAATTCTACAGAATACAGATCACAAAACTATACAGCTACATTTGACGCTTTTACACCATACTTATCCCGGAAACATTTTGAAAAGTAGGAGGGATTGTTATATCCAATTTCCAATGCAATTTCGGAAAGGTTGTATTTGTTTTCTTTGATCAGTGAGAGGGCCTTGTTCAAGCGTATATCGCGAATAAACACGACCGGCGAACTTCCGGTTATGGCTTTGACTTTCCGGTACAGCTGCGACCGGCTGATACCGATGTCACGGCAAAGTTGTTCAACATTAAATGCATCATTGGAGAGATTTTTCTCCGTGATGTCAAATAGTTGTTCCAGAAACTCTTCCTCAGCGGACTGTATCGCTTTTAATGATGACGGACCTTTATGTTTCTCTTCTATTTCACTCAATTTTCTAACCATATTCGATGCTATAATCTCCCCGTCGCCGGCAACTAAGCTGAGCCGTTGGGCAAGCCGGATCGTTTTTTCAAAAAAATGTTCGCCCATTGTCACAGGCTGTCCACCACCTATCCCTATCTTGAATGTGATATTCCAGGATTCGTCTTCCGGGTTCATTATCCGTTTTAAAAACTCTTGTTGAATTTCAATAGCACAGCCCATCGCTTCTTCGGCTTTTGAAAAGACGCAAAGTATTCCATCATAATCACCGTTTTTAACCTCTCGTCCATCGTACGATGGGATGATTCTCTGAATCAGTGTTTTAGGTTTACCGGGCAGAATCAGCTGGCTCAAATCATCCGAATCTACAGCACTTGTGATTCCCAGAATATGAATTGCAAGCACAAACCGGTAGGCTTTGTCTAAGTCGCCGTCTTTCCCAACTACAATCCCGTCATCGAGCTGATGGGGTTCACCCATAAATAGTTTATAAAAACCGCTTTCGACCTGTACAATCTGGCAAGCAATATTCCCATGGGCTTCTTGGTGAACCAGTTCACAGGATTCTTTATCAGGGGCCTCGATCAGGCAGAATATCGTTCCGGCTTCCTGGTTTACCCAAAATTGAATATACTTGACGCCGTATTTTTCCTGTATGGATTTATCAGCCAAATGGCCCTCTTTTACCGCATCGATGTCGATGTCGGAAACGAGATGGTAATCCATGAATAAAGGCATAAGAACAGAAATTTTTGCAAGTAGTAATTCAAATTAGAAAAAATAATCGAAAATCAAACTTCTATTTCCCAATAAGTACCAATTTATTTTACTGATAGACCTAAAATAATGGTTTGCTGAGCTTCAGGCTTTTCCCAAAGCTCAGAAACTTTACTTATTGGTCCAGTTTTTCTGATAACGGTAAGGAGAGGCTGAATTTTACCTTGAACTCCCTGCAGGAAGTGAGCTACGAAAAATTTTTAAATCCACAATCTAAGGCCACCTTACTAATGATTTATTTCCGGTCTGCACCACCGCGGCTATTTTTAGCCGTCTATTTGTAACCCATTTTCCAGGAGAAATATGATAAAGCTTTTTGAAATCCCGTTTGAAATCAGGTAAGCTTCAATTGGCGATATATAAAATTAAAAAGTAAAAGGATATAATAATTCATTGTGTCCCTATCAGTGAAAAGGTATAACAGCAAAACATTTGAGTCCTGTCTGCGTATATACTCAAAAGGAGGGAATGATTCCCTTTTTGAAACAGTTCGATTTGAACGTCAGGAACTGTATATTCCGATGAAAGAAAATACCAACAAACGCTATTATTCTTGAATTATCAGTCTTCGAACTATCAACCGAGTACGCAATTTTCCATTTTCCCCCCGGCAGTTAAGCATTTGCTTATCATAAACGGACTGGCTTTTGTGGGTCTGAATACCCCGATCATCGGCCAGATGCTGTTTGAATATGGCGCGCTCTGGCCGCTGGAGTCGGGCCGTTTTGGCTTTTGGCAGCTGGTCAGCTATATGTTTCTGCATGCGGGACTGGGACACATTTTCTTTAACCTCTTTGCACTCTGGATGTTTGGTCAGGCCATTGAAAACTTCTGGGGTACTCAGCGATTTACGATTTATTACTTTTTGACCGGTATTGGCGCTGCCATCCTGCACATGATCGTAGGTCCTGGAGGCGTGCCCACGCTGGGAGCCTCCGGGGCGGTGTACGGTATCTTGCTGGCTTTCGGGATGATGTTTCCGGACCGGCCCATTATGTTGCTGTTTCCGCCCATCCCGATAAAAGCAAAGTATTTTGTAGCGGGCTTTGGGGCCATTGAGCTCATCAGCGGATTAACGAGGTCCAATTCGGGCGTTGCGCATTTTGCTCACCTGGGCGGTATGCTGGTCGGCTTTATCCTGATCAAGTACTGGGGACTAAAGGGTGAACGTTCTAATTATTAACTTATGAATAATCTAATTCCTAACTTTATAGAGCAAAGCACTGGCAGGTAACCAAGATGCAAGGAATGTACAACGAATCGTTTAGTGACTCTTTTAAGCGCGGATACCGGGCACTGCCCGTAGCCATTCGTACGCTTATTACCCTTAATGTGGCCGTCTTTATACTGCAGGTGCTGCTGGGTATTTTCAGTTCGCAGTACAGCAATTCCCTCATCAGAACCTTTGCTTTTTATCCCGATTGGCAGACGGCCTTATTTCAACCGTGGCGAATGTTTACCTATATGTTCCTCCACGGAGGCGCCTTCCACCTGATATTCAATATGCTGTGGCTTTGGTGGATGGGACGGGCTGTAGAAGAGCATTTGGGTCCCCGAACCTTTAGCGTAATCTATCTCGCCGCCGGACTTGGCGGGGCGTTACTGGATGTGGTTGCAGCTCCTTTATTGGGTTACAATCCGGTCATCGGGGCATCCGGTGCCGTGTACGGTATCATGGTTTCTTTTGCCATGCTTTTCCCCACTATGCCGATTATGCTGTTGCTGCTTCCACCCATACAGGCGCGGTACGTGGTAGCGGGACTGATAGCCCTGGATATGCTGCTCTTGGGCTCTTCCGACGGTACGGCACGTATTGTACACCTGGCCGGTGCAGGCATTGGTTACCTGATGATGAAAAGAATGCAGCAGGGCTACGATTTGAGTAAATGGATCTTGCCGATTGAACAGTTTTGGTACCGGCTGAAGGGTACGTATGAAGAAAGTCAGTCGAAGCCCCGGAATAAGAATATGCATGCGGTTTCGGATGTGGAGATTATCGATGAAACTGAACAGGATGAGCTCGATACCATCCTGGAAAAGATTGCTGAAAAAGGATATGACGGGCTAACCAAAGAGGAGAAGAAAAAACTTTTTGAGCTTAGTAAGAAAGAATAAGCATTTGATTGGAACAGTATCCGGTGACATTAACGAGTAAATAACCGCTGGATTTGTCTTTTTGCTGTTGATTCAGAATTTTGAACATAAATTACAGTACAGGCGTATTTTTATAGGTTCACAAAAAAGGAAGAATATATAAGGTAGCTTGCTGTAACAGCAGCTGCTAAGATAGAAGAAAAAGAACAACAAAATAACACATATGTCTCATATAAAACGTCGCGAATCGATACAGGTAATGGTGGGTGATGTGCCGGTAGGCGGTGGTGCACCGGTAGTGGTACAGTCCATGACCAATACCGATACAGCTGACGTAGAAGCGACCGCCGAACAGATTAAGTACCTGCATCAGGCCGGCTCGGAGATCGTCCGTATTACCGTCAATAACGATCAGGCCGCCCAAGCAGTGCCCCATATCAAGGATAAGTTGCTGGCCGAAAATGTAACGGTGCCTATTGTGGGCGACTTCCACTATAACGGCCATAAATTGTTGGTTAAGTATCCCGAAGCGGCAAAGGCGTTGTCCAAATTTCGTATTAATCCCGGGAATACCGGTACCAAAACCCGCGACGAGAATTTCTGTACTATTGTGGAGCAGGCAATCGAGTATGACAAACCGGTGCGCATAGGTGTCAACTGGGGCTCACTGGATCAACAGCTTCTGGCTAAAAAGATGGATAAAAACAGTGAGCTAGCCAATCCGAAGTCGTCGAAGCAGGTTATGCTCGATACCATGGTGGAAAGTGCCCGCCGGTCTGCAGAGTTGGCCGAAAGCGTGGGACTGCCATCCAATAAGATTATCATCAGCTGTAAAATGTCACATGTACAGGATGTGGTTCACGTCTACGAACGTATCGCAGAGCTACTGGATTATCCACTGCATGTAGGACTTACGGAAGCGGGCATGGGCATGAAGGGGACTGTGGCCAGTACGGCGGCGCTTTCGGTACTGCTTCAACAGGGAATAGGCGATACCATCCGCGTATCATTAACGCCCAAGCCCAACGGTGACCGGGCGGAAGAGGTGCGTATCTGTCAACAGGTACTGCAGTCGCTGGGTATTCGCAGTTTTGTACCTCAGGTAACCGCCTGTCCAGGTTGTGGTCGGACTAACAGCACCTATTTTCAGGAGCTGGCTGAAGAGATCCAGGATTATCTGCGTGAGATGATGCCGGTGTGGCGGGAGATGTATCCCGGGGTAGAAGAAATGAATGTCGCTGTGATGGGATGCGTGGTAAACGGTCCCGGAGAGTCACGCAATGCCAATATCGGCATATCATTGCCCGGCACGTTTGAGGAGCCCAAAGCACCTGTCTATATGGATGGGGAACATCACAGCACGCTCCGTGGCGATCATATAGCAGAGGAGTTTCGGGAAATCCTGGATGATTATGTGATGCGTAATTACGGACAATCCGAAGAGATGGAGGAAGCGGAAGAGTAAGGGTTGCCTGAAACCCTCATCCGGTAAAAAATGAAATAATATTGCTGTAAAGATCTCATAAAAGCAGGATCATTATGCAAAGATATGCTATTGTTATCGGGCTTGTAATTCTTTGTCTCTCGTTCATAACGGGCTGTAGCTCAGGGAATGAAGATGAGGCCACCGTGAATGAGCAGTTTACCAGTTCCGAAGAGTTTAACGCTTTTAACGAAAGTACCCGGCAAGAGCAAGACGCCAATACCAGTCAGCCTTCTGATTTAGTGGGCTATCTGAAGAATGCAGCAGAATGTGAATCTACTCGTCAGCTTACCATTCCTTTTGAAGTAGACTCCACAGTTATTAATGAGGAGACGATAGGGGGTCTGGATAATTGTGTAGGTGCCGATGAAGAAACTTCCTATGCCTTGTTTCTTTTTGGAGAAACCCCTTTTGGCAATATTGACATAAAGTGGATGATGCGCATCCGGGAATCAATGTATCGGGACTGGGAATTGATGGCCGCTACCTATGAAGGGGATCAGTTGCTTAACTTTCAAATAGTAGGCAGTTACCGAGAAAACTTAAAGGAACACATTTTTTCCAATATTGAGGTAAACAGACAGGGCGGCGGCTTGGTGATTACCGCCAATACTGAACGTGATATAGAATATCCTATCGAACAGCTTAATACCGAATATAAGGAGTTCCGGATTGACGGAGAGGGGATCATAAATGAAGTAGAGTAGAAAAGGAAAGATCTTTTTAGAGAGCTATTTGAGATTAAACTTTACAAAAACACAACCTGAAAATATGGTCTGAGGTGTACTCTCTTTTATTGTTATCCGGAAGAAATCATAACTTAAAATGTAGTTAATATATTTATTGTATTTGTTCACGCTTTTAATTAAAATATTATAGTGCGTTACACTAAATACTTTAACCCCATTCAAAAGATTAGTTATTGAATGGAAAAGAGGGGGTTAATATGAAAAATCTTATCTTTTTATCTATTCTATCAATGTCTCTTCTTTTTGCTGGTTGTTCTTCTTCGGGAACAGTTATAGATTCGGAAAAGAAGGAGAATCCCAGGGGCAGTGTGTCTGAAGGGAATAATAATTTTACCAGCCTGGCCGATTTTCTCTATCGTGTTCCCGGTGTTAATGTTTCGGGTTCAGGTGATAATGTCACGGTAATTGTACGGGGAATTAATTCTTTTACTTCGAACATTACGCCTTTGTATGTTATTGACGGCACTACAGTAGGCTATTCTTATTCTCGGGTGAATAGTATGTTAAGTCCTAAGGACATTGATTATATACGGGTTCTTAAAGACGCGGAAGCCGCAACATATGGGGTCCGCGGGGGGACTGGAGTTGTCCTCATCAAAACAAAAGGCAGTAATTGGGACGGTTAAAAGGCAGACGTTTGCTGGTGTTGAAAGAATTCCTTTTTTAAAATGGGATCTTTCTGGCAAAGCTTTTGTTCATACTAATATAGCACTCTCGTGTTAAAATAATCAGATCTGTTTTTAATGAACATTAGTGATTCGTCCCAGGGACCGAGTGCAGCAGTTATTGATTTTATGGAAGACCCGGATTCCTATGCTCATCATCCAGACCGGGTTGAGCACATCCAAACTCATATTTCTCACGTATTTATTGCCGGTTCGTATGTCTATAAGATAAAGAAAGCCGTCAATTTTGAGTTCCTGGACTTCAGTACTCTTGAGAAACGAAAGTTTTATTGCCAGAGAGAAGTTGAACTTAACAGAAGACTTTGTGAAGATATTTATCTGGGCGTTATAGCTATTGCCCGAAAAACCGCTGATACTTTCATCCTTGAATCAGAGGATGGGGAAGATGTTATCGAATATGCGGTTAAAATGAAGAGGCTTGAGGAGGAGTATTTTTTGACTTCTTTTATTGATCAGGGAGCACTCCAACTTCGGATGATGGATCGGGTTGCAAACAAACTTTCCACTTTTTATAACAAGCAGGAACCGAAAGAAGACATCCTGAAGTGGGGAGCAATAGAGAAAGTCCGATTTAATACCGATGAAAACTTTAGTCAGACTGAGTCTTTTATCGGGAAAACTATTGATGAAAATAGCTTTAAGGCCATTCGGAAATATACCAATCGGTATTATGATCTTTTTTCGTTTCTGTTTAAGCAGCGAATAGATGAAAAGCGTATTGTAGATGGACATGGTGATCTACATTTGGAGCATATCCATATTACCCCGGATAGGGTACGCATATACGATTGTATAGAGTTCAACGATCGTTTCCGCTACGGTGATACGGCCGCAGACCTGGCATACCTTGCAATGGATCTGGATTTTACCAACAGCCGTAAAGAGGAGCGATATTTTTTGGAAAAGATGACCCAAAAACTCAATGACCCGGATCTGCTTATCCATATTGATTTTTATAAATGCTACCGGGCTTACGTTAAGGGCAAGGTAAAAAGCATGCAGGCCTCGGAAGAGGAGGTCGGGGAAGAGGAGCGGGAAAAAGCACGCCTGAAGGCCCGATCTTATTTCAATTTATCTCTTCGGTATGCGCTGCTTGGTTCTCGCCCAACAGTGCTTGTGTTTATGGGAAGAATAGCCACAGGAAAAAGTACCTTGGCAAGATCGTTAAGCAGCCGGATAAATATCGAATATTGTTCTTCAGATCGTATTCGAAAGTCGCTGAAAGGCCTTCCTTTGGATGAGCGAACGGATGTTTTGCAACGTGAAGAATTGTATTCACAATCCATGACCAAAAAGGTATATAATAAGCTGAGTGAAAAGGCCCGGGAATATCTTGCGTCTCAAAATAGTGTTATCCTGGATGCAACTTATAGTAAAGAAGAAAACAGAAAGAGGCTGATTGATCAGTTGTATACCCTAAACATGGATGCTACTTTTTATTTTATAGAAACGCAGGCTCCCGATGAATTAATCACTGAACGTCTAAAGGAAAGAGAAAGAAAGGAGGGGGTTATTTCAGACGCCCGACTGGATGATTTTGAGAAAATAGATCAGAAGTATCAGGCTCCGCAGGAATTGAGTCCTCATAATTTGATTGAGATAGATACGAGTCAATCTCTGGAAGGGGCACTTGACGAGCTCTATCAAAAGCTTATTAAAAGTAACTTGAATAAGGTAGATATTGCACTGAACAACTAATTTATTTTATTGCAGACTGTTTGTAATAGTTGTGCGTTAGTTAACTATTAAAGAGAAGCATGTACATATTTAGATAATATATGACGATAGCTTGGCATACTCTTAATCATGAGGTGTTGTATTAAATAATTAGCCGTTCAATTAATAATAAGTAAAGCTATGTGTACAAAATTTACGAGAGTGTTGATATTTATCGGATTTGTATTATTCCCCGCTATCATTTTTGCCCAGCAGGGAGAGAATTTAAAAGAGCGGGCAGACTCATTATATAGAAACTATGAAGAAAACAAAGCGCTGCAGCTTTATGAGCAGGTTATCGAGGAGGACCCAAATAATTATGAGGCGCTGTGGCGGGCAAGTTTTTTGAATTCAAGGGTTGGGAACCGGGCAGAGGATGAATCCACCAAAGAACAACACTTCAATAAAGCCATTGAACTTGCTGAGCGTGCATTGGCCATTGATTCCACTGATGTGCAGTCAAATTTTGTGATGGCTGTGGCGATGGGGCGAAAAGCTTTGATTTCAGGGGCTAAGGCTCGGGTGGCAGCTTCCCGGGATATAAAGAAGTATGCCGATAGAGCCCTGGAAGCAGATCCTGATCACGCCGGAGCACTTCATGTGTTGGGACGCTGGCATTTTAAAGTAGCGAATCTTGGCTGGTTTGAACGTGCCGCGGCAAATACTCTATTTGGTGGAATTCCAGGTGATGCCAGTAATGAAAAGGCTGCTGAGTATATTGAAAAGGCTACGGAGCAGAAGGAGGATTATATTCTTTATTATCTGGATCTGGCAAAGGTATATGAAGAGATGGGACAAGAAGACAATGCCCGTGAAAGTTGTAAGGAAGCCATAAGCATGGAGTCAAAAGTTATAGGTGATGATGAACTGAAAAGAGAATGCCAGGAACTGATTCAACAGCTGTAGTGTCAGCGGGTCGTTGTTAAGCATTAAAATCTATTGACAAGTGTAAGCGCTTTCAGTATTATTCCGCATATTTGAAATTAAGCGGCTTAAAATTTGTCACATACCATATACGACATAGCCCGGCAGGCAGGGGTTAGTATAGCAACGGTATCCCGCGTATTTAATAAAAGTACCAAAGTGTCTCCTAAAACGAGAGATAAGGTCCTTCAAATTGCCGATCAGGTTGGATATCATCCCCAAGGATTTGCACAGGGATTGGCCGCACGGCAAAAGAAAGTGATAATGGCGGTAGTGCCATTACTTTCAAATTATTTCTTCCTGCAGGTATTAAGTGGAATTCAGGATGCTATTTCAGAAACGGATTTCGAACTCCATATCTATAATGTGAAACCCAAGGAAGAGCGTATAGGACAGCTGAAAAGGCTGTTGGGACGTAAGTGGGCGGACGGTTACCTGTTTGTGTCCACTCATCTCTCAAATGAAGAGTGGGAAGAAATTCACAGATTAGGTCAGCATATGGTATTAATTGATGACGCCTATTCGGCCTCTAATTATTTTCAGATTGATAATAAACAGGGAGCCTGCAAGGCTACAGAATTTTTTTTAGAGAAAGGACTGCGCCGACTGGCCTTGATTACTGCGGAAAAAAACTCGATTCCGGCAGCTAAACGCCAGGAAGGCTTTTTGGAAACACTGAATGGTTATGGAGTAGATACAGATAGCGTGCCTATCGTTACTGGAAATACTACCTATCGCGATGGGTTTAATGAAAGTAACGGCTATGAGGCTATGAATAAGCTATTAGCACTGGATCCGTTTCCGGAGGCTGTTGTTTGTGCTTCGGATATACAGGCTATTGGTGCGCTATCAGCAATGAAGGAGCAGGATGTGGAAATTCCTATTATTGGCTACGACGATATTCAGCTTTCACGATATATTGGACTTTCAACAATGCGTCAACCCATGTCTAAGATGGGATATGAAGGCACAAAGGTATTATTTCATCATATTGATGATGAAAAAGCAGATTTGGTGCAGGAGGCGTATATACCTGAACTCATACACCGATCAACGACAGAAAATATACAGTAAGAACTTATAATCGATAATAACAGAATACATTAATATTATATGTCTACCCAGCAAGATCAGATAAAGCGTATTGGAGTATTAACTTCCGGGGGCGATGCTCCGGGTATGAATGCCGCAATCAGAGCTGTTGTACGCTCCTGTGTTTATTATGGTATTGAGCCTTTTGGTATTTACCGGGGATATGAAGGACTCATTGAAAACGATGTTGAACAGATGAATGCAGGGTCGGTAAAGCATATCATCCACCAGGGCGGTACGATTCTTAAGTCGGCCCGAAGTCCCCAATTCAAAACGAAGGAAGGAATGGCACAGGCCTGGGAAAATATTCAGGAACACGAGCTGGATGCCTTAGTAGTAATCGGCGGAGATGGTACCTTTAAGGGGGCCATGGAGTTCGGCAATAAGTACGATTTCCCCATTGTTGGTATTCCGGGCACCATCGATAACGATATTTACGGAACGGATTTTGCCATCGGATTTGATACGGCCCTCAACACGGTGGTCGAAGCCGTGGATAAAATTCGGGATACCGCGACTTCCCATAACCGTCTCTTTTTTATTGAGGTAATGGGTCGTGATGCTGGTTTTATAGCCATGTATTCAGGGATTGGAGGAGGTGCAGAAGAGGTGTTGATACCCGAAAAAGACCGGGGTATCGAGCAGCTTTTTGAATCACTGGAACGCACTTCGAAGCGTAATAAAAGTTCCCGATTGGTTATTGTTGCTGAGGGTGATAAAAATGGCAGCGTATACGATCTGGAGGAACAGGTTAAGGAACAGTTTGGCGACCGTTATGAGACCAAGGTAACCATCTTGGGACATGTGCAACGTGGTGGACGTCCCAGCTGCGGCGACCGGGTTCTTGCCAGTCGTCTGGGGGTATTGTCGGTAGAAGCCTTGCGTGATGGTAAACGAGATATTATGGTTGGGATTCGTAATCGGAAAGTGGAATATACAGAATTGGATCATGCAACCAAGCGCAACCCCAAAATGGATAAAGAACTGGTACGAGTAGCTGATATAATTTCTATTTGATATAATCCTTTTAACTTATTGGTATATAGATGAATAGCATATTTTTTCGAAAAAAATGCCGGTTAACATATCTAAGAATATTTTCTGGTTATAATATAATAATACAGATGTCCAATTGGGGCAGCACAAAATAATCAGCATGATAATTTATAGATGAAAATTAGAATTGCATGACAAAAGTAGATACAGATAATACTGAAGATATTACATCCGATAAAAATGATGTTTACCATGCACCCGAATGGACCAAGCATGTGATTTGGTACCAGATTTTTCCCGAACGTTTTCGTAACGGAGACCCTGACAATGATCCGCATAGGGAGTATGTTTATGGACCCGAGGGATGGTCTGTTACTTCATGGACAGCTGACTGGTATGCCCAAACAGACTGGGAGAAATCACTGGGAGACAAGTTTACCGACAGCATCTATCATCGCCGCTATGGAGGTGACCTGCAGGGAATTATTGATAAATTGGATTATTTACAGTCATTAGGAATAGGAGGGATTTACTTAAATCCTATTTTTGATGCCGTTTCCCTCCATAAATATGATACCAGTTACTATCATCATGTGGACCGTTTCTTTGGTCCCGACCCGAAGGGGGATGAGGAAATTATGGAGCAGGAAAATCCCATGGATCCTTCTACCTGGCAGTGGACTTCCGCAGACCGGCTTTTTCTAAAGCTTATCGAAGAAGTGCATAACCGTGGTATGTATATCATTATTGATGGAGTCTTTAATCATACCGGTACGGAATTTTGGGCTTTTCGCGATCTGGTTAAACACCAGGAACAATCTCCTTTTAAAGATTGGTACGAAGTTAAGTCCTTTAGAGATGAAGACTCTAACATCCCATTTGATTATGACGGATGGTGGGGGCATTGGTCACTTCCGGAGTTTAAGGAGAAGGATGGAACGCTAATCAAGCCGGTTAGGGAGCACATATATGCAATTACACGGCGGTGGATGGATCCCGACGGGGATGGCGATCCGTCGGACGGCATTGATGGATGGCGGCTGGATGTGCCCGAAGAGATAGGCAAGGATTTTTGGCGGGAATGGAACGCCTTGGTTCGAGACATAAATCCGGAGGCCTATACCGTAGGAGAAATCTGGACCACAAAATCAAAAGAATGGGTGAGTGAGGATCTGTTTACGGCCGCAATGAATTATCCCTTTGCGAAAATTGTGCAGAGCTATATGATTGATGAAGATTTAACGGCCTCGGAGTTCTTGCATGAATTAAAAAAAGTACGCCAGAAATTGCCCTCTGAGGCCACTATGGTTATGCAGAACCTGATGGATAGCCATGATACGCCCCGACTGGCGTCGATGATTGTGAATCCGGGTCGGGAATACAATGAGAACGGCCGTCCGGAACATGGTTTTGACGTACGTAAACCCACAACAGAAGAACGAAGGCTGCAAAAATTGATTGCTCTTTTCCAATACACTTACATTGGGGCTCCCATGATTTTTTACGGGACCGAAGCTGGTATGTGGGGAGCGGGTGATCCGGATGATCGGAAGCCGATGGTATGGCCAGAATTTGATTATGAGCCGGAGAAAAAACATCCGCTGAACAAGGAGCGAACACCCGATGATAATAATTTTGATAACGATCTGTTTAGCTGGTATCAACGGCTCGGGGAGATACGAAATGAGCATTTAGCCTTTCAAACGGGAGACTTTCAGCCTCTGAATACGGACGACAATCGGAATATCCTCGCTTTTGCAAGGTTTCTTAACCTGGAAAAATTTGGTATTGTGGTAATCAACAAGTCCGAAGAACCGCAAAGTATCCGCATTGAGATTGCTCCTTTTGAGCTAAATGAAACGGCTGTTTTAAAAAATTGTTTAACCGGCAGACGTGTGGATTTGGACAAAAATGAAATTGAATTAAAACTTCCTCCAGTATCTGGGGCAATCCTAATGCCCGAAAAACAGTAGCATGCGCATTGATCAGAAATACTTTAAACCCTTTTTAATAGTTCTGGCAATAGTTGGGGCCCTTATTATTTCTTATTTTACCATTAGTACTCCTCTTGATCGTGAGGCTGCTTTTCGGGAGCAAATCGTAAAACAAGATTCCCTTAAAACTACTTCTTGGTTGGAGGTTAAGACTTCCGACAGCCTGAGAATCAGTGATTTTAGGGGGCAATTCGTGATGCTATATTTTTGGTCGCAGTGGTCGGGTTCTTCTGATGAGGGGCATCTGAAGGTGGCTGAACTTAAGCATAGCTTTACCAATGATCTGGAGGTTATATCTGCCATGGTGGGGCTAAGGAAAGAGGAGGCTTTAGCTTTTATTAGTGAAAATAATTTCCCTTTTCACTATGTGGCTGGCTCCCAACAGTTTTCGGCTTTTGGAGTGCCGGGTCTGCCTGCTCATCTTCTTTATAATCCTGATGGAAAAATACAATATATTTCCCTTGGTATACTTAATAAAGCTGAAGTTGATAGTTTAAGTACCATTATTAATGACGGATAACGGTCATATCATCCATAATGGAGCTCTCCTTTCTGCTGAAACCCCTATTGTTTCAGCAAATTCGCGGGCCTTATTATACGGAGAAGGCGCTTTTGAGACGATTCGTACCTATGGAAGAGAAACCTTGTTCTTTTCCGAACATCTGGATCGGCTCAAAAGAGGCTTAAATAAATTGGGGATAAATTTAGATCAATTCCCTGAAGAAAAACTTTTAGAGGAGCAGATTTTGGAGTTACTCTCAAAGGATAATCTGCTGATTGATAGCGCCATTGTCCGGTTACAGTTTTGGCGAGATGGAAGCCGGGGATATCTGGCCGGTAAGAATGAAGTGGAGTTGCAGTACCTGATCACGGCAAGCGAATGCCCCGATTTTAAAGACAGAGAGGTCCGTTTAGCAACCGTAGCTACCTCTCGTATTCCATCAGAATCGCTGCCTGGCTTTGGTAAATTTACGAATGGTATCAACTATATTCTTGCAGCCAAAGAAGCTGCGGATAAAGGAGCAGATGATGCACTGATGCAAACAACGGAAGGATGGATTTCGGAAGCTACTATTGCCAATATTTTTTGGATTGAGGGAGATAACGTTTTTACCCCTTCCGAAGCATGCGATTTGCTACCGGGTATTACCCGGGATATTGTAATCGATATTGTCAACAAGAACAGCCATTTAAGAATTCAAGAGGGGAGATATCCGATGGAACGCTTGTACGAAGCAGAATCGGTGGCCATATGCAACTCCGTTCGTGAGGTTTTGCCTGTTTGCCAAATCAATACCCATAAGTTTGGTACGGATCATTCTATTCTTAATCAACTTCGAAAAGACTATACAACATTCAGAAACAAGTATAAGAAACCACTTTCGGGTTAAATGGCAGAAAATCTCGAAAATCTTACTCACATACTAGCTAACAAGGGGCCAATCATTTTATTGGAATCACAGTCTAATGAGCATCCATGGTCTCGTACTACTTATTTAGCAGCACAACCCAAAGTGGAGATAAAAGCCTATGGGAACCAGATTAAGATTGTCAAAGAAGGAGAAGAGTACAGCTTCGAAGATAATCCCTGGAATGCACTACAGGATTTTCGAAGAAAATATAATAACGAATGGCTGCTTGGCTATCTGGGATATGATCTAAAAAACTACCTGGAGGATTTATCATCGAAGAATGAGGATCCTCTGGGACTGCCGGATCTTTATTTTATGGTCCCCGAATACCTGTTAAAAAAAGAAAAGGGGGATGGCCGGTTTGAAATGGTCGGGGGAGAGGGAGCGCCAAGAGTTAATCCGGATACTTTCTCTTCCTTGGATAAACAGCAATATCTTATCGAAGATTTTGGACCCAGAGTTGCAAAGGTCGATTATATAAAACAAATAAAGGAAGCACAGAGACGTATTATAGAGGGTGATTTTTATGAGATTAACCTCTCTCATCAGCTCAAAGGTGCGTTCCGTGGAGATCCCCAACAGCTTTACTCCAAGATGAAAAAAGCAGGTCGTGTTCCTTTTGGGGCTTATTTGGAAGTGGATGACTGGTCTGCTTGCTGCCAATCACCAGAGCGTTTTTTACGGAGAGAAGGGAAAACTATTTTTTCCCAGCCAATTAAAGGGACAGCAAAGCGGGGGAGAACCCAGCAGGAGGATGAAGATCTGAAAGAAGCATTATATCATTCCTCAAAAGAACGGGCCGAAAACCTCATGATTGTTGACTTAGTCAGAAATGATTTAAGTCATATTGCTAAGAAAGGAAGCGTGAAGGTTGAACAATTATTTAATATTGAATCCTTTGAGACGGTACACCAGATGGTTTCAACAGTGATGGCCAAGGTAGCGGAAGGAGAAGATGCTATTGAAATATTAAAAGCATGCTTTCCTATGGGGTCTATGACCGGCGCTCCAAAGATAAGCGCCATGAAAACCATTGAGGAGCTGGAAACCTATAAACGCGGGCTGTATTCCGGGGCAATTGGATATATTAAGCCCAATGGAGATTTTGATTTTAATGTGGTCATTCGTACGGCAATTATCAAAAATGAAACCCTATATTACGCAGTTGGGGGGGCTATCACGGGGGACTCCGATCCCGAAGCTGAATGGGAGGAGACGCTGGTAAAAGCACGTGCCTTGATAAATGCTATGGAGTGAAATTACTTTACGATCTCCATTTTTAATGTAAGATAAGGAACAACAGGTAATTGGTTAATACGCCGGTGAGTATACACATCATAATAAAATATGTTGGTCTGGTCATAAGCATTTACGGCACCAATCCGGGTATTCAGCTGGGCTCCGGAAGCGATTTGAAAGCTGCGTTCCAGTGAGACATCCAGCCGGTGAACTGTTGGCATGCGTCCCTGGTATGGCTTGTCAAGAATAACCCGCCGTACGCCTTGGTCCGTGTTTACATCCGGTAGCCGCTCCCTGAAGTCCAGCATATCATCAAATCCCAAGGGGTTGGTAAAGGGCATGCCACTACCCAGTTGCCATCGCACGCCCGCCGTATATGATCCGAGATCAACGCTAACCAGGGCATTGACCTGGTGACGGCGGTCGTGTGGCGGGTGGTATTCCTGAACGGGTTCTCCGAACCAGAGGCTAAAGTGATCCTGCGCCGCTTCGTAAAGTGTCCAGGTATAGCCATATCCCAACATACCGTAGAATCGTCCCCTGTTATATTCCACTCTTAGATCGCCTCCGTAAGTATCGCCATTGGCCATAGACAGGTTGGTTGTAAACTGTGCAATGGTACTCCACACCGGTACTGGCTGATTCTTAATACGTTTATAATATCCCTCGGCCGACCAACTAAATCCCTGTCCAATTGACTGCTGCCAGCCTAACGTACCATGAATCGACTCCATCTGGCTTCCGTCCGCTGGAGAACTCATCCATGCTACAAATACGGAGCTGGCGTCACGCATATCGCTCACCCCGGTCACCGACTGCCGGTAGAGGCCCAAAGCCCCGCCCAGTTCCTGATTTTCACTGCCAAATGGCTGCCAGGTAAACCGGAAGCGGGGTTCCAAACTAAGGGGAAAATCATTTGTAAACATCGTAAGGGCCGTCCCGGGTTCAACCCAAAAACGGTCGCCGAGCGGTATCTTCGTACTGATATATCCACCCAGAATAAATTGGGAAGAATTATCGCCATTCAGTCCTAAAAATTCCTCATCCATATCATACCCGAGCCGCTCTAAACGACCAAAGAAACCATATTTAAACGGGTATCCCCAACATATTGACGCAGGTTTATATCCACATTCACGCGCCAGATATTGGATGAAAAGCCAAACCCTTCCTCATTTATTAGTGAGTTTGAAAAACTGGATATATTTACATTGGACTGCATGAGGGTTCGGGAGTTTTCTGGCAATACTACACAATTGCCGCCTAGCGCGAAGTTCCTCCACTTAATGCTTTCATCCACCTCAAAGTCCATACGTCCCCGGTCGTACGTGTGCATAATCATGGCGGAGCAGCGGTCATTTTGGCCGGGAAAACTCACTTTTAACAACTGACTTCCAAATTTCAGGGGTTGGTCATCTATGGGATAGACCCCGGCACTTGTCCTTTCGATCAATGAGTTTCGTGCCGACAGCATCCATGAGGCTTTACCTTCCTTAAGCGGCCCCTCGAAAAAAAGCTCTCCCGCGAACGGACTTATAGATGCCGACCCGGCAAAATTATTGCGGTCGCCGTGGCGCAATTGGATATCCATAACGGAGGAGACGCGGCTGTTATAACGGGGACCGAATCCGCCGGCATAAAAATCAACGCCCGAAATAATGTTTTTGGGGAAGGGAGAGAAAAAGCCCACAATATGGGAGGGGCGATAGATCATCGCTCCATCCAGCAGGACCAGGTTTTGGGAAGGGGTCCCGCCCCGTATAAATACCTGCCCTCCGCGATCGCCGAGGGCGACAACGCCCTGCAGGGTTTGTATATAGGTAGAAAGATCTCCCAATGCCGGGCTGGGGATGCGGCCCAGATCAACCGGACTAATCCGCTGACTGCCTTCATCGCGCATAACGGCCCCGGTAGACTGTTCGATGACGACTTCACCTAACTCTGCGTCGCCTGGCTGCAATGCCACATTCAACGTGTAGTTTTCCCCCGCTTCGAATGCCAGCGTGTCTTCGTAGGTCTTGTAACCGATATAGGTAATCTGAATAGCATATGTGTCCGGTTCAATAGAACCGATGCGGTAAAACCCATCACTGTCGGCCGCCGTACCTAAAACATCTTCATCGGATAACGAGCGCAATGCAACGTTGGCGCCGTACATGGGTTCTCCGGTATTTTCTCTAGTAATGATACCCTGCATAGTGGCGTCCTGTCCCAACACGATGTTGACCGTGTTGAACCATGCGGGGATAACTAAAAATAGAAATAGCAGTATCTCTTTGTTTAGCATAGCAGGTTATTCTTAATAATTATTCTTACTTATCGTTTGCAGCGGTTTCAATGCGTGTAGTTCTTCTTACCTTAATATTTCGCTATTAATTTCCTTAGGGATAATCCTCTTGACATTCGAAAGGAATGGTCTTGCTGACGATCCCCAGCATATAGCCTACCCCGTTTTTGATGTTAGATGCTGTTTCCGGCAGGGCATACTCCAGGTCCTCGATTGAGGGAATCTCTTCATTCCACTCCGGGCCGCCGGCGGCTACAAAGACGGTTCGCTCAAATTCCACTACTTCTCCTTCGGGGAGTGGGGTATTTATATGGTCAGCATTTGGGTCCAGTCTTCCCACATAGTTACCAGGACTTTTTTCACTAAACCAATTCCGGGCTCGGAATCTAAAAAAACGTTCTCTCATATATCCGTCCGAATTTATTTTGTAATAATATCTCCAGTGTACATCAGCCAGGCGTTCAACCACCAGGCGGTAGGTGTGCTCGGGCTTGATGTCCATCGTCGTCCACACATTGATATAGTTGAATTTGTTGGCTGGCTGGAACAGTGAATCATGCATCACCGAACTGTTGCCGGTTTCTACCTCTTCCAGAGTTACGGTCATTTCCGGGATGGTGTCCGTTGAAAGCTGCTTTCGCGCCGGGGCCACGCGCACCCACTGGGTGTCGGCGGAGGCATCCAGGTAGCCGTAAATGGAAAAATAATATTGGGTGTTTTCTTTGAGAGGTTGGAAGGATTGATCGCAGCCGGATACTATTAGCAGACAAAAAATGAGGCAGAGTAAGTTTTGGAGTAAAACATAATGGGTGAAACGAGAGCTATTGTTCTGCTCTGTCCACCGTTCCCTATGTTTTGTGTATTCTTTGCTCTCCATAAAAACTGACTATATAACTATCCTCAATCACATGCCTCTATTTCTATTATTCATCACATTGATAGAGTGGCCTTCGACTAAAAATGTCTATTAGGTATCCTACCCAATTTTTGATGTTAGAACCTGTCTTCTGGAGGGTGTATTCGATATCACTCAGTGTTTCAATGTCGTCATCCCACTCAGGACCTCCGGCTGCCACAAAAATAGTTTTACGGTGTTCCACAACTTCACCTTCGGAAAGGACAATGGCGGGATCCCTCTTAAGCGGTCTTATGAGGGCCGAATATCTTCCTGGACCCAAGCTGTCAGCGCTTTTGCGACGTGAAAGCCGAAATGTTTTTTCCGTATTATTTCCTGATGAGTTTATCTTGTAATACCAGATCCATTGTACATCGGCTAATCGCTGCACATCCTGAACCGTAAGACGGGCTCGACAGTCGTTCCATTGGTACTCTACAACAGGCATAGGAAACGGCGGCGGGATGGTTACAATTACACTGCTGGTAGCTCCATCCGGGCGTTTGGCCACCAGCCGATAAGTATGCTCGGGTTGGATGTCCATGGTCGTCCACACATTCACAAAGCTAATACCGTTAGCCAGGGTAATTAGCGAGTCATTCATGATAACAGAATTTGCGGAATCCAGTTCCTCCAGGGTTACAGTCATCTCGGGGATAATGTCCGTTGAAAGCTGCTTCCGCGCCGGGGTTACGCGCACCCACTGGGTGTCGGCGGAGGCATCCAGGTAGCCGTAAATGGAAAAATAATATTGGGTGTTTTCTTTGAGAGGTTGGAAGGATTGGTCGCAGCTTGTAAAACAATTAGGAGACCAAATATAGTTGGTAGAACTGACCTCTTATTTACTTTCATTAGGAAACACAAAACAGACTCTCTATATCAATAAAATTGGTTAAAAACTTAATTCTCACCATAGGGGCCGATACGAAAATATGATACATTCTCTCTATATATCTTGTGAACTTAAGTTTAATCTTACTCTCCGTCCCTATTATTGTAAGTACGAGTTAAAATTAATTTAAAAATATTAACCTGCTATGCAAATTAATTTAAAAGTATAGCACTGAAATACATAACGATATATCTCAGGCAGGAGGGTTTGTATGTCTAATAGTTGTTGGCCAGGGATGTCCACAGTAGCTTTAATAATTTTATTTCAGATGTAACTTTCGGCATGAAAACTTCCACAGCCTATCTATTGTAGGCTGGAAGAGAGACTGATAATTCATTTGGATAAATGCTATTGAATGAAAAAGGGATATCTGGAGTTATAAAAGAAAACAGAATTATATTTTATCATTATTTATGGATGAGCAATACACTGAACTTAAAACCTTGGGAGAACTTCGGGATTCAGGCTGGGAGTCCCTATCTGTAAAAGATGAAATCCGAAAAAATGTAATTCGAAAAATTGAGTCCGGGGAAACACTATTCCCGGGGATACTGGGATATGACAAGTCCGTTATCCCGGAGTTGCAGCACGCCTTGTTGTCCAAACATGATTTCATCCTGCTGGGATTGCGGGGGCAGGCTAAAACAAAAATTCTACGCCAGCTGCCAGCTTTTCTCGATGAATATGCACCTGTTGTTAAAGGTTCACAAATTAACGATGATCCGTTAAATCCTGTTTCTAAACAGGCCATTGAGATGATCGATGAACACGGAGAGGAGACTCCCATCGAATGGATTCATCGCAGCCAGCGCTACGGAGAAAAGCTTGCAACTCCGGATACAGCCGTGGGCGATCTGATCGGAGATATTGATCCCATAAAAGCGGCAGCCCAAAAACTGACATTAGCGGATGAAAATGTGATTAATTTTGGACTGGTCCCGCGCACAAACAGAGGTATTTTTGCAATTAACGAACTGCCGGATCTCCAGCCGCGCATCCAGGTTTCTCTGTTAAATATTATGCAGGAACGCGATATACAGATCCGCGGATTTAACATACGTATTCCGGTGGATGTGCTTATGGTATTTTCCGCGAATCCGGAAGACTATACAAACCGTGGAAATATCATTACGCCGTTGAAGGATCGTATCGATGCGCAGATTCTCACTCACTATCCTAGGAAACTGGAAATAGGGAAGAAAATCACCAGTCAGGAGGCGTGGTTCGATCGTAATAGCAAAATTAAGGTCAATATCCCTGATCTTTTGCGTGAGTTGCTGGAGCAGGTGGCCTTTGAAGCCCGGGAATCAGAATATATCGATCAGAAGAGTGGAGTATCGACGCGAATGACGATTACGGCTATGGAGCAACTTATTTCATCAGCCGAACGACGGGCATTGGTAAACGGAGAAAAGCGTACGACTGCCAGAATAACGGATCTCTTTCATGTAGTGCCTGCTCTGACCGGAAAGTTGGAGCTCGTATATGAGGGGGAACAGGAGGGCTCCCTTAATGTGGTAAAGCATCTTATCGGAAAGGCTATCAAGAAATCTTTTAAGCGAATATTTCCAGATCCGGAAGCTCAAAAAAAACAGGAAGATCCCAGTATTTATCAGCCTCTACTGGATTGGTTTGCTAATGGCAATACTCTTGAACTTACTGATAATATGTCTGGCGAAGCCTATGAAAAGGCTCTTGAACAGGTTGAGGGACTGGGTTCTGTTATTAAGGAATATGGAAAGGATAAGCAACCTGAAAATCGTTATATTCTTATGGATTTCGTTATTGAATCTTTGCATCAATACTCTATGTTAGGGAAGGAAGAAATAGATAATGGCCGCAGCTATTCGGATATGCTGGGAAGTATGCTGGGCTCGATTGATGATCTCGATAATTTGGAAGATTTCCAGTAGTAATTATCGTTGCAATAAGCCTCATATACTGTTATATTTGCACATCCAAAATAGGTAATAAAGAAATTTAAGAATCTTATGAAAAAAGGAATTCACCCAGAATACAACGAAATTACGGTTGTCCTGAGCGATGGAACCGAATTTAAAACGCGAAGTACCATGGATCCCGATGATGGGGTTTATCGCAGTGAGGTAGATTCAAAGAACCATCCTTTTTACACCGGCAATATGAACTTTCAAAAGAAAGCCGGTCGTATTGATCGCTTTAAGAAGCGTTACGGAACTGACTAAACCGAGTTTTGGTCACAAAGAATATAAGAGGGTGCACATCATGAAGAAGTGCATCCTTTTTTATTTGTATAAATAAGTATTTTATGGAAATACATCGTTTTAACGTCGGACCTTTTGCCGAAAATAGTTATCTGCTTATTGAGGGTGACGAAGGATTGCTTGTAGATCCGGGCTTTGCTGATCAGCAAGAATTTAATAAGGTACAGTCAATAGTAGACAGGAAAGAGGTGGATCTTAACTATGTACTGCTGACCCATGCACATGTGGATCATGCACTGGGATTACATCGAGTGCTTGATCATTATGATATCCCGGTTTATTTAAGTGATAAAGATTACTACCTCTGGAATAATTTTGAGTCACAGGCCCAGATGTTCGGTTTGAAAGCTCGGGGATTTGATTTTATCCCAGAGGTACTACCGGTTTCATCAGCGTGGAGCATTGCTAATTTTAATTTTGACGTGCGCTACACTCCAGGACATTCTCCTGATCATCTTTCGTTATACCTTCCGGATGAAAATATTGTCATCGCCGGAGATGCGTTATTCAAAGAGGGGATAGGGCGGACAGATCTCTATAAGGGAAGTATGGAACTGCTGAAAAAATCAATACAGGAAAAGCTATATACCCTTCCGGATGATACCACAGTTTATCCCGGTCATGGTCCTAATACGACTATTGGTCATGAAAAACAGTCCAATCCGTTTGTTAGAGGATAAGATCCTGTCGGTTCATTTACGCTTTGCTGTTATTCTTCTGATGATTGATCTTTTATTTTGTTGAGGCGTTCAATTTGCTCGTCGTAATAGTCGTTTTTTTCCTTTTTTATCTTTTTTAATTGCTGATATGAGCGAATAGCAGCATCAATTTTTCCTTGCTGTTCGTGAATTTTGGCCAGAGTTTCGGATACGATATCATCGACCTCTTTCTCGACTTTTGCACTTTCCTTTGATTCTTCAAAAGTAGGTGACTGGGGACGTATCTTCTTAGATTCTACACTGGAAAGCTTTTGAATTAATGAATCGAGATCTAAGAGGGGATCACGGTGATCGGAGACAGGAGTGGAGACGTTTCTTCCCGCATCCTGTTGAGGAGTCCAAGCTTCAAATAACTTGGGATGCGACAGATAGTAATGAAGTTTTTGAAGGAAAGGGCTTCCGGGAGCAAAAATACGTGCTTTGAGTGCTTCATCAAGGGCGGCATCATGCTTTTCCTGCAAATGATAAAACCAGGAAAGTAAAAGACGTCCGACCGCATCGGGACCTCGTTTTTTTAACTGTTTTTCCAGTCGTTGAGTAGCCTTTTGGGGATTTTCTTCAAAATGTTCAGCATAAGAAGCCAGTGATTTTGGTATATCAAAAGGTAATTGGAGCATCTACTTTAATTAAGAAAGTTCCCGACAACGCGATCACTTTATTATACAAATTGAAAGTTATAGCAGTCAACAAAAATAAAAAAAGAATTACCAGCCGCTTACAGCATCATTAAACATATTATCCGCGGCTTGGTTCAGGGCCTCTTGCGCCGCAGTAGTTTCTCCCTCAATCGGATTTTCATTCGTATCGTAGGTGGCAGACCCACTAAATGATTTATTCCATTCCGGTTCATTTTCACCCGTATACTGAAAAGTGGCATTTATAGAAATAGTAACCTCATTGAGACTGGTTTCATCCTCTCCGGTTATACTAAAGGTCTGATTGGTATACCGGGTAATTGAACCCTCTAATATAGCGTCGGCATCGGCCTGAGAGTTTGCAAGCTGTAGTCGTGTTTGGGTAATAAACCGATCAATAAGAGCATCATTGAGAAGATCACTCAGATTACCTATACCTCCCGATGATTGGTTAGCAAAGAACGGAATATAGACTGAATTGACGTTTTCCGGGATAGAAGTACCGGTAAAACTATATCTAAAACAGCTACTTAAGGCCAAAGCCATCACTAGTAATATAAGTCCGGGAATAATTCTTTTAAAGATCATACTGGTCAAGTTTACGATAGAGAGTTCGCTCACTTATTCCAAGCGCTTCAGATGCCTTACGTCTGTTGCCATCAAATTTTTTCAGAGCATGCTCTATTAAAAATTGTTCAGTCTTTTCAATGGAGGGGATTTCATCATCATTTAGGAAGCGGGATAAAGTGGCCCCCTCTTCCTCATCTTCCTCCGTAATATCGGCTTCGGTATAGGGTTGTACGCCAATATCTTCATCAGTCGAACTTTCGGTATCGATATCCAGATCTGGCATATTTCCCATCTGCACTTCATCCTGGATATTCTGTGGCAGAGCCTTAATATTTTTCTGCGAAAAAGTAGAGTAAAGAAAAGTACCAATCATTTTTTTGAGCTCACTGATGTCGTTTCTTAGCTCTACCAAAGCTCGGTAAATAAGTTGCTGGTCACCGTCATCAAAGCCCCGGCCGCTACTACTGTTGTCCGACTGATTTTGTTCCCTGTTGGCCAAAACAGGGAGGTTATCCGCAGATCCGGTATGCTGTCGTCCTTTAAGATATTTCTGTAATTTTTCAGTATCTATGAACTGCGATTTTTCGAGCACCACCAGTTGTTCGGCCACATTGCGGAGCTCCCGTACGTTTCCCGGCCACCTATAAGAAATTAGCAGCTCTTTTGCTTCGTCAGAAAAACCCTTAAAAACGGAATCATATTTAGCTGAAAATTCAGTTACGAATTTTCGGAATATGGGGATAATATCTTCCGGACGTTCCCGAAGTGGAGGAAGCTTAACTTTAACGGTATCAAGACGATAGTATAGGTCTTCTCGAAAATTTTCATCTTGTACAAGCTGCCAGAGGTCTTTATTAGTAGCTGCAACAACTCGAACATCGGTTTTCCGTAGTTTACTGGAGCCAACCCGAAAATATTCTCCTGTTTCCAGTACCCGAAGTAGTTTAACCTGTACATTCGCAGGGGTATCGCCAATCTCATCGAGAAAAATGGTACCACCATCTGCTTTTTCAAAGTACCCTTCCCGGGCTTCATGGGCACCGGTAAATGACCCTTTTTCATGACCAAAAAGTTCGCTTTCTATAATTCCTTCCGGAATAGCCCCGCAGTTTACAATAACCAAGTTTTCATGCTTGCGATGACTTATTTCATGTATTGCCTTAGCCGTTATATCTTTGCCTACGCCACTTTCTCCCTGTAAAAGTACAGTTATATCTGTATCAGCTACTTGAATTACTTTATCAATAACCTGTTTAAGAGCAGCAGACTCGCCGATGAGTCCAAACCTTTCCTGAAATGCTTCGCGATCCATAAAGGAATTTAAAATTACTAATTAGTAAGGATATTTGATGACAATTAAAGGTAAGGATTACTGTTTTAGATACCTAAACTAACCTTCTGTCTTTTTTATAAAAAAGAATTGTTTTGAATTCGGGAAAGAATCAGAAAGGAACTTTTTTACATTTCTACTTTAAATTTATTATTCAATAATTATTTTTAGGGCTTGAATAACTGGATTCCAGAAACAAGTTTAATATTAGTGAATGATTTTTAAGGAAAAGGCTTTAAAACACCTCTCCGAAGTTTACGACAAAGAAACGGCTTCAGAACTCATTGAAAAGATACAGGATCGTATCCAACATTATGGGTTTAGTATGGCTGAAGAAGAAACCGAACGGTCTCCATGGCATCAAAAGGAAACTATTTTGATAAGTTATGGAGATGTCATTGACACTGATGGTCATGAGAATCGTAAATTAAAACATCTGGAGAATTTTCTGGAGGAGTATGTGGGAAATGTCATTACTTCGCTTCATATTTTGCCCTTTTTCCCAAGCTCCTCGGATCAGGGGTTTTCAGTTATAGATTATAAAAAAGTACGAGAAGATCTGGGCCAATGGTCGGATATTGAACGTTTGTCAGAAAAATACCAGTTAATGGCCGATTTGGTTATTAATCATACTTCCCGTTACAGTGAGTGGTTCGAAAACTATCAGATGGGAAAACAGCCCGGTAAGGAATATTTCATTGAGGTGGATCCGGATATTAACCTCTCAGATGTTACGCGTCCCCGTAGTTCTCCTTTATTGACAGCAGTACAAACCAGCAATGGACTGCGGCATGTATGGACTACCTTCAGTGATGACCAGATAGATTTGGATTTTTCAAATCCTGAAGTGCTTCTCGAATATATTGATATCTTTCTCTTTTACCTCTCGGAAGGTATTCAGTATATCCGACTGGATGCCATTGCTTATCTGTGGAAAGAAATTGGCACGAATTCTATTCACCTTGACAAAACCCACCGCATTGTTAAGCTTTTTAGGGCAATGGTGGATTCTATAGATCCCGATCGTACGCTTATCACAGAAACGAATGTTCCTTTTGATGAAAATGTAAGTTATTTCGGATCGGGGGATGAGGCCCATATGATTTATCAGTTTAGTCTGCCTCCGCTGCTGTTGCATGCCATACTGACCGAGAATGCGGAATATTTAACAGATTGGGCAAAAGAGCTGCCCGCTCCTCCAAAAGGATGCACCTATTTTAATTTTACGGCTTCTCATGATGGTATCGGAGTTCGTCCGCTGGAGGGGCTTGTGCCAGATGAAGAGTTTAAATATCTCGTAGAGAGCGCTAAAAAGCGAGGAGGTTTTGTATCCTATAAAACGAATGCTGATGGTTCGCAAAGTCCTTATGAGTTGAATATTACCTATTTTGATGCCTTTGAAGAACCGGGAATAACAGATACAGATTTACAGCTTAAGCGTTATCTGTGTTCACAAGTGATAATGTTGAGTTTGCAGGGAGTGCCGGGCATTTATTTTCATAATTTAGTGGCTACTAAAAATGATATGGGGGGAGTCCTTGAAGATGGAGAAAAACGATCAATAAATCGTAAGAAATGGTCCTATCAGGAATTAAAAGACCGACTGGATGATACTGAAAATACTGCTCATATTGTGTTGAATTACTTTAAGCGAGTGCTTGGTATTCGAAAGGAACATCCGGCTTTTAGTCCGGCGGCAAAGCAAAAGGTACTTTCCTTAAAAAGTGATCTTTTTGCCTTTATACGTGAGTCTGAAACTGAAAAGGTGTTGGTAATAAGTAACCTCACGAACAATCAGGCTTCTGTAGAAAGCGATGAATTATCGGACTTTGCGGTTAATCAGATAGAATTAACTGATCTGTTGTCGGATAATAAGAGAGAAATTGACCCCGAATTAACCATAGATCCATTTGAAACATTATGGTTAACCAGCTGAAATACAATTGGTTAGCTGTGTTAGATCATCAATAATGAGGTCTGGTTTATATGCTTCTTTCTCAATATCACCGGGTTTATGCCGAATAGATCGTTTATCCCCTACGTAGAGTGCCGTTTTCATTCCAAGACTTTTCGCCGGTGCAATATCTTTGCGGATATCATTACCCACATAAAGGACCTCCTCAGATATCAGGTTCTCTTGCGTTAGGGTCTTTGCAAATTGTTTGTAAAAGTCTACCGACGGTTTTTTAAGCCGTGCTTGGTACGACCATGTAATAAGGTTGGGGTCAAAACCAAATTCCTCGGGAGATTGCTCATAAAACGCTTCAAATGCAAGGGGAGTATAGTATTGAGAATTGGAAATGATTCCCAGTCGTATATCTTGATTGAGAAGAGTGGTTAGTACTGTTTTCAGATTGGGTACAGGCCAGATGTTATTGATTCTAAATTCGAACTCAATCCCAAATTGAATAACTCTTTCTTTTGTGAGTTCTCCTTCAATTAATTGCTCATCCGTAAGTTTGGTTAAAACATCCCACCAGACCGCTCTTAAATCAGGTTCGGGATGATCAATCCCCTTTTTTTGAGCTGCAGTGACCGACTTATCAATTGTTTCTTCAAATAATTTATTTCCTCTGCCTCCAACCTCATCTTTTAAAATTTCAAAGCCGGTATCGCGAAGTGATTCAGAAAAAAATGCCTCACTATGCTCTTGCTGATCTTTGTCCACCCCAATATCACCGACAGAAGAAATAAACATCGTACCATAAAAATCAAAGGCTACGCATTGAATATCGGTAAGAGTATCCAGCTTGGTGGGGTGATCAATGGATATTGGAGAAAGAGGATGGGTGAGATCCTGAATACGTTCCAGTAACTTTTGCTTATTCATTGTCCTCAAAAGTTCGGTTAAACTTTGTGCAGTATTCTTCAATCTCGATCATGGGAGGGCGTTCTTCTTCCATAATGCTTAGCTCAGCCTGTTCATAAACATTGTCTTTAGCCTGAGTTTGCCGAAGAATAGTTTCAAAGTCTGCAATATCTTTTATTATACCAAGCGCCTTAGCACGTTTAATGAAGGTTTGGAGGATTCCAAAGGCCATTTTTCCCAACGCACGCGTGGGCTTGTTTTCATGAATTCGTTGGTCCAGATCTGTTTGTGCAAAAGCATCCAGCCCATACTTGGTATATACATCAATTAGGTGCGAGGTTTCTACTCCATAACCAATAGGGAAGTTTATTTTTTCAAGTACCTCTCGACGAACGGCATATTCTCCTGACAGGGGTTGAATAATGCCTGTAAGTTCAGGAAAATAGAGCGAGAATAGGGGGCGGATTAAAATTTCGGTTACGCGTCCCCCTCCCGAAGGTCGTACAGAGCCCGATACAGCCAAGGGACGGTCGTAAAAGGCTTTTACATACTTTACCTCTTCCCGGTGAATAAGAGGAGCCACGAGTCCATAGACAAAGCGGGGATGAATATTACTGATATCGGCATCTACATATACGATAATATCGCCTTTAAGTTGATAGATTGCCTTCCAGAGATTTTCTCCCTTGCCTTTTTTCTTTTCAAGCCCGGGTAAGATATCATCGGCCAGGTAAACATCAGCTCCGAAATTAGTTGCTATTTCCCGGGTATTATCATCTGATCCGGAGTCTATCACCGCTATCTCATCCAGCAGGGGATAACGGTCTACTAATTCTGATTTAAAAATAACCACCTCTTTACCGATGGTCTTTTCTTCATTAAGAGTTGGCAGACAAAGCGAGATAGTCAGATCATTCTTTTGTTTTTTTTCAACAAGTTTTTTTAGATCCCAGAATTCAGAATGATGATAGGTGTTTTTGTCAATCCACTTTTTAATCTTCTTCACAGTAACCTCCGTCAATTGCTAAAAGTGTGCCAATTATTTGTGCAATCCCCGTGTATATTGGCTCTATTTCTATACTTTCATTTGTTTCGTGAATATTATCTCCGTGGGTTAGACCTAATGTGATAGCGGGAATATCTTTGTCTATAAAAGCGGAGAGTTCGGATGTGCTTGGACCTGGACGCGGTTTTATTTTAAGTTGGTCCATAATTCGGCGGGTACGGCGAACCAAGGGGTGTGAAAATGAGATACCGCCGGGCTCGCGCTGGGCAAATATATCCAGATTGATGGTATCACCACTACGGGAAGAGACTTCGGAAACGATTTCCTCCATCGATTGATGTAGATCCTGAACCATATCTGATGATTCAGAACGGATTTCAAACTGAAGTTTTGCATTTAAGGCCGTAGTATTGAACGAACTTCCGCCTTCTATGGATCCCATAACCACACTTGTTCGGGGGCGCTGCGGCAGACGCAGTTCATTAATGTGATTAATGACTTCGTTTAACGTTAGAATAGCACTGGCATCTCCAAAGCGGGACCAATCATATTCTTCTGGAACCCGGCAGACTATTTCTCCTCGCTTCATGCCTATGGAAGTATGACTCAGACGTCCCAGTTCTACTCCTTCAAGACCAATTCCTGCTTTTATTGGCTGATTAAAGTTAGAGAGAAAAAAGCGAAGTCCCTCCAAATTACCGCGTCCAAGACTACGACTGGCGCCCATTAAAATAAGATTATGGTTAAGCTGTATGTCCATTTTCTCCAGAATAATGGGTAATGTAGCCAGAACAGCTATTCCCAAACTATTATCAGCTACACCTGCACCACTTACCGATTCTGGTTGAATTTGAATAGTATGATCTACTTTAGCATTGAATACGGTATCAGCATGGGCGACTATTAAAATATTGTCTTCACTAATATTCCCTTCGATAATACCAATACCATTTCCCACCTCATCAACGGAGTTCTTGGTAATTTCGGCCTCTTTGAATCGATTCATCAAGAATTCAATACGTTCTTCCTCTTCAAAGGTAGGGGCCGGAATTTCACCGGCCATTACAAGATTAGCCAAAAGAATCTCGCGAAGTTCTTGTGCCTTTTCCCGAATATTACTTAGCGATCCAAGTATATCTTCAAATGACTTTTCCAAGGTTCTGCTTAATAAATTTGAGATTAATCTTATTTTTATTCTAACTACATATAAGTAAGGTAAAATGAAGTCCTTTCAAAAAGTACGTAAGGTAGAATACGTTATGTCTTAAAGAACCATAGAAGTTAGCTTAATGCTTATTTAGGGCTTTAATTTTAAAAAAAATTTGTAACCATTGGTAATTTCAATCGTCCTATGAATGTAGTGGAAACTATCTGTACTTTAGCTAATGATAAAAAGGGGCGATAAATATATTTTCTGCAGTTAGATTTTACAGATGATAGATAATCAGGAAGAATTTCAGATAGTGGAAGCGGTCCTAAATGGACAAAAGGATCGGTATCGGGAGTTGGTAGATCGCTTTGCTCCGCTGGTCTTTGATATAGTGAATCGATTTGTAGACCATGAAGACGATGCAGAAGAGCTTGCTCAGGAAATTTTTGTAAAAACCTATGAGCGTTTGTCCAGCTTTAACGGAGACTCAAAATTTTCTTCGTGGTTGTATAGTATTGCCCAAAATCATTGCCGGGATTATGCGAAAAATATTCGGCGCCATAATAAGTCGTTTAGTCAAATGGAAGATCGTGATCTTGAAGAACAAATGGATTCATTTGGGGCGCCAGATATGGAAATGGAAAAGAGTCAATGGGTTTCCTTGTTAAAGCAAGCCCTTAAAGAGATTAATGAAGATTATGCTGAAGCTTTTTTGATGAAATATGAGTCTGGTATGACCTATAAAGCGATGTCGAATCGTCTAGATGTTTCACAAAGTGCTTTAAAAGTAAGGGTTTACCGGGCTAAGAAGGAATTAAAGGCATTTATAGAACAAAACAGTTAAACCATGACGAACAAAGAAAAGTTGTTCCAGCAATATCTGGACGGAGAATTATCTGCTGAAAAGGAAAAAAAAGTTCTCCATGAGATTGCGGAGGATGAAGAACTCCGGTCTATGCTGCGTTTTGAGCAACAACTGCATGACGCTTTCCTGGGGAACTCCTTCAAGGTTCGTGAACACACGGTTCCCGAGGGGTTTTCGGATCGGGTAATGGAGCAGGTTGTCCAAAAAGGAGAAGCGAGTTCCCCCGGTTTATTAGAACGATTAAAAGCTTGGTATCGCGACTTATGGGTACCACGGGAAATACAGTGGCGGCCGGTGTATGCATTTGCGGTAGCTATGTTGATATTATTATCTCTGAGTTACCCGCTCTATATGGTTCAGAATATGGAAAGAAGCAGTGAAACCTTGGCCTCGGAGGAAATAACCAATCTGAATGATTCGGTACAACAGGTTGCTTCTGAAGGTGATGAAGTAATGCTTCGATTCGTCTACATTGATGAAGAAGCTAATTCAGTAGCCGTTGCCGGCGATTTTAGCGATTGGGAACCTGTTGAAATGACAAAACAGGAAGTGAATGGTGAGCAAGTTTGGACAGGTCTCGTATCCATGCCAAGAGGGGAACATAATTATATGTTTGTGAAGAACAATGAGCAGTGGGTTACTGATCCACTGGCTACAGTTCATCGCGATGATGGTTTTGGAAACAAAAATGCAGTGATCTATTTATGAGGTTAAGCCTGACAATCATGTGCCTGCTTTTGATTACATCAGCTGGATATAGTCAACAAGGGCGGACTATTGTATCTCTTGATTCCAGGGTTGGGTATTCTACCAACAGCTATTTAAACCCTTTTTTGGGGGAATGGAATCCCTCCATAGAATCGGCCTATAACTTTACCTCTCTTCTTGGACAATCGTTTTGGTACGGACAGGGACATTCAATTTCTGTAACGGGGGGATTAGTTTATGAGCCCTTTTTCAATGAACAGGCATCCAGTTGGACGGGAGGGATTGGTCTATTTGAATATAGCTATCGTCTTTCAGAGAAGTTTAATATAGGGATCGAGAGCGGAGGCAGCTATATGCAAAATCAATATAGTCGTACTCTTATTTGGATACAGCCAAAACTTACATGGTTTGTTACTCCCTTTTCCTTATTTCGGGCCAAGATTGGTCCTAATTTTCGTAGTTACAAAAATTTTAACGAGGTAGAACAGACTAGGGATCGCCTGGATCTATATAGCTTGGAATTTGAAACATGGCCCAGTTACCAGTGGAGACTGAGGGCAGGAATATATGGTGCATTGAATACACTGGCGGACCCTCGGGAAGGATTTACCACACAGGCTTCAGCGGGATATCATTTTCGAAACGGAACTTCTATATCGGTTACTGGAAGCATGCAACAATTCCAGTTCGATCAGACAGTCACCGATGGTAATGGAGGAGATACTTTTCCTCCCATTGGGGGCGGTTCTTCTACCAGAATAGTAACCAATACAGATCGAATTGTTCGGGTCGGGGTGGATGGTACTGTTCCCCTCAGTAGACGGCTTTCAGTTTTTGCAGGAGTTGGAACGCTATACTTTATAAGTGAGAATACTGAAAATACTTCCAATGATTATAAAGTATCCGGGGGCGTACGTTTTAGTATTGAACCTAAATTTAACAGGGGGAGCACCAAAATTAAGCCTGAGTGGAACAAAAATAACAAGCAACAGAGAGTTCAAATACGATATTCCGGTCAGGGACGGCTTTATCTAGTGGGAAGCTTTAATAACTGGGATAAAGATGGAATTCCTTTAACAGAACAATCTGAAAATATTTACACAGCCCAACTAAGGCTTGAAGTCGGTTCTTATGAGTACAAAGTCCTAAAAATTCATGGAGATTCAGAAGAATGGCTTGAATTTTCAAATGAAGTCTATACTGTAGATGATGGTTTCGGCAGTAAAAATGCAATGTTATTAGTCGAATAAATTAACAATCAGAATTATGAAAAACTCTAAACTTCTATTTCTATCATTATTTGTCTGCAGTATGTGTTTATGGTTGTGGCCTTTGGAAAAGGTACATGCCCAGAATACAGATCTGTCTGTACTTGTTGAGCGGGCTGAAGCTGCTGGTATGGAGCAAGTTACTTTGTCTGAGCTTCAAAACCGAGCCCAAAGTCAAGGAATCAGTAACGAACAACTCGGCCAAATCCTTAAATCGGCCCTGAGTTTGTCTGAACAAAATTTACCCGGTCAACTGGCTATTGAGAAGGCTCTTGAAGGTCTATCCAAGGGCGTGCCAGGCGAACGACTTATTCCTGCTGTGAATAGGATTGGACAGGGCATGCGGCAGGCAGCAGAGGTAGTAGATCCGTGGATGGGCAGAAATGAAGTACAGGGCCTTCTGAAACAGAGTGGACAATCAATGTCGGAAAACGGCTTTCGCAATGAAATGATCAAAGCGACTTCCAAGTCATTTGTGCAAAATGTTCCCTCGGATAATGTGCAAAGTATCTTTCATGAAATTGGTTCAGAAGAAATTATTTCCAGAAGTACACCCGGAGACTTAATTACTGCAGTAAGTATCCTCCCGGATTTACCTACTACTGCTAATCAACCGAAAGTTTCTGCATCCTTTATTGTCAGAGCTTTAAAAGGAGGATTCGATGCCGATAAATTACAGCAACTTCCCTCGGCTATGAAGATGGGACAACAACGTAGTCAGCTGCCTGCTGCCTCTATTATAGAAGGTGTTGCCCAGCAAATGGATAATGGTACCCCCGCAAAACAGGTATTACAGAATCTTTTTAATGGCAATATTGGGGGTGGCCCTCCAGGGAATATACCGAAGGGGTTGGAAAACCGACCAGATCGCGGTAATAATAACCGGGGAAATGGCAATCCCGGAGGGAATAATGGCAACAATTAAGGGTGTTATATCAATCCCGCTTTAGTACAAGTTTTTTTCAAAAAAACTTGTAACCATTCGGATTTTCGGTCGTCTTATGTACAGAATGAGATAAAACCCCATTTAAACAATTTTAAATTAATAACAATTATATGTTACAGAATAAGATACTATCCCTACCATTAGTACTATTTTTTGCAGTAGCAGTATTTTTTACAGCATGTGATAACAGTGGAACAGGATCAGACGGAAGCATGGGTACGATGACCGTAGAGATGACTGATGCTCCCATTGATTCGGCCGATGCAGTAAACGTATTCATTGAACGCGTAGAAGTGAATAATGCTGAAAATGAGGAAGAAGGCTGGATCGTACTGAATGAACCCCAACAGAGTTATAATTTACTGGAGCTAACAAACGGGGCTACAGAAGTAATTGGTACCAAAGAACTGGAGCCCGGAACGTATAATCAAATTCGACTTATACTAAGCGAAGGCGGACATAGTGTAGAAGTAGGTGGTGAGGTACATGACATGAAGGTTCCAAGTGGGCCTCAGACTGGTATTAAACTCAATATTGATGCCGAAATTGAACCTGATATTGAATATGTACTTCTGCTGGACTTTGATGCCAGCCGTTCTGTTGTCGCTGCAGGCCCTCCTGGTGATGCCGTTAAATACCTCTTGAAGCCCGTTATTAAGGCAAAAGAGAAAGCTATTACTGGTAACATTGAAGGAGTCGTAGATCCTGCCGAAGCACAACCCGTAGTTTATGCTATAGACGATGTAGATGCAACAGAACCTGATACACTTGCTTCAACTATTGCGGATACGACAAGCGGCGATTTCAAGATTATTGGACTTGAAGAAGGAAGTTACGACGTGTCTATTGACCCCAGAAATGATGACTATCAATCTGAAACAGTGGAAGACGTGAGCGTTACAATAGGGCAATCCAATGACTTAGGAACTGTTGAGCTAAATCAGCAGTAGACTTCAAGTCAGAAGCAGTACTTCTATATGATGTTACTGCTTCTTTAGGGCAAGGGTCCGCAACATCAGTTGCGGACCCTTTTTTTATGTTTGAATAAATAGGAACGAATAGTTTATCAGAAAGAGAGAACCAAAAGAATAATTCTTATCCTTAAACACTTTTTTTAAAAAAACTCAAAAAAAATGTAAGGATTGGTGCTTAAAACGATCTTACTAATGTCGGGTAGTAAATGGATTCTCGTGAAAGGGATATTTTACCTTTTTAAAAAGATAATTTACCCCATAAATACTAATTAAAATAGAAGAGAGATCATATCATGAGTTATATTTTTAAAGGAACCCTTTGTGGACGTCTGTGTGCGAATTGTGAAGAAGATCTTTCGAATGTCCAAGTTAAGCTGTATAGGCTTCGAAAAGATCAGCGGGAGACCGTATTAGCTACTGCTAATCCTAAGAATACATTTGCCATTCTATCCGAGAAAGAAATTGCAGATAAGGAAGAATGGCTAATTGATGAGACCCAAACCAGGGAAGATGGTAGTTTTCAATTTGAATTGGGTGATGATCAGGAATATGAAGGAGAAGCCTTCGAAATTGATATATATATTGAAAAGGCACCCGGCCAAGAGGAACGGGCTGAAAATGTAGAACCTATACAATTTACAATTACCACCCTTCAACCTCAATGGAAGAAAGCTGAAGAAGGAGCTATTGCTGCCTGGGAGCACTGTATTTCTCAACGTTTTTGGTGTAAAATCCGGGATTTACTGGGAGCCTATGTTATTTGTGGGCAAGTAGTAGATTGTGAAAATGAGGAACCAATCCCCAAAGTTCGGGTAATGGCTTTTGATAGAGATTGGCTACAAGACGATGAACTCGGTACAGCTATCACTGATTCTTCAGGTCATTTCCGTATTTACTATTCTGAAAACGATTTTATTCCGGGTACTTTTATAGATGTTGAACTAATCGGAGGACCCGATCTTTATTTTAGAGTGGAAACTACTTTGGGAGCTCCGCTATTAAATGAGGATCCTTCCAGAGGAAGAGATTCGGACCGGGAAAACGTAGGGGCCTGTTTCTGTACGACTTTGTGTCTGTCGGATGTACCGCCCGAACCCGGACCAAACGATGTTCTTCCATTCTTTAGCCATATAGGAAGTTATGACTATGAAGATGATATAGATTCAGGAACTGGCCTTACTATAGGTTCAGAAAGGGCATTTTTCCGAAATCTTCGGTTAAATGGAACGCTATCCAAGAAATTAAATGGAAGTGATCTGGAATATCGATTCGAAGTACATGAAACAGATGCTTCCGGTAATCTCACCGGTAGTGGATGGGAACCCGTTCTGGAAAGCCAGTTAGGGAAATTAAAAATCGGAACTTTACAAAGAGCTAATCCTGATTTTCCAGCAACAAGCCCTAATCCAATTGAAAATGTGGATTATGTAATAAAGCCTAATCAACCTGACGAAATACCGGTAAATATAATCACTGATAGCGGTATCGATTGGATACAGGTGCCGCAGGAAAGTGATAATCCTTTAAGCAGTACTGGCTTTTTTACACCTAATCATGATTTAATATCACTGAATAGCCGCAGCATTGCTTCTTTTCCTGATGCCGACCTAACAGGATTGGTTACTGGTAATTCAGTAACAGACGTTCATCCGTTAGTAGAAAATAAACATTTTGCTATTCGGATGATTGTACGAGAAAAGGGTAGTTCTGGAACTGAGGAAATTGCAGGAATGTGCGAACATATTGCTGTAAATAATAGGCTATATGATGGTATTAATAGTCATCCCGATTGGTATTCAAATATCAGAAATAATCAATTAGCTGTGGCTATGGTTGATATTGCCCAACTACAGGGCAGTGGATGTTTGGGGATTACTACAGATCTGGATGTCGTATTTACTGCAGCTCATCCTAACTTGGGTTCTGTAAATATTAATATGACCGGACCCGGTGGACCATATAGCTTTACGCTGCCTTCAGCATCGACACCAGGCGATCTTCATGGGAACGCAACGCCTGATTTTTCGATCTCAGATTTAGAACCTTGTGCCTATATAGTAAACATGAGTGTTCAGGCATTGCTGACAGACGGGGATGAAATACCCAGTAATCTTCATGATGAGATTGCTTTTTGTAAACGTTAAAATCTATTTAATAAAAACCTATAAGTGTTTTTATCTATAAAGGTTAAGCGGGGTGCTTTCGCATCTCGCTTAACTTATTATATGGAGGGATTGCAAAAAAAATGCCACTATATCCAGTAACCTATAGTGGACATAGTAGGGGGGCAGAACTCTTATACTGCGACAGGCTCGGCCTCAAATTCCGCAATACTGCTTTTCTTAATAGGGTCGCCCATGAGAGTAGCCGAAGTGCAATCAGTGATAGTCACTTCCACATAATCTCCTTTTTCAAAATCTTTACGATCAAATACGACCATTTTATTGGTATCAGTACGTCCACGAAGCTGTTCATCAGAACGCTTGCTGGTTCCTTCCACTAAGACCAAGTGCCGGCGACCGATTTCCTTTTTGTTGAGTTCTTCCTGTATACTCATTTGTTGCTCTATAATCTCAGAGAGGCGTCGTTTTTTAACATCCTCCGGGACATTATCTTCATATTTTCGTTCCGCAAGGGTACGACCGCGCTCGGAATAAGCAAACATATAGGCCAAATCATACTTCACTTCGGCCATCAGGGAAAGGGTATCCTGGTGTTCTTCTTCGGTTTCATCACAGAATCCGGTAATAATATCAGTAGAAAGCGTCACTCCCGGAATAATATCGCGCATTTTCTCTACCAACTCCAAGTACTGCTCACGTGTGTAAGGGCGGCGCATCCGTTCAAGAACCGCATTACTTCCGGATTGTGCAGGAATATGGATATAACTACAAAGATTTGGTTGTTCACTAATACTTTCCAACAATTCTTCGGGAAAATCCTTGGGATGAGGGGAAGAGAATCGAATCCGCATCTCCGGGTCAACCTGGCTTGCTTTGAACATCAGTTCAGCAAAAGTGTTTTCCCCGTCGTCATAGGAATTTACATTTTGTCCCAGCAGAGTAACTTCTTTGTATCCTTGGTCACTGAGCTGTTTTAATTCATCGAGAATACTTTCGGCAGGACGGCTCCGCTCACGTCCGCGCGTGAAAGGGACTACGCAAAAGGCACACATGTTATCACATCCGCGCATGATGGTTACAAAAGCACTAACCCCATTATCGTTAGTACGCACCGGTTTAATATCTGCATAGGTTTCTTCCAGAGACAGTAAAACGTTCACTGCTTTACGTCCGTCATCAACATCAGAAAGCAATTTTGGGAGATCGCGATAGGCATCGGGACCTACAACAAGATCTACGAGCTCTTCCTTTTCCATGATTTGCTCGCGGATACGCTCGGCCATACAGCCCAGCACGCCGACGGTCATGTCTCCATCTCTTTCTCTTTTCATCGCCTTAAATTCCTTGAGCCGGTTCCAAACGCGCTCTTCAGCATTTTCACGAATAGAGCAGGTATTAATGAATACCACTTCTGCGTCTTCTGGCTCATTAACCGGCTGCATACCTTCTTCCATCAAAATAGAATTGACAATCTCTGTATCAGAGACGTTCATTTGGCAGCCATATGTTTCGATATAAAAGTTGCGTTGATCCAAGGGAATAAAGTTTTTGCTTGCTGGTTATGAAAGGCTAAATATAAGAAGAGATTGCCTCTTTATGAAAGTCAATAAGCTATTTGTTGGCAGGGATTCTAAAGATAACCGTGGTCATATTCTTTACTACTTGAATTTGCTCAATGCGAAAGTTAATTATTGACTGGATGTTACCTTTAGTTTCACTAAGTTTGGAAACCTTAACAAGGTCGATGATTTAGCATTTACAGAATAGCGCATATTCGAAATTTATTAATAACGGTCAAAATTGAAGCTTTTATGTTGAGGTTCCCACTTAAAGAAATAAAAGACGTTTTAGTCCAGATTTTAAAAGAGTACGATTTTCCTGATTCAAAGGCTCAGCTTATCGCCAAAGTGCATACGGAATCCAGCCGTGATGGGGTTTACTCCCATGGACTTAATCGTTTTCCCCTTTTTATTGAATATGTTGAAAAAGGGTTAATCGATATAGCAGTTGACCCTGAAAAAATTGCCAGCTTTGGAACACTTGAACGCTGGGATGGTCAACTAGGGGCTGGTGTCTCCAATGCCCATCGATGCATGGAGCGAGCCGTAGAACTTGCCGAAAAACATACTATTGGATGCGTCGCATTGCGCAATACCAACCACTGGATGCGAGGTGGCACCTATGGATGGCAAGCAGCTGATAAGGGAAAAATAGGCCTTTGTTTTACCAATACTAAGCCTAATATGCCGCCATGGGGTGGGAAGGAGAGTCGCATTGGTAATAATCCTTTTGTTATAGCAATTCCCAGAAAAGAGGGACATGTTGTGCTGGACATGTCTATGTCGCAATTTTCTTTTGGGAAAATTAATACATATAAACTTAATAATGAAAAGTTGCCATTCTATGGGGGATGGGATGATGAGGGCAATCTTTCAAAAGATCCGGAGAAAATTCTTTCCAAAGAACGAGGATTACCTATCGGCTACTGGAAAGGCTCTGCCTTGTCGATAGTTCTTGATATGTTGGCTGCCTTACTTTCGGATGGAAAGTCTACATGTAAAATTGGGGAAGATGGATATGAGGTGGGAATTTCCCAGATATTTATCTGTATAGATCCACAGAAATTTTCGGATGGGAATCTGAAAGACAAACTACTAAACGAGATTATAGATAGTGTTCACGACGTACCTCCAATAAATGAAGGGGATCGCACCTATTATCCCGGTGAAAAAACCCTGGCCACCCGTAAAGATCATATAGAGAATGGAATACCTGTTAGTGAAGAAGTGTGGGAAACCATTACCAACTTAACTTCATGAAGAAAAAAGGGACGTAATTCAGGTGATCATAGAAAATATGGACCTGATTAAGATTATTAACAAATCTGATTATCCATTCATCCGGAAGTGCTTGATTTAGTTTGGCCAGGTTTCGGGGCTCTTACGCCATTCGGCAAGGGCCTCCAAATCATTCTCATTCACATAACCATGCTCGTTAGCTACATCAATAAGTGTTGTATAATCTGTCAGGGTGTAAAGAGCGACACCTGCATCTTCAAACCGCTGGATGGCTTTGTCGAAGCCGTATGTAAAGATACTGAGTACGGCTTGTACATCGGCATCAATAAATTGGAGTGCTTCCACTACAGAAATAGCTGATCCACCTGTTGAAATAAGATCTTCGATTATTACTGTGGATTCTCCTTTTTGAATACCCCCTTCTATTTGATTTCCCAATCCATATGCTTTGGCCTTTGCTCTTACATACGACATTGGCTTGTCCATATTTTCCGCAATCCACGCAGCGTGAGGTATGCCAGCGGTAGCCGTGCCGGTGATGACATCAATATCACCATACTCCTCTCTTATAAAAGCTACAAATTTTTGGGCGATCTTTTTTCTGATCTTCGGATAACGCATGGTCAGTCGATTATCACAATAGATAGGGGAATTCCAGCCAGAAGACCAAGTAAAGGGATCGTTGGGTTGCAGTATAACAGCATTTATCTTGAGGAGGTCAAGCGCTATTTCTTTCGCAAAGGATGAATCAATAAGCATATATTAAATGGTTAAATGACAAAAATTGGATCAGTATAACAGATAATGTTACAAATTTAATTTTAAATGAAATATAAAACAATTTTAAGGCATAAGAAGGCATAAAATCCGGCTAGAAGATCATCGACCAGAATGCCCCATCCACCTGGAAGTTGTTGTAAAGCATTTACACCCAAAGGCTTTTTAATATCAAAAAAACGAAAAAACACAAATCCAGCGAAAAGTAATAATATATTAGGCCCAAGACCGCTAAAAAAACTGATGCCAATAAAGGCCATTCCCTGACCGGCAAATTCATCCATTACTAGAGGAGAGGGATCACCGCCCCAAACGCGTTCGCATTCTGCAGACACCCAAACCGTAAGGAAAGAGCAAAAAATGGTAAATAACGCAATGCCATACCAGGGAGCATAAACGCCAATAAAATAAATAGGGAAGAGGGCAAAGAAGCTTCCCCATGTTCCCGGGGCATTGGGTAAAAAGCCAGCATAGAAAAAGCTACCTAAAATAGGTTTAAGTTTTTGCATCATGTTTATTTATAAAAATATTAATATTTACGTATATGTATTCGATTCCGGAATATAGGGTAAGAACTACGATAGCTATCATTAGCCAGCCAAGAATTCCGGATTCTAATAATTGAATGCAGTAGCTGCTTAGCCATACATCGGTATTTACAAAGACTCCTACCAAAAGCACAAGATAAAGAAAAAACATCTGGCTCATGGTCTTTATTTTTGCCGTTAAACGCGTTTTTATACTCACGTTACGTCGTTCAGCTATAATACGCATACCGGTAATAACAACATCCCGAAGCACAATAACCCCTACAGCCCACCATGGAAACTGTGTGGCATCAATAAAGGGCAAACAGATAAAACCTGCAAAGGTTAAAAACTTGTCAGCTAACGGATCTAAAAAAACGCCATAGGCCGTTTGAGCACTATACAAACGGGCAAGATAGCCATCAAAAAAATCAGTGACGACTGCTACCGCAAAAATTCCGACACTTAATGCTCTCCACACGACCTCATCCTGTACATATAGAATTAGAAAAATGGGTGCAAGCACTAATCTTATGGTGCTTAAAATGTTAGGAAGCCTTTGCACGTTAACTAAATGCGAGTTATTGGTTGAGAGCCATTTATTTTTCAAAGCTGATATCATTAAGTGCTTCGAAAAGGTGTCAAAGATTGATATTTTGGTCTTCAAATTTTTATAAAAATACGAATTAGAATAACAGTATGCAGTGTTGGATTATAAGTATTGGTGATGAGCTCCTTATTGGTGATACGATTAATACAAATGCCAGCTGGATGGCACAGTTGTTATCAGAATATGGGGTAGAAGTGGAGCGCATAGTAACGCTGAAGGATGATCTGTCCGTTCTTAAGGAAACAATTAGTGACGCTCTGGATTCTGTTGATTTGGTAATATCAACAGGTGGATTAGGTCCAACACATGATGATGTAACCAAAACGGCGGTTACTGATCTTTTTGATACGGAGCTTATTGTGCACGAACCTACACTCTCTTTTATTAAAAAAACGTTTAAGAAAAGGAATATTCCTTTTTCAAAGTCGAATCATTTGCAAGCCAAGGTACCTGCAGATAGTGAAGTGTTATTTAATGAACAGGGTACTGCACCAGGCTTATGGCTGGAAAAGAATAACTCTATTCTGGTTGTTTTGCCGGGCGTTCCCTATGAGATGAAACATCTAATGCAGAAAAAAGTTTTACCCAAACTCCGGAAGTTACTAAACGGAAACGTTGTCCGGAAAGCCCGTTATCTCCTAACTTCTGGGATAGGTGAAAGTACGCTCAGCGATGAGGTTGTAGGAGATTTATCGTCCTATTTTAATGAAAATATAAGCGTGGCTTATTTGCCTTCTACGCAGGGTACTCGTATTCGAGTTCGGGCACGCGGATCTTCAGAAGAAGATGTTGAAAACAAAATGAGACCTGTAATTGAACATCTTAAAAAGAGTGCGGGAGAATATATTGTAGGTGAGGGCAAAGATCTTCATCTTGCCAAAGTTCTGGGAGAGCTAATGACTGAAAAGAATCTGACTATGGCTACTGCTGAAAGTTGTACCGGAGGACTGTTAGGAAGTAAGGTGACTGATATTCCGGGCAGCAGCCGATACATGAAAGGAGGGATTATAGCATATGCTAATGAGGTGAAAGTTAAAGAACTGGATGTAGAAGCAGAGGATTTGCAAAAATATGGGGCTGTAAGTAAAGTGGTTGCCCTTCAGATGGCCAAAGGAATTGCTCAGAAAATGGGTGCCGATATCGGGGTATCAACAACCGGTATTGCGGGTCCGGAGGGAGGTACCAGGGAAAAACCCGTAGGGACAGTTTGGATTGGATTTTGGAACCGAGATCAGCATTTTGCAATTAAAGGAGAATTCACAAAAGATCGATGGGTTAATAAAGAGCGCTCTGTATTTGTTGCTCTGGAGATGGTACGTCGAATACTTCTAAATATTTCAGAAATGCCCTACGGACTTCAAAAGCAGACGGTTTGAAGCTATTTTATATATTAAATATTGTTTTATTTCTGGTTCTACCGCTTCAAAGCGTCGCGCAGGTAGAAACGGTGGGAGTAGATTCTATCACTATTGATACTACTATACAAGTTGATAGTATTGCGCTGGATACTGTCACTTTATCGCAATCTACAACCAATGAGGATGAGCCATTAGAACAAGTTGTACCCTGGCAATTTCATGCTCCGCTTGGGGCTGATGTTACCGCCTCTGATAGTACCCTTCGGTGGCAAATTTGGCCTGACTGGACACATAAGTTAAATAGGAAGCCGGGGGTGATAACCTATAGGATGGGGACAAGTTTACGCTCGAATGCCGTACAGCGTTTTGCCCATGAGCCCCGTTACCAAAAGCTATATTGGGAGGGAGTTCCGCTCAACGATCCTATTTCAGGAAATCTGAATTGGGCACTGATTCCCCAGCACAAAATTGATAAAGTCTATAGTGAAGATAAGGGAACCTATCATCGTACGTCCTTTTATTTAAATCAATATTACTTAAATAAGCCGCTTTCGAGACTTATCTATAGTGAAAGCAAATTTTCCAACCGCGATCTGGAGTTCGAGGTAAGCCATAACCTGTCACAAAAAACAAATATTACGTTAAGCTATTGGGATCGCCGGGCAGGAGGTGAATATAGGAATTCCCAAGTCACAGGGCGACAAATTTATGTGAAAGGGAGTCATCATTTAGGAGACCGACGATATATCAAACTCAATTATATCAACAATAACCTTCAGGTCGGACGGCCGTTTGGCTATCTTACCGGTGATCTTCGTACCTTTCATTTTGATCACTACCGGGCAGATCCAAGCGAGTCCTCGGGGAATTCCAGGGGAATAAACAATTTATTCGCCTTAAACTTCTATCAGCGCAGTGCCGATTCTACAAAAGCTACGGATAACCTCCATGCCGGTATATTTCATCGGAAAATACAGCGTACACTGGAGTATTCCGCCGATTCAACCTCCTATAACATACGAACGGGGGGACTAAATGTGAGGAAGTGGTTGGATATAGGATCATTTTTAGAATTAGAAGGAGGAACTCAATATGAGCATTATTTCCCAAAAAAGTCTGGCCTTAGCCCTTTATCAATTAATTCATGGGGAAAATTAACGGCAGATGGGAAAGCAGTATTACGGGCCGGTTCATTTTTAAATCTGGTGGGAGATGCAGAGATTACCCTTCGCACTGATGGTTTCCAAAATTACAGGCTGCAGGCGGGTGCTGAAATTGTGTTTGGAAAGCTTCATTTATCACCTTCTATTTCTTCGGGCACGCTCATGCCTACGCCACAACAACTCTATTGGCAATCAGATATATTTCAGGGTACTAATGATTTAGAAAACGAGGAGATACAGGAGGGGAGCGTTGAGCTTTCCTATAACTTTTCGAAGGAAAGTCGAATTGGAGCAAGAGTTCAACACAAAGAGATAGGCAACGGAGTGATGGTTGGGGCCGATAGCACCTTTGCTAATATGGAGAACTACGGTTCCCAATCGGCTACTGCCTTTCTAAACTTGGATTCAAAATCTTTTGAGATCAATAGCTCTGCAACACTCCATCAATTTACAGACAGCTTTTTGAATCCCATTGGGAGTATTCCTATGCAAAATGATCCCCGGCTTTGGATTAAGGGAGGAGTATACTGGAAAGGTTACCTTTTTGATCGCGCAACCTATGTGAAAGCAGGGCTGTCCGGAATGATGGCGCCCTTTCAATACCAGGCAGATCACTATCAACCGCAGCTGGATTACTGGCAACCCATGAGCGTGGACCAAGAGCTTCCGGCATACAACCGCCTGGATGTTGACATTTCTGCCCGTGTACGTTCAATTATGTTCGTCATGCGATTTGAAAATGTGCTTGATGATGTTAATCAACTAGGCTACTTTGAAACGGCTCAATATCCGATGTCTCAGCGACGTTTTATATTTGGAGTAAGAGCCTTGTTTAGAAACTAAAAAGAATATTTATGAGCTTAGGTTACGTATTAAAAGAAGGAGTTGCAGGACTAAGACGCGCTCGTCTGGCTTCCTTCACCGCTATTTTTTCACTTTTTATTGCTGTACTGTTACTTGGCATTTTAGCACGTGTATCATACAATGCTTACCAGGTTGCGCAAACTCTTAAACAATCTATTGATGTCGAGGTCTTTTTAAGCAATATAAGTGATGATCGTACCCAACAGCTTGAACAAGATTTTAATGAAGAAGAGCTTATTCAGCAGGTTAATTATATATCTCAGGATAGTGCAGCTGCCATTTTTAAGGAAGAGTTCGGCACCGGAAGTAATGCAATGGCTGAGCTCAATTTCTTGCCGGCATCTTTTAGACTGGAAATGAGCTCTAATGCAGATGTTTCTACGATTGATAGCCTGGTTTCTGAAATAAGGACACTTGATGAAGTCGAGGAAGTAAGATTTAATCAGCAGTTGTTGCAGATGATGCAGCGTCAGTTTAGTACGGTTGCAATGGCAGGAGGGGGTTTGGGACTCCTTATTTTATTAACGGCACTTATTTTAGTATTTAATACGATTCGTCTTACCATATATGCCAAGCGAGACCTCATCAAAGCAATGAAACTGGTTGGAGCCACAAATGCTTTTATCCGCCGCCCATTTGTCGTAGAAGGGGTTATTCAAGGGCTTATAGCTGGTGTATTGGCTGTGGGAGTAATGTATACTACTTTCCATGTTTTACTTCCCGAATACCTTCCGCAATTTGGTATCCTTTCATGGCCTTTTGGTAGATGGTATTATTTGTGCGGTGCTATGATTTTACTGTCAATCATGATGGGCTACTGGGGAAGCCAGTGGGCAGCCAGACGTTTTATTAAGGAAACATCTATCGTTGAATAGGGTAATAACTTATTGTTTTTTCCTAAAATAATTATAAGTTAATCTCGAAGGTAAATACCATTTTCTTCTATCCGAATAATATCTTCTTTGTATAGCCGGCCGATTGCTTTCTTAAAAGTCTTTTTACTCATAGAAAGCCGTTCCCGGATTTTATCAGGATCGCTTTTATCGTGAAGATTTAAAAAGCCTTCAGAATCTTTAAGCTTATTGAGGATGCGATCAGCCGCCCCTTCCACTTTTTTGTATCCAATAGGACGAAGAGTTACATCAATTTTTTTATCGGGACGAATATTTTTGATATATCCCGTCTTCTTTTCCCCGTAAGTAATATCGGTAAAAAACTCATCATGATATATGAGTCCTCGATGCTTGCCATTGATAGCTACATTATAGCCTAGGTCCGTTTTATTGAGGATCCTTAATTCTACTTCCTCTTCCTCATCTACACTAATGGTACTGTTATCCAGAAAGCGATCTATTTTCATGCTGCCAACCAATCGATTGGTCTCTTTATCCAGATACAAATAAACTAGGTAATCCTGTCCTTCCCGAAGTTCACCAATTTGCTCGCTATGGGGTACCAATAAGTCTTTATCAAGTCCCCAGTCAAAATAGGCACCGTATCGTGTTAAATCTTTTGCCTTCAGCATTGCCATATTATTAAGACTCACATCGGGTTCCTGCATAGTGGCTGTTAATCGTTCCTCACCATCTTTATAGAGAAATACACGTACATTTTCTCCTTTCTGAAGGTCTCTGAACGCCAGATTACCGGGTAAAAGAACTTCATCCCCTTTATCTTCTTTGAGGATATAGCCGTGTTCAGTTTCTTCGGAAACGCTTAAAATTTTGTAAGTACCTAAAGTGAGCATAGAGTCTTTAAAGTTGAAATGATCAATAAAAGTAAAGATAAGGCTTAGGGATAGGATTCCCCAAGATTTTCCCGGGATGCTATTTTTCAAAAAGCATTTTCAGGAACTCCGATCTTATTTCTTCTGAAGCATTCCTAAAGTTTAAAAATTGCACGTGTCGATGTGGTTGGGATGTATCTGCTTTTATGCCCCAGAGAGGGGAGAGTGAGGTGGGTAACATGGCATATCTGCCGTCTCCTATAACATCTTTTTGTTCAGGATGGCGGATAAGATATCCTTCAGATAGTTTTTCGAAGCGTCGAATATCATTATACAGGGTCGTTCCCTTGTATGTCTCATATTCTTTACGCCAGTCTAGTAAAGGAGTGGATGTCCCCTCATAAAATTTAGACCCTAAAAATGGGTTAAGATAGAGACCATGGGCGTAAAGAGTATCATTTGCTACGTATCGAATACTCCAAAGTAACTGGTTGCCGATTGTGGGTTTAACGACAAGTCCCTCGATAGATTGATTTTGTTCCTTGGCAAAGCTATAAGCTTTCTTTTCTGTCCGCTCATGTTGGAAAAAACCTAAGAGTAGGTAGCAGAAGATCCACAGCCACCCTAGCCATAAGAAAAGTTTTTTTCTATGGTAAAGACACAATAAAACGAAAATAAGTATACCGACTGTAAATAGCGGGTCGAAAACAGAAATGATATTCCAGCTATAGCGTTCATCAGTAAACGGCCACAGGAGTTTGGTACCGTAACTGGTAAAGGAATCCATAAGCCCAGCCGTTGCATATCCTAACAGACTAAACCCGTAAATTTCTTTAGGGGATAACTTCTCTTTGAAGAAAAACCATAGAAGAAGACTTGCGATAAGCGCCCCGATGGGAATAAAAATAAGGGAATGCGAAAATTGCCGGTGTATTTCGACATTCAGTAGGGGATCGCTTGGATTAGTGATGAAAATATCAGCATCTGCAAGAAGTGCTGCTGAGAAACCGACAATAGCAGCGTAGCGAACTTTCTCTTTGGAGGCCGGTGATTGTGCCGCGGTACTCCCAATAAGTCCGTGTGTAAGGGGATCCATAGCAGGGGCTGAATTAATCTAATCTTAATCTGCCCGGGAAGCTACTGTTCTTTAGGAGAGTTTGCAACTCTCCGGCTAGGCTACCCATCTTTGGAAAAAAGTATGGTAATAAGCAAAACCGCATCGCTTTTGGCATAGAGAGCATGTTTCTGTTTGCCTTCGAGGTATAACCAGTCACCTTCGGTCAGCTCATGGGCATTGTTATCCAGTTGGAACAATACCTTACCTTTAATGCATTGTACCGACATCTCGCCATCCACACTATGCTCCATGATATCTTTGCCTCTTGGAAGCACCATACGAATTACTTCCATATCGTTGGTCTTAACAAGGGCCAGTGTTGTATCATCTGGTCTGCCATCAAGATTTTGAAGATTGATAACTTCACCCGCTCCTATATGTCCTGCACTCATAAAAGCCCCTTTTTTAAAGTAGAATTAAAATGTGTTGCTGCATAATTTTTATAAACACCGACTTCTGAATTCCATAAGTTCTTCTTCCGTTAAGGTGGGATCTTCCCAATTCTGCTTATTCATCAAATGATACATTATTGATTCCGGATTATCCCCATGGTTAAGCCCCAACGCATGTCCAAATTCGTGCGCTAACACAACCTTTAGTTCATTTTTTGAACTAAACTGGTAAATATTAATGCGTTCACCGTCTTTATTGCGAATATAATGACCTTGATCAAATTTTCGCTTACCGCTGAATTGCTGGTTGTATTGTTCTATAAGCCTGTTTTCCTGATCTATAATTTGATTAACACGATCAGATTGGTTGTTGACTCTTCTTTGGAGTTCCTGTACTGCTTCGAGGAGTGAGTCCCGCTCAGATTCTACCTGCTCGATTTGCTGTTGTCGTTTTTTGAGCTCTTTTTTCTCTTCTTCGGTTAATTTGGAGTCCTCCGTAAATTGCTTACCCTTTTTATTGTAAACCTCAATTAATTCTTTATGTCGATTAATAATCTTCTGTAGCTCATTATGTTTTTGATCAAACTCATCGCGTATTCTCTTGTACTTTTTTTCTGCTTCATTACTTTGAGCACGTTTCGTTGCGATCTGTTTAGAAGCTCTTTGCTCTGCATCAATTAATTCCTGTTGATCGCTGTATACCAAGTGAATTTTAATTTCACCATCAGGATCGTATCGAAGTATTTCATGATTGAGAGAGTTTTCCCAGATATCTTCAACACTAGTCAATACATTGGAAAGCTTCTGTCGGTTTATATCAAACCGTTTATCAATATCACCTAATTGATAAGTACGGGGGAGTTTGCAGGGATCTTTTGGGGAAGTGCTCTCAGAACTTTTTAAATATCCCAGCAATCCCACTATTATAAATAAGGGAAAAATTATAGCTATAAATTGTTTGTTCATAAAGCAGCAGTTTTAATAAGACTAGTCTAAAAAGGTATCAATAGCCCATGGGGAAAGCAATAGACCATACCATAAATAATGTTTGTTTTTAAGGGATTTTTAAGAGTCTCTGAGGTTAATAAGTATGCGGGCTTATATTTCCTCTGTCTTAATCACTATCTTGAAAGAAGTTGTATATATTAACATTAGTAAGTCTTATTCAATCAGATAAAGAAATATGATGTTTACTGCGCCATATAAAGCAGCTGTTGTTCAGATGAACAGCCAAACAGATATCGATCAAAACTTACAGAAAGCCTATAACTATATTAAAGAAGCCGCAGACCATGGAGCTAAAGTAATAGGTCTACCAGAGAATTTTTCTTTTTTAGGGGGACTTTCTATGCGGATGGAACAAGCAGAAGTAATTGCAGAAAAGGTTCCGGATTTTTTATCCCATACAGCAAAAGAATTTGACGTATACATACTGGGTGGCAGCTATCCGGTTCCAGCTACCGAGAGTAAAGTATTTAATCGGTCACCATTGTACAATTCGAAAGGAGAAGAAGTAATAAACTATAATAAAATACACCTTTTTGATGTAGAGCTGAGTGATGAAGAAAAATACAAGGAATCAGATTATGTGGAAGCTGGGGTGCCCGAGCCGGCTGTGTATAGCAATACAGTTATTGGCAGCTGGGGACTTTCTGTATGCTATGATCTGCGATTTCCGGAATATTATCGGCTTTTAACTGACAGGGGAGCGGCAATCCTATCTATTCCTTCGGCATTCACCTATACGACTGGAAAACATCATTGGCTTCCGTTGTTAAGAGCCCGGGCCATAGAGAATACTTCCTATGTTTTTGCCCCCGCCCAAACGGGTCTTCACGGGGATGATCGTCGAACATGGGGGCATGCCGTGATCATAGATCCGTGGGGAGAGGTTGTTTCAAATCGAGGAGAAGAGCCAGGTATCGCAATTGCTGAAATTAATCCTTCCCGCATTACAGAGGTGAGAAAAGCTATCCCCTCGTTGAATCACCGTAGGTTTTAGCTACTAATAAAATACTATCAGCTATAAAACTGGCGATAAAGCAGATGATCCAGTGCCAATACTGATATGAATATAATTCCCAATGCAGACAGACTGATCAACGGTTCCCAGATGATGAATCCGCCTATAAGTCCCAATACTGCGCCCAGGTATTGGATGTATCGCAGCTGTTCGTTGGTAGCATTTTGGATGATGTCTGAAATGTGCTGTTCATCGTAACTGCGCAAGTTTTCTTCTACCAGTTTATGCACATCCAATTGATTAATAAGCTTATATAAAAGATTGGTAACGGTATTTTCGATTACTTCACTATGATCGTCAATTTTTTTTGGCAGTTGGTCCAACAGCTCATCTACTTTATCTAAACCACTTTCAACGGAGGTGGGGATTTGTGTAAGTGCCTCTTCTATAACATGTTGCATTTCCTGTCCTTTTACATAGGAATAGGCCTTGAGCGCAACTTTTTCGAATGATTTATCTTGTATGGCCTCCTCGATCTGTTGTAAAATACGTTCTGCAAGAGCTGCCCTTATATTTGGATCGGCAATCATTTCATTAAGATAAGTCACCACCCATTGCTTAAGTTCCTCCCTGAAATTTGGGTTGTCAATAATATTTTTAACATACCGGGTTGAAGATTTACGGTATTTGCTGATTATATTTGATTCGTTGATTTTCTGCTTAATAATATCAGGATTAATCAGGTCTTCTGATACAGCTTGGGCCAGGCGAAAGGCAATGCGATCTTTTTGAGCAGGAATAAGCCCATGACCTAATAACGGCCTCCGCTTGGCTGGTTTAAAAAGCATGGTAATAGCAACCCAGTTGGTAAGGAAACCAATGAGTCCACTCACACTGACGATCTTTAAAAGTCCTTGGAATTCTAGAGGATAGTTAAAAAAAGAAGATGTAATGCCGTCAAAATCCCAGTAGAATGAGAATCCAAATGTTAAGAGCAGCAAATAGGGGAATATGGAAAGAATTGATAAAAGGACAGAACTGTAACGTTTCTTGGGAGGAGGTTTTAATACGGAGACAGAGCCTTTGGAAGAAACGGTCAGGCGATCTACCTGACTATAGCGTTTGATAATTTCCCACAGCCGGCGTCCCTGTTCTTTGCTCATTTCCTTCGCGTGACCAAGAGCATTCCCGGTATCTTTATTGGATATATCGCTCATTTGAAAGTATTAATTTACCTGGGTGTGAAATATATACGTCAGGCGTTGCCAAGAGTTACATAACCCGGGTTATCCTAATCCGGAGAGAAAGAAATTTTCTTTTATGGTCATGGTTTTCTTGGCTTCATCTGACTGGTCATCGTAACCGGCCAGGTGAAGCAGTCCATGAACAAATATCCGCTTAAATTCCTGTTCTTTGGTTTCATTAAATTCTTGTGCTTGTTCAACGATCCGCGGTGCACAGCAATAGAGGGTCCCTTCTATATGGTGAAAATCAGTGGAATCGCTATATCTAAAGGTAATAATATCCGTTATGTAGTCACGATCAAGATGTTCCTTATTTATGTTGACGATCTCTTCTTCATCAACATATACCACTTCTATAAATTTAAAGGAAATATCTTCTTCACGACTAACTGCTTTTGTTAGGTTTTCATAATCAGATTGGGAGAGGGGCAGTGAGGTTTCGGACTGATTAAATACCTGGATATTCACTTGCTTACCGGCCATCTTTCTTATTCCTCATCAAAGGAAAAGCTGTCTTTATCGATAGATTCGGTAAGAGATAAAGCGACGGCACACATCATCAAATCTTCGGGAAGTTTTGTGAAGTCGCTATTTAAGACGGCTTCACTTACATTTGAATATAAACTACAGCCGGCTCCCTGTTCAATAATTAACCCGGATGTACGTTCATCTTGTTTGCCAAAAAAGGTCACCTGTTTCAACATATCACTGGCAATAAAAGCCGTACAGTTATGGAGCTGAAGGAAAGTATTTTGAGCATAAACTGAAACCATATTGAGTTCCTTTCCATTTACGCTCATTCCTAAATGGATCTCCAAGGCCAGTTTTCGACCTTCTTCCTTGTTAACAACCTCTAGGCGAAAAACATCATTACCAAGGGGTTTTGCCTCAGTTTCTAAAATCCGGGCAATTTCGTCAATATTTTCTTTTGTAAATTGGTGAACCATGGAATTTATATATGTTCTACAGGTATCTTACAACTTTAATAAAAGATACGATACAGAGATCAAAATAAGAAATTTAACTAATATTATAGCTCTTTAGTCTAGTTGAAACTGATCAAACTGCTTCTTGTTTTCTTCTTTGGAGGAGGGAAGCGAAATTTGGGCTGCGGTAATAGCATCGACCCGATCAGCCAGATCTAATGCCCGTTGATCCTGTCCTGCCATAAAGTAGATCCGTTGTACAATGGTTAGATGACTAATAGCAGAGGAAATTTGCCGGGTAATATTTTCCCGCCGTGAGGCAACGTTCTGGATCTCTTGCTCAATGGACTGTCGTTTCGCCATATCAGCATTCTGTTGTGCTTGATTGGCTTCTTCATCCAACCTGGTAAGTTCTTGTTGCATATCTTCAAATTTCTCCATTCCTCGCTCTAAGTTTTTTAAGAGTTGTTCCTCTGCATCCTGGGCAAGTCTCACAGCGCTGCTGTCATCATCTACACTCGCGTAATTATATGCATAGAGTGATAAGGAGGCTATGTTATTACTATTTGGTCTAAAAGGAAGATTTTCTTCGCCCCATTTAAGCCAATAGTTGGCACTGTCTGGTTTACCAATTTCTTTATATTTGTTAGCAAGCTCTGTTATACTAAATTGATAATTTCGCAGCATGCGACGAATATTTTCATCGAAATAAGCATCGGGATTATTCCATTCGCGGAAGCGGAATTTTTCCAATCGTTTGGCGTGCTCGGAAGGATCAACCCAGCCGTAAGATCCACCTTCATGTCGCTGGGGAACAATTCGGAAAGCCTTTCCCTCAAATCTAAAATAAGGTTGAAGATTTAATTGGCTTTGTGATGAAACAGTATTGGAAAAGTAAACAGGACGTAACCATTTATTATTTTTGAGAATATTTAAAATTACTTCATCCTGAACTTGTGTATAATAGCGACGGTTCCCCTGCTGGTCCTGTCCGGCAGAACGCCCTTCGTAATACCAGGAAACTTCATCATCCAGCGAATCTACCGGAATACCAAATCCAATCCCTTTACTGTAAATTTCAAGGGAAGTATCAGGTTTAACGCCTATAGTTTCTTTGTAGCTAGTATCTCCAGAGAAGGCACTTTTCAGAAGATCTTTATTGACCGGAATAGAAATAGTATCCGGCTGATACAGGGAGAGGCTACTGGTCATTTCTTCAATTTCATCATCGCTGTAGGATATCGGAAGTGGAGGAGATTCATGGGACCACTGATCCCTCAGCTGTTTAATATACCAGCCGGTATTAAGGAGACTTAGGTTAACTACCCGGACATCCGTACGGACTTCCTCTACTTCCTGCAGATACCATAATGGGAACGTGTCATTATCTCCATTGGTAAACAAAATGGAATTTGGGGCGGTAGACTGAAGTAGATTGTATGCGTAGTCGGGAGCCACGTATCGTTCACTTCGGTCGTGATCATTAAAGTTTTGTACGCCCATTAGCAGGGGGGAGGTACAGAATAGTACGGCTAAAATCGCATACGCAGCCACTCGACTAGACTTAAGATACTCCTTAACTAATTCAATTAATCCTATGCCGCCCATACCAATCCAAATAGAGAAAGCAAAGAAAGATCCCACATAGGCATAATCTCGCTCGCGTGGTTCCATGGGAGTCTGGTTAAGAAATACAATGATAGCAAGTCCCGTCATGATGAATAAGACGAGCACGGATAACGCACGCTTCCAGTCATTTTGAAAATGGAACAGCATTCCAAAAAGCCCCAGCAGAAAGGGAATATAATAGTAGCTGTTGTGGGCAGGATTATTTTCGTTTTCTGTTTCAGTAAACCCACTCTGCCAGCCAGCATCCTGGATATCGGAATCGCGTCCAATAAAATTCCAGTTAAAATAGCGGATATACATGTGGTTGACCTGGTAGCTCAAAAAGTAGTCCAGGTCGCTGGAGTATTGTCGGTATTGCTGTATATGTTGCGGGTTGGTAGAATAGCGGCGGGGGAATAAGGACTCTTCCTCCCGGTTAATCGTTCCAATCTCATTATCGAAAGTGTTGCCCGAAAGCAGCGGGGTTTGCCCATATTGTTCGCGTTCCAAGTAGCTGATAAAGGCTTCTACGGTCTCCGGGTCATTTTCATCGATGGGCGGATCGGCGATCGAGCGGATAAAAATAAGGGCGTAGGAGGAATAGCCGATCATAATCATCGTATAGCAGAGCACCACGATGTTCGCTATGCGATAGTTATTTTTCTGAGTGTAATAGAGTCCCCATGCCAAGGTCACTATCACAAAAATAATAAAGGTAATGGGGCCGATTAAGCCGTAACTGGCGTGCGTAATGCCCTCCATAATGGAAGGGATCGATTGTACGGTAAAAGGATAGATTACCAAAAAGGAGACTACGGCAATCCCGGCGGCTACAGAAAAGGAGACAAAATTAAATTCCCTTTTCTTGAAATAGATAATAAGGGCGACAAAATAGAGCGTCAGCAGGTTCAACAAGTGTATGCCGAGGGCAATACCAAAAAGGTACGCAATAAGGATAAGCCAGCGTTCATTATGAGGTTCTTCGTGTTTTTCGGCCCAAACCAATGCCAGCCAAACAACTAAGGCGGTAAAGAACATAGATATTGCATAGACTTCTGCTTCCACGGCATTAAACCAGAACGTATCGGTAACGGCAAACGTGAGAGCACCGATCAGGGCTCCGCCATACATCCCAATTTTACTGATCACTTCCATCTGATCGGGACTGCCTTTCCATTCCCGCACCAGCCGCACGATAACCAAATACAACAACATTACAGTAAGGGCCGAACTTAATGCACTAATAAAATTAATGCTGGCCGCTACATAACCGGTGGGCATGAACATGGAAAATATTCGCCCCAATAGGGAGTAAAAAGGGGCTCCGGGCGGATGATTTACCTGCAGGCCGTGAGCAACGGCGATAAATTCTCCGGCATCCCAAAAGCTGGCGGTAGGAGCCATGGTCATTAGGTAGAGGATAAGCGAAGCTAAAAAAGTAAAAAGAGCTAGAGCCCGATTGGTTTTTCTATGGTTCGAAAACATTCGCAGCTATATTAGTGATTGCTTTATAATGAATGATATAGGCAGGCAATAATAGCCATAGGTTCAATAGAATCAAAATATTTTGGCCGTTTTAAGAGAGAGCCAACCTTCTATAATTAAATTTGCTAACGATGGAGCCCTGCAAATATTTTTTGTGACCTTATTAGCTATGGTTTTAGGTATTTATATTCTCTGGGTAATCCAAATTCCATTCCATGATATTAAAAATGGTATATGAACTACTCTTATTCTCGTTTCAGGTATTTACCCAAAAAATAAGCTATGGGTGATGTTATTACCAGAGAATTGAACAGAGAAATAGTCATAAACGCGCTTGGCCACTCTCTTTTACAGCGATACTTACGATTGTCAGGTGTAGAAATTATTCTGCTCTGAAAAGTCATCTTTTTTTCGTTTAGGTTTATAATATTTTGATTCCCATGATTTTATGGGTTGCCAATCCGTAAAAAATTGTTTAAAAATAGGGCTGGGTATGCCAAGGATATTATTTTTAAAAAGAGCCTGTGTATTTTATGCCGAATCAAAAGAAAAATGGTTCATTATTTTCTTCCAAATGGGGTTTAATCCTGAGTGTTCTGGGAATTGCTGTGGGTACCGGTAATATATGGCGATTCCCCCGTATTGCTGCTCAGAATGGTGGTGCTGATGGAGCAGGAGCATTTATCATTGCCTGGGTGGCCTGTCTGTTTCTTTTTTCTATCCCCCTGATTATTGCTGAATATGGCATTGGCCGCCACGGCCGAAAAGGTATTATCGGCTCTTTTATTAATTTGGTGGGCGAAAAGTACGCTTGGATGGGTGGGTTTATCGGCTTCGTAGCTACTGCTATCATGTTTTATTATAGCGTGGTTGCAGGTTGGTGTCTGTATTATTTTATAGAATCCGTATACAGCGGGCTTCCACAAAATATTGAGCAAGCCGAAACCGTATGGTATGGCTTCCAGGGATCAGTCTTTCCATCGGTATTTCACGCATTAATGATTGGTGCCGGAGGATATATCGTTGTTAAGGGCATTTCTTCTATTGAACGCATTAACAAGGTTCTGATTCCTTCGCTACTGCTTGTAGTTATTATTTCATTAATTCGGGCAGTTATGCTCCCGGGCAGTTTCCAGGGGATTGAATATCTTTTCACACCGGATTGGTCAACACTGGCTGAACCACGTATATGGATTGAAGCTCTAACTCAGAATGCGTGGGATACGGGAGCTGCATGGGGACTAATCCTTACCTATGCAGCTTATATGCGTTCTAAGGATGATATTACTATCAGTGCTTTGCAGACTGGAATTGGCAATAATATCGTTTCTCTTTTGGCAGCAATAACTATTTTCTCAACGGTATTTGGTACTCTGGGAAGTACCATGAATGATGGTCAGATCCTGGAGATTATGCAGTCTTCTGGTCCCGCAGGAACTGGATTAACTTTTATGTGGATGCCACAGCTTTTTGAACAAATGGCAGGGGGGCGTTTATTTGCTATTCTGTTTTTTTTGGGGCTTACTTTTGCAGCCTTTAGTTCTTTAATTTCTATGATAGAGCTCGCCAGTCGGGTACTGGTAGACATGAATATTTCTCGTAAAAAGGCAACAGTTGGGGTTTGTCTGACCGGCTTTGCGTTTGGACTCCCTTCAGCAATTTCAACTGATATTCTCGCAAATCAGGATTTCGTTTGGGGCGTTGGATTGCTGGTTTCTGGTGCGTTTATGTCATTTGCTGTGATCAAATTCAGCCCTGCAAAATTTCGCGATCAGCTTGTTAATACCGAAAAGCGAAAGTGGACGCTGGGACGATGGTGGGAAATTATTATCAAATATGTGGTTCCGATTGAAGTATTTACCCTTTTGGTTTGGTGGATGTATCTCAGTGCTTTTGAGTATGCCCCAGACAGCTGGTACAACCCACTAAGCATGTATTCAGTAGCTACGGTATTGCTACAGTGGGGAGTAGCTATGGTCCTGCTGATAATCTATAACAAAAAGATTGCAGCAAAAACAGGGAACTCAGATTAAGCGGCTCAATACTTCAGTTCCAATACTTTGTGAAATCGGCTAATTACTAGCTTCATTATATGATCAGGTTCAAATCACATAAGCTGTAATTACATTTTTTGTTCAATGCGCGCTATAGAATCGCGTATTTCAGTCAATATTTTGATAGTACTCTCTTGACTTTCCTTCGATCCGGAATGGTCGGTTACCTTATCGCGCTGATCAAATACTTTTTTGCGAAATTCTGCAGCATTTATGATTCCGATAAGAGTCATATCACTGCCTCCCTGACCAGTATTGCCGGCTGTTTCAATTTTAAAGATACTTAGTCCAAATGCCTTCAGGAGAGGGCCTTCCCTGAACGTCAAATCCTGAATCTTATCCAGAGGGATTGTTCGTTCCACATGAAAAATAATACCTTTTTGAAAACTTAATGATCGGGTAGTAAGCTGGCATTGCAACCTGTCAAAGTATTTATCTATAAATCGTGGGGCAATAAGCAACCAGATGGGAATAAGTACGATACCTACAATAGTGAGGGCAAGTATTAGTGCTCCGTAAAATAGTAGGTACTTTTTGATTTTAGGATTGAATTCAGCGGTTTGTAGAATGGATGATCCTTGATTCATATCTTTTGATTAATTAACAGAGTTATTAACTCTTACGGAAAAATTAGCCCAAGGTTATATAGTAATAATAGAAGTATTAAGGCTAACGATAATTGTTACCCAATAGAGAGGACAAAAAGATGAACTTTACTCCACCTCAATAACACTTAGTTCTTCTACATCCACATCGGAAAGATCCATTTCTTTAAAAGTAAGTGCCTTTGAATTCATGCAGTACCGAAGTCCCGTAGGTTCCGGTCCATCATTAAACACATGCCCCAAATGGGAACCACATCGAGAGCATACTATTTCAGTTCTCGTCATAAAGAAGCTGTTATCTTCCTTTTCCTCTACAAGGGAAGATTTTATTGGTTGCCAAAAACTGGGCCAACCTGTGCCGGATTTGTATTTAGTCTCTGAAGAATAGAGTGGCTGTCCACAAGCCCTGCAATAATAGATCCCCTCTTTTTCATTATCGTAATATTCGTTTACGAAAGGCAACTCGGTACCACGCCCACGCAATATCCGGTATTCTCCCGAACTTAATATCTGTTTCCACTCCTCTTCGGTTTTAAAAACTTCATATCTATCCATAGTATCAGCTGATGATGTTTGCAAGGAGTTATTTATTTTTAAGGAAGCTTTTTCAAGGTGCTGCTTATTACTATTTCCACAGCTAACCATAAAAATGAATGGCAAGAAAAAAAGTAAATAAATACGAAGTAATCGCGACATAATATTGCTATTTATTTGCCATTACGAGACTATTGCATTGTTATAACGGTTAAATTGGTACTATAGTTTAGTGTTAGTCTAGAATATAGTAATAGTGGTATAATACAAGTTGGAATCGATGCCGGGATTAATTTCGCCCCGGTCCCCATTGGAGAGATGATGGTATTTTATCCCAGCCGATAATGATACCGATTTGGACAGTAATATTTCAATTCCGCCACCCGCTCCGAATGTGAAATTCATTTTTTTTCCTCTGATATCGGGGAAGCGCTTATTTAAAAGCATCAGTCCTGCCGAAGTATTGAGAAACGGCTGAATATTCGTGTCTCCAGCAAAATTGACTTGAAATCCCAATGGGGATATACCAAATCCCGACAGAGATGTTCGCGTATCCTCCTCTAATGAGCTCGGATAAGAATATTTGGAATAGAGGCTTGCTGAGAGATTATATTTGATAATTAGCTTTCTTTTATAAGCCAGTTTCCGATTATATTGGATACCGGTAGAACGAATCTTAGTATTAGGCATTTTTCCCCATAACCGGTATGAATCAAATGCAAAACCAACCCAAAGTGAAAATTCGTTCCGATTCTTTAATTCTTGTGATTTTATTTGCTGGTGTTTATCGTTTTGATCCAGCTTTTCTGTGGTATCAATTGGTGAATTCGTTTGAGCTCGTGCATTGGATACACACAACCCAGAAACCAACAAAAGGAATAAAAATTTATAAAAGTAATTATTAATCAAAATTGCTTAAGCGTCGTTCGACTTTTCAGACTCAATAAAAACCCTTTTAACAAGCGGGAAATTACTTTTTAACTCTTTTGAAAGCTCTGTGGAAGTGACTTCTATTTGATCGGAAGAAATATCATCCTGAAAGTCTACACTGATATTCAGAAGAACAAAATTAGGACCCATATGTAGTGTCAAAACTTCATTGACATACCTGATTTTATTATAAGAAGAGAGCGTTTTTTCTATTTCTTTTAGCATCCGCGGATCGGCACTTTCTCCAATAAGAAGTCCCTTCGTTTCGTAGGCCAGCCAAGCAGCAGTGGTACCTAAAATTAGACCGATAACAATAGAGGCGATACCATCAAAAACAGGCATGCCCGTCCATTGGCTAAGTCCGATACCTAAAATAGCTACAAAAAGTCCCAGTAGTGCAGCAGAATCTTCAAATAGTACTACAAAAGTCGTCGGATTCTTTTCTTTTTGTACCGCTTCAAAATACCCGCGATTCCCCTTTACCTGCTTGAATTCCTTCCACGCAAAATACCAGGCGATTCCTGTTATAACCATGGCTGCCCCCAAAACTCCGTAACTAACAATTGCATTTTCAATTGGATGTGGATCCAATACGCTATGGATTCCTTCATAGATAGAGATACCGGCCCCGATAGCAAATATCATGATTGCTACAACAAAACTCCAAAAATAAATTTCTTTGCCATAGCCAAAAGGGTGGAGTTTATCAGCTGGCTTCTTGGCTTTTTTTAATCCTAATAATAACATAAGCTGATTACCAGTATCCACAGTGGTGTGGATACCCTCCGAAAACATGGCTGAGCTTCCGGTAATGGCTGCAGCAATAAATTTAACAACGGCGATAATGGCATTTGCAATGAGCGCTGCGTAAATAACTTTTTTAGATCCAGATGCCATGGTTTTAACTTTTAAGTATTGTTTAGCAGGTAATTTATATCAGGATTATGATAGTAAATTATGAAGAGTACCGAAAAAAGAATATTTGATTTAAACTAACAAAACATATTTTAGCAGTTCCGTTTTAATATGGCCAAAACTTTTCTTAGAATAACCCAATCTAATTAAATTCAAAACAAAGGGATACCTGTTATGAAAGGGAAAATAGTTTTAACATTATTGCTGGTTACATTATTCGTTACGGTAACTGTAACAGCCCAGGAAAACTCATTGGCTGCAGATAATGCTGAGGTAATAACAGAAGGGTTCCAGTTTACTGAAGGGCCATATTGGCATGCGGATGGATACCTTCTTTTTAGTGATATTCCGGCAAATACGATATATAAATGGACCCCGGGATCTGAGGATTCAGAGGTTTACATTAAGCCTTCCGGTCATTCAAATGGCATTACGGAAACGGCTGAAGGGCACCTGCTTCTTGTTCAGCATGACGGGTTAGTTTCAAAGGTTAACGATGAGAAAGAACTGGTAACTCTGGCAGATAGTTATAAAGGACAACGTCTAAACAGTCCGAATGACGTGACAGTGGCATCTAATGGCACCATTTATTTTACCGATCCACCTTTCGGAGTAAGTGATGAGGATAAAGAACTAGCCTTTAGTGGAGTTTATAAACTTGTTGAAGGAGAGGAGCCGGAATTGTTGTTCGATGGTTTTGATACTCCAAATGGAGTTGTTTTGAACAGGGAAGAATCAAAAATATATGTAAATAACACCTCTTCCGGAGATATTATGGTTTTTGAAAGGGCTGCGGACGGTACGTTTGAAGATGGAGAGCAATTTGCCAATGTAGGTGCCTCCTCGGATACCGGAGCTGCCGATGGTATGGTAGTTGATGAAGAGGGAAGGGTCTATTCAACCGGACCCGGGGGGATTTTTATATTTTCCTCTGACGGTAACCAAGTTGAAAAGATTGACCTTCCGGCCAGAGCAACAAATATGGAATGGGGCGGAAATGACTTTGCAACTCTCTTTATAACGACTCCCTCAGCGGTTTATCGCCTCCCAATGAATGTGAAAGGGGTTAAGAAATAAATCTAGACATTTACTCTGCTTATTGATCTAGTTTCCGCTGTATTAAATAGGAAAACAACCAGATAAGTACCCAAGCCGTTGCAACATACCACCAATGGAATCCATAGAGAATTCCGGTATTTATAGCATAGAGAGTATGTGAAAACAAAGGTGGCGCAGAGGTTTGGGTTTTCTTCATTAGATTAAGAGTATCCCCGCCGAAATAAACAAGTGTTTTGATTAAAAGCATTAATAGGGAATAAGCTATAACAATCCCATTTAGAATAGAGTTGTTAATAAGTACTGCTATAATTATAAGCAGACATATAGTAATGTCTACAACTACTTCTTTAAGCCAGTCCATGTTTAAATATTTTTGAATATAATAAGTTGATTCATGGAAGATATGTCAGGAAATCTTCTATTTAAAGTGGTATCACAATTATTCTAACTACTATCACTTAAATAAGTGAATGGTATTAATGTTGTGTAGTTAGTGTTTTTACCCAAAGAAGTTCACTGGAGTTTTTGCCGCGATCTGTTCTGTTTAGCGATGTTTTTAGCTCCCATACGTTTGTATGAGATCTAGCGTCAACCAGATATCCTTTCAGACGAACAATATGTCCCTTTCGTAAGGAATTAATTTTATCACTTATTTCTTCTGTTGATGGGATAAGATGCATATTGGATATGTGCGTCCATATTTCTGGAGGATCAATAGGAGGGTTCGCAATTTTTAAAGATAATGTACGGTCTTCCTGACCAACGAAAAGGGAGGTCAGATTTTCTTCATCTGACATTGCCCCCCACCCAAAAACAACGTCAGTTTTGGTGAGGTCTGTGTAAATATCACTGTATCTTTTGATAGAGAGGATACGAGATTCGAGTTGAATCTCAGCCTTTGGATCCAGTGTAAAATCTTTATAAGAAATATCCGGAACTTTTGGGATATCTCTTTGTACGGGAGCATCGGGTGCAACAATACCCGGGCCGTGAGAAATTGGACGCGTAGTCCAATAATAATACCCTGCACCTATAATGATAAAGAGCAAGAATAGCTTTTTAATCATGGCTTATCCGTCTGTTAAATAATGTAAAATAAAATACTCATTTTAACAGACGGATAAAGTTAGAATAATTTAAAATACCAACTAAAAATTGACGGAAAGACCTCCCTGCCAATTACGTCCCGGTGCGGGCTCATAGAATCGGTTACCGGGATTATTGATGGCTACAGAGCCATTGTAGCGTTCATCAAGCAGGTTATTGATATTAACAAAGGGCTGAAGCATTATCCCATTTTCCCGAAAAGTCAATTGATAACTTATTTTCAGGTCCAAAACATTATAGGCATCATTTTGTTCTGTGTTAAGGTTGTTAACCGGATGGCTGCTGGCATACTCATAGGAGAGGGTACCTAAGAAATTATCAGGAGACCAGCGAAGAGTTGAATTAAGCCTGTGTCTCGGGATACCCGGTATGGTGTTGCCTTCCAGAGACTCGTTATCAAGAGTTTGAGCCTGCTTAAATTCTGCTGCCATAATATTGGCTGTAGCCGTTATTTCCCAGTTTCTTCCCATCTGGTAACCGATATAGCCCTCCACTCCCAGGTGTGACGTTTCTCCCTGATTGCGATAGAAGGTCGCCCCTCCGTCTTCCAGCTGGTAGGGGAAAAGGAGATCATAGATCCACAAGTGATAAGCTGCTACATCATACTCAAATTGATTTGAACCGTTACTTCGAATTCCGGCTTCAAGTCCTACGGTGCTTTCGGGTTTTAGATCGGGATTGAATCCATTGCCTCCGCCTGGTCGGTTAACAAGTTCTGTAGTCGTTGGTGCCTGGAAGGAGGTGCTTAAATTAGTGTAAAGAGTATAGGATTGTGGTTGATAGCTTAACCCTATACTTGGACTAACTGAATCAAATGTACGTTCACCTGACTGATCCCGACTGGGGGCATCGGTAGAAAAGTTCATCCGGTCGTAACGAATACCTCCTAAAACATTTACACCGCCCAGACTATAGTTCCAGTTCATAAACAAGGCCTGGTTATGTACTTTTTCTACCTGATCCACGGTAATATCTCCGCGTTCTCCTCCTCCGGCATGATCATATTCCACCCGGTCATCATTTTGGAATTTAATTTCACCACCCCACTGCAAATCGAATTGGTTAAGGGTGTGATCCAGTGTGGCACGAAGGCCGCCTACTTTTCGGTCAACCGTGATAATGCCAAAGGGCAGGGGATTATGAAGGTCACGGTAGATTCCGTACCCTGTTACATTGAGTGTTCCTACTGAAGTGTCCAGAATGTAACTCAATCCGGCTTGACCCTGTGAAATTTCTTTACCGGCCTGGGCACTTTCAAAATAGGAACTTGCCATCGTGGGGTTTTCTCGTGCATCCTGTTTGCTCAGACTACTGGGGTGTTGTGCTTTTGGCATCAAAATACCTGCAGCCTGGTACTTTAGTTCGCTTTTTGAGGTCAGGTTCACCGAACCGGTAATGCCTGATCGCAACATTTCTACGGCGCTATAGTCACGAAAACCGTCAGAGGTTAAATAACTGGTATAGGCGGAGAGTTGGTGATTTTCTGAGGAAAAGGAAACTTCCCCTTCCTGTTTATATGTACCAAACGATCCTGCCATCGTACGAAATCGTCCATGGGTACCAGGGCCGTAGTTTGGGATAGAAGAGAGATACAGTACCCCGCCACTGCTGTTTCCCCAGTATGTGGCCGCCGGACCGCGGATAAGTTCTGCCCGCCTTATAAAAGCGGGATCAATGATATTTGTCATAGCTTGTCCGTCGGCTATAGTAAGAGGCATATCGTTGAGAATAACCTGCATTCCCCGTACGCCAAACTGGGCCCTCCAACCAATTCCCCTGATGGTCATTCGTTCTCCAAGGGCATAGTTTTGCCTGTCTCCAATCCAGAGTCCGGGTAAATCATCACCTATGCTTTTCAATGAAAGAGAAGCACTGTGATTAATAGTCTCAAGATCTTTGCTACTTACCCGAAGCGATAGGGGAGCATCGGCTACCCCAATAGTGGAACGAATAGCTGTAACGTTAATAGGATCGAGCTCTACACGTAGACTGTCATCCTGCTGCTGGGCAAAAGAAGTTGAATGTAATCCGATTAAGAGAAATGTAAATATTAATAGTAAATGAACTGAATTAGATGAGCTATGGTTAATCAGCACTGTTTGAATTTTAAGTTATAGGTTCAGGCTAACTTATGAACCAAAATATATAGGGAATAGTTTTGGGAACTCAAAAAATAAAAAGGCCCTCAATCGGTCAAGACTGAGGGCCTGGCTTCTTTAGGGCATTTGGACATAGGAGCGTCCAAAAGTTCTTGTTCCAAATCGTTATTCATTAGATTATGGCTAGTAGAATAAGTGGTATCTTATTCATTTGCATTATAAATCCAATGAACTTCTGTTTTATATCACAGATAACGTTTAGAAATAATGTATGACATAAATATATACGTGAGTAAAAAGATATTGTTACAAGTTTTTCCAAATAAATTATTTTACCGGTTCGGTTGTTATTCTTAGCAAACAGATGCTATATTTGGCCTGAATTATAAACTAACTTTATTTATGAGAACAGCGAATCCAACGCTAACAAAAAAGACCTTTCAAGAAGCAGCACGTGTATCTCCTGGCGAAGGGAGTATGACATTAAGCGGTACTATAAATAAAACTGTAGCTTTATTTCTCATTTTACTGTTAGGGGCTTCTATCAGTTGGTATCAACCCACCCCCTTGTTTATTTGGGGAGGAGCTATCGGAGGATTTATCGTTGCTATTGCTACTGTCTTTAAAAAGGAATGGTCGCCCGTTACCGCCCCTGTCTATGCCGGACTTGAAGGACTTTTTTTAGGAGGAATTTCCCTGCAATATGCGAACATGTACGATGGTATTGTTTTTAATGCAGTACTATTAACGTTAGGAACTTTCGCCGCTATGCTTATGGCATACCGATCGGGACTTATTAAGGTTACCCAAAAATTTCGTATGGGAGTTGTGGCTGCTACCGGGGGAATCGCTTTGGTATATATTGCCAGTATTGTGCTTAGCTTTTTTGGGATTAATATAAGCCTTATTCATGGCAGCGGATTGATGGGGATCGGTTTCAGCCTGATTATTGTCGGAGTAGCAGCCCTTAATCTTGTCCTCGATTTTGATATGATCGATCAAGGGGTTGCATCTAACGCACCAAAGTATTTCGAGTGGTATACTTCATTTGGGCTTATGATTACGCTTGTATGGCTTTATATCGAGCTGCTAAGATTACTTTCCAAATTGCAGCGACGATAGCGGAGATTGTTCATTGCCACAAAATAATAGACATATCTCTAAGGAGATCCTGATAGCAGTTCTTCTCTTCGGTATAGCTGTATTCTTGGTTGGTGAATCCCGCTGGACACGCCTTTATCAAGACCCTGCTTTGGATACTGATGAGCTAGTTGATCTGTATCTGGATGATGAACACAGTCCGGAAAAACTGGAAGAAATTCTAACGGAGAAAGGATTGATTGAGGATATTCAGGAATTTAACTGGGCTATCAATACTCTTCGGTGGCGGCGTTTTCAGGCGGGGCATTATCGTATTGAGGAAGGCACTTCATATAATGAGCTATTCTCAAGAATGGGGCGGGGACTTCAGGACCCTATACAATTTACACTATTACCTGGCCGGCCTCCTTGGGATGTTAAAAAAAGGATATATCAATCCTTCCGTTTTGATTCTCTTGCGTTAAGCCAAACCTTAAGTGATTCTACATTTTTGGCAGAACATGGCATAGATACAACAGAAGTCATCGGACATCTTTATCCTGATTCATATTCCTTTTACTGGACAGCCTCATCCGAACAAGTAGTGGAACGTATTTTTAAAACTTTTAATCAGAAGGTTACCGAACAGTATAGAGAGCGACTAGATGAGCTAGATATTACGATGAATGAAGCGATCATTCTGGCTTCAATTATCGAATGGGAGGCGAGTCAGAATGATGAGAAAAAAACTATTAGTGGGTTATACTGGAATCGTTTGAATAGGGGAATGAGGCTGCAGGCTGACCCGACAGTGAATTACGCGGTAGGAGAGCGCCGGAGATTATTGTATGAAGACTACAAAGTTGAACATCCATATAATACCTATCTACATGAGGGATTACCGCCGGGGCCTATTACTAATCCTTCTCAGAGCTCTATAGAAGCGGCTTTATTTCCAGAAGAGCATGATTATCTTTATATGGTTGCGGCTCCAGAAGGGAACCATAATTTTTCAGAAACTTTTGAGGAACATAAACGCAAAAGTGCTGAATGGAGGCAATGGCTAAATGAGCAATATCGCCTTAAAGAGGAGCGGGAAAGGAATAATAATAATAGAAGCGAATAAGAGGGAAGGAGTCCATTATTAGTTTATAGGATGACTGCCCTCGTTTGTTAACCTAAAGATCATCAACTGTTGATTAATATTGGTATCCTTGAATTCAATGTTCGTAATGAGTCCACGATGTATGGGCTGCTTTTTTAATGCTTCTTGAAGCTTAGCTGGGTTTACAGCTTCTTTGAGTGCCTTCAATAAAAAAGTGGTGGTGTCATAACCAATCATTGCAAAACGATTAGCCGGACGATCAAACCGTCGCCGGAATTTTGCTTTGAAAGAATTAATTTCTGAATTATTCGGGTTTGTGTAAAAGCTTTCAGTAAAATATACCGGTCGTTTGCCAATCTTGCCGGAGGAAACATTAGTGTTGGCCCATTGCTGAGACCCTAATACTGTAACAGTACTTTCATTGGTATTTAATTGACCTAATAAAAGATCAATAAGGGCCGAAGATGTATTCCCGGTAAAAGGGGCATATACTGCTGATACTGCAGATTCAACCGTCGGGTCACGCTCTTCCTTAAAATAACGCGTATATTTAGAGAGAATATGTCCACGTCCAGCAAGATCTTCAATAAAATAGTAGGGCACTTCTCCCCCCAACTCTTCCCACTCATCCCGGAATGCCCGGGCAGATAATTCCCCGAGTGATCCCTGTTGAGCAATGATAGCCACTTTATTCAGCTCTAATTCATCGAAGGCAAAGTGAGCCATATTTTTACCATGAACCTCAAAGGTAGGATTTGCCTGGTAGATGTATTCGCTTTCTTCGGCAATAGCAGAAGCATTTGCCAAAGGAGCGACAACAGGTACTTTATACTTATCGGTTACTTTCGCCATTGATTGGGCACGTTCAGAGTATAGAGGTCCAATGACGGCATCTACACCCGCAATAGTTGAAAGAGTTTCTAGGGCCTGTCGTGCAGAATCTACTTCAATGCCGGTATTCTGATAGGTAAGTCTCGTGTTGAAATTTTGCTCTTTATTAAACTCTTCTACAGCAAGGGTATAACCCAGGTATAATCCCTGTGCTACTCTATAGTTATCCGTGTCGTTTGAATAAGCGGGTAAAGCCACTCCAATATTATAGGTAAAGTTATCAGGAACCTCTAATGACCTTTTATCACTTAATTGCTGATATTCTGTTTTACGTTCAAGAATCGAAGAGAGTTCTTCTAATTCAGAAGAGGGGATATCTCTTGTATTATTGCGTAATTTTGCAAAAAGCACCTTCGCGTCATTATACTCTACTCGTCCCATTGCGCTGGAAGTGAGATCAAATAGGATGGTTTCATTATCTGCCTGATCCATGATCTCGTTCCGTTGTTCGAAGGTCAGGAATTTAAGTAAATCTTCATAAAAGTAGCTGCTTTGTGATGCAACTTCCGGATGATTTTCCTGTTCAGACAGATCATAAAGAGTTATAAGGGCATCAGAATAATTTTTCTGTTTGAAATAGATAAGACTAAGGGTATAATCGGCTTCTACGAGAAGAGGAGTAAGATCAGTGTTTTCTTTAAGCTGAAGGAGGCGACTTTCAGCCGTAGCAAAATCTTTCATGCCAAAATAGGCTTTTCCTGCAAAAAGCAAGCCTCGTGTGTTGTGGACCTTGTCAAATAGATTTGCAGCCTGGGCATACTCTTCGTTCTCGTAATGGTCCAATGCCTCATCAAAGGTGGCGTCTTGTGCTATAAGAGTTCCATTAGCACTGATCGTCAGGCAAAGGATGAGTATTGAGTAAAACGGAAGTAACTGATAGTTGTAATTCTTAAATAGCCTCATAGAATACTTTAACTTCTTTCAGCTCATTTTGTTCTGTCATTTATTCCCATTCAATAGTAGAAGGGGGCTTAGAACTTACATCATATACCACGCGATTAATACCCGGCACCTCGTTGATAATCCGGTTGGAAACGTATGCTAAAAAAGGATGAGGAAGATGGGCCCAATCAGCCGTCATGCCATCCACGCTGGTTACAGCCCGTAAGGCAGCAGTATATTCATAAGTACGCTCATCTCCCATAACACCTACACTTTGTACCGGGAGAAGTACCGCCAGGGCCTGCCAGACTTCATCATACAGATCCTGACTCCGAAGTTCACTTATAAAAATATCATCTACTTCACGCAACAGTGTCAGCTTATCCCTGGTAACATCCGATAAAATGCGGATACCCAGTCCGGGTCCTGGAAAGGGATGGCGTTTTATAAAACCATCCGGAATCCCCAGCTTGCGTCCGACATTTCGGACCTCATCTTTGAATAATTCCCTTACTGGTTCAATCAGTGATAGATTCATCTCTTCGGGAAGTCCGCCTACATTGTGATGTGATTTTATAGTTGCAGAGGGACCTTTAAAAGAAATACTCTCAATAACATCCGGATAAAGGGTGCCCTGACCCAAGAACTTGAAACTCTTGTCGTTGCTGATAGCCTCATCGAATACATCGATAAAAACGTTTCCGATAATCTTTCGTTTTTTCTCGGGATCAGTAACTCCTTTTAAGGCCTCTAAAAATTGATCGGAAGCGTCGATACCTTTTACCGGCAGGTTAAGTTCCTTTTCGTATAGATCCAGTACTTTTTGAAATTCATTTTTACGAAGTAACCCATTATCTACAAAAATACATTGTAGTTGGTCACCAATGGCTTCATGAATGAGGGAGGCGACCACGGTAGAATCCACACCACCACTAAGTCCACAGACTACCCGGTCATTTCCAACCTGTTCACGAATCTCTTTTACGGTCGATTCAATAAAAGATTCTGCGGTCCAGGTACCTTCAAGTTTACAAATGTCAAGAGCAAAATTCTTAAGTATTTGCTTGCCATAGACCGTATGAACTACTTCCGGATGAAATTGAACCCCAAATATTTTTTCATTTACATGGCGTACGGCTGCAACCCGGGCATTATCAGTGTGGGCAATTATTTCGTAGTCCGCAGGAAGTTTTTTTATATGATCGCCATGACTCATCCAAACCACGGATTCTTCCGGGATATTGCTTAGTAGATCACTGTCGTCGTCGACAATAAGGTCAGATCGGCCGAATTCTCGTCGTTCCGCTTTTTCCACACTACCGGGGATAATATGATGGGCTAAAATCTGGAGCCCATAACAAATACCCAATACAGGGACCTCAAAGTCAAAGACATTTGTATTCAGGTAGGGAGCGTCCTCATCATTAACACTGCTGGGGCCTCCCGACATAATAACACCGCTGGGCAAATTATTTTCAAAGTCGGAAAGATCCTTATTGAAGGGATGAATTTCACAATAAATATTAAATTCTCTTATTCTACGTGCTATAAGTTGGGTGTATTGGGATCCGTAATCAAGGATTAGAATCCAGTCGGAAGGTCGGTGCTGCATAAAATAATATTATAATAAAAAAGGGTCCTTTTTATAGATACCCGGTAATTTTTAAGATTAATTTACAATTTCCTTGTATTCCTCGGCAGTCATAAGCTCATCGAGCTGCCCCTCATTGGTAACAGCAATTTTAACCATCCATCCATTCCCATACGGATCGTCATTTACAAGTTCTGGTTCCGCTTCTAATGCTTCATTGATTTCCATAATTTCTCCTGCAACTGGAGCAAATAGCTCAGATACAGTCTTAACAGCCTCAACGGTTCCGAATACCTCATCTTGTTCAAACTCAGTACCTTCGGGTTCAAGCTCTACAAAGACAATATCACCCAACTCACTCTGGGCAAAATCAGTAACACCAACTGTAGCTGTTCCATCACCGTTGTCTCGTAGCCATTCATGTTCTTTGGTATATTTTAGGTCCTCAGGATAACTCATAAAGTGGTTATTTCTTATTGGGATCAGGATTAAAATCAAATTCTTCCAGGTAGTGTGTATTAAACTCACCTTTTTTGAAGTTTTCATCATCCATAAGCTGGAGATGATAGGGTATTGTTGTTTTAACCCCTTCTATGATAAACTCTTCCAGCGATCGCTTCATACGCTTTATAGCATCTTCCCGGGTTGGAGCACTAACAATAAGTTTGCCAATCATCGAATCGTAATGGGGAGGAATGTTATAATCAGCATAAGCATGAGTATCAACGCGTACACTATGCCCCCCTGGAAGATGGAACACTTTTATTTTACCGGCTGATGGACGGAAGTTGTGTTCCGGATCCTCTGCATTAATCCGGCATTCAATAGCATGCCCTCTCATTTTAAATTCTCTATCCTCCATTTCTATGCCTGCAGCTGCCTTAATCTGTTCAGCTACAAGATCATAATTGGTAATTTCTTCTGTGACGGGATGTTCAACCTGAATACGGGTGTTCATCTCCATAAAGTAGAATTTCCTATCTTTATCTACGAGGAACTCTACAGTACCAGCACCCTCGTAATCAACGGCTTTAGCTGCGTCGATAGCTGCTTGTCCCATCTCTTCGCGCAGTTCGGGCGTCATAAGAGGAGAGGGGGATTCCTCCAAAATCTTTTGATGGCGTCGTTGCAGCGAACAGTCCCGTTCCCCGAGATGAATAACATTTCCATGCTGGTCGCCCAGAACCTGAATCTCCACATGATGGGGGTCTTGTACAAATTTCTCTATATATACTGCGGGATCATCAAAAGCGGTTTCAGCCTCCGATTTACACATGTTATAGTTCTGCTGCAGATTTTCCTTTTCATGGACAACCCTCATTCCGCGTCCTCCGCCTCCGGAAGATGCCTTAATAATAACCGGGTAGCCAATTTCATCACATATCTCTTTGGCCTCTTCCACCGATTCTATCAATCCTTCACTGCCCGGTACCACCGGAACACCACTTTCAATCATGGTTTTTTTGGCAACGGACTTATTTCCCATTGCATCAATGGCCTCAGGAGAGGGACCGATGAACTTAATATCATGCTCCCCACAAATACGGGAGAATTTAGCATTTTCGGAGAGAAAGCCGTAGCCCGGATGAATGGCTTCGGCATTGGTTATTTCTGCTGCCGAGAGAATTCTGGGAATCTTAAGATAACTTTCCCTGCTTGGCGGAGGGCCGATACAGACGGCTTCGTCAGCAAATTTAACATGCAGGCTGTCTCGGTCTGCCGTAGAAAAGACAGCAACCGTATTGATATCCATTTCTTTACAGGTACGAATAATACGAAGAGCGATTTCGCCTCTATTGGCGATAAGAATTTTATTAAACATGAAAGTCTGTTTTTATCCGATGATAAATAAGGGTTGATCATATTCTACCGGTTCGGCGTCTTCTACCAGAATCTTTTTCACTTCACCGGCGTAATCGGATTCAATTTCGTTCATTATCTTCATTGCCTCCACAATACACAGGGTCTGTCCTTGTTCAACCTGATCTCCAACCTTAACGAAAACATCATCATCAGGGGAGGGAGAACGATAGAATGTCCCTACAATAGGCGATTTAACAACTTCGCCTGAAGGTTCTGATGAAGACTCTTCTGCCGTTTCGCTGCTGGCCTGCTGTTGGGAGGAGGGAGCAGGCTGCCCTTGTTGTGGTTGAGCCGGTTGCTGCGGCGCCTGTGGCTGTGCAGGAACTTGGTATTGTACCGGCAACTGTTGCGGAACCTGCTGTTCTATATCGGCTTTCTTTTTAACTTTAATCTTAAAGTCTCCTTCTTCAATAGAAACTTCATTGACTTCACTTTCGGCAATGAGATCAAGAAGGTTTTCAATTACTTTTAAATCCATGATAGCTGATTAATTTGATGTTACACGTTCAATGTATTCGCCGGTTCGGGTATCGACTTTTATTTCTTCTCCTTCATTGATGAACAGGGGAACCTGAATAGTTGCCCCTGAGGTAAGCGTTGCAGGTTTACTTCCACCTTGTGCCGTATCTCCCTTAAGTCCGGGACGTGTATCGGCTACTTCTGCAACGATATGGTCTGGTGGATATACATAAAGTATTTGCTCGTTATCTACATCAACTACAAGAGTACAGACTTGTCCTTCTGCAATAAACTCAGATTTATTAATCCGTTCTTCTTCAATAGGGACCTGTTCAAAGGTTTCCTGATTCATAAAATAATAAAGGTTCCCGTCGAGGTACAGGAACTGGTAAGGTTGATGCTCTACACGCACCTCATTTACACTTTCCCCGGAACGGAAGGTTTTTTCGATATTTTTTTCATTGACAACACCTTTGAGCTTTGTGCGAAGAAAAGCACCGCCCTTGCCGGGTTTAACATGTTGGTAATCAACAATGGAATAAAGTTCATTATCAACTTCAATTACCATCCCGGTTCGAAAGTTAGAAGTAGAAACCTTGGCCATATATCTTTTTAAATTCATCTGAAAATTCTGGCTCAAAAATACCATGAGCTCAGAAGTATAACAAGCCCTTTCTTTTTTAAAGAAAGTTATTGATCAGGTTATAAAAGATCACAAGGGGACAGATGATCATAACCATTATTTTCCAAACTCGTCCCACAATGCCTCTGCCGAATCCTGGGTTCCCTGTTTCAAGTTCTTCCATTGCACTATCAATTTTCCAGACATAGCTCAAAAACAGGCATATCATGATTCCTCCTAAGGGTAAGCCGATCTGGCTGAAAACAAAATCAAGGGTGCCAATAAGAGAGGTATCAAATGAAATGATTAAAGCGATAGCCAGTATTCCGAGGCCTATATATTTAGCGGCTTTTTTGCGTTGCACCTGGAATTCATCAATCACATAAGATACCGGAACTTCGAGCAGTGAAATAGTTGAGGTTAGAGCGGCTACACTAAGCAAGACGAAAAAGGTGATCCCAAGAAAAATACCCCATATTCCACCCAGATCATGAAACAAGGAGGGAAGTACCTGAAATATCAGCGCGGGACCTGCAAGGAGTTCTCCTCCATCATCAAAAATGGCGATACCTTGTGCCTGAGCCATGTACATAGCAGGTATAATCAGAAGTCCGGCCAAAAAGGCTACGAGTGCATCCGTAGTGGTAACCCAGGCTGCGGCTTCCGGTACATTCTCCTGCTTGCTGAGATAAGATCCATAAGTAATAAGGGCTCCCATTCCTAAAGACAGAGAGAAGAAAGCTTGGCCCATTGCCGCAAATACAAGCTCGGGAGTGATACGTGAAAAATCCGGTTTTAAGTAAACGGCCAGGCCCTCGGTGCTACCGGGCTGAAGAACAACATATCCGATTAATACAAATAATATGATAAAAAGGAGAGGCATTAACATTTTTGTTGCCCTTTCAATGCCATCACTAACCCCTCCAGTAATAATTGATACGGTAGCAAACATGAATACAATCGAAAAGAAAGCATTAAGCCAGCCATTGCTCGTATCACCAATCCACGCGGCCCATTCTGTATAGCCCGCAAAGAAAAAGATTTCTTCAAATACATAACTTACCGTCCAACCGGCAACTACTGTATAAAAGGAGAGGATCATAACCCCACAGAGCACCCCCCACATACCAATCAGCGGATAGAACTTGTTCGTACTGAGTGCCTTAAAGGCGCCAACAGGATTTTTACCGGTCTTCCGTCCAATGCCAATTTCTGCCATCATAACGGGATAGCCGATAAGAAAACAACAGGCTAGATAGATGAGTAAGAAAGCTCCGCCCCCATTAGAAGCAGCCTCTGTCGGAAAACGCCAAATATTTCCTAATCCCACCGCCGAGCCGGCAGCCGCAAGTACAAATCCCAGTTTTGAGTTCCAGCTACCCCGGTCTATAGTTGATGATGCCAAAGATTAAACTCCGTGTTTTTATTTAAAAGTGTTCAGAAAGAATTTTCCATAAAATGTAATGTGAAGAGAACAGTTACAAATAGAATTTTTGAAAAAAATGTCAGGAATAAAAGTTTATTAAAATTTAAAAAACAAAAGTGCCCGAAGTTTATTCGAAAAAAGATTGTACTTACTTATTATTTATTTAAGTTGAGATTTATCTTATTTCTATAGGCGCATACTCACTTGGGATATTTGATGGGAAATAACATAGAGGCTGACTGCTGTATATTATTGGATTTAAACTGGTTCCTAACTTAATTATTTGAATTTCAGCTGGTGAAAGATAGTTTTAGAAGTTTCACTGAGCAGCAAGTACATACCCCATATTTGGTGCGTTGTAACAGCTAAGCTATGGTAAACAAAATGTCATCGAATTTTCGAGAAATTAAACTTAGCGAAGCACACCGGTTATCGCAGGCTAACTATCTTCCTCGGATATTGGGTTTGGGTGCTTCATTTGTAGTAATTACGCTATTAGTTTTAGAACGAGACCTATCATATTGGTACTTCCCGTTTATGGTGGTATCCTTCTTAATCTATCCACACTTGGTTTATTTAACAGCTAAATCCAGACCTGGAGATAAACAGGTAGAGATAAAAGCCATGATGTTTGAGTCGTTGATGGTAGGTATATGGACTGGATTTACCCAATTCTTTATTTGGGAGTCGTTTGCTTTTCTTGCTGGAGTACTCATTACCAATACAATGATTGGAGGATTTAAGCAAATGTTTAAGGCATTATTCCTGTTTGCTTTTGGTATGTTAATAGGTGGAGTTTTTATGGGGTTTGAATATCAGCCCGAGGCCCCATTTTATATAGAGGTTGCAGCAATGCTCAGTCTTATACTCTTCGTTACCAATGCAGCAGCTTCTTTCTTTACTCAGGCCCGCAAATTAGCTGGGATTCGCGGTAAGCTGGAAGAGAAAAACAGTGCTTTAAATGAAACAGTTCAAGAACTTCATGCAACCAGAGATGAGTTGGTCCACAAAGCTCATAAGGCGGGGATGGCAGATTTAGCGACAGGTGTGCTGCACAATATCGGTAATATTTTGAATAGCGTGAACATTTCCACCAATCAGATTAAACAGACTCTGACCCATTCCTCCCTTTCTGATTTTAAAAAGGCTAATGAATTGCTGGACAGTCATAAAGATAACCTGGAAGAATTTATTATTGAGGATCCCCGTGGCAAGAAATTGCTAAAGTACTATCAAAAACTGGAAGAACCCCTGGAAGCAGAACATAAAAAGCTGAAAACCCACTGTAAGCGGCTGAATCAAAAGATACAGCTTATGATTGAGGTTATTGATACTCAGCAGGACTATGCCCGGGTGGGGCGACTCAATGAACAAGTACAGCTGGAACAGATTGTTGAAGATACCTTAACACTGCAAGCAGGTAGTATTGACCGCCATAGTTTGGATATAGTCAAGGATTTTGGAGAGACCCAACCGGTTATAGTCCAGAAAAGCAAGCTCATCCACATTCTTATTAACTTGTTTAAGAATGCCAAAGAGGCCATGGCAGATAACCTTTCTCATGATAAAGAGATTATAATTCGTACTTATCAGGATGAGGAACACGTTTATTTGTCTATTTCTGATAAAGGGGAAGGCATTACCTCTGAAAACCGATCCAAGATATTTAATCATGGATTTACCACTAAGACTGAAGGGCATGGCTACGGATTGCACAGCTGTGCCAATTATATGTCCGAAATGGATGGGAAAATCCGGGTGGAAAGTGAAGGAATTGGTAAAGGAGCGACTTTTATTCTTGTTTTTCCCAGATCAAAAGAGAAGCCTAAAATGGAAGATTAATCGAACTGACAACCAGTCCAATTTTGATGATGATTATTAATTACCATATTAAATTGCCAGGTATAGAATTTATAAAGGTCGGGTTTTTCGTTATGATTACATGGGATTAATTCATTTTTTGGAAAAGTTTTAGTCAAACATGAAAAATGTTGTACTTATTTATTTTTTAAGTTAATCTTATAAAAGGATATTTTTACAAATATTTAATTATTCTAATTATTAAGCATCTGATGACGGCGAAGAAATAGAAGGATGTGGTAGGGTTCAAATTAAACAAGTAAATCAGCTATGGATCAGGCATATCATATTCTCTTAGTGGATGATAATGAAGCCATTCATGAGGATATAGAGGCTATACTTACAAACCATACAAAAGACTCAGACGTCGAGCTTCAAGAGATGGCCGATGAGCTTTTTGGTACCCCATCATCCGACAAAGAAGATGAAGGGGTGAATATTGAATATGATATAGACCATGCATACCAGGGAGAGGAAGCCATTCGAATGGTCGAGGATGCGGCAGGAAAGGGAAATCCTTATGCTCTGGTTTTTATGGATGTAAGAATGCCTCCCGGTATAGACGGCATACAAACTATCAAAAAAATATGGGAAGATTATCCTTATATCGAGATGGTAATCTGTACCGCTTATTCCGATTATTCATGGGATGAAATTGTTCGTAACCTGGGCAATACTGATAAGTTATTATTTATGAAAAAGCCTTTTGATGCTACGGCTTTAAAACAGACGGCATTATCGCTTACGAACAAATGGAAGCTCCAGCAAGAAGCTATTGCGTATACTGAAAAGCTTGAAAAGGAAGTTCAGGAACGGACGAAAGAATTAAATGAGTTGGTAAAAGAGTATAAAAAGATGAAGGACAAGGCTGTGGAAGCATCCGAGGCCAAAAGTGTATTTCTGGCAAATATGAGCCATGAAATTCGTACCCCCATGAATGGGGTCATTGGGATGAATGACCTGTTGCTGGAAACAGACCTTAGTAGTGAGCAGCGCGAGCTATCCAAGATGGTTAAAACAAGTGCCAAATCTCTGTTAAGAGTGATCAATGACATTTTGGATTTTTCCAAAATGGAAGCCGACAAGATGGAAATTGAAGAAATACCTTTTGAAATAAAAAGAATTATTCAAGAGGTAGTACAGGTGATCTCTTTCTCCTCCAATGAAAAAAATATTGAGATTGATTATTCAATTGAGGACAAAATACCAGAAGTACTACTCGGAGATTCGACGAGAATAAGGCAAATCCTTGTAAATTATGGAAGCAACGCTGTAAAGTTTACTGAAGAGGGAAGAGTTTTATTCAAAATTACGCAGCTTGAATCTGAGGATGAAAATAATCATATAATAAAATTTTCTGTTAAGGATACAGGGGTCGGAATTCCAAAAGATAAACTAAAGGGAATTTTTAGTTCTTTTGAGCAAGCTGACTCCTCAACTACCCGGAAATACGGGGGGACAGGACTCGGGTTGGCAATATCCAAACAATTGGCTGGACTTATGGGGGGTGAAGTGGGGGTTGAAAGCGAATTAGGGGTAGGATCAACATTTTGGTTTACGATACCATTAAGTAAGTATGAGGGAACAGAAGAGGTTTCTACAACAGACCCCAAACGATCTGCAGAAGACTTGCGACCATTGCTGGAAAAACTCCATATTTTAGTTGCCGAAGACAATAAGATTAATCAGATAGTCGCCAGAAAGATTCTTGAAAAAGAAGGATTTGAAGTGGATATCGTTGAAACGGGAACAGAGGCTGTTAAAGCTGTCGAAGACAAGGATTATGCGTTTGTTCTTATGGATATTCAAATGCCTGAGATGGATGGGTATGATGCCACAAAATTAATCCGGGAAGCAGAAGAAAATAGTGATGAACATATCCCCATTATTGCACTAACAGCATCGGCTATGGAAGAAGATCGTGATCTGTGTTTCCAAGCTGGTATGGATGATTATGTATCTAAACCAGTCGATAAAAATGAGTTGATTCGAGCATTAAAGGAAACTGCCCGAGCGAAATATAACTTTGCAGACAATTAACTATTGATGGGTTAGCTAGTTTTCGGGAAGGAGCAATTGCCTCATAAAACTTTATACGTTGGATATTTTTACAACCCTATTATAAAGCTACCAATTGTTAATGATACGGTATATGCCATTCCTTTATGGGCAAAATCATACATCTCTATTTAAAATGAAGAAGTTTTTTTCTTTTATAACTATTCTGATAGGCTTTTTATGCATAGGAACCTCTATACAGGGACAAAACTATCGTAATATAGAATTTGAACATATAACCCAAAATGAGGGGCTGTCTCAAAATAATGTTATGGTTATTTATCAAGATCATAACGGATTTATGTGGTTTGGAACGCGCAATGGGTTAAACAGATATGACGGATATGAATTTAAACACTATCAATATAACCTGACCGACACTACTACGATAAGTGGTAATGATGTGAGAGATATTCTGAAGGATAGGGATGGAAATTTGTGGATAGCAACATTCAGTGGACTTAACAAATATAATAGTAAAAAAGATAACTTTACACGCTATACTACTGATTCAAATCCGTATTCAATCTCAAGCAATATTGTAACCTCTCTTTATGAAGATTCTGAAGGTTCTCTTTGGGTTGGAACTGACGATGGGCTTGACAGAATAGACAGAAATAAGAAAAATATTATTCAATATGTTCATGATCCCAAAGATTCTAGCACTCTTTCTCATGAACATGTAACAGCCATAGAAAAGGACAACAAGGGAAACTTGTGGATAGGGACATACCGGGGGTTAACCAGATATAATATCAGTAAAGATGCCTTTACAAGATATTTTTATGATTCAGACAATCGTTCCACCATTCCTCATAATAGAATATCTGCATTACATAAGGACACTAATGGCAAAATTTGGATAGGTACGCAGGGAGGAGGAATGGCGGTTTATAACAGTAAAACCGATGATTTTACTCGTTATACCCATCAAGAAGATAGTCCGAATACTATTTCCCATAACGTCATTTTAGCCATAAATGAGGATGCAAGAGGACGGCTATGGATAGGGACGGAAAATGGTGGTCTCAATATTTTTGATGTTAAAAATAATGTTATTACTGTTTTTAAAGAGAATGAATATGATGAGAAAAGTCTGGGTAACGATTCTATTTATGCCATCTATCGGGACGACAAAAATAATATGTGGCTAGGCACATACAGCGGTGGAGTAAATTTTTATGATCGAAACGCTAAAAAATTTGTTCATTATCATACCCAGATAGATGATGATTCCAGTCTGAATGACAATAATATTCAGGAAATTGACATGGATTCAGAGGGAAATATTTGGATGGCAACAGATGGGGGAGGCATCAACAAGTTAGACCCAGCAACAAATAATTTTACCAGCTATACCCATGTTCCAGGTCAGAATAGTATAGCCGGCAATTATGTATTAAGCATTTTGGTTGATCAGCATGACAACGTGTGGGCCGGTACCTGGGGTGATGGCGTAAGCGTATTGAATACATCTGAACAAACATTTACCCATTATAAACATCAACCGGAAGATCCCAATAGCCTCAGTCTAAATAATATTTCTGACATTTATGAGGACCGCAGAGGAGATATCTGGATTTCAACGCTTGGTGAAGGATTAAACTATTTAGAGGGGGGCGATGCCGATAGTTTAATTCATTATAAATCCAATTCCGATAATTTGAATGACCCGGCTACTATAAGTGATGATTATCCCAGTTTGACCTATGAGGATCGACGTGGAAATATCTGGATTGGCTTTTCGGCTGTTGGTCTCTACTTATTTATGAGAGAGGAAGAACGGTTTCATCACTTTTATCAGCAGGAGGGTGATTCTACTTCTATTCGGGGTAAGAATATTTTTGATGTTTTGCATGACACCAAAGGACGTTTGTGGATTGGTACTGATAGTGGATTAAATCAATTTCATTACAGCGATAGCACATTTAGCACATTTACCACAGCAGATGGCCTCCCTTCAAATATGATCAAAAGTATACTAGAAGATATTAAGGGCAATCTATGGTTGGGTACCAACGAAGGGCTTTCAAAGTTTAATCCAAAGGATTCTACTTTCAGTAATTTTTCACCTGACGATGGATTGCAGGGAAATGAATTTAACAGTCGTTCTGCAGTGAAGTCTAGTAATGGACGGATGTATTTTGGGGGATTAAATGGACTTAATGAATTCCATCCGGATAGCATCCGGAAAAATAATATTGTTCCTCCAGTGGTAATTACTAACTTTCAGGTGTTTAATCAAGATGTTCCAATAGGAGGCGACTCACCGTTGCAGAATCAAATTACGGAAGCGGATAATATAACATTATCACACAAACAATCTGTTTTTTCGTTCAAATTTGCGGCATTAAATTATTCGACGCCTGATAAAAATGAGTATGCCTATAAAATGGAAGGTTTTGATGAGGATTGGAATTATATAGGAAACCAGCGGAATGCTACCTATACTAATTTAGATCCCGGTGATTATACATTTCGAGTAAAAGCTGCAAATAATGATGGAGTTTGGAATGAAGAAGGAGCATCTGTTGAGGTGACTATAACGCCCCCATTCTGGCGCACATATGCTTTCTATGTATTTATCGGTACATTTGGAGTTATTCTATTCTTGGGATTCTATCAATGGAAAGTACTCAGTGTAAGAAGTCGCAATGAACAGCTCGAGGAAAAAGTTGCAGAGCGCACGGCCGAATTGCATGAGAAAAATAGTGACTTGGAAGAAGCGCTTACTGAACTTAAGGAAACGAGAAGTCAGTTGGTGGAAAAGGCCCGAAAAGCGGGAATGGCGGATATCGCCACAGGGGTGCTGCATAACGTGGGGAACATTTTGAATAGCGTTAATACTTCTGCCTCTGTAATAGAGGAAACCGCACAAAAGTCTGAGCTACATAATCTTTACCAAGCTAATGACCTTCTTAAAAAGAATATAAACCAGGTTGAGGATTTCATACTCAACAGTTCCAAAGGGAAAAAATTACTCTCATACTATTTAAAGCTTGAAGATCCGCTTAAAAAAGAGCAAAAAAAGGTTTTGGAACAATCCAAGCGGCTAAATAAGAAAATTAATTTAATTAAGGAGGTTATAGCGGCCCAGCAAAGTTATGCCAGTGCCAGTATGGAAGCCGACCAGATGTCACTGGAGGAAATGATTGATGATGCCTTGAGCCTTCAGTCTGGAAGTATTGAACGCCATGACCTAACTATTGAAAAAGAACTAAATGCTATAGATGCTATTAAAGCACATCGTACACAACTAATCCATATCTTGGTTAATCTATTTAAGAATGCGAAGGAGGCTGTGGCAGATAATGATTTCGATGATAAAGTTATAACTATAAAAACCTGGCAGGATGAAGATAATGTGTACCTTACTATAGCTGATAATGGGTATGGAATAAAAGAAAAAAATATAGATAAAATTTTCACACAGGGATTTACAACGAAAAAGGACGGTCATGGCTTTGGGCTACATAGCTGCGCTAATTATATGCAGAGCATGGGTGGTGATATAAGGGTGGAAAGCGACGGAAAGGGGGCTGCTTTTACGTTGGTATTTCCAAGAATCCCAAACGATACTGAAGGTACCGATGAAGGAGGTGCGGCTCCTTAAAGTATCTCATTTGTTTTCGGAAAGCAGAATGTAAAGGTACTATCATTTTTTAAAATAAATATCGGATGCCTAAATTAGATTAAATCACTTGGATTAACTTGGCATTTATAATGACCCTTTCTATAATAGGAATTAAGTTGGGTGAGGCCCATCAGCTGAGCAGAGATAAATATCTGCCCCGGGTGATGGGAGATCTTGCGGCATTCCTTATTCTTTCTTTTTTAGTTGTTGAGCGAGGATGGTCCTATTGGTATTTTCCATTTCTGGTACTTTCCTTTTTAATATATCCTCATCTCGTTCTATTAGCATCAAAAATGGCACCGGGAACGAAAAAGATTGAGAAAGGAGCCATGATGATTGAAGCCTTTATAATGTGCCTATGGATACCTTTTGCCAATTTCTTTCTTTGGGGGACATTTGCACTGCATCTTGCCACGGTCATCCAAAATGGACTTGTTGGCGGTTATCGCCAGATAGTTGTATCACACGTTCCATTGCTTAGCGGGGTTTTATGTGGAGGGCTACTAACAGGTTTTGTGGTTGAACTGGATGGTCCCTTCTATTTAGAGCTATTCACGGTATTATTTCTCCTCGCATATATGGTTGATCTAGGAGGAACTTTTTATAAGCAGAATATTCGTATTAAAGAGAATAGCTTAAATTTGGACAAACAAAATTTGAAATTAGATAATACCATTGAAGAGTTATATTCTACGAAGGAAGAATTGTCAGAAAAGGCTCATAAAGCTGGGATGGCTGATTTAGCTACAGGCATTCTTCATAATCTTGGTAATGTTTTAAATAGCGTAAATATTTCAGCCGGACAAATTGCAGAAACTCTTAAAAGTTCTAAAATTTCCAGCCTTAAGAAGGCTAATAGGTTATTGGATGAACATCAGGATAATTTTAAGAAATTTATTATAGAAGATCCCCGGGGCAAGCAGTTGATGAATTATTATTTAAAGCTTGAGGAACCGATGGTTGAGGAATACAGAGAGATACAAAAACATAGCAATCGGCTAGATGATAAAGTTCAACTTATGACGGAAATTATTGAGGCACAGCAAAAATACGTTGCTACTGGTGCAGAGACTGAAGAGACATCGCTTAAGGAGTTGATTGATAGCGCTCTCCTCTTTCAGGAGGGATTCATTGATCAGCATAATTTGAAAATTGAAAAAGATTTAGGATTGACAGATCCTGTTGCCGTTCAGCGTACGAAACTCCTCTATATGCTGGTTAATATCTTCGAAAAGGCTATGGAAGCGGTGTCAGAACTCCCTTCCCAAGACAGAAAGATCGTTATAAAAACGTGGCAGGATGAAAAAAATGTATACCTTTCTATTATAGTCAATGGAATTGAAATCCAGAAAAATGATATCGATAAAATATTTTCTCAGGATTTTTCCACCAAAGAAAGTAGTCACGGATTCGGTCTCGATAGCAGTGCAAACTATCTATCTGAAATAGGTTGCGAAATTGAAGTGAAGAGGGGAGAAAAGGAGATTGGAGCTACCATTATTTTGACATTTCCTCGGATAGGTGAAAAGCAAACTCCTTAAATACCAAAAAAATAAATTAATAAGCTTGTTTAATTTCAGTATTCCAGCAGTCTTATTAGAAAACAAATATTTAAATAATCCATCAATTGCAATTCCAAGGCTCGGTTATCAGAAAAAGAACCAATTGGTAGCGGTTATGTTAATTTATAATAGTAAAAAATTTATGAGCAGGTACATAAATGGGTTTTCAAAGCGATTGGTCAGACTATGCTTTTGCTTATTTATATGGATGGTAATCTACGTACCGGCTTTAGGCCAGTCTCAGGATGCGAAACCAGAATTAAATTTTAATCATATTCAGCAAGAACTCCTTAGCAATACCGTAACAGATATATATCAGGATAAATTTGGGTACATGTGGATCGGTACCTACAGTGGGTTACACAGATATGATGGTATTCAATTCCATGAATATATTCATAAAAAGGATGACTCTACTAGTTTGGGAGATAATATAGTGCAAGATGTATATGAAGACCAAAATAACGTCTTTTGGGTTCGCACCCGTAGTAGTATAAGTCGTTATAACCGGACTAAAAATAATTTTACAACCTTTTATGTTCCTGCAAATCCCAATATCTATATAAATAACACGGCTATTGAAGAAGATGAGAATGGTCGATTATGGGTGTTGGGAGGAGCAGAAGGTCTCTACTACTTTGATCCGGATCAACAAAAATTTATTCCAAAAGGTAGCTTTAAAGGCATGGACTTAAGTTCCCTGAAGGTCGGAGAAAGCTCTATTCTTTGGTTAACTACTTCAAATAATGGATTGATAAAATTTAATACGGAAGAAGCTACCATTGAACAAACCTTTTTGCACGATCCCACTGATCCTCAATCATTAGGATCCAATTATTTAAATATTGTGCAGTTCGACTCAAAAGGAAATTTATGGGTGGGAACGAATAATGCAGGAGCTGACCGAATGGTAGTAGAAAACGGTGATACAAGCTTCGTACATTATCGCCATGTCCCCGGGGATCCCCATTCCCTGGGAAATAATGATATTTTCTATATGAAACAGGATAGACGGGATCAGTTTTGGATCACGAATGAAAATGGGGGACTACATTTATATAACCCTGAAGCAGATGAGTTCTATCGCTATGAGCACGATCCGAGAGATGTTAATAGTCTTTCCAGTAACTCCATTTACTGTTTTTTTGAAGATAGTGCAGGACGGTACTGGGTTGGTACAGGTATTAATGGGTTAAATATTGCCGATCCTTATGCCTCTAAATTTAAGCACTATACTACCTCCGCTGGCAAAGAAAACTGGCTGAGTAATGGGATTATTCGAGATTTTTATGAAACAGAAGATGGGAATATCTGGATTGCAACTGATGGTGGCGGTCTCAATTATTTTAATCGTACTGAACAAACTTTTGAAGTTTATCGCCATGATCCGTATGACCCGAATTCGTTACCCTCCGATGCCGTTATAGAGGTTGATCAGGATCCTTCCGGACGAATATGGGTTGGTACCTGGGGTGGGGGATTGAATATTCTAGTTGATCGGCAAGAAAAGAGATTTGTTTCTTTTCAAGAGATGATAGGAAACCATCAATATCCCATCCAAAATGTATTTGATGTACATTTCGACAGCCAAAATGATTATATATGGATAGCTAGCAACGCCGAAGGCCTGTATCGATATAATACCGAAACCGAAGAGTTACAATTATTTGAGGCTAATTCAGAGCAAGCGAATGCCATATCGTCAAATGCTATCCTAAATATTTTTGAGGACAGCAGGGGAAATCTATGGTTCGCCACCGAAAACGGTTTGAATTATCTTTCGGCAGATGCTAAAAATGAAGGGTTATTTAAAAGATATATTCAGCAAGAGAATGACAGCACCAGTATACCGGATGATCTGATACGTCAAGTTTATGAGGATAGTTCCAATAATATTTGGATTGCTACTAAAAGTGGATTGTCAAAATATATAGAAGATGAAGATCATTTTATGACCTATGATCAATCAGATGGGCTCCCCAGTAATGAAATTAGGTCTATCGTGGAATCTGATAATCAAGAATTGTGGATTGGAACTATAAAGGGACTTTCAAATTTTGATCCAAAGAAGAAAACGTTTGAAAATTATGACCGTAATGATGGACTGCAGGCAAACGAATTTTCGCGGTATGCGGCATTAAAATTGAGTACAGGTGAACTTCTATTTGGCGGGATAAACGGATTTAACTTGTTTGATCCGGATAATATTTACATGAATCCTAATATCCCACCGGTCTACCTTTCCGATTTTAAACTATATAACGAGTCGGTCAATGTTAATGACCCGGACTCTCCGCTTGATCGGCATATATCTATGACGGATTCATTGACCCTTTCTTACCGAGATAATGTATTTTCATTCGAATTTGTAGCTTTGAACTATACAAAGCCTGATCAAAATGAGTATGCCTATATGATGGAGAGCTTTGAAGAAAAATGGAATTATGTAGATAATCAGCGGAATGCAACCTATACAAATTTAGATCCCGGTGATTATACGTTTCGTGTAAAAGCTGCAAATAATGATGGCGTGTGGAATGAAGAAGGGGTAGCTCTTGCCCTAACGATTACGCCTCCTTTTTGGCAGACTACTTGGTTTTATGTGCTTTCAGCCCTTTTTATTATTGGAATAGTTTATGCTGGTTATCAGAAAAGAGTGCGGGGTATCAAAGCATACAGTAAACGACTCGAAAAGGAGGTCAAAGAACGTACTTCTGAATTGAATAAGAAAAATGAAGATTTGAAAAGTGCACTTAAACAACTTGAGGAAGCTAAAGATGAGTTAGTTGAAAATGCACACAAGGCCGGTATGGCGGATCTTGCATCAGGAATTTTGCATAACGTCGGGAATATTTTAAATAGCGTAAATACTTCGGCTTCCCTGATCAAGGATACTATGAAGCGGTCAAATATCGAAGGAGTAATACAGGCAAATAGCATACTTCGGGAACATATTGACGATATTGAGGAGTTTATTGCCCACAATCCAAAAGGAATAAAACTGATGCGGTATTATTTAAAGCTTGAAGAACCGCTGAAGAAAGACCGAAAAAAAGTACTCAATCAAATAGAACGCCTAACTGATAAAATTAAGTTGATCAATGACGTTATTGCAGCCCAGCAGAGTTATGCCGGAGCAAGTATGAATGCCTATAAGACCTCTCTCTCGGAGATGATTGATGATGCTCTGGCCCTTCAGGCCGGATCGATTGAACGCCACGGTCTGAATGTAAAGAAAGAGATGCAAGAGGTCGATTCAATTGTAATACAGCGATCTAAACTTATTCATGTATTGGTTAATATTTTTAAGAACGCCAAAGAAGCCATGGAGGATAATCCTCCCGAGAAAAAAGATATTCTTATAAAATCTTGGCAGGATGAAGATTGGGTTTATCTTTCTATAACCGATAATGGTTCTGGAATTAAGCAAGAAAATTTAAATAGAATATTTACTCAGGAGTTTACTACTAAGCAGGAGGGACATGGCTTTGGGCTACATAGCAGTGCCAATTATATCGCCGAGATGGGAGGAAAGATAACGGTTGATAGCAAAGGTGAGGGAAAGGGGGCTGCCTTCACCTTAATGTTTCCCCGGGAACAAAAAGGCAAAAAGAGAATATAGAGCATGGAGAATGCAAGCTTTTTTTTAATCTTGATAAAGGATATACATTTACACCTTAACTCTATGAGTTAAGGTGTAATATAAGTAACAAATAATACTTGTCAATCTAATCCTGATACCATGAAAGCTATTAAAATAGGTCTCTCTCTGATTGTATTTCTTGTAATATCTCAAACGGCAGCGGTTTCTCAACCTCTTAACGTTACCAAAACCTTTAAAAAGCATATAAATGAAACAGTCCAAGAGGTAAAGAATGAAAAAAATGCAGAAAAAAAGCGTGCTATCTTAGATAAATCGCTTAACAAGATGCTTACTGCAATAGATAAAATAAAATCCAAAGCTTCACTTTCGGCGGAAGAGTTAGCAATGCTTCGTTCCTACAAAAGTGAGATTGTAGAAAAATCAAATCAGCTAGACGGGCGCAAGAACTATGATAGAATAGCAGGGGAGGATCTGGATGAATTTGCTGATTACGTACAACAGGATATGGAGCAGGCAGACAGGGTACTGACTATAAGCTTAACTACTGCGCTTCTCGTTGTTATTATTTTACTACTCCTGTAGGATAGAGCTCGTTTATAATTATCTTAACTAAATGAGCACAAAGAAAAATTAGGGTAGTACTTCTGCTAAATAATGGATCTTACTGTTGGGTTAAACTCCGATTGATAATCTCTCGTGTTTTGAGAATAGCAACTCCGATGTTCTCAAGTTCTTGTTCTCCTTGAGGGTAGAGACCTGAAACCGCATCTGTAGCCACAACCGTTCTAAAATCGCGTTCACTGACTTCATAGATAGTTGCACGGGGACAGTTGGGAAAGTTACACCCGGAAACAACAAGCGTAGAGATATTCTGTCCCGAAAGAATTTTCTCTACGCTTGTCTGAAAAAATGCGCCCCAGCGAGGCTTGTTAAGAATCCATTCGTTGGCTTCCAGTTGTTGCGGCTCTCCCTTCATCAATAAGCTTGGATTATTAGACGTATGGATGAGTTCGGTTTAAGTTCTGAAGCCAGCTCTGCACCATCGGAACCGGGAGAAACGATCTTTTGGCCTTCTTCAATACTTTTTTTCCTGCAGATATCTACATTCGTCCCATCCGTTTTATAGAGCCTTACAATATGAAAAATTGGGAGATTAACGTTTCGATAGTGCTCCAGGAGTTTCCTGATGCTGGGCAGAATAGGGGCTGTTCCTTTTATATATGCCGGAGCATCGGGCCGAGTAAAATCTTCTTGTACATCGATAGTCAGGAGAGCAGATTTTGACCACTGCGGTTTGGTATATTGATCCATAGGAGTACCATTTCTATAAGCAAGCTGCCTATAAAAAGTAATATTTATAAAAACGCCTCTTTCCTTAAACTGGAAAGAGGCGATAAAATATATGAAAACGATTAATATTACATCACTTAGTTTTTAGCCCAGTTGCCATAAATATTATTATATGAAGCCTTATCGGTACCCAACAGGTCTCGCTGTGTTCCAAGAATAATTGCATTCATAACTGCCCGTGGAGAAACGTGCAGCTTGTTATTGTTGTCGGTAACAGAAATTTTACCGAAGTGGCCAAAACCTAAGGCATGACCGTTTTCGTGTAGGGCCACCGTTTCAATATCGACAGCATCGCCGCTATTGCCGGAATCAGTCCATAAAAAGGCATCATTATACCATACCTCTTTAAGGGCCGTATCGGCATAACCGTCATTATTGATATCAGTTGGATTCCCATTTTCATCCACAAAATTAAAAGTAAAAGTAACGCTCAGAACATTTTCACTGGAACCGGGACTTAAAAATAACTCAAAGTATAAAGGAGGAAGGAATCCAATTTCTGATATATCCGCCAAAAATGGACTTCCTCCCAGGATATAACTTGGATTTAATCCCGTATCCGGAACCTTGACAATATTTAGCTTTGCATTTCCCTTAATATGATTCCAAGTATCAAAGGAGGAGTCAATTGCGGGTTCACCATCCACTTGATCCGGTGTTCCCCAATTGGCCGGAGCATAAGGCTCATAAACCAGGTAAGTTAGATTGTTTCCATCAGCATTGCGCCGTTCATCGCCGGGTACCCATTGTGAGCTAAGACGCTTTTGCCGGTCATTGGCATATATCGTTTGACCGACTTCCGTGGCTCCTCCATCTGCAAGGGTAACGGTTTCGGCATGGGAGAGACGTATATTCTTTCCACTTGTTGCCAGAGCATCATTAATATCCTCCAGGCTTTTCATGGAGTTAGGGGTTAGGTTTCTCTGATCTTCAAGACCATTCATGTTTTTTGCTTTTGGCTGAATGGTGGGAGAAGATTTATTCTCTTCGGTAGTTGAATAGATAGAAGATTCGCTACATGATGTGAGTAGAAAAGCTCCCATCAAGAATATGGGGATTATTTTTGCTTTGTTTATTAACATGGTACCTCTTGATATGATTAGAATTGACTGCTTCTTTAAGGCTATACATCCATATATATTTAGATGCTTAATAAGTATAATAATTAAAATTAATAAATCAAGGGAAGGGGCGAGGTGATATCACCTATTGGGGTGATTCCAGGTTAATACAAAAGCGAAAGGAATGGGCCTTCATCCCGGTATAACATACCGGAATGAGACCAGAAAAATGTACTATTTATTAAAGGAGTATCTGAATTATTTTGTTTTCTTGCCTTTTTTTGCAGCTCCGCTCTCAAAAGCTGCTTTCTTAACAGCTTTGGCTACATTCCGCACCACCTGTTTATTGAATACACTCGGTACAATATATTCTTCTCCCAAATCTCCTTCTTCAATACAGTTGGCTATGGAGTGAGCCGCTGCCAATTTCATCTCTTCGTTGATATCTTTGGCTCTGGCATCCAGGGCCCCGCGGAAAAGTCCGGGGAAGGCCAATACATTATTAATTTGATTGGGGTAATCGCTCCTTCCGGTGGCAATGATGCGGGCTATAGAATGAATTTCTTCGGGTCTGATCTCGGGTACGGGATTTGCCAAGGCGAATACAATTGGATCTTTTGCCATGCTTTCAATCGCTTCGCGGGGCACAATACCGGGTCCACTGACACCAATCAACAAATCGGCTCCGCTTGTGGCATCCATAAGCGAGCCGGAACTATTATCCGGATTGGTATTCTCTGCAATCCATTTTTTGCTGGCTTCATATTCTTCGAGATTTCCCCGATTGATAATACCATCTCGATCGCAGCATAGGATTTCTCCGGCTCCCGCTTCAAGGAGTATTCGCGTAATAGCCACACCGGCGGCACCAGCTCCTACAATTACGATTCGCAGGTCACCTAACTCCTTGCCAATGACCTTGAGCGCATTAATAGTAGCGGCCAGGGTTACCACTGCAGTCCCGTGCTGGTCGTCGTGGAATACGGGTATATCCAGTTTTTTCTTGAGCTGCTGTTCGATCTCAAAACAGCGGGGGGCACTGATGTCTTCCAGGTTTATACCTCCAAAACCTGGTGACATCCACTTTACGGCGTTGACAATTTCATCCACCTCCTGCGTATCCAGGCAAATAGGATAAGCATCTACATCCGCGAACTCCTTAAATAACATCGCTTTTCCTTCCATAACGGGCATAGCGGCTTCCGGCCCAATATTGCCAAGCCCCAATACCGCCGACCCGTCGCTAACAACGGCTACGGAGTTTTGCTTAATGGTAAGGGTGTGGGCCTTTTCCTTTTCTTTAGCTATAGCTTCACATACCCGTCCAACACCCGGCGTATAGGCCATAGATAGGGCATCACGGGTATTTACCGGTACCTTGTTTTCAATCCGAATTTTTCCGCCAAGGTGAAGAAGGAATACCCGGTCAGATACATTGTGCACCTTTATGCCATCAAGTTTCTTAACCTCTTTTACAATGGAACGGGAATGCTTTTCATCCCGTGCACTTACTGTCAGATCTCGTACCTTATAACGTCCCTCAACTTTTACAACATCGACGGCACCAGGATCTCCTTTCTGTTCAGCAATTACGTTAAGTACTTTAGCCAGCATACCAGGCTTATTTTCGATGTATAAACGCATGGTAAAGCTGTAGCTGACACTTGGCTGTATTTCACTCATTTAGACTCTTTTTTGATTGAATTTATTAATAGGAATAATGGCTGATTAAAACGGGAAGATACGAAAAATTAAAAAGATTTAAATCTAAAAGGGGAGATTAGAAAGTGATGTGATCTATATCTGAAATGATAAATACTAATTTGATTTAACTGTAAAATACTATTTATAAAAGGCATGGACAATGATTAGAGGAGGCAGGGGAATGCTTCCTTAAGATTAATTTTATAATATATGCTAACTTTGGTAGGAGGTATATTATTTAATACTTTAAAAACAGATTGACGGCTGTAAATTTGATTGGGCATAAATATACACCAGATCGCCTTTCTTGAATATCTGGACATAATCTTTTGAAATAAATTATTAGGTATGCAGTGGAAAAAAGATCTAGATCCTGACCTCGTAGAGTTTTTAACTCAGAAAGGCACTCCCCTCGATTATATTTTAGATTCTTTTCCCGATATAGTAGTGATAGAGGATCTTGATTTCAATGTAGTTGCCGTAAATGAAAGTGCCGAATCAATCCTTGGATATAAAACGTCGGAAATAATTGGTGAACCGGTAAAGCGTTTTTATGCCGAACCAGCAGAGTTTGAAAAGAGAGAAACAGAAGATCTTTTTGAAAAGTCTGATAAAAATTCCATTACTTTTGAAGCCCGTTATCGCAAAAAAAACGGGAGTGTTCTGGAAGCCGAAACTATTTTAAAGAAAATAAAGAACGGAAATAGGGAAGAGATAGGCTATCTGGGAGTTGTAAGAGATATATCGAAAAGAAAGAAAGCTAACCGGCAAATTCAGAAATTTTATTCTTTGCCTCTGAACTTAATGTGTACTGCTACACCAGAAGGCTATTTTAAGGAGATAAATCCTCATTTTACAGAGGTATTGGGCTATACCTCAGATGAACTGCTAAGCCAGCCATTTGTAAATCTGATTCATCCAGAAGATGTCGAACCGACCATGGTGGAGATCGAAAAGTTGGCTGTCGGAGAACGCGATGTAACTGTAAATTTTGAAAACCGGTTTCGCCGTAAAGACGGCTCATATTATTGGCTGTCTTGGACTTCAACCTTTGATGAAGAATCCGGTCTGCTTTATGCCATTGCCAAAGATATTAATGAACAGAAGGAATTAGAGCAGAAACTAATTGATGCAAAGGAAAAAGCGGAGGAAGCCAATAAGGCAAAGAGTCATTTTGTTTCGAATATGAGCCATGAAATCCGTACTCCCATGAATTCCATTTTGGGATTTGCGGATATGATGAAAGAGCTGGCCAATAGCGATCTGGAAAAAGAGTATATCGAAAACATCCGTAAAAGTGGTAAAAACCTACTTAAATTGATCAATGATATTCTCGATCTTTCAAAGATAGAAGCTGGTAAGAAAGGAATTAACAGACATCCGGTCAATATTGAAAGGGTGGTAGATGAGGTGAAAAGTATATTTGCACTACAGGCGGGTGATAAAGGACTGGAAATACGGTCAATAATTGACGAAAATCTTCCTGCTGCCCTTTTGGTAGATGAAATGAAACTGCGTCAAATTTTAGTAAATCTTATGGGTAACGCCATAAAATTTACCGATGAAGGATTTATCGAAATTGGGATTAAATCAGAGGAAATTAGTGAAACACAAAGCCATGTTAATCTGGAATTATATGTAAAGGATACGGGAATTGGAATTTCGCAGGCTAAACAGGAAACTATCTTTCGAGAATTTGAACAGGAAGATTACTCTACTTCCGACAAATATGGAGGTACCGGTTTGGGACTGTCTATTTCCAATCGTCTGGCTCAGCTTATGGATGGTTCCATTGATGTAGTTAGTGTACAGGGTAGAGGAAGTACATTTACGGTATATATTCCTGAAGTACCTATCTCTACAATGCTGGAGGAATCAAAGGAAAAAGCAGGGGGACGGTATAATATTGCTCTCAATGAAGGAAAAATAATGGTTGTCGATGACATACAGTTAAATCGTCAACTAATTGTTGAATTTTTAAAAGGATACCCCATTAAGGTAATTGAAGCAAAAAATGGAATGGATGCCGTACGTATAGCAAGAGAGGAAGATTTGGATCTTATCTTCATGGATATAAAAATGCCGCACATGAGTGGGGTGGAAGCGATGAGACTGATAAAGGAAAGTAAAAAGGATCTGCCTGTTATCGCTTTAACAGCTTCTATTTTTGACGTGCATTCAGAACAGGAAAAAGATATTTGGTTTGACGGTTATTTGCGAAAGCCAGTCGACCGTATTCAAATTTTGGAAGAATTGGAGCGCTATATCGGTTTAGAAAAGGGAAAAGAAGACCAATCAGTAATTACCAAGCGTGAGAGTTCAGAAAAAACTGTTTCCCCCAAATTTAGTGAGGAGAAAAAAAAGAAGCTGGCAAAAAAACTTGATGATAAAATATCGGCTTCTATTGCAGGGCTTGATACAGAATCAATTATGATGGATCAATACAAGGAGCTTCTTAAGGATTTAAAAGGTATTGAAAATGAAATACCGGCAACTCAACTTGTTGAGTTTAATAATAATCTCGAGTCGGCCATTAACTTGTTCGATATTGACCGTATACGTGATTTGATAACTCAGCAATATCCAAAACTAGTTGCCAGCCTCAATCATTAAGTCCCTGGGATTTCAATGCTAAATACATCCACTTTTAAAAGAAATAACAGATATTCGTTATGAAATTGGATATTGAAGAAAAAGACTTTTTGATACTTATTGTAGACGATATCGCTAAAAATATCCAGCTCCTTGGGAAAGTATTGGATAATCAGGGATATGGAGTCGTTGCCGTAACCGATAGTGATCGTGTTTTGCAAACAGCAAAAAAGCACGAACCGGATCTGATTTTGTTGGATATTATGATGCCCGGCAAATCGGGATATGAAGTATGCGAGGAGTTGAAATCTGACCAGGAACTTTCAGATATTCCGATTATATTTTTAACCGCTCGTTCCGAAGAGGAGGATGTTATAAAGGGACTTAACCTCGGAGGGTCTGACTATGTAACCAAACCGTTTAATTCCGGGGAACTATTGGCACGGATAAAAACCCACCTGAGTTTAAAAAGAGCACGGGACCAGGTTATCCAACAGCAGCAAAAACTTCAGGAATTGACCAAAACAAAAGAAAAACTCTATTCCATTATTGCCCATGATCTAAAGGGAGCATTATTTGGGATTTCGGGACTGGCAGAAGTACTACAGTCCGATCTCGATGAGCAAGACGTAGATAAACAGATAGTAGAACATATTGCTTTAATCCACCAGTCCGCCCATTCAGCCAATCAAATATTGGAAAACCTTCTGAGCTGGACTCGAATGCAAGGTGGAGAGATGGATATGGACCCTAAGGAATTTTCGCTTTACAGCTGTATTGAAGACTGTATAGACTTATATCAAATTCAGGCGAAGAAAAAACAGGTAGATCTACATTTTGAGGGTGAGGATGCGATGCTATATGCGGACCAGCAGATGATTTCAACCATATTCCGTAACCTGATATCAAATGCAATCAAATTCTCGGAAAATGGAGACCGTATTTTTATAGAAATTGATTCAAATAGTGATGTCAGAAAAGTAATGGTTAAGGATGAAGGGTTAGGAATGCCAGAAGATGTTCGGGAAAATATTTTTAATCCCCAGGATCGTCCCTAGCGGGAAGGGACCGAGCGCGAAAAAGGAACGGGGCTGGGTTTATTGCTTTGTAAAGAATTTGTAGAAATGCACAAGGGAGAAATATCAGTAGAAAGTGAGCCTGGTAAGGGAACTCAATTTGAAGTTCGTCTGCCTAAAAATCCAGTACAATCGGGGTAATTAGCTGTTGCCTTTGCGATATATAATTATCAATTATTTGTTTCGTCCTTTCATTCATGAAGCTGAACATCCACCGGACTCATCGTCAGGGCAGTAGAAACATTAGAGCTAAATGTAAAGCCTGCCTCAATAAGTCCTAACCGGCAGTTATTCATCGCACTTGTTTTTACCCTTGCCAGTCCCATTTCCTGGTCTCTGGCATTAATCCAGAAAAATGCCTGCAGCTCTACATAATTGGGAGTAAACCCCTTGATGGATGAATTTGCTATCGGAGACTGTAGTACGCCCGGCGTATTCTGTACGCAATCCAGCATTATATCTAATGCTCTGTTAGTATCATCTGCATAATCAATACCTACGGTAAAACTGCCCCGTCTTAATCCATCCAGTGTATAATTAAAGAGAGGCTGTGTAAAGAGCTGGGCACTTGGTACAAAAACATCACATCCTTCAGGAGTTCGTATATGAGTATGGCGCAGCTGAATGCTTTTTACCTTTCCGGTAATGCCATCGGTTTCAATGATATCATCCGTATTGAAGGGGCGACTGAATGCCAGAAAAAAACCGGCCAAGAAGTTTTCTCCTATATCTTTAAAAGCAAATCCCAGCATGACTGCGGTAAGTCCGCCACCGGCAACCAGGCTCGCTGAAAGCGTACCATAGCCGATTACATTCAAAAACAGAATGATACCTATGAAAATAGCAATTCCTTTCACCAGCTTACTAAAATAACTGTGGTATGCTTCTGGCATGGAGCTTCGTTTTAAAACCTGCAATAGACCGGATGCAAGAACTTTTCCGATCAGGTATACAATTCCCACTGCAACCAAAGCTGTAATTAACCGCGGCAGAAATGCTACAAATGAGTAGTATTCTGATATAAATCCCTCGATGAGTGTGTCTATCATAAAATTTTTAGGTATAAATTAAACGATTGCCAAAATGTGAGCTTTATCGTGTATGAGTAAGAGAGTACTATTATTCATTTGGGAGTACATATATTCTTCTTATACTATTTAATTCCCCCGAATGCAGCAAAATTGGTATTCTTATGTAGGATCTCTACTTCCCTGAATCCGACGCTACGCATCAAGTCAATTTGATATATCACGGAGCGGGGCGTGTCTTCTTTTTCAATATAGCTAAATACCTGATCACGGTATTCTTTATCTCTAAAATCAGTTAGATATTCCCCGTACCGTTGCCACATAAGTGATTGCAAGGCATCAACGGATTGTTTAACCAGATCTGAAATCCAGAATGATCCGCCCGGTTTAAGTGCACGGTAAACCTTTGCAAATACTTGCTCCCATTCCTTTTCATCGCGGAGGTGGTGGAGGGTAGCAGCGGATACTATAATATCGTAGCGTTCATCTTCCAAGGACAATTCCCGTATATCGCCCTGCATTGCAAACACTTCCCCTTGAGATACTTCTTCAATCCTTTCCGTTGCGCGTTCCAGCATAGGCTTACTGAGGTCAATCAAATCGACATTAAAATCCTCTAAGATCTGGTGTAGCTTTAACGCATAGTTACCAGCTCCACAGCCAATATCAAGTATATGGGAGGCATCGGGATTCACTTTTGCCGCGGCCTGGGTAATGAGCTCCAATACCAATGGAGCATCAATAGTAGCGCTTTGACCGGTTTCAAGGTTGGAAAACCGATCGACATCATTATCAAAACGCTCTCGGATTTCATCAACAGTTGATTTCATAAGAATTATAGGTAAAACAAGATTATAATTTTGTCTCTGGATAAAAGGTTAACTATAAAACGGGAAGCTGGCAAGAAACGTGAGAGATAAAATTCATTCAAGAATCTTCAGCTCTAATTTAGCCCGCTCCTCCTCCGGATCCTTAATTGCTTCTACCTCTTGGATTTCGTTAATATATTCTTCAGGCAGGTTATTCTCTTTTGCACCGGCAATTATTAAATTTTTATACCACGAATAAGGATTTAATGAATCATCCGTATGACTCTCTTTCGCCATATAAGTAAAGACTTTAATCAATTCACTTCCAACAGGAATCTGAAGTGATACGTCATCATAGCCAGCACCTTCAATCCTGTCAAGGGTGACCTTTTCCTCAGCATTAATTTCATATATGACCCCATAAACGATAGAATCATTCGTTTTCCTGATGTTTCCTTTACCGGATCCATCGGTTCCTCTCTTATCAAAAAAGAGCTCGTAATCCGGCAGCGAGACTGCTGCCACTTTAGTTGCCGAAGGGACGCGGCTTTTTAATCGTTTGGAATACAAATTTGAACCATAAGCGAAATAAAGCATTTTGCGGCAAATTTTGTCGATTCAACAAACCCTGAATTAAAAATAAAACATGGGCGACAATTCATTCTAAACCAATTTTACTATAAGTCATTTAGAAAACAAAATGGGCGAAAAGAATCCGTCCCGTTTTGTGAATCTGCAAGCAACCGCAAGATGTTGCAAGCATAAAAATTTACCGGTCTAACGTCGTTCGCCGAAAGAAGCAAGCAGTTCCTGTTAGAGAACACCGGTATTTTCGGAAAAGAAGAGGCGTGTTCTTCCCAAAGAACACGGGTGTTTTCACTGAAGAAGACCCGTGTTTTTTCTAGAACTCAAAAAACGCAATTTATAGCCTGTGAGAGGGATCTTTTTAAATAAATAAGTAATGAGTGAAAATGAATTTTGGTTATGTTCAATCGAAGTGCAGCTATACTTCTGGTATATTGACTCTTGATTTCACAGCAGTTGGAACTCCCTTTTTATTGGTGTAATTCCAGAGGAAAGTGTTTCCACGGATATCCTGAAGGATAGCATTGTGATGAGGAATTTTTATATGAAATAATGGTTCACCATCCGCGCTAAATGCGAACCATCCATGTCCTAATTCTTCAGACAACAGCTCCACCCATAAACGTTGTTGATCATCTACCACCATATGACCTGCAATGGGCTTTACATCAGGCATATGCTTACGCATTATATCTCGTGTAGGCTCATCCAAGCGGTTTAAGGCGCTATCGCGCTCAACTTTAGTGATGTTGACCGGTTGGAGGAGGGGATATGAAAATGCGTGGTGCCTTTCACCGTCAAGTGTGAAATAGTCAATACTCAGTTTATCTGTCCATAGTGAGTAGATCCTTCCTTTGTTGTCATCGTATGCCAACTTTGAGCTGTTTCCAAAAATTTTTCCTCTGACAAAAGCGGTTTCTGAATTATCATGTACAACAAATTCATGAATTGGTACACTAAACAAAGTGTCTTGAAGAATATCCCCTTTATGGTCAAGAAAGCTTATCGCTGTTTCAGTAGGATTTTTTGGGGCAAAGGGAGACAACCAAATATCATTCTCCAAGAGTATCCCCTTATCTGTAAGACCAAGCAGGTTGCCTAAAAGCTTTTGATTTTCAATATCAATGGTTCGAATATGTTCGTATTTGGTATTGAGATATTGGAATACTTCAATTTTATGGGATGGACCATCGGTAACTGCTAAGCTGTCATGAACGGTTAAAAAAGAACCTGCATTTTGAAATTCACCTGGTCCTCGTCCTTCTTTACCAATTTTCTGAATCAAGTTCCCTTTCCCATTGAGCATGAACACCACGGGTTGACTGGGATCATTGATCAGAATGTTCCCCCGTCTATCTATTTCCATCGATCGGATATAACGAAAGGCGATGTCATTTGACTCCGTAAACTAAAACTGTCTCCATAGGTAACGCTTCAAATAGATCTTTGGAAAGACGATCGGCAGAGTCGTTTTCCTGTGTGCATGAAAAGAATAAAAAAGTGACAAATATTATTAATCCTAAAGCAGGAGATTTATCATTCATAATTTATTATAGTAATATTGGATACGGCTTTTAGGGCATATAACGACTGTACAGATCAAAATATATATGATGAGATTATCAATTATAATTAATGGACCAAATAGTACATTAGCAAAATACATATGATAGTAGGGTCCATAATTATAACCTTAAAGGCTTTTCTCCTTAATAAATTGCAGTCTGTAATAAACAGATCTTATTACGGGGAACTACATAATAGGACTACCCGGCTTGGCATCGGTTTCTACGAACTTAAGGGAACCATCGGCCTCTTCAGCCATCAGGATCATGCCGTTGCTTTCCACGCCCATAAGTTTCTTTGGAGCCAAGTTTGCCACTACGCATACTTTTTGCCCGACGATTTCATCTGCACTAAAATCGTTGGAGATCCCGGAAACAATAGTCCGCTGTTCAAAGCCCAGGTCAACTTCGATCTTAAGTAGCTTATCGGCCTTTTCAATGGGGGAGGCTGCAATGATTTTGCCGGCACGTAGATCCATCTTCATAAAGTCATCGAAGGTCATATTTTCCTTCAGCGGCTCAATGTCTGAATTTTCTTCCTGTTCTGCGGTACGCTCTTCCAGTTTTTGCAACTGTTCTTCCACTTCCTCGTCTTCTATCTTTTCAAAAAGAATGGCGCCCTTTTCAATGGAAGCTCCCGCAGACAGGAGGGAGGAGTTGATCTCTTTCCATCCGGTATCGTCCGAAACGTTTAGTTCACTGCGAAGCTGCTTCATCTTGTTGGGTAGGATAGGATCAAAAAGCACGCTCAGGGCCGCAGTAATTTGCAGGCATACGTGAAGAGTATTGCCACAGATTATGCGGTCTTCTTTCCGCGTTTTCCAGGGTTCCATCTCTGTAAAATATTTATTCCCGATACGCGCGAGATTCATGGTCTCGGCGATAGCTTCCCGCAGTTTAAACTGCTCATAAGCAGCGCTTATCTTTTCTTTCTGATCCTGAATTTTCTTCAAGGTCTCGAGGTCTTTCTCCGTGGGATCAATGAGCTTAGGGACTTCCCCTTCAAAGTATTTCTTAGTAAATGAAGTGGTTCGGAATACAAAATTGCCCAGGATATCAGCCAGTTCGCTGTTGACCTTATTCTGGAATCCTTCCCAAGAGAAATCAGAATCTTTTGTTTCCGGGAGAGTAGTGCCGAGTACATAGCGTAACAGGTCGGCGTCAAAATCTTCAAGGTAATCCTCCAGCCATACGGCCCATCCACGGGAAGTTGAGAGTTTCTTGCCCTCCAGGTTCAGGAATTCATTGGCCGGTACATTTTTGGGCAAAACATAGTCACCGTGGGCCATAAGCGTAGCCGGAAACATAATGCAGTGGAACACAATATTGTCTTTACCTATAAAATGGATGAGGTCTGTTTCTTCATCCTGCCAGTAAGTTTTCCACCGCTCAGGATCGCCCTGCTGCTCAGCCCATTCCTTGGTTGCCGAAATGTAGCCGATAGGGGCATCAAACCACACGTAAAGTACCTTGCCTTCAGAATCCTCCACCGGTACCGGAACTCCCCAACTGAGATCACGCGTAACAGCCCTGTCTGCAAGGCCATCATCGAGCCAGCTCTTAACCTGTCCCATTACATTGGGCTTCCAGTTTTCACGGGTATCCAACCATTGCTCCAGTTTCTCCTGGAAATCCCCCAGCGGCAGGTACCAGTGCTTTGTTTCCCGCGTCTCGGGCGTATCGCCGGTAATAGCACTCTTGGGATTGATCAGATCAGTGGGAGATAAGGAGGTTCCGCAACTTTCGCATTGATCTCCATAAGCTTCATCATAGTCGCAATGGGGACACGTTCCCTTTACATACCGGTCGGGGAGGAACATCTCAGCCTTGGGATCATACAGTTGCTCTTCGGTTTTTTCCACGAAGACCCCGTCCTCATAAAGTTTTTTAAAGAAAGCCTGTGAGGTTTCGTGATGTGTTTCGGAGCTGGTCCGTCCGTAGTAATCAAATTCGATACCGAAATCTTCAAATATCTGCTTGTTACGTTCGTGGAAACGATCCACAATATCCTGGGGATTGACTCCTTCTTTTTCGGCTGCAATAGTGATGGGAACTCCATGTTCATCCGAACCGCAGATATGAATAATATCTTCCTCCGTTAGGCGCTTATAGCGTACATAGAGGTCAGAGGGCAGGTACGCCCCGGCCAAATGTCCCAGATGTATGGGACCGTTAGCGTAAGGCAGTGCAGAAGTAACAAGAGTGCGTTTGGACATGAAGCTAAATTTTGACAGTTAGTTTTATAGAAACCGAAAATAAGAGTATCCAGCTAAAAATAACAATAATGCTTTGGTGATGTGTGGATTGATTTAATGATAGCTGACAGTGATTTTTTAAAGACAGTTTATACCTGTTAAAAGGATAAAAGAACAGTATTATCTCTGCCCAATTTTCGTTACAATAATATAATGTAGCAGGATAAGGTTGGAGACGTTAATAAACCTGCCCAGAATCATATATTAAAAAACAATCAAAAAGAGGTCACTTATGTCGTTAGCAAAAGTAATAGAGGTCATCGCTGAAGGAGAGTCCGTTGAACAAGCAGTTCAGAATGCCGTAACACAAGCATCGAAAACAGTTCAGAACATTAAAAGTGTCAACTGCGAAAATATCCAGGGAATTGTATCTAACAACCAGATCGAAAAGTACCGGGTGAATGCAAAGGTTACTTTCGTTGTCGAGAATTCCTGACACTTTGAAAAGTTAGTAGGTTTAACACTGATTGCCGGTATTTCAGTAAATAATTCCCTTTGGGGATTAGACAAAGTACTTTACTGAAGACAAATTATGAGAGAAGTATGCCTATTAATTTATGCGATAGTTAGAAAGCTCTACGGACGTGAGCACTTACAATTATCAATCTTTAAATGGAATTGAGCAGTTTCCCGATAAATATTTGCAACTCAAAAGGGAGTCAAAATAGATTGTAAACGATTAAAGTTTTTTTATAAATCGATCGCCACTAGTAGCTGACATATTAATAACCCATAAATGTTTATTGCCAGCAAAAAACTTTCGGTGCTGCTAAATTTAGATTTGGTATAAGTGTCAATAAGATAGTATTTTATGCCGTTATCATAGATAAAATGTCAGCCTTCCCGCTGGCATTTTTTATTCCAAGCTTAAATTACTTTTAAAACAAAAGCTGAGTATCGTGGAAAAGAACTACTTATCACGTGAAGGATTTGAAAAACTGGAAGCAGAGCTTAAAGATCTTAAAGGAAGAGGACGCAAGGAGATAGCCGAAGAGATTGCTGAGGCTCGAGCTAAGGGTGATTTAAGTGAAAATGCCGAGTATGATGCGGCAAAAGAGGCCCAGGGTATGCTTGAAAAGCGTATCGCTGAACTTGAGAATGCTCTGGCTAATGCCCGCATCCTCGATGAAGAAGATGTAAATATAGACAAGGCATACCTGCTTTCTACAGTCACCATCTACAATCATACTGTAGATAAAGAGGTGAAGTATACCTTGGTATCCAAGGATGAAGCAAACTTTAAAGAGGGCAAGATATCGGTTAAATCACCTATCGGTCAGGCTATTTTGGGCTCCGAAATAGGAGACGTACTAGAAGTGGAAGTGCCGGCCGGAGAACTAAAACTAGAAATCAAAAATATTGAGCGATAAATAAATGAACATAGCAGTTATAGGCACCGGATATGTGGGGTTGGTCAGTGGTACCTGCTTTGCTGATTCGGGCAATAAGGTTACATGTGTAGACATCAATGAAGAGAAAATTGACCAACTGAAAGAAGGCCAAATTCCCATTTATGAACCGGGCCTGGAAACCCTGTTCTCCCGCGGACAGCGTGAGGGACGTCTCCATTTCACAACCGAGATAGAGGGAGCCGTAAAGGAGGCCGATATTGTATTTTTGTGTTTACCTACTCCTCCGGGCGGTGACGGACAGGCTGATCTCACCGCCGTTATGAAGGTGGCCGACCAGCTGGGATCGCTTATTGATGATTATACGGTCATTGTAAACAAATCTACCGTTCCTGTAGGTACGGGAGACCGCGTACATAAAGCTATCGCTGAAAATTTAGATGAATCATTGTTTGATGTGGTTTCCAACCCGGAGTTTTTGCGTGAAGGAGCGGCTGTAGATGATTTTATGTATCCCGAACGAGTAGTAATCGGTACTTCCAGCGAGAAGGCAGCCGAAATCATGACCACACTCTATGAACCGTTTGTCCGATCGGGTAATCCCATTATTGTAATGGACCGGCGCAGCTCAGAACTAACTAAATATGCTGCTAATGCAATGCTGGCAACGAAAATTACCTTTATGAATGAAATTGCCAATATCTGTGAAAAGGTGGGCGCAAATGTAGATAATGTGCGTCGCGGGGTAGGAACGGACTCCCGTATCGGTAAGCGTTTTCTTTTTGCTGGCATTGGATATGGGGGGAGCTGTTTTCCTAAAGATGTTCAGGCTATTCACTACACGGCCCGGCAAAATGGCTATGATTTTAGAATTATAGATTCGGTTATGAAAGTCAACGAATCTCAGAAAATATCTATCGTTGAAAAGATGGAGGATTATTATGGTACTGACGATTTTAGCGGCAAGACTTTTGGGATGTGGGGACTTTCTTTTAAGCCGGAAACAGATGACATCCGGGAAGCTCCGGCGCTATACATCGCCGATGAGCTTGTAAAACGGGGAGCAAAGCTGTTAGCTTATGATCCAGAGGCGATTAGTACTTTTAAGCGGGCGACCAACCAGCAAGTGCTGGATAATACCACCTTTGTACATGATCAGAAAGAAGCGCTGGATGATATAGACGCTTTGGTCATTTGTACCGAGTGGAATGAGTTTCGTCGCCCCACCGTCGATAATTTTGCCGACGAGATGAAGCAGCCGGTCATTTTTGACGGTCGCAATCTCTATGACTTGGACCGTGCAGAAAAAGCTGGCATTACTTATATCAGTGTAGGACGTCCGGCAGTAAATGTGTAATAGAATTCAAGCGCCGGTTCTGGGTGTTAATAAGATGATACCCCATAATACAATAAATAGTTAAGGTGTCTACTTTGAATGAAGATCAAAATATGAAGCGTGTTCTTATCACTGGTGGGGCTGGATTTTTAGGTTCTCACCTTTGCGACCGCTATATAAAGGAGGGGTATGAGGTTATCTGTATGGATAATCTTATTACGGGAGACAGCGACAATATCGCTCATTTGGTTGGCAATGATCGCTTTTCCTTTGTCAATTATGACGTAACGAATTATATTCATGTTTCCGGTGATCTGGATCTTATCCTTCATTTTGCTTCGCCTGCATCTCCTATCGATTATCTCGAGATGCCTATCCAAACGCTGAAGGTAGGTTCCTTGGGTACGCATAAGGCGTTGGGGCTGGCTAAAGCTAAAAACGCTCGATTCCTGCTGGCCTCTACTAGTGAAGTATATGGTGATCCCCTTACACATCCCCAGAAAGAGAATTACTGGGGAAATGTTAATCCTATTGGTCACAGGGGGGTTTATGACGAAGCCAAACGTTTTGCTGAAGCCATGACAATGGCCTATCATCGTTATCATGGAATAGAAACGCGGATCGTCCGTATCTTCAATACCTACGGCTCGCGAATGCGTTTGCACGATGGACGAGCTCTGCCGACTTTCATGCGTCAGGCGCTCACTGGCAATTCGATTACAGTCTATGGAGACGGGTCGCAAACACGTTCCTTCATTTATGTCGATGACTTGGTTGAAGGTATTTGGCGACTCTCACAGAGCGAATTTGTGGAGCCAGTAAATCTTGGTAATCCCCAGGAAATTAGCATACTGGAGTTTGCCAAAGAGATTATTGATCTTACCAATTCCAATAGCGAGATTGTATTTGAGGAACTTCCCAAAGACGATCCGCAAATACGGCAGCCTGATATCTCACGGGCCCGGGAAGTACTGGGATGGGAACCAAAGTACGATCGAAAGGAGGGACTTAGTAAGACATTGGATTATTTCAAAAAGAAGGTTCTGGCCAACGACTGATATTTGATATAATGAGTCGCCTTGTTGATCTCTATGCCTACCGAACTGGTGGTGAAGAGGTAAAAATACTAATACTAAAAAGATCGCCGGACGTTATGTATGCAGGCCAATGGCGGATGATTGGCGGCAAGGTAGAGTCCGGTGAAAAAGCATATGAGGCGGCACAAAGGGAATTATCAGAGGAAACCGGGTGGAAGCCACAGACCTTTTGGACTCTTCCGTCCGTTAATCAATTTTACGATGTTAAGTCAGACACTATTCAGCAAATTCCAGCTTTTGCAGCAGAGATAGCAACACAGTCAGCCCCAATCAATCTAAATTATGAGCATGTAGAAGCCCGGTGGATTCGTAAAGAGCAAATATCTGATTATATTTGGTGGCCGGAACAGCGGCGGCTCATGAAGCTGTTAATCTCGATAGTAACTCAAAACAAATTGTTAGACGAGTGGATTATACCAAACAAATCATAATATCTTTTGTCTTAATTACCGCTGCTGCCTTCTTTGCCGGGCCCACCACTATAATAGCACAGGACGATAGGAGCTATGAGCTTCTTCCTGCGCCTGACCTTTGGTTTAATAGTGTGGATGGTATACGGGTTGGGGGACGAGTACGAGGTCAGATGTCCGGCACCTTTGGTGACGGTCCCCATAGACTGGATGCCGGAATCTGGTTGGGGACAAAAATACCCACTCATCCTGTATCTTATTATATATCCCTTACTGAGCCTATTCCTTCGCTATCTGAATTTGGTAGTGAGGCTAACATTCGGGGAAGGAGCTCCTTTCGTACCGGCTTCCAAACCCATGGACTTTCCTTTAATAAACGGTGGCAAAAGGGATTTGATGAAACAAACTACACCGAGCTTTCCCTGGGCATGGATGCCCAACGTCATTTCGAAGAAAGTTACTTGTTGTATTCTCAGCTATGGCAACAGGAATGGCTGTTTCCAATATCCGTTAACTTATTGAAAACCAACGATAACAGGCTGGGGCGTTATGTGTTTTCTATATCTGCGGATGCTAATATATTGGGGAAATATAATAATTTTTCCAAAGCAGTGATAACCTTTAAACAACGTATACCGCTCACTGAATCAGTAACCTTAAATAGTCACTTATTTACAGGTCTGGCGACAACAAATACAGCACCGGAACATCTTTTTTCCAGGAGTTTTAAAACAGGCCGAAAGTGGATGAATAGTGGATGGACCCGGGCCCGCGGAACCATCCCGCCTTCCTGGATGCAATCAGGTAACATTCAGGTTACCGGCGATGCAAACCTTCGCGGATATACCCATCAGGATATTGATTTATTAAATGAAAGAACAGCTCCCCTTTATACCTCATTTTCCGCCGTCAACCTGGAGCTTGATTACCCTAACCCCTTAAATAAAGTAATTAAAACTATTCCCGTTGCTGGTGAATTTATTGAGCTTCATTCGTACCTGTTCTTTGACACGGGTACCTCATTGGGACTTAGGGAAGAGGAACAAAATACGCTATTTTCAGATGCGGGCCCGGGCTTTATGTTTTCAATAAATATTCCCGACTACCTCGGAAAAAATCGCGGACTTATGCTTCGCTACGATCTGCCACTGTGGTTGTCTCATCCGGGTGACGCATCTTCTTTTAAATTTCGCAATGTTATCGGACTTGGAGCCGTTATAAATCTTTAGGTATAAATAGTGAAACGCTTAATACACATAACGATTGCAGCATTTTTTTTGCTACTATCCGTTTCTTGTACGACCAGCCGATGGGTTGTAAAGGATCGCGAAGCTGTAGATTCCTCAGATTCAAAGGTACTTAATGAAGAAACCTTTTTACATCTGTCTGATTCCCTTTCACCCGAAAATCCCGTTCTTAAATTAGAAGTACTTTCAAATACGACTTTCCAATATACCGAGAAAATCTTGGTCGAGCGTACGATACAGGAATACCGATTGCGTCCGGGTTTTGTAATTTTGGGACTTGCCGGTGGAGCAGCCGCCTTTTATGCCGGTAATTCGAGCCAACTCGGAGGTAATAGGATGCAGTCTATCACCTTAAACACCATTGGTGCATTATTATCCGTTTCTGGTTTTTTTAATCTTAAGCCCGATGGAGAACCTCGCCCTGTCGGAGAGGAACGGTATCTTAATGATACCGGAACTTTTATCGAAACCGATACCGTTCGTGTTGACAAAAATATCTCTTCTCCAGCTAATGTTTCTGTAACTTATAATAATCGCACGGTTTTTGAAGAAGAAATAGAACAAATTAGTGGAGGACAAATCAATATTCCACTTGCCAACCGATTTGAAGATCTTAAGCTTACAGATCCTCAACCAGGACAGTTTGAGGTAGAAATAGAATTCCAGGATTCAACCTATCATTATTCGAATCCGGTATCTTCTATTCTGGACCCTTACGCCCGGGTAAATACAGATTTTACGGAACTTCGCAGGGAGCCAGCCGTAAATCCGGAAAACGTTTTGGCACAGTTAGCGGAAGGGAGTCAGGTTTATGTAGAGGGAATACATAATAACGATTGGTATAAAGTGCGATACGGTATATTTGAAAGCTATATCCGCAGAGATGATGCCGAAATACAGTGGAGAACGGCTAACTTCTCAGAAGATACTGAAATTATTACCATTCCTACTGTCCCATTTGGTAATATTGATGTGGAAAGTAATATCCCACATCTAAGGGAAGACATACAAAGTGCACAGGCCCTCATTGTTACAAACGAAAGTTATGTGGAATCACTGCCTCAGCGTCGCTACACTCACCGAGACGGCCGGCTAATAGAAGCGTACCTAAAAGATGGTTTGGGATATCAGGATGAAAATATTCATTTTTTAAAGGATATAAATGATCCTCAGCAAGTTTTTGATATAATCGAGAAGATAGATTCATCAGCCGATGAGAATACAGAGTTGTTTGTCTATATAGCCGGCTATGGAGCTATTAAGGCGGATCAAGAGGGTAATGAGCTATTTCTGAAAAATATTGAACAGGAATCGAATGCAGCAGTGGATTTGCCACTGAAGGCATTTTTAACCCGACTCGGTAATATTCCGGCCCAGCAAAAATGGGTATTAGCTGATATTGACTTCAGCATAAGTATGCCGGATAGCCTCTCAAATTATCAGGTAGAGCAATACATGGCATCACACGCTTCTGCTTTTACTGAAGATCCTAATACTGCTCTTCTTTTGGGAAGTGAACCTGGACGTCCTTCACGGCTGTACCGTTCATCTACGGAGGACAAGAATCACCATATATTTCCTTATCTTTTTGCCCGGGCGTTGCAACAACATAGGACCGATATTATTCAAATATACAGCCTCTTAAACCAGAACATTTCTTACACTTCCCGACGCCTTCACGATCGCTCACAATCTCCCATGCTCTACGGTGATCGTACGTTATCTTTTTTCATTCCGGAAAGATAATATGTTTTATTTATATCTCTTGTTAAGTTCTGTCTGTTCACTGCTTATAGCACACCTGCTGAAGCTTACTGAGGTCAAGAAGCTTCGCACACTAAATACCCTTATGGTCAACTACCTGGTTGCATTTATTGTGGCTTTTGGAGTGGGATTTACGGAACAACAATCGGCAGAATGGGTAGTCAGACCGTCAGTCCCCGTTTTATTGTTCTGCCTGGTTATTGGTGCTTTTTTTATTGGCAATTTTATTGCTTACAGTAAGTCCGTTCATGCCAATGGAATGGGGATTTCTGTAGCGGCTATGCGTCTGTCCCTGTTAGTTCCGGTATTGCTATCCGTCATTATTTATAGCGAAGTGATGAGCGGACCTAAAATATTGGGTATAGTACTGGTAGTTGGGGCGCTTTTGCTTCTTATTTCGCGCGGTAGAAATATCAGGATTGGTAATTTAGATGCTTCGTGGCTGTTGCTGATCATCTTTTTGCTTACCGGTTTCGCAGATGCCTCACTGAAGGTGTATAATGAGGAATTTAGCCTCGCTTTTAGTGAGTCCATATTTATGGCGTGGATTTTTTTGAGTGCTTTTATCATTGGACTGGTCCTTGCGATATTCCGGAAAGGATCTTTAGCCACCTGGGAAGAGGTTAAAATGGGTATGCTCATTGGTATTCCGAATCTCTATTCAGCTATATTTTTAATCTATGCTCTTGATGGGATTAGTGGAGCTGTAGCATTTCCAATTGTTAATACGCTTAATGTACTGGGAGGAACCTTTCTGGGTTTATGGTTCTGGGACGATATAGTGTCCCAAAAACAGTGGGGAGGAATAGCTATTGCAATTATTGCGATCTTGCTTTTAGTATAACGACGCTGGTGGCATATAATCATTAATACCAGCCTAGTTTAAAGCCCCATCGACCAATATCAAAAATAAAAGCAAGTCCCCAGTAGTAGATGAAATACATGCCCCCTGTAATCAGTGCTACCCCGCTGATAAGTTGAAACTTGTATGGACTGGATTGGGCAGTAGCGCTTATCTTATTTCTCCCTAACCAAATAATCAACACAAAAAGGAGAGCCATTACGGCAATTTGGCCAATTCCCTGAACAACCATTACTCCAGCTCCATAAACAGGGCTGTTAGCGCTAGCAGCATACAGCAGGAATTCTCTAAAAACAGGGAAAGGACGACCGATCGCAAAGAAACCAACCAAGAGTCCCAATAGCAACGCTTTTGATGTTGTCCGATTCATCAATGAACGGAGACGATCCGGGAAGGATTTTCTGACTGAGTCGAAAAATTCCATTTCGAGCAGTCCCCATATCAGCATGATCAATCCCAGCAGGCTAAAAACTACCTGTGCCTGCGTTAGGCGAACAGATCGTTCATTAAGAGCGGCAGTACCATCAGCTCCCAGGAAACCGATGAACGCTCCGTAAAGTGCTGTAATGCCTAAGACTCCCAGCACAAATAATCCAAATGCTTTCCAGGCAGAGGTCTGGTGTGATTGTTCATCAACCGGGCAGACTAAACCCGGAATCATAGCGAATACCACACAGTTACAGGCTGTAAAAGTAGCGGCAAGACCTGCAATAGCTGCAAAGATAAATCCAAAACCACTACCTTTTGTTTCATAATCATTACTCAGTTCCGATGTATCGCCGATGGTATTTCCGGCAATAATATCCTGACCAAATCCATCTACCAAATGATAATTCCAGAAGCCGGCAATAATTATAGCTGCTACAATAGCAGATAACGTATAAAATAACCGTTTACGATAAGAATAGGCAGTTTTAAAATCTGTAGTTATATTCGGTTCTTTTGAATCAGACATGAACTGTAGTATTTTAGGGAATCCCTTTTTACCAATCCTAATAATAAAAAGAGGAGGGTGCAAGTATTAAAAAGCTATACGTTGACTTTTAAATTTCTGTTAAGTTAAACGTTTTTTTATAAGCAGACCTTATCTATGATATAGCTCTTATCAATTGGAACTTTATAGTGGTTCTATTCATATTTAGGGAGTAAAGAGCACTACTGAAGATGAGTGGACAATAAGTAGTTAATTTAGTTTAGATTAGCGGTAATGTTCCTTATATTTCGGCTCTGTTAAAGGTGCGTATTTAGCATTAATTGCTAATTAATTCAGATGGATAAGGATTTATGATATAAATAGCCCTTCTGATATTTAAATAAGCAAATTTACAACATTTTAAAATACCGGACTGATTATTTATGAGTGAAACTGAAGCTCTTGAATCAATGGTTGGTGGTGAATATAAGTACGGCTTCACCACTGATGTAGAATATGAAGATTTTCCCACGGGTATTAACGAAGATATTATTCGGGAAATTTCCCGACGCAAGGATGAGCCAGAGTGGGTTTTAGAATTCCGTCTGGAAGCTTTTGAAAAGTGGAAGCAGATGGAAGAGCCGGACTGGCCCAATGTGGAATATACCAGCCCTGACTTCGAAAACATCCAATACTATTCTTCTACCAAAAAGAAGGATGGTAAGAAAAAGCCCGATAGTCTTGAGGATGTTGATCCTCAGATTCTGGAAACCTATGAAAAACTAGGTATCCCGTTGGATGAGCAGAAACAGCTGCAAGGCATTGCTGTTGATGCTGTTTTTGACAGTGAATCTATCTTCACTACTTTTAAAGAAAAGCTGGCAGAAGCGGGCGTTATATTCTGTTCTATTTCGGAAGCAATCCAAGAACATCCGGAGCTTGTAAAAGAATATATGGGAACCGTAGTGCCGAAAGGGGATAATTTCTATGCGGCACTGAACTCCGCCGTATTCTCTGACGGATCTTTTGTGTATGTACCGGAAGATACGGTCTGTCCGATGGAGCTTTCTACTTATTTCCGAATCAACAACATGCAGTCCGGACAATTTGAGCGTACCCTCATAATTTGTGAGGACAATAGCCATGTTAGTTACCTCGAAGGCTGTACGGCCCCTCAGTACCAGCAAAATCAGCTGCATGCTGCGGTTGTAGAGTTAGTTGCCCTTGAAGATGCTGAAATCAAGTATTCTACCATTCAGAACTGGTATTCCGGAGATGAAGACGGTCAGGGCGGTATATTCAACTTTGTTACAAAGAGAGGGCACTGCCGCGGTGATAATTCCAAGATTTCATGGACCCAGGTTGAAACGGGTTCTGCCATCACCTGGAAATATCCAAGCGTGATTTTGCAGGGAGACAATTCCATAGGTGAATTTTATTCCGTTGCTGTAACGAATCAGCGCCAGCAGGCGGATACCGGAACTAAGATGATTCACATAGGCAAGAATACCAAGAGCACCATTATATCCAAAGGTATTTCAGCGGGTAATTCCGACAACAGTTACCGTGGACTTGTGAAAATTAGTCCCCGTGCCGATGGAGCACAGAATTATTCGGTTTGTGACTCTATGCTAATCGGACAAACCTGTGGGGCGCATACGTTCCCGTATATTGAATCCGCAAATCCTACAGCTAAGGTTGAGCATGAGGCATCTACCAGCAGGGTTGGAGAAGATCAGATTTTTTATCTGCAGCAGCGCGGTATGGATGAGGACGATGCTATCTCCCTCATCGTAAATGGGTTTGCTAAAGAAGTACTTCAGGAACTGCCCATGGAATTTGCTGTTGAGGCCGATAAGTTGCTTGGCATTAAGCTTGAAGGCAGCGTCGGTTAATCCATATATCATTTTTAACAATTAAAATTAATATTAGAGGAATAAGTTAGCGTGTTAGAAATCAAAGACTTACATGTTCGCGTAGAAGAAGATCCATCTGAAAAGATTCTAAAAGGAGTTAATCTAAAAGTAAATGAAGGTGAAATTCATGCCATTATGGGACCCAATGGAAGCGGTAAGAGTACGCTTTCCAAGGTCGTAGCAGGGCATGAGGCCTATGAGGTTACTCAGGGCGATATCCTGTTTGATGGCGAAAGTATTCTGGAGCTCGAGGCCGATGAGCGTGCTCATCTGGGTATTTTCCTGGCGTTCCAGTATCCTGTTGAAGTACCGGGCGTAACGAATAAAAATTTACTGCGTCAGGCCTACAATACGGTAGCCAAGGAACGCGGTCGTCACGAGCTAGATCCGCTTGAGTTTGAAGATTACGCTCTTGAGAAGCTTAAGCTTATTGACATGAAGAAAGAGTTTATGGATCGAAGCGTTAACGCCGGATTTAGTGGTGGAGAGAAAAAGCGTAATGAAATTTTCCAGATGGCTGTTTTAAATCCACGGCTTTCATTTTTGGACGAGACCGATTCCGGCCTCGATATTGATGCGCTTAAAATAGTAGCAAATGGTATTAATGAAATTTCTGCTGATGATAATGCAGTGGTACTTGTTACTCACTATCAGCGTATTCTGGATTATGTAACCCCGGATTACGTCCACGTAATGATTGACGGTAAAATTGCTAAGTCGGGCGACAAGGATCTTGCTATTAAGCTTGAAGATCAAGGTTACGACTGGTTAACGAATGCTGCATCTGTAAATGGAGAACAGTAAAAAAAATGGCTAAAGTGAAGCAACAACAAAAAGAACGTACTTTTTTAAAGGATTTACTGGACTATCAGGGAGCTCTAAACGGCAAATCCAAGTATTTGGATGAAGTGCGCCTGAAAGGAGCTGAGACCGTCCGCAATACACCTTTCCCAACTAAAAAGCTGGAAGATTGGAAATTTATCAGCCTCCGGGATCTTTATAAGGATACCTATAAGCTGGCCTCTGAGCTGGAGGTAAATGTCCCTGATATTAGCAGTCATTATTTACCGGAAAGTCAGGACTCGCGGCTGGTATTTATTAACGGAAGCTTTTCTGCGGAACATTCCTCTACAGAAGCACTTCCCGATGAGGTCGTAATCGGGAATATTGCGAGCCTGGTAGAAGAAGACAATGAACTACTGGAAAAGCATCTTAACAAGTATCTGGATGCCAATTTTGACGGCGAAATATTTAGTGCTTTCAATAGTGCTTTCCTTAAAGACGGAGCTTTTGTTTATATTCCGGAAGGCAAAAAGGTAGAGGCTCCCATACATTTCTTGTATATCCAGACTGATGCTGATGAACACTACTTTACTACCTCCCGCAGTGTGGTTGTGGCTGATAAAGAATCAGAAGTCACAATAGTAGAAGATCACATCGGACTGGGCGACAACAAATATTTCAATCTGCCGGTCGTGGAAGTGAATGCTGAAGAAGAATCATACGTCAAACACACCAAGATTCAGCGCGACAGCAAGGAAGCGATTCATATTGCAAGAACTGCAGCTTTTGTTGCCAAACATGCCAACTACGAGTCTTATACGATTACACGAGGAGCTAAGCTTTCTCGAAATGAACCGCGTATTTCGCAGCGGGACGAAGAGGTTGAATTTACTGTAGACGGACTGGTTCTTATCGACGGAGATCAGGTTTCTGATACGCATTCTGTTATGGATCACCGTTTTTCGCACTGTGACAGTCATCAGCTTCATAAATGTGTGATCAATGGCAAGGCACACTCTGTATTCAACGGTAAGATTTTCGTTCGTCGTGATGCACAGAAAATCGAATCCTTCCAGGAGAATCGGAACCTGCTGCTTTCCAGAAAAGGATTGGTTAATACTAAGCCTCAGCTGGAAATATTTGCCGACGATGTTGTTTGTACCCACGGTGCCACGGTAGGACAACTCGAAGAAGATGAGCTGTTTTATCTGAAGAGTCGCGGCCTGAATGAAGAAAAAGCTCGTGAACTGTTGATTTATGCTTTTGCACTGGAGACTATCGAAAATATTACGGTCGATTCGGTACAAGAACTGTTAGTTCAGGAGGTTCATAACTTTACAAATAATCAATTAGATTCTCAGTTAGTGGCTTAGATATGGCACAGCCTGCTAAAGATACGACCACTAAGCGTCAGATAGATTTTGACGCTATTAGAAAGGATTTCCCGGTTCTTGAACGGACCGTTAAGGGGAATCCTTTGGTCTATCTGGACAACGCAGCATCAAGCCAGATGCCCCGACAGGTTGCGGATCGTATTGATTACTATCACCGTCACGAGCACGCAAACGTGCATCGCGGTATTCACACCTTGAGTCAGGAGGGAACGGACTTCTACGAGGAAACCCGTAAGAAAACACGTGATTTGATTAACGCACGCCACGGTCATGAAATCATCTATACCTGTGGTACGACAGATTCCATAAATCTCGTGGCACAAAGCTACGGGCGCACCTTTTTTGAAGAGGGGCAGAAGATAGTCGTTTCTGAAATTGAGCATCATGCCAATATTGTACCCTGGCAAATGGTAGCAGAAGATACCGGTGCTTCATTGGCTGTTATTCCCGTAAACGATCGTGGAGAACTGATTTGGGAGGCTTACCTTGATTTACTCGATGAAGATGTGGCTATGGTGGCTATTGGACATGTTTCTAATGCATTGGGGACGGTCCATCCGGTGAAAGAAGTCATTGAAGAAGCACACAAATATGATATTCCCGTCTTAGTGGATGGGGCACAGGCTGTACCTCATTCCCCGATCGATGTACAGGATTTGGATGCTGATTTTTATGCTTTTTCTGCTCACAAAATGTGCGGTCCTACGGGTTTCGGAATTCTCTATGGAAAAGAACAGTATCTCAATGAAATGCCCCCGTATCGCGGTGGCGGAGATATGATTGATAAAGTGAGTTTCGAAGAAACCACTTTTAATAAGTTGCCTCATAAATTTGAGGCCGGGACTCCACCCATTGCAGCAGGTATTGGCTTTGGAGCGGCTATTGACTATTTAACTGATATTGGAATGGAACACATTGCTCACCATGAGCAAGAACTATTGGCTTACGCAACCGAACAACTGGAAGTTATTGAAGGACTTCGTATTGTAGGTACAGCCAAAGATAAGGCATCTGTAATATCTTTTGTTTTTGATGATATCCATGCCAGTGATATCGGTACTATCCTGGATCAACAGGGCATAGCGGTCCGCACCGGCCATCATTGTGCACAGCCAACAATGAGAAGATTTAATATTCCGGCTACAGCACGGGCCTCCATCTCTTTTTATAACAACAGAAATGATATAGACCGGCTTGCTGAAGGAATTAAACAGGCAAAAAAGTTTTTCTGATTAATTCTTTGGTTTTCTGGAAACTATAATTTATTTATATTCGTTCTAAACAGCAGAGCGGTAAACTGTAATTAAACCGTTATCAAATTATGCCTAAGATTAAAGAAATTGAACGAACACCTAATCCCGATGCCATGCGTTTTGTATTGGGAGAACCTCTGACAAACGGAGTAACTAAATCATTTGAAAATGCTTCTGATGCTGAGCATGATGAGCTTGCATCGGCGCTATTTGCCATAGACAATGTTATTAATGTCTATTATGTGGACAAGTATGTCACCGTCACTCAGGATGGAGAGGCCGTTTGGTCGGAATTACTTCGCAAACTTGCTCCACCTATCAGAGAAGCAACTCCCCAGACAGATGTCGAAGAAGACGACGAAGTACATGCAACCAAAGAGGTACAGGAGTCAGATGACCCTCGGTTACAAGAAATCAATAAATTGCTTGATGAGCAGGTCCGACCGTATCTCCTGGCAGATGGGGGGGGCTTGAAGATATTAGGTTTAAATGGTAACCGCTTGAAAATACATTACCAGGGATCCTGTGGTACGTGTCCTACGGCTACTAGCGGTACGCTCTATGCTATAGAAAGCATGGTAAAGCGCATTGATCCTGAAATACAAGTAGTTTCTGTTTAAATAAGATTAGTGTTTAAAATATATGTCCATTACGGTAAGTGACCGAGCAGCAGCACGCATTAAAGAAATTCGCAATGAACAGCATTTGCCGGATGACGCCAAGCTTCGGGTAGGTGTTGTTAGCGGTGGCTGTTCAGGCTTAACCTACGATCTCGATTTTGATACCCAACCGGAAGATGAAACGGAAGAGGATCAAGAGTTTGAAACCAACGGTATTAAACTGATCGTGGATATGCGAAGCTTCTTATACCTCTCTGGGACCGAACTGGATTATACCGAAGGGTTGAATGGTCAGGGTTTTTACTTTGAAAACCCGAATGCAACGCGTACATGTTCATGCGGAGAATCATTTTCGGTGTAAATTATGGCTACAGATACTCAAGGCGAAATCGTCAATAAAGTAAAACAATCCGATAAGCTCGTAACGGTTGATCTCCAGAAATACTACGATGATACCCAACGTATAGGCCTCGATCTAAAGCAGTTCCTGTTTAAGGGACTTATTTTAAAGGAGAAGGACTTTCGGGAGCAGCTCGAGGAATATGATTGGGAGCAGTATAAAGACCAGTATGTATGTGTATATTGCTCTACTGATGCAATTCTTTCAAAGTGGGCTTTTATGCTGGTAGGCAAACACTTGACCCCATACGCCAAAGAGGTCTTTAAGGCCCAGCCGGATGAGATCATTCATGAACTATATACCCGTAAGCTGGAATCGGTGGATTGGAGCCAATACGCTGATAAATTTGTGATTCTCAAAGGGTGCAGTGATGATGAGCGTCCTGTACCCGATAGCGTTTATCTTTATGCTACTCAAAAGCTTATACCGCATGTTAAAAAGTTAATGTACGGTGAGGCATGCTCAAACGTGCCGGTTTACAGGGGATAGATCTCCTGTCCCTTCTTTTATAAAAGAGGAGCTAATCTTCAGTACTATTTTTTTGTTATTCCGGATCTTATGATCTATAGCCAAATATTTTCTGCTAAGGAGGAGAGCAGCTAACCATCTCTAAATATTATATTTTATCCATATTCTGAACAAATGGTTTAGGCTATTGAACAGACCAAAAAGTTTGCTTTAATTTTGTTATGCGGTTTTTTGTATTCAAATAAGTAAGAGGATAGAGCAAACTTTAAGGTTATATGAATAGCATATTACTTGCAATAGGGGCTATAATAATTTTTGCGCTCGGATATGCTTTCTATTCTAAATTCCTTGCCCGTAAGATATACCAACTTGATCCTGACTATGAAACTCCTGCCCATAAACTTGAAGATGGCCGGGATTTTGTCCCGACAAATAAATGGATTGTATTAGGACATCATTTTACCTCTGTTGCAGGTGCAGCCCCAATTGTAGGTCCTGCTATTGCTATTTATTGGGGTTGGTTACCTGCTATTCTATGGGTTGCTATCGGGACGGTCTTTGCCGCTGGGGTGCATGATTTTGGAACGATGGTTTTATCTATTCGTCACCAGGGGCGCTCCATTGGAACTTTGGCGGATGAACTGATTGGAAAACGGGGACGAATCCTTTTTCTATTTATTATTCTTATTCTCGTACTAATGATAAATGCTGTTTTTGCATGGGTCATTTCTAATCTGTTTATTTCATTTCCGGCCAGTGTGATCTCAATTTTTATTCAGATTCCATTGGCTGTCTGGATTGGGTATCATACCTATAAGCGGCAGGGCAGCATGTTGATTCCCTCTGTTATTGTGCTGGCTGTAATGTATGCCTCAGCTATAATAGCTACCTATATTCCGGCCCTGCAAATTGATTTCATCCGTTACTTTGGAGGAGAAGGGAATACCGTTCTATTTGGACTTAGCAGTACTTCCATGGCTTTCCTTATTTGGATTATTGTGCTTATGGTCTATGTATATATTGCCTCTGTTCTACCAGTTTGGAAGCTTCTTCAACCCAGGGACTTTATAAATGCTCAACAATTAATTTTGGGGTTAATTATTTTGTACCTCGGACTGTTCGTGATGGTCCCCAACGTTACTGCTCCCGCAAGTAATCCTGCTGCTAATGATGCCAGTTGGTTCCCATTGCTTTTTATTACCATTGCATGCGGAGCAGTATCGGGTTTTCATGGACTGGTTTCATCGGGTACAACCTCAAAACAAATAGATAAAGAGCCTGATGCCCGATTTGTAGGATACCTTGGAGCAATAGGAGAGGGTGCTCTGGCCATCATTACCATATTGGCGGTAGCCACCTATTTTTCGAGTGGTGAGGCCTTTAACTCCACATACTCCTCCTTTTCAGCTGCCGGATCTAATGGACTCAATACCTTTATACAGGGGGCAGGTCAGCTGGCTACGGGACTTTGGATTCCGGCCGAATCTGCTCGTACTATTATTGCAGTTATTGTAGTGAGTTTTGCTGCTACCACCCTGGACAGCTCGGTACGCCTGATGCGGTATATCATCGCTGAGTTGGGCGAAGTCTATAATATCAAACAGCTTACCGGAGTTCACGTAGCTACCTCTATTGCCGTGATATCAAGCTCAGCTCTCGTATTACTCCCTGAAGGGCCCCGAGGACTCGGTTCCGGTGGTTACCTGCTATGGCCTCTTTTTGGAACTTCCAATCAATTGTTAGCGGGTATTAGTTTCCTCTTGATTACTATATGGTTGAAACGGCAAGGGAGGCCTATCATTTATACTCTTATTCCCATGATATTTCTTTTCTTTATGACCCTATGGGCTATGACGGAGCAGGTCGTATTTGAATGGTCTGGTTTAAGATCATCTGATTCTAATATACTTCTCTTTTTCCTTGGAGCTATTATCCTGGGCTTTACGATATGGATTTTAATCGAGGCTATAAGTTTATGGAAAAGAGAGGAAGTGAGCCGATAGATTCAGAGTTCAAATTGTTGATGAACTCTCTCTTAAAAACCTGTTTTCTTTACCCTCCAGAGTAGCTACTCCTTCTTAATATTATGCTTAAACAGCGATTATCAAGATATAATACTATGTCAATACTGAGGAAAAATTCAGATTATTACTTATTAGTGTTTTAAGCCGTTAAAGAAATATTGGCCAAAACCATTAGCTGTTTTTAAAGTTTACATTCCCGGCAATAACAATTTTGCAAAATAGTTAAATTAACTTTTGACTTTTGTAAAAAATAATTTCAAATAATATTAAGATTATCTAATTAAACTCGGGACAATTTGGTTTTGGTTGTTTCTTCATTCACAGCTATTAGTATAGAAATTCTTAACGCGAGTCTTATTCACTGTTGCAGTTAGCAAACAGTATTAATCTAGGGGATATGGGATATGTTTTTGACACCAGATACTGACAGATCTGATGATGAACAATGGAAGCTATATAGTAATGAACAACTGTGGGAAGCTTTTTCTAAAGATGACAGGGAGGCTTTTTCAGCTTTTTTTCTTCGGTTTTATGATCGATTGTTTCGATACGGAATGAATTTTCTATCCGGCCCAAAGCACGAGGCAGTTAAAGATGGAATACAGAAATTATTTTTTCGTCTATGGAAAAAGAGAAAAAGCTTAGAAACCCCTAATTCTATAGATAGTTACTTATATGTGTCTTTTCGCAGAATACTTTTGCGCAATAACAAGCGTATTAAAGCCCGGAATAATAGAAATGCTGTTTATGTAGAGGAAGAACACAGCGATATTTTCAATATGGAGGAGTTAATTATATTGAGAGAAGAAAGGAAACAACGTAATGCACTTTTCCGTGAAGCGCTGCAAACCCTAACCCCAAGACAAAAAGAGGCATTATTACTGCGTATTGATAGCGGTATGGAAAATAAAGAGATTGCTGTAATAATGGATGTTTCCAATAAAAGGGTGCGTAATCTTATTTATGAGGCCACAAAGCGTTTGAAAAATAAAGTGGCGGAGTTAATAAAATCTAACGAAAAATTATCTGGACAGAATTGAATGGGATGTCGTTTTATTACAGATACTACTAATCGGATTATTAAATAAATGTTGAATATGGATTAGTATCCTTTAATACTGCATATGGTCCCCTGATCAGCCTGCTAATAATTAAAAGGCCAGAAAGGTTAATTCCTTACTGGCCTTTTTTGTTCGGTAAACAATCATAATGCCTTTTTTAAAATATATTTCGGGACAATCACGGTCTGGGGGGTTCTTTACGACTGAAGAAGCAAGAACTTAATTCTATTAAAAATGAATAATTCACTCGAAGATTTACTTGCAGACAAGTCTTTTGTTTTATGGCTAAGGGGAGAGGCTACTGCAGAACAAAAAGAGTATTGGGATAATTGGCTTCATGATAATCCTGATCGGCAGCTAATTGTAAGGGAAGCAAAAAATATTATTAATACCATTGATAATGAGCATGAGGTTCCCGATCCCTATGAGGAATTAGAAAAATTAAATCAAGCCATTAACCAATATGAGAGCCACCAGCAACTTAATAGGCTGATTTCCTCTTATTCCAATCGTGGTAATCAGTCTTATCGAACTATGACTCGTCATGCCACCGCTGCACTTCTGGCAATTGTTGTTTTACTGGGCGGGGCATTAAGTTTTTTCTATATAAATGGAACCTTATCAGGGAGTCAAGAACTAGCTAAAACCCAGCAGACAGAGCGATATAGTACAGATTACGGAGAAAAGATTACTTTTCGATTGAGTGATGGTTCGCGTATCACACTAAATGGTAATTCAAATCTTACATTTTCTACTACCGAAAAAAACGGATTAAGCACGGAAGTATGGCTTGAAGGTGAGGCCTATTTTCAGATTACACACCTGGAAGGGGATAAGCAGCGATCTTTTACTGTTCGAACTAACGATGGAACCGTAAGCGTACTGGGTACACGCTTCGTGGTGAATACTTTTCGGGGAGAAACGAAAACGGTATTGGAAGAGGGGAAGGTAACTATTAACAACCCCGGTTCATCAGCGAACTATGAACTTTCTCCCGGTGAACTGGCTCGTTTTAAAGCAGATGATAGCACAATAACAATCAAAGAAGTAAATACTCAGGTTTATACTTCATGGATCAAAGATAAACTTATTTTTGAAAATACTCCTATGACCGAAGTAGCGAAGCGCATTGAAAACACCTTTGGAGTGAAGGTTGTATTATCAACTAAATTAACACACGAAACGCTCTCCGGATCTATTAAGAGCAGTAACCTTAATGTATTAAAGGAAGCCCTTGAGGAAGTTCTTCATACAAATATTAAACAAAAAAAAGAACAATTAATGATAGGAACCAGGTAAATAAATATTGTAAAGCTCCATTTGAAACTTCACATACAAAGAGAAATCTAAATACAGACAAAAAATGGGATAGATATGAAAAAGCTACAGAAAATCTTGATACTCCTTTTAGTATCATTCGTTATGCAGGGAATGACGAATATGGTGCTTGTTGCCCAGAACTCATCATCAAATTCTGAGGCGATGTTGCTTACCAGTACCGATGCTGGTAATAACTTGCAAAATAGCGGAAAGATCTTACTATCAAATTTACTTTCCACCTTAGAACAACATTTTGATGTCACGTTTTTGTATAAAAACGAAATAATGGCAAATAAATATGTAAATCGAAATGAGATACAGATTGGTGAAAAGACCGGACGTGAACTTTCCCGGATATTGGACCAGATGGGGATTACCTTTCAGCGTATTGATAAGCAGACCTATGTACTGCTGGGTAAGAGCTTTCACTTGCTGCAGCCCGAAGAAGAGATTAGCGGAACGGTTACGGATGCGCAGTCAGGGGATGTTTTACCCGGGGTCAATGTAATGGTAAAAGGCACCACTACTGGTACTTCAACAGATGATACAGGTACATTTGAACTGACTGTGCCTTCCTTACAGGATACGCTTATTTTCTCCTTTATTGGATATCAAAGTCAGGAGGTGCCCATCAATGGCAGAAATGAAATTAATATTTCTTTGCAATCCGAGGCTATTTCTGGAGAGGAATTAGTAGTAACCGGTTATGGTGTTCAGCGAAAATCGGATGTTACAGGTTCCATTGGCATGGTCTCATCCGATGAACTTGAAAAACAACCTTCCTTTAATGCCCTGCAAAGCTTGAGAGGAAAGGTAGCCGGAGTTAATATCTTTACAAACTCTGGTTCACCCACAGGCAGTAACAGGGTAGTGATTAGAGGTTCAGGATCTATTAATGCCGATACTGATCCGTTATATGTAGTAGATGGGGTTGCCATGCAAGATGGGATTGAATATATGAACCCTAATGATATCGAAAGTATCGAGGTGTTAAAAGATGCTTCAGCAACAGCTATTTATGGGTCACGAGGAGCTAACGGTGTGATTCTGGTAACTACAAAGCGAGGTGATACCGCCGGAGAAGATGTTGCGGTAAGCTATGATGGATCATTTAGCGTTGGCAAAATGCGGGGACGTATGGATGCAATGAATGCGGAAGAGTTTATGGAGGTCCAGCGTACTGGCTATGAAAATGCTCCTTTATTTGATGACTATGCTCCGGGTGAAGAGCCGGAATTAGATTTAACTCCTGACATGGGAACTTTATTTGATGAGCAGGGCAATCCCATATATGATACGGATTGGCAGGATGCTGTGACCCGTACTGCTCTTTCCCATGATCATCAGATAGGAATACAGTCTGGAGGAGAAAAGTCATCTTTCGGAGGTTTTCTCAACTATACAAACAATGAGGGTATTATCCTCAACTCATGGATGAAACGGGCCAGCGCAAAAATTGTATATGATGCTGATCCCACTGACTGGTTATCCATTGGTACAAATTTAACCGTTAATAAAACCTGGGAAAATAACATTGAAGAAGGAGGGGGAGGCCAGGAAATCCGCCGGACTATGATTGAGTTCGCCCCGATTTTACCGGTACGATGGGACGACGGTACTTATACCCACTTTAATGACATACAAAGTCTTACTCTTGAAGGTCAGCCCAATCCAGTGCATCGAGCATTAGAAGAGGATAGGCTCAGAGATCGGATCCAGTTATTCGGTAATACATTTGCTGAATTTCAAATTACCGAGAATTTAGAATTTCGCACCCAGTTTGGTATTGATAATACGATCTTCGAGGCAAGAAACTATTCGCCAACCGATCTGGAATCCCCCTCAACCTCTGTAGGGAATGCCAGTATTTCTAACAGTGAAACCACTTACTGGCAAAATGAGAACTATCTGACCTACATTATTGATACTAATAAACACAGCCTCAACGCAGTATTTGGTGCAAGTTGGCAGGGAACGGATTACAGAGCCAATTCTTCAAGCGTACGTGAATTTCCTAACGACTTATATCGTACAAATAATATCGATGCTGCCACCGATATTAACAGTATTCCCGCCTCTAACGCCTGGAATTGGACGATGAACTCCTACTTTGCCAGGGGCAGCTATACCTACGACGAAACCTATAGCATTACCTTGACAAGCAGGATGGACGGCTCATCCCGTTTCGGTGAAAATAATAAGTATGGATTTTTTCCATCTCTTGGATTGGGCTGGACAGCCTCAAACGAAGACTTTATGGAGGATGTTAATTTTATCGATCACCTGAAGTTTAGGGGATCCTGGGGGAAAACCGGTAATACTGAAATTGGTGTTTACCAGTCACTATCAACGATCAGTTCCGGTACGGTATTGATAGGTGGGGCCCGGCAAACATCAAGTAGCCTTCAGCGATTAGCTAATCCTGATCTTGAGTGGGAAAAGACAACCCAATATAATGTGGGTGTTGAGGTTGATATGTTAGATCAACTCATTTCCTTAGAGGCAGACTATTATTATAAGTTGACTGACGACCTGTTGTTGGATCGGCCTATCCCGGCTACTACTGGTTTTGATGTAGTGATGGATAATGTGGGTTCCGTTTCTAATCGAGGAGTTGATTTTATGTTAACCACAAGAAATATTCAGACCTCTGATTTCTTCTGGTCATCTACGCTTAACTTCAATTATAACATAAACAGGGTGGAAAGTCTTGGAGTCGAAGATGAGGATATTTTTCCTGGACCTAATTGGGTATCGGGAAGCCAAACGATCCTTAGAGTCGGTGAACCTATAGGCACTTTCTACGGATTTGAGCGCTATGGAACCTGGAACACCGATGAGGCCGCTGAAGCTGCCGAAGCGGGACGTATTCCCGGAGAAGCGAAGAGATCAGAGGAACGACAAATCATCGGTCATGGCATGCCAGATTGGACCGGAAGTTTTGTTAATGAGTTTAACTTCGGGAGCTTTGATTTCACCGCTGATATTCAATTTGTCTATGGAAGCGAAATTATGCAGCAGTTTTTACACACTGCCGAAGACAGACAAGCCCTTACCAATGGAATCAGTACTCAACTGCATGATGCCTGGACCGAAGACCATCAGGATACCCCGATTCAGCGAATTAGGCATCAGCCTCTTTCCGGACAAAATACTCAGGCTGACAGCCATTGGATCGTTGACGGTTCCTATATACGAGGGAATCTTTTTTCACTGGGTTACACCTTTGATCAGAGTTTAACCACTCGATTAGGTATGCAGCAAATGAGGATTACTGCAAGCTTAGAAAATGCATTTGTGATTCATCACCCTGACTTTAAAGGGCACGATCCCGAAGGAACTTCATGGCAGGGAAATCCGAATACGCAAAACATTTTCTTCTATCAATATCCTAAACCCCGAACATTTACCCTTGGAGTAAATTTCAGATTCTAAATACTCATTTCTTAAAACATATCTAAATACTATGAAGAAGCTAGTGATTATTTTTGCATTGTCTTTATGGGTACTGAGTTCCTGCGATAATTTTTTAGCAGAAACACCCAAAGATGAGATATCAGTAGATCAATTAATTGAAACACCAGATGGAGCCCGGGGATTGGTAAATGGCTTGTATAGAGATGGCCAGGGAGCCGGCTTTTATGACTCCGGCGGCTTCGGTGGTGCTGATGTTATGATGGGCGGATATATGTCCGGCTATTTTGATAACGAAGGGAAAGGTGAACGCATCCAGGGACAGGTAGCCCAAGATTTACAGGTAGGACCTGAAGTCTTGAATCAGTTCTTTGATGGCTGGTGGTCGGGTCATTACGAGGTAATCTCACGAGCAAATACAGCCCTGAAATATATTCCCGATATGTCGGGAATGTCCGAAAATGAGAAGACCCGATTATTAGCCGAAGCCCGGTTCTTCAGAGCTTTAAATTATTTTGCATTGGTTAAGTTTTTTGGAGATGTTCCTCTGGTAACTGAGCCGGTAGAAAGTTTGGAAGGAATTGAGGTTGAACGAACTAATACTGGAGCGGTCTATAGCCAAATTATTGATGACCTTAACTGGGCTATTGACCAAGAGATATTACCTGAAGGGCCTTTCCCAATGAACGGTTATAGAATAACGAAAGGTGCAGCATATACGCTGTTAGCGGATGTTTATCTCCAAATGTCAGGCTTTCCCTTGCAAGAAACGGATAATTACGCCAATGCTGCGGATGCTGCCAGATCAGTTATACAGGCAGGCGGACACGAATTGGTTCAACACGGCGAAACGGTTGAGGAAAGCGCCTATAATAAACTTCGTACTTCCGATACTGACAGGGAATATGTATATGGTATTGAATATAATGCCGAGATTTCTCCCAACGATAATCCGCGTATTACAATCCCCGGAGTAGTTAGACCGGAAGGCATTAACTATGGGCGTACCTTGAATGCTTACCGTCCGATTGAAGAATATACTTGGTTTTATAATCAGGATGAAGATCTTCGAATTCAAAACCAACAACTGTTTTACAATTCCTTCAGCCGAAATGGAGAAAATTATGATTTTGGAGAATGGGCTCCATATCTTTGGTTTGAAGAGAACGCTATATTTGAGACGGGTAGAGGAGAACGAGATATCAGGGTATATCGCTATGCAGAAGTCTTATTGATTGCAGCTGAGGCCATTGCCCGTTCAGAAGGTGTTACCAATGAGGCTGTCTCCTATCTCGCTGATGTACGTAGCAGAGCTTACTGGCAAACAGACAGAAGTGAAATCGAGGCTGAGTTAACCGGACTTTCTGAACAAGAGTTTGTGGAAGAGGTTTGGAAAGAACGGCTTCGTGAGCTTGCGCTTAACTTCAAAATTTGGTCGGATATACAGCGTACCAGAATGTATCCTGTAGCTTCAGAGAATAATCCGGGAGAAGTGAACTTTGTAGATGTTGTTGGTCAGTCTAACAACTGGGGACAAACATACGAAGAACATCATCTGTTATATCCATTACCTGATGATGAAATACAGACGAATCCCGCACTTGAGCAAAATCCAGGGTACTAAATGTGTTTTATTTGCTTAATTTAGGCAAGCAGTCTTAAAAAAGTATAGGGCATGCGGCTCTTTAAGTAGCATGCCCTATATCTTTAAGTAAAGATGGTGAAAAGATTATTTAATGCTTTTAAATCTATTTCATATACTTGGCTATATTTGCAAATACTACGGGAAGGGGATTAGTATGACGGGCAATCCAATAACTATTTGGCTTGCTCTAATGATTCCTAACTATTTATACATCTCAATACAGAAATTGATCAAACTTTTATATGCTTACGAAATCAATTCAACAAAAACTTTTGAGGAAACAACGAACCCTTCCTCAATTTACTTATTTAAATGTTCTCTATAGATTCCTATTCAGACTCTCTTTAGTTACGGTTGTAGTATTAGGGAGCGGGAGTTTTATTGCTCAGGCTCAAACGACCGATGACCTGACTCTTCAGGATCTTTCGGCATTTCAGGATCCCGGCGAAAGCTGGAGTATTGTAGAAGGCGTTTCGGCTTCGCTGGAAGAAGCAAACGCCATCAGCACGAGGAAGGGAACAGGAGTTCTCGTGAATGATCCAAGTGATCACCAGGGAAAAGACCTGTTTACTAATTTTGAGCATGGAGATATTGATCTGGAGCTTGAATACATGATGGCCAAAGAGTCCAATTCCGGCATTTATTTACAAGGCCGATATGAGGTGCAACTCCTTGACAGTTGGACTACTAAAAATCCTTCTTCCGGAGACAATGGCGGTATTTATGAGCGATGGGATGAAAACCGTCCCGAAGGACAAAAAGGATTTCAGGGATACCCACCAAGACAAAATGCCAGCCGGGCTCCAGGGTTGTGGCAGCATTTAAAAATTTCATTCCAGGCTCCTCGTTTTGATGATATTGGTAATAAAATTGAAAATGCAAAAATCATAGAAGCTACGCTTAACGGAGTAACCATTCATGAGGATGTTGAGCTACTGGGACCCACAAGGGGAGCTATCGGTAATGCAGAAGTATCTCAGGGCCCTTTGCGCTTTCAGGGAGATCATGGAGCCATTGCTTTCCGAAATATTTCAATGAACAGGTTTGATCAGCAAGCTCCATCTGCAGACAATATTACTTTTAATATCTTTGAAGGAGCTTTCAGAGAAGTACCTGACTTTGATACCCTTACAGCCGTCCATTCTGGTAAGGCTAAACACTTAACAACTAACTTGGGACCATTACCTGATCAATTTCTTATTGATTATGAGGGGACTTTGAATATAAAGGAAGCATCCAATTATACCTTTGAATTAAATGCCTCGGGGGGTGGAGGATTATTACTCATCGATGGAGAGGAGGTAATCGGAATTGACGAAGAAGAGGGAAGTCTTAGCCTAGAAGCCGGGAATATTCCTTTTAAGCTATATTATGCTCGCCAGGAACAGTGGGGATCACCCGGCTTTAATCTCACAGTTTCTTCTGAGGGACTCCGTCCCTATCAGCTTAGTGATCAGAGAGTGACCGGACAGAGCAGTGTTAATCCTATCTATGTTGAGGCTGAAGATGAACCGGTTTTAAGAAGCTTCCGGGATTTACCTGATGGAAGTCGATTGACCCATGCAATATCTGTAAGTAGTCCGAATAACATACACTACACCTATGATCTAAAGAAAGGAAATATTGTTCAGATATGGAGAGGAAGATTCCTGGATGTTACTCCTATGTGGCACAATAGGGGAGATGGTTCTTCCCGGCCAACCGGTTCTGTAGAGCAATTGCTTGATCAACCGGCATTTGCTGTTGCTCAACTTGGAGATAAACAGGAGGCCTGGGAAAGTGATACTGCAGAAAACGCATTCAATACTAAAGGATATCAGTTGGATAGAAATGATAATCCTACTTTTAAATATCAGGTTTATGGTACCGATATAGAGGATAAAATTCGTGTATTACCCGAAGCTAATGGAGTAAAACGCACTATGAATTTTCAAAATATTGCTGAAGATCTATACGTGAGAATAGCAGTTGGCCAGTCAATAGAAAAAGGAAACAACAACCGGTATCTGGTTAATGATCAATCTTACTATTTAGAGCTTGATGATTCACTTAATGCCGAAGCCTTTATTCGAACGATTGAGGACCAGCAGGAGCTTATTGTTCCAGCGACCTCTACATTGAATTATACCATCCTTTTTTAAAAAAGAAAGTTATTACTAATAAATGAACACTTTTATGCATTCCAAACAACATTATATAGTCACGCTGATTTTTGTCTTATGTTTTAGTCTATCAGCCTTTGCTCAGGAAACACCGAGTGAAGAAGATTATTTTGATATAGTTAATGTCAGAACCCCCGAAGGTATTTTACTGGAAGTTGGTGGATTAACTCTTTTGCCAAACGGAAATCTTGGCGTTGCTACGCGAAGGGGAGACGTTTTTGTTGTAGAAAATCCAACGAGCAGTAATCCCTATTTCCGGCAGTTCGCTACAGGACTCCACGAGGTTTTGGGATTAGTCCACAAGGATGGCGCTCTTTATTTGGCCCAGAGAGGAGAACTGACGAAGCTCGAAGATACTAATATGGATGGCAAGGCCAACGTAATTGAAACTGTTTATGATTGGCCTCTGTCGGGACACTATCATGAATATAGCTTCGGTCCGGTTATTGGACCGGATGGTTCCTTTTTCGTTTCTGCAAACGTGGCGTTTGGCGATCAGCAGTGGTGGAGGGGGGAAAGCCGGGTGCCATGGAGAGGATGGATGATGCGTATTAGTGAAAATGGCGAAATGGAGCCCTGGGCTACCGGGATGCGTTCACCCGCCGGACTTAATGTTATTGACGGCGAGCTTTTTTATACGGAAAATCAGGGAGACTGGATAGGATCAGGAGGATTATGGCATGTTGAAAAGGGCGATTTTACGGGCCACCCTGCCGGATTGCGGTGGACGGACAAGTCGAATTCTCCTCTCGATATGACTACTGAACAACTGTATGAACATGTGGATCCTCGCTATAATAAAGATGAGGATGGTGACTACATAAAGCCGGAGAATATTCAAAATGAAAAGAATTATGCAACGATGTTTAGCTTATTGGATGAGCTTCCGGACCTTAAGGTTCCGGCCGTTTGGTTACCTCATGGTATCCTGGGGATATCTAATTCGGATATACAAAAAATACCTGACGGACATTTTGGTCCCTTTGAAGGTCAATTACTGGTTGGCGACCAAGGGCAAAGTAAAATCATGCGGATTGATCTGGAACAAGTAAATGGTGTCTATCAGGGTGCAGCTTTTGACTTCCGCAGTGGATTCCAATCCGGAGTACTTCGTATGGCCTGGGCCGATGACGGCTCCTTATTTATCGGTGAAACGAACCGGGGATGGGGATCAGCCGGACAGGCGAACCAGGGGTTACAACGCCTTTTATGGAATGGCCAGACTCCTTTTGAGGTGAAGACCATTCGGGCTAAAGCTGATGGATTTGAGATTACCTTTACAAAACCAGTTGACGAAAAAACAGCACAGGATATCGCTTCTTATGCTGTATCGAGCTTTACCTATAAATATCATCCTGTATATGGAAGTCCTATGGTAGATCCTGCATCAGGGAACATTAAGGGAGTCCGACTCTCGGAAGATGGTACAAAAGTCAGAATTGTCGTTGATAACATGAGGCAATACTATGTGCATCATATTGAGCTGGATGGTATCCGTTCCGCTGAAAATGAGCTACCTTTGTTACATAATTCAGCTTATTATACCCTTAATGAAATTCCATCGGGAGAAAAGTTGACTGAAAATGAACTTTCTACCTATAATTCCTTGACCGAAAATCAAAAGCAACAGGGTGATGGTAATGGTAATAAAATGGCTGATACCGATACTGAAGCCGTACCTTCATATGAAACTATTAAACCGATGTTAAGTCAGTATACCTGTACATCATGCCATAGCACAGATGAACGAAAGGTTGGTCCTCCCTTTGCTGAAATTGCCAAGCGAAACTACTCAAATGAGAAGATGGTAGAGCTGATGTACAATCCTGATCTTTCCAACTGGCCGGATTATGCAACCGCAATGCCGCCTATGACAATCGTTCCGGAAGAAGAAGCCCTGCAAATCGCTGAGTGGATTAATTCGCTTAATGACTAGATTATTTGGCCGGGAGGACTGAATTAAATAAATAGCAAACAATGAGTTGCAAAATAATCTTTGTTTTAATTTTGTAATTCAGCTTTTACTAATTAAAGTGGGAGGCGTTTACCTGAACGGTCTTGATGCTGGTTGAGGTATCCGAAACCGCTGTCCAGGCCAGAATAAGTTTATCTTCAATTGCTTCTAATTGAGGAAATCCGGTTTTTCGGGATTTGCTCAGGGTATCTACAGTTGATGATTGTATGCTATTCTGATCCAGTGAAGCAATTTGCAAAACAGCCTTATCGCTTGAGTTTTCAAGAAAAGAAAGATAAATGTGACCATTTTGTATGGTAGCGTCAACCCTACCTATAGCTTTTTGATCACTGATAACTCGGGAATCTTGAAAATTATTCCCACCATCTTGAGAAAGAACAGCCTGCACCCGGGGATTATCATCAGCCCCGGTATACCAACCCAAAACAACCAAAGAATCCTGTGCGGCCAGGGCCGGGCCATTGACCGGACATGCCCTTATATTCCAGTTATCTTTATGAATAGTTCGAGGATCTGACCAGCTAGTACCGTCAAAACGGCTAATACTGATATCCCGGATCTCTTTCTCGGTTCGATCCCTATATGCAACAAGTGCCCCTTCCGGGGTTTTTACCAGGGAAGTGGGGCAACAATCACATACTGCATCATCAATTAAAAAAGAATCTTTTATCTCCCCGGATGTAGAAATGAATGCCGCACGAAGGGTCATGGCATAGTCTAGATCAAAATATTGTTCCTCGGTCCGATTGGCTGATTGACGTCCGTCAAGCCATACGGCAAGAATGGTATCATCATCCCAGGGAACCATGGACACAAATCCATGCTCAGTAGCAGTGCTATCGGTGTGGGGGACCAACGGTGACCTACTTTTTCCGTTTTGAAAAGGATATATATTAACATCGTAGGCATAGGGACCACCTGGCTTTTTATTTAGCATATGTATAGCCAATAAACCATTTTGGTCGGCTATGATCGACGGAAAATCGGCCCAGTTGACAAACCAACTACTATCTCGCGCAATAGTTTGTGGTGTATCCCATGCTCCACCGTCATATCTAGCATAATTCAAGGAGTGGGAACCATCGCCATTCGAAGAAATCCAGCTCATGTAGAGGCTATTATTTGTGGCATAGAGATAAGGGAACTTACTGTTTAAATCCGCAGGGTTTTCAAAAGAAGTCGCAGAGGGAGAATCTGATTGGCATCCATATATAAGAAATAAGAAAGGAAGAATACCAAGAAAAGAAGTTTTTTTCATTATTGACCTGCTATTTAATCAAGTTCTCTGACTACACCAGAATATTATTAAAGGGGAAAGAAACAACAAGTTATAGAGAGTTTCCCTGAGCTTTATTATACTGCAATAAATTCTCCTGTATATTAACTAAATATTAGGGAAGTTAATTAGCCTTTAAAAATTCTTATTACGAACTACTCTCATGATGTATATATCAAATTCTATGAACTTAGTTATATTGGGGGCTTTTTTTGTTGTTAGTTTTACAATAGGGTGCAGTAGTTCAGATCAAGAACCTCCTTCAGAAAATTCTGCCGACCGAGCTTCAGCATCCAGAGGAATGAGTATTGAACAGGAAGTTAGTCCTGAATTACTACGACAGGCGGCCTTTAATGGGGAAGAGGAATTAGTAAAAATGGGAATCAAGCAGAATACTCCACTAGATGAAGCGGACGGTATGGGACGAACAGCCCTGATGTTAGCCGCTTTTAATGGCCATAGCACAGTTGTAGAGAAACTACTTGATGAGGGAGCTGATATAAAAAACCGGGATAGTCAGGGAAGAACACCTCTAATCTTTGCAGCCAGCGGGCCATATCCGGAAACAGTGGAACTTCTACTTGAAGAAAAAGCTGATCCCAATGCTGTTGACAATGAGGAAGGATGGTCTTCACTGATGTTTGCCGCGGCAGAAGGAAATGTTGAGGTGGTGGAAATACTATTGGATTACGGAGCAGATGTATCACTGAAGGATAAAGACGGAGAAACGGCAATTGAATTTGCCATAAATAATAATCACAAAGAAGTAGTCAAGCTTCTTGAAGGCAACTGAAGTATTCAATAGCTTCTCCTCATCAACATTAAGTTCTAATTTAATCGACCATAAGTTCAGGAAGGATGTCCCGAATAACACTACTGCTCTTTATTGTGTTCTTTACCGCCGGAGTCGGGATTTTTTACAGCTGTAATCAGTCAAAGGAAAAAGCAAAGGATACCGCAGGAGAAACTTCTCCTCATGCATCCTTTGTAGGAGATGAGGCCTGCCAGTCATGTCATCTTGATGAATTTAAGGGCTGGAAAGGCTCTCATCACGATTATGCGATGAATGAAGCGAATGAAACGACTGTAAGAGGTAACTTTAAGGATGTAACATTTACGCATAATCAGAAAACATACCGGTTTTTCCGTAGAGACTCTCTTTATATGGTAGAAGCACCAGGTTCGAATGATGAGTCTGTCCGGTACCAAATTTCACATACCTTTGGGTGGGAGCCCCTACAGCAATACCTGATTGATTTTGACAAAGGTAAATTACAAGCACTTAACATCGCCTGGGATACTGAAAAAAAAGAATGGTTTGCGCTGAATCCGGATCAGGATATTAGTCATGGCGACTGGCTTCATTGGTCGGGAGGAGCAATGAACTGGAACACCATGTGTGCCGACTGCCATTCGACGAACTTGCGACAAAATTATATTGCAGAAGCTGATTCTTTTCATACCAACTGGAGCAGTATGAATGTAAGCTGTGAGGCGTGTCATGGCCCCGCCAAAGATCATGTAACTTTTATGAAATCCGATGAAGCAGCGGATGCGACGATCGAACGAATTCGGGAGGACCTTCAGCTGACCTCCAAGAGTGGACAAATGGATCAAATCAATCAGTGTGCCCAGTGCCATGCTCTCCGCGAAGAGGTGACCGGCACTTATAAACATAAGGGTGATTTTTTAGATCATTATAGTGTTACCTTGCCGCATCCAGAAGCTTATTTTCCAGACGGACAAATAAAGGATGAGGTTTATGTCTACGGTTCTTTCCTTCAAAGCAAAATGTTTGGAAAGGGAATAGAATGCTCGGACTGTCATGATCCTCACAGCCTTGAGTTGAAGGCAAATGTAACTGACAATACCCTATGCATGCAATGTCATGAGTCTCAGTATGATACATATGAACATCTAAGGCATAGTATAGGAACTGAAGGATCACGCTGTATCGATTGTCATATGATGGGACGTTATTATATGGAAGTGGATTTTCGCCGTGATCACAGCTTCCGAGTTCCACGTCCGGATTTAAGTGCCGAATTTGATACGCCCAATGCCTGCAATAATTGTCACACTGAGCAGTCGCCGGAATGGGCAGCCAATGCTATTGAGCAATGGTATGGCCCCGATCGGCCCAATCATTTTTCTGAAGTTTTACTTAAAGCAAATGAGGAGGGAAGAGAGGTTGCTACAGATTTAGAAGCACTCATTGCTGATACTTCCCAGCCTGACATTGCCCGGGCTACCGCTATCTGGTATCTGGGAGAATGGGGAGCAGGCCGACATGTTGGATTGCTCACCGAAATGCTTAATGATGAGAATCCACTTGTCAGAACGAGTGCCACCCGTGTATTAGGTAATCTCCCGGAAGAGGTAAAAATCAATCCATTACAGGAAGCGTTGGACGATTCGGTACGGTCAGTAAGAGTAGCTGCTGCGGGAGGTCTTACAGAATTTTCTATATCCGATATTTCATTTCCACTTAAAGATCACTTTAAAAATGCGCTCCAAGAATATAGGCAGTATTTACAGGTAACCCAATATTTTCCACAGGGATTAATGAACAAAGGGCAGTTTTTTGAAAAGAGGGGAAAGCCAGAACAGGCAATAATGGCCTATCGCGATGCATTGAAAAAAGATTCGCTTTTTAATCCGGCACGAATCAATTTAGCCTATCTTTATAATCAGCAGGGCAATAATGATGAAGCTGAACAGCTTCTAAAGACCGTCATTGAAATAGATTCAGAGTATGGCCCTGCTTACTACTCGCTGGGACTCTTGGTGGCTGAGGAACAGCGTTTAGAAAAGGCCTCCTCCTATTTTGAAGAGGCTGCCCGTTTGATGCCAGGGCATGCGCGGTTACACTATAATTGGGCAATCAGCCTGCAACAGCTTGAACGTCCTGAGCAGGCAGAACAAAAATATCTTGAAGCCATTGAAATAGATCCTGATCATCCCGACTATCGCTATGGGTTGTGTACTCTTTATATACAGCAGGAACAATTTCAGAAAGCACTTTCACATGCACAAAAGTTAGCTGATCTGCAGCCTCAAAGTCAACGAAGCACAGAATTATTGAACTATTTGAAACAACAAATAAATGAATAGTAGTATGAAGAAATCATCTGTATATGCACTCGTTACCGGGGCCTCAAGAGGCATAGGCAAGAGTATAACTGAGTCAATATTAAGCGAAGGAGGGGAGGTTATTGGTACGGCACGAAGCTCGGCATTCCCTGATCAATTTATAAAAAATGACCGTTTTGAGGGCTTCCATGTTGATTTGGCCCATATTGAGGAAGTTAAGGAAATCTTACATCCGGTTTTTAATCGTGACCAAGCCCCAAATGTATTAGTTAATAATGCCGGGATTTTTCAGGATGCGGATATGGCTGCCGAAGAAAGTAAATGGCTGGAAAACTGGGATCAGACAATGCAGGTAAATCTCCGCATTCCGGCATTGATATCTAAATGGGCCCTTGAGCGCTGGAGAAAAGAAGGGGGCGGAATTCTTATCAACATCGCCTCCCGGGCCGCTTACCGGGGAGATACCCAAGAATACGCAGCTTATGCCGCATCCAAAGGGGGACTTGTAGCCTTTACCAAGAGTATCGCCCGGGATTTCGGAAAGGATCATATTTCTGCTTACTCCATTGCTCCCGGATTTATAAAAACAGATATGGCCATGGATTCCATCGATGTATACGGAGAAGAATATTTAACAGAGGGGATGGCCTTTGACGAAATTACCTCCCCCAAAGAAGTCGGAGAATTGGTGGTTTTCCTGGCCTCTGGCAAGGTATCACATATGACTGGCTCTACATTTCATATTAATGGCGGTAGTTATATGATTTAATAGACATAATAACAATAGAGCCGATAAATCTTTGTTACAAATATTGAAGCAAAAACTTGGATTAAATCTTTTAATACTGTCATTTTTTTAATTAAAATGATAGTAGAGATAAAATTAATACCTACTTTCTTAAAAAGGTAATAATATCATGGACGTAAGATTTATTCGAATTTCTGTAATTATGATGACATTAGCGGGACTGGGCCTCATGGTAGGCTGTAGTTCTGCAACTTGGGAAGATGCCCAACAAGAGGATACTTACGAAGCATATCAGGAATATATAGAAGCCAATCCAAAGGGAGAGCACATTGAAGAGGCAAAAAAACGGGCCGAAACCCGATATTGGGAATCTATCAAAGAGGATTCAACCGCCGGGATATTTGAAAAATACCTGAAAGAATTTCCGGAAGGAGAATTCCGGTCCGAAGCCCAGGATAAGTTAGAACAAATTTCAAAAGATAATATGGCTACAGAAGGTCGGGTGACCGGCTCAAATGTTATCATCCGAAGTGATCATACCACTGAATCACCGTCGGCTGGCGTAGTTGCCAATAAGGGAACAAAAGTTCAAATCCTTGATCAATATAGTACGGGTGATAGCAAAGAGGCGATCCTTAAACGTGAAATAACTATTGTTAAAAATGGAAACAAGATACGTTTGCCAGGAGGCAAAGCTCTCAGTATTCTTGACGATCGTAATGACTCCGTTCATGCATCTTTCTCTACTCCCGAATATGGTGCAACGGAGGCTACTATCAGTAAAAATGATATTGAAGCCATGAGTGGAGAAAAGTGGTATAAAATTCGAACCACTGATGACATTACCGGCTGGATTTATGGAAAATTTGTAGAAGAATTGTAGTTTTTAATTCATCCAGATATTAATTCCCAGTTTAAGTTTATATACGTATTTAGTTTTTATGAGAATGATCTATTTTTTGCTCCCTATTTTGATGCTAAGTTGTAGTACAGATAACTCTTCCTCCAATAATCAAGAAGCTCAAGCCAAGGAAGCGCTTCAAAGCGCTTCAAAGGATACGCTAAAGGTTGAAGTTTCCGATGATTTTGTGACCGGACAATTTGATTTCACCACGCATGATGATTTTGTACAGGTAGATCCGCAATACGTCAAAAAAGAAATATACCTGCACAAAAAAACGTATGAGGCTTTTAAAGCAATGGTTGATAGTGCCAAGGCTGATGGAGTTACATTTACTCTTATTTCTGGGACACGTAATTTTAGTAATCAAAAAGCCATTTGGGAACAAAAATGGAATAATTCATCAGCAGATTCCGATTTGGATAAAGCACTTGAAATACTGGAATACAGCTCCATGCCAATGACCTCCCGCCATCATTGGGGAACTGATATCGATCTTAATAATTTAAACAACAGTTATTTCGAAAAGGGACAGGGAAAAAAAGAATACGAATGGCTGCAAGAACACGCCAATGATTTTGGCTTTTATCAGCCTTATACGGACAAAAGTCAAAATGGTCGTACGGGATACAACGAGGAAAAATGGCATTGGTCCTATCTGCCGCTGGCAAAAAAATATTTAGCATACTATAACAAAAATATATCCAATGAGGATATAACTGGTTTTTTAGGATCTAATTTATCTCAAGAAATTGACATGGTTAAAAACTACGTGAATGGCATTTCATCCAAGATGAAACAAGAATAAAGGAATTTGTAGATCCCGAAAGCTTTATGGCAAAATGGTTTTCCGATAATTTTTATGCAGAAGGATTTTTTCTATCATCAATTAGCTTTAATGACTAATAATCAGTTAGATATATTTTCGCTTTCCGGCTAACTTACCTACCTTAATCAAAAGAATTTAATAATCAATGAAACTATCGCGGTCTGCTAATGACCATTAAACAGCGAAAAAAAGACCATGTAGATCTTACTACCTCTGGAAAGGTGGACTATAAACAGGCCACAGGATTTGAACAATACCGGTTTATACATAACGCTCTCCCGGAAGTCAATATGGAAGACGTTACCACCGAAGCAACGTTTTTGAATCGGACTTTTGATTTTCCTCTTTTTATTTCATCAATGACGGGAGGGTATACGGATGCCGGAGCCGTCAACGCTGTTATTGCAGAATTTTGCGAGGAATATAATCTTCCGTTTGGCGTTGGAAGCCAGCGTATTATGCTGGAAGATCCGGAAGCGATCTCCTCTTTTTCTATCGTTCGCGAGCGGGCTCCTAATGCGTTTATTGCATCAAATATTGGCGGCGCACAGTTAATAGGGGGGCTGGCAAAAGAAAAGGTGGAGATACTTATATCCTCTATTAAAGCAGATGCCGTTATTGTGCATTTGAATCCTCTTCAAGAACTTATGCAACCGGAAGGAGACCGGTCATTTAAAGGCATTTTAAGTGGAATAGGTCAACTAGTCGAGGATTGTGAATTGCCTGTAATTGTTAAAGAAACCGGAGCAGGTATTTCAGCAGAAGTCGCGCGGCGGCTGCTGGACGAAGGAGTAAGAGTAATTGATATCGCAGGGGCAGGTGGTACCAGCTGGGCCAAAGTTGAGAACAGGAGGAAAAGTAATCGTGATCCTCAGGATACGTTTAATGACTGGGGGATTCCTTCAGCCGAAGCATTACTCCAAACAGCGGATCTAAAAAAAGATTTCGATTTTCAACTTATCGCTTCCGGAGGCATTAGATCCAGTCATGATATAGCCAAGTCTATTTGTCTGGGCAGTGATTTTTCGGCTGCCGCCCAGCCGGTTATCAAGGCTATTGTCGACGACGGTCAATCTGGCCTAAAAAAGCTGTATAAGAACTGGAAACGTCAATTGACAATAATACTTACGCTTTTAGGCTGTGAACGACTGGATGACTTAAAACCCAAGCATGTGAAATTAAAGCGTAGAGACCGGTAACATCTTCCACTAAAATGCTTATATTTGGCCTTTTAGAAAATTAGATTTCCTTCTGTGCATACTACTGAACATAAACAGTTATCGACGCTTATTGAAGAGGGGCTTTCGGCTTTAAACCTGCCGGATACGCCGGGGCTCTTATATGATCCGGTTCGTTATACTCTTGACCTGCCGGGAAAGCGTGTACGGCCATTCTTAACGCTTACAGGCTGTGGTATTGCCGGTGGAGAACCCCAAGAGGCTTTATCAGCAGCTATTGCTCTTGAACTCCTTCATAATTTCACATTGCTACACGACGATATAATGGACGCGGCCGAAACACGGCGTGGAGAAGACAGTGTATATAAAAAATGGGATGCCAATACGGCTATCCTTGCCGGGGATGCCATGTATGCAAAGGCTTTTAAGCAGTTACAGTATTATGGCCGCAACAGAAACTATTCTAAGGAACAGTATGCACAAATTATTGATATATTTTTAGACAGTGCAGAAAGTGTATGCGAGGGTCAAGCTTACGATCTCGATTTTGAAGATCGAATCAAAGTTTCTCTTGATGAATATCTGCATATGATTGAGGGCAAAACGGCTGCACTCATTAGCGGTTCACTGGCTATTGGAGGGGCTGTAGCAGGGGCAAAAGAGAAAATCTTGCAACAACTTTATGATATAGGACAAACGATGGGGATTGCCTTTCAGATACAAGATGATTTGCTGGATGTAATTGCCGATCCCGAAAAATTTGGGAAACAACGAGGCGGAGATATCATGGAGGGTAAGAAAACATACCTGTCCCTTCTTGCGTTACAACGATGTAATGATAAACAGGCAAAAATCTTACAGGATATCCTCAGGAAGAAAAACAATTCCGAAAACGATGTGACTCAAGTGGTGGAACTTTATAAAAATCTGGATATAATTAATTCTACCCGGCTTACTATTAAAGAGTACTATCAACAATCATTAAATCTTGTAGGTGTCTTTGAGTCATCTATTTACAAAGATCAGTTAATTAGTTTTTTAAATCGGTTAATATCTCGAGAATTTTGAAATCCATAAATCAAAGTATGAATATATTATCATCAAATTTTCTAAGATTAGTCTGTATTTTATTTCTAGCAGCAGCTTTTATTTCCTGCAAGAATGAAAATCTAATACAGCGTGGAGATTCTATAGATGTGGCATATAAAAAAGCAATGGGCCTGTATCAATCCGGAGATTATTCAGATGCGGCTAAGGCTTTTGAGACCGTTATCCAAATTGGCCGCGGTACTGAGTACGGACGGGAGGCTCAGTATTATCTTGCTGAATCTTACTTTAATGATGAACGGTATATGCTTGCAGCATCAGAATATAGCCGATATGTTACACTTCATCCAAGAAGTGACAAGAGGGAGGATGCTCAATTTAAAGAGGCAATTAGTTATTATAAATTAAGTCCCCGTTATAAGCTCGATCAAAAACATACCCGTACGGCTATTGAAAAATTTCGACTCTATAATTCCCGCTACCCGAATTCAGATAGGGTAGATGAAGCCGCAAAATATATTACAGAACTTCGGTCAAAGCTTGCTAAAAAGCTCTACTATGCCGCAGACCTTTATCTGAGAACTGATCGCTATGAAGCGGCTATTGTATATTATGATCTTACTATCGATGATTATCCCGAGTCTATATGGGCACAGCGGGCACTCGTGGACAAAATAGATACCTATGTAACTTATGCTGACCGAAGTGTTGCAAGTAAACAGCGTGAGCGGTATCAATCTGCAGTTGAGGCTTATGAAACATTCATCCAGCTTTTCCCGGACGGGAAATACCGCTCTGAAGCAGAGGATCACGTTGATGAGGCCCGGGCAGCCCTTGCCAATCTGGAAGAGAATCCAGAAGGGGCTCAACAAGAAGATTCGCTTGATGTTGATGATACCAGCACCGGAAGCTCAAGATAATGGCTTTGAGTGAAACGGCTGTAGGAATTTTTGGGGGAAGTTTTGATCCCATACACAGGGGACATATATCCATTGCCGAGTCTTTTCTAAATGCGTCCCATATATCCGAATTGTGGGTTATGCTTACTCCCGAATCGCCTCATAAGCAGCGAGAGGAGAAAACTAGTTATAATCTCCGATTTGAAATGTTACAGCTTGCTTTTGCAGATGTAAAAAATGCCAAAGTAAGCAATTTTGAGCAACAGCTCAGACCCCCATACTATACCGTAAAAACCCTTAGGGAATTAAAAAAAACGTTTAAAAATAAGCGTTTTTTCCTGTGCATGGGAGAGGATTCCCTTATAGATTTTGAAAGTTGGCACCAATGGGAAGAAATTTTGAAATACTGTGAACTGTTGGTTGCTCGCCGGCCTTCCTATGATGTCAAAAAACTAAATAATAAAATACGAGAGAATACTAATTTTGTATCGCATGAACCGATGGATATCTCCTCTACAGAAATAAGGAAAAAAGTTCGGAAAGGCGAAAAAATAGATGGTCTGGTGCCAACCAGAGTAGAAGAATTTATCCTGGACCGAAAATTGTATAAATAATGGCCCATGGATAGAAAAAGATTTATAGAGACGCTTAGTTTGGGCACAGTAATGCCGGCTTTAAGTACAGGATGGACCCTTTCAAAATCTCCTCAACAGATCAAGCCTAAACCACTTAATGTCGGCGATACCATTGGCCTTATTAGTCCTGCGGGAATTATTGGTGAAGATGAGGATTACGATAAAGTTATTCAAACCATTCGGCAAATGGGATATAAGGTTAAGGAGGGGAAGCATGCAAGGGAAAAACATGGATATCTGGCCGGTACGGATGATCAACGTGCTGAAGATCTTAATACAATGTTTGCTGACCCTTCTGTAAAAGCGATTCTTCCATTTCGTGGCGGCTGGGGATGCAATCGCATCCTTGATAAAATTGATTATCAAATAATTAAGGATCATCCTAAAGCGCTCATAGGCTTTAGTGATATAACATCACTGCTACTTTCTATTTATGCTAAAACCGGATTAGTGACCTTTCACGGTCCCGTCGCAAAATCAATATGGACACACTTTACCACCGATCATTTTCGTAAAGTAACGGGAAACAGAGGTGAGCATACTCTATTCGTAAATGAGAGACTTTCAGAGAGCTATAACTCTTATAGAATAGTTAGCCCCGGCACAGCAAAAGGGAGACTTTTAGGTGGCAACTTAACCGTTCTTACAGCAATGATCGGATCCGATTACTTACCGGACTTTAATAACAACATTCTTTTTATTGAAGATGTAGGAGAAGATGTTTACCGAATTGATCGGATGCTTACTCAGCTCAAACTAAGCGGAATTTTAGACCAGATATCGGGATTTATCCTGGGGCAGTGTACTGCTTGTGATGAATCACAACCTTATGGATTTTCACTTAAAGAAATTATTGACAAACATATCAAGCCCTTGCAGATACCAGCTTTTTCGGGTGCTCCTATCGGACATATTGATCATATGCTGACCCTTCCGATAGGAATACAAGCTGAGATTAATGTGCAGGAGGGAAGCATTTCATTTCTGGAAGATACCCTCTCATAGTACTTGAAAAATGTTTATAATACGGCACCACTGGGGCTAATACTTGTCATATATACAATACCATTATTTGACTGGCAAGTACAAAAAAACGAAGCCTCAGTTTAAATGAACAAACCAAGGCTTCTGACAATATTACATCTGTTAGAAAAGTTAATCCTTTTTAAAGCATAGGATCTTCTTCCGGATCTTCATAACGATCGGGAATTGGGATCTTATATTCTACGTACATTTCCTGCCGTAATTCGCTAATAAGATCTTGGATATGTTCTTGCTGTTTCTCCTGCAGGGCTACTTGTTTAATTCGCTGGTAATCCTGCTCAAGGTTGGCAACATGTTCCGGAACGTGTTGATCCAAACGGACAATTCGATAGGCGCGCCTGGAATTGTTGCTGTTACCAAGCTGAAAAGATTTGGGTTCTGAAATATCGCCTTCTTCATCCAGTAACAGTACAATCCTGTATAGGGCCGGATCGAGCTCTTCAAGTGTAAGCAAACGCTGTCCGGTTTGCGGGTTCAATATACGACCGCCTTGTGATGCTGTATTGGGATCATCTGAATATTCACGGGCCAATTCAGAGAAAGTAACATCTTCATTAGTCCGCAAAGAATCCCGCAATTCATTCAAGCGGTCTATGGCCGCCTGATTATCATAGCTATCTTCATCAATAGAAATAAGAATATGATTAGTATCTATTTGATCGCCTACTCTCTTATTCAGGCGTATAACGTGAAAACCGAAAGAGGTTTCCACTACTTCAGAAATTTCTCCTGGCTCCAGGGCAGCCGCTGCGGCCGAATACTCCGGAACCAATTCGTCGAGGGATATGAGCGGGAGCTTTCCGCCATCCGAAGCGGAAGGGCCATCGCTGTGTCTTTTGGCCAGTTCTTCAATGGTTTTTCCGTGATTTAGAACAGAGTCCCGCAGCTGCTTGGCCAGGGAAAGTGCTTCCTGCCGGGCGTTTTCAAGTGTAGGGGGCTCAATGACAATTTGTGAGATCCCAACTTGTTCTGGAATAACCGGCAAAGAATCTTTGGGAATACTTTCGTAAAATTCTTTAACCTCAGGACGAGTGATATCTACCTCTTCGCGTTTCTGTTGCTGAAAGCGCTGAACAATCATTTGTTCGCGATAATTTTCACGTAAGTCAGCGCGTATCTGAACGATACTTTTTCCCATTTGCTCTTCCAAAGCCTGTTCACTGCCCAATTGTTGAACAGACTGATCGATGCGCTGATCAATTCGTTGATTTACTTGTTGGTTAGTTACCGTTATTGAGTCAATAGCAGCCTGATCCAACATGATATTACGATCCACGATATTCTGCAGCACAGCATACCAAATATCTTCCCCGAAAGAGATCTGTTGGTTTTGCTGCTGCATTTGAAACATGTACTGCTGTACCTGTTCGTCAACGTCCGATTTGAGAATGATATGGTCATTGACAACAGCGACAATTTTATCCACAGATTCTTCAGGCGCTTGTTGTGCGAATCCGAAAAGGGGAATTAAAAACAATAAAAGGATAAAAGAGAATGTATATAAAGGCTTATTCATCTGTTGAGGTACTTTCAAGGGTATCTGCAGTCGTATTATTATAATTAGTTTCCGTTGGTATAACGTCGTAAGTCTCTATTTCATTATTCGATTCGGCCTTAAGATAAAGATTCTTAAGGTAGGAACTGAATTTTCGCTGTCTTTTATTGAGGATGATCCAGCTTTTGATTTTATCCATAATCCACTCGGGATCAGGATGCTCTCCTTGTCCACGCTTATCTATTAGTTGTACGAAGTGATAATCTCCATCTTCCCGCTGAATCGCTGAAATTTCTCCAACATTCATGTTTTGGAGATAGCGGTTCATGACTTCAATTTCATTCAGGGCCATAGAAATAGGAAAGTGTCGTTCTGCATTCCGAATTGCCTGTTCAGGACTGGTACTAAAACTATCCGCCACTTCTGTCCAGGGAAGCTCATCTCGTAATGCTTGTTTTGCGCCCCGGGCATCTTCTACATTCGGTGTTCGAAGATGCCTGAATTGAACATAAGGTTCTTCAAGCACAAAATGGGCTTTGTTTTGCTCGAAGTAATTCAAAGCTTCCTGTTCAGAAATTGTGGTATCTACCTCAGTTTTAATTATATAGGAACGCAGCGCTTCCTGAATGACCTCTTCCTTGGCCCGCTGGATTTTTTGTTGAACAGATTCTTCTTCCGAAACTCCCAGCTCCTCAGCTTGATTCTGCATAAGCTGTCGCTGTATCCACTGTTCACGGAACTGCTGTAAGGCCTGGATGCTATCTTCCTTATAAACAAAAGCAGGAATTTGTTTTTTAGCCTCCTGGAGCGTTAAATATTGATTGCCGACCCGCGCTAAATTACTTTCTTCCTGTTGGCTTTCTATATAGGACTGCTCACAGGAAGCAATAACTACAGCAGTTACACCAATGAATAAAAATATTTTGAAAGAGTGCTTAAAAAGAATCATGTTAGTATAGCATTCCAGCAATCGTTGCTGTCATTAAGTTCGCTAAAGTACCTGCTAATACCGCGATTAGACCAAATTGAGCCAGCTCTGACTTTCTGCTGGGAGCCAATCCACCGATCCCCCCAATTTGAATAGCAATGGATGAGAAATTTGCAAAACCACACAGCGCAAATGTAGCCATAGTAATAGTTTTTTGGGATAACACGGCATTCTCTACCATTTCTGACATCTGAAGATACGCTACAAATTCATTAAGTACCACTTTGGTACCCAAAAGGGAACCCATATTAACGGCATCAGCCCAGGGAACCCCAATAATAAAAGTGACGGGGGCCAGAATCCATCCCAAAATAGTTTCAATGCGCAAACTCTCTTCCGGTATAACAGAATTTAATCCTGTGAGGTCACCAAAACTTTCAAGAAAGTAGTTCCCCATAGCCAATAAAGCTATAAAAGCAAGCAACATAGCTCCAACATTGGCCGCTAATTTCAGTCCGGTAGTGGCTCCACTTGCTGCCGCATCAATTCCGTTGGCGTCAGTTTGTTCTACTTTAATACTAACATCACCAGACGTAGCTGGTTTATCCACCTCAGGAAAAATTATTTTGGCTATGACCAAGGCCGCTGGAGCTGCCATCAGACTGGCTCCCAGCAGCTGTTCAGCGAACATTAGTCGTCCTACATCCAGAGATACTTCATGTGCCTGCGCATAGGCATTTCCAAGCATTTGTACATAAGCCGCCATTACACCGCCCGCTATAGTTGCCATTCCCCCGGTCATTACGGCCAGAAGCTCAGACTTTGTCATTTTTTTAATATAGGGTTCTACCACCAACGGTGCCTCAGTTTGCCCTACAAATATATTTGAAATAACCGAAAGGGATTCAGCTCCAGAAGTCCCCATCAGCTTCTGCATTCCTTTAGCCATATATTGAACAAGTCGCTGCAGGATACCATAGTGATATAATATAGCGGTAAGTGAAGCAAAAAAGATGATGGTAGGCAACACCTGGAATGCAAAAAAGTTACCCATACTGTTTTCCATACCGGGACTTAAAGCCAGATCTCCGAATATAAATTCAGCTCCCTCTGTGGTGAAATCCAATACTATTACAAAAAAGGAGGATACCCAGCTAAAAAATTCTTTGGGCCATCCCAAAGGAGCCCAATACTCAGCCATATCCCGACCTTTAAGAATAAAAACTGCCAGAATAAACTGTATTCCAAATCCGGTACCAACCAGCTGCCAGTTAATTTCCTTTTTGTTTTTACTGAATGCATAAGCGATGCCTACAATGGCCACCATTCCGATCATTCCACGGAGGATATCGATCATATCTTTATCTAATCTTTATTACTGTTATTTTTCTTCTTGGTGATAGGCTTAACCGGAGTACCCCGTCTCTTATCGACAGGGGGGCGGAAACAATGGCGGGCCCGGGGTTCGTAGGCATCCGTTTCGCCCACAAGCACACGCTCTTCATTTTCAACAACACGCTGTGAATAGTGAGCCATAGTACCGCTTTCCGCACAGATGGCATGAAGTTTAGTAACATATTCTGCAATTGCCAATAGCTGGGGCATTGGCTCGAACGGTCGGCCCTCAAAATCCATATCCAAACCAGCTATAATTACACGTTTCCCATCATTTGCGAGTGTATTTGCTACGTTGATCAGCTGCTTGTCAAAAAACTGGGCTTCATCAATACAGACGACCTGGGCATCGCCCGTCAATAACACTATCTGGTCAGCTGTGTCTACAATAAGACCGGGGAGAGTGGTTTCGTTATGGGAAACAATATCCTCCTCGCTGTATCTATTATCGACTTTAGGTTTAACAACCACGACCTTTTGTCCGGCAATATGTGCCCGTTTAGCCCTGCGGATAAGCTCTTCTGTTTTTCCACTGAACATACCACCGCAGACAACCTCTATCCATCCAATTTTATCGGGTATATAAGAGGGTTCATTTAGCATAAATCATAGTTTGATAAGAATATTCCATAGATACCTAATAAAGCATGGAATATATTCGTGTCTAACCAAAATTAAAAAGAGAATATCGATCCATTTCCAAACGAACTGCAGACATGGAAATTTAATGGATATCTTCTTCCTTCATATACTGACTTTGGGAATACATGTCCCAGAAAAGCCATGCAATAGGAAAGGGAGGGAAGAGGATAGAAATAATAAGCTTTATGTTTTTGGATCGCCCGTCCTTAAGCTGAGACACACCCGCAATACCTGCTAACCAGAATATAAAGACTAGGAAAATAAGAAATGCTATCGAAATAGATCCCAGGAATCCAAAATTGTTATAAAAGGTTTGCAGCATTGAGTTTTCGCTCTACTTTGATCCGTTAATTCGTTATTTTCCACCAATAAAATACAATATCATATAAATTTAGAATAAAGTCCACATGCATCCGGTAGTATCAATTGTAGGGCGACCCAATGTTGGTAAGTCCACTATATTTAATCGCCTTATTGGCAGCAGAAAGGCCATCGTCGATGATGAGTACGGGGTTACCCGTGATCGTCACTACGGTGAATCATTTTGGAACGGACGAACCTTTAATGTAATTGATACAGGAGGGTATCAGCCGGATGAAACTGATATAATGACTGCAGGTATCCGTGAACAGGTTCATATTGCCATAGATGAATCAGATGTAATTTTATTTGTGGTGGATTGCGAGGCCGGAATGACCAGTCTTGATAAGTCGGTAGCCCGCATGCTCAGAGAGGATCAGGAAACCCCGGTATTATTGGTACCCAATAAAGCGGATAATGATGAACGCACCCTCAATGCTGCAGAATTCTATGAATTGGGATTCGAAGAAATGCATCCGATTTCTGCTATTAACGGGAGGGGAACCGGAGATCTGTTAGATCGTCTGGTAACTCTGTTACCGGAAGAAAAGGAAGATCAGGAACCAGATATCCCCAAACTGGCCGTAGTGGGGAGGCCGAATGTAGGGAAAAGTAGTTTTATTAACTCCTTACTTAAGGATGAGCGTTGTATTGTTACAGATATCCCCGGAACAACACGCGACTCCATCAACAGTAAGCTTAGCTTTGATGGGAAAGACTATATACTGATCGATACAGCGGGCCTTCGCAAAAAACGCAAGGTCAAGGAGAATATAGAATTTTACAGCACAGTTCGCACCGACAGAGCCTTGAAGGAATGTGATGTAGCTATTCTAATGTTGGATGCTATGCGAGGTTTTGAGGCACAGGATAAACATATCCTCCGTGAGGCTGAAAACTACAACAAAGGTATTGTCATTGTGCTCAATAAGTGGGACTTAGTGCCGGAAAAGGACTCAAATATTCACAAAGAATTTGAGGAATATGTGTACGATAAAGTTCCCATGATGGATTATGTACCTATTGTTTCAGCCTCGGCTTTGAGCGGCCAGCGAATATACAAAGTCATAAAAACTGCTGATATTGTACTGCAGGAGCGGAAAAGAACGGTAAGCACACCTAAGCTCAATGACTTTATGGAGCGTATTCTGAAACGCAAGCCATTACCGATGCGCCGGGGAGTTGCGTTGAAAATAAAGTATGCCACGCAGGTTAAATCAGATCCCCCGGTGTTCGTATTTTTTATGAATATCCCGGAAGAACTACCCGCCAATTACAGGCGTTATATTGAAAACGAGATACGCAAAGAATTTGGATTTCAGGGGGTTCCAATAACACTGAGATTTAAACAAAAATAAACTGATTTAACCTTTGAAGTGAATCACTGAATCAGTTATTTTTCCGACGACATTACGTTGAGCAATAATTACTACTAACAGATAGAAAAAATGCCGACACCACAAAATTTAGAGCAACCGCGGGCAAATGCGCTTAACAAAAACTTTGAGCGCGAGCGGGATTTATCTTTTTTAGAAAATTTATATCTGCCGGAAATATTTAAGGCGCTGTGGTATACTCTTAAGCAAATGTTTTTGCCCAAAACTACGCTTCGTTATCCCGAGGAAAAGTGGAATCCGCCTTCTATCTTTCGCGGAAGACCGGTTTTGGTTGAGGATGATGGGAAAGAACGATGCGTGGCATGCGGACTCTGTGCCCGGGCTTGTCCGCCACTGGCAATTAGTATGCAGGCTAATGAGGATGAAGAGGATCCTAAAGAGCGATATCCGGACTTCTTTGAAATTAATATGCTGCGTTGTATTTACTGTGGTTATTGTGAAGAAGTCTGTCCCGAGGAAGCCATTGTAATGAGCAAAGACTATGATATTGTATTTGAATCAAGGGAAGAGGCTATTTACGATAAAGAACGGCTACTCGTTCCCAAAGAGGACCTGAAAGAACGGCTTGATTTTCTTCGGGAATATAAAAACAATCAATTTGGACAGTTCTGGGATTTTCAGGAAGAAAACAATATTCATTCTGTCCGCGACCGTGATCGGGAATTTAATTCCGGCCTTTCTCTTGTTGATATGCTAGAACAACAAGAGCATAACGATAATGTGGAAGCCAAATCTCATTGGGAACGGTAGCGGATGATGACCGAAAAAGAGATTACTCAGGAACAGGTTAATCAGCTTGTTGAAGATGCGGCTTATTTGCAGGACGAAGCTGATGCTCTTCAATATGTCATCGATAATGTTCCTTATGAAGTAAAACCACCCGGTAAACGATCGATAGCTGAAATACTATTGCTTATTGATCATGCTCAGCTCTCTTATTTTCGTCCAATTATGGAAGAAACGGTAAAGAGTAAACGGCCAACCCACATTGACAATTTTACTCACTATGAAGATAGCTTTGAGTTTGATGGTGAAGTAAATAATATCCAAAAAATTCTTCGGAAAATATCTAAACATCGAGTGGGATTCGTAAATTCTATCAAGGAAATATCGCTAATTGATTGGGAAACAGTTATATATGAGGACAATAATCCCATTCTATTGTTTAATTTCATGCAGGAGATGATTCAGTTTGAGCGTCGCATGCTAAAGGAAATTGCCAATCGCGCCATGGTCTATAGTAAGGAAAAAGAAAATCGACGTGAAATAGAAAGCAGGAGAGATAGGCAGCAGACTAACAACAATTCAGATAATTCTGCTGATAAGCCCACTAGGAAATAACAATATTTTGATACCCTGGGTTGATATACTACTAATTTTCATTGGAATTTATGCCTCTTTTGAACTCATTAAATTTGCCCGGGGCAGGGGACGGCTTAAGTTTCTGGGGCTTACTATTGCTGCCGGAATTTTCGCTTTTCTTGAGTTTGTTGTTGTACTGAACTCACTTTTTACTTCTTCCACTTTTGCGGCAATAGCATCTTTTATTATTGAATGGGGACATCTCTTTTGCCTGGCTTTTATACTTAGCTCAATGGCTATTTTTATACGCGAGTCTAAGCCTGTATTCGCCCAATTTCCCATGGCATATACGGCACTTCCTCTTTTTATCGTCATCTCGTATTTCTTTGTTCTGGATAATATAGTTTTAAAAGAGTGGCTGTTTTTTTTGTATCAGGCGGGTGCACTTATCATAGCTCTAATGATGTATGGAGTATATACCTATAGATTGAATAAATATATCTATATTCTGGCTGGAGTTGTTCTATTTTTAATATCATTTATAACATATTGGAGCTTTTCAGGAGGAGCCTCAAGTTGGAAATACATTATTTCTGTTGCAATATTAACTACCGTATTTGGATATAAATATGCTCATAAATATTAATTGTGTTTATGGTACCTAAAGTAAATACCAAGGCTCCGGACTTTACATTGAAGAACACCGACGGTACAGGCATTTCGCTAAACGATTTTTCGAAAAGACCAAAAGTTCTTTTCTTCTTTCCATTGGCATTTTCCGATGTCTGTACTGATGAACTGTGTTCTATCCGGGACAATATGAAGCTGTATAATGCTTTTGATGCTAAAGTTATTGGTATAAGCATAGATAGCTTTTTTGCTTTAAAGGCATTCAAAAGATCAGAAAATATAAACTTTACCCTTTTAAGTGATTTTAATAAGGAAGTTAGCGCTCGCTATGGTGTCTTGTATGATGATTATTTTGGAATGAAGGGGGTTGCAAAGCGATCTACCTTTGTAATCGATAGGGAAGGATTAATACAGTATAAAGAAGTACTTGAAGACTCGTCCGATCTCCCAGATTTCAAATCAATTCAAAAAAGTCTTTCATCCGACAATAAATAATAAATTTTATATAAGGATTTGAGTTACAACCTATCGGATAGTTAAATTATTTTTCCAAAAGATTCCTTTTCTCAAATTAACTCTGGTTTAATATTCTGGTTAACATGGAAAAAGTTTTTAGGATCATATTTGGACTTTATTTTCTGTAATTGAATTATTACCCATAAATAAATCATAGAGACCACCTTCCACTTCTATAATATTACATGCCGTAAACCCATGCGCTTCTTTATGGGTAGCAATACAAGCGTCCTTATCCGGTCCTTCCATCAGGCAGAATACCGTGCCGACTTCTTTATTATACCAGTACTGGTGATAGGTTACACCATACTTTTCCTGAACTTCTAAATCTTTAATATGAGCTTCCCGGATATCAGCAACAGAAATCTCACCAACATAATGGATATCCATATAAAGTGGCATAGTAGTAACCTTAAAGGAGGGGGGGGACAATATTGATGTACTCAAAAAAACAATAGTCAAAGTACTTAAAAGGAATTATTAAGTAAGTTTAATGAATGAGCATTATACATGTTTTCAATTTATGTTTTTGGTATCTGCATGTTTCAATATAGATAAATAGGGAGGATAATTATCGATATTATGGATGAACCCAATTCGACTAATTATCTTTACTTTACATAATATAAATTATACGACATATAGGTATCCATATTATAATACCGCATTCTATATACTATATGTTGATATGGCCAAAAACTTGTTTCCATAGATTAAATATTAGGAGTTGTAAAAATAAATTGATCATAATTCAAAGATCACTTTTCTAAGGTCATTTATTTTGTGATAGTAAAGCATAAACTGATCATACCTTTAAAATAATATCATTAATGAAAATCAGCGCTTTGGTCTCTTATATTTCATTGTCTCTCTATAATTTTAATTGAATTTATTTGATTATTTACTCTTTTGCGTAGCATTTTAAGACTAAATTAATGTTTAAACACTAGAAATGCCCTTTAGATTGTTTAAAATGCATTTATTTCAAATTTGGCTTCTAAGCGGCTTAAATTATTTTTTAATGCTATCCTATTAGCATTTTTGGCCTTATTCATGTTTTTTACAAGAAAAAAGATATTAAAGGAACTTTCATAAACGTTGTTGCATAAGAAGGTTTTTATATTGGTATCTATATCAATTTATGGTATCATAAAATCGTGAAAAGCACTCTGGGATTAAATCAAATATTAATTACCATTGTTATGGAAAAATTATTCAAAATATTCGGATTTTTGGTTTTTGGAATATTATTTATCGGAATTCAAAATATTGCTGCACAATCTGTATTTGAAACACTAAAATCAAATGGACAGACGTCAGAGTTTGCAGCGGCGCTCGAAAATGCCGGATTGGATGATCGACTTTCTGGTAATAGCGGATCGTTTACCGTATTTGCTCCTTCGAATAATGCTTTTGCCCAAGTGGATGACAAACTTAAAACAGATTCAAATTTTCTCTTGAACCATATTATTACGGGTTCTGCTACTAAGCGGAGCCTACAACATATGTCACAGGTAACTTGCCTCAGTGGTATTACTATAGAGATAGTAAAAATGGATAATGGCTCTCTTTCTATAGAAAACTATCCCCTGGAACAAAGCAACATTCGGGCTGGCAATGGAGTTATTCACATTATAAACGGAGTGATTCAATAGCACAGATTTATTACATTTAAATATCACTGCTATATCTACTTCCTTAACTTATCATTATACTTGAGATACGCTTTCAATATTTGGACCAGTTGCATTAGATCCTCTATAAAAACACGTTCTCCCTTTTGATGATAAGGATAGATAGCAGGCTCAAGCGCTATTGAAATGATATCCTTACCCGTATGAGCATTAAATTCGTATCCATAATGTAAGTAATCGTTGGTATTGTTATGGAGTTGGATGGTTGAATCAATAGCGAGAAAGTTTTGTACTACTTGTTCTGTTATTAGTCTCAGTGATTCAGTTTCTTCGAGGCCATTAAGCTCCCAGTGTTTGGCATATAGTGCGATACCCTGCTTTCCTTTGAATAATGGTGTGGTATCTAATGTAATCACTTGATCAGGTAACCAATCCTTATCGATACAGGCTTGAGCTATTCGCCTGGCTCCCATTCCATGATCAAAATCTTTACCATTATTTTTGAGTAAATCGGGGTGCTCTTTTAGTCCTTTACTTTCTTCCATCTCCGAGAAAAAGAATAAAAGATTAGGCCAAGAAGGGTTTTCTTTCGCCTTTCCCGCAAAATATAATAAGAGTCCAACCCCCACACTATTGTCCATGGCTCCTTCTATATAATGGTCGGTAATAGCCACTGGCAATAAATCCGGATAGTCCTTTCCATAATGATTGATTTTATCCAGATGTGCTGTAAGAGCTATAGTCGGTTTATTAGGATTATTTCCTAATCGGAAAACCAAATTATTTCCCTCAACGATTAATTCATCATCAGTTATGGACTCAAATACAGAATATATATAAGGATGAAGCCGCTCTTCATATGTGCTGAACGAAGGACATTCAGCGACTTGCTTAATATGGCTTAAAAGGTTTGATACCATACAATTAAGTCTTTGATATAAAGCCAATTTTAAAGTCACCGTTATCTTCGGCCAAGACCTCAATTTTATCTATAATGGCATTGGTATCAAGCGGACCATAAATATGGGGATATTTCTTTCCGCTTTCGGGATCCTTCTCATATTTAATTGTTGAATTCAGTGCCGTGACATCTATCACCAATAATAATAATTTATCTTGTCCAGCAAATTTTTTATTTGCCGTACTTTCTACCTGGTGACCGGAAGAGCAGTGGATAAATCCGTCCTCATCAAGGGATTCCGGCTCATAGTTTTTATTTTTTTTAAATGTATTAAAATTTTCTTCGGTAGTTATATGAAAGATTAAATCGTCGCGCATTTTGTTTCTTTTCATTTAAATTGTTTTGAGAAAATCGCAAGCTATATGTACCAGGGCATCTCCTTTATATACAACAGGCGCATTATTAAGACCTATAACCCGTCCTTCTTCCGGGCTCTTCACCTCATACCAAAGTTCACCATAAGGATCACTTATATATCCTAAAATTTGATCTTTCTCTACGTGGTCTCCGAGTTTTGATTCATGCTGAAATAATCCACCATAATGGGCCCGAATCCATGGAGAGGAATCATATATCTCCGTATCCTGCTTTTCAGGGCCTTCCTCAATCATATCAAGATAGTGCATAAGCCTCAGTGCTCCGTTCATGCCTTCCTGAATCGTAAAATCATCAAATCGAAGCGCTTCTCCTCCTTCAAACACAATAATAGGAGTCCCTTTTTCCTGAGCTGCCTTTCGGAATGTTCCATCGATTACTGATGAGTCAAGAATAAGCGGAGGTGAAAAAGCCCGGGCTATTTCCTGGTTTGACTTGTTTTCCCATTCACAGCGAATTTGGGGATAATTCGATCTGGCCTCGCCTCCGGTATGAAAATCTACTCCATAGTCTACATGAGGAATAATTTTATTCATCAGAGTATAAGCCATTAGGCTGGCCAGTGAGCCAGATTCCGAACCGGGAAAACTTCTGTTAATATCCTTACCATCAGGCAATCCGCGAATATTTTGTATAAAACCGTAGGTATTAACTAATGGAATGGCAATAACGGTACCTCTTTGAGGCATGAGCAAATTTTGGTGGATCATCCGGCGTATAATTTCTACGCCATTGATCTCATCCCCGTGTAATCCCCCGGTCAATAGCAGTACCGGTCCCTCCTCTTTGCCCCGGAAAAGTTGTATAGGAAGATCAATATTTGTGTGGGTTGGAAGCCGGGCGATATTAAGTTCAATTTGTTTTTGTTCTCCCCGGCCAACCTGATGCCCATTAATGTTTATTACCTCTGAATCAGACATTTCTGGGAATCTGGTTTCCTTTAGACTTGTTTTGTTTCGTTTTTCGCTCTACAAAAGAGATGATTTTTCCGGCAATATCTTTTCCGGTAGCAGCTTCAATACCCTGTAAGCCGGGAGAAGAGTTTACTTCAAGAGCCAAGGGGCCTCGACTAGACTGCAACAGGTCAACCCCTGCTACAGATATACCCATCGCCTTAGCAGCGACTAAGGCTGTTCTCCGCTCTTCCTTGCTGAGCTTGATCAGGTTACCGGAACCGCCTCTATGTAAATTAGAGCGGAATTCTCCTTCTTCTCCTTTACGCTTCATGGCACCTACCACCTTACCATCTATCACAAAAGCCCGTATATCTTCTCCCTTAGCTTCTTCAATATATTCCTGCACAATCACACGCGCTTTCATGCTATGGAAGGCCTGAATAATGGATTCTGCTGCCTGGAAGGTAGGAGCTAACACCACCCCAACCCCTTGGGTTCCTTCAAGTAGTTTGACAATAAGCGGAGGCCCTCCAACAGACTCGATAATTTTTTTTACTTCGGTGGAATAATTGGTGAAAACGGTTTTGGGCATTCCTACTCCTGCTCTTGCCATAATTTGAAGGCTGCGAAGCTTATCACGAGAACGAACCAAAGCCTGTGACTCAACAGCAGTAAATACTTTCATCATTTCAAATTGTCGTACTACAGCAGAACCATAAAAAGTAACAGAAGCCCCAATTCGAGGTATTACAGCATCGACATCTTTTACTTTTACTCCTTTATAATAGATACAGGGGTTGTCCTCCTCACTTACAATGTCACATTTTAAATGATCGAGAACCGTAGCAATGTGTCCACTGTCTTCAATAGCTTCCACAAGCCGGGAGGTCGAGTAAAGTTTAGGATTTCGGGATAAAATTACTATATGCATATACTAAATAAAGAGTAACTTAATTATTATCAGATAAATATTTTTTTGATACATCTACTACAAAGCGTTTGTTGATAAATTTACGCCCTAAAAGTACCGGATAACGCATTTCTGAGCGATCGGCTAAAGAAAGTTCAGCTTTAAATTCTTTGTCTAAAAGGCGTATTGCTGTTTTGATAATATAACGCTGTTCTGTGGTTCCGTTAGAACTTTTAATATTTTTTGTAGCATGAACAGGAAGTTCAAAAAGCTTTTCATTGTAGGTTTCATGAGACGGATCCAGCAGGTTAAAACGGACATACGAGCGTCCTTCCTTAGAAAATGGTTCAATATGATGGCAGTGAAGGCTTGAAGTATAGGCTCCAGTATCTATTTTAGCATCTATATCAAAAAGATCCCACTCCGGAAAATTGATGCGTTCAAGCCGGCCGATTATTTTTAATTTCTTTTCTTGCAATCTATTCATCTCCGTTAGTTACGATGAATTTACAACGGGTTTAAGTATACAAGTTATTATACTATCTATCACCTATTGAATAAACTTTCTGTAAATAGAAACCATTACAGCCTTCAGCTAAATTACAGTATATAATACCTTCCTGTCCCATAGCAATGCATTCAAGTTCTCCTTGTTGATTCAATTTTTATTTCCGGAAAAATATATAACAACCAGCACGGTATACGTAACTATTTGATATAAAATCAGATATGAAGAATAATATAAAAAAATAACAGGCCACAGCTGGTTGGCTGTGGCCTGTTAAAGTGAGAAATAATTTGGATACTGGCCGGTTGAATTTTACCCTTTCTTTGAACGCTTTTCACGGATAAGAAATCCCCCCAATATAAGTGCAATAATTCCGGTACCAATAAACAGGTAAAGCATCGTGTTGGACTCCGGTTCGGCATGACGCGACCATGTATCTGTCTTTTCTGAGATAGTCATCATTTGGTCATCCGTCATGAAATCAGCATTAACGAAGTTTGAGGACCATCTTCTTTCAATAGGATTCCAAAAGTCCTGAAACGATCGGTAGTGCTCATAATCTGTTTGCGAAGCACCTTCCTTACTTCGTTGGATTGCGCTATCCAAATAGGAATTTAGAGAAGCATAAAATTCACTTTTATTATTAAGCCCATCAATATTAATTCCTTTTTCACGAAGAGAATCCTGCATACTTGCAAGAGTATTTTCCTGGAGCAATTGCTCCCATTCCTGAAGATTATTATTTACCTCCTGAGACAACGTTTCAGCATTATCTCCTCCGTAAACTTCAGTAATTTTATCGCCGAGCTGACTCCACATCCGATCAAAACGTTGCTGAACCTCATACATGCGCATATAGTCTTCCAGATAGAGTCTGCTAGTGTTTTCTTCCAGAATATTGACATTTTCAGCAGAAATATCTCTAAGCAACGTCAGTACATCACCATTATCATCCAGCCTTCTCTTTTTATTTAATTCCTCAAGCTGAGCCAAGGCTTCCAGATCCATCTGCTCATAGGCAACAACCGTGGAATCAATAAAAGCCAGAATGAGCTCGTCTCTTTCTTCAAGATTCTGCCTGTAGTTTTGAACCATTCCCGAGAGCTGACGCTCACTTTGTATGGATTCTTCCATCGCCTTTTTTAGAGAATCGGCCTGTTGAGTAAGCTGATGTACATGCTCTTGATAAGCCAGAAGGCGAATCTCTAAGGTTGTAAGCTGTTCATCCTGTTCCTCCATTTTTGCCAGCCTGTTAGCAGTTGATTCTGATGCCTTTCTAAGTTCGGCTATTTGTTGCTCATAAGTATTGGGATACAGTGCTTTGTCAAGTAGTTCCTCATGAGGGCTATAGGTCTCATCAAAAGCTTCTATATCCTCCGTTATTGCTCTGGCGCTGTCAGAAATGCTTACGGTATCTATTTTCTCCTGAAACTCCTCATACTCAGCTTTAAAGCTCTGCTGGATTTCATAATCTGATTTTTCATCCAGCTGAGCAAATGATTGAGTCGTACAAAAAAGTAAAAAAACGCTTAAAAGACTTAGTGAATGTTTCATAATGAGTTCTCCTCAGAGTTTTTCATTTCGGATTCATCTTGTTCCAGCCCTTCTATGGTTAGCCTGTAACTTTCTCCATTTCTTCGGTCAAGCAGTTCTATATATTTATTCCGCTGGTTAAAAGCAGGCTCTTGTATTCCTGCTTTATTGATAAGAAATCTCTCTTCGAGTTCAAGCGCTCCTTCTTCGGGACTCATAAGGTAAACATGCTGGTATGTTGGTGCTGTAATATAGTAATACCCCTTCTCGCCCCTGATATATCGAATTTCGGAAGTGGTGACCGACGTAGTATCCTGTGTTTCCATGTATTGCAGGGGAAGTATATTAAACTTAAGCCCGTGTTTTATATCCTCTACATTTCCCTCGTTATCCGGCTCTAAAACTGACTCGATTGGCTGCGAATAGTCAACCTTATTAATAGCCATTGACTTACAGCCCCCTAAAATTAATAGAGCCAAAACTAAAACACATCCCATTTTTTTGGTAAATGTTTCCATAAATATCATCCATCTATATGTTATAGTTAACGTACTTCTTGCTAAGAACACTAATTATAGAGGATGAAGGAACAATTGTTCCTGACAATTTTAAAGGGCCAATAAAATATCTATGGGGATATTTTCCTTAAGCTGATCCCGGCCAGAAAGAGCGGCTAATTCGGCTATAAAGGAGTATCCGGCTACTTCTGCTCCCAATTGTTCCACTAATTCAGTCGCTGCTAAAGCGGAACCACCGGTAGCTATCAAGTCATCGTGAATCAATACCCTGTCTCCTGTGGCAAAGGAATCTTTATGGATTTCAATTGTATCCTCCCCATACTCGAGGGCATAAGTAGCGGAGATCGTTTCTGCGGGCAGTTTCCCCGGTTTACGTATAGGAACAAATCCGGCATGGAGGTCCTGGGCCAAATTAGTACCAAATAAAAAGCCACGGGACTCAAGGCCAACTACGTAATCAATATTGGCATTACGAAAAGGACGGGAAAGAATTTGTGAGGTTAACTCCAGCGTATCGGGATTGCGTAATAAAGGAGTTATGTCCTTGAATTGGATACCCGCTTTCGGAAAATCCGGTACATTCCGGATATTTTCTTTAAGTAATGCAATAATCTTTTGTCTAACTTCGTCCATTCCCGTTATCTTGTTGTTTAAGATTTTCGATTTGATAATATCTATTTAACAACCAAGGAAGCAAATAAATATGAATAACGATATCTCCGGGGCCAAGAAACATCTCCAGTTTATGAGGCAGGCTTTTCATCTGGCAGAGCAGGCCTACGAAGAAAAAGAGGTTCCTGTTGGAGCAATAGTTGTCAAAGACGATCAAATTATTGGGAAAGGATATAACCAAACTGAACGGCTAAAAGACCCGACGGCTCATGCAGAAATGCTGGCAATATCAGCAGCCTGTTCTACCCTTGAAGAAAAATATCTCACGGGTTGTACGCTCTATGTAACGCTTGAACCCTGTCCCATGTGTGCTGGTGGATTAGTGTGGGCCAAAATTGATACCGTTATTATTGGGGCCCTTGATGCTAAAGCTGGTGGCTGTGGAAGCATATTTAATATTGCAGGCAGTGAAAAATTAAATCATCAGCCTAAAGTTCTACATGGATTCATGGAAAAAGACTGCGAATGGCTTTTAAAGCAATTTTTCCAAGAACGCCGGGGGAAACAGAACGGCCAGCAATAAAAATACACTGTAAATAGTTTCCTAGTAGAATTTCAAATATCACAAATATTTAAACTGAATGAACTTTAAAAAATACATCATATCATTAGCTGTAATATTATGGTGTACAACAAGTTTTGTCAATTTATCATACGCCCAAGAGTTAAGCCGATATACTTTTAAGGAGCAGCATATGGGAACACTTTTTACTCTCATTTTTTATGCGCCCGATGATTCAACAGCACAATCAGCTGCAGACTTGGCTTTTAAAAGGATTGAGCAGTTAAATACCATATTAAGCGATTATGATCCCAATAGTAATCTCAATAAGCTATCCGAACGCTCTGGATCGGATAAATATATTCCGGTTGACTCTACCCTTTTTACCGTAGTAAGTAAATCACAGGAGGTTGCAGAAGAAACGAATGGGGCCTTTGATATTACTATTGGTCCATTCGTTAGGCTTTGGAGAGAAATACGCCAAATGGAGGAACCAAAATTACCAGATCGAAAGGTTTTGAAAGACCTCAGTACCCGTATCGGGTATCAGAATGTAGCCTTGGATTCCTCCACCACCTCAATTGCCTTGGAACAAGAAAATATGCAGTTGGATCTGGGGGCGATCGCTAAGGGGTATACAACGGATGAAGTACTTCGTATTTTAGGTAACCAAAATATCCATTCGGCCCTCATTGATGCCGGTGGCGATATCCGAGTCGGTGATCCGCCTCCGGGCAAAAATGGATGGATCATCCGGATACCTGTCCATACTAAAGAAGGAACTTCCAATAATATAACGCTTCAATTATCCAACCGGGCAGTTGCAACCTCCGGAGATTTGTTTCAGTATGTATATATCAATGGCGAGCGTTATTCACATATTATTAATCCCAAAAGCGGTATGGGATTAACGACACAAAGCATGGTTACGGTCATAGCGCCCGATGGTATTACAGCGGACAGCTATGCTTCAGCCCTCAGCGTAATGGATGCTGAGGAAGGAATATCTCTAATCAATCAAAAATGTAGTGTAGAGGGACGTATTGAATATCAACATCAAACAGAAGAAGGAATCAAGATAAATCAATCGGCTCATTTCAACCGATTGATTCTTGATTCTGAATAAATAAGCCAGGCATTTTACAGCCGATTCTTTCTCCAGCTAAGAATGCCTATCCCCTCTTTAAAAAGAATCGGCTTCAAGGTAAGCATCGATAACCGCCTGCTCGCCTTCCCTGCCATCCATTGAATTACCGTGTTCCATTCCCATAATACCGTCGAAGCCTTTGTCATGAATATGCTTAAAGACGTTTTTAAAGTTAATTTCTCCGGTACCAGGTTCATTCCGTCCTGGATTGTCGCCCTGTTGAAAGTAGGCAATTTCATCCCAGCACAAGTCAATATTTCTGATAAGATTCCCTTCATTTTTCTGCATGTGATATATGTCATACAGAATCTTACAAGAAGGACTGTTTACAGCCTTACATATCATATGAGTCTGGGCTGAGGTACGCAGATACAAATCAGGCGTATCACTTAGCGGTTCAAGTACCATTACCAGTCCGTGAGGTTCAAGTATTTCCGCTCCCCGACGCAGCGTTTCAATAACGTTGCTGGTTTGAATATCCATAGGAAGCCGCCGCTCAAAATTTCCGGGTACTACGGTCATCCACTTCGCATTGACCCGCTTAGCCACTTCCACAGCCTCTTTGCAGGCATTTACAAAGATTTCAGTATGTTCCTCGTTATCTGATGCAAACGTATTGGCACCATTGCCGCCTTTGTCGATGACAAAAACACCCATTTGCATATCCAGTTTGGCTAGTCGTTCTCCAATCTTTTTCTGCATTTCGGGATTACGTCCCATTAGCCCGTTATCTTCTAGTGCGGTGAATCCTCTTTCGGCCATAAACGTTAACTGGTCAAGAAGGTCGTCACCTGCATGATGCCGGAACATTCCGAAATGAGGAGCATAATTCAGATTAAAATCATTCTTACCTTCAGGCCTGCCTTCAATCGTTTCCGTTTGTGCAAGAGAACTTGCCCCTACCCCTGTTGCCATGACAGATCCGGCTAAGAGGCCATTTTTCAAGAAATTTTTCCTGTCCATAATTTATTTTTTACTAATGGTTAGAATTCTAAAAGGAGATAGAAAATAGTCACTGTCCGTTATCAATAAACGGACAGTAACATAATATAAGATTAGAAAGGCTCCTTAGGTCAATACATCTGTTACTCCGGGAACCGGCACAGGATAATTGCCATTCTCGTCAGGAGTAACGGGAGGCTCGGAATCCCAGGAAAGTGCATCCGGCACAAGCTTCTTAGAACCGTTCATGGCATCTTCCCAGCTAATCACATCTCCGGAATAGGTTGCCATACGACCCATAATTGCCGTAAGTGTACTCTTGGCACTCCGTTCAGTATCATTGATGACCTCGCCATTTCGAATAGCTGCAAAGAGCTCATTATGCTCCTGTTGATAGGGATTGATATCTCCATCAGCATTGTGGTCATACAAGGTTTCCCCATCCCAGCTGGTAATAATTCCCCTATCACCAGCTGTATCAATAGTCCCCTCGGTTGTCTGGAAGAATTCAGAAACCCGGTTCATAGTGCCCTCCTGGTGACGACACTGACTGGCAATAACGGCACCACTGGGATATGTAAACTCAACAAAATGGTGATCAAATATTTGACCGTGCTCTTTACCGTTACGCACTTCACGTCCACCCATGCCCTGAGCTGATGCCGGATACTCACCGATCATCCAGTTGGCAACATCGATATTGTGGATATGCTGCTCCAGAATGTGATCTCCGCAAAGCCAGTTAAAATAGTACCAGTTGCGCATCTGATACTCCATCTCGGTCTGGCCATCTTCGCGAGGACGGACCCAAACACCGTCACTATTCCAGTAGACCTGTCCACCGACAATGCTACCAATTTCTCCGCCATGTACGCGCTTGGAAACTTCCCGGTAGCTGTTTTGATAGTGGCGCTGCAGTCCTACTACTACATTAAGATTTTTTTGCTCAGCCAGTTTTCCGGCCTCTAAAATCTTATGTATGCCGGGAACGTCCGTAGCCAGTGGTTTTTCCATGAACACATGCTTGTCAGCATTAACTGCTTCCTCAAAGTGAACAGGACGAAAACCGGGAGGTGTGGCTAAAATTACTACATCTGCCAGCTGAATGGCCTTTTTATAGGCATCAAAGCCGGTAAACTTGTGGTCTTCCGGAACATTAAGCTGTTCCGTATCTCCATACCTTTTAGACAGCGTCTCATAGCAATCATCAAGACGATCTCTAAAAGCATCAGCCATAGCAACTAATTGATTACCGCTATCTGCGGTTAACGCCTGGTTAGCGGCACCGGTACCACGTCCGCCACAGCCGATAAGAGCAATTTTTAGCATTTCATTACTTTTATTTCGCTGTCCTCCCATTGCCGGAAAGGTACTTAAGAATACGCCTCCAGCTGCCAGAGAAGCATTTCTGACAAAATCTTTGCGGGACATTCCATTTTTTGTGTCATCGTTTTGTTGAGCCATAGTCGGTATATTTTACTTTTAGGTTACATTAATTTATATCTGTAATTCTATTAATCCCAAATAGTTACATTATTAAATATCTTCCATTGCCTCGATCCAATATTTCTCCATTTCCTCTTCAGAAGGTGGATTTTCAGGTCGAATCAAGCGGAATCCCACATGAGGTGCATCAGTGAGCCACCAGAGGCTACGGGGAAGCTGAGGATCACGTTGTTTCCATCTGGCTTCTGACCCTTCCCGTTCCGCGCATCGCAATTCTTCGGGATCGTCCTTCCAGCTCCCTCCCCTGACCGACCTGGGATAAAGTGTTTCGGGTTTAAACCAAGGATTATCTGCCGGACTTCCTTCCAGTAATTCAAAATAATCTTCTTTGTACTGATCCATCGTCCACTCGGCCACATTTCCTTGCATATCATAAAGTCCCCAGCCATTGGGTTCCTTGGAGCCAATTTGATGATATTTTCTTTCACTATTTCCTTTATGCCAGGCATAGGTTCCAATAGCTTCAGGATTATCTCCGAAAGAATAAGCCGTATTATTACCGGCACGACAGGCGTATTCCCATTCAGCTTCGGTTGGTAGACGATAAAAATTACCAGTCTGTGCCGTTAACCATTTGGCATACATTATGGCGGCATAATTTGTCATATTAATAGCCGGAAAGCCCTCCCGGCCCATACCAAAACTCATATCGATATAAGGGGGCGTAGGTAAAGACACTGCATCGGCTTCAATTTCAACTTCTCCCTCTGCACTGGAAACCTTATTGCGTACATTCTGAATTTTTTCTTTAACAAACAGATCATATTGCTGCCACGTTATTTCATATTTTCCCATCCAGAAGGAATCCACTTTTACCTTTTTTTGTGGACCTTCATCGGGATCACGTCCTTCTTCACCCTTCGGACTTCCCATTAAAAAGGTTCCGCCCTCAATCGGGACCATTTGAATGGACTGTTCAGAATTGGGTATTTGCTCTTCATAAGGGGTGAAATCCTGACAAAATGCATTGCCAGAAAGAAACATCAAAAAGAAAAACAACGTTACGTATCGCGCTTCAAACATAAGAAAATGAAATATTTATTAGTTCAAACAGTAATTAATAAAAATTATCTTACTAAAGATTATATGAATAAGCAATCTAAAAGAGTTTAGAATATGTAATAGTTTGCTCCCTTTTGTCGGGATTTACTTCAACTGTGCTAGACCTGCCATCGTACCATTGAATTTCCAGTTCTTTAACGTCTTTAGCATAACCCAAGACCTGTGTATAGCTGCTTTGGGACCAATAACCTGAGCCTGCCTGTAATTCTCTAAGTGGTCCTTTTGTATTATCAGAATAAATGACCCGAACTTTTGATCCAACAGCACTTGTATTCTCAGGAGGTCCCACTAATTTGACTCTTAGTCCACTTTTAGACTGATTGTTTTGATATAGCTTAGTTTTATCTTCGTTCTGCCCGACAACAAGATCGATCTTGCCATCCATGTTAAAATCTCCGACCGCCGCTCCCCGCTGATCCTCGTACGCTTTTATACCACTTACCTGTCCTGGAACAGGTTTAAGGTTTCCTGTACCATCCCCTTTTAGTAGAAGTCCCCGGCCGGCATCAATTCTGGGAATAGTACCTGGAAAGGTGAACAAGTTTTGAGACAGGAAAACATCTTCGTTCCCATCATTATCAAAGTCGGCTATTGCTGGATGAAATGCTGCTGATAGCTGAGCTTCCACTGGGAGCGGATGTGCTTCAAATCCATTTTCTGAGTTAATAAACAGCATGTGCTTTATTGTCGATATCTCTTTACTGGAGACAATATCAAAGTTCTTGCCGAAAATTTGATCAACAGATGACTGTGCGTATTCTTCGTGAGAATTAACATATTGCAAAACTGAGGGTATCGAATTAAGCTCATAAAGCTTTCGGCGGGGTACATACCCTCCCAACGTTTCTTCATAGTAGGCATCCACGATGTTCAGCTTCCCGTTATTGTTAAAATCCTCATAGAATAACTTCAATGGATTTGAATCCTTTAATTGATAAGCGCTGTTTTGACCAATATTCGTCGCTATGAAGTCGGGACGTCCATCATTATTAAAGTCGCCGGTGGCAACTCCATTCCACCATCCTTTATACGATTCTAATCCAACTTCGGCACTTACATCGTGAAAGACTCCGTCTCTATTTTCAAACAAAACCAAGCTATCCCATTCCCTGCTTATCAAAAGATCGGGATCGCTATCACCGTCGTAATCCGTGAACACGGCACCGGTTACCAGTCCGAATACCAGTAGTTTTTGAGAGTTCCGTTTATCCAGCTGGAAATCCCCATTATTATTAGCAAAAAGCCTTGAAGAAGCATCTTCAGGATAACGTCCGGGATTAAACCTTCCACCCACAAACAGGTCTATGGTACCGTCACCGTTATAGTCGGCCGCTGCTAACGGCCCTGTAGTCGATAGTATTCCGGGAATAGTTGATTCTCCGATCACCTCTCCATCCTGCAGTTCATAATGAAAAGTGGAAGGTACATTGGGATCGCCCTGCTCAAAATTTGAGCTTCCGACAACTAGATGAACTGTATCGGACTCCTTCCAGCTGATAATGGATGTTTGGTCTCCGGATGCTGTTTCTGTTATAGGATTGTTGCTAACCCTATTAAATTCCCCATTTCCTTCATTCTGTAATAGTGCCAGCCCATCTCCTTTTCCGGAGCCGATTAAAAGATCATCATCTGTATCTCCGTCATAATCCACCCATGCAACTCCTGGCCCAAGTTGACTTACCTTAAAGGGAAGTAATGGCTGCACATTGAAATCATTATATGGGTCTTCATGGTGGATATGACTAATATCATCCGAAACATCTGTGAATAATGGATCTTCGGATATTTTTCTCTCCAGTTCCGAAATATTATCTGAAGGAACCTCAGATTGATCAATTTCATAAATCCTGTTTGCCTTAACGCTATCTATAGTCGAGATTTTATTGTTGCCGGGCCAGGTTATGGTCAACGTATGATTTGTGCCCTCCTCAGCAGCGAAGAATACCTGATAATCTGATCCAGAGACGTAGCTCCCGCCCGCCGCTATCTCCTTAGTTTGGGCAATATCCGAAACACCTTCCAATTTAACTTTCGCACCAACAGCATGCGTATTATTCCCTGAACCTTTTAAACGAACTGCTATTCTATCTTTATTGGTGTTATTTTCATAAAGAGCCGCCTGCTCGTTAAAACGATTGGTCACAAAATCAGGATCACCGTCATTATCCAGATCTGCAATGGCAAGTCCAAGAGAAATATCCTGTTCCTTAAAGCCCCATTCCTCACTTTTATTATCAAAAGTGAGGTCCTTGTTATTCTGGTACATCTTGTTTCTCAGTGGCAAAGGGGGATAGCTCACGGCATCCGCTCCTCCCGACCGGCCCTGCATGCTATTCTTATTTAACTCGATTTGGGTATCGATATCCTGGTAATCATATCCATAGCCCGTGGCAATAATAACATCCTCGTAACCATCCAGATCTATATCTAAAAAATTAGTAGCCCACGACCATTCGGAAGCTGGCAGCTGACTGTAGTTGGATATTTCTGCAAAGGTATTGTCTCCCCTGTTAAAATAAAAGGAGTTTCTATTGTACTGGGGGCGTCCATCAATAGGATCCAGATGTTCCGCATATTGACGCAGCCTTCTTTGATGTACACTACTTAGCATTTCAGTAATCAAAAAGTCTGTATGTCCGTTTCTGTTGATATCGGAGAAATCTACGCCCATGGAGGCAAAACTCATGCTCCGTATGGTATTTCTATCTATCATTCGAAAAGTTCCGTCTCCCCTGTTAATCCAGAAACGATCGGGGGTCCAAAAATCATTGGCAACATACAGGTCAGGATAACCGTCGTTATTAATATCATGGAACTTCGCCGTCAATCCCCAATCTCGGGAAAGACCGCGTTCCTCCCCATCGGATGTAAAAAAGTATTCGCGGTCATCGGCTTTTATAAAGGTTCCGTCACCTTCATTGATATAAAGGTCATCTTTAGTTCCGTATTCATTACGATATGACTGTCCTTCCGTCTCAATAATTCCGTAGTATTCGTCGTATGGAGGTACCACGACAAGGGAATCCCCCTGTTTTTGAACGGTATTTTCAGTGGACAATTCCTCCGCAGAATAAATATCTCGGGCCGATTTTAATTTGAAATTCGAGATGTAAAGGTCCAGATCGCCATCGTTATCGATATCGGCCAGTGCCATTGTATTACTACCCTGCGATGAACTCAGACCGCTGTTCTCCTTCTTGCTAAAGGTCCCGTCACCATTATTGATAAAGAGTTCGTTCCTTTTTGTGAGGGAGGTTGTCAATAGGTCTGGATAGGTATCGCCATTGACGTCTGCAAAAACAACTCCCGTAGAATGATAGTCTTCTAAAGCAACATTGGCTTTTTCAGTAATATCCTCAAATTCCCAACCCCCTAAATTCTTGTAGAGCTTATTGGAACCTTCGAGCTGAGCAAAATAGATATCGATGAGCCCATCCCCATCAACATCTGCCAAGGCAACTCCCGATCCATTCAAAAAATTACGGTTCTCTTTTATGTTCTCTACACTTGCCTGGTTTGTAAAATCGATTCCGGTTTGTGAGGGTTCAATTTCTGTAAATCCTGTATTCCCAAAATATCCCGGAGATACTTCCGCCCATTGGTAGCCCTCTTCCTCATTCCACTGTATATCGGTAGTGCCTGTACAAGCAGAAAAGAGTACTACAGTAAATAGTACAAAGGTAAAATTTCTTTTTAGTTGGTTAACAATCATTGAGTATGGATGGAAGCGTGAACAAAAATGCGGTATGGGTTATAAAAAGATTGATATATAATATAAACCAAGAAATGGCGCTATTATTCTTGAAAAAATAAAATGAAGTGAAATAAAATAGGTGCTACGTATATGCTTAAAATATTAAATGCTTGTGCCTCCGGAGGGAACGGGGACCTGCCCAAAGGCAAATCCCTGTTCCAAGCCGGATAACACAAGCAAATAATATCTAATCGTTAACTAAGATTAATAATTGGGGTTCTGAACCAACTCATCGTTACGGTTCATCTCCTCAAATGGTATAGGCTGGAAGTACATCTTGTCTTCCCAGGCTCTGTTGCCCGGTACCTGTGTACCAACTTCGTATGTATAGTTTGAATAGGTACTACGGTCAGCCTGCTCTTCTCCATCAGCGGTAATGATGATATTTTTAGCTGTTTCATTCATTTCCTCAGGAGCGATCATCCAGCGACGCACATCAAAATAGCGCTGTTCTTCAAAGGCCATTTCAATACGCTTTTCATTGCGGTATTCTTCCATTAACTCATCTCCGGTTACTGTAGCATCATAAGTCGGCATACCTGCACGTGTACGGATTTTGTTGAGCTCCCGACGCGCATCTGCGTAGTCGCCCAATTCAATAGAAGCTTCCACATAGTTAAGCAGTACTTCCGTATATCGGAAAAAGATCCAGGATCCTTCCTGTTTACCGCTTGTTCCATGCTGCATGTCATCCCGGATAAACTTTTTCAGGTAATATCCGGTGTAACTACCGTTCCAATCCTCAATAGGACCATCCCGGGTATCTACGCCCGGTACCACACTTCCGTCTGGAAGCTCAAGCTGCTTAAAGGTTTGGACAATATTGTCACCGTCATATTGTACGGCATCTGCAGGTCTTTGAACCCAATCAGAACCATCATGAAGAATAGAGGCCTCTAAACGAGGATCCCTGTTTTCATAAGGATTAGCCGCATGTTCCGGATTACTCCAGTCAAATTCAGAGCCATCGGCCATCTCGTAGTCGTCTACGATATTCTGAAGAGGTGTATTTCCAGCCCAGTTGTGATAGCCATTGGGCCCATTATCCAGCCCCGGATTGTGACCATCATCGCGTGTTTCTATAAAATAACGCTCCATAATGGTTTCAGGGTTACTGGGTGCTTCGGTAAGAAACAGTTCATGATAATTTTGGCTTGCTTCCTCAGCACTGGCTGGATTCGGACGAAAGAGGTTATAAGCTCCCAAGTCCATCACTGCCTGAGCAGCATCTTTGGCATCCTGCCACATCTGCTGCTGATCAGCTCCACTATAACCGGTTACAGCCATGCCGCTTGGATTCTGGTGAAAGAGATCACTGGCAGCATACAGCAGTACACGCGATTTAAGTGCTAAAGCAGCACCACCACTGGCGCGTCCTAAATCATCTCCACTTTGAGTAACGGGAAGACGTTCAGCAGCTAATTCAGCCTCCTGAACAATAAAGTCTACCGTCTCCGCAAAACTATTACGCGCGGGGGTCAAATCCTCATCATCCAGGGATGCTGGTTCAGTAAGGATAGGAACGCCACCGTAAATGCGTAGCAGATTATGATAGAAATAGGCACGCAGGAAGTGAGCCTGTCCAACATAGGAGTCAATAATTGCCTGGTCTTCAATCGCTGAGTCCTCTATTTCGCTCAGCAGGGTATTTACCTGCTGGATGCGAAAGTAGAGATCCGGCCAATCCCAGTGGTTATAGTCTCCACGACTTGCAAAGCTTCCGCGGTTACTTGGAGTAATATTTGATTCCACGATATCCGGAATACCGTATCCGTGGGTAAAATGTGTTTCATCTGCAGCCGAAGATAACATCACTTCGTACAGACCGTGGCCCATACCAAGATAGATATCATTGACATAGGCCTCAATAAGTGCCGGATCATCCCAAACCGCTTCCTCAGAAATCTGATCTAACGGCTCTTGATCCAACGCTTCCTGGACATCACAGGCCGTTATGACCAGTAACATCACACAAAGTAAGGTTGATATATAAGTTAAGTTTTTCATAGTTATCTAATATTTAAGTACTTAAAATGTTAAAGAGATTCCAGCATTGAATACCCTTTTCTGTGGATAGTAGGAACCTGCACCGTTCTGTGTCTCCGGATCCATAAGACCGAAAGAGTCCCAGGTAAGCAGGTTAAATCCATTGAGGTATATGCGCATATTCTGCATGCCAATCTTGCTGGTCAGCTCTGTAGGCATGTTGTAACCTACCTCCAACGTTTTAAGTCGAATATAGTCTGTATTTCTGAAGAAATAGGTATTCCCATTGGATATCCAGTACTCCTCTGTACGCTGGAATGCACGAGGGCCTTCCGCATGATCCTGGTCGGGATGCTGTACCATGTGGTCATCCTCTGAGGGTCTCCATCGTTTTTCGGCAAACTGGTTAAAGTAGTTACCAAAGTCGCCTGATTCGGTCTGAATGTACTGCGATGCACCGGCAGCACCCTGGAAGAAAGCAGTGAAATCAAACTGCTTATAGGAAGCGGAGAATGTTATACCTCCAGTCCATTCAGGGATGCTATTGCGGTCGGACCGTACACGGTCGTCAGCATTAATCTCACCGTTACCATCGATGTCTTTAAAGATGACATCTCCAGGTCGGGCGCCGGGCCAGCTTGGACGGCTATCCACTTCTTCTTGGTTTTGGAAGATACCGTCAGCAACATAGAATAAACCGGTATTCATCTTACTTCCGGTAGATTGCTGATATTCGGGCGCTCCGGGAGCTTCATCCCAGAATTCTATTTCGTTGGTGGCCCATCCAGCGTTCAACGAGATGTCATAAATGAAATCTTCATTGACCTGGTCGCTCCAATTAATAGAACCATCAACTCCGTAACTTGACACTCTACCTATATTTTCTTCCGGAAGACTAAGTCCTGAAGTTTGAGGAACCGAAGCATTTCTCTGCGTGAGAATATCTTCTCTCAAATAGTCGAAGTAATCGACCTCGAAAGAGAGACGGTTATCCAAGATAGAAGCTTCAAGTCCGACATCGAACTGGTTAGCAACCTCCCAGGTAATATTTGGGTTCGGGGTCCGTGTTTGGTATAAGCTGGGTACTTCTGTACCACCACCAAAGATGTAACCACCTCCGAATCCATAACTGGCAAGATACTGATAAGGAGCTACGCGGTCATTACCGGTCTGTCCCCATGAAGCTCTAATTTTAAGGTTATCAAAGAAGCCTACATTATTTCTAAAGAATTCTTCTTCAGTCAGCCTCCATCCAACAGAAACCGCGGGAAAGAATCCATAACGGTCGCCTTCAGGGAAAATGTAGGAGCCGTCATAACGCCCTACCAATTCAATTAAGTACTTGCTCTGGTAATCGTAGTTAACACGACTAAAGAGACTTTGCCAAATTTCTTTACTGGCACTCCCATCATTGGCGCGCTGTTCTTCTCCACCGGCAAACAGCTGGTCAATAGCTGGTGAAATATAATTGCGGCGGAAGGCATACATATATGCATTTTTGGCCTGTCGGCGTTCAGCACCTCCAAGAACACTAATAGAGTGATTTTCAAAGTCACGCTGGTATTCGACTACCGCGTTGACAAGAACGTTATAGTTATCTTCACTCCACTGACTTAACTGGGGCTCCTGACCGGATGGTCGTGAGGCGCCGGTTAAGTATTGTGCGGGATCTCCTCCATTAGCTCGGTAGCCTGCTTCATCAAAGCCATAAAGCGTCCATGGAGTCAGCCATTGCTTACGTTCACGCAATTCCTTGTCAAAAGAGAAGGTCCCGCGAACACCCAAGCCTTCAACCCCGGGAATTTCAATATCTGCTACGAGATTGGTATTAACATAATACCGATCATCCTGATCGTATCCAGTAGCATCAGTCCCCGTAACAACAGGATTTTGACCATTTTCAATATCAGGACCTGGTAATCCGTTGGGCCAATAGGCAGGAAGCTGTGGCTTTCCACGCATCAGCATACGGAAGGTTGCTCCGGCTGGTTGAGTCGGGAAATTACGGTCTTCAAATCGACCACTCACATCAAACTGCAGATTAATATTCTCATTTACCTGTCCGTCAATATTGCTTCGGAACTGGTACTGATTATACTGAGTAGCACTATTTTGATAGTAACCGTCCTCAGTAAGTGCACCTAATGAAAGACGGTACTGCATGTTTTCGCTACCACCAGCCATAGATACATCTGCTTGTGTTTGAAGAGATACAGGCTTTAATGCCTCGGCAAACCAGTCAGTATCGTGATATAACCAAGGATCCTGCTCTTCAATATTTTCGTGACGCTGGATTTCTTCCTGAGAATATCGACGTTCATTTCCTCTGTACCGATCTATCTCATTCAACATGGTAAGATAGGTTGGGGCATCCGCCATATTAGGAATACGTGTTGGCTGGTTAAAACCTTGGTTGAAATCAATAGTCAACTCGGGAGCACCCTCGCTTCCACGCTTCGTTTGAACCAGAATTACCCCGTTAGCAGCCTGGGATCCATAAATAGCTGCTGAAGCATCTTTCAATACCGTCAGATCCTCAATATCCCGAGGATTCAGCCGGTCAAGTGATCCGGCATCGCTGGGAACACCGTCAATGACGATGAGCGGGCTGTTATCACCCAGTGTATGCTGGCCTCGGATACGAATGGTAGAACCATCATAACCGGGCTCACCACTATTGGTTATTGTCACCACACCAGGCAATTTACCACCTATAGAGTTAGAGGTATTGGTAACGGGTGTTTTTTGAAGTTCATCTCCTCCAACAGCACTAACCGAGCCGGTTAAGGTTTCACGTTTTTGTGTACCATAACCCACAACAACCAGTTCATCACCGGAATAGGTTTCCTGAACCATTTGGACATCGAGCGTTTCACGTCCGTTAAGTGGAATTTCCTGGCGCTGGAAACCGATAAAAGAAAATACGAGTGTTTCTTCCAGGGAAGGAACATCGAGTTCATAACTCCCCTGAGGTCCGGTAGTCGTACCCTGGGTCGTCCCCTGAATACTAATGTTAACACCGGGTAAGGGGTCTCCATTATTGTCGGTTACTGTTCCTGTTACCGTTGCTTCCGGCTGCTCGTTATTATCTTCAACTACCTCTACCGATGTAATGCCAAAAGCACGATCATCAATTTGCTGTAGTTCAAGAGCATGTTCTTTTAACGTTTGCCGTATAACGCTGATAACGTTATCAGATAACTCAATATCTGAAGATATCATCTTTGAATTTGTTACATGATCTTCATAGAGAAAAGATACGTTGTATCTATTTTCTATAATATTCAATGCGTCGTCTAAGGAAGTACCGGCTTGTAAGGCCTTTCGGTCGTCAGTAGTATTATTCTCCGTAAGGAGTACCTGACTTATTCCCTGGACTTCCTGAGCCTGTAAGGATGGTACAACAGCACTGCAAATAAAGAGCACTGCTATAATGTATTTAAGAGTTTTCATATGTTAGGTTCTTCGATTAGAAGGTTATTAGTCAACAGTTGGTAACTGATATATGTTTAGCATTTAGGATTGTTTAGGGTTATTGTTTAAATAAATAGTGCGTCCTGATTTTATGACTTCTATCTTCATTACTTCTGCGAGAGATTCCATCACATTGTCAAGACTTTTTAAGTTTATAGATCCGGAAAGTTTCCGGTTCAAAAGTTTTTCAGAGGCCTTTATTTCTACCCCATATGTTTTACTGATTCTGGATGCCACCATTGAAAAGGGTGTACTTTCGAGTATCAATTCTTTATTTCTCCAGGAGGTATAGATTAAAGGATTAACTCTTCTGATATTGGTTTCATTATCAAAACGGCTAAAAGAGATAAGTTGATTCGGTTTCAGTTCAACCATTTCCTGATTATTATCGCCACTATCATTCTGGGCTTGCGCAATATTTACGGAACCTTTTTCCAAAACTACCTGTGTATTATCCTTACCGGTTTCTACCACAAAGCGGGTTCCGGTAACATTTACATTGCCATCCGGTGTAGAAACCACAAATTCTGAACCCTTACTAAAATCATCAGTTGAAATAGAAAAATAGGCTTCGCCCGTTAATTGAACTTTTACTTTTGAATTTTGCTGCCACTTCTCGGGATATTTCAGTGAAGAATTCGCATTCAGGGTTATCTGTGAACCATCGGTAAGTGACAGTGTTTTTTGTTCTCCATATTCAGTACTGATCTTCTTAGTAGCTATTTCTTTTACCTCGGTATGGTCAACGATATTTAAATTAAATTGGTACACAATGAAAGTTGTGATAGCGATAACAAGAAATAAAACAGCGGTCCGGTACCCCCAGACTATTGGTCGTACCTGCCGATGCAATCGATTACCATTCCGTGATAATTTATGGACTAAATTGTTCCAGGAATTTTCAGCACTAACGTTATTATCGGTTTCATCGGGTTGCAACCCCAAAATTTCTGCCTGAGCTTCCTTTGCGTGTCGCCTGTTAATTTCTTTCCGGCGACACCACTGATCCCATTTTTTTGCCTCTTCTTCTGAAGCAGTTCCTATAGCCCATCTTCTGAATGATGGTTCTGAAAGTAAATCCTCAACTGAGGAAATCGTTTTTTTCATTTTATAAAAGCAATAATAAATAAATGTAACTGATCCTTAGCTAATAAAGAAGAAATTTTTTCTATTTGTACTCAAATTTTTTTCAAAAAACTTTCACCCTTTACGCCTATTAAAAGGCATTTTAACCCAAATAATGAATTCAAAGTAAAAATAAAACTTAATGAAATTTACGAGCTGTGCGAACTTTTCTATTAATTACTAAAACAGGCAAAATAGATATCCCTTTATATTTATGTAAGAAAATGAAATATCATGAAAATTGTTCAGGGATTTTTTCTCTGTCCATATGTTGGAAATGAATTTTTAAAGCTTTAATTCCACTGCAAATATAATTTCGAGCCGTCTGGTAATTGATGGACATGATTTGCTGGATCTCATCGTATCCCATTCCATTAAAATATTTCAAATAAATAGCTTGCCGTTGCCTGTTCGATAAATTGTTCATCGCGGTTTGCAAAGAGGAATTCCATTCTCCCCTTCTTTCCTCTACGGTCATCATTTCTTCCGTTTCAAAACCTATCTCAGGAGTATAGCTCTGGATGGTATTGGTCAGGAATTCAGGCTCATTACTATTTGCGGATCTGAAAAGTTCACGCCTAAAAGATATCCATAGATATGATCTAACTGAGATCACTTCTCCTAAAGATTCCCTGCTTTCCCAAATTCGATAAAAAAGATTATGGATACAGTCTTCGACTAAAAAGCGATCAGAAGTTATTTGCATTCCATAATCAAACAAGTGATTATGATGACGCAGGAAAAGGCTCCTTAAAGCCTGCAGATCCCCTTCCTGGAGTTGTTCCCAAACCCTTTGGCAGGACCAATCTTCATATTTATCGTCTGATCTGTAACCTTTCATCAAATACTAATCCTATATTTTACTTATGCCCTTTCAGTTTTTAAACCCCTATGAAAAACTATAGAAATATTTTTCAACACTTTCAACAACTTAGGCACATTAAATAAGCCAATTTAATGTGCCTAAAGTGCCAAAGACTATCTAAAATAGAATTACTTAGAGGTGATTTTAAAATTACTTGTCCAGTTCACGTACCCAAACATTCCTAAAGCTAACCGGATTACTATGGTCCTGTAGCGTTATAGGAGCTTCTCCATGGGCTTCATAGCTGGGGTGACCTATATATTCGGTAGGACCTTCCAATTCTACGTCATGCTGAACGAGTACCCCATTCCAAAATACCGTAACTCTGGCTGGTGACTCCAGGCTACCGTCATCAGAGAACTCAGGTGCGATAAATACAATATCATAACTCTGCCATTCACCGGGTTTGCGGGCCACATTTGCTTCTGGAATATGCTGTTTGTAAATACTTCCGGCCATTCCATTTACATAGGTCTCATTTTCATAGGCATCCAGTACCTGTACCTCATATCTGTTTTGAAAAAATACGCCGCTGTTACCCCGGCCCTGCCCTTCTCCTTCTATTTTTTCAGGAGAACGCCATTCGATATGAAGCTGAACTGAGCCAAAATCCTTTTTCGTCTGTATGCTACCAGTTCCCGCGACCACTGTCATATGATCGTCTTCAATTTTCCATTCCGGCTTACCGCCTCCATCTGTATGTTCCCACTGGTCAAAATTGGCTCCATCGAACAGAACAACTGCATCAGACGGCGGAGGCAATTTTGTAAAGGAACCGGGATCAACTTTAGGGGGGACAGGTTCCCATACTTCGGTATCCTCCGGTTGCATCTCCTGTTCCTGTGCACAAGAAACAGAAACGGAAATAAATATGGTGAAAATTATAAAAGCGGTAACGGTGAAGATTGTTCTGTTAAGCATAATTTCAATAAAGATTTAAATTTCATCTGTAAAAGAACTGGTTCTATATATAAAATGCAATGATAATATTATAATTATCTTTCGAATTTCGCCTCATTTTTTTCATAAAAAAGAAAATGTATCCTTTGAGGTGAACCTTTACCTTTCGTTGTAATGGACCGGCGATACTTCTTGCAGCAGGGCCGCGCTTGCTTCCGGCGTCATATCGCGCTGGGGGGTGCCCAGCATTTCATAGCCCACCCGGAACTTTTTGATGGTCGCCGACCTGAGCAGCGGCGGATAGTAGTGCTGGTGGAAATGCCACTGCGGATACCCATTCCCGTCGGTGGGCGCCGGATGGAATCCCGCCGAATAGGGAAAAGAAACCTCAAAAAGATTATCGTACCGGACGGTAAGCTGTTTGGTAATATCAGCCAGGGCCTCTTTTTCTTCCCTGCTCATATCGGTAAACCGGGCAAACGGACGGCGGCTTATCAGCAGGGTTTCGAACGGCCAGAACGCCCAATACGGTACGACGACCACGAAGTGATCATTTTCTACGATCACCCGGGTGCCCCGCTCGAGCTCCAGATCCAGGTAATCCCCGAGCAGGGTCTGGCCATGCTCTTCATAGTACTGTGTTTGCTGCTTTAATTCTTTGGCCGGCTGGTCGGGGATGGTCTGCTGGGCCCATATTTGTCCGTGCGGATGCGGATTGCTGCAGCCCATGATCTCCCCTTTATTCTCAAAGATCTGCACGTAGTTTATGTACTCCCGGCTGCCCAGCTGAGTGTATTCCTCCACCCAAAGATCGACAACCTCTCTGATCTGCGGGAGGGCCATCTCGGGAAGGGTCAGGTCGTGGCGGGGCGAGAAACAAATGACCCGACAGATCCCCTTCTCTCCCTGGGCTATCAGCAGATCGCTGGTATTGAGCGATTCCGAAGGAGTCTCTGGTTTCAGGGCGCTAAAATCATTGGTGAATACAAAGGTAGAGTCATAGTCCGGATTCCGGGCATCGCCGGCCCGGTCGTTGCCGGGACACAGGTAACACTCCCGATCATACTTGGGTTTCTGCTCGCCCGGCGTCTCCTCCTGTTTGCCCTGCCAGGGCCGCTTGGCCCGGTGGGGCGAGACCTGGATCCACTCCCCTGTTAACGGGTTATATCGACGATGTGGGTCATTTGATAGATCTAAAGACATAACGGGATTTTTCTTAGTTCCTTAATTCCTAATATCAACTTGGGTTTCGGCCATCACATGGGTGCCCCGGGAAACGTTCGTCTGATATATATCAATCTCCGGCCCCATTTTCTCGGCATATTCTTTTTTAATACGCTTGGTAAAAGCCGCTACTTGCGCCCGGTCAACAAGATTAATGGTACAGCCCCCAAACCCTCCGCCCATCATTCGGGCCCCATATACACCGTCCGTATCGCGAGCGATATCCACCAGCGTATCCAGCTCGTTGCAGCTGACTTCATACGCAAATCGAAGGCCGGCGTGGGACTGATACATCCGCTGGCCAAAAGCCTCCAGGTCATGTTGGGCTAAATCTTTCCCGGCCTGGATTACTCTTTTGTTCTCTTCCACCACGTACTTGCAGCGCTTAAAGACGGTGGGATCCAGCTCTTGTTGGTGCCTGAGCAGGAAGGCCAGCTCGACATCACGAAGACTTGTTATTGAGGCGTCAAACTTTTGCAGTACCCCCACTCCCTCCTCGCACTGCTCGCGACGCACATTATATTCCGAGGACGCCAGTTCCCGCCGCACGCCGGTATCGCACAGCACAATTCGCACCTGCTCCTGGGAAAACGGCACGTATTCGAACTCCAGGGACCGGCAATCAAGCTTGATCGCATATCCTTCCCGGCCGTTCAGGCTCGCAAACTGATCCATAATCCCACACTGCACGCCCACGAACTCGTTTTCGGCTTTTTGGGCCATTTTTGCCATCTCCAACGGGCCAATATCCAAATCAAATAGTTCCCTTAACCCATACAGTACACCGCCTTCGAGGGCAGCCGAGGAGGACATGCCAGCCCCAATAGGCACATTTCCGCCAAACACACAATCGAAACCGCTCACCTCATAATCATGTTTCCGAAGCTGGTCTACAACGCCCAGCAGGTAATTGGGCCATGCTTTCTCTGATTTTCGAATCTCTCCCGCAATATCCGCTTCATATGCTTCTTGCTTGTCTAACGAAAAAAGACGACACTCATCCGTACTATTTAGCGATAAGGCCAAAATAATACTCTTGTCGATGGCGGCGGGCAAAACAAAGCCCCCGTTATAATCAGTATGCTCGCCGATGAGATTCACCCGTCCGGGCGATTTAATCAGGGTATAATCCTCCCCAAAGCGGTTGGTAAATTCCGTGGTTATCTTTTGGATAATGTCTTGCATGTATTTCTAACTAATGACTTGTAAGGTCGTGATTACCAGAAAATGGCATATAGCATCGCCACCAATATGAGAATAACGTAGGCCCCTATATTGAACGCAGGGCTGGTTTTAAACATATCGGCGGTGGTATGGATCGCTTTCGGATCTTCGTCATGGGGATTAGTGGTTAAGCTTACCCCTGCAATAATGGCAATGGTACTAATAAGGGTATAAAACATCTGGTCCAGGAAGGGTAGCTGGACCGCCGGGGTTTTTAAGAATACGGCAATAACAATGGATGCTAATACACCATAAATCGCTCCTTTAGCGGTCGTTTTCTTCCAGAACAGGCCCATCAAAAATACCGCCAGTATGCCCGGGCTCACCATGCCGGTGTATTCCTGGATGTACTGGAATACCTGCGGGACGTTGTCCAATTGCGGGGCCATAAACGCGGCCGTAATCAGCGCCACAGCGGCAGAAATGCGCCCCATGTTCACCGTTTGCCGGTCCGTTGCGCTCTGGTTGACATACGGGATATAGATGTCCATTGTAAATATGGTGGCGACCGAATTCAGCATGGACGCCATGGACGAAACAATAGCCGCGGCCAGTGCGGCGACAACCAATCCCAGGAACCCCGGGGTTAAAAAGATCTTCATCAGCCATGGGTAGGCATTATCGTATTGAATACTTCCATCCTGCTGGGTGAAGGCATCCACGACGCCGGGGATCTGTGTAGTCCCTTCGGGCTGGTTGAACAGTACGTACACAATGATACCCGGAATGACGACAATCAGCGGGATAATTAATTTTAAAAACCCGGCAAAGATAATCCCCTTCTGCGATTCTTTGAGCGATTTTGCGGCCAGCGTTCGCTGGATGATATACTGGTTGAACCCCCAGTAATACAGGTTGGCCACCCACATGCCACCGATCAGGACGGCAATACCGGGCAGGTTATCGAATTCGGGATTGGATCGGTCCAGAATCATCGTAAATTTATCGCCTGCCACATCATAGATATGGGACAGCCCGTTCACAACCCCGCCTTCAGGCGTCACGTTGTACAGGCCGGCAATGGTGACGACAAACCCGCCCAGCACCAACAGCCCCACCTGCAGCACATCGGTCCAAGCCACCGCGGCCAGCCCTCCATACAGCGAATACGCCGCAGCAATGGCAGACAAGCCGATAAGAGCATAGATCATCAAGCTCCCATCGCCGGTGCCCATAATGGTATCCAGAGCCAGTGCGCCCAGGTAAAGCACCGTCGTGAGGTTGACAAAGACAAACAGCGCAATCCAGAACACCGCCAAAATGGTTTTAAGGGTGGTATTGAACCGCTGCTCGACAAATTCCGGGATGGTAAAAATTTTCTTTTCGATAAAGATTGGCAGGAAATATTTCCCGACCACAATCAAGGTGACTGCCGCCATCCACTCATAGGAAGCGATGGCCAGTCCCACGGCAAAGCCGGAGCCTGACATCCCGATAATTTGTTCGGCCGATATATTGGCCGCAATCAGGGAGGCGCCAATAGCCCACCACGGAAGGGATTTGCCGGCCAGAAAGTAATCGGTGGCGTTTTTTTGATGGCCTTTTTTATCCCGCGAAACCCATAGGCCAAGCCCAACAATGAGTAAGGCATAGCCGCAGAATACAATCGTGTCAATCGTGGAAAATTCCATGTAGCGTTAACTAATAGTTTGAATGAAAGGAGCTCTTGTAATTATTTTGATAATCGTACCCAATTTGAAAAAGTATCATCTGCAATGCAAAAAAATTGAATAAAAACTTTATTGTTATCGCTAACATTTTCGGGCAAGATAAAATACTTTTTATAACTTTCAAGTATTTTACTTTTCAATAAAGATATCAGCAGTCATAAAGCCTTTTGCTCCTCCTATTGATCGCATCTACTTCCTAATTGGCTTTACAATGAAGTCGTAGCTGTATCGGCTATCCAGGAGACGATATTTATCCAGTGGCATGTTTCCCCAGCTGTTATCTCCGCCTACTCCGCGCTGCTTATGATCAATATGGAGCTCTACGAGGTCTCGTGTTGGCACTTGATAATAATAATCTAATTCTCCCTCTAAATCTTCTGTACGATAGTGATGAGCGTTGATATTCAAAGGTTCTGATAAACTTTTTACTATCAACCCTCGCTGCTCATCATTTTCTAATCGCATCCAGCGCACACCGGTTTTGTTTCCATTTTCCTGAGGCGTCATATAGGGAACAAACTGTTCTAAGACCGTACCAGAGTAATGCCCTACAAATGCACTCGTATTACGATCCGGATAATTTTCATGGGGTCCCCTACCCAGCCATTCCATATTTTTAAACTCTCCGGGCAGTTCCATACTCATCCCCATTCTCGGCAATTCCGGCAAGGAATCAGCCGCCGCCTCAAAAGAAGCCTGCACTTGTATGGAACCATCTCCATAGACAATATAATCTGCATCAAAAATAGAGCCTGTATTTTTTAAAACAGAATGGGTAGAGATCATAATCCTGCCATCCGGGCCGGTTTCAGTATTGATATCCATTAAATTTCTATGCTGTTCAACATTCTTCCATACCGATGCTCGTTCCGGCAACCCATCACCCGCATCGTTGCTAGTAGGTGCTCTCCAGAAGTTGGGCTTCAACCCATCCTGTATGAGGTGCTGTCCCTGGTATATATAAGCTTTAAGAAATCCTTTACGACGGTCAAAAATGATTGTAAACTCGTCATTCTCAATGCGGATCTCTTCGTCCGACTCAAATACTGAAAGCTCTTTATTCTTTTTATTACTGAATTTAGGTACTTCGTGTTCAAAAGGTAATAGGAATTGTTCGCGGGCAAGAGTATATCCTTTGTCTATCAGTTCTGTTTCCTTTTTTGTCTTTGCATAAATATTCAAGAAGTATTCCTTAGTATTATCTACTTCTATATTTTTTATCGGAATATTTACTTCTTTCTTATCACCAGCTTCTATGGAAGTATTCAAGTCGATAATGCCTTCTGTTATTTTATCTCCATTTTTAAGAATCTCCCATTCAAAAATAAAATCATCGGAATTCGTAAACTGATACCGATTATCAATAGTTATAACTCCATTTTTAAGATCCGTTGGTAAAAACTTAATATACTGATAAACTTTTTTTACCTCTTCGAGCGCTGGTGTGGGAGATCCATCTGTAAATAGAATCCCATTTAAAGCGAATGGACCATCTGAGGGTGTATCCTCAGGACCAAAAGCGCCTCCATAGGCCCAATACTCCGATCCATTCGGTAACTTGCTAAGAATACCCTGATCTTTCCAGTCCCAAATAAAACCTCCCTGTAGCTGTTTATGATTTTCGATAAGATTCCAATAATCAACCAGATTACCGGTACTATTTCCCATTGAATGTGAATATTCGCAAAGAATCATGGGGCGAGGATCACCGGACTCCACAAACTCTTTCATCTGATGAATTCGATGATACATGGGAGCTACAATATCTGTATAATCGTCGGTCCATGCCTGTTCATACTGTACGGGACGACTGCCATCGATTTCGTGCACCATGTCGTATGCTTTGGCAAAAGTTTCTCCCGCTCCTGCTTCATTTCCCAAAGACCAAATAATTACAGAAGCGTGGTTGCGATCTCGTTCAACCATTCTGCTTATTCGCTGCAGATGAGCTTTTTCCCATTTTGGATCTTCTGCCAGCTCATTACTCATGCGGTATCCATATTCCGGATAATCATAGACTCCCATTCCATGGGATTCAATATTGGCCTCATCAACAACATAAAGTCCATATTTGTCTGTCAACTCATACCAGTACGGATCATGCGGATAATGGGCCGTACGAACAGCATTAAGATTCGCTCTTTTCATTTTTTTGATATCCTCAAGCATGTCCTCACGGCTCATCGTATGTCCCTTAACCATGTCGTGTTCATGGCGGTTAGCGCCTTTCAAAAGTACCGGTTCCCCGTTAACTTGCAACTGTCCATCCCTGATTTCGACTGTCCGAAATCCAACTTGGTGGGATATGATTTCTGGTTCTGATGAGCCCCCTGAAATATTAAGCAACAACGTATATAAATTGGGTTTTTCTGCTGACCACCGCTGCACATTATTAATGCTCTCACTAAAAGATACGGTAGCTGAAGCCTCTCCCTCCAAGGAAACTGATTTATTTGATGAGGCTACTATATTTCCTTCAGAGTCGTGGAGTTGATAACCAATCTCGCTATTTTGATTACTGTCGGACTCATTTTGCACCATAATATCAAGAGCTAAAAGTCCGTCTTTAAAATCCGAATCTAACTCTGCGCTTACGTGATAATCACTGATATTAAGTTTAGGCTTAGCATATAAATATACATCGCGTTGCAGTCCACTCATACGCCACATATCCTGATCCTCAAGATAACTCCCATCCGACCAGCGATATACCTCTACAGAGAGGGTGTTTTCTCCTTTCTGTAGATAAGAAGTCAAGTCAAATTCTGCAGGCAGTTTACTGTCTTGAGAATATCCAACCTTTTCGCCATTCACCCAGACATACATGGCCGATGAGACCCCACCGAAATGCAGAATAACTTTCCTCTCATTCCAGGACTCGGGTACCGAAAAAGTAGTCTTATATGAACCTACTGGGTTATGGTCCGAAGGTATGTTCGGCGGATCTTTCTTAAACGGATAGTTTGTATTTGTATAAAGCAAGGTGCCAAAGCCCTGCATCTGCCAGCTTCCAGGGACAGTAATTTTACTCCAACCAGAGGCATCAAAATCATTCTTGTAGAAAGAAGCAGGACGTTTGTCGGGATTTCTACTCCATTTGAAGTTCCACTCTCCATTTAACGACTGATAATAGGCCGATTTTCGGGAATTCCCTTCTTTAGCAGCTTCTTCATTTTGAAAGGGAATAACATCTACATGTGCTGTTATCTTATTCTCACCAATCATTTCAGGATTTTCCCAGTTATTCTCTGATGTTTGCGCAATTAGATTTCCAACAAAGCTGAAAAATAGCATACAGGTACCTATAGATATTGATTGGATATTCATAATTATCTGTAAAAGATCTTTGTCAGTGATGATTACTAAATATAATTCGCAGGGAGATTTAAAATTTAATTCTCATTCGGCTAAGAAATCCCTGCTCATACTCAATGGAGTATAAAAGAAAGAATTTATACTAAATACTCTGTCCCGAAAGCCTCGAAAAGTATTTATAAAATTTCCTAAAACATCGAGCCTTTTAAACATACATATTTTATGTATAAAAAAAATAATTTCACTACAATAACGATGTTCCTGAAGTCAATACAACGTTAATCCCATTTAAAGGACATTATCATTTGTATCAACTACCATTCCTGATGTATCCATATTCTGACCGTTTTACCCGCAATAAAGATAAACAGATGAGTATCAGCGGACTTCATATTCTAAGCCAAAGTATTTGACTATTAAAAAAAATATTTTATATAAAGACAGTAATAAATTCAAAGGTGTGAAAAAATCCAATATTCTCCTATTAAATGAGCACAATCGAAAAAATTGATCTCTACAAGGTTCCGCCGCGATGGTTATTTCTAAAAATCACTACTTCCGATGGGGTAGTCGGCTGGGGCGAACCAGTTATTGAGGGAAAAGCAGATACGGTTGCAGCCGCAGTGAAAGAATTCAAAGAGGTATTAATAGGTCGAAATCCCGGTCATATAGAAGATATTTATCAAACACTTTATAGAGGAAGTTTTTATCGGGGTGGCCCCATCCTGATGAGTGCGATTTCGGGTATTGAACAAGCACTCTGGGATATTAAGGGGAAGACACTCGGGGTTCCGGTCTATGAATTGTTAGGTGGCCCAGTAAGAGATAAAATGAAAGTATATTCTTGGGTTGGCGGTGATAAGCCTTCAGAATTGATTGAAGCTATACGGCAGCGTCAGGAAGCCGGTTTTAGGCATGTAAAGATGAACGCTGTGGGCAACGTAGAATGGCTTGAAACTCCGAAACAGATATCAAATATCGTTCAAAAAATAGCGGATATCCGAGAGCATTTGGGATGGGATGTCAGCATTGGACTGGATTTCCATGGAAGAGTTCGCAAGGCGATGGCTAAAAATCTCGTTAAAGAACTGGAGCAGGTAAAACCTATGTTTATTGAAGAACCGGTTTTGTCTGAACATCTGGAGGCCCTGAAAGTAATCTCCCGGTGTACCACAGCTCCCATTGCTACCGGCGAACGGCTATTCGGACGATCAGGATTTCGCTCACTTTTGGAAAACGGATATGCTGATATTATACAACCGGATCTAAGTCACGCCGGAGGTATCTGGGAAACCCGGAAAATTGCCGCCATTGCAGAAGCTTATGATGTGGCAATTGCTCCCCACTGTCCCCTCGGACCTATAAGCTTTGCCTCTGCCCTTCAACTTGATTTTTGCAGCCCCAATGCCTTGATACAGGAAACAAGCCTGGGCATTCACTATCATGATGACAGCATGGATCTGTTGGATTACCTTGCCAATCCCGAAGTATTCGAGGTTGAGAACGGCTATATAAAAAGAAATAACCTGCCTGGACTGGGAATTGAGATCGATGAAGAGAAGGTAAAGGAAGCTGCCCAAGAAGGTCATGATTGGCACAATCCGGTTTGGCGGCACGAAGATGGATCCATAAGCGAATGGTAACCTCTTCCCTGAATTTAACTACCCCACATACCGACTCATATTTCCTTGGATGCGACTGGGGCACTTCCTCCTTTCGGCTGAAACTTTTGGAATGGGATTCCGGAAAGACTCTTGTTGAAATTTCCAATGCTGCAGGTATTAAGGAACTGTACAAACAATGGTCTGAATACCGGGGAACTTTAAGCAGAATCGATTTTTACCGATCGTTTTTAAATGACCAAATATCAGAGTTGTCAAAGCAGACAGAAAAGGATCTGGCCTCATTGCCATTGGTTTTATCCGGGATGGGTTCCTCAAGTATCGGGATGAAAGAACTCTCTTACACCCAACTCCCTATATCCCTAAGCAAACCAAAGCTGAACGTGGAATTCATAAAGAAAACCCGCCAATTCTCATATGATATCTATCTAATATCCGGAGTTTGCTCATCGAAGGATGTAATGCGAGGAGAAGAGACACAGCTCTTGGGTATTGCCTCAAAATTGAATATTGAAACCGGATGTTTCCTCCTGACAGGGACACATAGCAAGCATGTTTTTGTCAAAGAAAACTTCATCACTGCATTTAAAACCTATATGACCGGAGAGCTTTTTGATTTAATATCTTCAAAAAGTATACTATCGAACTCTGTCGAGAAAGGTGAGGTACTGAACCCAGAACAAAGTTTTAAAAAAGGAATCAAACTAGCACAGGAGGAAAATTTGCTGCATTCGTTGTTTACGATCCGGGCAAATGATCTTCTCAACAGCTCAGAACCAACTGATAATTACGACTTTCTGAGCGGCCTGCTCATCGGGACAGAACTAAATGAACTGTGTATTAGTCAGACTGAAAATATTGTTCTATGGGGCGACAGCCAACTAACGCTCTATTATAAAACAGCACTGGATGTGTTGGGACTAGATTATATAATACCGGAGTTAAATCCACAGGAAGATATCACTTCGGCCGGTCAGCGTATTATTCTAAATCAAATGATAAACGACTAAACGAATCACTATGATAGGGGAACCGCTTTATTTACTACTTATTACTCTCATTGCTATTGTAATTCTGCTTGTTTTAGTAATGAGGCTTAAAATTCATGCTTTTATCTCTCTTCTCATTGTCAGCGCATTTGTAGGCTTGGGGGCCGGTATGGACTTCCAGGGAGTTCTGGACAGTATACAGGAAGGGATGGGCGGTATTTTAGGCTTTATTGCTATCATTGTAGGTCTTGGTTCCATTATTGGGAAACTGCTTGAAGTATCCGGTGGAGCCGAAGCATTAGCCCGAAATATTGTACAAATTTTTGGTACAGAACGCACCTCATGGGGACTTACCCTTACTGGCTTTATCATTTCCATTCCGGTGTTTCTGGATGTTGGATTCATTATACTTGTACCCATTGTCTATGCCCTGGCCCGAAAATCTAAAAAATCTACTTTATTTTATGCTATTCCCCTTTTGGCGGGGCTTGCCGTAACTCATGCCTTTATTCCTCCTACACCTGGTCCTACAGCAGTGGCAGAAATCATCGGCGTTTCTCTTGGCTGGGTCATCATTTTTGGTTTTGCGGCTGGTATCCCTGCAGCCATTTTAGCGGGCCCAATATTTGGGAAGTATATTGGCAATAAAATAGATGTAGCTCCTCCTGACTTCAGTGAAACAGCTAAGACCAAAGAACCTGATTTAGAAAACAGATGGGATTTCTATATTATCCTCATTGTTATTCTCCTTCCCCTCTTTTTAATCGTAAATGCAACAATATTTGATACCCTTCAGTCCTCTGGAGTTATAGCCGGAGAGTACTTTTTATTGAATCTCATCCAGTTTTTAGGTCATCCCTTTATTGCCTTGATTATTGCAACGCTTGTGGCGGCATACTTTCTGGGATATAAAAAAGGATTTACTGGCAAGGAGGTGCTCAAGTTTTCGGATAAAGCACTTGCCCCGGCCGGCTTGATTATTCTAGTAACCGGTGCCGGAGGCGTATTCAAGGAAATTCTTATTGACAGTGGTGTTGGGGAAGCACTGGCTCAAACTATTTTAGCCTACCAGGTAGCACCTATTGTCCTAGCCTATATTTTAGCCGTAGTAATTCGTATTACCCAGGGATCCGCTACTGTAGCAATGGTCACTTCTGCCGGGATGGTCGCTCCTATAATCAGTGAGTTTGATATGTCATCACCAGAAAAGGCGTTAATCGTAATTGCTATAGCAGCAGGTTCAACCATTATGTCGCACGTAAATGACAGCGGCTTTTGGTTAGTTAATAAATACCTGGGATTAACGGAAAAACAAACCCTTCGATCATGGACGGTAATGGAGACTATTATCTCGGTTGTCGGTTTTGCAATGGCCCTGCTACTCTATTATATCGTGGTATAATAGTTTACAGTTAGCGATTTTTTAAAAAAATATGACAGTAAATATACTGAATAGAGGGTTTGCAAAACCAAACTGTCATCGCGAAAGGAGTACTGCGATCTCCTTTTTGAGGTTTAAATCAGGAGATTGCTTCTCCACCGGCGGATCGCAATGACAGGTGAAAGCCCTCAAATATTATTTGCCAGTTTGACTGATTTTCGTGCTACTGCAGTAATTTCATCAAACTTTTTCTGTTGAATTAAGTCTGTGGGACATAGCCATGATCCTCCCGCCGAAATAACCATCTCGTGTTTGAGGTAGGAGTCCAGATTAGTTTCATTTATACCTCCCATCGTTAAAAATCTGATTCCGGTATGCTGATAGGGACCTGCCAAACTGTTGATATAATTAATCCCACCCATATCAGATGCGGGAAAAAGTTTTAGTGTTTTATAACCAGCATTCAGTGCTGTTTCTATATCCGTGGGAGTCATAACACCAGGAATGAATGGAAAATCCAGCTCCTTAGCTTTTTTAGTTACCGGATTACTAAATCCCGGCGATAACCCAAATTGTGCACCGGCGTCTCTGGCCACGGCCAATTGATCTGGTGAAAGGATAGTTCCCGCTCCAATCTGCATTTCAGGAAATTCCTGGACTATTGCAGAGATAGCTGGTGCCGTTGCTTCAGTACGAAAGGTAACTTCCATGACATTAAGACCACCTTTGAGTAAAGCTTCAGCTATCTTAAGAGCGGAATCTGCATCCGAAAGAGTGACTGCAGGTAATAGTTTACTTTGTAAATTTTTTTGAGTCATAACCGTAACCTAATTTTGAATACTGGATCTGATCGCTGAGACGTAACCATGGATTACTTTTCTTACAAAAGACTAGTTTTCAATATTGGCCTGCAGTGTCATAATGGATCGGGCGGGTATGATCACCGATTCATCTTGAGCTACCGGCTCTTGTTTCCGAAGATCCATTTTTCCGGAAGTAAGGTAAGATTCAAAATCCGACAGATTATAGTCTTCTACATTCGTGCCGCTCACACTCACCCTTTGGTCTGCATGCCCATAGTTCACCACTACCACTGTAAGGGTACCTTGCTCTTCATGGACATAAGCGGAGGCCATTAGCTGCTGTGCAGCCTCCTCAGGGCTTGCGTTATCGGATCGGAAAATTCCCAGCCGAACGGCCCCGGGTCGAATAAAGCGACTGTAGTTCCCCAGTCCCCAAAGCAGCTTGGAATCTGAAACCGTACCGTTCTGAGTGTTTTTATCGATGTAGACCAGACCATCTTTATAATCATAGGGGCTTATAGCCAACCACCACTGCCAGGAAGTGGCATTAGCGATGGTCATATCAAAATGCAGCACGCGGGCCACATACAAGGCCGGATCCATTCCCAGATCCCGACCATTACCTTGTATCTCTTCGTTATCGGCCAGGATGCAGTACTCGGACATCGTGTATGTAATGGGGATATCCGTATTCTGTATACTTTCTCTAACCTGCCTGCGCTGATCAATCATCTCACTGACTGGCCAGGTGGTAAAATAGCTGTGAGCCGCCATTTTCCGGGCCACAGTCGGCAGATCTTTAACTTCACTTTCCGGTCCAAAAAAGTATTCGGCCTGATGGCTTCTGCCGGAAAGATCGCCATCGTATAAAAAATCAATTTGTGCAGTTTCCGGTATCTCAATTTTGCTATCCAATCCATATTCCTGGATCTTCTGATCAAGAGCTTTTACTACACCCGAAATTTGTTCGTTTTGGTAAGGAGAGCCTTCCTGCCCGTTATCCTGAGACCAGTCCCACTGCGGTTCATTTACGGGGCTAATATAGGTAAACGGCGTTCCCTGATCGTTAAAATACCGGGCAATTTTTGACAGGTAATCCGCAAATTCGTCAGAATACTCCGGAATGATGTTGGCTTGTCCGCTGCCATCGCCAAAGGCTTTACCATTTTGGGTAAGGAGTACCGGTGGACTGTTTACAAAGCCAATGAACTTCTCCACTCCACGGTCACTGGCTGCATTCATAAACCATTGTTGGCCCTGCTGTTTACTCCAGTCGTAGGTGCTGTCGGCCGTCAAAAAACTTTCCGCCCGTCTCCAGGGATCATCTATACCACTTTCTTCTCCCTGCCGGGCGCTACCAGCCCCTATATTAAATCGCCACATCGAAAGGCCAATGCCTTCCGGATTCCCTTCGGTATCAGTAGCTGTGCTGAACAGGTAATCGGCGATTTGTTCCCGTTTATCCACTGGCCAATTCTTTCCCACAAACTGCACGCTCCAGGCATCGGAGGCCCCAAATCCCTCGATCTCTTGCTTCTTGTCCTCAAAATTTATGGTCAACTCCAATGGTTCCGGGTCATTATTAGCCTCATCGACTTTAATGGACTGGCAGGCAAACAATACGACCGGTAGCAGAATTAAATAGGTAAATTTAATATTCATTCTTTTTGATATATCCTTACGTAGTCTATTTCATAGCGTTTTGGAAACTGGGTATCAGAAGGATTCCCTCCATTTGAGCCAATGGCCAGATTTAACAAAATATAATGGGGCTGATGGAAGGGATTGAATCCATCCGGATTTTCTGTTTTGCTCAAATCTATTTCATTTATCAATTCATCATCCAAGTATAACTTTATGTAGTCTTGCGTCCAATCCATTTTCCAAACATGAAATTTTTCCGGCCAATCCGGGTCCTGATTTAGAAAATGTTCAAAAGATACTTTCCCTTCGTCCCAAACAGGCTGATTATTCCCATCAGTCCATGCTGCATTTGCAAGGATCACCGGTTCCCCCTCGCTTCGGTAAAACTCCATAACATCTATCTCACCATTTGCCGGCCAACCTCTTTCGGGATGAGTTCCCAAGGTCCATATGGCCGGCCACATTCCTTTGGCAGTATCAATTCTGGCCTGAATTTTAAAAAGTCCAAATTGAAATTCTTGTTTCCCGCGGGTGTTAATACTGGACGAGGTATATCCTGCATAAGGTCTGCTTCTTCTCCAATCGTCACTTGTAGAATCATAGAAGCTATTTTCAACACGCTCTCTCCTTCCTTCAATAACCAAGCGGCCATCCTCAATAGTAGCATTATCCTGCTGATACCACTGAAGCTCATTATTTCTAACAAATCCGTGCTCATAGCCCCAGTTAGAAGTATCGGGCTTGTTGCCTTCGTTAAATTCGTCATGCCAGACCAAAGTGTATCCGTCAATAGCTTCAGGCTCTAATTCTTCCTCTCCCTTTGATGATTCCTGGTTGCCGCTACAGGCGACAAAACTCAAACATACAACTAGAATAATCCATTTTGATGCTCCCATATTAATCTCAAATTTTCAAAAAGTTATGGTCTCCATTTTAATAGAAAGATTTCCTGGGGAGCAATGTCTTCCAGCGTTTCCCCATCCCCCTGACCTACATTTTGTACAAAGAGATATAGCTCGCGATGCTTTTTCCAGGCTTGTGAATCCAAAGTTGGTTCCCAAAGTCCTACTGATTCCTGATAGATATCATTAACACTCCACTTACTGTAGTCCGAACCCTCTGAGGCAGCAATAGAAATCCCGCCTCCTCTCTCAAAATCCCTAAAAATAAGGTGCACTTTTCCCTTTTCTCCAGCTATAATCTGGGGACGAGAAATAGGTATACGCTTGGTCCCTCCTCCACTTAGCGAAAAGTCGAGTGTGCGGTTTCCTACTTTTTCTTTCTTCCACTCCTCTCCGTTATTCCATACCACATAAAACTGGGGGGCATCATCGTTCTGGCCTTTCCAATACGAAGCTATAACCGGATTACCTTCACTATTTACAGTCATAGAGGTTTGGTTAATTAACTCGCTTCCCTGCGGAATTTTATATGCAATTTCAGCATTATCCAAGGTTATTGGTAACACATACCTTTCTCCTTTTGACGTCTCCCAACTGTTGCCTTCATCTGGTGAATAAGCATACATGATATCGTGATTCGTGGCTACATCCCAGCTTTCTCTCCAAGTCCAGGATAGATGCCAACCGCCTTTTTCATCTATAGCTATTCCATTTACATAGGCATTTCGCTCACCTTCGCCATCAATCAGGGGATGTTGTATGGCCTTCCACTCCTTATCTTCAATATTATAGCGGTTGACCATTACATTTCCCCGCCCGGAACTACCCTCACGGTACATAAAAAGGAGATCCCCATCTGGTAATCGATAAAATTGTGGATAGGTTACCGCCTCCTCATTTTTTCCCGTCATAGTGGGTTGACGATCAAACTCCAGGCTACCCGGCTTTTTCCCCTGTGCATAGAGGATCTCTTGCCCATGCATTCCCCATGAAAGATGCAACAAGCCATTCCCGTCTACAGCAATACTGATAGAATTATGGGCATCTTCCACATCAGCCTGAAGTCCCGTTTTATTGATTTCCCACTCTTTCTTTCCACGTTCTCTTTTGGCAGCCATTACATTTCCGTCGGAATCATAGAAAGCGGTATATTGCTTATTTTGAAAGGTAGTAACACTATTTGTCCGAAAAATAACGGTATTTATAGAGTTACGGGCCCATCCTTCTGCTACCGGAATGATTTCAGTATTGCCTGAAAGAGTTTCTTCCGATTGTGCAACCGCTGTATTAGCGGACCAGCTAATGGTGAAAGCAATAATCAGGATAAGGACTATTCTGGAGAGTACGTTTATAAATATAGAGATAAGTTTCACCTTTTAGGTCATTCCTCGATTAGTGACTTGTGAATTTCCTGCATGTGCGCAACATCAAATTTGATAATCTCTCGATCATAAGTCATAAGGCCATTGACTTCTGATTCCACATCCGTGGTTTGGGTATAGACGGCAGCAGAAAGCCCCTTGTCCTTGAGCTTATAAAGCTCCTCAATCATCTGATCATAGGTATCATGCAGCTTGGACTCTGACTGCGAGGTCTCATAATGGCTGGGCGCACGGCTAAAATCCTGTATCCATAAATGATCCTTAACAACCAATGCCTGTCCCCCGAATTCACCTAACACGGCGGCCCTACTGTCTTCTGTTTCTGGCATGTCCGGACCCGGATATTCATGCATATCAATGACATCTCCAACCCCGTGGTCGGTCCAACCACTGGCATTATTAACCAATCGGGTGGGATCAAGCTTTTGGGTCCAATTGACAATCTCCTCCGTTTGAAATTGCCCCCAGCCCTCGTTGAATGGAACCCACATAACAATAGATGGATGATTATAGAAGGCATCAATCATTCGCTTATATTCTTTCTTGAACTGTTTAGCGGACTCCTTGGTACGTTCGGGAATAGGTTCGGGACGCATATCTCCACTAGGCATATCCTGCCAGACCAAAATGCCGAGCTTGTCCGCCCAATAATAGAAGCGCTGCGGCTCCACCTTCACATGCTTGCGGAGCATATTATAACCCAGTTTTTTTGTCGCCTCAATATCGTATTTGAGCGCTTCATCGGTGGGCGCGGTATATAATCCATCCGGCCACCATCCCTGATCCAGGGGACCCAATTGGAAAAGCGGTTCGTTATTCAGGAATAATCGCATATGTCCATCTTCGGCTCGGGCAATTTCGATCTTGCGCATACCAAAATAACTGGATACCTCATCCACCACTTCTCCGTTTTCTGCTATGAGTTTAACCTCCAGGTCATACAAATAAGGATTATCGGGCGACCATAATTCAGGGTCATCCAGCTGGATTAAAAAATCCTGTTCCGGATTTCCTTCTGCTACTCCTGCAACTTCCCCTTCCTTCAGGGCTTCTATCCTTAACTGATGTCCCTCTGACAGATGCTTGCCCTCTACCTCTACTTTCACTCTATTGTTATCGATATCAGGAGTAATTTTAAGATCCTGAATATAGGATTCCGGTACATATTCCAGCCATACCGTTTGCCAAATGCCCGTTACAGCGGTATACCAGATACTCCGGGGATCATGCGTCTGCTTGCCTACCGGCTGACTTCCCAGATCCGTCGGATCCCAAACGGTAATTTCAATTTCCTGCTCTCCATTTGTCAGCTGATCGGTTATGTCAAAGGTGAAAGGATCATATCCTCCCTGGTGTTTACCAATATATTCCCCATTTACCCATGCATCCGTCTCCCAGTCACTGGCTCCGAAATGAAGTAGTACGCGTCCGTTTTCATAGGGATTCTCAACCTGGAAGGTGCGCCGGTACCATACTCGATTATCAGCACCTACGGTTTCTCCAATCCCCGATAAGGCCGACTCCACCGGATACGGAACTAAAATTTGCTGATTGTACTCCCCGTGATCAGTGTCCTTCCCTGTTATCTTAAAATCCCAAAGACCATTCAGATTTTGCCAGTGCTCCCGTTCCATCATAGGCCGAGGATACTCGGGAAGGGCATTTTGGGGACTTACCTCATCTGCCCATTGGCTCATTAGAGGTCCATTGGCGGGCTGCCACTGCCCTGACTGGCCTTGCACATTTACAGTTTGAATAAAAAATAATCCAATAAAAAGAACAGTCAGAACTGAACAATTTCTAATATTCATTTTGGCGTTATTTAGTTATATAAGCAGGTTTAGGTACATTTGTAGCTATAATACAAAAGTTTACTACATCATTTATTATGGTTAAAAATTCCCACACCCACAAGAAGCCCGAATTTTCAGTGTGGTTAAAACTTCAATATTTTCGATAGGCTCATCTTTATTTTCTATGGCAGCAATTAGTTTTTTTGCCGCTTTTTGACCAACGGCATAAGCAGGCTGGTGCACTGTTGTCAAAGGTGTTTCCAACAAAGGAGCTCTAATATCATCTGTAAAACCCACAACTGCCATGTCCTCAGGAACGGATAATCCAAAATCTTTTAGCGCTTTTATTGCTCCAAAGGCTGCAGGATCGTTCACAACCACTACCGCTTCCGGGTATTCCTCCTCGGGCAGCTCCAAAAGACTTTGCATGGACTCATATCCTTTTATTTTCTGGAATCCACCTTCTATAATCCATTGATTATTTATAGGTAACTCATATTCTTCCAGGGCCTCCAGATATCCCTCCATCCTTTCCTTCCCAATGGATACATTAGGGGGACCACTTAAATGGGCTATTTTAGAATAACCATGTTCCGTTATTAAATGCTCGGTAATTTGATAAGAACTAGTCCGATCATTTACACTTACGCAGCTTGCCCCAAGCCCTTCGATACAGCGATCAAAAAAGACGAGCTTTGTACCGCTATTTATAATCTGTTCGTAAAAAGAAAAATCGTCGATACCAATAGAAGTGGATATCAATAAACCATCAACACGCTGGGACCGTAACGCATTTACGGCCTTTTTTTCCCTGATAAATTGCTCATTTGCATTGGTTAACAGGAGCTGATAGTCGGATTTATTCGTTACTTCCTCTATGCCTCGAACTACTTCCGGGAAAAAAGCGTGGGTAATTTCCGGTATCACCACCCCAATGGTATATGTTTTGTTCGAAACAAGGCTTTTGGCTACATAATTGGGAGTATACCCCATTTCTTCCGCTTTAGATACGACTTTTTTTCGGGTATCCTCGTCTACATTATCTCTATTATTAAGGGCTCGTGAAACCGTCATCGCTGAAACGCCCAGCGACTCTGCTATCTCCTTAAGGGTAACCTCTGAACTCATCTTGGTGTTTTTTAGTTATTATCGCTATCAAATCAATATCCCTTACTATTAAGGCAATAAGTATTCTTTTTTAAATATTAATTACAAGTAAAACGGTAAATAGTTTCTGAACGAAACGGCTGAAAAGCATCAATCACAACCGAAGGAAATTCAGGCTGATTGGGGGAATCCGGATAATGCTGGGGCTCAAGACAGATGGCCGATTGAATACCTTCGACTGGATCGGAACAGGCATAAAACTGTAGGCCCGGTTCGGTAGTATAGATATCAAGCTGTCGCCCTCCCTTTGGTTCATAAACAGAGGCAGCAAGAGTAGGGTCCTCACCACTATTCTTGTTCAATACAAAATTATGATCAAATCCATCAGCATTCTGTATTTGAGGATGATGGGGATCGTAAGCCGAATCAATAGATTTACTCTCCCGAAAGTCGAATGGGGTTTCCTCTACGCCGACTAATTTCCCCGTTGGAATTAACCCCTCATCAATAGGCGTATATTTATCTGCATTTATTTTCAGGTGATGACTGTAAGCGGTTGATCCGCCGGAACTTCCATTCAAATTAAAATAGGGATGACTTGTAAGGTTCAGGATTGTTTTTTGATCAGATTCCGCTTTATAGCTAACCTTCAGCTCATTATCATCAGTGAGTTTATACCTCACGCCAATACCCAGGTTACCCGGATATCCTTCTTCCCCATCAGGAGAACGGTAAGACAGGCTGAGCGTTTGATCATCTATCTGATTGGCACCCCATACTACCCGGTGGAAACCACCCGGACCTCCATGAAGATGATGGACCCCGTCATTCGTATTAAGGGTATATGTTTTATCCTCAATACTAAACCTCCCATTAGCAATTCGATTGGCGTATCGGCCGATAATCGCTCCAAAATACCGCTCAGGTTTATCCATGAATTCCTCCATAGAAGAATAGCCTACGACAATATTTCCAAAATTATCTGAACGATCCGGAACTAACAATTCCACTAATCGGCCTCCATAATTTGTAATAGAGGCTTTAGCTCCATTGGCATTCTCAAGTTTGAATAAATCAACCTGTTTTTCTCCAAGTACGCCCTTGAAATCTGATCTTTTCAATGTATTATTCTGTACTATTGGCTTATAAATGAATAAAGAATACCCTGCTCATTATCATATATTTATTAGATGTATTGATTAATGAGATTTTCAAAATATTCCTGACGTCCACTAATTTGTTCTGGCTCTCCATTTTCTTCAGCCAGTTTCTTAAGGTCTGTCAGACTCAACTCTCCATTTTCAAAGGCAGCTCCAGCTCCTTTATCAAAAGAGGCGTATCGTTCTTTGCGGAGTTCTTCATAGGATGATTCTTCAAGAATTTCATGAGCAGTCAGCAGAGCCCGCGCCAGTACATCCATCCCGCCAATATGGGCATAAAACAGGTCTTCAAGGTCGGTAGAATTACGACGAATTTTTGCATCAAAGTTTATTCCCCCGGTATCAAAGCCGCCTGACTGAAGAATTATCAACATGGCCTGAGTGAGCTCAAAAATATCGGCAGGAAACTGATCGGTATCCCAGCCGTTTTGGTAGTCACCGCGATTGGCATCAATGCTTCCCAACAGTCCGGCATCGGCAGCTACCTGAAGCTCGTGCTCGAAGGTATGCTTGGCAAGTATGGCATGGTTTACCTCAATATTCACCTTAAAATCGTCCAATAGATCGTATTCCCGTAAAAAACCGATGACGGTAGCCGTATCAAAATCGTATTGATGTTTGGTGGGCTCCATTGGCTTTGGCTCGATAAGGAAGGTCCCCTCGAAACCATTTTTTCGTCCATAATCTCTCGCTGTATGTAAAAATCGCGCAAGATGGTCTCTTTCGCGCTTCATCTCCGTGTTGAGCAGTGACATATATCCTTCTCTTCCGCCCCAGAACACGTAGTTTTGTCCCCCTAGTTCAATGGTAGCATCCAGCGCTCGCTTTACCTGTGTTGCTGCGTGCGTAACCACTTCGAAATCAGGATTCGTTGCCGCCCCATTCATATATCGTGGATGGCTAAACAGATTCGCGGTACCCCATAACAGCTGTACGTCACTTGCTTCCTGTTTTTGTTTGGCATAATCAACCATGGTCTGCAGCCGCCGGTCTGTTTCAGCAATGCTGTCCGCTTCATCTACAACATCCACATCGTGGAAACAGTAAAAAGGAACTCCCAGTTTAGTGATAAACTCGAAGGCTGCATCCATCTTCGCCCGGGCGCGATCCAGGGGATCATCGAACTTCATCCATGGCCACTCGCGGGTTCCCCATCCAAATGGATCTCCGCCGGTTTCACAGAGGGTATGCCAATAGGCCACCGCAAACCGAAGGTGTTCCTCCATGGTTTGATCCCCTACTTTTCGGCCGGCATCATAATATTTAAATGATAACGGATTCTCTGAATCTTTGCCTTCAAAGGGAATTTCATTGATGTCTGGAAAGTAAGAAGTGTCTCCGGTAGTAATCTTCATAAAAGGTCAATAATATTAAATAGTTAGTAATAATTTAGTGTATTTGTGAATTTCCTATTTATATAATTTCCATCAGAAACCCATCCTTAAGCCAAAGAAATGGAAATATATCTAAAAAATCCTGTTTAATTCCTCGAAATTACATTCTGAGGCTTTTAGTATATTAATCAGTTTTTAATTCCTTTTCTAGTTTCTCCTTCCATTGGTCATAGGCCGAAGAATAGGCTTTTTCTAATTCCGGTTCGGGCTGTAGCGTATCGCTTTTTCTAAGTCCTTTAAATGCTTCCTCCCTGTTAGGGAAAGCATCGATACCGATACCCGCTCCGATAGCGGCGCCGTAAGAACCGCTGCTGTCGTAAAGTTCAACCGATAACCCGGTCGTATTCGTAAAGGCTTCCCGAAAAACATTACTCAAAAACATATTTCCCTTTCCTACGCGAATAGTATCGATATCCAGACCCATCTGATGCATTACCTGTAGCCCATAATTCATGGAAAAAGCGATCCCTTCCTGAGCCGCCCGAATAATATGCGCCCTGGAATGTCGATTAAAATCAATATTTCTGAATTGAGAACCAATGCCCTGCTGTCCCAGCACCCGTTCGGGTCCGTTGCCAAATGGGAACACATGAATACCTTCTGATCCCACTGCTACTTCAGAGGCCATCGTATTCATCTCTTCGTAACTGTTCAATTCATTAAACAGTTCATTCTTTAACCAGCTGTTTAAGATACCCGTGCCGTTGATGCATAACAGTACCCCATACCTGGACTGCTCCTCATCGTGATTTACATGCACAAAGGTATTAACGCGCGATTGTTCGTCATAGAGTGGCTTATCGGTAACGCCATAGATAACACCCGAAGTACCGGCTGTTGCGGCAGCTTCCCCGGGATTTAATACATTAAGTGAAAGCGCGTTATTGGGTTGATCGCCGGAGCGATAACCTATGGGAATACCCTCATTCAACCCCAGTTCCTCTGCCGCCTGTGATGTAAGCGTGCCAGAAACAGCAAAGTTTGGATCGTACTCGGGAAGTAAATCCGGGGATAGCTCATAGAAATCTAATAATCTAGTAGCAATATCAGAAGAAAGATAATCCCAGAAAATACCTTCTGAAAGTCCTGATATTGAAGTTCGAACTTGGCCGGATAGCTTCATAGCAACATAATCGCCGGGCAGCATTGCCTTGTGTATTTTTGAAAACAGCTCCGGCTCATTTTCCTTGACCCACCGCAGTTTGGAAGCGGTAAAGTTACCGGGAGAATTCAAATAGTGTTCCAAGCTGTAGGATTCCCCAATCTCTTTAAAAGCTCTATTCCCGATATCAACGGCCCGACCGTCGCACCAAATAATAGCGGGACGCAATACGTTTTGATCCTCATCAACCAATACCAGCCCGTGCATCTGATAGGCAATTCCGATACCCGCTACAGCCGCGGGTTCCGCCTGTTCTGCTTCTAATACCTCATGACTTACGTTTACGATATGTTGCCACCATGTTTCCGGATTTTGTTCCGCCCATCCCGGTTCGGGAGCATCCATCTCCAGCTCTTTTTCAGGAGAAGTAGCCGAAGCAATTTCCTTCCCCGTGGCGGCTTCAACGAGTGATGCTTTAATCCCTGAACTCCCTATATCAAATCCTAATAATTGCATCTTGTATAACTATCAATAAAAAGTTAAAACTCAGTTTCTCCTTTAGTGCTCAGTAAATAAATTTCAGTAGCTTTCCAATTTATCGCTTTAAAATCCTTAATATATTTGAAATTATATTTCCCGCGTCGCAAATAACTTTCATAGCTATTAAGAGCCTTAAAAAGCCACCCATCCAAAATAAAGGAATGGGGGAATAATGCAAGAACGAAAAGTTAAGGATATGAGGCAACCTTCAGAGGATTTTTTAACCGTACCTTAGTTTCCTTATTAAGGCTAAAATTTAAAATTATAAAAGAATTTTCAGTTATATAAGATAAGCTTTCACTGCTGTACAGAGCCTGTGGCTTCAAATTCTTTTAGCATTTCAATTTCCTGGGGCCATCGCTCTGTGTTAGGGGTTTCCAGAATCATTGGAATCTCATTCAGACGCTCATCCTGCATCATCAGCTTAAAGGAATTTAGTCCTATTTTTCCCTCACCAATGTTATCATGGCGATCGACCTGACTGCCCAACTCTTTTTTAGAATCGTTGAGATGTATCCCCTTTAAATATTCAAACCCTACAATCTCTTCAAATTCCTTAAACATTTGTTGATACCCTTCTTCGGTAGAAAGGTCATAGCCTGCGGCAAAAACGTGACAACTGTCAATACAAACCCCCACCCTACTCTTATCTTCTACTCCATCGATAATAGCAGCGAGGTGTTCAAAGGTGAAGCCGGTGTTGGTGCCTTGTCCGGCCGTTGTTTCAATAACAGCTGTTACTCCTTTGGTCTGATCCAATGTCCAATTTATGGACTCTGCATTACGATTAAGACATTCCTCCACACTTACTTTGTTTAGATGACTACCGGGATGAAAGTTTAACAATTCTATTCCCAGCTGCTCACAGCGTTGCATTTCATCCAGAAAAGCATTTCGCGATTTCTCCAGCTTATCCTGCTCCGGATGCCCTAAATTTATAAGATAACTGTCGTGGGGCATCACCTGGTTCATGGAGTAACCGTATTTCTCACAGTTCTTTTTAAATCCTTCAATATTTTCCCTGGTTAGCGGGGGACCTTCCCATCGCCGCTGATTTTTAGTAAACAGGGCAAAAGCAGTAGCACCTATTTCATATGCTCGTTTGGGCGCGTTTTCAACCCCGCCCGCAGCACTAACATGGGCTCCGATATATTTCATAAAAACAACACCTTTTCTTTTTACCGTTCAAATAATTGCCAACTTAAAGCAATAATGAGTTCAAAAATAAATGTAAATCCAAATATTTTGGCCATATTCCTGTCTCCAATGTCCTCTTCCGTCATTTCCACTGCCGACATCCAAGACTGTTCCGAAAGAGATCTGTACTAAGGTCTAAACTATAAAGAATGGAGGATTCATGGCTACTATTACTGCCCAAATATTAATTGGGGGTTTCCATTTCTCCTCTAAAGATTTAGCTTTTCAGCTTAATCAGTATTTTTCTTTTTCCTGGAGAAACTCAAAATAAACGTGGTTCCTTTTCCATTCCCACCACTATTTACTTTTATTTCACCTCCCATTTCAGCCATATAATTAGCACTACTATGTAACCCAAATCCGTGTCCTTCCTTTTTGGTCGTAAAACCGTGTTTAAAAATAGCTGTCTTATTCTCTTCCTTAATTCCCTCCCCATTATCCATTATGGAGAGATAAACCATTTCTGAATCCTGCCAAGTAGAAAATTCAAGTTTTCTCTCCTCCTGATTCACCTCTTCCATCGCTTCTTTGGCATTTTTAATAATATTAATCAATACATGAATCAATTTTGAACGGTGAGCCTCAATAACATCCACTGGCTGAAAATCTTTTTTAATTTTCAGTTCATGTCGCTCAATGGAACCCGCCTGCAACGCAAGCGCATCATCAACTATTTCGGATAGGGAGATATGATCGTCATGCATTCTTGCCCCAACATAATTCTGCTGGGCGGCAATTGTACTATTAATCATCTCTATTTTATCAATGAGCCGATTTGACTGCTTGATCACCTTATTCTGTTCTTCTTTAAGGGGTTCTTCAATCTTCAGGTAGTAATGCATCAGCTTTTTTCCTTTTGGATCATTACTTATAAACTCCTCAATATGATTAATATGTTCCCGAAGAATAGTATTCGCCTGTTCTAATCCTTCAACTTTAGACTGCTTGACAGTATCCCTGATTAAAGAAGCTGAAGTAGTTACGCTATTGAGGATATTGCCTACATTGTGTAATATCCCAGAAGCGATATCTGCCATACCTGCCTTGTGGGCTTTTTCCACCAGTTCGTTTCTGGTGCTCTCCAACTCCTGTACAGTCTCATTTAACATTTCATTTTTGTCTTCTAATTCCACACGGATTTCTGCCAAACGACGCGTCTGTTTATAAAATATTCCGGCGGAACTAAAAATATATGCCAGTAGTGCGGCCATTGCCAAAAGTTCAATATGAAAAGCAGCTTCAAGCTCCATCCGGAAGCCCGTCATAACGCCACCAATGATTATTCCAAGCAGAAATAGCCCCAACCCCTTCAATAGCTGGCGATGACCACCGACCATAATATGGTTTAGCACTGTTGAAGTCAGAAAAGCAAATGATATCCAAAGCGAAAAGTGAATATGAGCAGTCCATAGACCAAGTATAAAGGCATCAAACATCATGGCCCTAACTTCAACTTTTTTCTTTTCGGGAAAAATCTTTGCCACTAACAGCACCAAGTGAGGATATATGAGAAAATAGATACTCATATAGAGGAAAAACCAGTTAGACCAATTATTGCTGATGACTAACAGTGCGATCAGTAGAAAACTCCCGGCAAAGCCTAATATGCGGGGACTGTAATTAGCTTGCGAAAGACGGTGTGCTTCCCCTAATGTAAAAGTATTGTTTCCTGATGATCCCGATTCTTCGTTATCAAATCCTACAGCGAAGCCAAATAAAATAAATCCTATAGCAGTTATAAAAGGAAAGATAACATTCCCACAACCTGAATTTATCGCGAATAGTGTTATAATAATATTCGTAGATATGAGCATCTAAAATAATTTCTGCAAAACAGTAATTCGTTTTGAATAGTCCGATCCTATATTTCTACCAGCATATAAAATATTTTAGATGCAAGAAACTATTTAAAAAGTCAAGAGCTATTTTCTGTTTCTGACTTACGAGTAAAACTTACAGTAAATGTGGTACCTTCTCCCTTCCCCTCACTTTCCGCTTTAATCTCTCCCCCCATTTCGGTCATATAGTTTGCACAGGTATGCAAACCAAACCCATGGCCATCTTCTTTGGTAGTGAATCCATGATTAAAAACGCTGTTAAGGTTCTCCTTCTTTATCCCATCCCCGTTATCAGTTATAGAAAGATGGACCTTTTCCAAATCCTCCCAGGTACGGATAAAAAGATTTTTTTCGCCTGGAGCCATCCCTTCCATCGCTTCTTTGGCATTTTTAAAAAGATTGATCAGGATATGAATAAACTTACTCTTCTGGACGGGGATTTTTACGGTATCATTGTAATCTTCCCGAACATTTATATTATGACGATCAATACTACCCGCCTGTAGCTTGAGAGCGTCTTTAGTCACCTCTTTAAGGCTAATTTCTTCATTCACACGCCCAACCTTTGCATAATCCTGCTGCGCCTCAATTACTTCGGAGATGAGATTGACCTTGTCCTTAAGTCTTTTAGCCTGTTCTTTAATCTTCTCATATTCTTTATCAAGCGGTTCTTCAAGCTTCAAGTAATATTGAATTAGATCCTTCCCTCTCGGATCATTTAAAAGAAAATCTTCAAAATTGTCTTTTTTATCCTTCAGCAATTGATTCGCCTTCTTAAAGTTATTTATCTTGGACCGATGAATCGTTTCGTGAATCACATCGCTTGACGTATTCACGCTATTTAAAATATTACCAACATTATGCAGTACCCCTGTTGCCAGATCCGCCATCCCCGCCTTGTGAGCCTTCTTTATAAGCTCACTTCGCATGCTGCTTAAATCTTCCAGGGTCTCCTGAAGCTCTTTGTTTTTCTGATCTAACTGACTGGTTCGCTCCGCCACTTTTCGGGCAAGTAGTTTATTTTGCCTTCTAACAATGCGCATCCGGTAACGATATCCGCCAAAGATTAATCCAGATACAAATAAGGCAGATAACAAGTAAAACCAGGTAGTCCGCCAAAAAGGAGGCGTTATGACCAGCTTGATCGAGGCTTCTTCTGTATTCCATATCCCATCACTGTTTGCCGACTTAACTCTAAAGGTATATTCACCGGGATCAATGTTTGTATAGGTGGCTGATCGATCTTCCCCTACTTGGTTCCAGTCGGAGTCAAACCCTTCAAGCATATAAGCATAAGTATCTCCCTTGATGGTATTATAATTCAGGGAAGCGAATTCAAAAGAGAAAATCGAAGCTGTATGGGAAAGTTTTATCTGATCTGCATGATTAATATTTTTTTGAAGAGGCGAATCTTCCCCGATGGTCACAGACTCATTAAAAATTTTAAAATCCGTTAAGACCAACGGATGCACAAAGGAATCTATTCGAACACTGTCGGGATGAAATCGATTGAACCCGTTATTGCCCCCGAAATACATATATCCTTCATTATCTTTATAATACGAAAGGTCATTAAACTCTTGTCCCTGTAACCCGTCTTCCAGATGAAAGTTTGTGAAGGTGGTATCACTGGGGTTAAACTTTGAAATACCGTTATTTGTGCTGAGCCACAAGTTCCCGGAGTCGTCCTCTAATATGCCTTTCACCTGATTGTTGGGCAAGCCCTCATCCACACTGAAGCTTGTAAATTCATGGTGATCCCAATCAAAAACAAAATGATGGAGGCCTCCTTCTTTAGTACCAATCCAAAATCTATCTTTCTGATCTACATGAATAGTCAGTACAATATTACTCGTTAACCCTTGATCCCCTTCATAAAAATTCCAAATCGAATTCTGTTCTCTATTGAGTAGTTTCAGTCCTCCTCCATACGTTCCCATCCAGACTCTATCCTGGGGATCAATAGAGATATCCCTAATCGTTCCTTCCTCCTGTGAATATTGGGTAAAATTCCCGGTTTCAGGATTAAGTTTACAAACTCCACCTCCGTTTGTGCCGACCCATATATTGTGTTCTTTATCTTCATAAAGAGCAAAAACATCGTTATGGCAAAGACTATTTGCATCCTCAGGATCATGTTTATAATGCTCAAAAGTACTATCGGCCACATTAAATCTACTGATGCCGCCATTATAATATCCAATCCATATATTTTGATTATGATCTTCGAGCAGAGCTAATACTATATCGCTGGCAAGGCTGTTGCTATTATTGGGATTATGCCTGATGGGATAAAACCGGCCGGTTTTCTGATCAAAAAGATTTAATCCCCCTCCATCGGTTCCCACCCACATATTACCCCTGCTATCTTTTAGAAAAGAGGTAACCGAATTATTACTTAAGGGGTAGTCACTGAACGATTCGTATTTGTAATGCTCAAACTTTGGATTTTTTCGGTCTAAAAAATTAATTCCCCCGGAATATGTACCTATCCATAAAATCTGATCATTATTCTCATATAATGAATAAATTGCATCGTCAGAAATGCTATTGGGGTTATCCAGATTGCTCTGGTAATGGTAAAATCGACCTGTATTCCGGTCAAATTGATTTAATCCATTATTTTCGGTGCCAACCCACAAGACGCCCCTGCTGTCTTCCAAAATTGAGTAAATAGTATTTCCACTAATACTATAGGGATCATCATCCTCATGGATATACGATTGGAAGGCCTCTGTTTGCCGATTGAACTTATTCAATCCACTACCTGTCCCCACCCAAAGAGTGCCTCCGTCATCCTCATAGACCTGCATTACGCGATTCCCGCTAATACTGGATGGATCTGCCGGATCATGTTTGAAAACTTTGAAAGTTTCCGTTTCTGAATTCCATAGGTTGAGTCCTTCATTGGTTCCTATCCACAAATTCTCCTGCGAATCTTCATACACGCAGTTGATATAACTATTACTTAAGCTTTCAGGATCATCAGGATCTGTATAGAAGTGGAAGAACTCCTCACTGTCCCGGTCAAAACGATTCAATCCATTATAGGTTCCTATCCAGAATTCGCCGTTTTCTCTTTCGACGATACTCGTGATCGAATAATCACTTATACTCTCTTCCCGGTTTTCGTAATTAACCCGGTAATGCGAAAATTGCTGCGTTTCTTTATCAAACTTATTAAGTCCCCCGCCTGAGGTCCCCACCCACAGCACCCCCTCATTATCTTCATAAATTTCACTTACATTATTACTACTAATGGTGGTGGAATCTTCGGGGTCATGCTTAAACACCGTCATTTGATAGCCATTATACCGATTTAGGCCATCGTTGGTGCCAAACCACATAAATCCATCGCTATCCTGATAGATTACCTGGCCCGTACTTTGCGAAAGCCCGTCCTGTTGGGTCAGGTGATTAAACTCGATATTTCGATCCTGTGCAAAAGTCTCCTCCGCCTGAAAGAGCACTAATAGTATCAATAAACAAATGATACTGACTCCCCAACTATTTACAAGTCCCCTTTTTAGTAAATGTTTATGCATATAGTTGCGGACTAAACCTACGTATTATCAGAGACATCAACATTCGCACCAACCACCTCTCTTATCGCTTCCAAAAGATCTTCCCTTTCCACCGGTTTCCCCACATAAGCATTCATCCCCACTTCCTGAGATCTCTGACGATCTTCTTCAGTGATCGCAGCGGATAATGCAATGATTGGAATATATTCGTTGCTTACCTTTTCTGTTTCCCTGATTAAAGACGCTGCTTCATAGCCATCCATTTCAGGCATCTGTATATCCATTAATACACAGTCATAGTCATTTTCTTCAACAGCCTTTACCGCCTCTGTACCTGTTTCTACAATATTAACTTCATATCCTTCCCTTTCGAGGATTTTCTGAGTAACAATCTGATTGACCTTGTTATCCTCAGCTACCAATATTTTAAATTGACTGGGTTTGGACTGGATGGCAGTATCCTGTACAGTTTCCTGCTCATCAGCTTGATCTTTTTCTTCACCCTTATACTCTCTCAAGGGGATACGGCACCAAAACGTAGCCCCTTTTCCAACTGTACTACTTACCCCTACCTCTCCAGCCATCAACTCAGCCAGTTGACGACAGATTGCTAAACCCAATCCAGTACCGCCAAATTTTCGGGTTGTTGAAGAATCTCCCTGGGTAAATGAATCGAAAAGCTTTTCTTGTCTTTCCTGTGGGATCCCCTCCCCGGTATCCTGAACGGAAAATTCAATCAGGAATTTGTCATCCTCAGCTTCAAGGCATTCCACATTAAATATTATTTCTCCTTCATCCGTGAATTTGACGGCATTGCTTCCATAATTTACCAGAATCTGTTTTATACGGGTGGGGTCCCCAACAAGCTCTTCGGGCACTTTATCATCGATAAGATGCTCTATCCTTAACTCCTTTTTACCATCTACAGCAAATGATACCAACTGAACGGTTTCTTTAACCAGTTCTTTAACTTCAAAAGGAATGGACTCAATTTCCATTTTCCCGGCCTCAATCTTTGAAAAGTCCAGGATATCATTGATTACCCGCAATAATGATTGCGCACTCCTTTTAACCATTTGGGAGAGCTCGCGCTGTTCCTCGGTTAAGTCCGTATCAAGCAACAGGTCATTCATCCCTATAACTCCATTCATAGGTGTACGTATCTCATGGCTCATATTTGCAAGGAAAATACTTTTGGCAGCCGATACTTCCTCGGCTTTATCTTTCATTTTTTTATAATCCTTGACCAACTTATTGAGCTCGGCCGTGCGCTCTGCAACTTTTTGCTCAAGTCGTTGGGTATGCCTTAGGGTTTCCTGCTGAAGCTGATTTTTAGCGGTCAACGACATAGCCGTTTGCTTTAGGGCTGTCGAGTCAAAAGGTTTTCTCATGAACAGGAACTTGTCTGTATTACCCAAGGTTTGAACAATTTCATCCCATGAATAATCGGAGTAAGCCGTGCAAATGACTACTTCCGTATATGGATTAATATCCCAAATATTTTTAATGGCTTGTATCCCATCCATTCCCGGCGGCATGCGTACGTCCATGAATGTAAGTGAATAAGGATCTCCTTCTTTCTTTGCTTCTTCGACCATTTCAATGGCTTCCTGGCCTTGATAGGCATGGTCTATGGCATAACTTACTTCAACATCTTCATTCTCTTCAGATGAGGAACCAAAAAGCCGATCTTCAATATCCTTGAATTCCCTGTCCTTTTGGAAACCTTTTAAAATAGTTTCAATATCCTCATGGATAGCCTCGTTGTCATCCACCAGCAATATACGATGTTGTTGCATAGCCAACCTGTAATTAGTTATACCTTTTTTAACTGAGCCTTCTAACTATATGCCTTTTATACCCTAAGTAATAATTTGATCCCTTTTTAGCCGAATAAAAATGTTAGAAAATATTAATCTTTTAAAAATTAATATAAAATAAGGGTATAAAAAAATTAAAATACCTTTAGGCAATAGTACTTAATAGTAACTTAAAGCAGACATTATACTTGGGGACATTTAAAACTAATTGTTACCTTCACTGTATTGATTTATTTATCGGCTATGATGTTTTATTCTTAAAATAACTTGAATAATAAATGCAGGATTTTAATCAGACTGTACCCATTGACGAAGTGGGGGTAAAAGAACGCGTGAGCCGCCTGAACAGCAGAAGCATAAAAAAAGAATCAAAGGTACAGGCGCTCAAGATGGCTTTAAGCATGGTTGACTTAACCACTCTGGAAGGGATGGATACACCGGGCAAGGTCATTCAACTTTGTCAAAAAGCAAAAGAGCCCCATGCCGAAATGCCTGACCTGCCCACCGTTGCAGCCGTTTGCGTTTATCCAAGTATGGTTAAGACCGCCTATAAAGCTCTGCGCGGAACCGACATAAATGTTGCCAGTGTTGCTACAGCCTTCCCCAGCGGAATGGCTACTTTTGAAGCAAAAATTGAGGAAACCCGTCAGGTTGTGGAAAACGGTGCCGATGAAGTGGACATGGTTATTTCGCGGGGTGAATTCCTGAGAGGTAATTATGATTATGTATTTGAAGAAATTGCGGCCGTAAAAGAAGCTGCCGGAGAAGCTCACTTGAAAGTGATATTGGAAACAGGAGAGCTCCAAACGTTTGAAAATATACGCAAGGCAAGTGACCTTGCCATGGAGGCCGGGGCAGATTTTATTAAAACATCTACCGGAAAAGTCCAACCGGCAGCAACGCAACCAGTTACACTGGTTATGCTGGAGGCGATACGGGATTACTACTACGAAACTGATCGAATGGTGGGAATGAAACCAGCGGGAGGAATCCGCAAAGCCAAGCAGGCACTTCAATACCTGGTATTGGTTAAGGAAACGCTGGGAGCTGACTGGCTGACTCCCGAATATTTTCGGTTTGGAGCCAGCTCGCTGGCAAATGATCTGTTACTGCAGATTGTTAAACAGAGTACCGGCGTTTACCAAAGCGAACTTTACTTTTCAAATGATTAACTTTTGCATCTGGTTAACTCAATAAAAAATAAATTAATGATGCCAGACACACTTAGTTAACAATCAAAAATAGTTTTATAGTCAACTTTCAATAACCCTTTTTAGAAATGGCTGAAGAACAAGAAACTGCTGAACAGGTTGAGGAGGAGACGTTTAAGCCGAGTTCTCCAACATCGAAGCTAAATTTCAAAGATGTCTGGACCTACGATGATGCTCCCCAAAGTACTGATCATGCTAAAATAGATGACCAATACGGACATTTTATCGATGGTACTTTCCAGGAGCCAGTGAAGGGGCGGTACTTGCCTTCCATTAACCCTGCTACAGAAGAAGAACTCTCCTCTATAGCGGAAGGGACCCAGCAGGATGTAGATAAGGCTGTTAAATCTGCCCGCAAGGCCTATACCAAAATTTGGTCCAAGATTGACGCCTCTGAAAGAGGAAAATACGTTTTTCGCCTGGCCCGGTTGATTCAGGAACGTGCCCGTGAATTTGCTATCATTGAATCATTGGACGGCGGCAAGCCGATTCGTGAATCCCGGGACGTGGACATCCCCCTGGCAGCAGCTCATTTCTTCTACTATGCCGGATGGGCCGACAAACTTGACTACGCTTTTCCCGGGAAAAAAGCACATTCTCTGGGAGTAGCTGGACAAATTATTCCCTGGAACTTTCCCTTGCTGATGCTGGCCTGGAAGGTGGCTCCCGCCCTTGCCACAGGTAACACCGTAGTACTAAAACCCGCTGAAACCACCTCCCTGACCGCATTGAAATTTGCTGAACTTTGCCGGGATGCCGGACTTCCGGAAGGCGTTGTCAATATCGTTACCGGTACCGGACAAACCGGCTCGTTGATAGTGAACCATGAGGATGTTGATAAAATTGCCTTTACCGGATCAACGGAAGTTGGAAAAATTATTATGAAATCATTGGCCGGCACTGATAAAAAATATACGCTGGAACTGGGTGGCAAAGGTCCTAATATCATTTTTGAAGATGCCCCTGTCGACCAAGCCGTGGAGGGAATCATCAACGCTATCTTCTTCAACCAGGGACATGTTTGTTGCGCAGGTTCGCGGTTGCTGGTTCAGGAAGGAATCGCTGACCGGATTATCCAAAAGCTTCGTGACCGAATGGAAACACTGATTGTAGGGGATCCATTGGACAAAAATACAGATATCGGGGCTATTAACTCCGAGCAGCAGTACAACAAAATTAATGAATACCTTGAACTGGGAGTAAATGAAGGGGCCGAGATGTATCAGAGTTCTTGTACGCTTCCGGAACAGGGATATTTTTGTCGCCCTACCCTCTTTACAAATGTGAGTCAATCGAGCCGAATAGTTCGTGAAGAAATATTCGGTCCCGTATTAACTATCCAAACATTTAGAACAGCTGAGGAAGGTATTGAAAAAGCGAATAATACTGCCTATGGATTAGCTGGTGGAGTATGGACTGATAAAGGTTCCAAAATTTTTAAAGTGGGAAGTAAGATTCGCAATGGTGTGGTTTGGGCGAATACCTATAATCATTTTGATCCGACTTCACCTTTCGGTGGTTATAAAGAAAGCGGCAAAGGTCGTGAAGGTGGCCTGCAAGGATTGTACCCATATGTAAAACTAGAAAACTGATGGTATTGGTTGCCAAAGTCCAGATTAAATAAGTCGTATTATGTCAAATAGAATTGAAGTATTGAAAACATATAAAACCTACATAGGCGGTAATTTTCCCCGTACCGAGTCGGGGCGCTACTATAAAGTCTATGACGGCAATGGCAATATTCTGGCCAATGCCTGCCAGTGCTCGCGTAAAGATGTTCGCGATGCTGTTGTAGCCGCTCGATCGACCGTAGAAGGCTGGAGCAACCGAACCGCTTATAACCGCGGACAAATTCTCTACCGTATTGCAGAAATGCTCGAAACACGTAAGGCTCAATTTATTGAGGAATTGGAAACCATCGGCTATAAAAGCAAGGGCGCAAAGGCCGAAGTTAATGACTCTATTGACCGGCTAATTTATTACGCCGGCTGGGCAGATAAATATCAGCAGGTATTCGGAACTATAAATCCTGTCGCCAGTTCACACTTTAACTTTTCAATGCCCGAGCCTACCGGTGTGGTTAATGTCTGGGCACCAGAAGAACAACCACTACTGGGACTAATTTCTGTGATTACTCCTGTAATTGTAGGTGGAAATACCTGTGTAGTTTTAGCTTCAGAACAATATCCACTCTGTGCTGTAAGCTTTGCTGAAGTATTAAACTCTTCAGATGTACCCGGTGGTGTTGTGAATATTTTAACAGGTTTCCGGGAAGAATTACTTGAACATATGACGACCCATATGGATGTTAATGCTTTCTTTTATACCGATCCTGATATTGATCAGGATCAGCGGAAACAAATTGACGAGAACGGGGCTTTAAATTTAAAACATATTGTAAGAAAACCCGTTGAAAACTGGCAGGATAAAGAAACACAATCCCCCTATTTTATCACTGAATTCCAAGAAACCAAAACAACCTGGCATCCGGTAGGATACTGATCATATGAAAACTTTTTCAGGCTACTTATACTTAACCATTGCAATTGCTTTTATGGTCCTTCTAACTTCCTGTTCTACCATGCGACCGTCCGGGAATGATTCCGGCGGACCTGATTTAGAAGATGAGGAAGTTTCTACTGAAGAGGATATGGAAGCGTTGGAGCGATTGTTAACCCAACACAGGAGTTCCCTTGCTGACATCAATGAAACCAATGAAGAACTGGAAATTCCTCCGATCTTTACTCAAAATCCAGAGGATTCAGCAATAAGTAATCCCTATCAAGGATTTCGTGTTCAGCTCATTTCTACCCGAAATGTAGAAACAGCAGATTCCGTTGCGACCGAATTTGAGGATTGGGTGCAGGAAGAAGTTCCGCAATACCAGGCTCCGACCTACGTCTTTTTCAAGCAGCCCTATTACAGGGTACATGTGGGGGACTTTCAAAGCCGCTCCAAAGCAATAGGGTTTACCCGGTTGGTAAAAAAAGGATATCCTGAAGCCTGGATGGTTCCCGATCGTATTGACCCCGCTAATGTTCCGGCGGATAGCGTCAGCTTTGCGGCAGAAGATTCGTCAGAGACCAGTATTAATGATTACCAACTAAATTAAAAAAATACCATCCCGGTTGTCCAAAGTAATAACCATAGGCCATAGCTACTATTAAAAACAGGAGTTCCCCAGACAAGCCTTCCCCTGGATAAAACGTATACAATGAAAATATTTATATTTATACATTAAAACGGAAGAGCATTACATCCCCATCCTGTACCACATAATCCTTGCCTTCCTGACGCATCTCACCGGCATTTTTGACGGCCTTTTCAGAACCCAGTTCCTTATATTTTTTGTAACTGACTGTTTCAGCACGAATAAATCCTCGCTCGAAGTCGCTATGGATCACTCCTGCAGCTTCCGGAGCTTTTGCCCCTTTTCTGACAGTCCAGGCACGAGTTTCTTTAGGCCCAGTGGTAAAGTAGGTAATAAGTCCCAATTCTTTATAAGCAGCACGAATCAGCCGCTCAAGTCCCCCGCTTTCCACTCCTAGTTCTTCAAGAAAGGCCTGTTTTTCATCTTCATCAAGTTCAGCAATTTCTTCTTCAATTTTAGCACAAAAAGTAACCACCTCGTCATTAAAGCGATCAGCGATTTCCTGGACCTCATCAACCCATTGATTTCCGCTATCCAAGTCGTCTTCTGATACGTTACAGGCATATAAAACCGGTTTATCGGATAACAAAAAAAGCTCCCTGTAGGCTTGCTGCTCCTCTTCTTTGGCATCAAAGGTCCGTGCTGCATTTCCATTTTCGAGATGTTCCTTTAGGCGTTGCACTACTTCCATGCGCTTCAGATCTTCTTTCTCGCCGCTTTTTGCATCCCGTTTTAGACTCTCGAGGCGTTTCTCAACGGATTCGAGGTCTTTCAATATAAGTTCATCTTCAATGATATGCACATCACGCGTCGGATTGACATCGCCTTCCACGTGAATCACATTTTCATCATCAAAACAGCGGACAACATGAACAATCAAATCCACTTCCCGGATATGAGAAAGAAAAGCATTGCCCTTCCCCTTTCCTTCAGAGGCCCCTTTTACCAATCCAGCGATATCTACGAATTCAACACTGGTCGGGATCTTTTCCTCTGATCCGACAATCTCATAAAGGTTATCCAATCGTTTATCCGGTACGGGAACAACTCCAATATTTGGGTCAATAGTACAAAAAGGAAAATTAGCGGCGTCAGCTCCCGCATCGCTAAGGGCATTAAAAAGTGTGGACTTACCCACATTAGGTAGTCCTACAATTCCACATCGTAAGCTCATGTAAATAAATTAGTTATGAAAATTAGTTTAAGTACTTTTCATCTATACATTCCTGCTGAATAAATTCCTTTTCCGGCAGTTTTACTGCGGTCAGCTTGCCATATCCAACGCGTTGGTACACACAACCGGTGTCTATACCAATCATTTTGGAATCCTGTACGGGTTCGGGTCGGGGAGTATGACCAAAGATCACGGTCTTTTCCCAAGGCTTATCCATGGAATTGAGATGAGAACGCTCCCACAAGAATTTATCGATTTCTTGCTCGTCATTGAGGGATTCTGCAATAGTTTTGTCGGGCGAAAGCCCTGCATGCACAAAGAAGTAATCGTCCGTCTCGTAATAAAATTTTGTCTGCTCATAAAACTTTCGATGGGCCTTTGAAAGCTTAAAGCGCTTTCCATCTCGTTCATACGAATCAATAGTTTCTCTTCCTCCATTCATAATCCATAAACTCGTATCCCCCTCATCAATGGCATCGAGCATCATCTGCTCATGATTACCTCTCAAAAAGATACAATCTGCCTCTTCCTTAAAATCAAGCAGATAGTCAACGACTTCGCGTGAGCTTGGCCCCCGATCTATATAGTCTCCCAAAAACACAAAAGAACGGTTACCAAAATCATCCAACTTTTCTATTAAAGCCTTAAGTGATTCTGCGCAACCATGTACATCTCCAATAGCAATATACTTCTTTTTTTTCACACTAGGGTTTATTCTAATTTAAAGAGGTTTCAATGAGGCCCCTGCCCTTTTTATTAATTCTACCGTCTTTTTGGAGCTGTTCAAGGGCGGAATCCAGAATACCATTTACAAAATTCCCAGATTGTTTCGTTGAAAACTTTTTGGCGATCTCAATCGCCTCATTAATTGTTACCTTTGGAGGGATTTCCTCAAAGAAAAGAAATTCTGTAATAGCCATCTCGAGAATAAGACGGTCGATAGTGTTCAAACGCTCTATTTTCCAGTTATTAATATGATTTTGAATAATCTCATCAACCGTTTCACTATTATTAACTGCTTTTAAAAACAGGCGCTCTGCAAATTTAAAATTTTCTTTATCATCCTTGAGCCTGGGTTTAAGCACTGAATTTGTAATATGAGTCCACTTGCCTTTACTAATTGCATTGGCATAGAGTGCTTGCAAAACTGCTTTTCTTGCTTTTCTTCGTTGAGACATACTATATATTGGCGAAAATTTCAGGAAGCTTAAAAATACAAAACCTACTCTACAGCTGAAAGCTAAATGAATGAAATATTTATTCTTGCTAACTAGCCCCAAAGATGACTATATTAGCGCTCCAGTTACATTGGGGTGCTTAGCTCAGCTGGTTTAGAGCGCTACCCCGACACGGTAGAGGTCACTGGTTCGAATCCAGTAGCACCCACTTAGACCCTGCAAGCCATTGGCTTGCAGGGTTTTATAATTTATAGTAGAAACATTGGCACAAACTTATTCTCAAGTGTTTACCTTACCAATACTTATAAAACTATATGTAATTTTGTCATGATCCTGATTTAGTATGGATCCCTATTTATCTTAACCCACAAAATTATGAGAATTCCATCACTTTTTATCATACTGCTGGCAGGTAGTCTATTGTTATCGGCCTGTAGCAAAACCGATAGTCAATCAAGAAAAATGACCGATAATCCCCTGTTTTCCCCGAGTTCACTCCCCTTTGAAGCACCTGATTTCGATGCAATTAATGTTGAACATTTTCGTCCTGCATTTGAAGCAGGCATGGAGGAAGAAATCAAAGAGATAGAGGCCATCGCTTCTAATCCCGAATCTCCCACTTTTGAAAACACAATTGTGGCCATGGAGAAAAGCGGGGCGCTTTTGCGTCGCACACAATCGGTGTTTTACAACCTGACCTCAGCCCATACGAATGACAAAATACAGGAGATTCAAAAGGAAATGGCGCCCAAGCTGTCAGCCCATTCCGATGATATACTGCTGAATGCCAAGCTTTATGAACGGATAAAAACCCTCTATGAAGGGCGTGATGAACTCGATCTGGATGAATCCTCACTGAAACTACTGGAAGACACACATCGCGATTTTGTACGTGCCGGTGCTCAACTAACCGAAGATGAAAAGCAGCGCATGCGTGAAATCAATGAACGAATCTCTACGCTGACTACGGAGTTTCAAGAGAATTTGCTTGAATTAACCAAGGAGCGAGCCGTAGTGGTAGATGATAGAAAAAAACTAGACGGACTCAGTGAAGACCGTATTGCTGCTGCTAAAGAAGCCGCCGCCGAACGCGGTCACGACAATCAGTATCTGCTTACCATTACCAATACCACCCGGGTGCCCATTCTAAAGGAATTAAATGACCGGGAATTGAGACAGCGAATCTGGGAGGCTTCTGCCTACCGCGGTATCGGTGAAAATGGCGGTATTGATAACCGCCCGATTATCCTGGATCTGGCCGAATTACGTGCAGAAAGAGCCGAATTGCTGGGCTATGAAAACCATGCCGCATATAAATTAGAGCCTCAGACCGCAAAGACACCTGAGGCTGCGCTTGACATGCTCACCGACCTGGTTCCACCGGTTATTAATAATACCGAACAGGAAGCAGAAGCTATCGAAGAGATGATGAGGAAGGAAGGTATTGAGGAAGAAGTGAAGCCGTGGGACTGGAACTACTACGCTGAGAAGGTCCGCCAGGCCGAATATAATATCGATCAATCGGAGGTTCGTCCTTATTTTGAGTTAGACCGTGTGTTAAAAGATGGAGTATTCTATACGATGAATAAGCTCTTTGGGATTAGTTTTGAAGAACGCCATGATCTTCCCGTCTACCATCCCGATGTTCGTGTATTTAACGTCTATAATGAAGATGATTCACAGATCGGACTTTTTTACGCCGATTACTTTGAGCGCGATTCTAAGCGTGGTGGAGCTTGGATGAATTCCTTTGTGTCACAGTCGCATCTGCTCGATAAGAAGCCAGTCATCGTGAATGTAATGAATATTCCAAAGCCGGCCGAAGGCGAACCTGCCCTCATCAGTTTTGACAATGTAACTACTATGTTCCATGAAATGGGACACGCAGTACACGGACTCTTTTCGGATGTAAAATATCCCTCTCAGTCTGGTACATCGGTTCCTCGTGATTTCGTGGAGTTTCCTTCTACTTTTGAAGAGGACTGGGCCATCCAGCCCGAAGTACTGGAAAATTACGCTGTTCATTACGAAACCGGAGAACAGATCCCGCAGGATCTCCTTGACAAGGTTATTGCCGCACGCGACTTCAACCAGGGTTTTGATACCCAGGAATACCTGGCAGCTACCATGCTGGATATGGAGTGGCATCTGCTGGGTACGGAAGATATTCCTGAAGATATGCAGGCATTTGAAAATAAAGCTCTTGCCAAATATAATCTGGATATGGAAGCAGTACCTCCACGGTACAAGTCGCCCTACTTCGCACATATCTTTTCGGGAGGTTATGCGGCCAACTACTACGCCTATATTTGGAGTGAGGTCCTTGCTGCCGATGCTTTTGCATATATGCAGGAAGAAGGTGGACTTGAAAGAGAAAACGGCGATCGTTTTCGACAGTATATTCTATCACAGGGTGGCAGCCAGGAAGCAATGGAGCTCTATCAAGAATATCGCGGCCAGGAACCGGATGTGAAGCATCTCCTGGAAAGAAGGGGGCTCAACACGGACCGGTAAGCTGTTCTGCCTATTTCCCAAGAACTCAAAGACCCATATGAAAAAAGTAGCCCTGTTTGTGGATGTACAGAATATCTATTACACCAATCGGGAAGCCTTTAGCTGTAATTTTGATTACAATACTTTCTGGGATCGGGCTACCTCGAACCGGGAAGTGTTGAAGGCTTATGCCTATGCCATCCACCGGGATGACGAGAAGCAAAAGCAGTTCCAGAACATCCTCCGTGGGATCGGTTTCGAAGTAAAACTGAAGCCTTTCATACAGCGAAGTGACGGCTCAGCAAAAGGAGACTGGGATGTGGGAATTACCATTGATGTCATGGAGTGGGCCCAAAAAGCAGATATTATCGTACTGGCCTCTGGAGACGGCGACTTTGCCCTGCTCGCGGATAAAGTAAAAGAAGATTATGACGTAACGATGGAGGTATATGGAGTAGAGCAGCTTACGGCAGCCTCGCTCATTAATGCGGCAAGCAAATTTATTCCCATTAAAAAGGACCTATTACTAAAATAAAGACTCTGGTTAGGTCTGCGGGGAATATCATCAGCTTCTACATATTTCTCAGAATGAATACTCTGAATTGGACAAGGATATTGTACCTTCCCCCCGCTTGTTAATGCCAAGCGGAGGATTTGGCTAGATGCTGAGAGTGCCTTAATACAAGAAGGTATATTTTATTTTAGCCAGAAACACATTCTGAGGGAATATATCAAAAGTATCACCTATGCGATCTCCTATCGACCTATTGTAGGGTGAAGGTGTTTGGGGAGCCAGTGGGTTTTGCTGGTTTCGTTGACTTCTTCCTTGTGTCCAGACTAAAAAGAGGGTGGATCCCGGACGATATTCCCATCGCAGCACCACATTTGACTGTAAACTGTTTAATGTAAAATCGTTCCTTTTGGGATACGGATCAAACCCGGCTAGCTGATCCGGGTTTTGCAGGATTCGGAACTTTTCAAAATGTCCGCGCGCCAGGAACAGCTGACTATAGAGTTGTAATGAAAGATCCGGTGTGAAGGTTACGGTGCCTCGCAATGTAAAATCGAGAGAGCGCGTATCCCGGCCTCCAAAGACAGGAACATAATATTGACCTGTATCGTAAGGCTCTACATCAGATAAAATGTTGTTAAGCATTCCTTCGTCATTAAAATTGACATAGTCATCATTATCCAGCTGATCGGGGGATGCTGATTCTTGTCCGATTTGCCATCCCCCGTCTACGCTTCTAAAAGATTCGTTCGATACCCAAGCCGTAACATTGTTTTCCCATTCCCCTTCCAGGTTTCCGGATAAAGATAACCGGCTTCCGGCATCCCAGTCGGCACGCAAACCCATGCTATAGCCTCGGCCACCGTCACTTGTTATGGTATAGGCTACTTCCGGTTCTACTTCCCAGTTCCGCCGGTCATCCGTCTCAAGTTCTGATACGAATTCAATACTCGAGGGACGAGCCCAGGGACCAAGACCTCTTGTCTCATAGAGATCGTAGCCGCCGAAAATATTCTCAAATGATGTACCTACTTCAAATTGCTGAAAGCTTTCCAATATCCATTGAGATTCTATATCCAAGTTTAAGCCAAGATCTAATTTCTCCTGATAAGAAAATTGTTGAAGCCCAAACACATTTACATTTGCACGTTGAAAAGATCCAAATGGCTGACCTCCATTAATTTGATATTCAATTTCACTCAGAGTGGCAATGAAATTATTTTCGCGAAGTTGACCCAACTCATTGGGATTAAATTGGTCGCTGAATACATCAACTCCTGCAAAGCCATTAATTACTCCCTGCCGCTTTCTCATCCACATCTTGCCTGCAAAACCGGTCTGGGCATCCCGGTTTTCTGTCGTCCAGTTACGGTGAGTAAATGCTGTAAACCCTTCAATGCCATATCGGTTATCAAGCATTCGAAGATCCCAATCAGCTCCACCCGACAGGGACTGTATCCGCCCCTCATCCTGTTTATTTGGCCCGTCAAAAACGGTAAGCATCCCTCCTGCACTGGAAAAATCTCCCAGTTGCTGACTCATACGAGCCACTCCGGAATTACGGGTTGGAGAAAAATCATCTCCGGTAGTAGCTCCTAAAACACCAAAAGAGAGGCCTTTTGCAGTCCGTCCAGAAATCTTCGTAGCTCCAATAATGGGATCACTAGCCCCGATTCTTCTTGTGTAAAGCAGCTCACCCGGTCCTACCGAAAACTCGTAGATACTAGCCCCTTCCAAAAAGAACGGACGACGTTCATCATAGAAGGTTTCAAAGGCTGTCAGGTTTAGAACTGCGGGGTCAGATTCTACTTGTCCAAAGTCCGGATTAACAGTTGCATCCATGGTAATATTTGGACCTAACCCAATTTTAATGTCGCCGCCAACATCCATGCTAGATTGGGTGGCCAGTTCCCCCGGATTAGTCTCACTTTCGTAAGTATTGAGTCGTCCAAGTGAATAGGGAGTAACCTGTATATTGGGCCTGGGCTTTATGTTTCTAATTTCTGTCAAACGACCAAAACGGGCTACCAGATTTTCCCGTTCAGTTCGTGGAATTAGGGGCCATTCTGACTCTTCTCCCTGGCGAGGAATGCGGCGGGAAAAATGAATTCCCCACGTTTGAAGCTCTTCCTCTGAGAAGCGTAACATGCTGTAAGGGATTTCCATCTCAACTATCCATCCTTGATCAGTTACATTTGCACTGGAGTACCAGACAGCATCCCAGGAAGTATCCATGCCCGGTGTTGGGCCTCCACCCCCTCCGGTACGAAATGCATCGAACTGTACCCCTGCAGCATTGACCCCGAAGCTATAGGCTGTTCTTCGATCAAAATAGGAATCAATGGATACCAAGAACCAATCTGCTCTGTTGTATTCATCACGCCGGCCTAATGTTTGTTCAATTTTTTGAGGCTCATCGTCATATAATATAGCTCCTATATAAATACTACCATTACCATAAAGAACACGTACCTCTGTAGATTGGGAGGCGTTGTCCCCTTCCCTGGGTTCAAATTGCCGGAATCCCGATACGGCTTCGGCCTGTTGCCAGACCACTTCATCAAGTCTCCCATCAACGGAAATAGAGGATTCTACCTGATATGCTGAAACCGAGGGGAGCGAATTTTGGGCAAACAGAAGGCCGGTGGGCATAAGAAATAATATCACCACACAGACGCATAACCTATTGACTATAAATGGTACAATTTCCTGTTCAAAACTATCAGAATGCATGCTGTATTGATTTTTTAATCGAAAAAATAAATGGAACTCTTCCAATAGAGGTGTCAAAGTTTAGTATGCTTCTAATTTAGTTAGATGAACCCTTTGATAAAATTAACTTAATGTATAAAGCAAAACTGAAGGAAATTGATACGTTATTCAAAAAGACTTAAAGTGTTTAAATAACATGTTAAGCAGGATCAACGTCATAAATAAAATAGGTAAATTATTTTACTAATGGACGTTCTATTATCTAACGACAGTTATTCCGTTGATCCTGTCTTATAATAAATTATTGGTTATTCTTCGAGCGGCATCTTTTTAAAACGCAGATCCTCCCAAGGACCACCGTCTTCGAATTTTTCCGGCTCAAGCGTCCGGGCCCTGGGATCTTCTGCCATTGCCTGTTGCAGTACCATCCAGCGGGGATAAGGAACGCCCGGATCGGAAACCTCATCAAGCAGTTCTAAATCTTCTTCTGAGAGTTCGAGATCCACCGCCTTAATATTATCTTCCAGATGTTTATGCTTGCGGGCAGCGATTAATACGCTGCTGATATTATCTCTGGAGAGCGTCCAGGCAATGGCTACCCGGGCTGGACTTACCCCGTGGCGTTTGCCCACTTTATGCAAGGCATCAACGATCTCAAAACCCTTATCAATATCAAAAGGAACGAATTGGCCTGCTTCAGCAAATCGCGAATTTTCGGGAGGTGGATTGTTACGATCGTATTTTCCTGAAAGAAAACCACCGGCCAGCGGACTCCACACAATAATACCCATATCATGATAATCCGCAAACGACATAAAATTATGCTCCAGATCCCGGCCAACCAAGCTATAATACATCTGCGCAGTTATATATTTTTCCAAGCCCTGTCGTTCTTGCAATCCTAAAGCAGTAGCTGCCTGCCAGGCCATATAGTTACTGAGTCCAATGTACCGCACTTTGCCTTGCCGGACTAAGTCATCAAGAGCCCGCAAGGTTTCTTCCAGCGGAGTATAAGGATCCCAGCTATGTACTTGGTAGAGATCAATGTAGTCGGTCTTTAAACGTCGCAGACTTGCCTCAACCTCACGCATAATATTTACGCGTGTGGCCCCGCTATGGTTTATGTTCTCATCCATTGGCAGGCGAAATTTAGTCGACAGAACAATTTCATCCCGGATGCCTTCTAAAGCGTTACCCAGCAACTTTTCACTTTCACCCAGACTGTAAACATCTGCCGTATCGATGTAGTTAATACCATGATCAAGAGCAAACTTTACCATTTCATTTGTCTCTTCCTGACCAAGTCCACCCATCTGCATATCTTCTCCAAATTGCATGGTACCAAGCCCAACTTCACTTACAATGAGTCCGCTGTTCCCCAATTTTCTATATTTCACTATTAAGCCTCCACTATTTAATTAAGTCTTTACCGTATGATAAAAGAACAAAAAATCAGTTTCCCCGTTCCTTTTCTGGTTTATTATTAAACTGATAATTAGATAAATAACCGTATATGAAAATTAATAACAAAAATAAAAAAGTCCTGTATTAAATAAATACAGGACTTCTCAAAAACAAATGGGGATATGGCATATTTATTCATAACTCATACACGTGAGTCTGAGTTACGAAACGTTCCGTTTAGGACTCTTCAATTCTAAAGGTAACCGGCAGGGAATATTTAACTTTTACAGCCTTTCCACCCTGTTTACCCGGAGTAAATTTAACCTTTTTAATTGCTTCTACTGCAGCCTCGCCACAACCTCCGCCGATGTCTCTTAACACTTCAGGATTTTGGGCATTCCCGTTTTCATCCACTATAAGTTGCAGATAAACTCTGCCCGATATGCCTTCACTTATAGCTTTCTGGGGATATTTTATTTTTTTATAAAGGGCTGATAATCCTCCCTCTATTTCTGGCATTACATCAACCACGGTATGTATTTCACCCGAGGCACTCTGACTCATCGCAGGCCGACTAAATACAAAAGTAAAAAGGAGGCATGCGAATAAACCCATTGAAAAACTTGACGAAAGAATGATATATTTGATTGAAATCTGCATGATATTTATTTAGGCGGTTGTAATTAAAAGGGACTGGTTTAATGTTTTAATGATAGATATTATATAAATAGATGAAATTTGGTTGTTGCACACACACTAAAAACTATTGAAAGCTTCCTGATCCTCTTCAAAAAGGACATTTCCATTCTTACCATTATCCTCTTTGGTAGAATAATTTTTGTCGTAATAATTACTTGACTCGGATATCCTATTATCCTTATGTCCGTTTGAGGATAATTCTCCATTGTACTCTTCGAAATCATCCTCTTCATTTTCCATATCATCGGTCGCATTTCTTTTCCCCACCAGCGATTCAAGGGATTCTACAATTTTCGTTAATTCTTTAGCCTGGGATGACAATTGCTCCGCTGAACTTGCAGATTCCTCAGAGTTGGAAGCATTATTCTGCACATTTTTATCCAGATCGTGCATCACTGAATTCATCTCCTCAATACCCTTACGCTGCTCGGATGATGCCGCTGATATTTCAACAACCAACGTATTTACATCGCTGACACTTTCCTCAATTTGCTGAAGGTTTTCTGAAACTTCATCAGCGACTTTTGCTCCTCTTTCCGAGCTCTCCTGGGAACTCTCAATTAGTTCAGAAGTATTTTTAGCAGCTTCAGCACTTCGTTGCGCCAAGCTTCTCACCTCTTCTGCAACCACCGCAAATCCTTTACCTGCCTCACCAGCCCGTGCGGCCTCTACTGCCGCGTTGAGTGCTAATAAATTGGTTTGGAACGCGATATCATCAATGGTTTTAATAATCTTTGACGTTTCTAATGAAGATTCGTGGATCTCCTCCATAGCCTCATTCATTCGCTCCATTGCTTCTACTCCATCCTCTACCCTCGGTTTCGCCTCTTTCATTGCAACTTCAGCTTGCTTGGCGTTTTCAGCCGTTTGTTTTGATTGAGCTGAAATCTCTTCAAGAGAAGCTGTAGTTTGCTGGAGTCCGGCTGCCTGTTGGTTTGAGCTTTCAGCTAATTCCTGACTCGTACCGCTCATCTGTATCGCGGATTCGTTTACCTGTTGAGCCCCTGCAGAAAGACGTTCAATAATATCATTCAAAACATTATTTATAGACATTCGCATGAATAGTCCGAATACGATTGTCCCGGCTAAAGCCAAAAGAACCCCAATACCCAGAAATGAGACATAACTCGTTACAGTAGAACTCATCAGCTCTCCCTGTTCATCGGCCCACGTTTTGGAATGATCGGCTAATGTGGAGGCATTATTAATGATCTGGTTATAGGCTTCTACCCGGATCTGCTCCTGCTTATCCACCGTATTCCGGGCCGTAATCATCGCTTTAATGGCCTCAACATTGTCATTAAGCACAGCAAGGGCAATACTCAGCAGCATATCTCCTTCAGGATCTGACACCCCTTCATATAAATTACCCAGTTCTGAGCGGAGATTATCAAAATCAGACTCCAGACTTGCCAGCTGATCAGTATTATTTAAAGCTTCTGACTGCCATAATGAACTGGTATTGTTTAAGAATTTTTTAGTAATCTCATCGGCTTTGGCGATCCCTTCCTGAACTTGCTGTATCTCCTGGGCATTATTAAGCGTTTTAATTTTTGAGGTTCCAATGGCCACAAATTCGTCCATGCTGCTTACAAACTCTCCGGATGCCTCCCCCGTATTCCTTCTATATTGGATTAAATCCTGTATTGCCTGGTGAAAAAGATCTACTGCTTCTTTATAATTGACGTGAGCCTGTTCAATATTATTGAGTTCTGCTTTAAATTCCTGGAGATCATAGGTTTCGGCCAGAGTCTTGCCACTATCGATTTCTGTTTTTACCTGCTGTAAACGACTGATCGCCTTATCATACAATTCCTCTTCATGAGTTCTGCTGTACATAGAAAGATTGTAGCCAGCCTCCCACATATTCTTTTCTATAGCATTTGCCACATCCCATTCAGAGATATTTACATCAACAAGCTGATCGGAATAGTTGTTAATCGTATAAAGAGAAACAATAGCCGCAAGGCCAACAATCAGGGTAATTGCTGAACCACCAACAACGATATACATAATACGTTTACCGATCGTTTTGTTAGCATCACCGGTGGTTGATAAAAATTTATCGAAAAGATTTTTAATAAAGCTCATATAAGAGACATTTTAATTTCTGATGGTATCTTGAATCTAGGTGTAGGGATAAAGAATACTGCAGAGACCCCGAATTGTTATTACTTCTACTCATCTCTAGCAGTGTTATCGGAGGTATTAAGAATTTCTTAAGAAATAATTTAAAAGCTTACTTTTGCACCAGCCTCAATCATAATAACCGTCCGTACAGGTGTTCATTATTATTATCTGCGAGGAGTTTATATCTTTTGCCTTCTTATTTTAAAAACTATGCTAAACTTGCAATAAAGATGGAAAAACTGAGCACAAAAGAAATTCTACACCAAAATCTGGAGCGTACAACACCGGGTAAGCTGGGTGATGTAAAAATACTGCTCCATAATGTCCGCAGCATGCATAATGTGGGTGCGGCCTTTCGAAGTGCTGATGCTTTTGGTATTCACCAATTATTGCTCTCAGGATATACTCCTACTCCACCGCGTCCTGAAATCAGTAAAACAGCTATAGGGGCCGAAAAGCATATCGAGTGGCAATCATCGGAAAACCCTGTCCAAACGATTAAAGAATTAAAAAAAGAAGATTATTGCCTCATAGCGCTTGAACAGATGACAGGAAGTATTCTGCTTCCCGACTATCCCCTGCCTGAGAAACAGAAAATTTGCCTGGTATTTGGAAATGAGGTAACGGGAATCGATGAAGAATTACTCCCTTACATAGATGATTTTGTGGAAATCCCGCAATATGGCCATAAACACTCCCTGAACGTATCGGTTACGGTTGGGGTAGCCCTCTATGCCTTTTTACAAAAATATTGGTAAAAAGTTATAGCCAGTGTTGCACTTAAAAAGAATAGAAGAGCGTTAAACGAGGCACAATATCAGCATCCGGACTATTTCCCTGCTCATCTACCCTATACAGAACGGACTCGATATTAGGCATTAAATGTACCTGCTCTGCCAGGCTGATGTCCACCCCTCCTACTAAAAAAAGCGGCTTCCCCTGGTCGCTCATTGGCAGATAACTGGTGGTTGGTCCCCCGGCATAGGGATCAAGCAGGTGATCAGCCCGGATAAAACCATGAAGCTTATCATTTATCTTTGCATTGGCAAATACAGAAACAAGATCCAATTCAGTAGGACCAGTTCCTAGTAGTGCCTCAAGGTGCTGACGGGCATACAGAAAGCCAACATTTAGTTCCTCAGATTCATAGCCGGTAAAGCCCTGCAGGGTATAATGGTCCCGCGCACCCGGTTCATCACCGGTAGAATTATAGTCAAAATATCCCTGTACAACCCAGTTCTCAGTGATATAGTAACCCAGGGCGCCCATAATTTTTTTACCCTTATTCATCTCGGTGCCATTACTATTCCCATTGCCCAGGAAGAAATGGTAGTTCCATTTTTCCTCACTGCCCAATGCCCCTTTAAAGGCGATCCCAAAATCACGGGAGCTTCCAAAACTGAACAGATCCTGAGGAGCTTTTTCAACAGCACGATATCCCCAAACATCTTCAGTTAGTCCAAAAGTTGGAGACCCCGAAATACCGGCCAGTATCTGGTGCTGTTCATTCGACCATTTCAGGTAGGCATCTTTTACTACAGTACTCATTTTACTTCCACTCGATAAGTCACCCGGATTACTCATCTCCAGCCGTACTCTGCTGGAAAATGAATTCCCCAAATCATGTTCGTAGGTCAGGTAAATTCTACGGAACCAAAATCCATTTTTCCCCTCGTAACTATCATTATGGCTCTGTGCAAACCAATAGTAATCGGTATATGCTAAACCTTTAAGAGTGCCATTTTCGCCGACTGAAAGCTGTCCATATACATTACTAGCCAATAATAGGAAAACAGTGATACAGAGATATACCGCGCGTTTCATAAATGATATTTTAATTTGTATGAAAGTGTACTGATCTATTTTTATTCCGCTTTTACAAACCAATCCGCAAGCGGTATCGGATCAAATATATTTTTAAACTATCCGGCAGAGAATGAGCCTATTTTTCTTCATTTCCATTCTCATCATTAGTCCCATTCCCATTCTTCGACTTCATTTTCTGATGCTTAAGGACTTTCGCTTCGATATAAAAAATGAGTTCTTCTGCAATATTTTTCGTGAGGTCACCAACCCGCTCCAGTTTCCGGATAATCGAAAACAGGTAAAGATAGTTTTGGGTATGTTCTACATCTGCACTAATTAGTTCGGTCGTTATCGAAGAAGCCTCCCTGTTAATCTGGTTGAGCGTTTTATCCAGTTTAAAGACCTTGCGGGCTAAATCTGTATCCTCGGTGATAAAGGCATTAAATATATTACTCATCATGCGGAGTGAGGTTTTATACATCTTATCTAACTGCATTTTTTTGATGGATTCCTCATCCATCGCCTCACCGAAATCCAGTATATATTTGGCGATACTGTTAGCATGATCTCCAATACGCTCCAGGTCAGAGTTTATTTTAAAGGAAGCCATCACAAACCGAAGATCTACAGCAACGGGATTATACAGGGCTAGTAGGTTTTCGCAATCCCGGTCGATTGTGAGCTCCAGGCTATCTACCCTTTTTTCATTGATGGTAATTTCTTCAGCCAGCTCTTCATCAAAACTGTCCAGTGCCCGCTGACCTTTTTCCAGCTGATTCTTAACCATGAACATCAGCTCTAAGATATTGTCTTTCAGTAACTTAATTTCATTATCTAAATTTGACATAAATCAAACCTCTTCGTTTATAAATTTGGAAATATTATCCAAAACGACCGGTTATATAATTTTGTGTGCGATCTTTTTCCGGATTCGTAAATATTTTTTGTGTATCTCCATACTCAATGAGCTTTCCCATATAAAGGAAAGCGGTATTATCACTAATACGTCCTGCCTGCTGCATATTATGGGTTACAATAGCTATGGTATATTTCTTTTTGAGCTCGAAAATAAGCTCCTCAATTTTTGCGGTTGATATAGGATCAAGCGCAGAAGTGGGTTCATCCATGAGCAGCACGGAGGGTTTTACCGCCAGCGTACGAGCAATACAAAGGCGCTGTTGCTGTCCCCCGGAAAGAGATAGTGCCTGTTTTTCGAGATTATCTTTCACTTCATCAAAGAGCGTGGCCTGCTTCAGGGATTCAATTACACGCTGCTCAATAAATTCTTTATCCTTTATGCCCTGGATGCGCAATCCGTACGCCACATTTTCAAAAATTGATTTTGGAAAAGGATTTGGCTTCTGGAATACCATGCCGATTTTCTTCCGAAGCTCCTCTACTTTGACGGAGGGTTCATAAATATCTTGTCCCTCCAGCAGAATACTCCCATTCATCTTAAAACCGTCAATATAATCATTCATGCGATTGAATAAGCGAAGAAAAGTAGATTTACCGCAACCCGACGGACCAATAAAAGCAGTAATCGACTGCTCAAGAATATCTAATGAGATATCATAAACAGCCTGAAAATCGCCATAGAAGACATCAATATTTTTGGCCCGCAGCTTATAGTCTTTTGTTCCATCTGTAACTTTAGGCTTTGTTTTCTGCTTTGAAGCCTTAGGCCCTGACGGTTTTGAGCTAACTTCATCCATAGTTTAAAAATATCTTATCATCAAAATTATATACAATTACTATTACCAGTCCATCTTGCTTTGCCAGCGATTGCGTAAATAGACGGCGATACCATTCATTATAAAAGTAATTAATAGTAACACAATAATAGCCGCTGCAGCATTTATTGCGAATTCGTGCTGGGGACGCGATACCCAGTTAAAAATCTGTATAGGCAGTACTGTAAATTCATCTAACGGTCCCCGTGGAGCAAAGGGAACGTAGGCCAATGCGCCTACCACAATAAGCGGGGCTGTCTCTCCCACGGCCCGGGAAAGGGCCAAAATAACACCTGTGAGAATACCCCCGAAAGAAGCTGGTAAAACTTGTTTCCAAATAGTCTGCCATTTGGATGCTCCCATAGCCAATGAAGCTTCCCTGATAGAACTTGGAACAGCACTAACGGCCTCACGTGTAGCTACAATTATAATAGGCAGAATTAACAGTGCCAACGTAAGAGCACCTGCGAGAATACTGCTCCCCATCTGCATCATCCGCACAAAAACCTGCAGACCAAGTAAACCGTAAATAATGGATGGGACTCCGGCCAAATTTGCAATGTTAATTTCCAATAGCTTGTTTAGCCGGGTTTTCTTTCCGTATTCCTCAAGATAAATGCCGGCGCCAACCCCAAGTGGAAAGGAAATAAGGGTGGTCAATACCAGTACCCAGAGGGTACCGATCCAAGCGGTATAAATCCCCGATTGATCCGCAAAACGGGAAGGCAGACTCATCATAAAATCCCAGCTTAGCCGGCTCAGTCCCATATATAATATAAATCCAAGAAAGATCGCCAACACAAGCAGGCAGGAAATAGTGGCCGTCAGTCCTATGGAACGAAAAATTTTATCTCTTGTACTGCCCTTATTATTCATAATGCTCCTGATATCGGTCTTTAATCCAGTAGCTAATGTTGTTTAAGATAAAAGTAAACACAAAAAGAGTAATTCCAGCTGCAAATATGGTCTGATAGGCCGTTGAACCGTGCGGCACATCTCCCATACTAATCTGTACAATGTAGGCGGTAATCGTTTCAATAGGCACCGTTGGATCTAAGGTAAAGCGTGGCTGATGGCCCGCTGCAATGGCTACAATCATGGTTTCACCAATGGCACGGGAAACCGCTAAAATAGCTGATACGATGATACCGGATGAAGCCGCCGGAACCATCACCCGAAATGCCGTTTGAAATTTTGTAGAACCCATTCCAAAAGAGGCCTGCCTAAGAGAATTCGGGACCGAGCTGAGGGCATCTTCACTGAGAGATGAAACAAAAGGAATGATCATAATCCCCATCACAATCCCCGGAGAAAGTGCATTAAAGCCGGATAACTCAGGGATAAATGTTTTTAGAAAAGGAGTTACAATCATGAGAGCGAAGAACCCGTACACCACGGTCGGCACCACGGCCAAAATCTCCAGTAAGGGTTTCAGAATTTTCCGAAACTTCTTGGTCGCATATTCATTCAGATAAATCGCAATGGTAAGTCCCATCGGCAGGGCAACCAAAATTGCGATGGTTGCCGTCAGGAATGTTCCGCTTAGCAGTGGTAAAATACCATAACTCTTTTGTGTGAAGAGCGGTGTCCACTCGGTAGCGGTAAAAAACTCAATAATGGATACTTCCTTGAAAAAGCTGAATGCCTCAATGGCCAGAATCAAAATAATACCGACCGTAGTAAGTATCGTGATTAAAGCACAGACTGCCAGTGCTTTTTCAATAATCTTTTCCTTCACCTTCATAGACAAAGCATTCGGAGTATCAGTCGGGAAGTTATTTTCCCCTTTATTATTGATTATTTACAGAGGCCGAATCTGAGGCTGTAAAAGCTTCAAATTTTTCCTTTTGTTTCTCATAAAGAGAATCCGGCATGGGAATGTAACCAATTTGTCTGGCTAATTCACCCGCATTATCCAGATAGAAATTTACAAACTGCTGGACGCTTTTCTTTTGAGCAGCTTGTTTGTTTACATAAATAAACAGCGGACGTGAGAGCGGATTATAGGTCCCGTTTGAAACGGTTTCCATAGTGGGCTTGACGACTTCTCCCTCATCGTTTTCCACGCCTACCAGTTTAAGGTCTTCGCTGTTCTCTTCGTAATAGGCCATCCCAAAGAATCCCAATGCATGTTGATCGGTACTTACACCCTGCACCAGCACGTTGTCATCCTCACTGGCAGTAAAGTCGCCCCGGCTGGCTCCACTTTCGCCTACAATTGCTTCTGTAAAGTAATCATAGGTACCTGAAGCAACACCCGGACCAAAAAGATGCAGTTCTTCATTTGGCCATTCTTCGCGCACATCGCTCCAGTGTGTAATTTCTCCCTGTGCTTCCGGTTCCCAGATCGTTTTCAATTCTTCTACCGTGAAAAGATCAACCCAGTCATTCTCTGGATGAACCACAACTGAAAGTCCGTCATAAGCTACTGACAGCTGTACATAATCCACTCCATTCTCTTCGGCCGTTTCTATTTCGCCCGGACTAATTTCTCGAGAGGCATTATTAATATCAGTATCACCCCGCAAGAATTTCTGAAAGCCTCCGCCTGTTCCGGATACCCCAACCGTAACGCGCAAGCGAGGAGCTTCAGATCGGAATTCCTCCGCTACTGCTTCCGAAATGGGAAATACCGTACTGGATCCGTCAATTTTAATCTCACCGGACATCTGATCATCAGAACCTCCGGATCCACAGGAAGTAATGAAGAGAGCTCCAACCAAAAATAACGCTGTATATATTTTTTTCATTATTATAGGATGTTTAGACTTTATATGTGTGCTGTCCTTAAAATTTGAGAAAGCTAAGGTAAGTTTTTGAAAGCAAAGTATTGTTAAGCTAATGTTAAATTTTTAATATGGATCTATAATAAATCTACATATACTATATAAGTATATGCTATTTAAATAGTTAAAATATTCATTTAGCAATTATTCTATTTCAGTTTTGCAGGAAGTCTGACTCCACCTAACAAATCCGGGTACTATGCGGGCCCTGGAATAAGATATGGGAATCCGACGCTTTTACTGTACCTTAACACCAATACTACCACTTAGTGCCTAAATTTTTATACATAGATGGATACAGAACCGAATAACAAGCTGGCCGTCCTTATTGATGCCGATAATGCTCAACCTTCCATTGTTGAGGGGATGCTGGCTGAAATTGCCAAGTTTGGAACCGCCAGTGTAAAACGTATTTACGGCGACTGGACCTCGAACCGACTCCGGGGCTGGAAGGAACATCTCCTCCAGTATTCTATCCAGCCTATCCAGCAGTTTGGCTATACCACCGGTAAGAATGCCACGGATAGCGCCATGATTATTGATGCCATGGATTTACTTTACACCGAAGAATTTGACGGTTTTTGCCTGGTTACCAGCGACAGTGACTTTACCAAGCTGGCAGCCCGCATCCGGGAATCGGGATTGACGGTTTATGGCTTTGGGGAAAAGAAAACACCTGATCCTTTTGTGGCCGCCTGCGACAAATTTGTTTATACGGAAGTCCTCAGAAGTGAAGACGAAAAAGATGAAAGCACCTCCATTGACCGGATGTCATCCCGGGAACTTAAACAGGATACCAAGCTCGTAAAACTAATCCGGAATGCCATTGAGGCTTCCTCTGATGAGAGCGGCTGGGCTCACCTAGGACAAGTTGGCAGCTATATTGCCAAGCAATCCCCGGAATTCGATCCCCGAAACTACGGCTACCGCAAGCTCGGTGAGCTGGTAGAAGCCGTCAAGCTGTTTCAGATAGAAGAGCGGTCCACCGGCCACGGACATGCAGCCGCCATTTATGTAAGAGACAAGCGAAAATAACCTTATCCCCTAGTTATTTAGCTCCTTGATTAAAAATTCCAAGACCTTTTTGGGAATTTAAAATGTTTCGGAATTCCATTCCTTCTCCCAGTGGACGTTTTAATACCTTTTCATAAAGAAACAGTATTGCAGACAACGCCTCGTTTTGCGTAGCAGCCGAGACCTTTCGTTCATTTGCAAGATAATTCAAATAAGTCTCCACTTCCTCCTCCCCCATCGAAAGCGGATGTTTAAGCTGGTGATATCTCACAAACCGAACAATCCATTTCGTATAGGCCTGTTCCGTACGATAACTGTAATTTTGTCTCCTGATTTCGGTACGCATTTTATTAAGCAATACTGATTTTGCCATCTTCCCTCCTGTTAATTTTAAGTCTGTTTTCTTAAGTAAGACCTAAAAAGAGACCAATCCTTACAAAAAATATTATGTCAATCTGTTATATGAACAAAAAAGGGGCGCTATGCATGATAATATCCCAGCATAATACGTTTTTTGTGTTTGAACGGTATTTTTAGCAAACTATGTCTTTGCACGATAATATCATTATGACATTGGCTTGTTTGTATAATTATAGGTTAGGCATTTCAAGTCGGACGCAGACGCGGCTTTAGTTTGGCTTCTTGCCAATATTTGTCGAAATGTGTAGCCTTTTACGAAAGAATAATCCCTGCGCCGCTTAAATGCCATCCCGCTTTACCCAAAAAATCAAGCCAGATCTGAATCAATTTGTAGGAGTCATACTATTCTACTCAATTATAATGGTTTGAATTGACATAGATTGATACTCATCATCGCGAAATGTGATAGTGGCTCCGACATTTTGATTTTTTGAAACTGGTATAGTTGAAGAAGAGCCTCCATAAATTAATTCACCAGTTTCTGAATCCAGATACAAAGTAGATAGTTTATTGTCGTCACTTCTGATCTGTATCATATCCATATGTAAATCAGTTTTTCTAAAGGGAGTAAATGAATCGGCTGTTGAATTAGGCACTCCCCCAAACCTCAAGATCAACGGTTCATCAACTATGTGATGCCTGCTTCACTTTTTGTATCAGAGGTACCAATGTTTATACTGGAGGGAAAAGTACCTACTCATGAGTGGCCAAGCAGTAAAGACCAAAGTCGCTACAAAATTATTTTTTCTTTGGCACATTTTGGTCCCGATGGCAAGGCTAACGGTCAGGAAATATTGCTTCAGGCAGTAAATAAAACACCTGTTCTTGAAGTCTGGATTAACCGTAAATCCCAACGTATCGAAAAGATATTTAATCCACCGGCTGATAAGTATTATGAGGGAATGCCCGTTCCGGTTTTCTAATCGAAGAGCCTATTACAAACGCTCGTTATTTTATCTTCTCCACCATTTCCCCGTCCTCATACCGCTCTTGGGTGATGATATTACCCTCTTTGTCGTATTCCGTCATAAGTCCCTGGTATACTTGGTCGCCGGTGTAGTTTACTTTAACGGAGAGCTGTCTGTTATTGTGCCACATGCGAATATTTCCCATTCCGTCTTCACTTTCAGTAGGAAAAACATCTTTATATACTAAATGATCATTGACATACATTTCTTGTAAGCGAGGGAACTTCTGATATATACCACTCTTTATTCGAATAGTGTCTCCATCTTTATATTGGACAGAACCGGTATTTAACCCGTCTTCGAAATATAGCTCCATATGCAGGCTGTCATTCTCGGTGTAATACACCTTTTGGGTTCCCGTGAAAGGCTCTCCGGAAGAAGTATAATGCGTGGCCAAAGGCTTCCCGAGCTCTTCAGAGAGCTCGCCATCAAAATGAAGTTCTGGATCATGGTATATTTTACTTGTTTTGGAATCTGAATAATCAGCTTTTTGGCTGCAGAACGTAAGCGTAAGCAAAGCCAGGAAAGGCCAGAGCAGAGCGGTCTTTGAACCTGATCGGAACGGTGAATACTGTCGAAACATCATGGGCAATCTCTTTTTTGTAAGTGAACAGATAATGCAGCTGGGGTAACTGTGATTGGAACCGGTTTTGGGGCAGGGTATTGTTCAAGCAGGCCATTCATAAAACCTTTTCCAGCTTCCGCAAATGCTGTATCAACTCTTCTTCGTTTTGTGGTATTTTTATTCTTTACTCTTGAAGTCTATGATTATTTCTATAAATGTAGTGTATAAAATAAAAATTTCAAATTATTATATAATCGTCGATTTACTCCAAATCTTTTCATAAACGCCTGAAAAGAATGTGGTTTTATGCGACCGGTATATACGAATAGCAAGTCGTATAAAATCCATATATACCCTTTATAAGCATAATAAAGGTATTTTCTGGATTTTATCAGACGGATGATATATAATAAATTAGTCGTATTATAGGGCATTTTCCATGTGCTCAAAGGATATCAAAATTATTTTCAGTTTTTGTCCAATTTCTCCTGACTTGTTTGTTATAAGAGTGAAGTTCATTATTCAATAATAATAACAACGAAAACTCAAGTACCATGGAAGAATTTCTTTTAATATTCAGACACGAAGATGGCAGTGAGGTGACTTCACCGGAACAAATGCAAAAATGGATGCAACAAACCATGGACTGGCTGGGAGATATCGCCGCTCAGGACAAATTGGTCAGCCAGGGAAATGGATTATCTTTTGACGACGCCAGAGTTGTCAAACATGACGATGTGGTAACTAATGGACCTTTTGGGGATATAAAAGAAACCATCGGCGGTTATATCATAGTCAGGGCAGAATCTGTCGATGAAGCTGTAAAATTTGCAAAAGGAAGCCCGGTATTGCAGGGGGAAGGCAATAGCGTAGAAGTACGCAAAATTGCTAAACACGAACAACCTGAATAATAATCTTGGCTTCTGCTCTGCTTGTTCAGGGCAGAAGCTATTTTTTTAAGATGGAACAAGAGATCATCCCTCATTTATTCAGAACAGAATTCAGCAAAATTACGGCTGTGCTCTGTAAACGCTTCGGCATCGCTCACATTGAAACGGCAGAAGACATTGCAAGTGAGACCTTTTTAGCAGCCGCAGAATCATGGAGCTATAAAGGAGTTCCTGAAAATCCTGCCGCCTGGCTTTAAAAGGTTGCAAAAAACAAAGCCCGGAATCACTTTAATCGTAGAGCTCTCTTCCAGAATAAAATTTCGAAACAGATAAAATATGCCGCTCCAAAAAGCAGGGAAGCAAACATCGACCTTTCTGATGAAAATATCTCGGACAGTCAGCTTCAGATGCTATTTACGGTTTGCCACCCTTCTATTTCTCAAAAACCGCAAATCGGACTGGCACTTCGGATTCTTTGTGGATTCGGCATTGAAGAGATTGCCGATGCCTTTTTAACCAACAAAGAAACCATTAATAAACGACTGTACAGAGCCAGAAAGAAATTGAGAGAAGAGAACGTGGACATTGAAGTGCCTAACGAAACCGAAATTGACAATCGTTTGGATACGGTATTGAGAACATTGTATTTACTCTTTAACGAAGGTTACTATTCAGAAAGCAATGATCTGGTCTTGAGAAAGGACCTGTGTCTTGAAGCGATGCGATTAACGTATTTACTTGCTGAAAACGAACAGACCAATAGACCTGCCGTAAATGCCCTGCTGGCACTTATGTGCTTTCACTCTTCTCGGTTTGAAGCCAGAAAAGATGACTATGGAACGATTATTTTGTATCAGGATCAGGACGAAACGTTATGGAATGAGAAATTAATTTCAAAAGGTGCCTATTACCTCAAGCAGGCATCACAAGGAAACAACGTCTCTAAATACCATTTGGAAGCAAGCATTGCCTGGTGGCATACAAATAAGGAAGGCACCAAAGAAAAATGGAAAAATATTCTGCAACTATATAATCAACTGCTGATTAAGGAATATTCACCCATTGCGGCACTCAACAGAACGTATGCCCTTTCAAAAATACATGGAAAAGAAGCTGCCATTGCCGAAGCCGAGAAACTGAAATTAACAGATAACCATTATTACTATACCCTTCTTGGAGAGCTCTACAAAGACACTGAGACCCAAAAGGCTAAGCAGTATTTCCAAAAAGCATTGTCTCTTGCCAAAACACAGACCGACAAACAGACTATTCTAGGAAAAATTGATAAGCTGTAGTTGTTTGGGGCAGGGTTATATTTTTTCTACAGTTTCCTTAAAAGGGAAATCTCAATCTGCCGGCATCCAAAATCTCCGCGGACTGGCGGATCAGGGTTATGCTCTCAATTGTTGGTGTCTTTAGTTTTCACTCCGCTCCCACTGTACTTCTAAGTACAGTGCGACTGGAGTAGTAAGTACAGTCGGTATGTAGTTATAACTACGGTCGGTACGTAGTAGTTACTCTCTGTGAGTATAGCGGGTTAAAAGGGTCTAGCCCTCTGACAATCTTTTGGCTTTTTAGCTCCCCGTTCATTATTTATCAAAAAACAATTTTTATTACGCACCTAATATACAGCCTACGTAGTTTGTTCATTGGTCTCCTACGCACCATAGCATGTATTCTAACACTTGGGAATGGGTGGTTAATGCTTCGCCGACGGTGCATGTAGTAGGCTGCAAGGTCGTTCAATACGATGCAAATTAATATAATAACTTACTTAAACAGAGGATGATGATGGGATTCTACAAATCTATAAGGCATAGGAACAGTGCTGGTTTTAACAAAAATAGCGAATCCCCATTCCGGGTTGATTCTGATTCAAAGCAAGTCAATGTAATGAATTCATTCGCTTGGGGATTGTTGTTTCTATTCCTCATCGCTGGAGTTGGTCTTTTAAACAGCCCCGTAAAAGCCCGGTCGGCTGACGTTAATGATCTTTCAGTTACCGTTACCCCACCGGAGGAGGTTGGCCTGTCAAGTGATCGATTAAAGCATCTCACCCGTGAGATAGAACATAACATTGAAGAGGGCCAGCTGGCCGGAAGCGTGGTACTCATTGCCCGGGACGGAGAAATCGCCTACCTGAATGCGTCCGGCATGCAAGACCTTGAGGAGAATATCCCCATGAAGGAAAACACCATCTTCCGCATTGCCTCCATGACTAAGCCTATCACAACGGCGGCTGTTATGATGCTCTACGAAGAAGGACGGTTTCTGCTCAACGATCCCGTTTCAAAATATATTCCCGCTTTTGAAAATGCCCGCGTGTTAGCGGATTCAGAAAACAGTACCAGTTCAGATCCGACAACGACACCAGCAGAAAATCCGGTCACTATTCGCGATCTGCTTACCCATACCTCGGGGCTAACTTACCACTGGGACAATAGACTCGGTCCGATTTATAATAAAAGGAGTAAAAACTATAATTGGCCTTTAAAGTCAACAGACAATCCCCATTTTTGATAAGAGAAATCTCTCCTTGCCTAACTGATATTAATACCCTTCCCGGGATTGTCTGCTACAGGCAGTATTGGACGATAGTTAGCATCCTTCAGCCAGACTACATGTTGCGGAGTAATAATTTCAAAGTCTGGATTGATGAGGTTAAAATTAGTATCCTAACCCTATCTGTAGTTTGCCTGGTGGCCTACCCCATCCGGGTATTCCGTAAAGCTAATAATAACAGCGATAGCTTCTTTAATCATACAGCATTTATTTAACACATGGATTTAAATATTGCAGCATGCCAGATCGAAGTCTCTCCGGGCCATCCGGATGAAAATACCAGGAAGATCATCCGCCATATTGAAGAAGCAAAAGCCAAGGGAGATGATATCGTAGTTTTTCCCGAGATGGCCGTACCGGGCTATATTATTGGCGATGAATGGCAAAATAAGGCATTTGTTACCGACTGCTACCGGTATAACGAACAGATCGTTGAATCGTCCGAAGGAATAGTAGTGGTATGGGGAAATGTAGATATAAATAAAGATGCCGCGGGGGAAGACGGAAGAATCCGAAAACTGAACACCGCCTTTGCCGCTCAGAACGGAAAGATGGTTGGAAAGTTCCACAAAACGCTGCATCCCAATTACCGGGAGTTCGAAGATGATCGCCACTTCTATTCTGCCCGGAAACTGTCCGCGGATAAGGATATTGCGATAGAGGATTTCTTGCAGCCGTTACAAGTAGATATCAATGGTGAACAGAGAACAATCGGCATTACCCTGTGTGAAGATATGTGGAGCGATGATTATGCTGCCGATCCTATCCAAATACTCTTGTCTAAGGGAGCGGAATGTATTATCAATATTTCCTGCTCCCCTTGGACCTGGCGGAAAAATGACAAGCGCCACCGGGTGGTAAAAGATCGTCTAAAAAATCATTCGGCACCGCTTATCTATGTGAATAATATTGGTATCCAGAATAATGGGAAAAATGTATACCTCTTTGATGGAGACACCACGGTCTATAATCCTAATGGATCGGTACGTAAAGTCGCAGAAGACTATAAAGAAGAAGTTTTACGGGTACCCCTGAATGGCGATCACCAAGAGGGGCAAAAGAAACCGGCACTTTCAGCGAACAAAGATAATGAAGAATTATTGGAGGGCTTGATATATGGAATTCAACAGTTTTTCGAACTGATCAATGCCTCAAAAGTGGTCATCGGCATAAGCGGTGGCGTCGACTCTTCCCTGAGCGCATATCTGCTCTGCAGGGCATTGGGAGCGGACAATGTGTATGCGGTAAATATGCCCTCGAAATTCAACTCGGATATCACGAAGGGACTCGCACAGGAGCTGGCCGAAACCCTTCATCTAAACTATGCGATTGTCCCCATACAGAAAGCTTTTGATTATACCGTCCAGCAGTTTGAAAACACTGAATTTACACGACTGGATGGCTCCGGCCAAACAACTGAGCTACCGCTCAATTCTTTGGTGCGGGAAAATATACAGGCCCGCGACCGGGGAAGCCGGATAATAGCCGGCATTGCCTCTGCCCTGGGGGCGGTGTTTGTGAATAACGGCAACAAAAGTGAGACGGCTACCGGCTATGCCACCATTTACGGGGATATTAACGGTGCCCTGGCTCCTATTGCGGATCTCTATAAAACCGAAGTCTATGACCTTTGCCGCCACATCAATTCCATCGAAGATGAGAATATTTTCCCCGACAAACTTTTTGATATCCCCGCTTCGGCCGAACTGAGTGATAAACAGAATATCGAGAATGGAGAAGGAGATCCCTTTGTCTATCCCTACCATGATCAGTTGCTGAAAGCCTTTATAGAATTCCGGCTCGATCCGGAAGATATACTCAGTTATTATAGGGATGGAAGCCTGGAAGAAAAGTTGGGTATAGAACCGGGCTTGGTATCTCAAATATTTGATAGCCACCAGGATTTTATAAAAGACCTGGAGCATACCTGGACACTTTTTAAAACCAATTATTTTAAACGTATCCAATCACCACCCATTATTGTGGTAAGCAAAAGAGCTTTTGGCTTTGATCTTCGGGAATCCCAAATCGGCGTTCATTTTACCCACAGGTACGGGGAGATAAAAGAAAAACTGCTAAAGGAAATATAATAATGCATCTCTCCCTCCTGTTTTGTATTGCAAATGCCATGCACATGGCTCGAAATATTCACTCTTCTGTTTCCCGTCTACGCATAATTGCACGAATCCAGAGTATACCAATACCAATAAAGGGAAGCGCATAAATTACAATAACAATCGGTCCGATTGAACCATCAGGGGTAGCTTCTACTTCGGAATTAAGCTCTCCTTCCCAATCCTGTCCTTCTATTATTACCCGCACCTTCCACATCTCCCCTTGATCGAACTCTACTTCAGCAAGATACCGGGCGCCATTTCTTACTTGTTGCGATTCCGCTGAATAAATTTTCTCTTCAAGTCTCCCGGAAGTAGGCGCAACGCCAACCTTAACCGCGGATATCTCCGGTAACTTTTCATTATCACCGGAGATGGGTTCCAGAACCACAAAAAAGGTCCCTATACCAATATCAGGATCGGTCCAAACCGTTACTAAATAAGGGCCTACCTCCTGGTCAACAATAATACGAAAAGGCGGTCCTTCATGGGCATCGGTCTTGGGTGCCCAAAGAATCAGGCAACAAATAAGAACCATGGCATAATACCATTTCCTTTTTCGAGTACTTACATTATCCTGAGGCGTATTCATTTAAGCTATTATTCCTTATTATTTTTCCTGATCAAGTTTCCGTCTATCCCCCGAGAAATGTACCCCGCATTTCCATAGGCTGGTTAAGCAACCATAACGCTGCACAAAATAATACTACGCAAAGAACGGCCCAGGGAATAAATGCCTGCCAGGGACGAGCCTTGTATTCTCTGAATGAGATACGATATGTCACTAAAAGTGAACCTAATAAACCCAAACTAAGAAAACCCAGTTCCAGTGGATATACGAGCTGTTCTGGTAATCCAGATAATTGCCAAGCTGGGGCTCCGAAAATAGGGATTCCCCAATCTGCAAGCATTTCCTGAATTACCGGAACAAAAGTCCATATACCAGTCAGGAAATGAAAACTGTAATGAGCGACCCATAAACCAAACCCAAAGGGAACCAGCGCATAGGAATAGCGCATAACCACGGGAAGCAGTTTTTCGCCGGTTGCGGTCCAGCTGCTGGTGCCATAAGCTGCCAGCCCCAACAAAACAATCGGTTCCACAACAAGCATCAAAAAAAACAGGGTGCCCAAGACCGTGGCTTCCGAGGTGGTATTCATGATTCCTGCAAGCCAGTTCTGAAATGCATAAACCGGACTAACCATCCCGAAGGCATTCAGCAACGCCCCGAACGTAAAAACTAGCGCCAACACGGACAGATCCTTGCGGTTTCCAAAACGTCCGATTCCAGACCGACGTGTGTCTGCCCACAGTTCGCTTCCCGGTACCTTCGTGGAAACGGCAACATTGTCGTGGGGACAGGCATGGACACAATCCATGCAAAAAGTACAATCCATGTTACCTACTTTCTTCGGCTGGAAAAGGGCAAGCTCACATCCCCGCTGAACAACCTTATCATGGTCGTTTGGATCACGAGTGCCTTTAATGCAGTCTTTTGTGGTACATTCCAAACAGGTATCAGGATCCGCTACCTTGACCTCAAGCGGAGAAACGGTGGAAGAGATAAAGTTAAACTGTCCGATCGGGCATACATATTTACAAAAGGAAGCCTTTTTAAAGAATGCATCCACAAGGAGTGCGGCCGAGAAATAAGCAATGATAAGCCAGGCTGTCCACCAGGGAGATCCCCACAAGTCAAAATACTCATAGGAAAATAGAATCAGAACAAATAATCCGATAGAAAGCCATTTGTTTCGTAGCCATCGCGGCCAGTTTCGTACGGGCTTGGAAAAGCGCCTTGCAAGCTCCCGCGGTAGCATAAACGGACAGGCCATACAGAAAAAGTTACCCGCTACCAGCAGTATTAGTACCAAGACACCACGGTAATGAACCCACGTAAGCAGCGTTGAAAGATTTCTGGGAGCTTGTTGCGGACCAAGCAACCCATGTAAAATCATTGCAAGGGCAATGATCAACATGATACTCTGCATAAACATGCGGGAGTGGCGCCAACGCAAAAAATCTCCGATGAGTGGAAGATCCAACAGGTTTGTTGCGGATCCGCCTTGCCCTGTAGGATTATTGTAGCCCATTACTGCCTGTTGTTATCCTGTTATTATTCCTTTGAACGAACTCCGGGTATTGTAATTTCTCGTTCCACAACCCGTTTATCACTAAGCGTTGAAGTTATGATAAAAAACCAATCACCGCCCATTGTAAAATCAAAATCAGCCGAATAATGTCCCGGTTTCACCTCTTCGGCAGTTACCACCACCGGTTTCATACCCGGATGTGACATATTCCCTTGCAGCTCAACTTTGGCCCCCTTTATCAATTGGTTCGTACTATCGGTTAGAGTGATATCCATCGTAGTTCTCCCAACCCTGGGCGGATCAGGTTCTACTTCCCAACTGAGGCTGATATCTGAATGTTTTTCCGCATTTGAAGCACATCCTGCTGTTAATGACCCAAATAGTAAAAGTAAAAATAAGAGACCCAATACCTGCGAATAGTTCTCTGACCAATGATTGCTATAAATACAACGGTACAAGTGATTCAAAGCTAATCAGTACCTCAAAACTATGATGAATTTGATGACGATTTAGGCTGTACCACACAGGAACATTTAATGTGTTGTTCCTCGCCGGGGGGCGGAAACATATGCAGATACATGGCTATAATCATTGGGATAAACACCGCCGTATTATAGATCAAATGCAGCTCAACACGTGGAATCACGAATTGTAAAATACTAACCGGAACCGGTGAGTTGGCTAAATTTTCGCCCACTATCGCCTGCCCCTGAAGCAATCCATGCTCAATATGATGCCAGAATTGAATCCAAAAAGAGACCATCCACCAGGTATAAGCGCTGCTGGTAAAGCCGGTGCGTAATATCCACAGCCCAATAAGCATTATCAGCGCATAGCCATAGTGTAAAAGTTCAGACGATACCATCCATGGGAACCAATAACCTAACACCCCCCGCGACTCCGGGATAGGCCAGCCAAGTCCCCAAATCTGATAGGCCTGTACCAAATGTTCGGCCCAGTGGGCAAGCACGATGGCCAGAAAAATCTGCAGGGCCCTCTCATGCCAGCCTACATTTAGCTTTTCTACCATGTCTGCATAAGAAGACTTCAATGCTGGTATCAATGCAATGGTGGGGTCACTTGCTGTTTGCTGCTGAGGCATTTTTACAACTCGATTGTTATGTTAAAAGGTTTAAAGAGGAAGAAATAATTCCAAAATATATTTTTACAATCCCTTCTTTTCTTCAAAGAGTATATAGGCAATTAGATAAAATTACAAGTAGGAAACAATAACTATTTACATAGAGATTTACTGCTGCTTGCCTGCACAAATTATTTTAGTTATTTATCTTTTCGTCGGTATGTACAACGGGATCATATTCAAAACCTAGAACAAAATGAAGGGATCGATAAAATCAAAGCATGGCAAACTGGCTTTTCAGTTTGCTTCGGCCATAACCAATGGTAATTTTTCTGAAGCCTATAGACTACTCTCAGAAGAACAACAAAACGAACTGAATCCTGAACGATTGGAAAAGGCATTTGAAAAAATGATTGAATACGGAAAGGGTCCGGTTCATCATATCGAGCTCATGAAAGAAATGACGGAATGGCCATCAAAAGAAGCAAAAGATGTTGGCTGGGCCTATGTGGCCATGGTCGGCGACGGATTTTCTGAGGCTGTGTCTGTGGTAGTATCCGAAGAGAACAAAAAGTACAAAATTCGGGAAATAGAATGGGGACGTCCATAGGGTAATGCTTGTACCAGCCATACTTTCTAAATTTGTTAATCAATTCATAAAGTTATAACCAAATGAATATCAGTTACTCACTATCAACACTTCTATTCAGCTTTTTTCTGCTTTCTATCGGATTTACGGCCTGCCAACAAAGCGATGAAGCCCCTGAAGAAACGTATCCCGTTATGACGGTCACCGGCGAAATTTCTTCGGAGGATATGGGGACCACCTTAATCCATGAACACGTGCTGGTCGACTGGATCGGTGCGGACAGTACCGGCTATCACCGGTGGGACCGCGATGCGGTGGTGGAGCGGGTTCTGCAATTTATAAATGAAGCGAAGAAACAGGGCGTCGAAACGATGCTGGAAACGACTCCGGCTTACCTGGGACGCGATCCTGTTTTACTGCAGCAGTTATCCAAGCGTTCGGGAGTGCAGATCCTCACCAATACCGGATATTACGGGGCTGTTGATAACAATTTTATGCCGGAACACGCCTGGGAAGAGACCGCCCGGGAGCTTGCTGACCGCTGGATTGATGAATTTGAAAATGGAATCGAGGACACGGGCATCCGTCCGGGCTTTATAAAAATTTCTGTCAAAGGCGAAGGGCCTTTATCCGAGCTGCACCAAAAGATTGTCCGGGCGGCAGGCCTTACCCATCAGGAAACGGGATTGACGATTGTTTCTCACTCTCCGGGCGACCAGCCGGCACAGGCGCAGGTAGATCTGCTTAAAGAGATGGACTTATCCCCTTCGGCCTGGGTATGGACCCATGCACAGGGAGGCACACTCGAAAAGCAGATTGAACTTGGTAAAGAAGGGGCCTGGATATCACTGGATAATTTCAGCTATGATCCATCTGTAGCAGCCGATAAAGAAGAGGAAGGCGAAGATGACAGTATCGATTGGTTTGTGGAACGTCTTACTGATCTTAAAGTAGCCGGCTTGTTAGACAGGGTGTTGATCTCCCACGATGCCGGCTATTACAATCCGGATGAGGAAAACGGCGGAGATTTCCGTGAGTACACCGATATCATTGAGTACCTCCTCCCTGCCCTTCGGGAAAATGGATTTACGGATGATGAAATCAATCAGCTGTTGGTCCGCAATCCGCAGGAAGCCTATGGCATACGGACGCGAACCGTCCAATAATCTTTGTTATATGGTAATGACCTGTTATCCTTTGTGTCTTGTAGATTATCCATTATGAATTCAGTATTCACTTAAAATGAAGAAATTATTGCTGCTTGGGACCGTTTTACTTTTCGTTACTCATTCTGGCAAAGCCCAAAATAATATTTACGGATATGTGGTTTCGTTGGAAACTGCTAAACCGATAAGTAATGCCACCATTTTTCTAAACGATAAGTATGGGTTATCACTTGGAGATTCACTCAGGGTGATATCAGATTCTACAGGATATTACAGGATTACTGGAATTGACACAAGCACTTATATCATAAATGCCTGGACAACATATACTGCAATGAATCAACGTTATGCTATGGTAATACAATCGAATAGAATTGAGGTTGATAGCACTCTCAATGTTGACTTTGTATTTTCAGAAAATGAATTTAAGTATAGTCTGCATTTGAGATCCCATCCAGGGGAACTATTTGATAAGAATAAAAAACGAACTTCTGATTCAGTTGCACGACAAGCTGTACGTTCACAATTATTTATCAACTCCCGTCGGGATACAATTGGGGCTAGCTTTATCGAAAGAATAGAATGAAGTTACTACGATCGGCCTGTGATTTTATATCAACAAAGACTGTAGCACGTGGAGCTACCATCCCAGATCGTTAACCGGCCAATTCCCAAGTCCCACACATGGCTTAATTTACTATCTCCCCTTTAGACGTACGGGTTGAACGACTGGGGGCTCGTCATCACCTTGCTTCACTTCCATTTATTAGTTAATCTTTCGATTTAAACTAATTCGACATTCCGGCGCCTGCCCCTTATGCGCCAGATCGTTATACTCAAAATTCAGATCGGATCTTCATTAATTCATTCGATTGGTAGTATTTACTCAAATTCTATTGTTTGAATTGACATAGAATGATACTCATCGTCGTGCAATGTGATCGTAGCGCCAACATTTTGAGTTTTTGAAACGGGTATAATTGAAGAAGAGCCTCCAAAAATTAATTCGCCAGTTTCTGAATCCAGATACAACGTAGATACTTCAGCATCATCACGTATTATCTGGATCAGTTCCATCTGTAAATCAGTCTCTCTAAATGGAGTAAAGAAATCGGCTGTTGAATTAGGCACTCCTCCATAACCTGGGGTAGGTGAATGTATGCCGGTTTCTCTTATCTTAAGACTTTTGAAGTTATTGACTTTGGATATCCATTTTGATTCACCCTGCAAATCATAACCAAAGAAATATCCATAATTAGCGAACAAGCCAACAATTGTGTTGGTAGTTTCATTACATGACAGAAACGTTCTTGATAAGTTTGCATCTGCAATTGGGTTACCTGAGTAGGAATTGTAAGTTTGACCAAACGAGTCTGTATGTTCACCGCTATCCACATTGAATGAATGTATTGAAGCGTCTTTGAATTGAAAAATAGACAGAGGGTCGTTCGGGGCACTCGGCGCATCCAGCGTTGATAAACTCATACCGCTCACATATATGTTATCCCTCAATACACATATATCAGCCGGAAGATTTAAGCCATGATAAATGGTATTTGTTGGTTCAAATTGCCCATATTCAGACCTTGAAAAGATCTCAATTTCATTCATTTCGAGCACATACAGGTTCTCATATGAGGGATCAAAATCCATTGCCCGCAGGTTAGTGAACTCACCCGGGCCTCTGCCCTCTCTGCCAATTGTGTAATGATAATTCCCGTCAAAATCATAGACCTCAATCGAGTTTGATTCAAGAGTTCTGGTATAGACGTACCCATTTCCGTCAATGGTTACATCCTCCAGCTCATATAGTTCTGAGCCAGAAGCATCTTGATCAATTGATGAGTGAATATTCCCGGAAAAATCGGGGATTTCCCGACTTTCTTGTGCTGCTTCTATATCAATTGTGAAACTAATGTTTTCATCAGGAGGCAATTTATCGGGTACCGGATGAATAACTTCATCTGGAACTGAATTGGATGTACAGCTTGCTAAAAAAAAGAATATGACGAACGGGAAAAGTCTTCTCATCTCCATAGATTAATTATGATTACAGCACTTTTATTTCAAGTAACGTCTCTAGATACGATCTTGAATTAACGGCAATTTATCAACTATTGCTATAAATTTTGGTATAACACGCTTTTCAAACGGACAAGCCTTGCCCGCTCCCCATTTTTTAGCTAACCTTTCTTTTACAAATAATTAAAAACTCCGGCGTCTGCCGATTATGCGTTTAGGACTTACATTGCATTTCCCCAAAAATCCAATTCTTCAACTAGGAAAAAAATAAAATGAAAGCTATTACAAAATCTAAATATGGAGGACAAAAAAATCTTCAATTAGAAGATGTTGAAAAACCTAATTTGAAGAGTAACCACATTCTGGTTAATGTTTTCAGCTAGTACCCTTTGGCTCAGTTTACCGCTGAAGTGAACACCACTGATTTAGAGACATTGTCAACGTTGATCAAGGAGGGTAAAATTAACGTTAATATTGATAAAACTTATTCTTATATAAAGAAATACCTAAAGTCATCAGCTATATTGAAAACATGCGTACCAAAGGAAAAGTAGCAATGGTTTGGGAAAACATTGATAACTGAAAAGATATTGATACTTTAAACTCAAAATCCCCCCCCCACAAAAAGAGAAATTTAAATCCACCGATAGCGGCTCGCCAAACCTCAGGCCGTTTTTATCCTCTTAACACGACGTGTTACGACCCTTAACCCCACGTGTTATGCCCCCTAACGGCTTTCTACTTAAAAATTAATCAACTATTCAGTAGTTATTACCTAGCTTTGATGTGTATATCTACATCTAAGATAGTACCAGTCGGAGACCTTAATCCTTAACTGATAACCGCTTATGAGAGATATTCTATGGATAACTTTTCTCATCCTGACGCTCTTGCTGTTCCAATACTGCTCAAACAGCGAAGCACCCTATGCCTGTACGGATGAGTTTGTCATACATACGATAACCGTTCTTGGGCCCAATGAAGAACCCGCGGATTCTGTTGAAATTGAGGTGACGAATAAGCAGACCGGTAATGAATATGATATTTGTGAAAATAATAACTGCTATGAATTTAATACCGGAACCTATACCATTATGCATGATGGTTTCTTTGGAGAGTTAAGTGAAACCAAAGAAATTGTTTTGGTTAAAGGCACAAAAGAAAGTCTTCATTTTAGCGAAGAATACGCTTTTCGCAGTGGCCCCTGCCACGTAGAGAAACTGGCCGGTACCGATACGGTATCTCTATCTCCAGATGAATAATATTATTTCTACATACCTCCCTCCTGTTTTTTATTTGCCTCTTGATTAGAGATCATTTTTATTATGCAGTAACTTATTTTAGTTAACTGCCAATAACCGTTCAGGTCGGTTATTGAACGCATAAATAAACCACAAACAAATCACATATATTCGTGGATACCCTACAATCTCTTTTAGATCAAAATAAAGAATGGGCGAAAACGCAAAAGGAAAAGAATCCAGAGCTTTTTGAACGCCTCTCAAAAGGACAACAGCCGAACTTGCTTTGGATTGGCTGTTCAGACAGTCGTGTACCGGCCAACCAAATCATGGACCTGCCGCCGGGCGAAATGTTTGTCCACCGCAATATTGCAAATATGGTGGTTCATTCTGATCTGAACCTGCTTTCTGTACTCCAATATGCCGTTGAAGCGCTTGAGGTTGAGCATATTGTAGTATGTGGTCACTACGGATGCGGCGGCGTTAAGGCAGCCCTTGAGGATCAGAAACTGGGCCTTATTGATAACTGGCTCGAATATATCCGGGATGTGGCCCGCTTGCACAGCGATCAGCTGCAGGTCCTGTCATTTGACGAAAAGCATGATCTCCTCTGTGAGCTAAACGTGCAGGAGCAAGTAAAAAATATAGCAGAGACGAATATTGTTACCGACGCCTGGGAGCAGCGAGATAATTTAACGGTTCACGGCTGGATCTATAATCTCGAGAATGGACGGCTAAAGGATCTGGATGTCTCTGTAAAATCAACGGGATAACTTTCATATCCCACCAAGTAAGTATTCTAATAAAGGCGTGGGAATATCCTCACGCCTTTATTATTGCAGATCCTTAATATCATTAATTGGTTGACTCTGCTCCGCGGTCAAGGTATTCGTCATTGAGCTGGGTGTGGCGACTCACCATCGGTATCTTATATCCGCGAATAAACACCTGCTCAATCTGACTCATCGGCTCAAAGGGATCTCCATCCGACAGAAAAAGATTAGCCTGCTTTCCGGCCTCAATACTGCCCAGCTTATCCTCCACTCCAAAAATTTCAGCTGCATTTAGCGTAATAGCCTTCAGCGCTTCCTCCTTTCCAAGTCCATAGGTAGCCGCGTACCCGGCATGGTACGGGGCATTTCGTACATTCTCCACTTCTCCGGTGGCAATGGCCACCTTCACTCCCGCTTCGTGCAGCATCCCCGGATTTTGGTACGGACGCTGATAGTTATCGTAATCGCGTTCCGGGGTATACAGCGTGGCAACCAGTGCCGGCAATCCGGACTCAGCAATTTCATCCGCTACGCGCCACCCTTCCTTGACGCCGGCTAATATGAAACGAACATCCGGATGCTTCTGTGTCCATTCAATGGCATTCAGGATATCCTGTTTTCGATCTACGGATATGACGACCGGAACGTCCCCGCTAAGCACCTCCCGCATCGCCTCCATTTTTTTATCCGCATCCGGCTGTTCTTTGTTAGAAGGGTCTTCTTCGTAAGCGGATACCATCTTGTCATAAAAAACCGCCTTCTCCCAAAACTCATTCAGTTCTTTCAGATCCTCTTCATACTCCTCTTGAACCTTCTCATCACTGCGATCGTCCCACGAACCACCTTTCTGAGCCGAAGGCCAATTCAGGTGCAGCCCGGCATTGGGACTTACCGCCATGGAATCAGGCGAATAGCCATAAAGATCAATAAGCGTAGCCTTCCCGGACAGCCGTCCCGATACAGGCAGAGAAATGACGTGCGTGACCCCATTCACGCGCGTTACCGGAATACTTGCGCTGCTGGGATTGATAGCCGTAAAAGCACGCACATGCGGATTATAAGCCCCCAGCTCAGCCTGATCGTTAGTCACCTCCACGGCCCCGATTTCCTGGAGTCCGAGTTGGGTACCAGAATCCATAAAGCCCGGATACAGATGTTTTCCTTCTGCATTAATACGCTGATATTCGGTAGTTATCTTCGCATTCTTACCTACAAATTCGATCTTTTCACCGTTAATGAGAACAACGCCATTTTCAATAACACCATCAGAAACCGTATGGATGGTAGCATTGGTAATGGCAAACTTACCGAATTCCGCTTTCTCAGTAATTTGTGCCTGTGCGCCTGCTGCAATCAAAAGCAGCAACACACAGCCCGTATAAATTCGCTTATAATACTTCATCATTATTTCTGTATATCTCGTAATTTGGATTCGCATATCTATCTGCTTCTAAAGCTCCATTCCGTTTTCATTAAAGCGGATCTCAGCGCCTCGCAGGCAACTGTCTCCATGCCGACCGCTTTCCTCATACCAGCGGCGTGAAGCCTCGTCATAGTCGGTTTCCGGATCTATCTTCACCCGCATATCATCGGGATCTTCTTCGCGGTCAAAGTACTTCTTCCCGTCCACAAAAGTTTTTTCAGCGATACTGTAGATACTCAGCGGATGGCCGCTCCAGATAGCTACATCTCCGTGCTTGCCCTCTTCAATGCTGCCCACCTTATCATCTATACCAAGCTGTTCAGCGGGATTGATGGTAATCATCTTCAGGGCGTCCTCTTTGGAGGTTTCGCCGTAGTGTACCGTCTTGGCCGCCTCGTGATTAAGGTGACGAATAAGCTCACCACTGTCGGAGTTGATGCTGTTTTTAACTCCATTTTCATTAAGAATGGAAGCGTTATACGCCGTTGAGTAGTACACCTCGAACTTATAAGCCCACCAATCGGAAAATACCGAGGTATAGGCATTATTCTTCCGAAGCTCGGGTGCTATTTTATAAGCCTCATTTGCATGCTGGAAAGTATAATTTTCGATACCGTAATCATCGAAAACGCGCATCAGCATCATAATTTCATCCGCCCGGTACGAATGACAATGCACCCATATCTCTCCTTCCAGGATATCGACGAGCACCTCCATTCGAGCATTACGGGCTACCGGCACCGGTGGATTATCCCTGTTACCGCTTTCATAGGCCTCCTTGGCCTCAAGGTATTGCTGTCGGTTACGCTTATAATCCAATGCTTCCTCAAAATGATCGCGAATCACCTGCTCAACTCCCATACGCGTACGCGGCTGAACATTAAAATTCTGTCCGTGGACCCGTGTCGGGTTTTCTCCAAGTGCAAACTTGATGGTCCGCGGGGCTCCGTCAAACCTTAGGGCATCCATATCCGCCCCATACCGGAGTTTCAGAGTCTCATTTTGTCCCCCGATTACATTGGCTGATCCGTGCATCAGGTGAATACTGGTTACGCCGCCGGCTAGTGCCCAATACATGTTTATGTCATTGGGATCAATAGATTCCTCCATGGATACTTCGGCCGTAACCGGGTGTGTCCACTCATTCACATCCTCGGCTGCGATGTGTGAATGGGCGTCAACAATCCCGGGCATCACATACTTTCCGGAGGCATCAATAGTCTCTACACCATCCGGCGCTTCTATTCCCTCCCTGATTTCAGTAATGATACCCTCCTCAATAAGAACGTCCGTATTTTCTTTGGTTCCATCGGTAATCGTGATTACCGTTCCATTCGTAATAAGAACCGATCCTTTTTCCTGGGCATAACCATTGTGCCCCAATACTAACAACACAATACAGCTAAGTAGTATAAACTTCTTCATAATTCTAGATCAAAACTGTTTAGAAAATTTCTATTCAACCTCGGTAAGCTTCCCATTAATAATGGAATAGACGCTTTTTGCTTCCTCTTCCAGGAAAGGCTTATCAAAGACCGTAAAACTGGCGACCCGTCCCTCTTTAAGGTCTCCCAGTCGCTGACCGTAATCGAGGATATCAGCAGTTGACTGCGTAATGAGTTTAAGAATTTGACTATTGTTCAGACCTCCGTCCTCTTTCAGAATGGTCAGGTTCTTTTGAATGTCTTTCAACTTTAGTCCGTTTGAGGCATATCCAACACGGACCCCAGCTTTCTGCAACGTCTTTATATTTTGCACCTGTTCCCGGTAAGCCGCTTCTTGTTTTTCCCGGAAGGCTTCCCTCTCTTCGGTTATCTCCTCTGTTTCTTCGTAATCCTCTTTCAGCCACTCGGGTTTATCGGGAAGGTCAACCGTGGCAAGTACAGGGATATTGCGCTCATTCAACTCAGCAGCCTTTTTATAGGCTTCTTTCCCGGAAACCAAAACTGCCTTGAAGTCCAATTCATCCTGCAGCCAAAACAACCGTTCAATATTCTCTTTGCCGTCCGCCACAAAATAGAAGGGCTGTTCCTTTTGCATCACCGGGTAAAGCGCCTCCAGCACTTTTTCTTTTCTGGGAGGGGGATAATCAGACGAAACCGAGGCGTAATACTCCTGCTGTTCCTTCTGGGCTTGGGCATCATAAAAAAGCTGACGGAACTGAACCATCAGTGCCATAGTGGTAGATGGGTAAGCAGTGCCATTCGCTTCCTCAAACTGGGCCAATATTCCGATTCCCTCTTCCAGCAGCTGGTCTTCGGTTTGTTCTCCATTGATGAAGAAAAGGTCAACTTGGCCCGGCAGCATCTGACCTTTTAATCCCAATGCTGCTGTAGTAAAACCGTGTTTGGTTGCTTCCTTTAGGGCCTTATCATTCGCCTTCATTTCGTTACCCGGGTGAAGATGAGGCTGGATTCCGGCCCGTTCATAGGACGGATTGCCCGGCTCTTCCGGCCGACCCCGGTTTCCGTTATCATCGGGACTTCCCCAGAATGCAAGTCCGTCAATAAATCCGGGATACACATGCAGGCTGTCCCCTCCGTCGTGCACATAAGCATCAAAAGGGATAGCTACGTCCTCTCCGACCGCACGAATCAATCCATCGCGCCAGACAATAGTGCCATTTTTAATAACCTGTCCGTCTGCCGTGTGGATAATCACATTATCAAAAGCCTCGGCCGGAGCCGACTGTGACCATCCCTGTAAGCTGATTGCCGTCAAAAGGACAATACACATACAAAAGGTACGTACTAATTTCATAGCGGTATTTTATTGGTTGTAGAGTTACTTTTGGCTGAATGAATATCTATTTTCCAATTGATCAATAAGAGAATTTTGATAATAATTTTAAAGACCACAAAAGATAAAATATGTAAAGGAGATACAGTGATCAGTGAACAGAATAACAGTTAACTGTGCTTAAACTTGCATAACCCCGGTTTTAAAATCTTCGATATCGGGATTATGGTTGGCATACCGAATAGACTCTGATATGCGCTGTCGCGTTTTTATTGGATTGATGATGCCATCCACCCAGAGCCGGGCAGCGGCGTAGCGTACGTCTGTTTGTTCCTCATAACTCTCGCTGATCTCTTTCATAATTTCCAGCTCTTCCTCTTCAGTGATTTCCTTGCCCTGCTTTTCAAGGGAAGAAACCCGTATTTGGGTCAACACCTTGGCGGCCTGCGTACCGCCCATAACGGCTATTCGGGCCGAGGGCCAGGCATAAATGAAACGAGGATCATATGCACGTCCGCACATGGCATAGTTGCCGGCTCCGTAACTATTACCCACTACAATGGTGATTTTGGGGACCGTACTGTTGGATACGGCATTCACCATCTTGGCCCCATCTTTGATGATGCCCCCGTGTTCACTTCGCTTGCCAATCATAAATCCGGTGACATCCTGCAGAAATACAATCGGAATTTTCTTTTGATTACAGTTCATGATAAATCGAGCAGCCTTGTCGGCTGAGTCTGAATAAATGACTCCCCCCACCTGCATTTCCCCTTTTTGGGTGCGGGTGACCTTTCGCTGGTTGGCCACAATGCCTACACTCCACCCGTCTACTCGAGCAAAGCCGGTAATCAGTGTTTGGCCGTATCCTTTCTTATACTCGGTGAAGGAGTCCTCATCCACAATGCATTCCAGCACATTATGCATATCGTACGGTTTGGAACGATCGTCGGGAAAGGCATCCAGAATTTCCGTTACATCACGAGAGGGTCCTACCGACTCTTTGCGATTAAATCCAGCGGTATCAAAAGGTCCCAGTTTATCCACCAGATCCCGCACAGTACTCAGGCATTCCTCGTCGTCTTTCATCTTATAATCAGTGACCCCGCTGATTTCCGTATGGGTGGTGGCTCCTCCCAGCGTCTCGTTATCAACCTCCTCCCCAATAGCGGCTTTAACCAGATAGCTTCCGGCCAAAAATACACTCCCGGTACCGTCCACAATTAAAGCCTCGTCGCTCATAATAGGCAAGTAGGCCCCTCCGGCTACACAACTGCCCATAATGGCCGCAATCTGGGGAATACCTTCGGCACTTATCTTCGCATTATTTCTAAAAATTCTGCCAAAATGCTCTTTATCCGGAAATATTTCATCCTGCATAGGCAGATATACACCGGCCGAGTCGACCAAGTAGATAATAGGCAAATGGTTCTCGAGAGCAATCTCCTGGGCCCGGAGGTTTTTTTTGGCGGTGATTGGGAACCAGGCACCTGCCTTAACCGTGGCATCATTAGCCACCAGCACGCAATCCCTGCCGGATACGGATCCGATGCCCACCACAACACCACCGGCGGGACATCCCCCCTCTTCCTCATACATCTGGTGGCCGGCCCACAAGCCTAGTTCCCGGAAAGAACTCTCCTCGTCAACAAGCCTGTCAATGCGCTCCCGGGCCGTCAGCTTCCCTTTGTCATGCTGCTTTTTAATACGTTTTTCTCCTCCTCCTTTCTTTATTTCAGCCTCTGTTTTATTAATTTCCTGAATGAGTGAATGTAAATCCTGCTCTGTGGATGGTGTGGAATCGTTATTACTCATAGAATCTTATTTTTTATACTAGTTGGCCGATTATTTTCGTTTTCAAAATAACGATTTTTAGCAATCCCAAAAGGGATCCCCTATATTAATCTAATAGTAAGTATCTTACTATTGACAGTACTTATTAAAAAGCTGATTTTCTATGAAAGTATCTACCCGTTTATTCTCGTTGTTGCTTTGTGGATTTCTGTGCTTTAGCCTCGTTTCTGAAGTTATAGCACAACGAAACCTTAATTATCGCGACCTCAGAATTCAACAACAGCGTTCTCCTGTTTATACTGACTTTATGGTACTACCCGGTGAAACGGATCAATCGGTTAAATTTGCTGCGGTTTTCAGTATCTCCTACCAATATTTACCGTTTAAAAAGCTTCCAAAGTCGGGACAAACGGCTGAAGATCACTCTTTTTATAGCCCTGTGAGCATGAATATGGAGGTTTTTAATGCTACTGAAGAGCAGCTCAAAAGAAACGATCAGGATATCTCTGTAGAGCGGCTGGAATCTATAGAAAGATCATTTTGGAGAGATACGGCCTATACTTCCACTTACGAGGAAACACAGTCGGAACGGAACTTTATTAGCGGAAGCATGAATGTATCACTCTCGCCCGGCATCTATAGCTATATTCTGCAAATGAACAGAGGAGATAGCAAAGAGACCCAATTTTCCCGTGTCAGAACCTCACGTATTCAGTCTTACCGGGATATGAAGCAGGGAGCGGTCTATTTTGGTAAGGAGGTTTCTAACCAAGGGGGCAATATCACTTTTAACCTGTTGGGCATGGGACAAAATGTGCAGTACGGCAAAGATTTTCACGCACTCGTTTATATTCCTGATTACAAGCAGGATGTCGACTATACAATGACTATTTTTGAGACAGAAAGGTCAAAGAATGATACTACTAATATTCAACAGCTCTTTTCTAAAACAATTTCCGAAGATAATATTTACCGGAATATTCGTCCCGTCCTAAAATCCGGTCAGGGTACAAATACGCTCCATCTTCAGGAAGATTCCAATGGTTTTGCGTACGCCCTGGTCAACATTCCCAATAGTACCTTCCCCAATACCACCTTTAACCTGCAGGTTAAAGAAAAGAATAGCGATAAGAGAGCGGTACAATCCTCCTTCCGTTCTCTCTGGATAGACATGCCACGCAGCCTTTTGAGCCTTGACGTAGCCATCGATATGCTTCAGTATATCACGGATAAAGAAACTATTGACCGTCTTTCAAGCGGCTCACAAAGAGAGCGAGAGCGCAAATTCCGGGACTTCTGGGGAGAAAAAGATCCTACGCCAAAAACCGAATATAATGAGCTAATGGCCGAATATTATCGGCGGGTTGATTATGCCTATGAAAATTTTACTACCGAAAATACTATCGGGTATAATAGCGACCAGGGAGAAATATATATAAAATATGGTCCCCCGGACAATATCCAGCGTAAATACCCGACCAAGGGTGCTACCGTTGAGATATGGACCTATCCAAACCGAAACTTTGTGTTTGAGGCTACCTCGGGATTTGGAGATTTCCGATTAAAAACCAACTAATTTTGATTTTTAATTTATCGTACCCATATCTATGAGCCATCGCATTGCTATTAGCAGCGGCGACTATAACGGAATTGGTCCCGAAGTGATTTTGAAGTGCTTAAACAAGCGAAAGTCACAAAATGATACGGTTATCATTTTGTCCTCCCAAAGAGTGATTGACTTTTATAGTGAGCTCTTGGACATCCCCCTGCCCCGCCAAAATGTTCGAACTATTGATGAAATACAACCCGGAAAGGTTAACGTGTTGGAGTGTTATGATGATATCAATATTGAACCGGGAAAACTGAGCCAAAAAGCGGGCAAGTGTGCCATGCAGGCCGTTGAAAAAGGCATTGAACTTTGTAACACTGGTCTGGCCGATGCTCTTGTGACCGCCCCTATTTCCAAAGAGGCTGTGAACCTCGCTGGATATCATATTCCCGGACATACGGAATTTCTGGCTGAGCATACCCATACTGATGACTTTATGATGATGCTGGTCAATGATAACCTACGAGTGGGGCTGGCTAGTGTGCATATTCCCATTGCCGATGTTCCGCAGAATATCACTGAAGATTCCATCACCCGATATTTACGCATTATGAATAGCAGCTTGCAACGGGATTTTAATATAGCCCGGCCACGTATAGCCGTATTCGGACTTAATCCACATGCCGGAGATGGAGGCATTATTGGTAAAGAAGAACAGGATATCATTTCCCCAGCCATACAAAAGGCACAGGAACTTTCTATCAATGTTTCGGGACCTTATGCCGCCGACGGTTTTTTTGGAAATAAAAAGTATGAGGAGTGCGATGGTATTTTGGCGATGTATCACGATCAGGGGCTGGTTCCTTTTAAAGCCCTCTCCTTCGGCGCCGGCGTTAACTTTACAGCGGGACTTCCCATTGTGCGCACCTCCCCTGATCATGGTACCGCTTTTGACATTGCAGGAAAGGGAAAAGCAAATCCCTCTTCATTTGAACAGGCATTTTCATTGGCCCGCCAGCTTTCAGCGAATCGCAAACAGAAAGCACAGTAATTATGGCTGCTATAGAAAAAGGGGTTTATACCAAACTGGCTGAAATTTACGACGAGGTGATGTCAGAGGTTGATTACGATCTCTGGGCAGATTATATCGATGCGCTTATGCTTCAGCATCATCCTGATCCGAAAAAAATCATGGAATTGGCCTGCGGAACAGGGTCGCTTGCCCTTTCCCTTGATGAACTGGAATGTTACGAAATCTGGGGCACAGATATGTCTTCCCAGATGATTGAGAAAGCCCGGCTTAAAAATAAACTGCGCATGTGCAATGCTACGTTTTCAGTGATGGATTTTCTTGACATCACAATGTCGGAAAAATTTGATGTGGTTTTCGCTGTTTTTGACAGTATTAACTATCTACATACTACTGATGAGGTTCTTCGCTTTCTTTCTGAATGCAAAAAACTGCTTACCCCCCAAAGCCTTCTGATATTTGACTTTACCACTCCTATTAATTCTGAAGAAGCAATCAGCTACCTGCATAACGAACAGGGAATAACTAATAATAATTTTCGTTTCTACAGAAGCAGTCGCTATAATAAGGAAGAACAGATTCATGTCAATGAGTTTCAGATTCAGCAACTGGCAGAAGACGGCAAAACGATCCTAAAAGAATTTCGGGAAACTCATCGCCAAAAGATTTATACTTTACGTCAAATGCATGATATTATCGCTCAAACGGATTATGAAATCAAAGCCCAATATGACGGCTTTGAATTTGACGAGGCACATGATGAAAGTTTAAGAATAACAATGGTTTTACAATGTCCAAGCATTCAGTCATAGATTTTAATAACGTCACGGTTACCTACGACCGGCAAACAGTACTCGAAAAGGTAAATTTCACCCTTGGTAATGGGGAATTTGCCTACCTTATTGGTCAGACCGGTGCAGGAAAAAGTTCCTTTCTCCGCCTTATCTATCGGGATTTAGTCCCCGATACCGGTCATGTACAAGTAGCTGACTATAATGTTACCACCATGTCCAAAAAGGAAGTCCCCTACCTGCGCCGCCGACTGGGTATTGTCTTTCAGGATTTCCAGCTGCTGCCCGACCGAACGGTCTATGAAAATGTTGCCTTTTCCATGCAGGTCACAGGCGCTAAAAATAGCTATATAAAACAGCGAGTGCTCGAGGTATTGGGGATGGTGGGACTCAGTCACAAGCGAAAAAATATGCCCAATGATCTATCCGGCGGTGAAAAGCAGCGCGTGGTTATTGCCCGCTCCCTGGCTAATGAGCCTCGCATCCTGCTTGCCGATGAGCCTACCGGCAACCTTGATCCGGAGGCTTCTGCCTCCATCATGGAGCTTCTGGAACGCATTAATAACCGGGGAATGGCCGTGCTTATGGTTACTCACGATTATGATACGGTGAAACAATATCCCTATCGGACCCTAAAGCTCAAAAATGGAAGGATATCGGAAGTCAATGCCAAAGAGCTTTAACCAGATACAGTAGTAATTTTCCAATCGCTGTTTTAAACGTTACTTTACAAGGGAGTATCAGTTTCCATTCTCCATCGCTGTTACGAAAGTGTTCTGAAGGGTCTGTAACAAAATAATTAATAATCCATTGGTTACCATCCATGAGTCGATACAAACATACCCGGAAAGTACGAGAGGTGGCACTTCGGCTCGGATTTAATGCCTGTGGGTTTGCCAAGGCAGGCCGACTGGAGACCGAAGAACGGCGGCTCCGCGAGTGGCTTAACCAGGGACGGCACGGCAGTATGCAATGGATGGAAAACCATCTCGATAAGCGGGTGGATCCCACCAAACTAGTTCCAGGGGCTAAGTCAGTTGTTTCCGTGATCGGGAGTTACTTTCACCCCGATCACGAGCGACAACAGCAAAAAAACGCCCCAAAAATTGCGAAATATGCCCAGGGGCGCGATTATCATAAAATCTATAAAAAGAAGCTCAGAAAGCTGTTTAAAAAAACAGAAGAGATTGTAGGAGCCGAGGTGAGTGGACGCGTATTTGTCGACTCGGCTCCAGTTTTAGACCGGGATTGGGCTATTCGTGCCGGACTCGGATGGAGGGGCAAAAACTCCCTGCTTCTCAATAAGAATATGGGTTCTTTTTTCTTTATTGGTGAGATGATCATCGACGTTGAATTCAATTACGACCAGCCGGTAACGGACCACTGCGGCAGTTGCACCCGGTGCATCGATGCTTGTCCCACGAATGCCATTTATGAACCCTATCGTGTGGATGCGACCAAGTGTATCTCCTACCTGAATATTGAACTCAAGGATGAAATTCCCGAAGAGCAGCGTTCCGATGTTGGCGAATGGCTTTTCGGTTGTGATATCTGTCAGGATGTATGTCCGTGGAACAGGGACGCGCAATATGGAAGCATGGAAGACCTGAATCCCCGGAAAAAGTTATTGGATAAAGATATTGGTTTTTGGGAAGAGCTGGACATCGAGCAGTACAATGAGCTTTTTGAAGGGACGCCCATACGCCGGGCTAAATTCAATAAATTTAAAGATACCGTTGAGGCCGTGGCCGAGAATAGCCGTCAAACGAATGCCGTAACTGTTAAATGATACCTATAAACTTATAACTCAGTAAGGTCTTTTCTTACACAGTAAACTAAAATAGGAGTCCGATCTTAGAATTGTCCTCGCTTATCCTTAAGTGACTTGTAGAGCATCTCTCGGGCTCTGAATATATGGGCCTTTACTGTGCCTAAAGGCTTACCCAATTCTTCCGATATCTCCTGGTAACTTTTTTCTTCCATATGCCGTAACTGGATCACCTTTCGATATTTTGCCGGCAACTCATCAATTGCATCCTGTACTATATTCTGCCGCTGTTTTCGGATAATACTGCGATCGGTCTGGGCTGAATGATCTTCCAGCTGCATCTCCATCTCACCGCTTTTTGTTTTGCGCGGCTTGTCAATGGAAAGAGTCTGAAGCTTTTTCTTTCGCAGGTAATCAATTGTGTGATTAGTTGCTATGCGATAAAGCCAGGTAGAAAAAGCATAATTAGTGTTATAACTCTCTAAGTTATCGAAGGCTTTTACAAAGGCTTCCTGTACCAGATCTTCTACTTGTTCCTTATTCTTCACCATCTTTAGGATATGATAATATAGGGCACGCTCATATTTATTAACCAGCCTTTTATAAGAATGTTCGTCCCCTTCTCTGGCTTCCTGTACTAAGACATCGTCCTCCAAACTGCTCTCCGAAGCGTTCTCCCGAGGTGCATCTGATGTTGACGTATTACGACTCGTAGAATCCGACATTCCTTAAACTGACAAATATAATTTTACTTTAGGGCCTAAACTTAGTGAAAGTGCCGCTTTATTCCCATTCTAAAACATAGAAAAAAATGAGCTAATTATCTCAGCGCTTACGTATACATAATGTAACAGAAAAAAATCTGTAAGGATTGGGCTTCTAATAGTACTTACTTACAGTTTAAACCTAAGGATCTTTAAAAAACGTCATCAGACGCTAACTCAAAACAAACATAAACTAACCAACAATAAAAAATGAAAAAACTAATACTTACAAGCTGCGTTCTTTTCGGTTTGATGTTCACCTTTAATTCAAATAGTTATGCTCAGGAATCTTCTGACATTCTAGTCGGCGGTGGATTAATTTATGGTACTGAAGTAGAAGCTATAGGGATACAGGCTGGTGGTAAATATGCCTTCACTCCAGAAATAAGTGGAGCTGCTGATTTTGCTATTTATTTCCCGGAAAATTTTGACTGGTGGGAATTAAACGCCAATGTTCACTATGATTTCCTTGCTGAAGAAGGTATGAAAGTATATGGATTGGGTGGTCTTAACTATGCTACCATGTCTTTTAGTGTTGATTTTGGTGAGTTTGGATCAGCTTCAGGGTCTAGCTCTGAGGTAGGTTTGAACCTTGGAGGCGGTGCTGAGTTTGATGTTGACTTTGCCAATGTCTATACAGAGCTCAAATATGTGCTCGGCAATGCTGATCAGCTGGCCCTCTCTGCAGGACTTCGCTTTAACATCTAATAATTAATATTAGATCAGTAATGTTCAAAGCCCCGTTTTATAGCGGGGCTTTCTTTATTTAAATAAACACTAAGCTTTGTAAAGCCTCTCAACACTGAATTACTACAACAAAGTGTTCGTCAGTATGTATTAACGACGAGCATGAATGGCAATCCATTCGTTTTCCTGTCGGGTATCCACTATTTCCAATTTTCGAGACTGCAGCTTTTTAACGACTTCTTCCTTATCCTCTTCCAACAATCCGGAAAGAAGGATATCTCCATCTTCTTTTAAAGAATCAATAAAGTCCGGCAAGAGATCCATAATAATATTCTTTTGGATATTGGCCAGTATGACATCCGCTTGGTCCCCTTCAGGAATAACTTCCGAGGATCCTTCTCTAACGATCATTTTCTTCCCTACCCCGTTGAGTATAATATTTTCCAAGGTATTGTTAATACTCCATTCATCAATATCAAAAGCAAAGGCCGATTCGGCGCCCAGCTTAATTGCCGCTATAGACAGTATTCCCGTGCCGGTACCGGCGTCGATAACGTGATCTCCCTTCTCTAACACATCCGGTAGAAGCCGTAACATTAAACGCGTAGTTTCGTGGTATCCCGTACCGAAGGACATCTTGGGATCTATTTCAAGCAATATTTTATCCGGTGGAACAGTACTGTTATCCCAGGTAGGTTTTACATAAAAGCGTCCGATGGTCTGTGCGCTAATCGTTTCCTCCCACTGCTCATTCCAGTTTTGATCGGCTACAATCTCTTCCGATTCTATGAATCCCTTCCCCGGGAAGCCGGCTAAAAGCTGATCCATACGTTCGCGATCCCCTACACTAAAGTTCTCTTTGGCAGTATAGGTTATAATTTGGTCTTCCAGCTGTTCAAATCCATCAAAACCCATATCAAAAAGCTCGGCAATCAGCGTCTCCTGGTATTCATCAGCTAAGCTAATTACGAGTTTGATATATTTCATAGAACGTTTGAGGTTGAAAGTAACAAGTTGACAGTTGAAGAATTTTTCAACTGTAAATTTTCAATCAGTTACCTAAATGCGATTATAAATCAACTCGGTTAGGATATCTCCTACAGCTTGCAGAGTTTGGGGATCAATAATATCCATATCATCATTGTGGGTGTGCCAGTAAGGAGCAAATCCTAGTCCCTCCCGATCCGGATGATGATGGATGATATCAACCGTAGGAATTCCCAAAATCCGATTCACTACCACGTGATCATCAGAAATGGCATTTCCCCTTTGATCGATAAATAGCTCTCCATATCCTTTTTCCTCGGCAATGGACCACAATTCATTTACCAATGCAGGGGCATAATTCATAGAATACTGTTCCTTGGGGAATACAGCTCCCTCACCGCCAACCATATCCAGTAAAATACCAAACCGTGGTGAATATCCCTCGACGGGTGGATTATTAGACCAGTAGCGTGACCCCAAAAAATAACGATCAGTCTCTCCCTGCTTACCATAATCTTCTCCGTCAAATAACACAATATCAACCCCTATTGGAGGTCTGTGTTCACTAAATATCCGGGCAAGCTCCAGAAGCACGCCCACTCCGCTCCCCCCATCATCCGCTCCTAAAATAGGTTGATCGGGGTTTTCAGGATCTTTATCCGCGCGGGGACGGGTATCCCAATGCGCGCAGAGAAAAATACGATCAGTAGCCGCCGGATTAAAAGAGGCTATAATATTCTTAAGGTTAAGGGTATCCCCCTCATATCCCTCTTCACTAAACGATTGGGCAAATACCAGCTCTTCGCCAGCATATGACGATAGCTTATCCAAAAGGTATTGAGCAGTTTTGCGGTGTCCTTCGGAGTTGGGATTGCGAGGCCCAAAGCTCACCTGTTGCTCAATAAAATGATAAGCACTGTCTGCTGAAAAGTTGGGAACTGTCCGCCCCTGCTCTTCAAAATTCAATCGAATTTTTTCGGTATCATTGCATCCGAAAAGAAGGAGACTTGTTAGTAAGAATGGTATCAACAGACTTCTATTAGTCATCATAATGCACCATGGTTGCGGAAGACTGATCAACAGGAAAAACGATAGTATCCATGATATTTACGTGAGGAGGACGATTAGCCGTAAAATGAATCACTTCTGCAATATCTTCGGCAACAAGAGGCTGCATGTCTTCATAGACCTGATCGGCCTGACTTTTATCTCCATCATATCGAACCACACTAAATTCGGTGTCCACCAGTCCGGGCGAAACCATACTTACTCGCACTTTGGTACCATGCAGATCTTTTTTTGTAGCTTCTGTAAAAGCTTTAACAGCATGCTTTGTTGCACAATAGATAGAGCCCCCGGGATAACTCTCGTGGCTCGCAATAGATCCTATATTGATAATATGTCCCCGGTCTAGCTTCTTCATTTTGGGAGAAATAAGACGCGTCATGGTCATAAGCCCCTTAATATTGGTATCAATCATTAAATTCCAGTCCTCAAGATCCGCATCATAGACTCCTTCGACCCCTTTAGCAAGGCCTGCGTTATTAACCAGAATATCAATTGGATTGGATAATCCTTCCACCATACTCCTGCAAGCATCTGCATCCCTAATATCAAATGCAGCTATTTCAACCTCAATATTATAATCTGATCGTAACGTATCGGCGATTTCATCCAGGCGCTGTTGACGTCTCCCTGTCAATATAAGGTTGCATCCTGATTCCCCAAATGCATAGGCTGTAGCTTCTCCTATACCCGAGGTAGCTCCGGTAATAATCGCCCATTTATTTGAAAGCCTATTCTTCATAATTGATGTTAAAATTTAATTTAACGGTAAACTAGAATAAACAAACTACCCTTTGAGCTTAAAAAACATGGCTCAGTTTTTAAGGAAAATAAGATTAGGCTGCCATTGCCCCACATATTATTACTTTCCTACTTTTTAACTTCTTATAAAATAACAGCCTGACCATCTTTTAAGGCATTATCTGCAGCTATTTTCCAAGCTAATCCAGCTGCTCAACTAATCGGGCCGCATTAAATAGCTTTCCCTCTTCAAAAGTATTGGCCATAAGTTGCATTCCATAAGGCAAGCCATTGGAATGAGTGCCCGCCGGAATATTGATACTACAAATACCCGCCAAGTTGGCGGAAATAGTATAGATATCATTTAAGTACATCTGTACCGGGTTATCAATATCAGCTCCCACATCAAATGCGGTAGTTGGTGCCGTAGGTGAAACAATGACATCCACATTTTCAAAAGCGTCCGTAAAGTCCTGCTTTATGAGACGACGCACTTTTTGTGCCTTAGCATAATAAGCATCGTAATATCCTGCACTTAATACGTATGTACCCAGCATAATGCGACGTTTAACCTCTGTACCGAAACCTTCGGTACGACTCTTTTTATAAAGACGGATCAGGGAGCTGTCTACGTCCTCAAGTTCTGCACCCAGCTTCACTTTCTTATCCCCTTCGGCAAGCTCTATCTGCTCTTTTAGAGCATCCTTTTCCTTCTTTAGTTCTTGTTCCACTTCTTCTATATCTGCACGATGACCGTATCGAATACCGTCATATCGCGCAAGATTGCTCGAAGCTTCTGCAGTAGCCAGGATATAGTAGGTCGCGATACCATATTTCATATGCGGCAAATGGATAGGAACTAACTCTGCTCCATCCTGCTCCAGCTCATTCAATTGTTCCTGAATGCCAGCTTTTATTTCTTCATCCAATCCATCCCCAAAGTATTCCTCAGGAACTCCAATGCGGATATTCGCATCTGGATTTTCAGCAAACTGCTGATAGTCAGGGACCGTTCTGCTGGAAGTTGTATTATCGTTTTCATCAAATCCAGCGAGAATTTCCAGTAGTAGTGCCGCATCTTTTACAGAATGTGTAAGCGGACCGATACAATCAAAAGAAGACGCATACGCAATAAGTCCGTGGCGTGATACTCTACCATAAGTAGGCTTCAGGCCTACGACACCACAATAAGAAGCAGGCTGCCTGATAGACCCACCGGTATCAGTACCCAGAGCCGCTGTACAAAAATCAGCGGCAACCGCAGCGGCACTACCACCAGATGAACCTCCTGATACTTTTGATGTATCCACAGGATTTCGCGTAGGGCCATAGATAGAATTTTCGGTTGAAGATCCCATGGCAAATTCATCCATGTTCAATCTTCCCAACAGGAGAGCATCTTCATTCCTTAGGCGTTTAACAGCGGTAGAATCATAAATACTTTCAAAGTCAGATAGAATATTTGAGGCACAGGTTGCCTGCTTTCCTTTTTCGCAGATCAAGTCTTTAATGCCTATGACCATACCGGCTAACCGTCCGGCCGTGCCCTCATCAATTTTTGACTGTATTTTCTGAGCCCTGTCTAAGGCTTCCTGCTCATCATAGCTTACAAGAGCATTAACTTCATCATTCCGCTCTTCAATATTCTGCAGATAATGTTGTACAATTTCGGTTACAGTTGTATCTCCACTTTCTAAGGCAGTTCGGACCTGACTATAATCTGAAAAACTCAACGATATATTCGATTTTTATATTAATCTTGGCTCTTTTGTGCTTTGGCTTCTTCTTTACTCTTATTTTTAGTTGCTTCTGATCCAAGCCCTTCTTTTTCTCCTTGTTCAAGCTCTTGCTTGATTTGATCCGAAGCTTTACGAAACTCATTCATACCCTGACCAATACCGCGAGCCAGTTCTGGAATGCGTTTTGCGCCAAAAAACAGCAAAATAACCATTAATACGATTAATATTTCCATTCCGCCGAAACTTCCCATATAATATTCCTCGCTAAATTAAGTTTATAGATTAAGCACAGGTAAGATAATAATAATTTTATAGATCTTTGAGTGTTAGATAGAAAAAAATAATTGCATTTCCGTTAAAAATTGAGTTGAATTTAATGTGTGAAACATTTGTTAGCATTTAGAGAAATTTATAAGCAATAAAAAATAACTTATTATATTTATGATTTGGACCGTTGAATTAGCAGCCGTTTTAGACGATGCCCCTTTTCCTGCAACCAGAGAAGAACTAATTGAGTGGGCAGTGCGAAATGGCGCTCCCCAGCAGGTACTCGATAATTTACATGACCTGGAAGAAATCGAAGAGGGCGAAGATGTTGTCTATGAAGACATGGAAGACATCTGGCCCGACTATATCGGAAAGGAGGATTTCTTCCATAATGAAGAAGATGAAGGATTTGACTACGACGACGTTTAGACCTCTGATGTAGGAATTATCTGTATTAGGAACGGTTGCATGATTTTTTTCATGCAACCGTTTTTTATGAACTTTCAATAAACAATCTTTTGGGTTACTCTATCGCTCGCTGCAAGCTATTCTCGTTATTGCTTGCCATTTTCTTAGTTATAGCTATGGCATCTCCTGCCATTGGTCAAACCGATACCGCATCAAGCGATACCACGGATAATGTCGTCCGTATTATACGTTTTGCAGGCAATGATAATGTAAATAACAATACACTTGAGACCCTTATACGCACACAAACCAACCGGGAATTTTTGGGCATACCTCGTTTTACACCGTGGTATTTTATCTGGCAACTGACAAAAAAATTCGGAGAGGCTCCCTCCTATCTTAATCGGGAAACTGTTGGGAATGATATTGAACGAATCAGACGATATTATCAGTCAATTGGCTTTTTAGAGGCTTCTGTTGATACCAATATTGTTGAGTTTAAAGAAAACCGGGTAGAAGTTTCTTTTTTAATTGACGAAGGGAATCCCTCTACCATAAAAACGATAAGCTACACGGGCATGCCTGCTCTCGAAGACTCTACAAAAATCCAGGAGTTTTACGAAGAAAGCTCACTAACCCGGGAAAAGATTAATGATACCACTTTTACACATAACCAACGTTATTTGGAAAATAGCCTTACCGAGGAACGCAACCGCATCATTACCTTTTTAAAAAATAATGGCTTTGCGGCTATCCAAAATGATTCGGTTTCAGTTCTGATGAAGAGAGATCCCGAAAACAGACATCAGCTTGACGCTCTTTTTACTATTAATCCCGGACGCAAATACACCTTTGGTGATGTTCATATTAGTCTTGCGGGACCAGAAGAGGAAAGCAATCTCACCCAAAAGGATACGGTTCAGCACTCAGAACTCACAGCCGGAAGAAAAATTTTCCTTCATAAAGCACCTTCTGCACAAACAAAATACAGCCTTTTAACAGATCAAATTCTATTCAAACCCGGCGAGACATTTGATAATTCACTCTATATCCGTACCGTTAACGAATTCCAGAACCTGGGCATGCTCAACGTACAGCAATTTGGCCTCAGTGAAGACGGTTCTCTACCCGATTATTCCGGAAATGAACTACCGGTGATGTTTTCACTTAAAAGCCGTCCCAAACACTCTGTAAATTTAAATTTCTTTGGGATGCGCCGGTATGGTTTTGGATCGGGTGCAGGATTAACCTACACAAATAATAATCTTTTTGGAAAAGCTGAAAATCTGCAGCTGAGCTTGAATGGAAGTTTTGAATACGTAAGTTCTGAAACCGTACGGGATATCTCTCCCGATTCCGATTCGACTCAATCTGTTCAGGGAGGCTTTTTCCAGAGTTTTGACTCTCGATTGGAATACTCCCTGCCCCGCCTGAATTTTCCTTTTGCTTTTTTAGATAACTATCCCTCATTTTCGAATGCCCAAACTGTCTATGGGCTTTCTTTTAGTCGTTCCGATCAGCTATTGTTTGATATCAATTCCGATATTCGCTTCAACTTGCGCTATGAAGTAAAACACAACGATCGATTTTCCAGTTTCCTTGATCTTGTTGAACTGGACCTCTTAGATACGACCCCTTCAAGGCGGTTTAGGGAATCTTTACAGCAAGAATTTGGAGAAGACTCATTTGAGTATGAGCGGATTCTGGAGGATTTCCGACCCCAAGTATCTTCTATCCTGCGATATACCTTTCAAAGTAGGCGCACGGACCTCATTAAACGAAATTTTGGGTATTTCAGTGAATATTCTGCTGCTATAGGAGGTAACATTCCCTATCTAACTGATCGCTTCATTGTCACCCCGAATACCCTGGAGGGAAACCTGCCCCCCATCTTTCCTTCCAGCCAAAACAGTCTGGCTTATAGTCGCTTTTTTAAGGGAACAGCCGACTATCGTCGCTATATTCCAATTTCAAACAATGGGGTATTTGCTTATCGGGGATTTCTGGGAGTCGCACTTCCGTATGGAAACAGTAACTCGGTTCCGCTCAATCAGCGTTATTATGCTGGAGGTGCCAATGATATCCGGGGATGGAGCTTTTACAGTTTGGGGCCGGGATCTATTCCACTTGAGGATGTAACCATTAATGGAGGGGAAATTAAACTGCTTGCCCAGTCTGAAGTCCGGCAGCGCTTATTTACGGACTTCCTTTCCTCTAACTGGATAGCCGCATGGTTTACTGATGCTGGTAATATCTGGTATGGTCCTCGCACAGAATTCCCCTCAGCTCAAGATAACAATTCCCAGACAAATCTAACGCAGCAGGAAATCCTGGAAATGGGTAAATTCAAATTCGATAACTTTTACCGCCAAATTGCGGTCGGTTCGGGTGCGGGACTTCGAATCGACTGGGAATATATTGTAATACGGTTTGACTTCGCTTTCCGGGTCCATGATCTACAAGAAGGTTGGTTTAACAATAAAAAGCTGTACTTTAGCTTCGGTATTGGCCACTCTTTCTAACAAAGATCATTTTTATATATTAATAGATACCAGACGGGCGCGGGTAGCTATTATTAATCCTAAATTTTTTATTATGTTAAATTTAAGTCGGTTTAAAAAAATAAAAGAGCGATCGGACATTATTTTCAATTCCCGTTTTTTACAAAACCTTAGCCTGCTGGAACGATCCGAATTCCTCCACTACTGTCACCGTAGAAAATACAAGAAAAATGAATACATTTATTACCAGGGAGATCCCGGAACCGGTATGTACTTTATCGAAGAAGGACAAGTTCAACTTATCATAGAGAATGAAGAAGAGCGTCAGGATTTGGATCAATCTTATACTATCGAAGCGCCGGAAAGCTTTGGCGCTTTGTCAATAGGATATGAAATACGACGTATATCAACCGTTAAATGCCTGACAGACTGCACGCTCATGGGATTCTTTAAGCCTGACTTTGAAACTTTAAAGAAGCGCCATCCTGTTATTGCCGTAAAGTTCATGGAGACACTTGCCATGGTAGCCATGAAACAACTCGAACTGGTAACAAATGAACTCAAAAAACAAAGCGGGGCTAAACAGGCACTTGCTCTACAGTTCGAGACTTATATCGATCAACAAGAAAATGAGCACCTGTAAATAAACTCAGGCAATAGCTGCGTGTCTATTTCTAATTATTTTTAATCACAAAGCTTTTTCCGGATACTTTTATCTTTCCAGTTTTTCCGGATTTACAAAAGAGGCTTATCTAATCATTCAAAAAAATGCTTAAAAAGGGAACGGAAACAGAATTAACAATCGAAGGTGTTGCTTTCGAAGGAAAAGGAATAGCTAAAGTAGACGGATTGGCTGTTTTTGTACCTAATACTACACCCGGAGATCGCATTCGGGCACGTATTACAAAAAGTAAAAAGAATTACCGTGAAGGGAAGCTATTGGAAGTACTGGAAGAAGGTCCGCGCCGTATTGAACCCAAATGTCAGCATGCTCGTGTTTGTGGAGGGTGTAGCTGGCAGCATGTGGATTACGATTACCAGCTGGAGTTTAAGAAAGAGCAAGTGCGGGATCACATGGAGCGTATCGGGGGATTTGACAATATTGATATCAATGATACTATTGGCTGCGATCAGCCCTTTTATTATAGAAATAAAATGGAGTATTCCATAGGCCACCGCCGCTGGTTGAGCCCGGAAGAAATCAACCGGGATGAATATGTGGACGACCATTGCTTTGCTGCTGGCCTTCATGTACCGGGACGTTTCGACAAGGTATTGAATATTCAGGATTGCCATTTACAGCACCCCATTTCCTATAAAATTCTGGATTTTGTCCGCACCTGGTGCATTAATCACGATGTTCCCCCCTACGATACTATCGATCATAAGGGCTATATGCGCAATGTAGTTATCCGAAATTCATATCATACGGATGATTTGATGGTAAATCTCGTAACTCTGAAAGATGATTCCGAAATAGTATCTCCACTTTCTGAAGCGCTTGTTAATGAATTTCCTGAAATTACAACCGTCATCAATAATATTAACGATCGTAAAAACCCTACCGCAGTTGGACGTTATGAAAAGGTCCTTTACGGACCTGGTTATATTACAGATAGAATAGGTTCCTATCACTTTAAGATTGATGCAAACGCTTTTTTCCAAACGAATACCCGACAGGCCGAAGAGCTTTATGAAGTAGCAAAAAAATATGCGGATATTCAGCCTGACGATACGGTGTATGATCTTTATTGTGGCGTAGGAACCCTTAGTCTGTTTTTAAGTGAAAAGGCTAAGAACCTGCTAGGCATAGAACTATCAAATGTAGCCATAAAAAATGCACGCAAAAATGCCGAATCCAATGATGTTGATAATGTAGATTTTCAGCAGGGAGATATGCAGCATGTATTTGGCGAATTAATCACCAAAAAGTATGGTGCTCCCGACTGCCTGATCACGGATCCCCCAAGGGCAGGTATGCATCCGGATGTGGTCGAAAATATCAATAAATTAAAAGTGCCAAAGTTAGTTTATGTCAGCTGCAACAGCTCTACTATGGCCCGCGACTTAGAAAAGATGAGTGAGGTTTATGACATAGAAGAACTACAGCCGGTTGATATGTTTCCTCAAACCTACCACATAGAAACAGTCGCAAAACTTCGGTTAAAGAACTAGATTACTTATTCTGATTATATTTATAACTATTGCATCATTGTGAGATTACACTATTTGCAACACGTTCCCTTTGAAGGACCCGGTATTATTCGCTCCTGGAGTAAAAATAATAATATTTCGTTAACTCGTACCCGTTTGTATGAAGATGAGGAACTCCCTCCTCCCCGGGAAATTGACGGATTAGTTGTCATGGGTGGTCCAATGGGTGTTTATGACGCCAAACGATATCCCTGGCTTAAAAAAGAAAAACGATTTATTAACAATTGTATTGATCGAGGAATAAAAGTACTGGGTATCTGCCTGGGAGCCCAGCTTATTGCGGATGTACTGGGAGCAGAGGTCAATTCCATGAACCAAAAAGAGATCGGCTGGTTTCCGCTCAATTGGAACGAATCAGCTCGGAATCACCGCTTATTGGATTTTCTGCCGACCAATCAAATCGTACTTCACTGGCACGGAGATCAATTTAGCTTGCCTGGGGGAGCTCTTTCCCTGGCTTCCAGTAAAGGATGTGCTAATCAGGGCTTTTTAGTGGATGAGCAAATTATGGGGCTGCAGTTCCATCTTGAAATAACAAAAGACGGACTCGATGAACTAATCCAACATAGCAACAATGAACTTAAAAGAAGTGACGGTCCCTTTATCCAATCTCCGGTCACTATGTTAAATGCCCCTCACTTTGAAGAAAATCACCATACAACCCGAAAGCTTCTAAACCGTTTTTTCAGTAGCCCAAGTTAAATAAGGTCGCTTGCCATTAATCCACAGACATCATTTTAAGGCATACCGGCATCGATATTTCAAATTCATTCCCTGTTTTAGTCAACATGCCGGATTCCTTATCTCTTTTGAATACTACCACATTGTCTGTATTTCGATTAGCAACCAACAGGTATTGACCGGTAGGATCAATCATAAAATTCCGCGGATGGATTCCACCTGAATTCTGCTTCCCAACATACGATAACTGACCATTTTCCTGATTCACTGAATAAATAACGATGTTATTCAGATCTTCCCTGTTTGAGGCATAAAGAAATTTTCCATCCGGAGAGAGCTGAATGTCTGCACCGGAAACAACCCCCTCATAATTTTCCGGAAGTGTAGAAACCTGCTGAATTTTATTAAGTTTCCCGGCTTCAAAAGTAAAAGCATCAATAGTTCCATTAAGTTCATTAATCAGGTAGGCAAAGTCGCCTTCCGGATGGAAAGTTATGTGACGCGGCCCCGATCCGGGTTCGGCTTCATAGACGCCAGATTCTAAGGGGGCCAGTTCACCTTTTGATGCATTAAATCTGTAACTTTTAACTTGGTCTGTCCCCAAATCAGCAACCAGAACATGTTCATTGTCCGGGGCCACATAAGTACAATGTACATGGGGACGTTCCTGGCGGTTTTTATTAACGCTGCTTCCGCTGTGTTCAAAATATGCCTTAGCTTCCTGCAGGCTTCCATCCTCGGCAATAGGAAGCATAGATAGTGATCCTCCGCTGTAGTTACCGGCAAAAGCCCAGCGCCCGGTTTGGTCCACCGACACATAGCAGGGATGGCCTCCCCTGCTTGACTTTTTATTCAGGAATTTAAGTTCTCCTTTGGCTTTGTCAAAAGAAAAAGCACTTACCGACCCTCCGTTCTCAGCCCCTGTCTCATTTACTGCATAAACATAGTTGTCATCCGGAGAGATTGCTATATATGAGGGATTCTCCACCCCTGATACTTTACTGATATAATTGGCCTCTCCCGTTTCAGCATTAAATTCATACACGTAAATTCCCTCGCTTTCCCCGGAGGTGTAGGTCCCTACAAACAAATAAAAAGAGGAGGATTGTCCCAATATTGAGGCTGGATAAAATATGAGGAGCATTGACATTACAGCAAAGCACAAAATCTTTCTCATAGTTCCGGTCTTAAAATTTAGAGTGTCAAAATTAACGGCAATAAGTTTTGGGTGTTAAATGTATAACAAATATTCCTAATTAGCAGGAACGATAAAGCAATAAAATGTCGTTAAGAGCCAGTCAAAGCGATGGCTAAATATCGTTTTCTTATCTCTTGTCAATTATAACTCTATCGCCGGTTCAAAAACTATATATTATCCTACTTAAAAGACTGTATGTTTAGGAAGGGGGCTTAATATTTAATTCGGATATATGTAATTATGAATATACTGCTTACCGGTGCTACCGGCTATATTGGCAAAAGGCTGCTTCCTGTGCTTCTTGACGAAGGTCACCATGTTATTTGCTGCACAAGAGACAAAAAACGTTTTAATACCTCCCAATACCCGGCAGACCAAGTGGAAGTTATTAGTATTGATTTATTGGATGCCTCCACACTTGATGCAATACCTAAAAAAATTGATGCAGCTTATTATTTGGTTCATTCAATGTCATCCCAAAGCGAAGATTTTGAAGTCCTTGAACAGCAAGCCGCTACAAACTTTGTAAACCAACTGGAACATACCCAGGTTGAACAGGTTGTGTACCTAAGTGGAATTATTAACAGTGATAACCTTTCCAAACATTTACGCTCACGCAAGAAGGTTGAGGAAATTTTATCTTCTGGCTCTTTTTACCTGACCACCCTTCGGGCAGGAATTATTGTGGGGTCCGGCAGCGCATCCTTTGAAATTATCCGCGATTTGGTTGAAAAACTACCGGTTATGATAGCTCCCAAATGGCTAAGTACCCGAACACAACCCATCGCTATCCGTAATGTGATTACGTACCTGAAGCGAGTGCTTAACCATCCCGAAACATTTGATAAAAGCTTTGACATCGGCGGACCAGAAATTCTGACTTATAAGCAGATGCTGCTCCAATTTGCTGAAGTTCGAAATCTGAAACGTACGATTATCAGTGTCCCGGTAATGACACCAAAGCTTTCCTCGTACTGGCTTTATTTCGTTACTTCTACCTCCTATAGGCTGGCCGTTAACTTAGTCAATAGCATGAAGGTAGAAGTGGTATGCGGCGAAAACAATCTGCAGGAGTTGCTGAGTATAACTCCTATTTCTTACAAAGAAGCTATTCGCATGGCTTTTGACAAGATAGAACAGCAGGAAGTATTATCCAGCTGGACCGATGCTCGTTCAAGTGAGGTATTGAAGGAAGGCATATCGAATTTGATTGAGGTGCCCTCTTATGGCTGTTTCAAGGATAAACAACAAGAACATATAAATGATGAACAAATGGTCCTTAACCGAGTTTGGTCCATCGGGGGTGAAACCGGTTGGTACTACGGTGATAGTCTTTGGGCCTTGCGTGGCTTTGTTGACAAAGTGGTTGGAGGTGTCGGATTGAGGCGGGGACGTAAAAGCAATACCAATATATCAGCTGGCGATTCTCTTGACTTCTGGCGGGTTCTCTATGCAGATAAGTCAGAAAAACGACTATTGCTTTATGCCGAAATGAAACTACCTGGTGAAGCCTGGCTGGAATTCAAAATTAAAGACAACGTGCTTTACCAGACCGCAACTTTTCGTCCATTGGGTTTATGGGGACGACTTTACTGGTATGCCCTGCTTCCTGTTCATGCATTCATTTTCAAAGGCATGATTCAAAACATTTCAGCTCCTTCCTCAAATCATTAATAAAAAAATGGCTTTTTACCAGCTAAAACGTACACAGGTTATTCCCTCAGATATCTCCGAGGTCTGGAATTTTATTTCGACTCCCCGGAATCTTAGTAAAATTACTCCGGATTATATGGGCTTCGATATCACCTCTGCAGAACTGCCCGAAAAGATGTATGAAGGAATGATTATCAGTTATAAAGTGAGTCCCTTTTTGGGGTTAAAAACCGATTGGGTAACAGAAATAACACATCTTAGAGAGAAGAAGTTTTTTGTAGATGAACAACGTATTGGTCCTTATAATATCTGGCATCATGAGCATCATATTGAGCCGGTAGAAGATGGAGTTAAAATGAAAGATGTCGTAACCTATCAGCCCCCTTTGGGACCATTGGGAGTGCTGGCTAACAAGTTATTCATAAAAAATAAATTGCAGGAAATTTTTGATTATCGCGAGCAAGTCGTGGATCAATATTTTAAATAGTATTATTAGCTGTATTTTACCCCTCACACCTTAACTTTTTCAATTCTGTCCTGTTTATGAAAGTTATTGTTATTGGATCCGGACTTGGCGGCTTATCCATTGCATGCCTATTGGCTTCCCAAGGACACGATATTACTATCCTGGAAAAAAACGATGCCATCGGGGGTAAAATAAATGAGGTTCAAACCGGAGGGTTTCGTTTTGATACTGGACCTTCACTCTTGACGATGCCTTTTATTCTTGAATCTCTCTTTGAAAGGTGTGGATACAAGCTTCAGGAATTTCTTACTATCGAAACAGTAAATCCGATTTGTCGATATTTCTATAAAAACGGTACCCAATTTGACTGCTACCAGGATTCGGCTGCCAATATTTCCCAGATAAAAGAATTTGCTCAGGGAGATGTTGAAGTCTACCAGGATTTCATGAATCATTCACAGGATCTGTATCAAAAAACCAAAGATTCCTTTCTCTTCAATCCCCTTTACGGGATAACAGATTTAAGTTCTCTCAAATTAACCGATTTTTTACACATCGATGCTTTTCAAACTGTTGCCGAAAGCGTTGATACCCAGTTTACATCTTCTGAACTTAAAAAATTCTTTAAGCGGTTTACAACCTATAACGGTTCCTCTCCCTATCAGGCCCCTGCAACCCTAAATGTCATACCGCATGTGGAACTTAGCCTGGGCGGATACTATATCAAAAATGGTATGTATGCTCTCATAAAAGCTTTGCATGCTCTTGCTACAAAATTAGGCGTTAATATAGCTACCAATACACCGATACGGCGCATCCGGTTACAAGGAAAAAGAGCATCAGGAGTAGAAGGTGATAACCAAGAGTTTTATCCAGCTGATATAGTCATTTCCAATGCCGATGCCTGTGAAACCTACCTGAACCTGCTCAATACTGCTGATTCCTCTTGGCTGAACCGAACAAAAATAGAACAAGCCGAACCCTCCTGCTCTGGATTTGTATTACTGCTTGGACTTGATAAACAATATGAACAGCTCACGCATCACAATATTTTCTTCTCAAGCAATTATAAAAGGGAATTCCATCAGATATTTAACCAAAAAATAATGCCTGATGATCCCACAATTTACATTGCAAATACGTCGCATTCGGATCCGGATCATGCCCCCCCGGGTGGATCGAACCTGTTTGTATTAGTAAATGCACCCTACTTAAGCAATGCATATCACTGGGAAGAAAAAGAATCCCAATACCAAAATTTTCTTATTAATGAGCTAAGCCAACGGGGACTAACAAACCTTAACGACCACATCCGGTTTTCCCAAACAATTACTCCCCGGGATTTTTACTCGAAATATCGCAGTAACAAGGGGAGTATTTACGGAACCTCTTCCAATAGCAAGTTAGCCGCTTTTCTGCGGCCGGCCAATAAATCACGTTCAATAGATGGCCTTTATTTGGTGGGCGGAAGTACCCATCCCGGAGGAGGAATCCCCTTGGTTACCCTCTCTGCATTTCACGCTTTTGAACTTATTCAAAGATATGAATAAAACTGAATGGTTAGCTCAGGATATCCAACCATTAATTTAGGTATGTCCTAAATTAATAACCTCCATATCCTGGAGTTTCCCTTCGTCTATCGTAAATCGAATGCAGGTTCTGTATATTTGAGCGCCATATCTGCCCGCAGCCCCAGGGTTTATAAAAAGCATCCTGTTCTTTTCCTGATCCCGTCCGACTTTTAAAATATGCGAATGGCCGCAAATAAAAACATCCGGGGGACTTTTCTCCATCTCTTCCCGGATTGGCAAACAATATCGCCCCAGTGTTCCTCCAATATGGGTCATCCAAATATCAATCCCCTGTCGTTCAAACCGTTGGTGCTTCGGATATTCCTGACGAATTTTATTTCCATCGATATTACCATAAACCCCGGTTAATGGTGCAATGGATTTGAGTTGTTCAGCGATGCCAATAGTTCCAAAATCCCCGGCGTGCCATATTTCATCACGATCTGCAAAATATTCCGCTACCTGAGGATCAAGGTAATTATGTGTATCCGAAATTAGGCCAACCTTAATCATGCTCCTTCTTCATTTTCATCTATACAATCAAAACACTACCAAATGTACAAAGTTTCAGTATCAGTAAAAATTACATCAATTGAAAAATAGATTTCCACCTTTTCCCATGCATGACACTTATTCGATCTTTACTATTTAATTACTACCTTCAACTCTTTCTTAGCAGATTAAAACGTTAACGCTGGCAATCAAAACATTTTATCTTTATCTAAATTATTTATGTTGCCCTCTTTTAGCATAATTATCGTTTCCTGGAATGCCTTACATCATCTACAGGAATATCTTCCGAGTGTTACAGCGACCAACTATCCGGACTATGAAATAATTTTGGCAGATAATGCATCCACTGACGGATCAAAAAATTGGGTGCAGGAACAGTACCCTAATATTAAGATTGCCTCTCTGGATAAAAATTATGGATACTGCGGGGGTAATAACCGGGCCGTTTCCTATGCAAATGGAGAAATTCTTGTTTTCCTTAACAATGACGTTCGCGTAGAGCCGGACTGGCTGAATGGCTTATCCAACTGCTTTAAAAATTCCAGAACGGCAGCCGTACAACCCAAGTTGCGATCTGACAGACAGCCCGAATACTTTGAATATGCAGGAGCGGCAGGTGGATATCTGGATAAATATGGCTACCCGTTTTGCAGGGGACGAGTTTTTGACACGATCGAGATGGATAAAGGCCAATATGATGATGAACAGGAGATTCTTTGGGCCAGCGGAGCCGCCCTGGCCATCCGAAAAGAAATATTCGAAGAACATGGGGGATTTGATGAGGATTTCGAATTTCATATGGAAGAAATCGATCTATGCTGGCGGGTATGGAATGCCGGCTATAAGGTTCGTTATTGTCCCGATAGCATGATCTATCACCTTGGTGGCGGATCCCTTCCGATGGATTCTCCGCGAAAGCTCTATTACAATTATCGCAACAGCTTAAAAATGCTTTGGAAGAACTGTAGTACAGAAAGCCTGATCACGCGCTTTTGGGGAAGATATCTACTGGATATCATTGCAGGCTTGCGTTCCCTTTTAACAGGTAATTGGAATGAATTTATTGCTATAGCCAAAGCCCACTATCATTTCTGGACAGAATTCACGGTTACTCATGAGAAGAGGCAAAACCTGCAACAAAGCCGCAAACAGCAATCAGATCCCCCTACTATCCTTCCCGTTCGTCTGGTGTGGGATTATTTTTTAAAAGGCAAAGACACCTTTCGGGATCTGATGGATAATTGATATATGAGAAGGGATCAGATTAAAATAAGATAAATGGCATGCAAACTGAGAGACTAAAAAAAATAACAGCTGCATTTTTTAAAAAATGGTGGGCCTCATTCCTTATTCTCCCCTTCATTATCTATTCTATCCATCAGATGTACTGGGCACTTCGTTTCAACATCTTTTTTTCAGTTAACTATTCCTATCCTTTTCCACTCAATATTGTTCACCTGTTTATAGATACCTTCTTGCTCATTACTCATGAAGCGGGACATACATTCTTCGGTATTTTTGGTTTCCGGTTTATCACTATTTTAGGAGGTTCTTTATTCCAGATATTACTACCTCTGGCTATTTTAATATTTTGCTGGATTAACAGAAAAAGCATTGGAGTTCAGCTATCATTTTGTTTGTTAGGATTCAGCTGGATGGACGTAGCCGGATATGCGGCCGATGCAAGTGAACGTCAACTACCACTTATTGGCAACCTGGGTGAAGAGGCCCATGACTGGTACAACTTGTTATTCCAATTAGATGCATTGCAATATGACCGAACAGTTGCTTTCACATTCGTTGCTATTGGTATCATTTGTTATATTGCAGCTCTTATGGTTCCACTCTTTTATAAAACATACAAAGAGGTATCTATTGATCTGGAGATCAATTAAACAGATTCTTTTGGAACACGGGAGCTAAATGGGATACCATAGCAAAAAATTATTCTACTTACTTTATTTACTATTAATGGAAGTGTAATTTAGCAACACAACCATTCAAAAAATCGAGAAGATGGATCATTTAAAAACAATTTTATTTCCAACGGATTTTACAGAGGATGCCGCCCAGGCTTATACCTACGCCGTTAAAATAGCAGCTCAAGCCGACGCAGAACTACATTTATTACATGCTATTGAAGAGCCGTATGATTTTGCAACCCGCGTTGAAGAAACAGTAGATGCTCTTATTGAAAAAGCCGAAGAGCATTTTGAGGAGCTCATAGCGGAAGCAGCATCCGACTTCGAACATCTGAATATTGAATATCACATTGAAAGAGGTAAGCCTTATGGGGTTATCAATCAAAAGGCCGATGAAATAGGGGCTGATCTTTTGGTTATGGGCACTAAGGGGGAATCCAGCTTAAAACGTATTCTTTACGGGAATGTCACGTCTGATGTCATTCTTGATTCAGAAATTCCGGTCATGACCGTGCCTATTAACAGTAAGAAGCCCTATCTCGATCGTTTCCTTTTTGCTACGGATTTCCGGTCCAAGGATATGGAAGCGCTTAAATCGACCGTCTTTCTGGCCAGCATTTTTGATGCGGAAGTTCATGTGCTTCATGTTTCCGAAGAGAAGGATATGGATACTGATATCCGCTTCAGAGGATTTAAAGATTTAATAAAAGAGGAGATCGATTATTCAAAACTCGAATTCCATCACCTTGAAGCAGAACGATTTTCCAAAGGGGTTTCGAGCTTCCTCGAAGAATATCCGGTATCTCTGATTATCCTCATCCGGTATAAAAAAGTATTTTTGAGAACACTGCTTTGGGCCAACAATACACAAGAACTGACCTATCATACCCATGTTCCAATGCTCGTTCATGTCCCTGAAAATCTTTAACGATGTAGGCAAATCTATCTCCGATGTTTCTTCAAATCGTATCTATCCTCTATAAGGTCATGCCTTTTTTGGGGTTATGTATTATTATTTCCTGCAGTACAGAGCAGGATCGTATGAGTGATGAAGAATACTTTCAAACTATTAATGAATGGCACAAACAACGCATTGAATCTCTGCAGGAAGAAGACAGCTGGCTAAGCCTGGCCGGACTATACAGAATTGAAAAGGGGGAACATGCCGTCGGGGCTGACTCCACCAATGATATTATTCTTCCTGACAGAGTAGCTCCATATATCGGAACTATTATACGCAAGGAGGATTCCCTGACCTTTTTTGCGGATCCCGAAGCTTCAGTAAGTTCAGAAGGAGATACCATTTCTGAAATTGACCTCCAGGTCCAGGGAGAGCAAGCTCCCACCAAACTAAGGCACAATGATTTTATCTGGTATATCATAGAAAGGCGGGGGGATTACTACCTGCGTCTCAAAGATACCAAACATCCTAATTTTTCAACCTTCGATGGCATTGATCGCTTTCCCGTTGATCGTAAATGGAATATAAAAGCAACCTTTGAACGTTTTGAGTCTCCCCGCACTGTTACTATTCCTGATATACTTGGTGAAAGCTACCAAGATTCACTATACGGAACCCTTCATTTTACCATTAATGACCAAGAATATCAGTTAGCACCGTTAGGTCATCCGGATAATGACGAAGAGTTTTTCATCATCCTGGGAGATAAAACCAATGGTAAATCCACCTACGATGGCGGAAGGTATCTCTATATAAACACTCCGAACAAAAATAGTGTTACCTCTATTGATTTTAATAAGGCTTATAATCCTCCCTGTGTGTTTACCGACTACGCAACATGTCCCCTCCCACCCCTGGAAAATCAGCTGTCAGTAGCAATCACTGCTGGTGAAAAAATGTATGAGAATTCGATTGAATAAGCTTATAATATTCAGGCTGTTATTCTCGCAAAAATTCTCAGCCGCTAAGGAATCAAACAGAGATCTCTTTCAAAATTTTATAATCCGATAAATGACTATTAAGTAATTTATGACCTATCTTTCTACGGAAAATCTATCTAAAAATTATGGTCCAAAAGTACTTTTTCAAGGACTGTCGTTCGGTATTACCGAAGGAGATAAAACAGCTCTTATTGCGGAGAACGGGACCGGCAAATCTACCCTTTTGAAAATTCTGGCCGGCGAGGAACAGCCCGACGGTGGAAAAGTAATGGTCCAAAATGATATACGAATCGGATTTCTGGAACAGGATCCCAATCTGGATGAAAACCTGACGATCAGGGAATTCATTGCTCAAAATGACAATCAAACCGTTGAAATAATACAGCAATACCACCAAGCCGCTGAACAACAGGCAGAAGATTACAATGAAGAGAACCGGAAAAAGTTTGAACGTGCTTCTGAGGCCATGGATACCGTCGGCGCCTGGGATTATGAGCAGCGCATGGAAAAGATTCTGAGCAAGCTTAATATTCACAATCTTGACCAATCCATCGCCACCCTCTCCGGTGGAGAACGCAAACGTGTGGCCCTTGCTTTTGTGCTCCTCGATAATCCGGATCTTCTTATCCTTGATGAACCCACAAACCACCTGGATATTGCCATGATCGAGTGGTTAGAGGAATATCTCATTAGTACCAACAGAACACTTTTGATGGTCACCCACGATCGTTACTTTCTGGATCGGATTTGCGACCACATCCTCGAACTGGAAGGAGGCAAACTATACCATCATAAAGGCAACTATCAGTATTTTCTGGAGAAGCGTTCGGAGCGAAGAGAAATTGAACGCAAAGAAGCTCACAAAGCCCAGCAACTCTTCAAAAAAGAGCTCGAATGGATGCGCCGCTCACCCAAAGCCCGGACCACTAAATCTAAATCCCGTATTGATGATTTCAAGGAACTAAAGGATAAAACCGAAACCGGACCCAAAGATCCGGAATTGCGCTTGAGTATTGATATGCCACGGCTTGGAGGTAAAATTTTAGAACTTAAAAATGTTTCCAAAAAGTTTGATGACAATAAAATACTGGATAGCTTCTATTACACTTTTGAAGAGGGAGAGCGTATCGGGATAATTGGCGAAAACGGGGCCGGTAAAAGCACCTTCCTAGATATGATTACCGGAAAAGAGCAGGCGGATTCCGGAAAAATACGAACCGGTAAAACCGTCGTATTTGGCCATTATGAACAGCAGGGACTGGAGTTTGATGAAGATGAACGGGTCATCGATATTATTCAGAACGAGGCTAAAATTATTAAACTGGCCAACGGCAAAAAAATTACGGCCTCCCGTTTTCTTGAGCACTTTATGTTCACCTCTGAAATGCAATATACACATGTGCGCAAGCTTAGCGGTGGCGAAAAACGCCGGCTGGCACTAATGTTAGTACTTATCCAAAACCCTAACTTTCTCATTTTGGATGAACCCACTAATGATCTTGATCTGCTGACCCTTAATAAATTAGAGGAGTTTCTCCTGGATTTTGAAGGATGCTTGATCATCGTCTCACATGATCGCTTTTTCATGGATAAGCTAGTTGATCACTATTTTATTTTTGAAGGTGAAGGGCAAATAAGGGATCACCACGGTACATACGAAGAGTACAGAGAACAGATCTTGGAAGAACAATTATCCTCTTCATCTACATCCTCCCCGGAACCAAAACAAGAAACAGATTCCTCTGCTCAAAATCATTCATCCTCATCCACCGATGAACAAAGGCTCAGCTATAATGAACGCCGGGAGTATAACAAATTGGAAGAAAATATTGCAAAACTTGAGCAGAAAAAGGAAGCGCTTGAAACTGAAATAAGCAGCGGAAAACTTAGTCACGACGAATTGCAGGAGAAATCAAAACAATACGAAAAACTCAACGCCAAAATAGAAAAGAAAACCAGCCGCTGGTTTGAACTGGCCGAACGCGCCTGAAAGGTGATTTAGCACAAACATGCTATTTAAAACGGGTATTTGTCTGTTCTTATTGAAATAAATCGCAATGAGAACGCCATATTATGAAAAACCAGCTAAGTTACCTTTTAAAAGTACTGTTCATTATTACGGTCACGGTTTTACTTTCTGGCTGCTCCCATGGACTTCTTATCCTTGAAGGAGAAAGAGGCGGGGTAGCTGTAGAAAAACATGAGCGGAGACCTGACCATCGGAAAGGCGTTGGAAAAGTACCTCCCGGACATATGCCGCCTCCCGGAAGCTGCAGAATCTGGTATCCCAATACTCCACCTGGCCACCAGCCTCCACCCGGTGACTGCTACACGCTCTCTCGCAACGTACCGCCGGGTGCCTGGTTGATTCGGGGATAAAACAGATCTAATAGTTAGTTTAAGTATTTCCTATAACCAATTGTATATTAATCAATTACAGATTTATAAAAAATATTTAAACTTTTAACAGATTAGCATTACTATATATCAATAGCCCGGGATGTATTCCCGGGCTATTGATATATTTTGAAATATTTACTATTCACACGCCGGACAAATCCGCCGCAGCATCGGGTCCGTGGGACACGAGTCGGCATTGGCTTCGAGTGCTTCATCTACGACCTCATCACCAAATTTTTCCCGTGCTTTGGCCTCTAGTTCTGCCTTATCTTCTTCTACCGGATCGGTTTTCTGTTTCGCCCCATCGTTTTCAGATGGAGATGAGGCTCCGAACCCTTTGCGCGATCCCCTTTTATTTACTTTCTCGGTGTACTTCTCCCCTTTTACTACCTTGTCAATGAAGCAGTAATAGGTGGACTTCAGCTTCTTTTCCCAAGCATAAAGATAGATCTCCTCCATGTTGTCACGCAAGTGCTCATCAATGTACAGCGATTTGGACACGGCCTGATCGATGGATTCTTGGAAAGCCGCCGCGATATCAATCTGCCGCTTGGGATGGATCTCATAGGCGGTCTTATACAACTCTTTGTCAATAACGCCATCAAGCTCATCGATATACTGCACCGAGCCGTTATTGGCCTTTATGGCATCGGCGATCTCATCGCTCCACTTTCTTTTTTCTTCCAGGTCCTCAATCAGCTGACGGTTAATAACGATATGCTTGCCGGAAAGAGTATCGCGGGAATAAAGATTACTGAAATAACTGTCGATGGACGAGGTTGTACCGGTGATAATGGAGATCGACGCAGTTGGCGCAATTGCTAATAGTACGGCATTGCGGCGTGGCGGGTAATCATACCCTTTACCCTGCTCTTCCATCTCTTGGTAATGCCTGAATGCCCCGCGCTCTTCGGCCAGCTCCTGCGAGGTACGGTAGGCAATCTTCCGCATGAAGGCTCCCAGTTTCCGGGCCAACATAACGGCTTCTTCAGAGTCATAGGCAATTTCTAGGTCGATCAGGGCCTCCGCAAAACCCATGAGTCCGATACCCAAGGGACGCAAGTCCATTGTATTACGCTCTGCAGCCTCGGAGGGATAAAAATTCTTATCCAGGATATTATCCAATCCCCGGGTCATTGTTTCGAGCGTATCTTCCAGCTTTTCCCAGTCGATATCACTCAGGTCCTCTTTCACATGTTTCGAGAGGTTCACCGATGCCAGCGTACAAACAGCCGTAGAGTCAGGACGATTGGGAATGGAGATCTCGGTACATAGGTTGGAGCTGTTGATCACGCTATACTCCGGACACGGGTTATGGCGGTTGTGCTCATCTTTAAAGATCAGCCACGGGTGACCTGTTTTCGCCAGCTTGAAGAGATACTTCTTGAAAAAATCCTGGCTGTCCAGTTTCCTAAATTGCTCCAACTCATTGACTTCGGCCTGCTCAATACGCTGCTCATATTTCTTTTTGAAGTCATCGCCTGTGGCATCTACCAGTTCGGAACACTCACCGGGATCAAACAGGTAGATCGGCTCTCCCTGGTCAATTCGACGCATCATTTCGTCGGGCATCCATAAGCTCGTGTTGAGCGATGGTGTCCTAAAATAGGCGTTGCCCGTGGTTTCCCGCAGATCCAGGAAACCATCGATATCCAGGTGCCAGGGCTGCATGGAGATTACCTGCGAGCTGCGGCGGCGTCCCCCCTGCTGGATGGAGTTAACCAGCGTATCAAAGATCTTTATAAAGGGAATGGCCCCGGATGAGGGTGCATTCAGCGAAGCAATATTCGAACCCGTAGCCCGGATACGACTGACATCCGTCCCCACACCCCCGGCATATTTGGCCAGGAATGCCGTCTCGCGTGCCTTGTCCATAATCGAATCCAAGGAGTCATCGATAACGCTCACATAGCAGGAAGAATATTGCGAGGTAACGGTACCCGAATTAAACAATGTTGGCGTGGAATGCAGGTACTCCAGCTTTGAAAGCTTGTTGTAGATCTTGACGATCTCCTCGTTGGAATTACCGATGCCCATGGCCACCCGCATAAAAAACCATTGCGGTTTCTCCATGACCTCACCATCGCGGTTTTTCATCAGATAACGGTCATTCATGGTCGTTAAGCCAAAATAACCAAGCAGGCTGTCCCGCTCAAAGTTGACCGACTGCTCCAGAAGATCAAAATCGAACGCTTTGAGCCGTTCATGCAGCAGCTCCTGTTCAAATCCTTTTTTCAGGTATTCCCGGAAGCTATCCAGTCGCCGGTCAATTCGCTTGTTAATGAGCTTCAACAACTGCCTTGTGGCCAGGGTATCGTAGACCGGGTGTTTAGGAATGAGCTGTTCTATAGCCTTCAGCACCAGCCGGTCGAGCTCTTCGGTGGACACCCGCTCCGGGACTTTTAGGTCCAGTTCTTTCATGATCAGAAAGACCAGCTCGTAGTCGTCCTCTACCTCCAGTCCTTCTATAATTTCAAAAATGGCGTTAATAATTTTCTGTGTTCTGAACGGTTCTTCCGTTCCGTCGCGCTTTATGACAGTTCTTTTCATAGTGTTGAAAGGTTGAAAGGTTAAATATTGAAGGTTAATCCGCACAGCCCCTACTCGTTGCCACTTGTCAAGGGTTTTGTCTCCACCGAGCTTTTTTGCCCGGTAGTATCATTTCCTGTCAACTGTGGGGGTTACCTTATAAAGGGTTAATAGACTGCTTGCTCTTTGAAAGTGGTCTTTACAATATCTATAGGGTGCTATATCAATAGTTCGTATATTCGGTTGAGGATACCTCAAAGAAGTTGATCAGCTTCTTTACATCTTCCTTCTGTAGGAATCGCAGGGGATTTTCGTTGATGTGGAACTCCTGCTGAAAACCCAATTCCTGCAGGCGCCGGTCGGTGATATACTTCAGGTAGCGCTCCAGTTCACCGTAAGAAATTCCCAGGATCGTACGGTCTCCGAACTTATGTTTCACGTATTCTATTTCCAGGGCGGTTCCCTCCAAAATGATGTCCCGTATATCCTGCACGTACTCGGTATCTTCCACAATCTCCGGATTTTCATCCAGCATAATCAGGATTGCCTCAATACCGTTCTGCAGGTGCAACGACTCGTCAATCAGCACCAGTTCTACCCCGGAGACCACATTCTTCATCTTGGCCATATCTTTGAGGGCGAAGAAATGTGCAAAAGAGGAGTAAAAGAAAATCCCTTCCAGGATAATGTTATTCAGTAAAATGGCCCGCAGGACCTGCTTCTGTCCTTCAAGCGTTTCCGGATCGATCTTCTCATAGCTGATCTTGTCGATCTCATCCACAATCAGCGACTGCTTTTTGCGCAGGATGGGGTCATCAAAGGCTACATCGTACATCTTCTCGCGGTCCATACCGAATGACTGCAGCACAATCTCAAAGAAATCGCTGTGGATATTCTCCATAAACAGCTGCGTGCTGAAGCTCATCTTGGCGTGTGGATCGGTGAGCAGCGGAAAGAAGGAGTTTACCAGCACATTCTGTACCAGCAGCTCCGAGGAGCAGAAGTAGCCCACAGCCGTATCAAAGAGATCCTTTTCATCATCCGAAAGCGAGTGATAGTCAAGCGCATCCTGCTGGATATTCAGCTCCTCCGGAAACCAGATCGCTTTTTTTTGTTTTTCGTAGAGCTCCTTGAAAATGGGATATGAGGGATCTTCACTGAGTTTAATATTATCACGTACTGAAGTGCGTCCTATTAGTTTGTTGTTCATAAATAAATAGATTTTGTCGGGACGTAGTATGCTACGTCCGTATAGATTAAAATTTTATACTTTATCCCGCATCAGGCGGGCTGCTTCCACCATATTTTCCAGCGACGGCAGCGTCTCTTCCCAGCCTCTGGTTTTAAGTCCACAGTCGGGGTTTACCCAGATCTGTTCAGGCTCAAGTACATCCGCAGCCTTTTCCAGCAGCGCGACCATCTCGTCGGTTGAAGGCACCCGCGGAGAATGGATATCGTAGACACCCGGACCTATTTCATTGGGATATTCGAACTCCACAAAGGCATCCAGCAGCTCCATCTGGGAACGGGAAGTCTCCATAGAGATCACATCCGCATCCAAGCGGGCAATATGTTCGATCACATCATTAAACTCCGAGTAGCACATATGAGTGTGGATCTGTGTTTGGTCCTCTACCACCGTAGAAGCCATGCGGAAGGCATCTACCGCCCATTCCAGATAACGATCCCAATCGTCACGCCGCAATGGCAACCCTTCCCGGAAAGCGGGTTCATCAATCTGGATAGCCTGTATGCCGGCTTCCTCCAGGTCTTTTACTTCATCGCGGATGGCCAGGGCAATCTGCTTAGCGGTTTCAGACCAGGGCTGGTCGTCGCGCGGAAAGGACCATTGCAGGATGGTTACCGGACCCGTGAGCATTCCTTTGACCGGCTGGTCAGTTTGGGACTGGGCGTACGAGGACCATTTGACAGTGATGGCTTCCGGACGGTGGATATCGCCATAAATGATGGGCGGCTTTACCCCGCGGGTGCCATAGCTTTGCACCCAGCCGTTGCGGGTAAAAGCGAATCCGGCAAACTGCTCACCGAAATATTCTACCATATCATTGCGCTCGAATTCACCGTGGACCAGCAAGTCCAAGCCAATCTCTTCCTGTTTTTGGATCAGTTTATCAATCGCCTCTTTGATATGCTGTTCGTACTCTTCCCAGGATAACTTTCCCTTTCTGTAATCCGCTCGCCACTGCCGGACTTCTTTAGTTTGCGGGAAGGACCCAATGGTGGTAGCGGGGAACAGGTCCGGCAGATCCAGATGTTTCTGCTGTACCTTTTTTCGTTCTCTGTAGGGATGGTCGCGGTGTAGGATACCATCATCCAGATTCTCTATGCGCTCCTGCACATCGGGATTATGCACCAGCGCTGACTCTCCTTTGTCAGCCAGATCTGCCTGGTGCGCCCTTACAAGTTCCTGCTCTTCGTCTGTCAACGAATCCTCTGCGAGCTTCTTCATCAGGGACAGCTCGTCCAGTTTCTGGTTGGCAAAAGCCATCCAGCGCTTGACCTCGGCAGGCAGCGCCGTCTCATCCGTTTCCTGCTCCAGATCCACCGGACAGTGCAGCAGCGAGCACGAAGGTGCTATCCAAAGCCGGTCGCTTCCAATTGCTTCCTCAGCCTGGTCAATAATCTCTGCTGCTTTTTCAAGATCTGCTTTCCAGATATTCCGTCCGTTGATCAATCCCAGGGAAAGCACTTGCTCCCCATTCATTTTATCAAGCACCACTTCCAGCTGATTCTGATCTTCTACCAGATCGATATGAAGGCCGTCTGACGGTAGTTCGCACGCCAGATCCGAATTTTCACCGAGACCCTCAAAATAGGTCGTCAGCAGCAAGTTTAATTCTCCCAGGTCTTCATCCAGTTTTTGATAGGCTTTCCGATAGGCCTTCTTGACTTTTCCATCAAGGTCCAGAGAAAGAAACGGCTCTTCGATCTGCACCCACTCGACGCCCATCCGCTCGAGCTTATCCAAAATTTCCTGGTATACAGGCAGCAGCTTATCTAGCAGGTCTAGGCGGTGAAAATCACCGCCTCCCTCCTTTTCCTTGCCCAGCAGCAAGAAGCTGACCGGACCAATAAGCACGGGCTTTGTAATTACGCCCACGGCTTTGGCTTCCTCGTACTCGTCAAATATTTTTGATGAAAGACATTGGAAGGTCTGATCGGCCGAAAACTCCGGGACGATGTAGTGATAATTAGTATTGAACCATTTGGTCATCTCCATGGCCGAGATGTCATGATCTTCATCCTGTATGCCCCGTGCCATGGCAAAATAAGTATCAATGGGATAGCTCAGGATTTTGTCATTCTCCTGGTCATACAACTCCTGGTAGCGCTCCGGGATAGCCCCCACCAGCAGCGCCGTATCCAGCACTTGGTCATAGAGTGAGAAATCATTCGACGGCACCCAGTCTATGCCGGCTTCTTTCTGTTTGGTCCAGTGCATCACCCGAAGGGCTTCGGTGGATTCCACCAGTTTTGATTTACTGATATCGCCTTTCCAATAAGATTCTACGACTTTTTTAAGATCTCTGTTGATACCTATCCGCGGGTATCCGAGGTTGTGAGTAAGCATGAGTAATACCTTGTTTTAGCTTATAATTATACGAGGTGAGAACGCTAAAACGTTGATAAGACAGGAGATAAAAAATATCACATAAACCATAATGAAGACCTACGCCGTTCCTGTCTTTCAACAACGCCTTAACTCCCGAAGGCCTCGTTTACTCAATTTAAAGGCAGGTCTCCTGGCTTACCGAAATTTCCTTGATCCTTCCCATCTCTTTTGGGGCTGAGACAGTGGCTTAACAAAGAAATCTATCGGATTACAGTTGCGGGAACAGCTCCGGATTCTCCTTCTCAGGAATCACCGGATTCCCTTTTCACCCCGACCGTGGTCGGGACACCTTTAAATCTTACTTTTAAGAAAACAGCTTCGGCGTTCATTGTCAACGATTACTTTTCCACATTTAGCCTAAGTTGTTAACATTCCGGAGGAAAGTTTCGATGTATAAATGGCACCAAAGTGGTTTCATGGAAAACCAGTGTGCATAGTTATAATCAGTAGGTTCTGTTGTGGGTCTGCATTGTAAACTTGAAACAGCTATATGTATGAGTCAATAGCGCGGGAATTAATTCCCGCGCTACTTATTTCCTGTCCCTTTTACCCAGTTATTTATAAACACTTATAGCCCTGGGTCGCTTTACAGGACGAGTTGTTAACCAGTCCAAACGGATTGGCAACCTGTCCTATCAATAACCTCCTGAATAAACAGGTTTAACAGAATCCCGATATGGGCCAAAAAATCTGTAAGGATTCCCCTCCAAAAGGATCTTACTTATTGAGAAAGAGCATAACTACTATATCATGCAAACCATTTCAGCATTTATTGCAGATACTAACGCCTCCAGAGCTTGAAATAAATTCAGAATGACACGGGTGATTTATTACAACCCATAAACGTTCAAAACAAACAAAAAGCTATGCCCATTACCTACGCCCTTTACCCCAACCATCTGACCAATAAACCGAACGACCACCGGGCTATCGTCCGGCACGGGAAAAGCCTTTCGATGGAAGATATTATTGATGAAATGATCAGCCGGGGATCAACGATAACTAAAGCCGATGCACTGGCCACGCTCGAAAACTATGAAGCGGCCATTGAACGTGCTCTTTCCCGCGGCCACCGTATTGATACTCCCCTGATGAATATCAGCCTGTCTATCTCGGGTATTTTTAAAGATCATGAAGATTACTTCGATCCTAGTCGCCACCAGTTGCATATCAACTGTAACTGTGGGCTGCGTTTAAAAACCCTTCCCGGAAAGCTTCGACTGGAAAAAGTAAACGGACATATTCCCCGCCCCGCCATCACCCGGTTTTTAGATGTGGATTCCGATACGAAAAACGAATTGCTCACCCCCGGAAGCATCGCTATCGTCCGTGGTTACCGTTTAAAAACAGATCCGGATGACAAACAGCAAGGGGTATTCTTTATCAGCCATGACGGTACAGAGATTCGCGTAAACAGATTCATCCGGAATATGCCCAAAGAGCTGATCTTTGCCATTCCCGATACCCTCACGGCTGACAGTTACCGGCTAGAAATACGGGCAATAATGCACAGCTCATCCGAAATTCGATCGGGAAGACTTGATACTAAACTCCAGCTAGCCTGATCCTCCTCCCGCCTTTGCTTTAGTAGGATATTGAATGAATTATCCTTTGTAATTCTGCGTAACGTTCCCCCTAACCGACGTAACTTCACTGTTATCAGTATAACTTACACAGAGTTATTTAGATAACAGTATTACAGTTATTAGGGTAACATAGGTAGTGTTATTAGTATAACAGTGAGAAAGTTATACTAATAACTTTTAGAATATCATTCCCATGGCAGTGAGCATTATTAGTAGGGGTATACTGCCCCTCTCGGCCTGTAAGAATCCTCTACAAGGATATTACAAGTTGAAGGAACGGGTTAAAATGCGTATGGTAAGGTAGCTATTAATAAACCGCTTGTCCCTTGATGGGAAAGTATAACACGAACTTATAAGGCATATTAAACTATTATGAAATTTTCGATCAAAGTAATGACCGCAATGATTGTCATCGCAATGGTGCTGGGCGGAGCGTTCTCCTCTTCGGCGCAGGAAACAAACGGAGAATGGATTTCCCTGTTTGACGGTGAAACACTGGAAAATTGGCAGGCCGGTGAAAATCCGGAGACCTTTTCGTTAGAAGATGGAATCATTAAAGTTGATGGTCCCCGCGCACACCTGTTTTATTCGGGACCTGTGGAAAATCATGATTTCACGAATTTTGAGTTCCAAGCGGATGTAAAAACGACCGAAGGATCTAATTCGGGCATCTACTTCCACACCGAATACCAGGAAGAAGGCTGGCCGGAAAAGGGGTATGAAGTACAGGTTAATAATACTGATGATGATCCAAGAAAAACCGCCAGTCTCTATGCCGTGAAAGACATCATGAATGATGCTCCCGCCAAAGACGGTGAATGGTTTACATTGCACATCAAGGTCCAAGATAAAAACGTTACGGTGAAGTTGGATGGAGAGACCCTCATTGAGTATACCGAACCGGAAAATGTGGACCGCGAGGGACGCGTACTCGATAGCGGTACCTTTGCCCTGCAGGGACACGACCCAGAAAGTGTGGTGTACTACAAAAACATAAAGGTAAAACCCCTGCCATAAATCAATACTATTCGAGCGTTAAATCGCAGGGAAGGCTGATTTAACGCTCGAACCTCTTTACATTAGTAACAGAACTGATAGAAAATTAATCTAACCCATTGAATGTTATGGAAAAGATGAACCGACTGCGTGATGCAATTACAGATTATATTTACGAAGAAGGAACTGAGTACCACCGGCTTTTGCTTTCCAAAGATTTTCACCAAGCTCTTTTGAAGGAGGCCGAAGAAAACGATACCCAGGTAGATCTGCCAAGAATAGAAGTAAAGGAAAATGTGGATTATAATTTCAAGCTTCTACCTTAAAAGATGCCCTATCAGTGGATAGTTTAGGATTACGCTTTAGTTTGTCAAAAACACGGAATTAAACAGACATTTTTTTTGTAAATAGATATATGCAGTTTATTTTTTAAAAAGCATGATTGTCAATACATAACCCAAAAGAACAGCACTTTTTATGCCTAGATGTGAAATTTATAAAGATGCCAAAGGAGAATGGAGATGGCGAAGAACAGCCAAAAACGGCGATATAGAAGCGTACTCCAATGGCGGATTTGAGGACAAAGAAGAATGTAAGAAAGATGGCAAAGAAAATGGTAATTGCACCAGTTATACTCGCAGCAATTCCTATTAGGCCATTTTAAAACGCATTAAACGAGGCTGTCTATTTTACGACCAATAGGCAGCCTTTTTATTTTTTAGCTGCTATTCTTTAGTAATATCACACTCAAAACAAATTAATGGGACAACGAACAGAACGTATTTACAACCGCGGGGAGTCTTTCCTCCGGAAAAAGAACTACGAACAGGCGCTGCGTCTTTTCAACCAGGTACTTAACAGAGAACCCGGTCATAAAAAGGCGCTCAAAAATAAGCTCATAATTAAAATTGACAGGGAGAAGAACCAGGAAACAGAGGAATTCCTACAGTTTGCTTTAAAGCAGGTCCCTGAGGATAGTGAGCTGCATCAAATTGCCGGCAGCTATTATATGAGCCTGAATAAAGCAGAAAGGGCTGAAAAATATTTCAAAAAATCAGTTGCCCTCGATGATAACAATGCCCTGGCTCACTATGGGTTGGGGCTCATTGCTGCCAATCAACATTCAAATCATAAAAAAGCAATCGAATGTTTCAGCCGGGCAATTCAATTAGATCATGACTTTGCCAATGCTCATTTTAATCGGGGATGCAGCTATATGCTCCGGGAACAAATGGATAATGCACGGGAAGACTTTCTCAGGGCAAAGGAATTAGACCATCCGGAAGCCGGTCATTTTCTAAAGCAGTATTTTTAAAAGGATTTAAAATACTGCATGGAATTATATGATTTGCGATGTGGCTTCTTTAAAATTTTCCGGAATTTTGATACCGTTAGATGCCTCCCAAAACTAAAATCCGGGAAAGAAATAATTAAAGAGAAGAACAAGCGCATAAATTGCAGCTGCAGCACCAGCGCCAATGAGTAGTACAGAAACCGCTATTGCCTGTTCATCTGACATCTCTTTCTTTTTCTGAACTTTTTTCTTATCCATAACGACTCCTATTTGTTGGCCTTTTAAATCAAATTATAGCTCTTAGGGGTTATTTCCAAAATAAAGGTCATTTTTTCCTTTAAAAGCTATCAGCTATCTTATAGGGGTACGGGTAAATAAAGAAATACATGGCTTTTTATGGACAGATCAATGATAATATATGAGCAACGCCATGATATATGGCGTAAAGGCACTTTTGCTTCTGCAATGTTAACCATCCTGTTTTTTATCCTGTTCTGGAATATCCCCGATCCTCTGTGGATAGGGATACTTCGGTTGGTTACCTTTATATTTTTTACGCTTACCGTCTTTGGTACGTTAAAACTTATGGAATCGCCTATGGAAGTAGAACTCAGTTTTAACTCCAAATATCTGCTAATCTCCTATGTCCAAAACGAAAAGGAAGTGCTAAACGAACAGTTCGATCGCTCTGCGATTCAATCGATCCTGCCTACGTCCAATGACCTCCCCTTTTGGACCCACTATTTGCATCCGCAATCGGCCATACTCAAAGTCAACTTTAAAGAAGAACAGCATAAATCTCCTCTAATCAAATACCGGGGGCGGCCGCTCTTATTTAAACAAGACGAATTATCTGAGGTTCGGAAATGGATTGATGAGGAGCAGCAAGAATATAATAGTAAGACCACCACCTAATCTTGAATTGACATAGGGAATGCGGCCGGGCTTTTATGATCATAGCGATCAACAGCACGGACTCCGAAAAAAAGGTCTTCTGTTGAAACTCCTTTTAAGGTAAAGGCTGTGGTATCACCGACAAACTCAGAATCTGTCCAATAGGGTTCATCCATTGCTCTCCAGACAACTTCATATCCTTTTAAATCAGGTTCGTTATTCGGCTCCCATTGCAAGCTAATATTATCATCCGACTGGGCAATGTCAGCGCGCACCTCACTTGGTCCGGCAGGTGCATTTGCCAAGGTACTGAGTACGGCAGCATTTAATTTAACAACCTGATGAAGATAGTTATAGTCAACGTAGCGTGCCGCATTTGCAGGCGGAACTTCTTCCCTTTCTCGGTCCTCCTGTCCGGGGGGATCCAATCGTACTACAGGATATTCATTGAAATCCGCAAATAATTCTCTTTCCGTATCTTCCCTTTCCACTACCTCAACAGAAATATGCGGTACAAACTGTTCGGACATTTCATAAAAATATTGTCCCAGCTCTCGCGACTGGAGGTCATTATTGGTGTTTTGGTTTTCTCCGCCAGATATCCGCGGTACCGATATCCGGACTTCGTTTTTGTACTTATTGGCCCTATGCTTGTAGCTGGCTAAATCATTTAAAACTAAGCCTGCGATATGCAGGTTATATTTCTGGATTCCCTTAATAAAATGCGCTGTCCCGGTACGGTTTTTCTTTCTGTCCACTGAAATTAAAAAAACAAGAGTAGCATCAAATTCATGCTCAGACATCGTCCGTACCAGCTCCATAATAACACCCATATTAGGAATATGGCGGATATCATTCTTGTTATCTGATTGAGCGGCATCATACAGTCCGCTTACCACGTACATCCTTTCTTTGCTTTCGAGCTGAGTCCCTGGTAAAATAGCTGCTATATTGACAATCTCTGCCGAGTCTTCCTCTTCACTTCTATAGGTATAAGATACCTTCAGATTATGATCGGATGCCTCCTCGTATCTTTTAAAAGTATCATATATCCAATGACGGACAGCATCTATATCATCCTGAGTATGATAATTTCTCAGCGAACGTATATTTGCTTCTATAGAATCAACTTCAATTCCTCTATATATTTTGGTAATATGGGGATCATTTTTTAGTCCTCCCTTATGCCTCTTTTTTTCGTCACAACTTTCAAGATGAAAGAAAAGAAAGACTATCAATAGCGGAAAGAATAAAAAGTATTGGACGTTGCTCATCAAATAACCTATTGCCTATCTTTTCAGGATTCAATAAAGGATAAAGTACTTATCATCCAAATGTTGTAAAATATTTGATAAGATTTGCAAAGCAATTATTATTTCCTCAATCTTATATTCAAACTTTTTAACAAAATCCCGGGTCATGAAGCTTTTCAAAAAACTGGCACTATTTGTTATAGCGATAGCTATTAGTCTGGGCTGTACCTCTCCTGATTCCCAAAAACAACCCCAAACGGAATCACAGGCTAAAGAACCTACTCCACCAAGCGGGAAAGAGTTAGCTCAGAAATATATTATTGTAGACGGTCATATTGATGTCCCTTATCGACTGCGAAATAACTGGGAAGATATTTCTGATTCTACCCAGAGCGGTGACTTCGATTATCCGAGAGCAAAGGAAGGTGGCCTGGATGCCCCGTTTATGTCCATTTATATTCCGGTACGATACCAGGAAACCGGTGGAGCCAAAGCCGTGGCCGATAGCTTAATCAATATGGTTCAGGGAATAGCAAATGACCATCCGAAAAAGTTTGCAATCGCTACTTCTCCCGAAGAAATCAGGCAACACGTTGATGAGGGATTAATCGCTCTTCCCACGGGAATGGAAAACGGGGCTCCCATAGGGACGGACCTCTCCAATATCCGGTATTTCTACGATCGGGGTATTCGCTACATAACGCTGGCCCATTCCCGGGATAATAAAATAAGCGATTCTTCCTACGATACTACAGAAGACACTCACAATGGACTCAGTGATTTTGGAAGGGAAGTCGTCCAGGAGATGAACCGTGTAGGGATGATGGTAGATGTATCTCATATAACGGACGAAGCGTTCTTTGACGTGATGGAGGTAACTCAGGCTCCGGTGGTGGCAACCCATTCATCCGTCCGACATTTCACCCCCGGGTTTGAGCGAAACATGAGCGATACCCTGATTACGCGTCTGGCTGAAAATAATGGTGTGATCATGATTAATTTCGGCTCCACATTCCTTGATAGTACCTCAAATAAGAGCAGTACGAGAGTACGAACTGAAATTGAGGAGAAAATCGAAGAACGGGGACTGGAGCCCGGCAGTAAGGAAGCTCAAGAATTTAGTGAAACCTATTTCGAAGAGAACTTTCAGTACAGTACCGTAGAAAAGGCAGCCGATCATATAGATTACGTAGTGGAACTTGTTGGTATTGAACACGTGGGATTAGGTTCCGATTACGATGGCGTGGGCAATACTCTTCCCACCGGATTGAAAGACGTATCTTCCTATCCCAATCTCTTTGACGAACTCCTCGATCGTGGATACAGCGAAGAAGATGTACAGAAAATTGCATCCGGTAATATTTTTCGGGTTTGGGAGCAGGTCAATAAGGTAGCTGAGGGTATGCAGAATCAATAACCTTCCTTAATTATTTAAAAGCTCACAAAGAACTTTAATTCAACTTTATATATGCATCCAATAACAAAACCTACCCTTCTGCTTGATGAAGATATTGCCCACGCCAATATAAAGCGGATGTCTCAAAAGGCACAGAAACATAATCTGACTTTTAAACCCCATATGAAGACTCATCAATCGGCTCACATCGGGGATTGGTTCAAAGCGGAGGGAGTAGAAGCGATAACCGTCTCCTCAGTGACTATGGCAAATTATTTTGCCGAAAATGGGTGGAGCGATATTACCATTGCCTTTCCTGTAAACTTAACAGAGATAGAAACTATCAACGACTTGGCGGAAAAGGTAAGGTTGACCTTATTGGTAAATTCCACTTTCACCGCACAACAACTCCAAAAAAAGCTTACAGCGGATGTTGACTGCTATATTGAAATTGATACCGGATCCAAACGAACCGGGATACCCACTGAGGATATATCAACAATTAATCAACTCCTAAATGTCTTAAAAGGTGTGGATAAACTCAGCTGGAAAGGGTTTTATTCCCACCCGGGTCACTCCTATAATGCCCGCTCTATGGAGGAAATTCAGAACATCCATCAAACTGTTGCTTGGAAAATAAAGCAGTTACGCTCAATTGTTTCAGATTCTACCTCATCTTATGAGGTTTGTATTGGTGATACTCCATGCTGCTCGAAGTGTACAAATTTTGACTCCATTGATGCTATAAGTCCCGGTAATTTTGTCTTCTATGATCTGATGCAGTATCAAATTGGCAGCTGTAAGGTCTCAGATATAGCGACAGCGGTCACCTGCCCTATAGTTGACCGTTACCCTGATCGCAATCAGATCGCGATCTACGGAGGCGCTATCCACTTCTCTAAGGAAGTGCTGGAAACCATTAACGGACTTAAACATTATGGATGGATAGCGGAAAAGGAGAATAACGGATGGAAGATTATGGACAATGACACCTATCTTATGAAACTCTCCCAAGAGCACGGCATCATACAATGTTCAGATACAACTTTTGATCGCTTTGCTATAGGCGATACACTGATGGTCTTACCGGTTCACTCCTGTCTAACAGCAAATCTTTTGGGACGCTACCGACTCCTGAAAAGTCAGGAAGAAATAATATCCTTTTCTTAATTGCTGCGATAAAGCCACGCATCCGGATTTTCATTCGTCTGGATCTCGCTTAGCTGAGATTGCGCCACTCCAAAATCGTCATAGCCTCCAAAAGTAACCATTTGCATTGAGGAACCTGACTTCTGAATAATAGTTGAGTTATATCCCTTATTTTGCAACTCGTTCTGCAGATCCACAGCATTTTGCTGGACACTAAACGAACCGGCAATAATGTAATATTCGGCCTCTGTAGATTCAGAACGTGCCGGTGTGTCTGTTTCCTCTTCGGTTACCGAAGTATCCGTTTTATTTTGGTCATCGCGATCCTCCTCTTCATCCATTGCGATCTCTACCGATTTAACCTCCACTTCCGGATCCCTAACTCTAGGTGTTTCCTCCTTCTCCTGCTGCACTTGGTTCTCAGAACGTTGTTCATCAGGTGAGTCTCTTTCCTGATTCTTGTCATAATTATCTTCCGGTTCCGGCTGCTCTGTATCTTCCGTTAAGGAATCGGGATCTTCGGTATTTTTGCCCTCCAGGTCATCCATCACGCCTTCATTATTTAATTCGCGCTGACTGTCCCTGATATCCTGACGGAATCGATCGCGTTCATCCTGAATAATTTCAAATTTATTTCTGGTATCCGGTTTATCATACCGGTCCTGAATAGAAGGCTCAATAGATGCTTGCAGTAACACTACCAGTTCCCTCATCTGATAATCCTGCGAATTATATCCAAACAAGTATTTCAGACCAAAAAACCATGGGGGAAGATCCTTCAATATGGGCACACCCCGCCGTACTTCTGTTTTCTCAGTTCTGTACAAACCGGCTAGGATCGTTGCCTCGTCATCCAAGAGCAGCGCTTCTGTTTCTGCCTGCTGTTTGTTGATAATAGTACTCACGGGATCAGGTTGAGCTGAAGAACGTTCAGCATCAATGTCCAGATGAATAAAAGTAGTATCGTTATGGGTAATAATTTGTGGTGTGACCGTAAGAATAGTACCAACGCTAAAAAATTCTTCCACCACATTACCGGCGAAATCACGCTGTTTAATGGAAAAGTCCTGTCCTACCTGAATTCTTCCTTCCTGACCATCAACAACCTTTATTGTAGGTGAGGCTAATATTTCGCCCAGGTTATCCGCTTCAAAAGCACTAAACAAGGCCTGTACCCGTATCCCGGTATTGCCAATTTCGCCCAGGTTAATCAAGGAATTAAATACATTCTGGGATACATCCTGTGCACCTTTGGAGTTAACCGAAACGAAGGGACCGATAAAATCGTCACCGGCAGGTAGCTGCCCCTGACTTTGTCCACCCTGTCCTCCCTGGCCGCCTCCTCCACCACCCTGGCCGCCTTGTTGTTCATTTACAAAAGAACCAACATTATCAGGAACATTATTCGTTAAGGTAGACCAGTCGACTCCCACTTCCTGAAGCGCGCGCCTGTTGCCCTCGAAAAAGATAGCATTAATCCGTACTTCCCGGGTATCGATAGTTGCGGCAGGCCCTTCTCCATCTTCTCCACTGGCAGTAGCCTGCCCCCCCGTTGTGGCTCCTTCTCTGGGAAATACGATTTCATAAAACTCCTCTTGTTCAACAAGCCGTAGCTGTTTGACCCTTAAAATAGTTTCAAGAGCATCCATCCAGTGCATGGAAGGAATAGAGATACCGATATTTCCTTCTGTTCCCGTACGGTCAATAATCATTTTACCCCGATACTCCTGGGAAAATTCATTAAATACATCCAGCGCCCGGGAAAAAGAAATGGAACGGTCAAAAGTTACAACCTCGTCGGGATTGGTATATTCACGCACAGGCATGCGATCGCTATTCTGTCCTAATAATACCACAGGTGCTAGGCACGAAAATACAAAAATTATAAGTACAGAGGTTGTAATTTTACTAATAGTCATATCAGTTACTTTGATTTCCATCTTCATTATTTACCCGGAGAGTTATGCGTTCTACAATCCCTCCTTTATTTAATTCAAAAGTAGCCGCACCCTGTTCTACATTTATAGAAGAGAGTCTGCCCAAATAGACCCGGTCTCCTGGTGAAAGCTGTTGCATGGTATCATTTTGATTCATCATAAAAACCCTGTTGCTACTGACAGCCACAAGAGTGCTTGACTCAACATCGAGCAATCCATTTTCATTAGCTGTTATGGACCGAATAAGCGGGAAAAAAGGATTCGGTATTGAAGCCTGTAAATTATTGGTCACGTCAAGAGAGGGCTCACCCAACAGGGCCACCCGATCGTAAAAACTCTGCAGGGAAAAACTAAAGCTGACAAAATTGTGCGAATCCTCTGTTGCCATAGGATTGACCGTTACATCATCTACCTTGTTCAAAGGCTTACTTTGCTCAATCTGCCGCATAAAATTCACAAAATTACTATATGGTGCTTCCCCCGTAATTTCCATATTTAGTGTACCATACTCTTCCTGAAATGTAGAGTCGGAAAATGAAAAGGAAAAATCGGTAGCAGCGGAACCGGTATTAATACGATTTAAAAAATCGAATACGTCATCCTCATCACTACTTCCATAGAGTGCTTTATCATAACTATTAAAGTATTCAGTAGCTTTATCAAAACGGTTTTTAAGCGTCGGATATTGATTCGCTATGGCTCTTTTTTCCTGCAGCTCTGTCCTTTTTTCAGCTACTTGTGATTGCAGATCTTCAACTTTTGGTTGTTGAACAAAATAGATATAGCCCCATCCCGCGCCGACAAATATAAGCAGCACTAAAAGTAAAACCAGTGTATTTCGAACGGCATATGACATATACTACAGCAGAATTTTAATTTTCTATTAATGCTTGGACTTCATCAGGGGAATCGGGAGAATAAACCGAAGGATCGGCAACAAAACCTTTTACTAAAATTGAAAAGTTATACACCTCCTGTTCTCGTATCTCTTCGGATGTTACATTCAGCAAAGTAGCATCATTAAATATATTTACGATGCGGGGGATTCTATTTCTATTAAGGGCATATCCTTGTATAAAAACGCCGTCATCTGATTCCGACATAGAGGTAATCCAACTATTGTTAACCTGGTTAATTCCATCATTAAGGATATCAAACTTTACCGACCATTCCATACTATTTTGTGAGAGAGTGTCCAGCAATACCAATTTTTCCCTTAAAATTGCCAGGTTATCTTTAATCTCGTTGGTACTTTCAACAATTGGTTCTATCTGGGTGATCTGTGAATTGATCTGCGTGAGTTCCCGTTCTGCCGTTTCTATTTTTTGGACATTCTGATTATATAAGTAGTTAAAAGTAATCGGAGACAGAAATATCAGAAACAGCAGTACCATACCATGCCACTGCAACTTAAATATCTTTTGCCGTTCCTTTACATACGAGGGGAGAAAGGAAAGCTTAGGGAAATTTTCTGTCGCCGACCCGGAGGCTCCCAGTGCTACTCCAATAGCCGTCGTAAAAGTACGAACGGACTCAGAATTTACCGCACTAAAATCAAATAATTTCTCGTCTAAGGTAAGGTTCTCAACAATTACATCCGGAAAGTTGTCCTTAAAAAACTTTATGGCTGAATTGCCCAGGGTATTATTGGCAAGCAGAATACGATCCAGATTCGGTACCTCACCAGTATCCAGCTGGAATAATATCTTACTAAAGACCGTATTCAAAAAGGAACGGCTGTCGGTTCCTTCGTTAATAAGCGGAGCGACCAGCCAAACTTCCTTTCCCCGCATGAAAATAACCCGGCTCACTTTTCTGCCACACTGAATAATACAACTTATCTCATCCTCGGCAAGCTCGTAGTTCATTCGTACGAGTCCAACCAGTACCATTTCATCGGCCAGGATCTCTTCTACCTTAAGCTTGCCGCTATAATATTCCCGGGCAGCATTTACCATGGAGAGCGTGGGCGACTCTTCGTCAACGGATCCCAAAAGCAGCGAGCCGTCTTCGCGAATCTCATACGAATAGTTATCAGGTGATTGCGGCACCCCATATATAGATTCCAACTTATTTTCGAGATCTTCTTTCAGATCATCCTCTTCAACCTGTCTAAAGTCCGTATTGCTGATAATCTGATAAATGGTATTACCAGCAGGTACGTTCAACCCAAGGTGAAGCGTCTCTTTATTTATATCCGATAGAACAGTATATAAGAGAATGTCATTGGACTGGGCTTCCTGCGTTTCTTGTACCATGTCGGAGACAAATCCTTCCTCTCCACCCTCCAGGTCGCTAAAACTTATATCTTCTTCCTCTTCTTCATCGTCAAGTTCATCAAAGCCGAAGACCGATTCTGCCTGATCAACCTCCTCTTCCTGTTGCTGGACATCTTCGGTATGAGCCGTTGAAAAGACTTCTTCAACAAGAGAAAACTGATCCAGTTTTTTAATTTTGAATTTATTATTAACCACCTCAATACGTGCGAGACGAAGAAGGTCGCTTTCCAGACTAATTCCCGTAAATTCTTTATTTCCAAACATCCGTCAGGTTATCCTATCCACTGATATGTTCAAATTGATCCTGTGAGAGTAAGTCACTTAATCGCTTCTTATTGTTGGCATTGTTCATTGCCACCTCTTTAGAGATTTTACCCTCATCATAGAGACGCTTTAAATCTTGTTCCATGGTATTCATACCCTTTTTGCCTCCTTCCATCAGCATCTGATAGATTTCATTCACATTATTATTGCGAATGGCGGCTTTAACGGAGCTTGTTACCAACAACACTTCTTTTGCCAACTCGCGCTTGCCATCTAGGCTGGGTACTAATTTCTGACTGATTACACAGGTAAGCACATCAGCAAGACGTGTACGCACCCTGTTCTGTTCATTCACAGGAATTTCTCCCAAAATACGCTCAATACTTTCCATCGCAGAACTCGTGTGCAAGGTACCAAAAGTTTTATGACCCGAATCTGTTATCTCGAGAGTAGTCATAATCGTTTCCGGATCACGAAGCTCACCAATAACAATGATATCGGGGTCCTGACGCAAGGACTGCACCGCCCCTTCTTTAAAAGACTTAACATCCCTTCCCACTTCACGATGCCGTACTACCGATCTCTTTGGTCGGTGAATCAATTCAACCGGTGAAGCGATAATCGCAATATGAGCATCTACCGTTCGATTATTGGCATCAATTATGGTGTCAAGAGTCGCCGACTTACCCGAGCCTGTAATACCGGTAACCAAGGTCAGTCCATATTTATAGTATTGCAGACTTAAGGCTTTGGCAACTTCCGGATGGAGTTCCAGATTTTTAAAGGGACGAATTTCATTATCAATTTTACGCATATTCAGTGCAAGGTGCTCAATATCAAAATAGATATTGGCCCTAAACCGGTTGGAAAAACTGTCGTCATCCGATCCTCCCTCCAACGAATAGGAAAAATCGAGATTTCGTTCTTTAAGCAGCCGCTCACGCTGGGATGGCATCATAATATTATGAAGCAGGAAATCGGTCTCAGTAAGCGTAAACTCAGGACTCCATTTAGCAGGAGATTTGTCTCCATAGATACGATACCAGACTTTCCCCTTACAACCGGGTCCCCCCAAGTCAATATCGGAAGCCTCGTTATCGTACATTTTCCGAAGCAATCCATCCAATACTCCTTTCAGCTCGGAACGCACCTCGGGTTGCTGATTGGCAATAATAATTCCGATCGTTTCATGACGATCAACCCCGCTTAAATTGGGGCTAAGCTTCCCTGCCATCGGAGCAATCAGATCCTTAATTTTATCTTTTTGTATCCCTGCGTCCATATTCAAATGTTACCATGTATAGATTTTATGCTATATATATAATATAAAGAAGCCAATTCTGTATCCCGGGTACCTTTCTAACAGATGTTAGATGTATTTTAGCATTAAAAAGGGAATTTTTAAAACGTTTATTAAAAATAATTAACAAAACTTCCCTTATGCTTGTTTACGCTAACTCAATTAATACTAATGGCTTAAAAAGCACAACGACTTTTCATAGTATAGTTATTTAGAATTACGGCTACAACTTTAAGTAGAATCCATTGAAGGTTCCCTACTCATGCTTATCCAGTAGCTGTCTCTTTACCTGCATAAGCTGATTATTTGTCTCTGTAATCTTGGCTTGTTGAATTTCGATAATATTACGGGTGAAAATATTAAATAATTTTTCCGGCCTTTTTCTAAAAAAGTTTAAGGTTTCATATCGTTTAAAGTTAAGCAATTGGCTGTCACCTTCAGAAATTACTTTTGCTATACGGCTGTTAGGACTAAACAAAAATGCTTCTCCAACAAAATCTCCCTCTCCTAAAGAAGTGAGCTGAATATTTTCTTTCCATATCCCCACCTTTCCGCGTGTTACCAGGTAAGCCGAATCTACCTGCTTATTTTCTTCTACCACTACTTCATCATTACTGTAATTGTGAATTGATCCTATCTTCAAAAATTCCATCTTATCTTCATAATGAAAATTCTGCAATAGCAGCGGCGGATTTTTCAAAAAATGCCGGATATAATCCGGTGTTGTCTTTTTTTGTGATGGATTAAAATCGTTCATAGAACAACTTCATATTTAAATTGAGGTCACCCGCAAATCACTGTGCCGGCTGAGAGTCTGCATACCAACATACTCATTTATTAATCTTCTATGGTTATCGCCATTATTTCATCAATAGAGGTAACTCCGTTTTTAATACGCTCCCTTCCGGAAGCCCGTAAACTAAGCATTCCCTGCTTGATTGCATGTTCCTTAATAGCCGCCTCATCAATCTCACTACCGGATTCAAGAATCATTTTCCGGATTTTTTTATCAAAATAAAGCGCTTCCATAATAGCAGTTCGCCCTTTATATCCCTTGGTACATTTATCACACCCAACCGGACGATAAAAAGTAGTATCTCTGACTTCTTCTTCCGTAAACCCTATCCCCTTGGCTGTTTCCGGATGTGGTTTGTACTCCTCTTTACAGTTATCGCAGAGCTTACGAACCAGCCGCTGGGCCATAATCAAATTAACCGCGTTGGCAATCAGAAAAGGCTCCACACCCATTTTATAAAGCCGGGAAATAGCACTCGGCGCATCATTTGTGTGCAGCGTTGAAAAGGTAAGGTGACCAGTATTGGCCAGTTTTATCGCAATTTCTGCAGTCTTCAAGTCCCGAATCTCACCCACAAGTACAATATCCGGGTCATGCCGCAAGATACCCCGCATAGCCTGATCAAAACTCATATCGTTGCCGATTTTGAGCTGACGTGCATCTTCTACCAGATATTCTACCGGATCTTCTACCGTTAATACATTAACCGTCGGATCATTTACATAGTAGAGAGCCGCTACCAGAGTGGTGGACTTACCACTTCCTGTAGGACCTGTAATGATCACAATACCCGAAGGCTTTTCAATAGCCTTTACAAAATCAGCTTTCGCCTTCTCCTGCAGACCCAGCACGTTGAGGTCTGTAATTACCTTCCGGTCATCCAGTATACGTATGACAATAGATTCAAATTTCCTATCAAATTGTTTCCCTACCATCGGCATTATGGAAACCCGGTAACGAATACTATGGTTATCTACCGTACGCTGGATAAATCCATCCTGGGTTGCATCTCGTTCAAATCGATCTACATTACGGGTTTTATCCTTTACTACCGCAGAAATAGCTTCAGGCTTCACTTTTTCCTGGCGATGCCAGAGCTGCAATTTACCATCAATACGAAAACGAATATCGGTTGATGCATTTCCACTGGGCACAATATGAATATCACTTACTCCTTTTCTAACCCCTTCCACCAAGAAACCCTCCACCAGGGAGTTGAGCATACTCTGGTTAATCTCGGCATCTATTTCTTCCTCATCTACCTCCTCTTCCGTCTGTTCTTCAATATCAGGCTCTTCATAATCAAGGTCGTCGAGCATTTCCAGGAATTCGTTTTTCTGCTCATAGACCTGGGTAATCATTTGTTCGATAAGCTCGTAGCGAACATAAACAATTTCGTGCTGTTTAAAATTAAGCTGCTCTATAATGCCCCGTAATTCAGGATCAGTAGGATCTGCAGCCGCGACGGTAACCGAACGCCTGTTTTTTTCCAGTGGAATTGCTTTTTGGTACACAAGCTCATCGACGATATCATTAGGAAGATCATCGATATGCTCTTTTATCTCCTTGATCTCTTCGGGACTTATCTTCTCTTTATCTTCAAATACTTCCTGGAAAGCATAAATCGCAGAAATTTCCCGCATTATTTCATGCCGGTTCAAACCGAGATCCTGGTAGAGAATCTGACCTAAACGACGATTAGATGTTTCCGGTTCTTCCCGAAGTATAGCCATCGCTTCGTGAAGCTGCTCGATCGTTATGACGCCCCGATCAACCAGAAGATTCCCAATATGCTGCCGTGTATTTACATTAGCCATCTGTAAAAAAAAGATACGTTAGAAATTGTACCGGCCAGGGGTAAACTGCCGAGATATTAAAGAAACCTAATATTTTAAATATACTTTTAAAAACTTTTAAATAATGCCAGCCCGTACACTTTCTCGAACATACCCCTTAAAAGCGCGATTCAGGTTGTACAATAGCCGATTCAGAAGAAATAATAGTAATAACAATAAGGGCAATCGTTATAAAAATATTGACAAAAAGATTAATCATATCCACCACCTTATCCATCTTATAAGTGGTTTGTGTTTCATAATACTGTGCCAATTGATGGGCATTTTCGCGCAGGGCCCCCGACTCTGCCCCCAACTTGAACCGGCTAATAGCCGTATTTGTAAATACACCGGTCGCTTTTAGCGATTCCACCAGCCCCGCTCCCTCTTTCAACATCATTTTGATAGCGACCTGCTTGATCTGTTTTTCCATATACTTATTACGGCAGGCTTCAGCAGCTATCTTTATTACTTCAATATTTTCACCGGAACCGCTGTAAAGGGTATAGAAAACCCTGGAAAATATCTCAATACTGGTTTTGTGCATCAAATCACCGATTACGGGCACTTTTATGATATTTTTATCAAACCAAAGCCTGCCCTTGGGAGTAGATACAAAGTACACAAAGCCTGCAATGGGTGTCACAAAAGCCAACGTCAACATTATCCAGTTGTCCTGCAGCCAATAGCTCATCTCTAGCGTTGCCGCCGTCATGGGTGGCAGTTGAATATTCATTTCCACAAACAATTCGGCTGTGAGAGGAAAAATATATCCCACATAAAAGAGAAGTACTCCAAGCGTTGCCAACACGGTAATTCCCGGCATCAACAGGGAGCGGCGCAGATTTTTCTTGAATTCCGCATCGCGCTCCAGGAACTTGGCCGTGCTTTCAAATACCTGAGCCATATTACCACTGGTAGAAGCCACACTCAACATATAGGCCGCAAACTCACCAAACACATCCTTATGCTTACCGTATACTTCTTCCCCTTCTTTTCCATCCTTTAAGTCTTTTTGGATGGTACGTATGACCTCTTTAAGCCGTTTATTCTGGGTGTCGTCCTGCAGTAGCACCAGAATTTCATCAAAGCTCAGCTGTTGACGCAGAAGGTCGGAACAGAGACGGATAAAGGTAACTACATCTTTTTTAGGTACGCCTCCCTTCCAGTCGAACCACTTTTTATTAATACTATGTACCTTATAACCGAGCTTAACGAGTGCCCGCTCAAGTTCTTCTTTAGAATAGGCTTCTTGCTCGCCCTGCACCGGATCTTTGGTCCCGCGCTGAACCTTATAAACATAGGTTTCTTTCTTTTGAATGGCTTTAACTTCAAAACCATTTTTACTGGAAAGCCTGTTTACCTTATTCTGTGCTTGTTTTTTACTATCGGCTTCAAACTCCGTCTGCATGGGTTTGCCTTGAGCCGAAATAGCCTTCAATCGAAATTGTGGCATTAGCTACGTACGTTTACTATTGAATTAATGGGACCCCTTACTTCTGTATGACATAATATAAAATACAAGTAGTAATGTAGTGAAGTGGATCGTTCCTTCAAAATGGAAGATTTTTATAAGAATTGAGAGTTGTATGAGAGTAGTCGGTCATCGGATTACAGGTTTTGGGCTGAAAAAGTTTAATGTTAAAAGTTGCAGGTTCAAGGTTGTTCATTCCGGATGTTGGATACCGGATGGCAGTTTGCGGTTAGCAGATAACAGATTGAAGATGGTGGATATTGGGGGCTTATCCTGGTATAGGTTGACAGATTATGGGTCAATTAAGCCGCCCGATGGACCCGATCAGGGGTGCCCTTCCGACGAACTGCGGCAGCCACCAAATCACGAGATGCCTAATATGTAATCCTCCTTTTTTTGACCCATCCCGCACAACTACGCCCAAAAACACGGCTTCGTCAGACTTGTTCTCCCTGAAAATCACGGAAGAAAGAGACGCCACAATATCAATTAGCATTCATTATTTATATTTATTGTCTATTGCGAGGAGCCCGTGGGTTGCGGGCGACGTGGCAATCTCCTAGTAACGAACTACAACCTATCTGGGATTATCCTTTATCCATTCACAAACTGTTTCCGGGAGATCGCCTGCCCATGGGCTACGTCGCTGAAAGCCTACTACGCCGAAGCCCAAGCTGCGAAGGCTATACTATGAAGCGTAAGAGACCGAAGCTTTCATAACAAGGGTAATCATATACAATACATGGCTCCGCACAGGCAGGCCGTGGTCGCACGATACGCTCCCTAGCGATGACGGGCGTTGTTTATATTTTTCATATATATGGGAAAGTGTTTGCCATTACTATTGCAAACAGATTGTAAAACTATTACAAGGTGTCTGACATTACTTTACAAAGTCTTTGTAATACTTTAGCAGGGAGATTGTCCTTAGTAAGACAGAGTCTTTGCCCTTACTAGGACATGGTCTCTGTGCTTACTAGGAGAATTGAATTGCAGGTAATAAAAGCAGGAATCCATTATCCCGGGCAAGCCCTTAAATTCTATTCCGCCTTTTGGCATTGCCCCAAAAGGCTCGTAAAAACGCTAGGACCATTTAACTCCTCGGTGCGGACTTCGGCCCGTGGCGTTGATAACAGCCACCGCCCGCCCCTCGTCAAACAGAAATGGTCCGGGTTAGTTTTGTCGCTTTCAAAGTAGCCTATCCTCCGGCCTTTGAATATGTTGCTGATAAAAGTGCAGGGGCCGTAGTGGTAAAAAATTATTTTTGTCTGACGACCATCGGGAGGAGTTTTAAATGATTTTAACGAAGGCCCCTAAACGGCAGCAACATTTTCATCGCCGGTCATTTTTTTGGTTCGTTTTTTTATGATTAAAAAAATGAACAGTAGGCTGTTAGCGCAGACGCGGGGAACGTCGGCAAAATTTATTCAGCCTGCCCCATGGAATCCGCTAAAGCGGGCCCTAAATGGGCATTCCACGGGGCCCATGCCCCCTTCAGTTCGCATTCAAAAGCCTTTCTACGACCCTCCCACAAGGGGAAAATTAATTTCCGGCCTTGAAAATAGAACGAGCCGTTTAGGTACAGAAAGGTGAATCCAGGGCTTGGATTGGTAGGACACAGAACTAAGTTAATCTATCACTAGCGCGGGAATCCATTCCCGCGGTTAGGTAATAAAAGTAGCCACTCCCTCTTTTTTGCCCCATCCCTTCCCCACTAGTAAGAAAAAAACTAATAACTGGTCCAAGTTACAAACTTGAACCAGTTGTGATCTCCTAGACCTGCTATCCACCATCCAATATCTGCTAACCAGTTTTCTGGTTCACTCACTGGCGGATCGTCACTAAAAAACGGAACAAGAGATGTACAAGTAAATAGGGCAAGCTTATTTTTTGAACACCTAGAACAGCTTATCAATCCCTTTTTACTATCATTCCGGCGCCCACGGTTTCATTTGTATATTCATCAATCAAAATAACGCTGCCAGTAGTACGGTTACGGTTATAGCTGTCGTAAAAAAGCGGCTCAGTAGTACGGATCTGGATACGTCCGATGTCATTAAGTCCAATCTCCTTATCACCCTCTACACGGTGTAGCGTATTAATATTCACTTTATATTTCACCTCTTTTATGATGCAGCGGGCATCTTTGGTAGTATGCTTGATGGCGTACTTTCCATTGGGTTTCAATGGTTCTTTATTCAACCAGCAAACCATTAGATCAATATCCTGTCCTACAGAAGGCTGATTATCCGGCTTCGCAATCATATCTCCCCGGCTGATATCAATATCATCTTCTAACGTCATTGTTACCGACATCGGCTGGAAGACTTCCTCTTCCTCCTTTTGATAGGTTTCCACCGTTTTAATCGTACTTGTAAATCCGGATGGAAGAGCAATTATTTCATCGCCCGGCTTAAAAACGCCGCCCGCTACTTTACCGGCATAGCCGCGATAATCGGGATATTCTTTAGACTGCGGTCGCGTTACCCACTGAACGGGGAAACGGCTGTCTACGTGATTGTAATCGCTGTCTACCTGCACATTCTCCAGGGTATAAAGCAGCGTGGAGCCGCCGTACCACGGCATATTATCCGATTTTTCCACTACGTTATCCCCGTAGAGCGCACTTATCGGGATATAATGAATGTCGGGTACGTCCAGTTTGGAAGAAAAGGACCGGAATTCCTCGCGGATTTCCTTAAAGCGTTTTTCACTATAGTCCACCAGATCCATTTTATTCACGCAGAGTACGATATGCTCAATTTGCAACAGAGAAGAAATAAAGGAATGGCGACAGGTCTGCTCGATTACGCCACTGCGGGCATCCACCAGGATAACCGCGAGGTTAGCAGTAGAAGCACCGGTTACCATATTGCGGGTATACTGCACGTGACCCGGGGTATCGGCAATAATGAATTTCCGGTTGGGCGTTGAAAAGTAGCGATAGGCTACATCAATAGTAATGCCCTGCTCACGTTCGGCAGAAAGACCATCTGTCAGAAGTGCCAGGTTTGTGTACTCATCCCCTTTCTTTTTACTGGACTCCTCAATGGCTTCCATTTGATCATCAAAAATGGATTTAGAATCATATAGCAATCGCCCGATCAGGGTGCTCTTGCCGTCGTCCACACTCCCCGCCGTAGTAAAGCGAAGGAGATCCATATTTAAGTATTTACTGGCGCTGTTTTCGTTGGTGGTGCTCATCGTAAATGAATCTGAGTATTTAAATTAATTTCTTTAAACTTGTTATTTATTTTGTAGAAAGTGTAAAGCTTAAAGTTTTAAGTGTTAAGTTTCTTATATATACTTTTAATCAAACCTTGCAGCATTGAGGATAATTCTTTCAGCTCATCAATCATCTTTTGACAAACTTCTTTGTCAACTAGCTGTGTTTCCATTGCTATATAAAACTGAGTTCTTAGTTCTGCTGCCGACCCCTTCGCTACATTAAGAAAATAACGGAATTCTTTATATGATTGACGTTCTGCTCCTTCCGCAATATTAGAAGGAATTGATATTGAAGATCTTAGTAATTGATTTTTAAAAGCATAATCCTTGCACTCTACTAAACAATTCGTGAGTTCAACCGACAAGCGAGTTGATCTTTTCCATACTTTAAGATCTTCAAAAGATTGATAAGCCATTACTTAAAACTTTACACTTAACACTTTTAACAGCCCTAAAAGTATCCCTGTTTCTTTCGTTCTTCCATTGCGGCTTCGGCACGTTTGTCATCGGTACGATTACCCCGTTCGGTGATCCGCGCGGAGGCGACCTCCTCAATAATCTGGGCCACCGTAGAGGCTTCCGATTTAAAGGCCCCGGTGCAGGTCATATCTCCTATCGTCCGGAAGCGAACCGTTTCTTCTTTATACTCTTCATCATCATTCAGCTTAATAAAAGGCGATTTCGCCAGATAGGTACCTTCGCGCTCCACAACCGTTCGTTCATGTGCGAGATAGAGACTTGGAATATCAATTTCCTCTGCAGCAATATACTGCCACACATCCATCTCGGTCCAGTTACTTAGCGGAAATACCCGAAAGTGTTCGCCGTGGTTTTTCTTGCCGTTGTAGAGATTCCACAGCTCGGGACGCTGATTCTTGGGGTCCCACTGTCCAAATTCATCGCGATGCGAAAAGAACCGCTCTTTGGCACGGGCTTTTTCTTCATCCCGTCGCGCGCCTCCAAAAGCCGCATCAAACTCATGCTCTTCCAGCGCCTTTAACAGCGTGGGAATCTGCAGTTTATTACGACTGGGATTGGGACCATTTTGTTCCTTGATCTCCCCGGCATCGATTAAATCCTGCACCTTGGCCACAATGAGGTTGACGCCCAGCTCATCCATCAGCTGATCGCGAAATTCGATGGTTTCATCAAAATTATGCCCTGTATCCACATGCAGAAAGGGAAAGGGAATATTTCCCGGCCAGAAAGCTTTCTTTGCCAGCCACGCCATCGTAATCGAATCCTTTCCGCCTGAAAACATCAGTACCGGATTCTCAAACTGGGCGGCGACTTCTCTCATTATATGAATAGACTCGGCTTCCAACTGCCGGATGTGACTCAATTTATATTTTCGCATAAATGATTTTCTGTTTATGATAAAACTAAAGCGGACAAAATTAAAAATTTCATGATCCAATAGCCACTAATAAATAAAGAACACTAAAATTAAGGCCCGGTTTTTTTATTTCTAAAGTGGGTTTCAGATTATGATTATAGTACAGCTCTTGGTAATTGTTCCATCCCTTGGCGGATGGAAGGCTGCTGATTTCAACACCATGTGTCAAGGACTAATTGACCATTACTTAAAACTTAACACTTTAAACTTTATAACCTTTAAACTCAATCCGGCAACAGACTTCCGACCACAGCCGCCCACTTTCAAATTTTCTTTATCTTCTTTTTTGGTTGAAGACAGGCTAGAAAAATGAACAACGCCTGTCATTATGAGGAGCCCCGCGGGTTTCCGGGCGACGCGGCCTGTCAGCGCAAAGCCTTTTATAGAATATGGCACCCTTGTTATAAAAGCTTCGGCATAGGCAGGCAATCTCCTCGAACAGGCAGAGTCTTAGCCAGGGAGATTACTTCGTCGTCGCAGGCTCCTCCTCGTAATGACAAGGGTTGGTTAGAATAATTCCTAATTTTTAATTCTCCATTGGAAAATCTTTAACCTGAAACCTTCAATATTTCAATTTAATTTGACTGCAAACCTTGACTCCAGCGAACGATTACCAATTCTTAATTCCTAATTGTCTATTTCTACCTCTCTCTTGCCGGGTTCGTCCTTCTCCCATCCAATCTTGCCCTGCTGCCAAAACCGAGGGTATGATTTACTTGATTCCGACTTTTTATAAAATAAAGAATCAGCCTTACCTCTATCTATCGGATGCTTCATAGACCAACTTAAAAATCCTATAAATGATATTATAACTAAACTCGCTACTATATTTGCAGTTACTCTATCTCCTTTACTTTTGAGTAAAGTTTTCCCTGTTTCTCGTTCCTCTATATATAAACCCATTGATACCCCCACAATAAGTATTAACCATACTTGGCTTAAAGGCATTACAATAATTCCACTCAAAAAGCCATGAATAAATGCAGCAATCATTGACCAAAGTAAACCAAATTTAATCCAATACCTTTCTTGAGTATAATTTTCTGTTTTTAAATTAACTTTTAATTGACTTCCAAATTTGTATAGGCCAAAAATAAAAATACCTAGTAAAATAAGAGCTACTATGATGCCCCATTCATACCCAAACTGTAAAAACCAATTATGTGGATGTCCCCAGGACTTGTTTAATTCAACAGAAGCATAATGCATAGGCCCATATCCCAATAATGGCTTCTCTAGCATACCATGAATTAAATCTATCCAATGGTCTATTCGACCTGAACTATCTGTACGTAACACTGACAAGCTAGTACTACTTCCAAGTATTTTAAAAAAAATGTAATAGCAAATTAGGGTAAAAGCTACAATCAGAGAATTATGCCGAAGGAATGAAGATTTATTTTTTACAAACAATCCGAACATTATAAAGAAACTTACTACTATACTTAGTATGGTGCCTCTTGCACCACTGGCAAAAACTAGAGCCCCCCACCAAATAGTGAGTATAACCGAGCCCCAACGCAGCCAATCTTTCTTTATACTATTCCAACCATACCAACTTAAACTAATTAATATGGGAATTGTCCAAGTTTGAGTCTGATTAAAAAAGCGAATATATGAAAAACTATATAGTGCTTTACCATTTACACTACCAGGCCATAGCGGTATACTACCTACTTGGGATAAAAAATAAAAGATTAAAACTCGACATGAATAAAAAAAAACAAAGCCTATTACAGCCACCTTAAGATATAAAACAGCTTTATTGATATCTTTATATGTAATAGAAGCCACAAAAAAAATAGTGGTGCTTAGCAATAAGTAATGGCTATAATCTAGTAAGGCCCATTCTTTATGAAGGCTAAAAAAACAGGAAACGGCACCAATAAGAAAAATGGCCATTAAAAATAGCCTGAATTTGATCGAATAGAATTGTATAAATGAAGCTGTTTGGATTCTACTATTTGTTGAAAATAATAGAACACTTCCTATTAATCCTAGCAACCCAATTTCAAATAACCGCTTCGTATTATATAAATGGTCAATACCATAAGGTTCATATTGTAATGTTGGAAGACAGATTAAAATCCCGACAATAACAAGCAAAACCCCTTCACCAAATAAATATTTCATACTTTGAATGAGCCGGAAGATATATAAATAAAAAAGGCCTCACTAATTAAAGTGAAGCCTCAAATATTGATAAAAAATTATACTAAGAAGAACTTGAGCAAGAGCCAGGAGAGGAAGCTGATCCATTCGGATCATAATCACTCATATCCATACAATCCTTTTCAACATAAGCTACAATATTTCCATCAGCTTGTGCAGGAACAGCAGTTATAGTAAAATTATCTGCATTAATAGAGAGTGTATATGTACCGTTTCCATTCGTTACTTCAGTGGCCCCTGATGATTCACTTCCATCTGTAGCAAACGCGAGATCATCAAAAGTCATTCCTGTAAAAGAATTTCCACCACCACCCATCATATCAGGTTTCATATAATATCCTTGAGCGGAAGAAGCTATAGTAGCCATATCATTTCTCACAGCATCTAAGTTAGCATTGTCCGCTGCCGATGAAAAGGTGTTAATTGCCACGACCGTAGCTACGCCCACGATAATGGTTACCAAAATTACGAGTAAGAGTTGTTGTTGTCCCATAGTAGTTTACCTATTGTATTTGATTTGTTGTTAAGTTAGACCGAAAAAAGCCTTGTTTATTTTATTTATAAAAAAGCCGGCCACTGGTAAGCTACCTGCCGTACTCAAGACCGTCTGTTTCGATGTTTTATTTGTAAATGATAATCTGATTAAACGTTAACCGTTTCCATCACGTCCTACAAATTAGATTTCTTTAATCCATAGGTAATATTTAACCTTGTATGTAAAAAAGCAAGTTAATCATTAAAAAAATGATAAAAAAGAAATTTTAACCATTCATTATGTTTCTTTTTCCCTGTTCCCTGCTGAAAGTGGGTTTACCAAAGCCAATGGCTTATTGTTGCGGTCCTGGTAACCGGAAGGCCAAGTAATTGTGGACTTCACGATTATCTCTTGGCATATCATACTTGTGATGGACCTTTGGTTTTCAGGATAGGTCTTTGGGAGTTCCGCCTTGGAGCCGTGACCGACAACCGGCCGTAAAGCGGGCAGGGCCTATGGAATGCCACTAAAGTGGCCTCCCAGTGCAACGGGAGATTCCACGAGGCAGGTAGATTGATAAAGCCAAATCAACGCCAGTTATTGCGATTCGCCGGATGGTGGAGAAGCCCAGACTTTTAAAGGTCAAGAATTAAAGTCCCCCTTGTGGCTGGACCGCTAAAAAGCCGCTGCTTAAGAACCAAAGGGGGCTATGGGGGATGATTTGATTCATTTTATTTTTTTGTAAATAATAGAGTTGTTCCATTTTTGGTACGACGCAAAAACGGAACCCAAAAACGTCGCCGGCTGTAGGTTCTTCGCCTGAGCGCGTCCGTTCGAACCTGTAAAAAAGCAAAACTCGCTCCCGTTGGTCACTCAAACAAGCTTATTTACGGCCGGTTCTCACGTCCTTACTCTGATCGGCTCACAACCCAAGGCCGGAGGAAATATGTTCTTGATCTTTCAAGGTCGCAATAACTCTACGGTTATATTGAAAGTGACAAAACCACCACGGACCATTTCTGTTTGACGAGGGGTGGTCTAAAGCTAAAGTCAACGTTTCCGAATGTTGTCCACCCTGAGGAGTTAAATGGTCCTTGATCTTTTCGTCTCTTTTGGATCAAGCCAAAAGGGACACTATTAATATTGTTAAGTTTTTCCTTTTAGTAAGGTGATATTCTTATACTTTTTCCCTTGTTCCATTTTTTCAACGACGATTCGCCGAGAATTTGAATTAACCAGTGGCGCTTAGCGTAGGGTTTTATCTTTGAATAGCGTTTACTTGCACCTTTTACCTTGATGCAAAAGGTGCTCAAAAAATCAAGTTCCTCCGGTTTCACTGCACTTCCCCCAAATGGCAATGGATATTTTTAGGTTGGGGTTGGAACTCCGATATGACCTATCCGCTATCCGAAACCACAACAACCTTAAACCTACAACTTTCAACTTTTGACCTTCAACATTTAACTTAAAACTCAAGAATTCTTCCTGACCACCCAGTATCCCTTATATCCGTCGTCATATTCCAGAGTGGCATCCAGCTCGTCGGCCCACTTCTTTGCAATTTTTTTCTCGTCGCTACGATTCCCGTCATCAAGCATAATGACTACCTCATCCGCTAACGAATTACGCAACAGCGGCACCGTTGGATAGCGGGATAACGACTGCAGGCGCCCCGGCGGACCGTCAACTACCAGCATATCTATACTCCTGTCTATATGACCTTCATAGCCATTTCCATACCATTGAAACATCCCGGAATCCAGTTCATACTCAGTGAGCGGGGCTGTTACGACCTCTGCATGTTTTTCCAATCCTTCCAAACGGAGAAAGTCCCGGGTCTTCCGGGCATATTGATCCAGATGATCCAGGGAGACCACTTTCCCCTGCCCCATCTCTTTCAAGCAGGAAGCCGCTACCATTGTGGAGGTCCCAGAACCACATTCTAAAATCAATGCTGGTTTATTTCGATGGATCTCCTTTACCAACCGATCTAAAAAGTGCGCGGTGATGGCGTAATCACCCCAGTTGAGCGGCAGATTTATATTAGTATAATTGGCAAGACCTACTGTCGCTTTCAGTTCGATCTCGGCATCGCGAATGCGGGTTTCAACTTTATACTCCAAAGCTAAAAAAATAGCTGAAACGAATAGTGCCATTCCAGCAAATAAGGCAGAGAAAACGTAGCCATTCAATTCGGTTTCGGTTATGGTAAATGTCAGATATCCAACGATCAGAAAAACCAGAGAAACCAGTCCCGTGATAAGTAATAACCATCCCGCTGAATTCTTTTTGAAAAACTGTACTAGATGCTTGCTATATCCCTGAGTCATTGATAAAGCCCTGAAATTTAAAAGAATGTTGTATTGATTTGTCACCGATTCCTTAACATACTCATTTATTCTAAAACCCTAAAAGCACTTTAAAAGCCATAATTTAGTTTTGGATCTCGCATTAAACCATCCCGTTTATCTAATTACAAATGTTATAAACGTTTGAAGCTTTACAAGATCCCGGATCGGGGTCCAGAATGATGATGGATATTTTTTAGGGATAGGCTTTAATATATGGCACCTATTCAGTTCCACCTGGCATCCAGCCTAAACGAATCAGTACCCCTCATAAACATTAAACCTTCAACGTTTAATTAAAACTTAACACTTTCAACTTAAGACTTCATACTGATCACTCAGTATCCTTACTTACTCTTTATTTTTTATAGCAGAAACCATTAAAACGGCCAGATAATCGGCACTAAAATAATAGTGATAGTCGCTACAATTAAATTAAGAGGCAGGCCAATTTTAGTAAAATCCGTAAATTTGTATCCCCCCGGACCATAGACCATTAAGTTTGTCTGATAACCGATAGGCGTCGAAAAACTGGCCGAGGCCGCCATCATGATAGTCATCACAAACGGAATATAGTTTACCCCGAAAGAGGCTGCTATAGAAATAGCAATAGGGAAAATAAGAACGGCGGCTGCGTTGTTGGTAATCATTTCCGTCAATATCCAGGTAGAAATATAGACTCCAATAAGTGCTAAATGTGGATTGGACTCCACATGGCTTAAAAATCCTGTTGCCAAAACCTCAGCGGCACCGGTATACTGCATGGCATTACCGATGCCCAGCGTTGCGGCAATAACAAGCAATACTGACCAGTCAATATAACTTTTAGCATCTGCCGAACCGCAACAGTTAAACAGAATCATCAGTCCCGCCGCCATAAAAGAGGCCTGGAACATCGTTAACAGTCCCACTGCAACGCTGCCAATCATCACCCCGAGAATAGACCATGCAACTCCGGATTTTTCATAGTTTGGCCGACTATATCCACTGATGCCGCTCACCAGGTAATAATCGCTGGAATTACGATACTGCTCCAAAAAGTTAGGATGTGCTTCCAGCAGCAGGGTATCTCCTGTTTTAAGACGGATATCCCCCACTTTTTCCTTTACCCGCTCCCCGTTTCGTGCCACAGCCAATACCACCGCATCATAGAGATTGCGAAATCGCCCATCTTTTATGGTTTGTCCGTTCACTGGATGCGTAGGTGATACCACTGCTTCCATCAGAAGACGTTCCCGGCGGTTGGAATCCAGTTTAAAGAGCTGGTCGGTAGCAGGGCTTAGCCCCTTGATCTGCTGCAAATCAACAATAGAATCTACGACCCCGGCAAAAATAAGACGATCATTCCCCTGCAGGCGTATTTCCGGGTCAACGGCCGCCAGAATCTGATCATCCCGGTAAATTTCCACCAAGAAAAGCCCCGGAAGATTACGGAGCCCTGCTTCTTCTATCGTTTGGCCCACGAGGGAGCTTCCACTATCCACCAGCATCTCAATGGTATATTCCCTTGGATCTTTAAAACTGTCGAAACCTGAACCCCGGATAGGCAGAAGCTTCCTTCCGAATATGAACATGTAAATAAAACCCGCAATAGCGCAGGGAATCCCAATATAGGCCGGTTCAAAAATTCCCAGTGACCCATAAGAGGTTTCTTCAATCAAAAGTCCGTTTACAATAAGATTGGTACTCGTACCTATAAGTGTACAGGTCCCTCCCAAAATGGCCGCATAACTGAGAGGGATAAGGATTTTCGAGGCGGGTATACGATTTTTTCGAGCCCAATCTTCGAGAGCGGGTATAAAAGAGGCTACAACCGGTGTATTATTTAAGAAAGCACTCACAATCATCACTGGAGCCATAATGCGAAGCTGTGCCCGCCGGATACTCTTCGATCGGCCAATAATTTTCGCAACGATATATTCAATGGCCCCGGTTTCCTTCATCCCTGCCGCTACCACATATAATGACGCCACCGTAAGCATGCCCTCATTAGAAAAGCCGACCAGGGCTTCTGAGGCAGGAATAACCTGGCTGACAATTAGTATCGCAAGGCCCGACATAAATACCACATCGGCCGAGATGCGCGTCTTAATCAGCAGAAATAAACATAATAAGATGACGGCAACCACCGCCCAACCGGCAAGGGTCATATCTTTTTGCTCTTGAATTGGTTATTGTTTTGAGCCAAAGATAAATAAAGTGAAATATTCACAGCTTTCAAATTGATTTATAATTCAAATAGAGAATAAATGAAGGGTTCTGGCAAGCAGTTAAGGGGATTACGAATATCAGATAGCAGATTGCATGGACTCGAACCCTTCCCGCTATCTGCCATCTGCAAACTGGTAACTGCCCTCCGCCAACTAAAACCATTTGACAATAATGCCGATTAACCTTAATCTTATTCGGTTATTATTCCATTTGGTGTATTGGGATCAAATATAATTCATCTGTAAACGATCGGGATCAATGCGAAAAATACAACTGGTTTTACTTACCCTTGTCTCACTGTTTTTTATACAATCTTGCGATTATTTTAAATCCAAACCTGCTGTTGTAGGCGGAGAGGTCATCGAAGCCAGTTCCGAAAATGCGGTGGAAGGGGCTACCGTTGAAATTATTCAGCCGGAGAATTTTCAGCAATCCACCATAACGAACTCATCCGGGCGTTTTTCTTTTGATGTGGAACCAGATGATGGTTCTGTTGCTCTTACTCTGGAAGTAACAAAAGAAGGCTATCAGAGTGCTACACGCAATGTTGAGGTCTCTTCTAATGACGAAATAAATGATTTGGTAATAGAACTTACTGCAGAAGGAGATGACGGTAATGGTGATGGTGATAACGGGGGTGGTGACCAAAATGGAGAAACGGTAGGTGCCGCTGCCATTGTGCTGACCGATCAGCCTGAGGGTGCTATTAATATTAATGAAACCGGGGACCAGGTAAGTACCTCTATGACTTTCCAAGTGCAGGATTCTCTGGGCCGGGCCTTGTCGTCAAACAATGCCGTGGAGGTTTCGTTTAGCATCATTAACGGTCCGGGCGGTGGCGAAGACTTGGTTCCGGCTACCGCTACCACGAACAGTTCAGGTAATGTAACCACTACCCTTTTCAGTGGAAATACGGCCGGTGAGATCAAAGTACAGGCACTGGTTAACCGCGATGACGGAATAGAAATAAAATCAAGTCCCATTGTAGTGGCTATACACGGAGGCTTCCCTGACCAGGATCACTTTAGCATTGCCGCTGAAAATTTTAATTTCGAGGGCTGGGACATTAATAATAACCGCAATGTTATTTCAACAGTGGTTGGGGATAAGTTCAGCAATCCCGTTAAGCCCGGTACGGTTGTTTATTTTGAAACCACCGGGGGTGTTATCCAGGGATCAGGCCAAACCGACGAAGACGGTATTGTGGAAGTGGATCTTATTTCGGGCAACCCCCGGCCAACTAATGGCATGGCTACGATTACGGCTTCAACAAAGGGAGAAAACGGAGAAGATATAACTCAAGAGATACCGATAGTCTTCTCATCCAGGACAGCATATATTTCAGCAAGTCCCACAAGTTTTGATCTGGATCCGGATGGTGGAGCTTCGTTTAATTACACGGTACAGGATGTTAATGGTAATCCCATGGCAAAGGGTACTCAAATCTCTATTGAGGCCGGGGCCGGTATCGAGCTAACCGGAGATACAAACTTTACCCTTGGCGATCATATAACTCCGGGGGCGGGTGCTACAAACTTTAGCTTCTCTATCCGGGATACGGATGATGAATCGGATGAAGCTGCCAGCCTGACACTTAAAATTAGTGTTACCACCCCTTCAGGCAATACGACTACGTACAGCGGAATTAGTGGTACCCGCAGGTAAAACGACTCCTGTGGCTGATCATTAGCTATTTTGAAGAATAGGGGTCTTTGCAAAACCTTATTGTAATCGCGAACGGAGTGCATCGACCTCTTTTTAGAGGCTTTTGCCGGAAGATTGCTTGCCTGCGCGGAGCCTTGCATTGTATATAATTACCCTTGTTAAAAAAGCTTCAGCATAGGCAGGCTTCGCTTATTCGCAATGACAAGTTTGAATTTCTGGGGTTTTGCAAAGACCCCGAATACTAATTATCATAAGCATAGTTTTTTTAAACTGAACAGTAAGTAGTATTCAATATATTTTTATGGACATCCAATCCGTTGATAATACGTTCCAGGATATCGCGTACGGGGACTCTTCTTTTGAGGATCTAAAAGATGAATTATCGCGAACAGCAAACGAGAACCAACATCATCTCTGCCTTTTTTTGGGACTATATGAGCCGAATAAAAAGAAAGCATTAGAAGAATTGGCCGATACACTGGAGCGTGAGGTAAAGGTTATTGACACCGCTGAATTGGTAACTAAAATAGAATCCGAAACATTTCAGAGGCTGGATAACCTTTTCAAGGACCTTCAGCAGTCAGACACCATTCTCTATTTCAAAAATGGTGGCAAATTCTGTGGTTCATATACTGGCAACTCATCTTCCCGCGTAAAGTATGCAACTCCACAGGAACGCTATTTTCTGAAAAAGGTAAAAGCTTTTAATGGGTTGGTTGTAGTAGATATTAATGAATACACTGATGCTGATAAAACACTCCGGCGCGCTGCTCATTCTATTGTTTCATTTACCCTTCCGGATTCTAAATTTCAGCGCTTTATGTGGCATCTGAAGAATTATACTTTCCATGGTTGCGAACTGAAAACCAAACGGCCGGAAGCCTACAGCCCCACCGGTTGACTTTTCCTGATAGTTATAGCAAATCATTATTTCTTAACACCTGTTCCAAGCATGTAGTTCGCACAACAAGGGTTATTTCTTCAATAACTGTTGTGGCATTTTTATGTGTTTTACGTGAAGATCCCTTTTATGAAGTTTGGCCTTGTTCGCCATTTTACCGCATTCCTCTTATCAAATAAAATTAAATAACAGCTTTTCTATAAGGAGCCTTCTTCTCAATAGTCCTTCCAGCGTCTTCCTAAGGCTATTTTTATATATCTTATAATGTTAAAAATACACAAAATAAGGTATTGACTTATTACTTTTTTACATATATACTTTCCGCGCTTTAGCATTTCTTTCGATAACCGTCTAATAGAAGCTTTCTATCAGCCTTAGTAGACATAATCAATTAACAACTAGATAAGTATTAGGATACCTTTATAAACGAAGAAAGGGCAATATCCATGGCAAAAAAAATATTTGAAATTATTTTTTAACCGATATCCCTTATCATAATCCCTAAAGGCGGCATACCTGGAATACCGGATGCCGCCTTATTTTTTTTCTTTACTATTTCTTTTCCTTCCTTGTTATCTACTTTATAGTTAAGTTCGCCCTCAAGCCTAAAAACCTCTGTCCAGCGTAAATTCATAATGTAAGTTTACCTTGAAATTCATTAATTTGAGTGCTTAGTAAAATCCAATACCAATAAGATTATAAAAATCAATGCGACTGACGAAGAGCCTGTTAACTATTCTCTTTCTATGCATTGCTGTTTCAGCAAGTGCTCAAAGCCTTTCCGATATAGATTTTAAAAGTGTACGCGTAAGTGAACTTTCCGACCAGCAAATCCAGCGCATTTACAGTGGAGCACAATCCAGGGGTTTATCTATTGATGAAACAGTACAGTTAGCAGTTGCACAGGGCCTCCCCCAATCCCAGGCAAGCCAGCTTCGCCAACGACTTCAGCAGGTTCGCGCTGGTACCGCTGGGCAAGGTCAAGAGCAAGGATTTCCCGGACAATTAAGGAATCAGGTTCCCATTGAAGGGCCTGCTCCCGATTCCACAAAGTTTGATTCCCTTTATATGATAGCCGATTCGCTCAAAAGAGCGGAACGTCAAATGAAGGACAAAATATTCGGTTATAAGATATTTACCAATGAAAGGGTTACTTTTGAGCCGGCCATGAATATCCCTACGCCCCAGGATTATCAAATAGGTCCGGGCGATGAACTGGTTATCAATATTTGGGGAGCAGCCCAAATGAATTATAACCTGCCTGTTTCACCGGAGGGATTTATACAAATTCAGGACCTTGGGCCCGTGAATGTAAATGGACTAAGTATTAAGGAGGCAGAAGAACGTCTGAGAGCGCGGTTGGGTCAAATTTACTCGGGCTTGGATCCCCAGAATGAACAAAACAAGGATACCTATATGCAGCTATCCCTGGGGCAGGTGCGTAGCATCAACGTAACAGTACTAGGTGAAGTTTCCGTGCCGGGCTCCTATACCCTTTCCTCCCTTTCAACCGTGTTTAATGCATTATATGCGGCTGGCGGGCCAACAACTTCAGGTAGTTTTCGGGAAATTAATGTTATCCGAGGTAGTGAAACCGTGGCTACATTTGATCTTTATGATTTGCTTGTTTATGGCGACCAGTCCAGTAATATTCGACTCCGCTCGCAGGATATTATCCAAGTCAAGCCATATAACAATCGCATTGAAATTGAAGGAGAAGTTAAACGTCCCGGTATCTATGAACTAATGGGGAAAGAAACGCTCCAGGATCTTATTCTTTATGCCGGTGATTTTACCAATAAAGCTTATACCGAACGTATAAAAGTCATTGGAAACACTCCAAAACAGAAGCGTATTACCGACGTGCGGAAAGGATTTTTTGATAATTATATTCTGGAAAATGGTGATTCGGTATCGGTTGGAAAAATACTGGATCGGTTTGAAAATATGGTCCAAATTGAAGGAGCGGTATTTCGTCCGGGAGAATATGCCTTAGAAGATACTACCTCGCTTTACTCCCTTATTCAACGAGCCGACGGACTTATGGGAGATGCCTTTATGAACCGGGGTATTATCTATCGTACCCGTGACGATTACACGATAGAAACCATCTCGTTTAATGTTCGCGAGCTCATTAGGAATCCAGAACAAAATAATATTGATCTTCAAAAAGATGACCGTGTTCGCATATCCTCCATCTTTGATCTTCGAGAAGATTATACTGTTACTATTAATGGTCCGGTACAAAAACCTGACCAATATGAATTTGCCTATGGTATGACTCTGGAAGATTTGATTTACCAGGCCGGAGGATTTATGCAGTCTGCTGCCCCCTATCGTATAGAGGTTGCGAGGCGAATCCGGGATGCCAGTCAGACCGCCAAAAGCAGTTCTTTTATTGCCGATGTTCAAACTTTTGAAGTAAATGAAGATCTGACGCTGAACGAAGAAGACGCTTCGTTTAAGTTACAGCCCTTTGATCAGGTGTATATCAGAAGACTCCCAAATTATGAAGAACAGCAGGAAATCCATGTTGTAGGAGAAGTACAATTCCCAGGCAAATATGCTATTTCCGCTAGAAATGAACGTATTTCAGATATTATTGAAAGAGCCGGCGGGCTGACTCCTGACGCTTATACCGATGGGGCCACTCTTTTTCGTAAGCGAGAGTTTACTCAACAGGAATCACAACAAATGACTGCAAATGTGCAGGGAGAAGGCCTGACAGCGGAAGAACGGGCACAACAACTAGAGGAACAGCGCCAGCAAAGATTACAGGATGAGTCTGCACAGGTTGGAATTGAACTTCCACAGGTTCTGCAAAATCCCGGATCAAGATACGATTTACTATTGGAAGAAGGAGACTCCCTGTTTATCCCCAAAAAACTTGAAACGGTTACAGTAGAAGGGGGTGTATTTTATCCTACCACGGTTCGGTATGAAGACGGTCGATCCTTTAGAGACTATATAACAGCTGCCGGTGGATTTAATGACCTGGCCATTAAAAAACGCGCATATATTATCCATGCCAACGGCGATGTGGATCGCGTGAAGAAATTCCTTTTCTTTAAGAATTTCCCAGATGTGGAACCGGGAGCCACCATTGTCGTGCCGGAAGAGTCGCCCACTGCCGGACTTTCACCACAGGAACGTATAAGTATTTTATCTACGGTCACCTCTACTCTGGCCCTGATCGTTACCACCATTGTACAAATTAATCGCTAAAAGGAGAAAGATATTCAAGCGTGGGGTTACAATAAAGTAATAGGTTAGTCAACTTTGTAATGCCACGGTATTTTTTACCGGCACTAATTTCGTATTACAAAAACGACATCCATCAAGTTGTTTCCGGTGGGGCCCGTTACTAACAGGGTATCCATCTGCTTGTGAAAATGATAGGAATCATTGTTTTGAAGATGCTCATCAGGGTTTACTCCCTTATCTCTTGCTTTTGTTATGGTTTGCCCATCTACGATGGCTCCGGCCGCATCAGTAGGACCGTCAACCCCATCTGTACCGGCACTCAGCCAGCTTAAATTGTTATATCCCGCTATCTTAAGGGCCCCACGCAGCGCTAGTTCCTGATTCCTCCCTCCCTTGCCTTCACCGGTTACCACTACCCTGCTTTCTCCATAAAAAAAGAATATTGCAGGATTCCCATCTCGGTCTTCATTGGATAACACTTTATCTGTTATATATGAGGCTACCGATTCAACATCTTCGTTAAATGGTTGATCCGAAAGGACGCACTTATAACCATCCTCACTGGCAAAATCGGCCGCTTGTTGAGTAAACTGTTCTGCCGAACTAATAATTTCAGTTTCATGCCTTTTAATCGTCTCTTCTTCTGGAGATAATGTTTCCACCACTTCTCCGGTTAATCCTTTTTCTATGTGACTCTTAACGCTTTCAGGAATCTTGTTCCACAACTGATATTCCAATAAAACATGATAAGCATCCTGGTATGTTGATGGATCACCCACGGTCGGACCACTTCCAATAAAGGTCGGATCATTACTAGGTACATCGGAAATAATCAAATCTATGAGGGTTACATCTTGATGCAAATAACGCAGTAACTGACCTCCTTTTATCTGGGAACAATGTTTTCTTACCGTGTTTATTTCACTTATGGATGCCCCGCACTGATTCAATAAATCAAATGTTGTACGTAAATCTGATAGCGTGATTGCCCCGGCCGGATTACACATTAGGGAAGAAGTTCCCCCTGAAATCAATGTTATAATTAATGCGTTTTTGGGCACGCTTTCCATAAAAGAAGCAGCGGCACGTCCCGCTTTTATACTTTCCTCATCCGGAACGGGATGATTCGCTGTTATAATCTGATCAGCCGAACAATTTTCAGGAGAATTCGGGGTTACAATCAAGCTTTTAATTATCCTGTTGCCAATGATATTATCTAAACTTTTAAACATAGGAATCGAAGCCTTACCAACGGCTAATACATATACCGGATATTCATCGCTTTCAAAGTGATGGTCCCTTATTTTTATTTTTGCTCCCTCTATTTCTACGGCCTCTCTGACAGCATTCTCGGGCGAACATGCTGTTAAGGTTCGGTGAAACAGATCTTTTAAATAATTTTTATCGCCCATAAGTATACCTGAGGTCATCAATTTAATACTTCACTATTAAACTAATAAACTTTCAGTTTAAAAATGAATGCCCGTCCCAGCTTTCACTCGTATTCTTCGACCATATGTTCTTTAACAAATATAAATTTCTTTGATTAAAGTCCTCAGGTACTCTATCTTCGGTCACTATGAAAAAACCAATTAAACCTCTTCCCACGGACTGCTGTGGTAGCGGATGTGACCGATGCGTATATGATATTTATGTAGAGCATCTCAAACGTTACCGTAAATGGAAGCAAGAGCAGAAAAAAAAGGAAGAGCAAACCCAGACCAAATAATTTTTTAATATTAAGGCATTATGGCTATCAAAATAAAGAAAGAAACCGGTGGACGACGAGGTAAAACAGTTACCGTTATTAGTAATATTAAACACAATCCACAGGTTATCGAAGATTTGGAAAAGAAGCTAAAAAAACACTGTGGAGCAGGCGGCACCAGTTATGCCAAAACGATTGAAATTCAGGGCGATCACGTAGCCAAGGTGCAAAAATTTCTTGAGAAAGAAGGATTTGAAGTTAAATAAAAGTTGTAAAGTTACATGTTGAATGTTAGAAGGTGATGGAAAACTTAAATATTACTGAAAAACAGCTAAAAGCAATACTCAACCAAATTAAAAGCGATGATAGTCCGGTAGGTATTGACGCCGGAAAGACCCATGCTATTATCATTCAAAAGCTGCTGGATATAGATAAGCGTTTACAGTCGCTGGAAGAGGTAATTAATGGAAAAGAACGCCAATAGTAGGACTCAATATTTGTCAAGGATACTCTTCAACAATCCCGAATATTCTACACAAAAGAATCAACAATATAGATTGTGGGACAACGAAGAACATGAAGAATAAAAATGGTCTCTGGCTGTGCTTCCCTAACGAAATAGTACCGACGACCATCGCTATAACAATCACTAACATGGCCAAAAAACCGGACCATGTACATCAAAGTACTTTTTAATCCCGGTTCCCTTCTCTTTCTTGTTATTTTCTCCGCTTAATCGCAATCCCATCTACTGTAGAGTCTAAAGAATTCACTTTATCTGCTCCTAAGGCTCGTAGTAAATATCGTAATAACATTTAAGGGCAAAAACGTTCAGCCTTAACAGTAACTCAGCTATAAATTAAAAAAGAAAAGGGATGTATATATTTATATATACACCCCTCAAAGCTTACGAATAACTTATTTATAAAGATACTTTACTCTCTCTTTTGGGGTCAAGATCATAAAGAGAAGATACTGTTGCCTGCACCGTTTTGTACCAGTCATTGCCGTACTTGTCATTAATCTCGTAGAAATCGGAAAAGTCTGGCTTGCGGATCTTCATCTTCCACTCCTGATTTTTGGCTTTATAAACGGGATCCACATGCATAAGCTGATGGAAAAGAACCATCTCCCGCGTTTTTTGGTCGAGCATATCCCACATTTCCCCGGATATCTCAATCAAATAGTTATTTCCGGAATAGTATTGTACCTCCCGGGATGCCTTGACGCATTTGGCTGCTTTATATTTTGAGAGATTAGGATAAACGAGAAAGTAGCCAATTTCAGCGGGACCGAAATCCAGGCTTTCGCGCTCAATCACTATTTCCGCTATTTTTTCTACTTCGGGGGATTCCATCAGCTGTTTATTACTATGTGCAATGGTATCTCCCGGCTTTAAAAAATCATTGTCTTTCATGAACGTACTTCTGCTTTAAATTTATATTTCCAAGGGTTCCAAAGGTATGATTCTCCCGGCTTCTTTTCATCCCCTTTCAGATAATAAGCGCCCCAGGTAATTAATTTGTCCCAAGTGATAGTTTAAGTGACCATACAAATGAATAAGAAACCCCCGAGTTGAAAATTCATATGAAGTCTCCAGCGGATATTCTTCGGATAAGTCGCTATCCTCCAAAGTATCAAAAACAGTATCGAGCGTTCTTTGTAAAGACTCGACATCCGCAATCAGATCTTTCTTAGATGTTTGAGTAGTCGTAAACTCTTGTTCACGCTGACGAACATAGCCGGTTTCCCCAATACCTTCTCCAATGTAATGATTGAGGTTACCGACCAGATGCTGTACCAATACTCCACAACTGTTAGTAACTCCCTCGGGGGCATTCCAAAGCAGATCCTCGGGAATGGCTTCTATATTATCAATAAGCTGATCAAGATCTCGCATGTAAAGCGTTCGCAAATCTCGTTGTAATGAATTTTCCATAGTCGAAGGGTTTTTTGATGAAAGTTCAATTACAATATAATTAATTTTGCCCTTACCTTATCCAGATCATCCTTCATATTCAACTGGTAATTCGGAAAAAATCGATTTTCGTCCGCCTTTTCTATTGACACAAAAGGCTCCTAAAAAGCCAAGGACCACTGAAATAAAGACCTTTTGCTCCGGTCATTTTGGAGTCCGTTTTTTTCAAGCCTTCTGGACATTAGGATCATCAATCAGTTTAACTGACAATTCGGACAATAATAGATTTTACGTCCCCCGGTCTTCTCTTCCTCGATAACCGTACCGCACTTATGGCACCGATCATCAGTCCGATTATAAACGAAATGTCTGTAATCATCATACGATGCATTTTCGCGTTTAAGGGCGTTCACAATCTTTTCGTCGTTCGTTACCCCTCCCGTTTCATAGGAACGTTCAGAGAGTTTAATGGTGGCTTCTGCTAACGCTTCTTTCTCTTGATTCGAATATTCACGAAGCTTTTCACGGGGATTGACTTTGGCGTAAAACATAATCTCGCTACGCAAATAGTTCCCAATACCGCTTACAAACCCCTGATCTAACAGTAAAGTCGTAAGCTTTCGGTTTTTAAATTTATCAGATTGAAACTGTCCAAGGATATCTTCATAGGTTGTTTTTGGATGAAGGACGTCGGGACCTAACTTTTGGATATAGGAATGTTCATTGACCTTATCTCTATTCAAAATCTCTATTTCTGAAGCAGAATAAAGATAAGCTGATTTTTCATCGTTATGAATAGCTACTCGCAGGGACCGGTTGGTATCAGGTTGCTCGCCATTTTTACTAATCATCCACTTACCATAAAGCTGATTGTGACTGTACATAACGGTATCACTTTCAAAGTACGTGAGTATCGCCTTTCCCCTGGCCTCTACCCTGTTAACCTTTTGTCCCTCTAATTTAGACTCATATTCCTTGAGTTTATCAAAAGCAAAAAAGAGGTCGTTTATCGGTTTATTTTTTAGGGATTCGGTAAGTACGTCTGCAGTTCTCCAAATTTCCGGTCCTTCGGGCATAAATAATTCTACTATTAATATTAACTCAAGTTATCATGATCAACTATTTTACAAATGCAAGGGGTAAATCGTTCGGTAATTCTAAATCTTAAAATGCTTGCCTCAGAATAAGTATCAGAAATTCATTTTAATCAATCGTCAAATCCTTATCCAATTAGCCTACTATTATACCTATAAGACCTAATAATCAAATTTCTTTTTCTAATATTAATATCTCTAGATTAGAAAAATAAAAAATCTTATCCCCCCTTTCTGAATCGCAATCCGTATATATTTCAACTGGTAATGAGCCCCTCCCCGTAATTCACCCAGTCAAAAGTAGAGAATCGGACGTTATGCGGTGTTGTTCAATGTATTCATTCGGGGTCAAATCTCCTAGTGAACTGTGAGGTCTGAAGCCGTTATATTCGGTTCTCCAGGCCTCGATTTTCTGGCGAGCATCTTCCAACGATAAGAACCAATGTAGGTTTAAACACTCATCGCGGAAGCTCCCGTTGAACGATTCAATATACGGGTTGTCGGTAGGTTTCCCCGGCCTGGAGAAGTCCAGCGTCACCCCTTTGTCGTAGGCCCACTGGTCGAGTATTTTAGAGATAAATTCACTGCCATTGTCGACTTGGATCCGTTCTGGCACCTGACCAACTCGACGGGAAATTCGTTCCATAATTCCGGTTACATCCCCTCCTTTGATCGACTGATCTGCATGGATGGCTAGGCAGCTGCGACTAAAATTATCCACTACAGTTAAGGCTCACAGTCGGCGCCCATCGAAGAGCTGGTCGGCCACAAAATCCATACTCCATAGTTGGTGGGGCCCGCTGAGGTCGGGGCGATCCAGGCGATGCGCGGCCGCCCGGCTTCTTCTGGGGCGTTTGGCACGCAGATTCAGCCCTTCAAGCTTGTAGAGCCGATATACGCGCTTATGATTCACCATCCAGCCTTCCCGACGAAGTAACACGTAGATCCGCCAGAATCCGTATCGAACCCGGGTCATGGCGATTTCACGAATACGAGCGCGAAGGGGGTCGTCATCACGCTCGACGGGTTGGTAACGAAAGGTGGGCCGTGCGAGCACGGTCACCTGCGCCACACGGCGCTCGGAGATGCGGTACTCCTCGACCAGCCACCGGGCCAGCTCGCGGCAGCGGGCCGGCCTCATAGCTTTTTTTTGAGTACTTCCTGAAGCATATGTTTGTCCAGGGACAGATCGGCCACCAGCTTCTTCAGCCGGCTGTTTTCTTCCTCGAGCTGACGCAGGCGGCGCAGCTCGGAGGTGCCCAGCCCACCAAACTTTTTCTTCCAGTTGTAGAAGGTCGCCTCGCTGATGCCCATCTTGCGGCAGACCTCCCCAACGCGGGTTCCCGTCTCGGCCTGGTGGAGGGCAAAGACAATCTGAGATTCGGTAAATTTTGATTTTTTCATGGCAATGATGATTTATTTTAAGTTAGCATAATTGCCCGAAAACTCTACTTTACAATGGACCAGTTTTTAGGGAGGAGGTCAGTAAGAACATTCAACTTCATCTTGATGGTAGAAGAAGTGCTCAACACGATATACATTTATTATTAAAATTTAGAAAAAAGAAAAGAATATACATTAAAGAAGAATTAAATTGGGAGCATAATGCAAGTTATCATTTAGAATTTTACAAAACCTATTTAGCTACTTATAGCATAACACCATGTCTCATGAAAACATACCTATTGCTTCAGATAAACCATTATTATACGATAAAAGAAGACCAATATTTATAGTTGGTATACCTCGATCTGGAACAACTCTTCTAGCAGCTTTAATATCTTCGCATAGTGAAATTGCCTGTGGCCCGGAAACTCATTTTTTTTCTAAAACCAGTTTTGAACAAAGGCAAGAAGCTGTCGAAGATCCAAATTGGCCGGAACAGGCTGTTAGTTTAATCACTTCAATAAAGCTAAGTGGGCAATTTGTATACAAATTATTTAAGCTATCTAAAAAACAAATATATACCTATTTAAAGGATTCTGTGCCCTCACAACAAGCCATGCTAGAATCACTTACCGCCCAATTTGCAAAAAATATTGATAAACCATTTTGGGCTGAGAAAACACCAAACCACTTACTACACTTACCAGAAATTTTAAATCTTTATCCTAACGCATCAATAATACAAATTATTCGCGATCCGAGGGATGCATGTAATTCCATGAAAAAACTACCTCATGCGAGTGATTCTGCTATTATCAACAGTTATCATTGGTATAGGTTGGAGAGTCAGCTAACAAATAACGAAAAATTAAAAAATAGTATCTCTGTTAGATATGAAGACTTAGTAAATAGAACGACTTTCATACTAGATAAAATTTGCACCCACATTGGTATTCAGCATGAAGGTACTATGTTTGATCCGACTATATCAGCTAGGCACTTAGTTTCCCCAAAAGAAACTTGGAAAAACAAAGTATCTAAGCCAATAAATTCAGAAAATGTTTATAAATGGAAAAGTAAAATGCCAGCTAAAGAGGCCAAGGCTATTAGTTTGATTTGTCATGAGGGAATTTTCAATTACCAGTACCCTGATCCAATTCGTCCTAAAACAACAATCCCAGTTTTTGGTTTGGATTGGCATAGCGCTACAATTATTAGTAAAGACATTATCGCCCTATCGGAAAAAAATATTTTCTTAAAACCAGCCAAAAATAAAGAATTACTGAAATTACAGGCAGGAAGTGAAAGAATTTTACCCCTATTAGAACTGCCGAAAATTGGTCAAAAGCGTGTTAAACGTCTTTTTTTCACCATTCGTATCATTATTCGACTGTTAATTGAAAAGTTTAATGGAACTAAAATACTGTACTGGTCTGAATCCAAACCAGGAAATAGTCTCACCTCCAGGTTCATTCAAAAAATAATTACTGTTCTGGGTACAGAATTTGACATTCATTCTAATGACTTTGAAAAGGGAACTGAAATAGCTTCTGCAAAAACTTTTCTTGGTAGGACTATTAAGTAAAATATCCTTTATTCCTATCTATCTTTATACAAGATTCTATAATGATTAAAATCAAGAATTTAACTTTCCACCTACAGAGCCTTTTTTATAAAAAGCTCTAAACCATACCCATAAGGCAATCCTAGACTTCTCCAGATCAGGGAAATACCGAAAATTTATATTCGGTATTTAAAATCTTAAATCTCTCGCTTAGCGTAAGTATTAGAAATATCTAATTAGTTTTTGAAGCAAAAGCATTGGTTATTTTAAATAGAGAGGTTCCATAAATAAAAGAGATATATTAAAGTTTCAGAGAAAATCTGGGCATTAGTTTAATAGTTAGTTTTGCCAGGAAGCAATAACTACCATTATTACAGGGGATACAACAAGGGATTTATATGAAAATAGCTTTTCTTACAGATCAATATGTTACTGATGATAAAAATGAGGGAGGCGTTGGAAATTACTTGGCAAAAATGGGCGCCGCTTTATCTAAGCATGGTCATCATGTAGAAGTTTTTGCATTGGTAAACCATCCCCACAATACAACTATCGTGAATGGCATTACTATTCACAGTATTAAGAAACCAGATAGCATATTATTCAAAGTCTTAAAGAGGCTGATCCTTTATTTATTTAGCCAAGAGGCTTATGAGAATATTAATACGATCATTTATTCGTATATCCTTAATAAAGCATTTGAGAAAAGAGATAAAAACATAAAATTTGATATTGTCCAATCAACAAATTATCCCCAAACAGGATTTTTTGTAAAAAGAAAGCAAGGACGTAAGCACTATTTAAGATTAAGCACATCAAGACTACTGTTTGATAAAGCTTCCTTTAAAAAGATCAAGTTAAGTCAAAAAATTACTGAAAAAATTGATCTCCACTGTATCCGAAAAGCGGATCATTCTTATTCCCCCAGTCAGTTTTTATCTGATTATTTTGAAAAAAAATATGCATTGGATATCTCTGTTGTACGTCCTCCTGCCATTTTATATATAGATCCCGCTAAAAAAATACCCTTCAATTTACCCAAAAGGTATTTAGTTCATTTTGGTATTCTCGGATTTAGAAAAGGCACCGATCTGGTTGCTGAGGCATTAGAAAAAGCATGGAAATCAAATCCGGATTTAAAAATGGTATGGGTTGGAAGATATTCTCAGGATATCGGTACTCCAATTCATGAAAAATTAGAAGATACCAAAGAGAGGTTAATCTGGATTGATCACCAGCCTTCTTCTCAACTTTATAAGATCGTATCTGATTCTATCGCCTCTGTACTTCCATCCCGAGCGGATAATTTACCAAATACTGTGATTGAGAGTCTTCTTTTAGGAGTGCCTGTGATCGGTTTTTCTAATGCGAGCATTGACGAATTGGTAATTGCAGGTAAAAATGGGGAGCTCGTTCCATCAAACGATACTGATGCCCTGGCTATAGCTATGATTCAGGCATGGGATGAAAACAAGGATTGGTTGAACGGGAATATGACCCATCTTCCTGTTTTTGATGAAATGCAAGCTGAACAAGCAGTCAAAAATTTTCTTGAGTTAGAATCCCAGTAATAACATAAAATGAAAAGTCAGGTTCTATTAATACTTATTTGTACCCTTTCAATATGTTACCTGCTTTCGGCATGCCAAGAAAAATCACAATTTCCCCCAATTGATATTAAAACGGAATCGTATGAACAATTCCTTCAAATGGGATATCACCAAACCGTTAAGAAAGACTCATTAAGAATACAACCCTATAAAAAAAATGCCCGATACTGGCAATACAAGGGAGAACCCGTACTGCTGCTGGGAGCTTCAGACGAAGACAATCTTTTTAATCATCCAGATATCTGGCCCTACGGACTTGAGTCTCACCTCGATTTAATGGCATATAACGGTGGTAACTATGTAAGAAATACAATGTCGAGCAGGGATCACGGAAACGTCTGGCCGTTTGGGAAAACACAAGATGGAATCTACGATCTTACAACATGGAATGGAGAATACTGGAATCGTTTTAAGGATTTTCTTACCATGACATATGAACGTGATATTATTGTCCAAATTGAATTATGGGATCGCTTTGATTTTGCCCGGGATCCATGGAATCAGAATCCATTTAATCCAAAAAACAATGTGAATTATACTTCAGAGGAGAGTGGACTTCCCGAGGTAATCCAAACCCATCCCGGACAGAAAGAAAATCCATTTTTTAGATCTCCACCGGAATTCGAAGACAACCCTCTCCTGCTCAAATTCCAGGAGGCGCTTGTTGATCAGATACTGTCGATCTCTCTGGAATATCCCCATATCCTGTACTGTATCAGTAATGAAACAAATGAGTCACCAAAATGGAGCGACTTTTGGGCGTATTATATTTTGAAAAGTGCTAAGGAAAAAAATGTACTTATTCATGTAACAGAAATGTGGGATGCATGGGATCTTTCTGATCCGATGCATAAAGCTACTTTTGAAAAACCCAACCTCTATACCTATGTAGATATATCACAAAATAACCATCAGCAGGAACAAGCACATTGGGATAATGCTCAAGAGGTCCGAACTGAGATTCAGGAAAATGGGCGCAGACCGATAAATAGTGTTAAAATTTATGGAGGTCTAAATCATGGCGGTGGTTTTGAAGAAGGTACTCATAAGTTATGGCGGAATATATTCGGAGGTTTTGCATCTTCACGTTTTCATCGAACAAGTAATCCCTTTAATCCATCAGGCATAGGTCTTTCTCCCTTGGCACAAACCCACATAAAGAGCATGCGCATGCTAACAGACCGGATGAATGTTTTTTTAAGCAAACCGGCTAATCACTTGCTTGGGTATCGTCATGACGACGAAGCATATGCCATGGCTGACGTTGAGCATCAATATGCCGTTTATTTTCCTAATGGTGGTTCAGTTACCATTGATGTTTCCGATGCCTCCGGAGCACTTTCTCTGCAATGGCTAAACATTCAGAATAACGAGTGGGAAAATGAAATCCCGGTCAAGGGTCGCAGCACTGTCCAACTTACAGCACCCGGTAACGGACCGTGGGCAGTTTTACTATCAAATGTAAAATATTTTTAGAATTATGAGCTTTATTAAATCAACAAAAAATCTGATCGCCAAAACTATTGTTTTGTATCTCATCCATGGGCCGATAGTTTATTATGTTATCGGTATGAGGCGAAGCGGTAATCATGCTTTTATAAACTGGCTGACAAACGCACTTGAAGAACAGTATGCCAGTCTTAAACCTAAGATTGACAATTTATACATAACAAGCACTGGTAAAACTGTTTTTCTTGATGAAGTTAATATTAAGTCAGGAAAACGTTTTTTGAGCGTATTGTGGAATAACCGGGAACTAATTAAAAACTGTCAATATCTTATTATTTCTGCAGAAGATTGTGGGCCAAATTATAATAATTTTCGCATCCCAAAATGGAATGAAGCTATTTACATAAAACGAAGTGTCCTAAATGTGGTCGCGAGTAGACTTCGATATCTTCAGAAGAAAGCAAGCGAAGGTATTGGGTACTCAGAACATAATGTTGATGTTTCATTTTTCGAAACTCTATTAGAGTGGCATTCTATACCAGAAAACTTCAAAGTATGGGAGTACGAAAAATGGATTGTTTCAAAAGAATACAGATTAAACTTTCTACAACAATTAGAGCTTAAAGTTGATATTATTCCGACTATGAGTTCCCAAGGAGGCGGTTCCTCATTTAGTGGACAGGAAAAACCTAGTACTGTAGAAGCACTTTCCAGATATGAACAAGTGAACTTTTCTCCACCTATCATAAATCTTGTTACTGATGTAAAATATCAAAAATTGCTTAACCAGTCAGAAGTGGATTACTTAAAAAAGAACCCATAATCTAAAAAACCAGCAAATTAAATGAATCCTTTAAATATAAAAGGAAAGTAATATTATTGAGACTGACTTTGCTAAAGGACAAATAATGACCCCACCAATTCACTTGGTCCTCCGAATTCTTTGACTGCTTTCTTTACACCAGGGAATTTGGACTTGTAGTCATGCCCACAGATAATTTTAGCTCCCACTTGGCGTGCCCATCTTAGATCATCAAGTGTCGATTCATATTCATGGTTAGCATCACAAAAAAATAATCCTGGTATCGGCCCTGAATATTCATTATAAAAATCGTTCTTACTTTTATTTAAAATCTCAACATTATGATTTGAACTTGCATCTTGTAGCCTGGAAGCAGTTGCAAGTTTATGGGCAACCGGTGAAATATTATGTGGATTCCATGAGTAATTATCTACCGTAATCAATTTTTGTGCTTTACTTTTATTGATTGTAACTACCATCGTCGAAAACCCGAACAGAGTTCCAATCTCAATAATAGGATCCTCTTCAGATGTGCGCTGCACTAAGGTAGATAAAAAACGTGCCTCATCAACTGTCATTAAACCTGAATAGGCAATGCCACGTGCAACCTGAAAATCTTTATAAGCAAATAATTCAAGATCCCATTCAAATTCCTCGGCTACCTTTTTCTCAGACTCACTGAACCTGGATAACTCAAACCCCATAGATCCAATAATTTGCTTTGCTAATTTTTTTACCATGGCATTGTTACTTGTATAGATTTATGATTTAATCCCTGATCATTAAAAAGTTTCTATAAATAATCTATTAAAAATTTAAATTAAATTTGGATGTATACAGAAATGCGGAACCTTTTTTAGGTATTAATGTTCAATAATAAATATATCGATTTTCGGGTAAATATATTCACCAAAGAATTGATTCTATCACTTTTAAATTTTCAACTCAATTTCATGCCGAATGGTGTATTGTGTGTTATAAATCTAAACCGTCTAAAAAATCCACTCACTTCAAGATCCTGTATTTTTTCTTTTCATTATTTATAGTAGCGGATATCCTATATGCACAAGATCCTGATTCAACTCCCCTATACTATCCTTATGCAGAATGGGAAGTTGAACACGCTGATTATTCTGGTAATCCGTTCGATGTAATTGCAACTGTTACTTTTACACATACTTCTAGTGGTGAAGAAATTATCACTGAAATGTTTTATGATGGTGACTGGGACTGGGAAACCGGGACCAAAGGTTCGGTAAATATCTTTAAATTTAGGTTTTCAGGGACAAAACTAGGTGAATGGATCTTTAATACCTCTTCAAACGAATCTGCACTTAATAGATTATCGGGCTCTATTGAAGTGGTTGAACAAAGTAATGCTACACAGGCTCGTGGATTTATAAATCACCAAAATGCAAAATGGATTTGGGTAGGTAATGAAAAAGCCTTTATCCCAACACTTGTAATGAGAGGTGGGGAAGGTCTGGATCAATACCATAATAATCTTTCTCAATTGGATGCTGATATAACGGAGTTTATTGGGGGACATGGATTTAAGGGTTTCCACATCCCAGTCTGGTACAGTTGGTGGGATATTACCGCGGAAGATGGTTTATATACCAATAGTTCCCTTGATATGACCGATTCGAATGTATCTCCTGACCCAGAAGCTTTCAAAGTAATGGAATCAATTATAAAACGAATATATGAAGAAGGTGGTTTTATTCATATTTGGAATCATGGCCCAATAACAGGGATGGACTCTGGAGAAATAGGAAGGAACAGTGTAAGAATGCAAAGACTACAGCGCTACGTAGCAGCTAGGCTAGGTCCATTACCTGGTTGGACTATGGGAGTTGGATGGGATGTTTGGGACCGTTGGACGGGGGCTGAAGTTGCTACATGGAGAAATTATTACCATTCCAAACTAGGATGGCCTCATATAATTGGCGGAAGAATACATAAAAACGATGACCCCATATCTAGTATAATGACTAATCAAACTGACTATATAGGCCATGAAGACCATGCCACAATCAATTATAATGGTAATATAGCCTATGACAGGTGGGTAGACTGGCTTACTGAGTATCCCAACAAACCCCACCTTTCTGAGGATAGATTCCGAATAGATACGGGGGAAGAGGAATCTCGAAATTTTGATGATGACAACAGAGTCAGAAAAACAATATGGGAGTCTGCCATGGTTGGTGGAGTTGGAAGTATATGGGGCCATGGACCTTGGATTAATGACGAATACAGTCATTCTTCTGTATTTGACAACAAAGGAATGTTTAAAGTCTTTTCCAATTTTTGGACTGACCGCTTTGCTGTAGATTTTGAACGCAACAACAGCCTAACCGACGGATATGCTCTGTCAACCCCTTCTAAAAATAAGCTTATTTTCTACAAAGAAAGTACCAGTTCCATTGATATGGATTTAACGGGGGTTACCGTTGAATCTGCCGTGGCAGTCGATACCCGAGCTGCCCCCTATACTGAAATAAACATCACTTCAAATATTATTTCCAATAGCCAAATAACGTGGATGGCCCCCAACAGTTCGGACTGGGTGATAGCAATAGACGGTACAGATGACGGTTCCGGAGGCCAACCTCCGTCAAATCCCCCTTCTATTGATGAGGTTAGCACAACCGTCTCTTCTGCAGAGGTCGTATACAGTGAAATTTCCAACGCCGATAGCTACGAGTACCGCCTCGACGGAGGTGATCCGGTTAACATCGGAACCACCAATCCTTATGGAATTACCAATCTCAGTGCTGGCACCGCCTACGATCTCCAGATGAGATCGGTCAACAGCGATGGGACCAGCGATTGGTCAGCCACGACCACCTTTAACACCAATCAGGAAAACCAGCCACCAAAAAGCCCTCCCGCTTTCGACAATATTAACACCACCACTACAACGGCTGAAGTTTCCTACTCAACCGTATCCGATGCCGATAGTTATGCGTACCGGCTCAACAGTGGAGACCCAGTTAATATCGGGACCTCCAATCCCTTCGAAATAACCGGCCTTACCTCCAACACCTCTTACACGCTTCAAATGCGGGCTGTTAACAGTGAGGGTACCAGTGACTGGTCCACTGATACAACTTTTACCACTCAGGAAAGCGCTAATCCACCAAGCAGTCCCCCTAACATAGATAAGGTCAATGCTACCGAGACTACCGCTACGGTCAGTTACTCCGGTACCGATAATACCGATAGTTATGAATACCGTCTGGATGGGAATGAACCGGTCGATATTGGAACTACCAATCCTTTTAACATTGAAGGCCTGAGGCCCGGTACCTCCTATGACCTGCAGATGAGAGCTGTCAACTCTGACGGAAATTCCGACTGGTCTTCCACTACTACTTTTACTACACAGCAAGAATCACAATCTCCCGACAGTCCGCCAATTATTGATGAGGTTACCACCACAGAAACTACGGCCAAAGTCTACTACATCGAGGTTAATAACACCGGCAGTTATGAATATCGACTAGATGAAGGAGACCCAATTGACATAGGTACAACTAATCCATTCACTATCTCCGATCTGAGCCCGGGAACTTCCTACGACTTGCAGATGCGGGCCGTAAACAGTAACGGCACCAGTAGCTGGTCGGCTGATACTTCAATTACAACTACTTCCCCACAAGAAATGATTCCTGGTGAAGTTGTTTTACAACAAAATTATCCCAATCCATTTAATCCTGGAACCACGATACGATTTGGAATCCCAAGAGCTTCACATGTCCGTCTGGAATTATTTGATATGATAGGAAAAAAAATTCTTATTCTAGTAGATACTCAAAAAAAAGCTGGATTCCATAATATAACTTTCAGTGCAACAAATTTAGCAAGCGGAATATATATATATCGTCTTACATCAGAAAATACAGTTCAATCAAAGAAACTTACAATAATACAATAATATTAACAGTTATTGTTGATATTAAGGTTAGGGAGCAAAAACCCTAAATCTTATACTACCTTTTAACATTCCAATTCTATATCCAAGCCCTTTTATAAACGTATCCCTTTGCCATTTTTTCCATAAAAAAAATATTCTTCTTAATAATTTGACCCATAGCTTAATTCCCCTTAAATAGCTTACATTTGGTATTCCATATGGTTTGAACTTCTTATATAAAAGAGCGTTATACTCCCCCCAATTTAATCCTTGTCTAAATAAGTCCATCGTAGATTCTCGCGTTCTGACATGAACTAATGCCTTTGGCCAAAAAATCAAAGGTATTCCCTGAAGCTGAACCCTCCAGCAATAATCAGTATCTTCACAATAAATCAGCTCTTCATCAAATCCACCTATTTTCTCGTGGATTTTTCTACGAATACCTAGCCCGCAACCTCCCGAAAAAGGCAAGTAATCTACATAATTATATTGAATCAATCCTTTACTTGGATTTTTAGTATTAATTTTGTTTCCCACTTTGTTATCATTAACGAATTGATCCCTTTTTGAAGCTACAAAGGAATGCAATCTAATGCCTTCAGCTATTGCAGGTACCCAACCAGTTGCGATTATATCATCTGCATCAATAAATGCAATTAACTCTCCTTGGGCCTCCTCAACACCTCGATTTCTCGCATACGAAACACCTTTCTTTTTCGAAGCATCCACATATTTTATTTTATCTTCATTTCTTGAATACCTCTTTATTACTTTAACTGTAGAGTCGGTTGATCCATTATCACATAGCAGTACCTCCCACGATTCATCCCATGATTCATTAAGTAAAGCTTCTACTTGAAACTTTAAATTATCTTCTTCATTAAAACAAGGAACAATTACACTCAAAGATATGTCGGCTAAATTAGAACTCTTCATAGAAACAATTAATACTTTACTTAATCCATAATTTATTGTTTTCTATCCTATCTTTTAACAATTCTGAAACTGTTATAAAATTATAATCATCAATTGTAGTAAATATCTTATTTAATACCTCAAATAATGACGTCTTGTCATCATTTATTATTTCTTTTTCAAAAGTTCTATCATGTAAAAGTACTATGCTTCCTGGACAAATATTTTTTTTAAATTTCTGAAACATCCATTTAGAATCTCTATTCTCCCAATCTTCGAGGTGAAAATTCCAAGTTACTATTTTATAACCTAGTACTTTTGCTATAAGGGAGGTTCTTATATTTTGATGCCCAAATGGAGGACGAAAATATGAAGTATTAATAACAGAACTTGAGGATTGAATTTCTTTATAAACTTTTCCTAAGGTCATTTTAGGTAAGTCTTTATGAGACCAAGTATGATTGCCAAGTTCATGTCCCTCACTTACTATTCGATCAATTATTAAAGGATGTTCTTGGGCGAATTCTCCAATTACAAAGAATGTAGCTTTTGCATTAAATTCTTCCAATAAATCTAAGAGTTGCGGTGTATTGGAAGGATGAGGTCCATCATCAAATGTCAATGCTGCTACTTTTTCTTCGGTTTTAACCGATGTAGTAGTACCAACGACATCCTTTAAGCTCTTATTTAACAACCTTTCCCAATAATAGGAGATATTCATTTTTATTTACTGTATGAGTTGATTATTAATTGCTTTTACTAAATCCTCATATGTACCAATATCTACATAAAAGCCATTCTCAAATTTCACCGATTCAACATTTAATCCAGCATGAATAGCTTCTTGAATAACCTCCCCCATAAATAATTCTCTTCCTCTTTTTGAGGAATTTTTAATATTATGATTGGCAACATATTTATGCATAAAGAGCGTAAATTGATTTGACCATACCGCATGAAGCCATGTAAACTTGAGGTTGGTCTCCTCTGGCTTAATATGGATTTCTTGAACGTTTTGGTCTTTATCTATTTTCACCATATCCACTTTTTGCGGATTCTTAGTTCTAAAAAGACTTAATACAATATCTGCTCCGGTTTCCGCTTTTCTTTTAAGTAATGAGCTATAGACATCTTCAGGTTGAAATAATATATCAGGGAAGCCAAATAGTACTGTTTTATTTTTTATAAACGAGTAAGCCTTATCTAATGTGTATGGAACTCCATTTGTGGCATCCGTAACCACGTAGGCTAAGTCAATATTAAATTTTTCCCCATTACCAAAATATTCCGGAATATCCCATTTCCCTTTGCGTATAAGCATATAGCATAAGTCAACACTTGCTTTTTTAAAACTGTCTAATAGATAAGACGATATTACTTTGGGTGTACCCGTTTTGTTACTAGTTGAGCTAGTAAAGCCTATAGGGAATAGTTCCTTACTACATGGCAAAGGTGAAATTCTATGAGCCATGCCTGCAGCGGGTATCAGGCCTATCACTTTCGCATTATTCTTGCTGTCCATTACTAAATGGTTTCTGTATTGAAAAATAAAGAACGTATTTTTCTTAGCTTCGGCCTAATATCTCTTTTATATACATAACTAAAGGGGGAATAATAGTAATCAAACATCTTGTAATTGATTAAATACGATCGCCATCTTACCAAAGGAGATTTTATCCGATATACGCGATTATAATTCCACTCGCATAAGTTTATAGTAGATTTCTTGATCAAATCCTGATCTGACACATGCTCTTTAATCAAATGCAAAATATGATTTGAATCCATCGCCCACTCTTGTACAGATTCCGAACCACCCTTATTGTCTCCATGACGACGAAAGCTTGCTTTAACCTGACTGACATCTGCCCTTCCCATCATCGCAGTAAGCTTGATTTCAGCAACATTATCCTGTAATAAATTTTGGGGTGATGTAAACCCTCCGATCTGCTGTAAACCCTTTCTGTTATAGAGTACACTACATAAGTAAATAGAGACCTTTCTTTGGTCCATCCATTGCTCAATAAACTTCTCTATCGTATCAGCATCTACAAAATTTTTGCGAAACTGCAGCTCATTTCCAAATTCATCAATCACTCTTACCCCGGTCCTTATCAAACCAACATCTGTTCGGTAATTAACATCCTCTAAACATGCCTCTACAAAATCACTATCGACTTTGTCATCATCATGCAACAAAAGAAAATATTCTCCAGAAGCTTTTTCCAGGCAATAGTTAAAATTATTATTAGCTCCAATATTTTCGTTGTGCCTATAATATTTTATTCTGGAATCTTGATAGCAATTAACAAGTTCACTGGTATTATCAGTTGAACAGTTATCAGATACAACAATTTCAATATTCGAATAGGTTTGATTTAAAGCAGATTCAAGCGCTTCCTTTAGATATGCATCAGCACGATTATAGGTTGGAATTCCGATTGTAACTAACGGCAAGTTATCCTTTGACATAAATATCCTTCTCTTTATTCCCGTTTTTATAAACCGTAGTATAATAGTCCTTTATTACTTGAGAGACTTTCTTATTCCCTTTTTTATTCCAGTGAGGATCATAAATCTTATAATCCTCATCCGTTAAATGTGATTTACCTGCTATAAATGGAATATTCAGATCCCTGCAAATATTCCCGAACCTATCATCTGGGTAGTCGGCATTAAAATTAGCTTTTTTATCCAGATGTTTTTTGAAGCTCTTAACCCCATCGCCACTTAATTGTCTTTTATCAGGAATGGTAAAAACAACGAGTTCTGCACCAACAGAATCACAAATACTTTTGGCTCTATCCAGTAGAAAATGTACGCTTAAAAATACCCTCTTAGAATATGGGGATTCAGTGCAAATTTCAGCGAAATGAAGTGTGTTCTTTGCCTCTTCAGCATACTCCCATTTGTGGGGCTGTAAATGCTCAGTTACAATTTCCCAGTTGTCATCCCCGTTAATCCTTAGAAAAGGATTAGTATAATTCTTGGAATTGTATGGCTTCAAATTTTCTACAAGATCATTTTCAAGACAAACGAACCAAAAGATTAATTTTCCTTCTAACTTCTCACGATATTCTTCCATTAGCATCAACTCCTGTACCATATTATATCCCGGAGCTGCAATTGGTTTAATATTAATACCATTTTCCTTCCCATAATAGGTATCCTCCAATTTTGACCCAAACCCGAATGCAAAAGAATCACCAAATACTACAATATTGCTATCCTCTATTGCCTTACTATGAGGCCAGCCCAAGCTATCGGTAGTAATTGTTCCGATTTCTCCCACAGGATCTTGATATTTGACATCATTTAATGATGGATAAGGTTGCCAGCCGATTTTTGAATTATACTGTATTATTTCATTCCAGTTGGTAACTCCATTCAACATTAATGACTGGTCTACTTTTTTACACAAAAAAACAAACAACCAAAGAGGGCAAATTATAATCAGTACTGGTAAGACCAATACCATGGAGAGAAGAAAAAAAGGTGTTATTAATATTAACCGTAACATAAAATTTTATATTCTAAATTATTGTACTAATACAGGGTGTATGTATCGGAGGCGGCCTCGATATCTTCTATTGGTTCAGACAAAATTGAAAGCACAAATAGATAAGGGATGATTGCCAAAACCCACCATTTTTTTGTTTTTATAATCCATTTCAGCATGGAATAAAACCTGAACCTTTTCTGAGAGCTGTCTAAGGAAACATCTTGATTCCCTTTTTCTCCGATTAAGCTGGTAACCTTTTTAACTTCCCACATTGTATCACTTTTAGAAAATTTCAGCTTTCCCCCAGTTAACTTCAATGGAACAAGTAAAAGGTAGTGCACAATAAGCAGAACTATATATTGCAATAGAGATACCATTCTTCTAAGTGCTGCATTAAAGTATGCATAAGGTTTTACTATTTTATTTGGATATTTAACTCCGATCAAAACAAATAGTGGGATTGTCAGAAGTAAAGATAGCCAGATAAAAGAACCTGTAATAGCAACAGCAATAATAGAAGAAAGTACTAATACCGTTGTACACAAAACCACCCAGAAGCTTTTTAAAGTGTTATAAACAATCTTATTCGGAAGTGTAAGCATAGTTTAATCTCGTTTAGTCTAATTCAAATAAATCTTTGTAATTTGCTATCTCAGGTAATAAGCCTTCCTGTTGCTCCTCTTTTAAAAGCATAAAGTTGTCTATTACTAGGCAGTCAATATTTGTCGCCATAAAACATTTATATGCGTTTTCCGGAGTACAAACAATAGGCTCCCCCCGTATATTGAAGCTCGTGTTAACAATAACAGGGCAACCTGTTTTCTCATAAAATTTCTTCATCATGCGGTAATACCGGCCATGCCTTTTCTCATCAACGGTCTGGACTCGGGCTGAATAATCCACATGCGTTACTGCTGGAATAGTGGATCGGGGTACTGCTACCCGTTTACGCAAATCAGGATCGTTCATTTTTTTAATCTCCTCCTCACTCAGTTCTGTTCTTTCCTCTTTTTTTACCGGTGCCACAAAAAGCATATAAGGACTTTCCCTGCCCTCCTTCATTTCAAAGTATTTATGGACATGGTCATGAAGCACACATGGAGCAAAAGGACGAAATGATTCCCGAAACTTAATCTTCAAATTCATGGTCTGTTGCATTTGGGAGGAACGGGCATCTCCTATTATACTTCTACTACCCAGCGCCCGAGGTCCAAATTCCATTCTCCCGTTAAACCAGCCCACTATTTTTTCCTCTTTAAGCAGGTCCGAAACTCTGTCAATAAGTTCTTTTTCATCCTCAATTAATTCATAAATTGCACCAACTGAATCCAAATAAATTTGTTCTTTATCTTTGGTAAATGAGGGACCAAGGAATGACCCCTTTTGACTGTCATCAGGATGCACATTTCTTGGTTTATCCAAGTGGTGATGCCACATTAATAGTGCAGCTCCGAGTGCCCCACCAGCATCCCCTGCCGCCGGCTGTATCCAGATATTTTCGAAGGGACCTTCACGTAATATTTTGCCATTTGCAACACAATTCAAGGCAACTCCACCCGCCATTACCAAATTCTTTTTACCTGTAAGTTCATAAGCATATTTAGCGGAACGAAGTATAATTTCCTCCGTAACCTTCTGGATCGATGCAGCTAAGTCCATATCCTTCTGTTGAATAGTCTCTTCTGTTTTACGCGGCGGCCCGCCAAACAGGTTATGAAACTTATCAGAAGTCATTGCCAACCCTTTGGCGTAATTAAAATAGCTCATATCCATCCATATTGAACCGTCATCGTTAACCTTAATGACATTGTCCAAAATCGTGTCTACATATTTAGGTTCACCATAGGGAGCTAGCCCCATCAATTTATATTCCCCGGAGTTTACCTTGAATCCTGTATAATAAGTGAAGGCTGAATATAACATTCCAATGGAATGCGGAAATCGCATATCCCGAAGGAGTTCCACGTTGTTCACTTCTCCGACACCGACAGAACTGGTTGACCATTCACCAACCGCATCAAGTGTTAAAATAGCGGCCTCTTCATACGGTGATGGGAAAAAAGCAGATGCAGCATGTGACAGGTGGTGATCGGTATAACCAATTTCTCCCACAAATCCATCTCCCAATTCTCGTTTTATCTCTCTGGAAATATGCAACCGGTGATTTGCCCACAATGGAAATGATTCGGTAAAAAGTTTTTTAGCCGCCGGCCAAAAAGAAATGTATGTTTCCATAAGGCGATCAAACTTTAAAAAAGGGCTTTCATAAAATACTACATAGTCCAACTCCGAAATAACTATCCCGGCCTCATTTAAACAATATGAAACAGAATCAATTGGAAATCTTGCATCCCCTTTTTTCCTAGTAAAACGCTCTTCCTGAACAGCGGCGATAATTTCGCCATTTTTTAAAATAGCAGCTGCAGAGTCATGGTAGTAGGCTGATATACCCAGTATGTAGTTATCTTCTTTCATCTTTGATTATCTTTACAAATATATATTAGGATCATAGCATTATGAGAAATATTTCTTCTGTTCAATACGCAGCTGGTCAATTAATCTTCCTTCGGGTACTTTAACGTCGTCGTAAGTAATCGCCTGATCCTTTGCTATATCTTTTTTCAATGTACATCCCTCAGCCACACCTAAAGGCAACAGATTCTCCGAATCGGTTACTTCTGCATTTTCACAAACGCCGTATGTCATATAGTGGCCTATCCCGTCGATCACTTCGCCGGCTTTTAGGTCTTTTTTGGCGATGGTTATAACTTCGACGGATGGTCCTCCGTTCGGAGCAATAGTTGCGTCATCAAACAAAGCAGCACGTACTATTGTATTGGGAACCTCAAAATGGCACAAGTGATAAGGGGTATGGAAACAGTAGTATGGCCCCTCTCCCAGCTTATAGAGATTCAGATAATGCTGCTGAGTTGGATTATCATGTGTACCGATTATAAATACACCTGGTCCGGGTACGGCCCCCACAACATAATCAACAACCCCCTGTTCAATTTCCAATAATTCTTCAGGATATTCCCGTATAACCTCGGAGATTGGCGTACCCGAAGGCACCGTGGGACCATACATTCCCCTCTTCCCAACTTTCATATTTGTAGCGTTTGCCACAATAGCCTGTTCAAAAGAGATTTTACTCCCATCAGCAAAGGAGGTTACCATTGAAGGCTTTTGTCCCCACTTTTTGGCAAAGCCCTCTTGGGTTGTTGGATTTCGATACGGGTCATGGAGCCCTTTAATATTCCCACATAGCACTGGTTTTACTCCAATTCCTTTAACAAACCGATAAAGATTCATGATGACACCGGGTTGGTCACCATCAGCATTTGTTATAATTACATCATTTTTATCGGCATACACTTTTAAAATAGGTCCGACCGTTCCATCCAGTTCCGCATTCATCAGCACAACATGCTTTTTATTTTGAATAGCTTCTAAAACCACTTCAGCACTAAATTTAACAGCCCCGGTTACCTCAACTATCACATCAATTTCTGCTGATTTACACAAAAGAAATGGGTTGTCAGTTACCGTACTTTTATTATTGCGAACTGCACTATCGAGCTTGTCAACGGAGTCAACTTCTTCAACATTTTTGATTCCTGCTTTACTATAAGCTTTATATGCTTTTTCTTTGTCCCTATTGGAAATAGCAACCAGCCTCATTCCCTTAGTTGCCGCATGAATCTGAAGGGCAATTCCCTTTCCCATAAAACCAGCCCCAACCATTCCAACTTTAATAGGATTTTTCTCTTTTTCTCTTTTTTCAAGCGCTTTGTCAACTATTATCATCAGTTACCCCTTCCCGTTTTAAAAAAATATTTATTAGTTCAATTAACCTTGGTTACTCAGAATCAAAATCCGGCCAATTAAGGTCTTTTTCTGAAATCACATTTACCTCGGCTGGCCAATCGATATTAAAGGTGGGATCATTCCATCGTATACCTTCTTCCGCACCCGGGGTATAAAACTCTGAAACCTGGTAAGTTACTTCCGTGTCATCTTGCAGGGTAATAAATCCGTGTGCAAATCCCTCTGGTACATATAACATCTTGTGATTATGCTCAGTCAATTCCACACCGATCCATTTTTTAAAGGTGGGCGAACCTGACCGTACATCTATTATAGCGTCATAAATTCCTCCTTTTGTACACCGTACTAGCTTAGCTTCCCCATGGGGCTCGGTCTGGTAGTGCATTCCCCGAAGTGTCCCTTTTAACTTATTGTAGGATACATTGGCCTGAACTATAGATATCTGGATACCATGATCACGAAATTCATTCTGGCAATATTGCCGGGCGAAGAAGCCTCTTTCATCTTTCAGCTTATTCAATTCTATGATGTAGGCATCTTTGAGATTTGTTTTATGAAATATCATCTTTACACCCAATATAAATCTTCGTTCAACTGTTCAGTTCTTAACAGGTATTTTAGTTGCTCAAGACGTGTGTATGCCCGGTAATCAAAGGTTTCAGCATCCATATTGATTTTGGAAAATATTTTATAGAGCTGTTCTGCACCTTTTTCGGCGGTAAATTCACAAGAAAATCCCGGAAGATTGTTATTAATCTTCTCAAACGACACTCGGTAACTCCTATTATCTCCCCCACTGTCTCCAAAGGATGTCTCACATCCCGGAAAAGCTTCACTCACGATCTGGGCTATTTCTTTAACCCGGAAATTTTCATCAGTATCTCCCACATTAAAAATCTCATTATGGACTACATCTCTGGGAGCATTTAATACACACAAAATAGCTTTACTTATATCATTTACATGAACAAGGGGACGCCACGGCATTCCATCACTAATCATTTTGATTTCCCCGGTAGTCCAAGCTAAACCAGAGAGATTGTTAAGAACAATATCAAACCTCATACGTGGTGACGGACCAAATGCCGTAGCATTACGTAAAAAGGTTGGAGAAAAATCGTCATCCGCCAATTTTGATACATCCCGCTCAACACGGACCTTACACTCAGCATAGGCCGTTTGTGGATTTACCTCCGATTCCTCCGTCTTGTAGCCATCATTTCCAATCCCATATGCACTGCACGATGAAGCATAAACAAATCGTTCTATGCCAGCCTCTTTACACAGCTCGGCAATTCTAACACTGCCCTTATGATTGATTTTATACGTTATCTCCGGATTCAGCTTTCCCAGCGGATCATTCGATAATTCTGCGAGATGAACCACCGCATCAAACGATTCCAAGTCCTCTGCATTAATATTTCTCAGATCTTTATTGATGTAGCTTGGGTACTTTTTCCCTTCATCATTATTATATAGCCACCCTGACCGGTAGAACCCCGTATCTAGACCGGTTACATCGTGCCCATTTTTAATTAAATATGGTCCTAAAATTGAACCAATATATCCGTCTGTTCCCGTGACTAAAATTTTCATGCTACTGTTTTTAATTTATTTAGATTTAAAGCATACTCTGATATCTTTTTCCCGATTTCCAAAGAGGCAGTTGCCGCGGGTGAAGGAGCATTACAAACATGTATACTCCTACCTTCGTACATGATTAGAAAATCATCCACGAGACTACCGTCCGGATTCAATGCCTGGGCTCTGATTCCAGATGGGGAGGGTATTAAATCCTCAGCGCTAATTTCAGGTATGAGCTTTTGGAGACTTTTAACAAATTCAGCTTTAGAAATTGATCGATAAAACTCTCTAAATCCATCTTGCCAATGCCTTTGTACCAGCCTCCAAAATCCAGGATATGAAATTGTGCTCCACGTATCGGATGCATTGAAAGAGAATTTTTCATAGCCTTCCCTTTTCAAACTCAACACAGCGTTAGGCCCCGCATGAATGCTACCGTCAATCATTCTTGTAAAATGAACCCCGAGAAAAGGAAAAGAAGGATTGGGAACCGGATAAATCAAATTTTTAACTAAATAGCGCCTCTCAGGAATCAACTCATAATACTCACCTCTGAATGGCACAATTCTATGCCTGAGTTCAATCCCTGATTTGGCAGCGAGAATATCGCTGTTCAAACCGGCACAGTTGATCAGGTATTCTGCTTTAAAAATTCCACCAGTAGCTTCAATCAAACAATTTTCGGACTCCGTTACAATTCCCGTAACTTTATTGTTATAAGCTATCTCCACTCCCGATTTCAACAGTTCATTGGCAAGAACTTCTGAAACCTCACGATAGTTTACTATTCCCGCCTCAGGTACGTGTAAGGCTGCAATACCGTTGACATGTGGTTCAAGCTCATTCAGTTCATCCTTCCCTATTCGTTTAATTGACAAACCATTCATCTTACCTCTTTCTGCCAGCACATCGAGATAGTCCAATTCGCGCTGATCTGTAGCCACTATGACTTTTCCGCATTTCTCGTAGGCTATTCCGAACTCGCGGCAAAATTCAATCATACTTCTGCTCCCACGTGTGGCTAAATCTGCCTTAATACTACCCGGTTTATAATACACTCCCGAATGAATTACTCCACTATTTCTACCCGTCTGGTGAGTTGCAAGAGCATTCTCTTTTTCCAAAATTATGATTGACAAATCACGTTTCTTCTGCTTTAACGCAAACGCGGTCGCTAAACCCACTATTCCGCCACCGGCAATTATATAATTATACATATTCCTCTTTGCTACTCTTTGCCCAAACACGCCACGGACAACTGTCGGATTTCCATAAATCCTCCAAATTATTTTTATCTCTAAGTGTATCCATTGGGTGCCAAAACCCATAATGCCTGAATGCAGCTAGTTCTTGCGAATTAGCAAGCCTTTCCAGTGGCTCTCTTTCCCAAACAGTAGAATCACCTTCGATTAGGTCTAAAACTTCAGGTTCCAGAACAAAAAAACCACCGTTAATCCAAGCCCCTTCTTCTTTGGGCTTTTCGTTAAACGAGTCAATTACATACTCTCCTTTCCCCAATTTAAATGCTCCAAATCTGCCGGGCTGCTGTACAGCAGTCAGTGTCGCCTTTAAATTATGGTCTTTATGGAATTCGATAAGTTTTTTGATATTCAGATTACTGACCCCATCTCCGTAGGTTAAACAGAAAGTCTCACCATCAAGTAAATGACCGACCCTTTTCAGCCGCCCTCCGGTCATTGTTCCACTACCGGTGTCAATTAAAGATACTTTCCAAGGTTCAACATCATTATGATGAACTTCCATGCTGTTGTTTTTCAAGTCAAATGTCATATCTGACTCGTGCAAAAAATAATTAGAAAAATACTCTTTGATTATCCGTCCCTTATAACCACAGCAAATAACAAAGTCATTTAAGCCATATGAAGAATATATTTTCATGATGTGCCAAAGTATGGGTTTCTCCCCGATCTCAACCATCGGCTTTGGACGAACAGCTGTCTCTTCACTTAGTCGTGTACCATAACCCCCAGCAAGAATTACTACCTTCATTGTACCCCTCAAGATTATTATTCTTTACAATGTATTGTTAGTTAGAACTCTCTTCTAAACTATTCCGAAAACCCTTTTTTTAATGGTAGAATATTCCTTATTGGTAGTCAAGGAAATAGACACTCATTAAAAAAACTTAATCAGTATTATTCTGAATAATGGGTGGAAACAAAAGAACAGGGGATTATTATAGAGATATGATAACTGGTAAGTAAAATAGTTTTTACTCTTTTTTCATTTTACTCAACACCAATTTTTCATTGTTTGATCATCATAAGATAAGCAAAAAAAGAAAAGACTATTAGTCTGTAATAATTTATTAATATTCCTTAATCAATATTAGTAAAATATAACTTCATATATCTTATATATAATGGTATTCTTAAAATAGAAAATGATAAGGTGGGTTGTTGTATACCTACTTTATATAGGTCATTTTTTTTAAAAAATGAGTGTCGCCTGCCTTTAATCGATAAAAATATATTCCACTGCTAAGATTAAAATCAGATGCATCAAATGGAATTTGTTGTACACCGGACTGTGGTTCGGAATCGACCAGTGTAGCTACTTTTTTGCCAACGGTATTATATATAATTAGGCTAACCTCTACTTCCTCATCCGGTAATGTGTACTCAATATTAGTCTCAGACTGGAAAGGATTCGGATAATTCTGACTAAGAGTTAACTCTGAACCCTCGTCATTGTTTGACTGTTCGATTACCAATTCATTGGATTCTTTACTCTCCCCATAAACTTTAGTATCTGTTGGGGTAACCAAAGCTGTCCACTCCTCTCCATCCGATACTTCATCCAAAGAAAAATCCGTATACTTGGTGGCATAATGTCTTTCAATCTGTTGAGGGGATAACGCCCTATTGAAAAGACGAAATTCATCCATCAATCCTCTGTACGCTTCTTGCTCATTATCCTTCCCCCATTTACTGCCCAGATATATACCCGTCTTTCTCCCGGAAACCAGTGGTTCATCAACCTGGATTTGCTTATCCAACTCTCCATTTATATACAACTTTAGCATCTTTCCATCATAAGTCCCCACTACATGGACCCATTGATTACCCGAAATGTCACTTTTGGATTGGACACTTACAGCCTTACCATCGCTCACCGTAATTTGAAAATTTAATTGTTCTCTAGGGCCATCTCTTCCAATTTTAAACACACTCCACGGATCTTCCCATTTATCATTATAATAAGGTTTACTTACCAAGGTAGCCCATTCTTTTCCCCAGTTATCATGTTTCATCCAAAACTCGATAGTAAATGCTTTGAGTGATTCAATCTTATCAGATGTCGGTGTATAAATATGATCTCCCTGCCCATCAAAATAGTAAGCCCCCGCCTTTCTCCCTTTGGTCGTCCAGGCAGGGATATGTGACTTAGTTTTTTGCTTTCCATGATTCTGATATGAAGTAAAATCTTTTGCTAAAGAATCCTTTGCTACCGAACCTTCTACATCAAAAGAATAATTAATAAGAGAAATACTTTCTCCGTTTATGCGCCAATCAATATTTGTAAAAACAGAGTCTCCGTCTTCGTCCTGTGCTTTAGAAGCTTCCACATGCAACATCTCTCCCTTCTTACTAAGCTCGGGGGTATCGATAGTTGGCCAGTTATTATTTTCAGGATACTCTTCCTCAGAGACAGAAATTGTTTTTGACTTACTTTCTGCTTCATTGGTTTTCCCAGATGCATCATATGCAATTGCCTGGTAGCTGATGTCTCCCGCCGGATAAGGACCCCCGGTTAGTTTACAGTCTGTAGATTCCTCACAGGTTTTTTCCAAACTATCACTAACATAAATCTCTATCTTGGAGATGCCGCTGCTATCTTCTGCCGTAGCAGAAAAAGTAATTTCATCGGTTTCATCCGGATTGGAGGGACTGTGTGATACACTTATTTCGGGAGCAGTAGTATCTGCCTCTGTGTCTTCTGAATTAGATACAGATACTGTCTTTACGCTACTTTCTGCCTTATTGGCTTGCCCGGATGCATCATATGCAATTGCATGGTAGCTAACGTCTCCCGCCGGATAAGGACCCCCGATTACTTCACAATTTGTAGACCCTTCACAGGTTTTCTCTAAATTTTCATTAACGTAAATCTCTATTTTCGAGATGCCGCTGCTATCCTCTGCCGTAGCAGAAAACGTAATTTCGTCGGTATCATTCGGATTTGATGGGCTATGTGATACACTTATTTCAGGAGAGGTAGTATCTGGATCCGGTTCGTCTTGCCAATCATCGTTAGTTGATACATCTGGATTATAAATTCGATATTCGATGGCCTGCCCTCCCAGCGGGGCGGGGCCGCCACTGCCCAGCAGGTCAATCAGAATATTGCGTACCTGGGCTCCGCTCTGACTGGACGGGTTGATGTAAAAATCCTCCGAAGACAGCTTCACCCGGGCAGGGCTGGCAAACTCAATCATGACCGTCCCCTCAAACCGCTGCAGGCGAATGCGGGTGACCGTCTTCATATCCGTGCCGGCCGGCTCCCAGCTGCCATCCACCTCAAAGGCAATCTGCGTTTGGGTATCGGAGGACTGGTCGGAGGCATTGCGGCGGAATACCGGCAGAATCTCATAGAGTTCCTCCACCTCGGTGCCGGAATCCCCATTAACTGAGGTTGTCACATAGAGTTCCTCCTCCCCAATCGTAAACTCCCGCTGGTAGCTGGCCTGCCCGCTTATCCCCCCTGTGGGATCGGACCACTCATTCGACAGATCCCCGCTGACCGTGACCGTGGGAAGATCCTGATTGAGGGCATAGCTCGCCTCCGGATGACGCTGGAGGGCGGAACTAAAGGCCGCTCCTCCCGTCGTCTGGCCGCTCAGCGCGTGGACCGGCCACATCGGCCAGTCCTGCAGGTCGTGCCCGCCGTGACGGGTGCCCCGGGCCACCCCCATAAGTACCGTTCCGGTCGCAGGCGTCCAAAAAGCCGAGATATTTCCACCCCCAAACCCATTCAGCTCTTCGGTTTGTCCTTCGCTGGTCCACCAGGAAAGCCGGTCATTAAACAGCACCGTTCCGTATCCTTTCTGGCGGGTGGACAAAAATTTATCATCGAAACTCTCAATAAACTTTTCACCCCGTTCAAAGGGAAGGGTTAATTCTCGCTGTGTGGCCGACCGGAGCCGATCATAATGGTCCTCCCGATAATACAGCGACGTATAGTTAAAGTTCGTCACCGTCCAGTGCCGTCGCTCCCATTCCCCCGGCGTACTGCTGTCCGGATCATCAAAGTCTTCCTGCCCGTCGGAGCTATTCAGAAAGTCCGACCTAAAATTCATATCACTGATCATCGTTGAGGCATCAGCTATATTGTCTTCTCCCAACAGGGCCATCCCCTCATCCGACCAGTAGGCCAACCCGGCATTACGAAAATGACGCATCCACTGGTCCTCCGCGGCATCCCCCGCACTCGAGGAGTTGCTGTGATGGGGCGTATTGTGGTCCCCGTCCGGATCCAGGAAGGTAAGGTGGGCTTTCAGTTTCGTCATTTGTTGCAGGGCCTCTACGATCGGGGAGTACTCGGACAAATACGCTCCCCAATTCAGATGGAACAAACTAATGCCGTTATAGGAGGCATCATACGCCCCGCCATGATCAATATAGCCGGCTGGCCTAAAATGGCTGTCCAATACCCGGTCAATATAATCATACGCCCGCTGGGTCAGGTCTTGGCTCTCCACATGCCGGGCCACATAAAGTACCCCCGGGATAGCACGCGTATCCATATCAGCATGGGTCCCGGTCGGGCCCCACGACTCCAATTTTTCAAACATGCGGATGAGCCCTTCCTCAAAGGCGGCTTTGGCCGATTCCGGCAGCTCGTCTTTGGCCACCCCATACGCATAGGCCCACTGGATCAACTGTCCACCCAAAAAATCAGAGCGGTCGCCATTACCTTCATCGTGGGCCTGATCCTGCATCATCATATCGACGGATGCGGCTACAAAGGCCCGGAGCTTGACCGCCCGGGAATCGTAATGCGGATTGCCTTCATAGTTCCAGTCGGCAAAAAAAGCAGTGGCCAGCGCCGAGATCCATCCCCCGCGGCCAATGGTCATATGCACGCTCCCACCGGATTCAATAGCATCAAGAGTAAAATAATCTGAACCCACCCGTATCCCATCGGCTGGAGGAAATTCTGAGGCATCATGTCCAAAAACCAACCACGATTGATAAATCTCCGCATCGGTATCAAAATAACTGGTCTCTACCGTTAATGGGGATAAATCAAGCTCAAAATCTCCCTCCGAGAGTGACCCTATATAATTCCGAAGTTCGCCCTGGTACCCGTGATCCTGCGGGAGCTGCGCAGTCGCCGGGATGGGACCCAAGGTACAAATAAGGAATAAAAGGCCAACGAGAAACAATACTTTTTCTTTATGCAAAAGCGTGCTATTAATCTATTTAAATGGGAAAATATTATTTGTAAATGATATCAAACGAACTGCAAAACAGCTTCATTACTAACCAACTCAAATATAAGCTTATTTATTAATAAATTTTAATATTATATTTCTTTAACACAACTTCCTAGGAAGTGTTCCGAAAAAATATCTTTTAATTATAAAATCAAACTTAGAAGAGATATTTGTCCCAGCAATTTTTACTGAAAATACTATATACTGGGGAAAGCGATCATCCATAGTACTACCTATCATGTAACATTACTTTAGATAGGTCATTTTTCTTGTAAGAATAGCATTTTCGGTTGTAAGGCTGTAAAAATAGATGCCACTCGCTAATGCTAATCCGTCGGCATTGAAAACTTCTGTATGTGATCCGTCTTCAATTACTCCATTAGCCAAAGTAGCTATTAGTCTGCCCGTAATATCATAAACTTTTAGAGAGGCCTCTTGGGTATCTGGCATTTCAAACTCAATAGTCGTACTGCTATTCCCGGTAAAAGGATTGGGATAATTTTGTTTTAGCAGAGGAGGGTTTTGAATAAATCTTCCATTTTGCGATCCGCTTAGTTCCTTTTTAGGACCCGCATTATAAATTCGATATTCGATGGCCTGCCCTCCCAGCGGGGCGGGGCCGCCACTGCCCAGCAGGTCAATCAGAATATTGCGTACCTGGGCTCCGCTCTGACTGGACGGGTTGATGTAAAAATCCTCCGAAGACAGCTTCACCCGGGCAGGGCTGGCAAACTCAATCATGACCGTCCCCTCAAACCGCTGCAGGCGAATGCGGGTGACCGTCTTCATATCCGTGCCGGCCGGCTCCCAGCTGCCATCCACCTCAAAGGCAATCTGCGTTTGGGTATCGGAGGACTGGTCGGAGGCATTGCGGCGGAATACCGGCAGAATCTCATAGAGTTCCTCCACCTCGGTGCCGGAATCCCCATTAACTGAGGTTGTCACATAGAGTTCCTCCTCCCCAATCGTAAACTCCCGCTGGTAGCTGGCCTGCCCGCTTATCCCCCCTGTGGGATCGGACCACTCATTCGACAGATCCCCGCTGACCGTGACCGTGGGAAGATCCTGATTGAGGGCATAGCTCGCCTCCGGATGACGCTGGAGGGCGGAACTAAAGGCCGCTCCTCCCGTCGTCTGGCCGCTCAGCGCGTGGACCGGCCACATCGGCCAGTCCTGCAGGTCGTGCCCGCCGTGACGGGTGCCCCGGGCCACCCCCATAAGTACCGTTCCGGTCGCAGGCGTCCAAAAAGCCGAGATATTTCCACCCCCAAACCCATTCAGCTCTTCGGTTTGTCCTTCGCTGGTCCACCAGGAAAGCCGGTCATTAAACAGCACCGTTCCGTATCCTTTCTGGCGGGTGGACAAAAATTTATCATCGAAACTCTCAATAAACTTTTCACCCCGTTCAAAGGGAAGGGTTAATTCTCGCTGTGTGGCCGACCGGAGCCGATCATAATGGTCCTCCCGATAATACAGCGACGTATAGTTAAAGTTCGTCACCGTCCAGTGCCGTCGCTCCCATTCCCCCGGCGTACTGCTGTCCGGATCATCAAAGTCTTCCTGCCCGTCGGAGCTATTCAGAAAGTCCGACCTAAAATTCATATCACTGATCATCGTTGAGGCATCAGCTATATTGTCTTCTCCCAACAGGGCCATCCCCTCATCCGACCAGTAGGCCAACCCGGCATTACGAAAATGACGCATCCACTGGTCCTCCGCGGCATCCCCCGCACTCGAGGAGTTGCTGTGATGGGGCGTATTGTGGTCCCCGTCCGGATCCAGGAAGGTAAGGTGGGCTTTCAGTTTCGTCATTTGTTGCAGGGCCTCTACGATCGGGGAGTACTCGGACAAATACGCTCCCCAATTCAGATGGAACAAACTAATGCCGTTATAGGAGGCATCATACGCCCCGCCATGATCAATATAGCCGGCTGGCCTAAAATGGCTGTCCAATACCCGGTCAATATAATCATACGCCCGCTGGGTCAGGTCTTGGCTCTCCACATGCCGGGCCACATAAAGTACCCCCGGGATAGCACGCGTATCCATATCAGCATGGGTCCCGGTCGGGCCCCACGACTCCAATTTTTCAAACATGCGGATGAGCCCTTCCTCAAAGGCGGCTTTGGCCGATTCCGGCAGCTCGTCTTTGGCCACCCCATACGCATAGGCCCACTGGATCAACTGTCCACCCAAAAAATCAGAGCGGTCGCCATTACCTTCATCGTGGGCCTGATCCTGCATCATCATATCGACGGATGCGGCTACAAAGGCCCGGAGCTTGACCGCCCGGGAATCGTAATGCGGATTGCCTTCATAGTTCCAGTCGGCAAAAAAAGCAGTGGCCAGCGCCGAGATCCATCCCCCGCGGCCAATGGTCATATGCACGCTCCCACCGGATTCAATAGCATCAAGAGTAAAATAATCTGAACCCACCCGTATCCCATCGGCTGGAGGAAATTCTGAGGCATCATGTCCAAAAACCAACCACGATTGATAAATCTCCGCATCGGTATCAAAATAACTGGTCTCTACCGTTAATGGGGATAAATCAAGCTCAAAATCTCCCTCCGAGAGTGACCCTATATAATTCCGAAGTTCGCCCTGGTACCCGTGATCCTGCGGGAGCTGCGCAGTCGCCGGGATGGGACCCAAGGTACAAATAAGGAATAAAAGGCCAACGAGAAACAATACTTTTTCTTTATGCAAAAGCGTGCTATTAATCATTAAAGATGACAGTAGTTAATTATGGAAAGGGAGTAATAAGATTAATAAATAAAAGTAACTCTAACATGCTGAATGAACTTTATATTTGACACGCTACCTACCAAAAAAGCACCCTATTTAACCCTTTTTACCATAATTTGTTTCATAAACAGCTTGATTACAACTAATAAGAAATGTTAACCTTCGGCTGGGACAAAATCCCTGCCATGCCACTCTTTTATTTCTTTTCCCAGAGTTCTTTCTAACAATTCTACATCCTTCTGGAAATATTTTGAAAAATAAAATTCTCTTTCTTCTACTGAGAGTTTTTTAGGCCTATTTTCTAAAAAGGATTTTAAAAATGATCTCATTTTAGGAAAACGATGTAAGGTATCCTTAATCGGATCCAAAAATTTATTATTTTTGTAAATCCATCTCAAAGACGAATATTTTACCGCTCCCGATTGATTCCGATGTACATCTCTATTTAATTCAATTGAGGGAATCCCTAGAAAATCACATAAGTCAGTAATCGACTTATTTTGGTTAGTTGTAAATTCATGAAACCATATAAAATGGATATCATCCAGTGAATAATATTTCAAGAAGTTGTTTAATTGTTTGCCGTACAGGCTCTTCTGTATATACTTTTTATTACCACCAGAAGTCTCTTCTTCTTCCAAAGCCTGTTGAAACGTCCGGTTTTCCACTCCCCCCATTTTATTCATAGTATAGTGAGAATAGGCACGATCAACAGGATGGCGGAGCATTAGGATAAACTTTGTCTTGCTATCTAAGGTCTCAGAGATCCTCTCCAAAGCTTCTTCCTTATAGATATATTCCGGAGTGATTTCACAAAGATATTTCTCGTCTTTAACAGGTGGAAATTGTTGCTCATACCACCCAATCCCCTTACTATATTTACGATCTAAATCAAAAAAGTGAATTTCCGTTTCATAGGAGACTTCTACTTCAGGATGTTTTTGCAAAATAGTATACAAGGAATTAGTCCCAGCCTTTTGTACACCAATACCAACCAGATTTGGTAACATAGAGATCTTTTTTAAATAATTCTTATTCAGATAATTTTGATTATACAGGTAATTAATTCTTACCAAATTTAGCAAGATATGAAGCCATACTTTGTGTAATTAAGGTAGAATAAAACCTAAAATCGTAGGAACCTCCCTCAAACTTATATCCATAATTTTTCATTTCTTCTTTGCATATATATTCTATGATTTCTATATCTCTGTCTGTACGTGAAAGTATATTTTTCCACTTATTAATATGCTCTTTGGAAGGAGGTTTAAGAGAATTTTTACTCGTAATACTTTCTTCCTCAATTTTATCTTCTGTTTTAGTTTCAAATATATCTTCTACATATTCAATATTCAGGAAATTGCTTAACTTCTCCATGGTTTCTTCAGGAGTTCTTATCATCTTTTCATACTGAATAACAAAATTGGGCTTCATACTATCAATTTCCCTTACCCCGTTACGCCAAACTCTTGCATTAGTCACTACATTGGAAGTACTCCAGGCGCATCCCTTTAAACTTGCAACAATAGCCCTGGGATCCCGAACTAAATATATAATTTTAGCATCCGGATAGAACTTTTTAATATGATCTTGGTGAAAAATATGATTAGAACTCTTTTCTCCAATTAAGATTCCCTCCCTATTAATCCCACGATCATTTAAATAAAACTGTATTGTCAGATCCAATATGTCCTTCCAGCCAGAAACATGATCGGAAAGATTTTTTTTTAAATCTTGTCTGTTAATCTTCAACCGTTTTACTTTATACCAGTTTATCCATTCTTCTATTGCTTCTGTTCTGTGTTCTTCTTCTCGAAGATCAATTTTTTTGTATCGGTCATAAAATCCGAAGAAATGTGTTTCAGGAAGTGTTGTTACTACTTTTAATTTGTCAAGGTTTAATCGCAAAAAAGTTGAACCACTTCTTGGAGAACTCAAAATAAAAAAGTCGATCATAGTATTTCACCTACATATTACAAAGCATATATTTTTTCAATCAATAGCTTATTTCTATGCTCTATTAAAAATTTAGATTTAACCATCTCTAATGCATTTTCACTGTGCCTTTGTAATAAGTCTTGATTATCATAATAGTTGTTCAATTTACCCAAGACAAAGCTGATAATAGATTCTCTTTCAATATTTTCATCTAATTCATAGATAAATCCGTTGTAATCGTCAATAACAAATTCAGGAATAGCCCTAACATCCGTAGTTATAACTGGCAGAGAACACGAGAGTGCTTCTAAAACAGTATTATTAAATGGATCAGCATACGTTGTGCTTACAAAAATATCCGATCTTCTCATCCAATTAATTACCTTCTGATGCGAAATATTAGACAATACGTTTATTCTCGGATCTCTGTTAATACTCCTTGCCACATATTCTTTTTCCTCTGGAGTGGGATACATTGCCCAGTCAACCTCGAAGTTTGATATTATAGTCAAACTAACATCATCATGATCAAATTGTTCAAAAGCTTTTAATAATTCTATCCCCCCTTTTCTATAAAAAGCATTTCCTACCATTAAAATTGAAAATTTAGTTTCTTCACCTGAGCGTTCAAGGGGCTTATGTGGTTCAACAGCCCGATAAACAACATGACATTTGTCCTCATCAATGCCCCATTTGCTGAAATTCTCCCTATTCAACTCACGACTACATTCAGATGTAAAAATTATTTTTTTGCACTGGTTAGATCTTAACCTTTTTATTCCCCACCGGAATAATCGACTGGTTTCATTCATTGGACCATACCTAGGAATATCTGATTCCACTTCTACCACCCACGGCTTATATCCTCCCACGATACTATTATATGTATGATACATATCACAATTCTGTAAAGGAATCATCCATTTCGTGTGCTTTAAAAACTGATTACTAATCCCCATTAAATGAAATGGAATATCTATTGCTCTCTTATACTTTACTCCTATAGGCGGATTATTAAAAACATATTTCTGCCAATATCTTGTTCTGTTTGAATATCCTATAGTCAGCATTTTATCAACTTTTTTAAGTCGTACTCTTTACTATTTCCAACATCTCCTCAGCTAAATTTTCCCGGCTGAAATGCCGGATAAATTTCTTAGCATTCTTTTCTATATCCGAGGACAGTCCATTTTGAGTATTCAGTATGTATAATTTTTCTAAAAAATTATTCTTATTTTCCGGTTCAAAACACAGTCCAATTTTATAATTCTTTACCAGTTCCTCAGCTTGACCCTCAACTCCCAGCAAAATAGGTTTATGCATCGCTGCTGCTTCAAAAATCTTTGAAGGAATAACCGTTTTAAAGGTATCATTCTTTTTTAACGGTACCAGAGAAATATCAAAAACGGAAAGGTAGGCCGGGACTTTTTCCTTAGGAATCGGTTCATGAAAGGTTACATTTTCCAGGCCAAGATCCACAGCCTGTTTGACAAGAGCATCTTTTTCACTGCCGTCGCCTATAAATAAGAAATGAATATTCTCATCTTGAATATCAGCAGCGGCATTTAGAATAAAATTAAGTCCATGAGCCATGCCATGGGTTCCCAAATAACCGACTAGAAACTTGTTCTCCAGATCTAACTGCTTAACAATACCTTTGTCCTTGGGCCGGGGTCCAAATAAATCCGTGTTCGCTCCATTGGGAATGACTCTAATTTTATCGGGATCAATTCCACGTTCCGTCAAATTAGTTTTGAAAGCCGGTGTATTTGGGATTACCAAATCAGCGTCCCTGTATAAAAAGAGTTCTATCTTTTCCAGTAGTGAAAGTAACCAGCCGTCCTTCATCGCTCCCACTGCTTTGATGGACTCCGGCCAGAGATCCCGCAGCTCAAATATCCAGGGTTTCCGTTTTAGTTTTGAAAGAGCGAATGCCGACCAGGTTGTAAAAAACTGGGGAGAGGTTGCAATAATAACATCCGTTTTTTGAAACAGTCCCACCCAAAAACTGGTTAAGGCAAAACTCAGGTAGTCGATAATTCTGCTGATAGTCCCCTCATTGGCCGTAATATAACTCCACACCCTTATTACCCTAATACCGTCAACCTGTTCTTCATCGTATAATTTATTTCGATATCCCTCATATACTTCACCGTGTGGAAAGTTGGGAGCGCAGGTTATCACTGTCACTTCAGCTCCAAGCTCTACCCACTTCTTGCAGTGCTCGTACGTTCTGGTGGCCGGAGCATTAACTTCGGGTGGAAAATTATCTGTGATGAAAAGTATATTCATTCCGAAATCTCTATTCTTGTGACCAGTTTCTCTTTAAATACAATTTCAATGCGCTGCGCCTGCTCGGTATCATTAAAATCATGTGCATACTGATAATAGTCTGCTCGTAGTCCGGCAGCCCCATCAAATTTAAATGTAACCTTATCATCCACCGTGATATTATCGATATCAGCTACAACATTACGGCTGGGATGAAAGTGCAAAAACGCCCTAGACTCTTTGTTGTTATTCGTCCCTTCCATTATATCTTCAATGAATATCTGGTCGTAATTCCATTGAAAGGTCCGTTTATGGATAACTTCCTTTTCTTTAAAGCCATCGTGATATCCTGACAACAGCTGCTCATTTTCATCTGATATTTCAACTCGTGCCCGCTGGCCAAGCCGAAAGGATTTCCATATGTCACTCTGCTCCACATCATCAAATATGACGGTATTATGAGACTCGGTTGATCGCTCTTTCATTCTGGTTTCACTCTCTTCATAGGTAGAAACTCCGGGATCAACCACAAAAGGGACGTTATTAATATGTAGAACAAATGAAAATATATCACAATGAGCGTGACCGGGAATATAATCGGGACCGGGCTTCCCAACATCCATCAACAGTTCATAATTTGAATGTTTCACCATCCGATATCCACTTTCACCTGTGCTTTGATGATTGTTCTTTGTTATAGAAGAGATGTTAAATCCAAGTCTATTGGCATATTCCAGCAAATCATCTGCATCAATCGGGGACTTATTTGTACTGTCATTGCATGCGGGAAGTTGGCCTGAATCAAATCGTATCTCCAGTAACCAATCCAGCATTAATTTTATTTTGTCCAGTAATAACAATTCCAACTCAGTGTCATAAGATCCGTTATCTTTATTGTTGGATACCAAATTAAAGCCATCCAGGAGCCTGTGTAACAGAATTAAATGATACATGGGAGATCGTTCAAAATGTGCTCCATCAGCCAATACCTGCTCCTCAAGCTCTTCGTTCAAAATTTGCTTACTCCTTTTTAAGAAATCGGGATCCCCAAAATAAAAAGCCCCGAAAAGAAGAGAGATTCCATTTTCCAACAGATGGTTACCCATCAAATGATATTCTATTCTTTGACCAAGTAGCTGATACTGATTAAACAGCGATTTATTTACCTCTGAATCCTGTACCTGATGTTTACTTAAAAATTTAATCCAATTTACGCCCCTCAGTGATATCGGATAAGGTTCCATACCATCTTGAATAGTCTCTTGATTTCGAATAAAATCCTTAATCAACTTCACTCCTTCAATTCTATTCATGTTGTGCTGATGCAGGAAATCGAAGTAAGTCAAATGATAGGTCCACAGCTTCCCATACTTTTGAAAATTCCAATCAACGGACTCTTTGAATTGGTGTTTCTTATTCAAAAATTTGAAGGTTCTTTCCGAGAGTAAGCTTGTAGGATGAGCAACAAAGTCTTGAAATTTGAGGTTATTCGTTTTGGCGGGAATTGCCGAATCATCGAACTTAAACGGGAGAAAAAGATTTCGAAATCGATAATAGATACCATATACCAGCTGTCTCAGCTTTAAATGCTTAATGGTATGGTAATACCTTTTTATATTCTCTAACATATTATACTCTATAACAATTGCCCTAACAACTTAATATCAAGCCAAGGATAATTTTTTAACATATAACCCCCTATTTCACTTCTGTTTTTTGTTGGGTTTTCAAGGACTGTATTGTCGCAAAGGTACTCCGCGTTGTATTTACAATTTCATTAAAGGGAATCAGAACGCTCCCCCCCTCTTTCCAACTCTGAGCTAATCGTTCGAACTGCTCTTTATGTCCCTTGTCCTGTTTTGTTTTCAGGAGCCTGTTGGTGATTAATCCCCCGTAACCATAACCATAAAGCTTTCTGAAGTTGTCTAATATCAAATTTTTACCTTGGTAAAAGACTTCTATACGTTCTTTTGAATATGATTTATTTCCATTGGAAAAATAATTGATCACCCCGGTAGAACCGTTTTCCATCTTCAAAAGAATAGAAGCATTATCGGTAGTAGATTTGGGATTTTGTCCCATCCCCTGCATATAAACGGACTCAACCAGCGATCCGGTTAAGTACTGGATGAGATCAACGTAGTGACAGGCTTCACCGACGATACGTCCACCTCCTATATCCGGATCCTGTACCCAGGAATCCTCTGGTATGAATCCTGCATTCATTGTTGCCACTATATTCATTTCAGTAGGATCATTCCCAATCAGTTCTTTCATTTTACGCGTATGGGGAGAAAACCGGCGGTTGAATCCCACGGAAACACTCTTTCCGGAAGCTTCTTTGGCTTCGATAATTTCTTCTAACTCATCGTTATTTAACGCTAACGGCTTTTCTACAAATACATGCTTGCCGGCATTAAGAGCCTTAATAACCATCGGGGCATGCTGATTATGTCGCGTTGTTATCAGTACGCCCTGAACAGAGGGATCTTCCAGCACTTTATTAAAATCAGTAGTGCTTTGTTCTATATTAAACTTCTTGGCCATCTGGGTGGAAGAAAGCCCCTGTGAGCTAACAATATATTTAATCGGAAAGGCTCCGTTTTGAAGCGACGGGAGGATCGTAGATTGTGTAAAATTTCCTGCTCCAACTATAGCTATTCCTTCCGTGACTTCTTCTAACGTTTCATCACTAATATGAACCGATCGATTCGGTTTCGAGTTACTGTCTTCTTTTTGGGGATAGGTAATCAATGAGGCAATACTGTCTGAATCGGACATTTCCCCATAAATCTGACTGATATCTTCTAAAGCAACCTTTTCGGTAATCAGCGGATTTACATTGAGCTGGTCAGATCGAATCGCTTCCAGCACGGCTTCAAAATTTCGTTGCTCTGTCCACCTCACATAAGGCAATGGGTAGTCATGCCCCTTTTCTTCATACTCCGGATCATAACGTCCCGGACCGTAAGAACAGGAAACCTGGAAAGTGAGCTCTTTTTCAAAGAAATCAGAACGATTGATATCGAGTCCTACAACCCCAACCAAGACGATGCGTCCCCGTTTGCGACTCATCTTGGCACTCTGACTGATTACTTCATCTGACTGAGAAGATGCTGCTATTATAACTGCATCCACTCCTATCCCATTTGTTAACTGTTTAACACCTTTAACCGGATCATTGGTAGAAGCATTGATAGTTTCAATACCTAATTGTTCAGCAATATCCAGCTTTGACGTATCAAGATCCACGCCAATGACCTTACAACCATTTGCTTTGAGCAGCTGCGCAGCCAATAAACCGATAAGTCCAAGCCCCATCACTACCACCGTTTCCCCAAAGGTTGGATCCGCCAAGCGTATTCCCTGCAAAGCGATTGCTCCCACAACGGTAAAAGAAGCCTCCTCAAAAGTTACAGAATCCGGGATCTTGGCAACCAGATTTTCAGGAACTCTTACATATTCTGCATGGCATCCATTAGAGACGACCCGGTCCCCTACCTTCAAACTGGAAACATTATTCCCGACTTCCACAACAGTGCCAGCATTGCTATATCCAAGAGAGATAGGCATATCTAACTTACGCCGAACTGCCTCAATTGTCGGCATAATACCATCGGTTTTCATCTTTGCCAACACTTCCTTCACACGCTCCGGCTGTTGGCGTACCTTGCCCAATAACCCCGCTTTGCCAAATTCTACTACCATTCGTTCCGTTCCCAGTGAAACAAGACTGGAATGGGAGCGAATGAGCACTTCTCCCTCTTTGACTTTTGGTACGGGTACTTTTTCAAGGGTTGTGTCCCCGTTTTTTAGATCCTGAATGATTTGAAGCATAATTAATTCGTACTATAATATTGTTTTGTTATTTGAGATAAATAGCTGAAGGTATCCTCTGCACATTTATCCCATGAAAAATTCCGGGCTCTTTTATAGGCAGAATGAGCCATTTTATTTCTTAATTCTGTGTCACCAATATATTTTTCCAACGCATCTATCAGCGAAGATACATTCTCCGGATCAAAATATACTCCGCTTTCCTGCAGAATTTCAGGCATTGCACTACGGTCGGCACAGGCGACCGGCAGGCCACTTGCCATAGATTCCAGGAGAATCTGTCCAAACGTTTCACAAGAGGAAGCAAAAACAGCAATATCTGCATTATGATAGTCTTTTATCAATTGATCTTGATCTCTGCTACCATGATAGAAAATAAATTCATTATTGGGATCATATTTTTTTACCGCATCCCAGAATCTTTTTCCAGCCTGCTTGTTTTTAATATTCCCAATAAGATCTAATACCACTGGATATCCTTTTTCTCTAAGATGAGCAACGGTCTCAATAACATTCCACTGGTGTTTATAGAGATTAATGGTAGATACATATAATAATCTCATCGGAGATGTAAACGAATACTCCCCAATCGGTTTTTGTATCCTGGGTTTTTTAAAAAACTTTTGTGCAATCCCGTGAGGAACTATCCGGGTATCAAATGATACCCGATCTAAATTTTCTAATGTTATTTTACGGGCTTCATCCGACAGAAAGATCACTCCCTCAGCCTGTTTATAGGTGTACTTCTGGATGACACTAAGCAACTGTATACGCAATTTCTGTGGAGACCAGGAATACCGATCTATTGCATCCTGATCAAATGGCTGCAGGTTGCGGTTCATCGTTACAAAAGGACGAAAAGATCCCAGGTAACTCCCTCCCGGTACAAATAATAAGTCATAATGATCCCTTGCTACAGCAGTTAACTTAAATCGTTGCCAGAGACCTCTTTTCAGTAAATTTTGATCCAACCAGGGATGATGCCTTAAGACAACTCCCTCCTTTTCAGGCAAGAAAGATAAAGTATTTTGCGATGCCCAAACTTCTATGGAATCTATCCCTACCTTGTCAATTTGAACATTATTCAAAATTTCAACAAGATGAGTTAATCCACCACCACTAATAATATTTGAAGCATCAATCCCGACTCTAATCATTTTAATAATATCGTATAACCTGCTTTAGATGATCTTTTTAATTTTAAGTACGGCAAAACTAATTAATATTATTAGTTTCCAGCCACTGCTCCAGAACTACTAAAATCCATATTCTGGCCCAATTAATACGTTTATCATTTTCCAGGAACCTATTCCACATATTCATGACTGAGTCTGCATCAAAGAATGACCGGTCTGCAAGGTTTTTGAGGCTTGATGTTGTTTGTTCTCTCAACTCATTTCTCATCCATACATCCCAAGGGAAGGTAAAACCCATCTTCTTCCTATTCACTATTTCATCCGGTAGCAATGGATGAAGTGCATCTACCAATAGCTTTTTAGGTGAAGAAGGATATTTAGCACTATCTGAAAGTGATAAAAGATATTCTACCAGTTCGTGATCCAAAAAAGGGACCCGTACTTCAAGAGCCGAAGCCATACTCATCTGGTCAGTATCTCGAAGCAAGGTATTTTGCATATAGGTTTCTATCTCAGAACAAGAAACTCTGCTGAGTAAATTCGATGAATTTGTAGTCTCAATAATACTTTGAACAATTTTCTGAACCTTGTTTTCAGCTACTTCTCCATTCAGTGTTAGCAATTTTTGGACTTCGTGATTCATATAGGCCTGTCGCGATAAAGGATAAGAATGCTGGAGGTCCCAACTGGGTTGCTTAAACAGTGCCGATATTTTATCCGTTGCTGTACGTTGTCCTACTCCTTGAACGATATTAGCCACCCATGTTCTTAAGCCTTGAGGCAGATCGGCAAACCATCGATATTTTTCCAATCTGGCTGACTGACTAAATACCCGATAACCGGCAAACAATTCATCTCCTCCCAGCCCAGAAAGAGCAACCTTAACTCCCGCCTCCCGTGTTACTTTTGAAACCAGGTATGTATTAGGACCATCTCCGCTCGGATGGTCCATAGCCCCCAATGCTTCAGGAAGAATATTGAGGAAATCATCCGGGGTAAGCCGGATTTCAGTATGATCTGTTTCAAATTTTTCAGCTATCATTCGAGCGTATGGAGCTTCACTGTATCTACTCTCATCAAAAGTAACCGAAAATGTTTTGACATTTCCCGGGCTTATCTGACTCATTAATGCAACAATGGCACTGGAATCTATACCCCCAGACAAAAATGCACCGATCGGTACGTCCGCAATCATTCGTCGCTCAACCGCTTTCTCCAGTTTTTTTCTTACGACCTGCTTTATCTGGGCATAACCTTCGTTATTATCGTTCGGTTGAACATGATCACTTAAACTCCAGTATTTCCTTACAGTTGTTTGATCTTCTGTTACGGTCATATAATGACCGGGCATCAACATTTTAACATTGCTAACCATTGTTTCCGGGGCATGAACCGTCTGGTATTTCAGATAGTCCACCAATGCTGATCGATTGATATTTTGGGGAATGAGTCCACTTTCCAAGAGAGCTCTTACTTCAGATGAAAAAAGAAACAGATTTTCATTTTTATAATAGTAAAGTGGTTTAATACCCAACCGGTCCCGGGCGATGAACAATTCTTTTTGATTGGTATCCCATATGGCAAATGCAAACATCCCATTTAACATTTCCACACAACGCTTGCCCCACTTCATATAAGCAGCTAATATTACTTCGGTATCGGTTGTGGAGGTATATGGATATTTAATCAGTTCACCTTTTAATTCCCTGTAGTTATATATCTCACCATTAAAAACGATGACATACCGACCATCAAAACTTTTCATAGGCTGATGTCCTGCCTCTGATAAATCCAGAATAGATAAGCGCTGGTGCCCCATCGCCAATTGATGATCACAAAAAGTTCCTGTGTCATCGGGACCTCGATGCTCAATGCACCGATTCATAGAGACAATCGTTTTGTCGAGTTGATTTTGATCTTCAAGTCCAAATATGCCGTTTATTCCACACATCTTATTTATTCTCTCTCAATTTCTTTAGTGATATCCATCAATTTATTCGCCCAAATGCTTGGTGTATTCCTTGAGGCAATTTCAAAACTCTTTTTCCCCATCTTTACAAGAGCTTCATCCGACTTACTAATAATCTTTTTCATCTGTTCTTTTAGATTTTCTGAATTTCTTGCCTCAAAGTGGTAGCCATTTTCCCCTTCTTCTAAAAATTGGGTTGCGGCCCCTATTTGATCACTACAGATTAGGGAATATCCTGCGGCTGCAAACTCGTGAACAACTACTCCCCAAGGCTCTTTATGGGATGGCAAAACAAACACAGACGTTTCGGTAATCACCTTCTCCATTTCCTTGGGTTGAACAAAGCCACAGTGTTTGATCTGAGGATGCTGAGCTGCCGCCTCTTCTAATGGTCCGGTGCCGCAACACCACAGTTCCCAGTCAGTTTCCGTTTCCTCACAAAGCTTGGAAAAAGCTTCCCATAGATCCTCAATTCCTTTTCTTTCAATATATCTCCCCACATACAAAAACCGATGGGGCAGCTCATTTTCTTTTGATGCAATCGTATTTCCAAATTGCTCTGCAAAATAAGTATAATCAGCAGAGTATACCCCCTCCAGAATATGAGATTCATCAAATCCCAACTTAAGGGCATATTCTTTTTGCGGTCCCCCTGCAACCCAGGCATGACTGAACCACTTCTGCACAGTCCAATCGCTGACTAGTCTTGCAAGTTGCTGTTTTATCCCCCCGTCCCACTGATTATCCATACCCACTACTATTGGAATTTTATCCCGAAACTCTTTGCAGACTTTTAGATAATCCTTATCCATCCATCCACTGCAAAAAATAAGATCCGGATCGAAATTTAGTGCTAAATCCAACAACGAAGAACGATTAAAATTACCCCGATTATCTATTATAATTCCATCCGTGACATGAAAATTAAAGGGGGCATGCTCGTTCACTTCCCAACGTACGATATGAATTTCAACATCATAATTTTCTTTCAAACTATTGACGCATGAAATAAAATACTGCGCCAGCTCAGCGTATAAAAAAAGTATCTTCTTACTACTATTCGTATTCAAATTCATTAGTTAAATGAGGTATCGTCAGTATTGTGACTATAATTAATAAAATGATGGTAAATGCATTTAAAGAAGCAGAGAGCCAGGATTCAAAAATTGTAGTAAAAATAACAGTACATCCCACAGGTAGAGCTAAACTTGACACACTAAAGGCCTTTTTGAAAATACCTATCCATGCTCCAACAAAACAAAGGACTCCAAATAATCCAGTATCCAACCAAACCGTGAGATAGGTATTATGGGTCCCTCCTTGGTGACCGAGGTCACTTAGATATTCCTTCCACTGACTAAAGAGAAATTCGGAATAACCAAATCCTTTCCCCATCCAAAAATTATTTTGTATCTGTGCCCAAGAAAACTCAAAAGCCACGGCTCTTCCGGACATATCCTGTAATGAATCTAAACGGGCAAATTCTGCTAATCCTAGTTCCTGTATAATAAGCGGTAAATACTGCATTATTAGCGGAATAAAAGCTACTGCCAATATCAAAGAAACAAATGTCAGAGCCCGGGAAACTCTTATCGTATAGCGCAACACAAAAAATATTGCCAGCCCCATTAACGCCGTTCTGGAACCGGAAAGTATAATGGATATAAACGCGACTCCTAGAAAAAAAATTCTCCCCTGACTAATGAACTCATCCTTGTTATTTGTATATAATACCTCAAATAAGATAGTAATAAGTAAAACAAATAATCCCATACCATTTGGATTACCTAGCAATCCATTATATCGTCCTCCCAAGTGAACGAATCCGGGATTAACAAATGAAAGAATTATACCAATAGTTAATATGACAAATCCCAATGAGAGAAGCTGCTTAAAAAAGATACTGCCATATAATTCATAAATATGAATAACGAAATTCGGAACAATCAGGATAATTAGTAGGTAAGAAATAGTTTTTAAGCCTCCCAGTACAATTGTAGGGCTAAAAAATAAGGCCAATACCGCAATCAGGAAAAAAGGCAAAAAGTAGTTATAAAATTTCCTGTAAATTGGAAATTGTTTATCAAAAACAATGCAAAGCGTCATGATTACCGCGTAGACATCGCGTGAATTCTTGGCAAAAACAAATATATCCTGTCGGCTGTCGGCCACAAAAAGCAAAAAGGCAAATCCTATAAAAAGTTCCAGGTACCTTCTTTTAAAAGCCAATAATAGAGCTGTAGCAATGACAATGACGGGAGATAGTCCACCCAGTATAATGCTTGAACCCAACCAGATCAGTAAGCAAGCTACTAATGTCTGATTTCCAAATAGAGATGTTAAAGCACTCTTGCGATTCATTCAAATGGTTGTTTAAATATAACTCCGTCAGTATTAACCCCTATTAGAATAATAATCAAATTCCGGGAGTTTATTTACTATTCAGAGATTAGGATTTCTTTAAATTTCAGTGCCTTAACCAGATAAGAATATCCGATTGCATCTATTCCTCCACAGCCGAAAGTATAGCCTGTTTATTTATTTTGGCAATATTAGTCCAAGTATACTCCTCTTTTATAAGTTGATGGGCCGCTCTTTTTTTATCTATAAGTTCCTCTTCACCTATATTGATACATTCTTTAAACGTTTTATCCAGCAATTCCTGATCACCAGGTTCTATAAGCCAACCGGTTTGCGAAGAAACTAAACAGTTGACGGCCCCAACATCAGTGGCCACCACTGCCAGTCCCCGGGACATTGCTTCTAAAATAACCGTAGGCATACCCTCCGAATAGCTTGGACAAAAAAGTACATCTCCCTGATTGAGTATTTTAATAATTCTATTTTCCTCATAAATGGCTCCGTGATAATATACATTAGGAAAGTCAACCCTTTTCTCCTCAGGTATAGGGCCAATAAAATCAAAGTAAAAATCTCCAGAGTAATTTTTTTCGATCACATTATTTAGTAAATCTATTCCCTTTCGTTTTTCGTAGCGCCCTATAAAAACAAATCTTCTGGGTCTTTCAATATTCAGGTGTACATTCTCAAGCCAATAATCTTCTATTCCAATAGGTGTTTGCAGAATATCAGTATTTCCATCCGTTTCCCTATCAATAATGTCTGTTAACTTTCCACCTAATGAATAAGCATAATCTGCCTTATTCAAACAATAACGCGCTGGAGAGCGGAATAAAAACTGTTCCATTTTTGAAGCAATTCCATCCGTTATCTGGAACATCTCCAATCCATGAAAATTCACGCCTATCGGTAACCTCTTAATATCATCACTTCTTTCTTTTAATAATTTCCAAGCCGTAAATCCTTGGGCATAAACAAAGTCATACTCATCAATATGATCAATAACTTGATTATATATATTTTTAGAATATTTATACGATTCGTAGATATAGTGCCCAGGGAAATAACCAACTTTAGGTTGATTGATTTCAATAAAATTAATCTTTTTCTGCTCTTCGAGAGTCAGATAATCTTCTAACTTAGCAGTTGTCTCTACAGGTATTGTCGGGATCAATACATCAAGGATAACACCTTCCCGGGCTAAAAACTTAGCTAAATAATACGAATGCTTTTGCATCCCTCCTATGGTATAAGGATAAATGCCATCTGTAAGTAATAATACTTTCATGAATACAATTTATGCTTAGATCTCTGCTAATTACCTGTTATAAATCAGATTCTAAGGCACGTAAAAGCTCTTTATATTTTCCGATGTTTAAAGAAGATTTCTTGGAAAAATATTTCTTGGAAAAATTGGCTCTATTTATTTTTTCTTTATAAGAAACTTTATCAATTATTATTTTTTTAAGATTATAATTGTCAACAACAATCCCTAGATTTTCTTTTTCTACCAACTCAGCATAGTCAACAACAGTATTACTTATAATCACAGAAAGACCTGCGGATAAATATTCCGCAAATTTTGTAGGCGCTGCGACTCTATTAGTTACGCTATCTTCTCTTAATAACAAACCATAATCACAGGCAGCTAAATAATCTGGTACCTCCCGATGATTTACCCAAGTACACACCACATCTTTGGGAAACATATTCAATATTCTATTCACATTCTCATCCCTTTTACTCATTAGGAGTACCTTAACATTTGAGTTCTTTTGTAAAACGTAATTAAGAAAATCTTTTATCAAATTGAAAGATTGCCAACCTGCTAAAGATCCGGCATATACTAGTACTATATCTTTTTTATTGAACCCTAATTTTTTCCTTACTTTAATATTTTTCTCCTCATTTAGAAGGGAACTTGTAAAAGATAACCCTAAAGTACAGGGTATAACCAGATGGGCACTACCTGTATAGTTAAATTCTTGCTTCCAGTACTCAACTAATTGATTAGATACAGCTATCCTAAAATCAGACTTTTGTACGGCATTTAGCTCAAATTCATGATATTTCAGGCCATTATTATCCAAATATTCCTCCCGTTCAGCTTTTATAGCTCCCCTCCCGTCATAACATACTTTGCTAAGCAAACCTATCTTTTTAATTATAAGGCAAAGATTAGTTGCTTTTACATTTCTGCAGATCACAGAGTACCTTTTACTAAAAAGGAAAAACAGCAAAAGTAGAGGCAGATTTAATAGCCATCCTAAAAATTGTGGCATCATGGGAAGTATAACCGCATGCTCTATCTCTTTTTTAATTTTACGTCTTTCTTGAAAGAAATTTCTTAATGAAATTATTGATACAAGCTTGATATCTTTATCAAATTCATTTCTTAGGTGAATACATACATCAATAACTTGACTTTTATATACCCCGGAATATCCTTCTCCTAATGTTAGATAAACCATTTCTAATTACTTTTTTACTTTAGTTTGTCCGTTCGTATATAAAATTATGTTGAAAATATTTTATCTTCTGCTCCAGGATTTTGGCTCCCCCTTATCAAAAGCCAGCAGTTTAAGATCCTTTAAACTTTGCCAGATTCTTTTTCCAAAATATGGTTTTATAAAATCTATCCATCTCGGTTTTGTACTTTCAGCCGATTCTTTATCAGCTAAGTGTATTCTTCCCATAATGACCGGCAAAATTTCATGACCCGACCGCTCGAAGGTGGTAATCATCTCACGCATATGGGTACCATAACTAGCAGGAGCAGACAAGTTAAGATTTGGATAGGGAGAATAATAAAGAATTTTCATGTAATCCTATTTTCCTAAATAGCTACGCAATAGTTCTGTATATTTAAATCCCAATAAATTGTATAATAAACGATACGATCTACTCAAATTACTGGACAGCTTAAAGCCATCAGGTATATACTTTTTATGTAGTTCAAGGGCCATCAGAGAATCATTATCATATATACGTTTTAAGTCACTAATATTTTCGAGTATTAAGTAGTTCAATAGTTCTTTACTCAACAAATCATTCTTTTTTGTGTATTCATATACTTTATATCTATGAATTACCTTTCGTCCAAGGTGGTTATGGTCATTCTGAGAAGATATCGATCCACTGCTTCTTTGCCTTTTAACAGTTAATGGTTCTGGGTCATGCAGAACAGTCGCTCCATTTTTTAACATTCGAAAAATTAGATCATGCTCTTTATTAGATGACAGATTCTCATCAAATCCTTCTACTAGTTGTACAGTTTTTTTCTTCCATAGATTAGAACTTGTTATACCTATATGGTATCTGGCAAGCCCCTCCCAAGGTTCATATTCTATATTCTTGTCTATTTTTATCCGTCCATCTTCAAATCTTTTTTCAACTGCAGAAGCAATAATATCTGGCTCTACATCTCCTTTTTTTATTAACCTTATCTGATGTTCTATCTTTTCTTTTTTCAAAAAGTCATCTGCATCTAAGAACTGTAAGTATTCTCCACCAGAAGCTCTAATACCTTTATTTATAGCACTACTCTGTCCCTCATTCTTTTGGGTTAACACCAAAACTTTATCCCCAAATTCCGCTTCATACTTTTGAATCACCTCCAGGGTATTATCTTGTGAGCCATCATTTACACAAACAATTTCAAAATTCTTATAAGTTTGGCCCAATACGGATTCAATACATTTCCCAACAAATTTTTCTACATTATAACATGGAATAACTACTGAAACTTTGTAAGACAATCTATTCCCTCCCTGGTTTTCCTATGCCAATATATAACTTGAAATAAGTAACTATATATACGCTTATTTTAACAACGTGAATTCCAAATAAAGAAATTTTCCGATAAAAACTATCGGTATATTCATTTTGAAAGGAATCTCCTCTGAGATTGATCAGTGATAACAAATGGTGGTAAGAGGCTCGACATAGCGTATAAAAATCAAAAATATCCTTTTGAAATCTCCCCCCAGCAATTCTTCTATACTTTCTTTTGAAACTCTGAAATGAATGCAAGGCAGGGTGTTTAATCCGGGCACTGCTTAAATAGCATAAATTTCCTCCTTTAGAAATTAATCGTTGACACCACTCGGCATCTCCCCCCGATTTTAATTCTTCATTAAATAAACCAATCTCCTTAAAGGCTGTTCCACGCACAAATAGATTAGCTGTGACGCTGTAACCATGTTTATAAATTGAATTTTCCTGCCGAAAACCGAATGTAATATCATATAGTTCAAATGCATTAGGCGAGTTTGTTTTCGGAAATAAGCTTATCTCCCCACCTACAGCATCGCAGTTCGGATTATTTCTTAAAAAATCTATACCTGTTTTTAACCAACCCTGTTCTGGTATACAGTCTGCATCCGTAAAAGCCAAGATATCTCCTGATGAGTGCTCTATTCCACAATTTCGTGCTGTGTAGGAACCCACTTTCTTTTCGTTATAATATTTTGCTCTTTCAAACTTCTGTACAATCTTGTAAATATCTTCTTCCGATCCATTATCTACAACCAGAATCTCAAAATTTTCTGAAATAGTTTGTTCTTCTAAGGCTTCTAAACAGTTTTTTAAACGTTTACTGTCATTATAAACCGGGATTATTACAGAAATAACAATCTTATCCATCCTAATACCATTTCATCTTCAAACTGTATAAATACTGCGCCACTCTAAAACCAAAATATCGATAAAAAAACTGGTATTTTTTTGATATGGCACCTGATAAGGCAGGAACAAAGCTTTGAGGAATTAACTTATTATATAGCCTGATACTTTCATAACGGTCGTATTGATAAAGTCTTTTAATAGCATTAAAAACCACTTCACACCAAGTTTTATATAAATCATCTGTAAGCGAACCCGAAGACTCCAGATACTCAAGCATTCTTTTTCTAAGACTGACAAATCTCAAAATATTGGCCTTCTGATTTCCGGAAGATATTGCCTCTGCATTAATGTCTCTTTTAATAGTATACATAGCATTATCAAACAAAACGGAACAGCTCGGTCTTTTGAGAAGTCGAAACATCAAGTCATATTCCTGACTGCTAGCCAGGGATACATCAAAGCCACCTACTTCTCGCAAAGATTCTTTTTTAAAAAAATTTGCTGAGGTAATTCCCAAATTTGACGATAATAGCCCATACCAAACTCCTCGATGATCCGGTTCAAAAAGCGTTGTTTGACCTTTCTTGTCTTTTGATTTGTAGGTAGCAGCAATAAAATCAGGTTTGCCATTATTTTTTTCTATAAGTGAAACCTGATGAGCTATTTTGAAAGGATGTAATAGATCATCCGCATCCAAAAACTGTATGTATTTTCCTTTTGATTCCCGTATTCCTCTGTTTCGGGCAGCTCCAGCTCCACTGTTTTTAATCTCAATTACCTTTATTTGAAGAGACCCTGACTTTTCCCATGAAGATAATATCTGGGAAGTGCGATCTTTTGAACCATCATTTACAACAATAACTTCTAGATTCTTATATTCTTGTTCCAAAATGGAGTGAAGGCAATCGTCAATATACTCTTCTACATTATAGCAAGGTATAACAACCGAAATTAACATTTCTATTCTCCTTTAGCTCGATTAAAAAACTACTAACTATGACTCCTTAGACTGCCATTCGTTGGAAACTCTCGCTGTTTTCCAACAATTCATCATATGTACCTTCAGAAATCACTTTCCCTTCTTCCATATAAAAAATATTATCACAGTTTCGAACCGTAGATAGGCGATGGGCAATCATAATGATTGTTCTCTCCCCCCTAAGTCGTTCAATGGCTTCAATCACAAATTGTTCAGTAATATTATCCAGTGCTGAAGTAGCCTCATCCATTATGAGTACCTCAGGATTGTGATATAAAGCACGTGCTATTCCGATGCGCTGCTGTTGACCTCCAGATAACATTACTCCCCTCTCACCAATAACTGTATCAACTCCATCGGAAAGAGACTCAACCATTTCTTTCAGCTGGGCAGCCTTTATAGCCTGCCAAAGCTGTTCCTCTGAAATTTCTTCTTCAGGAATTCCATAAGCAATATTACTCTTAATTGACTCATCAGAAAGATAAATGGACTGTGGAATATATCCGACATTTTTCTGCCATCCCCTGATGTTCTGAGATATATCATAATCATCCGCTAAAATTTGTCCACCTGTGGGCTCTAATAATCCCAGTATGGCATCTACAATGGTAGTTTTGCCTGCACCAGAGGGACCTACAAATGCCACGGCCGATCCTTTAGGGATATCAATACTAATTCCATTTAAAGCCTGTTCATCACCATTAGGATAACAATAATACAGGTCACGAATATGTATCTGATGCTCAAATTGAACTCTTTTATTCTTGTTTGCCCGGTCAGCATTTCGTTCATTTGTATAATTATGCTCTAGTGACTGTAAATCGTCATAAACCGGATCGACAGCATAGAGATCAAAGCGAATATTTGTAAAGTTTGATACCATATCTTTGAAGGCGGGGAGTAATCGAGCAACAGCCACACCAAACAGAGCCAAGGTTGGCAAGATTTGTGCTACCTCTCTGCCCTGATAAACAAATAAGACACAAATTATCAGCATCCCAACGACTGCGATAGTCTCGATAAAATTTTTGGGTAAGCTTTTTGCAACTACTTTATAACGATTTGTATATGCATTTCTATCTGCACTATGTTTAAAAACATCAATAAAGTACTTTTCTCTACGTAATATCTTGGCATCTTTAACGCCCCCGAGACCTTGATTTACAGCTTTAATCATCTCATTACGGTGGAACTGTTGTTCTTTGCCATACTCCTTTATTTTACTTCTAACAAGCTGTAGGAAAAGAAGACTTGTAAGTCCAAGTGCCAGGATGGAAATAATAGAAATCATAGGTTCTACATACAGAAGCATGATAAAAACAGAAATAATCAGCAGAGCATCCATTAATATGGTAAGAGAATTCAGCATTATATTTATCAACAAATTCACTTCACCATTTACATTTCGTAACAATCGGGAAGTATTGTTCTCAAGATGAAATGTATATGGAGCATGCATATAGGATCTAAACAGACGAACGCCAAATTTAACCCTACGGTTATTTACAAATTTGGCTTTCATATAATGCACAAAACCTATAACCACATTCTTGACAACATATAAAATAATAAGGGCAATCACTCCAAATAACATCAACTCTTTTTGAGTAGTAATATCCAGTGCCTTAAAAAAATCGGATACTAAAGGATAGGAAAGTACTTTATCCGGGTCGGAAAGTGTATAAACAAATGCCGGAATAGCACCAAGTCCGGCCATCTCCAAAACAGAAGTAAACGCCATTAAACAAAAGAGCCCAACTAACTTGTAACGATCACTTTTGGATAACAGATGATATATTTTTTTTAAACTATCTAGCATCTCAAGAAATTAAATTATTCTTTTAACCTTTTCTACCCATCCCTTGCTATTCGATTAAGATAGCAGAACTTCCTTAGCAACACCAACAGATTATGATATATGAAAACAATTTAATATATCACTATTTACATGCGTTCAAACCTTCGTTCACCCGTAGTAACAGGAATTGAATAACTAAAGAAAGATAGTTTGCCATCCTCAAAAACATATTTTAATAGTATTCCTGAACTAAAGGAATCACATCTTCATCTTTGGTTGCTAATAATATCTTGGCCCCAGATAATTTTGGAAAAAAATTATTAAATTCGTCAAAGTGGTGTTCTTTCCCCTCTTTAGAGAGAATAAGATTAGTTCCTCCAAAATAACTGGCCAATACACAAGATCCACCGTGGACTGAAATAAATTTTCGGCAATTTGCATAAATAAGCATCTGAAAAGTATTGAATGAGTATTTATCACTATACTTTGAATAAAGTGTTCTCGAATCAATAACTTTTGGGTATTCTTGCATTAATTCTGAATCCTTAAATTCTAATATTTCAGAATTATCATCTACAATAAGAGAAGAGGATGGTCTATTATAAATGATTTGATATTTTTCAGATAATTCTTCGAATATCCACGCTAAAAGTTCCAAAGAATAGTAATTGATCGGCCTTTTGCCCCATTCAATATTATATTTATTGGAAATAATAAGCAAGGGTTTTTCAAATTCAAAAATACCATTTTGGTAAAAGGTTTTTAAAGGAACTCTCTTCCATTTTTTCAGATAATACCGATGATTATGATCTTCTGAATTCGGAATTTTTAACGAGACATTACGATCATTCCTTTTTCTATACTTTTCATGATGGTTTTCAGAGAAAAAATAAAAACACGCGGTGTCTTCTGAAGAAATTGTTTTCTCTAATGTGCCATTTTTATAGTGCCAATATGCATGGGGTAAAACGAATTTTAATTCAGGAGAAAATTCACCATTATAATCAATGGTTTTATATTTCTTCTTAATTATATGATCTTTTATAAAATATAAACTCTGATAAAATCTATGTATATAAAAAAATATAGAGTAAGATCTAATATATTTTTCTTTTTTCTCTCGTGGATAAACATATTTAGTCAACAAATAAAAAAAACTAAATAGTAGTTCTTTTGCTCTTTTCTTTATCATATAGTCGTAGACATGTTTTAATGCATGCTAAGTAATTAATAATCATTAGTTTACATACCCATATTTAAGCCACAATCCCACTGTAAGAAGATTTAAAAAGTCATATTTGCTGGAAGAATAATCAGGTTCCAAGAAAAACGGATTATAATCCATGATTTGCTCTACTGCTTCGCAGGCCGTTTCATCCTGCTCACACTCTTTCCACAGCTGGCTGATCAGCTCACTTTCCTGCCGATAGGTATACCAATCAATCCAGGAAGATCCCATAGCAATGTCAGCAGATTTATTTTGTACCGGAGAAATTTTCCGTATTCGCTTTCTAAGTATGTTTCTTGCAGCCGTCAGGTAGTAGTTATTCGATACAAATTCTGAATTTAACTGATTTGAATCGGCCACTGAAAGCGGTTCATTGGTCAATTGTTTAATAATTGATTCCATAAAGTCCGCCTTAACCTCATCTAAAGGATTTAAAAAACTAAATACACCACTAAATTTGTTGTCAGAAATAACCATATCATAATATTGAGATCGATATAAGGCAATATCCATCCCCCCACTTCGTATTCTGGCCATATTACCTATCCGGCTGTATTTAACTTTATTCAGTATTTGGGGGGTTAACTCATCTCGGGATATTTTATCATACCCGTAACTTTCTACACGTCTCATATGGATTGCCTCCCGCCACTCCCGTTTTAAATCATCAGCTCCTTTTGTATCCCAATATACATCCTGAGCTGGATATCTTTTGTATATTTTTCCAGTCAGCTTTTTATGCAGATTTTCTTTATCGAAAGCAAAACCTTTAAAAAAAGTGTCGAAATACATCCCGGAAAGTAAAATTCCATGGTTCAATTCACTCAATTCCCGATTAAACCCGGATGTGTGGAAACAACCAAAGTTCCACATCCCCCCGGTCAATTTAATAGCATCAACTGCTAATTTACCATAATAGTCATATTCACGTTGTAGATGATGATGTTTGACATCTGCTTTATTAGCCAACTCTGAGGCCAGTCTTAGCTCGGTATTGGGTTCATTGTAAAAGGTAACCGCTTCAAGCATTTCCGAAGGGTTATCCGGAGCGAATAATACAGACCGGGAATCAAGTCCACCGCTTAACAGCAATAATCCTTTCCCATTGTTTGATATCCGCTTGTTAACGGATTCTTTAATAAAGTCAGCAATAAGCTTTGCTGACTCCTCAGAATCAGCAAAGTCATTATGATCTAAATTAGGTTCCCAATAAACCTTCTTACGGATTAGCTCATCTCCGTCAAAAGTATAAATTGATGCGGGCTCAAGTTGTTTAATATTTTCATAATAGGTGTGCGGTGCAGCTATACAACTGGTCGAAATAAATTCGGCTATACTCAGCTTATCGAGCTTATTCCTCCCAAGAAAAGAAGCAATTTCATCGGGGTGGGTTCCAAGGGCTCGTTTATCCTTATCATCTGTACTTTTCCCAAAGTAAATAGGCAAAAATCCCATCCTGGAGGTAATGATATAAATTAGCCGCTCACTCTTGGAATACACCAACAGGTTTCCAAACCCGTTAAGTTTTTTGATACCGCTGGAATCAGATGTCCCCCAGACAGAAGCTACCTTTTGCCAATTTTTATCTATCCTCTGCTCTTCAATATATAAAATTCCATTACAAAAAAATGAGTTCTGTTGGTCTTCATAGACCGGGTTGAAGTTATTTTTTTCAAACCAAGAAAAACTCAGCCGACACCAATCTAAATCAAATACTTTAGTTTTAGCCTGTTCAGATCGATATCCTTCTGAATTACTGTACTTCTCTTCGCCTTTATTTTTCGATAATAAAAATTGACTCATTTTTTAAATATTGAAGTATATATTCAGATTCATGTTTTGCAATATCTTTTCGGTATGCTCTCCAAACAAAGGTCCATTAGTCAATTGCATCTGAACAATTCCCTGAGATTTTATATTAAGTTCGATAAGCACAGGTACTCCCTCAGAATCAATAGCAATATCCCAAGATACCATATCAAAATGAAGTAATCGCTGATGAGCCTTCTTGCACATACTAACTGCCTTGTCAAAAGAAGGTACGTGGATACTTCCAAAGGCAATCTCAGAATCATTGTGAATTTTTTGTTTTTTCAACGTCTGCTTATTAAATGCAATTACTTGTGCCTGTCCCTCCTCATTAACTCCCACAATGTAGCCGATCTTATCTGTATGACTTGTTCCTCCTCCAAAATTCAATCTGCTCATCAGGTGAACTATCTCACCATCAATACGTAGAGTTATCGTTTTCAATGTATTTACACTTCCTGAATAGACTTTCGCAAGCTCGGGATGTTGATTAACCCATGACTGAACAATAGAAGAATAGTGAGTACTTTTATTTTTATGTATAAAGTTAATTAATTCTTCCTCTTGACCCGATTGAAATATTTCTATCCCACGCCCCCTTCCACTAAAGAGTGTTGGTTTCAGAAGTAAAGGATTATCATGGGAAGCTAATATATTCATAACTTCTTCAAGAGATATATGTTCATAATGTGCGTTGAAATAGGTTCCGTTGACATATCGAACAAGTGTCTCTGGCCTCCTAATATCCTGAAATATAGTATCATAATTGTTTTTTTCCTGGAAGCTTCTTGCATGATGAACATTATTTAGCCTTGGCTCTATGTGATTCACAAATACATCCTCAGGAATAAATTTTTCTGACATTATGCCTGTTTGGGTACAAAGAAGCATATTCCAGCCGATATTATTGTATCCACCCAAAAATCGCTTATTGAATTCTTTTAATTTATTTAAGTGAGCCTCATCTGACCTATATTCTTCCATCTGCTCTTCAAGTTCTTTTGCTGAGTGTAAGCGGATTTGGTCAAAACATTCCTGTAACTCTCTATCACGCCTCTTCTTTTTATTTATCTTACCGACATAAGAAGATATCTTATTCAAACCTGAAGCAATATTTTTCATGATCTCTCTATTTATTTTAATTAGTTCCTTTTCCAAAACGAAGGACATTATTTGTTGAAACATTTATTTCTGGAAAAAATGCCTCAACTACTGGGCTACAAAACTCATTAACCGTTTTCTTAAGATGATTAGGATCTATTTTATTTAATATATGATGTTTTTGTTTTGCCTTGTATGCATGCGAGTTTGACGACTTTTGGGGTAAGGTTCCATTTAATACCCCGGCAAATTTAAGAATCTCATCCTGCCGATCTGTAATCTGATCGGTACGCACGACCAACAATCGTTCTCCCGGTACTTTACTAATAACTTGACTGTTATGTTTTTCCCAATACTGTAACAATCCTTTTAAGGATGGTAAATTAAGTTTCTCCAGTATTTTTTCTTCTGGAGCATATTTTTCCTGCTCTTTACCGGATAGCTGGTCAAAAATAGCCTGAAGCGGCTCTGCCATTGGTACATTGAGTTCATGATTCAGCCAAGAGTCCATCCAGGAATATGGATCCCGGATCGTTAGAATAAATTTTGAATCAGGCATCTCACGGATAAATTGATCAAGGAAAAAATAATTTAGAAATGAGGAATCAACTTCAAGCCATAGTCTCCGATCTCTTTTTCGCAAGTATTTCACAAGTTGTTTCTCATTCAATCGTTGAGCCTGATACTGATTAATAGCATCAATAAAAGCGAGCCGCTCAGGTTCATGACTTGCTCGTAAATTATTTTTAAAAATTTGGCGAATTGAATGTGTTCCCGATTTTGGGGTTCCCACACAATAAATTCTTGCCTTCCTGGGATTTAGTTTTTTAAAGAGATAAGAATTTAAAAATCTTTTATCAATCTCTTTAAGTTTTTTATTCAACATTCGAGTCTCTTTTTGATGATATTGTGTTTAGGAACTTCATTAAAATTGCGCCGATTCAATCCATACTTCCGATCGCTTCCAACTTTCCAGAAAATCATTTTCTACTTCTTCTTCTGGTTTCCCCTGTCTCTTTAGCGCTTCTTTCAAACCAAACAATGACCATCCATTATTGGGATGATGCTCCAGCTGCCTGCGATACACTTCTTCTGCCTTGCTATAGTCCCCCATGTCAATCAGAACTGACCCCAACCAATGACGAGGCGAAAATGGGAGTGGCTCCGGTTCAGAATACTCAAATTGGTCATAAATGGTAACTGCTTCTTCAAATGCTTTTACGGCTTTTATATAGCTCTTGTCTTTTCTGAAAATCTCTCCCTCAAGGATATAACCAAGGACACCCAATAATTTTTGAGCAGGATGCCGGTTATAGTTATCCTCAGAATTATTAGCAATGCTTTTAAGTGACTCAAGATAATCCTGTGCAGTGTCTTTATTCCCAGTTTTTAGCTGAGCATAGCCCTGCGCGAATTCCCAAATCCCGCCCTCAGTCTCTCCGTCCGGTCGACTAACCAGCTCTAATACCTCTTCAAACCTTCCAAAACGAATAAGGGCTAACAAATGCTGAACATTACTACCTGTTATTTTTGCCAGATCCTTGGCGGCTTGTATCGATATGGCTCCCTGTCCGTCCATAGCAGCTGTAAAAGCTAACATATGGAGGTTATGTCCCTCATAAATTTCAAAAGCTTCCCCACGATCTGCTTTCAGGTCGGTATGCCAAGCATTAATATTTGCCGAAACGCTTTTTTCCCATTCTCCCACCTGATTCCAGATATGCGATGGCATATGATTGATATGACTGGCTCCCGGAATGGAATCACCGATATATTCCGCACATGATAACGCTCTTTCCGGCTGGTCGGAGGCTTCCAGAACATGAATATAAAAATGACATAGTCCCGGATGCATCCCAGTTTCTTTCATGGCCTCTTCAAGTACTTCTACTATACGCTTCACATCCGGATCTGCAAGGCTTCGTTCTCCCCTTCGGGGTTCAAGGATAAAAAGAGCTTCCGCATAAAGAGTTGTTATTTCCGGATGCCCCGGGAACTCTTGGTAGACTTTTTCCATAGCTTGCACATAGGCGGTATCCAATTGGGCCCTGTTTGTTAAATCATCTTCTTTGTTATACCTGGTATCCAGGGCAGTAATTAAAGATTTTTCCATAGCATTAGTATGTCCTGCTTCCGCCAATTCCATAGCCTTTTTGACGGCATCATAGGCCCCGGGCTGAACATACCACTGATTGTTAAGATAAGGACCCCTTGCCCAAGCCTCACCCCAATAACACATAGCACAGGTGGAATCCAGCTGTTGTGCTTCTATAAATGATCTCCGAGCATCTCCCCTACCAAAAGCATATCCGAGTTGCAATCCCTGGTCGAAATAGGCCTGTGCAATTGAGTCATCAGTGGAAATAGAAAAACTCATTGCATTTAGTGCCTCTGGTATTAAAGGAACAAGTTGTTCATCTTCCTGACTATTTTGTTGTTCATACTCACATGATAACAGCATCATGCTTCCAGAAACTATAAGTAAAATAAATATCAAGAAACGACTTCTTATATACCCCAACATACCTTTAATAAACTTTTATTCGTTTTATTTCGTCTGTAATCAACCTATTATAAAATTTCTTCTCTCCTGACATCACATAAACTCCTATATTTTACAGACAAATGACATTAATATTTCTTAAGGTTCGCTTCTTATTTTGCAGCTGATTTTATTTTTATTTACCTATCTAAAAAATCAGTTTTAAAAGTTGGCTCGGTCTATTCATTATGGAAAAAATAAAACTAGTTATCTGGGATCTGGACGAAACCTTTTGGGAGGGGACGCTTTCAGAAGAAGGAGTGGTTGCAAAAGAAAAGAATATTGATATTCTGAAAACACTCACATCCAGGGGGATCATTAACAGCATATGCTCAAAAAATGATTTTGAGCAGGCAAAAGAAAAGCTTATTGACTTGGATGTATGGGAGTATTTTGTTTTCCCCTCAATAAGCTGGCAGGCAAAAGGACAACAGGTAAAGCAGATTATTGAGAATTGTCAACTTAGAGCAGAAAATGTACTGTTTCTGGATGACAACCACCTTAACCGCGAAGAAGTTAAGTATTACAATAAAAATATTTGGACTAAATCACCGGATTTTATCTTAAAAAACATGACCCACCAGGCTCTTGAAGGGAAAGATGACAGGGGCCATTCCCGGTTAAAACAGTATAAGTTGCTAGAAGAAAAATCGGAGGAGCAGGAAAAGTATTCTTCCAATGTAGCATTTCTCAGAGATTCAAATATTCAAGTAACCTATATCGAAGATCTTTCTCCAATAAAGGAACGTATTCATGAACTTATTTCCCGTACGAACCAACTGAACTTTACGAAGAAACGGCTAAGTCCTCAACAGGTAGAAATGGTTATCAATGATCAAACCAATTTGTCCTTTGCACTTAAGGTAAAAGATAAATTTGGTGATTACGGGATTGTAGGATTTGTTCAATACGATTTAGATCACCATAAACTCACTCATTTTGTCTTCTCCTGTCGCATTTTAAACCTCGGAGTTGAACAATTCGTCTATCAAAAACTCAAATACCCGGATATTGATATTAAAGGAGACGTGGCTATATCGCTAACAGAGGATTCGGACATTGACTGGATCAGTGAACAGCTACAGAGTACAGATACAAAGGATTCATCCTCCCCTGAATTGAAGGAACAAGATACTGATTATTCAACAAAGCTATTATTTACGGGGAGCTGTGAGCTTGGATCTGTTTTATATTACCTTCAGGCCTATTCGAAACACATCCAAAAAAATGTAGTCGAAGTGGGGAAAGATAACCTTCCCGAATTTCCAGATCACCTTATCACGATCTTAAATAGTAAATTCATAAAGGATGAACATCATCTCAATTTACTAGAAGAACTTCCATTCCTAAGTCAACATAACTTGGAGAACAAAGTTTTTCGCGAAAACTACAACGCTTTGATATATAGCGTGGTTGCTAATTATGGTCAAAATGTATATCGACATAAAAAATATGGATTCCGAATTGCATGGGGAGAATATGATCATCTGTTGACTTTCAAAACAGAGAATCAGAAAATGATTGAATACCTTGAAAGCCGGGGAATAGAAAATCCCAACACATTTATAGAAGAATTTGATAATCATTATGACCACGAAGGTTTACTCTCCCCTAAAGAGTTTAAAGAAATGCTTCATAAATTAAGGGATACTCTTTCTGCTAATCTCCCTATCATATTTATTAATGGAGCTGAAATAAATCCCGATCCTGAAGGAGAGCCCGCTGCCCTCCAAAGACATAAAGAAATGAACAATGCACTTGATGAATTTATCAATCAAGCGTCAAACTGCTACTTAGTGGATGTAAGGAAACTTGCGAGCTCCCAATCGGATATGGGAACAACTATCCGGCACTTTAACAGGCGTGTTTATAAAAAGATGTCAGATCAAATTATCTCAATACTTGGGGATCAAATCAGATTTAAAGTAGACCGGGATTTAAAAACAGATATGGCTATTAAATACCAGTTTTATAAAAAGATACTCAAAAATAAGTTTCTCACGAACCCGGCAGTCAATAATAAGTTAACCAAAACCATATATAGATCAACACTAAAGAAACTGTTAAAATAACGTTTTTTTCTGATTGCTTTAATGTACTTTATACTATGAAAAAGAGATTTCAGTTATTCACTCTATTACTTTTTATGGTTCCTTTCTGGAGCCATATATCCTATGCCCAAAATGTAGGCCTGGGGGCCTCTGTGGGATTTAATCTCAGCACTCACATTAATGACTTTACATATCAGTTTGGAGACACAGAGCTGAATTTTTCACCTGAATTCACAGAAGGATATAACGCAGGGCTTATTTACAGGCAGATATTTGGCCGCAACGTCCGAATGCAGCTTGAACCGACGCTTACTCAAGTTGGAGCCAGTTATTCTGATACATTCCTATACAACAATTTCGAATTTGAATCCGAAAGCAGGACAGACCTCACCTATTTTCAGCTTCCTATTCTATTTCAATTTACAACCACTCCTCCTGATCGTGCCGAATTTCCTCGGCCTTGGGCAGAAACTACGTATCACATTTCGACTGGTATTTATGGAGGATATCTTATTGATGCTACTTTCACTGGCACAAATCGGGGAGCACCAATAGGTATAGAATTTGAAAATAGTTTCTCGGATGATGTAACTCATCTTTATACTCCTTACGAGGCTGGCGCTATCATCGGGGGTGGACTTGAATATGGATTAAATACTAAAGTTGGTGTTGAATTACAGGCTCTCCTAGGACTGGTAGGATTTTCAGACAATTCGGGAAAAAATTATGATCCTCAAAACATCGCCTTCACTTTTGATATATACTTTCTTTTCTAGGAAATAATCAAAATATGATGAAGTTGGATTAAATTATATCTGCTTACAAAAGCCTGCAACAACTAATTATTAAGAAGAATTAACTTTAGTAAGGCAAGCTGTTTTCTTAACATAAAACATATTCTTTTAAAAAGAGTTGCTTGGCTAAATAAAAAACTAATAATGGGTGAGGAAAAATAAAATGATGAAAATAAAGAGAGTTATACTTAGTGTTTCACTTCTAGTAATCGGAGGTATTTATCTTACGGGTTGCGAAGATAACTCTACAACAGGTATTGAGGATTCTTTGGAAACTGTACCAAAGGTAACTGCTATTGAAGGTGCCCAAAATGTAGATTTAAAAGTCAATAAAGGTACTAACAGTTACTTTACGATGGATTTTAGCAATATAGAGCCTAATAATTATATTAATAATGGCATTTATGAAGGCTGGTGTATCGCCTATGATAAACCAATAGATTCTGACGGACAAGTACAGGAAAACCTTAAGCTTTCATTAGCTGAAGATGAGCGCTGGCAACCTATTCGTCGGTTACTAGGAATAAAAGACCATTTACTGGCTAATAATCCTGATATAACTTATCGAGAAATACAGGTTGCTATTTGGGCCCTCCGGGATTTCCCAAAATTTGATCTGGATAAAATATCCGTAGATGACATTCCAAGCCGAATGGTTACCAACGGAGAATTTAACTTTAGTAAGGAGCAAGTTAGAAATATTGTTGCAGAGGTGAAGAATCAAACAACTCAGAAATCGAAGAGTGACGGATTAACTGCTCAATCATATGACGAACTGGAAAAAGAGATCTGTGTTGTAGAGACCGATTCTGATACCCAAACAGTTATTGTGCCCTGTGATGAAACATTTTGGGCTTTCGGAGAAATTAACTTCAGAAAAGATAGTAGCGGTAAATGGGGATGGGTATATGTCACCACCTTGAATGAAGAAAATAACTTTGCTTCTTCAACACCCCTTATTGCTGGAGCAGGCAAGGATGATGGAACATATACGGCTGAAGACTTAGAAGATCTCTGGGTTGGTTGGTTGAACGTTTCCCTTAATCAAAGCGAACTTTCAATAACTTATGCTGCTACAGGAGGATATTTGTATGAAGAAGCTCACCTTTGGATAGGTTGTAGTTATGAAGAGGAAGGTGGCCAGAATACTACTACACCCGGACAATTTCCTTTTAAGTACGAACCGGATGAATTATTCTCAGAATATACTTTCAGTTTAGAAATTGGGTCTGAAAACGACTTCGAAAATAATCAAATAGCAGCATGCGAAAATAACGAATATTACATTGCTGCCCATGGGGTAGTTGGAGGAAAAGCAATTGAATAGTAGAGTGCCAAATGTGATCAGAGCACAGAATAGATTCCTAGTTTAATTGCTTATTGGCGCCTGCTAATTAACTTATTAATAATACCTACCATTAAAACGAAAGGCAGAATATCTGCCTTTCGTTTTTTTATCGCTCTATTTCCTGAAGTTATTTTTTCTATTTATCTCTATATAACTGTTCTTTCTTAGAAACTTGGACTGTAAGCTTACCCGAGAGTTGATAAAATTGACTCCTTTCAACTGTAAAAAAATCATAACTTAGCAAATCCCGAATCATCTTTATTCTCAACAAACCGGAGCAGGGACTGAAGGTCCGAGACATTTGTTGTAGGCCTGACATCAGCGTCGGGACCTTCTACAACTGATAAGCCAAGTATGGAGGACTCAGCATAAGTTGGATCGCATTAATGAACTTAAAAAAAGAAGATTCCAAGCTTAGGTGTATATACGCAAACCTGAGTCTCGTCCATCATGCACTACTCAAAGATGCTCTCTAGAAAAGGATAAGCTTCTGACCGCAGATGAGTAATGGTCACGTATATCCGCCAGCAGCATAAGGAGAGCATACATCAGAGTTGTAAAGCCGTTGGCATACCTCGGATACGAGCGCAAACCGAGAGGTGATCAATCAATTATTGACGAGCTTCTGGCAATGTTACTACCGCCTGGGGACAATGGGATATCCCGAGAATCACAAGCAGGTGTATCGGATCTATACGGCCTTGGTGCTTAATATCCGCCGCCGATCGAAGAAGTGACTACACGTAAGAGCTAAGCAACAACTGTTCCAGCCCGAAGGCTCTAACCAGGTATGAAGTCTGGATTTTATGCATGAAAGTCTCTGTGGTGGACGTACGTTCCACATGCTCAATGGGATCGATGACTCCAGCCTCAAGTGCTTTGGATCAAAACAGATATTCTATACCAGCCCTGCGAGTCATTCGCATGTTCGAAAACCTGAAAGAGTCTCGTGGGCTCCCATAGATGATTCGGATGGATAAAGGCCCGGGGGTTACCTCTCACAAATTAGACCCTTTGGTGCAAGTATCATAACAAGACGTTGGCCTTTATCCAGCTAAGCAAACCAACGCAAAATGCCTATGTCAAACGGCTCAACGGCAGTCAGAGCTGTTGAATGCTTATATATTCAAAACGCTAAGCGAAGTACGACAGAAAACCCAGTAATGGAAATACGATTATAAACACAACCGACCCCACTGGTCGCTGGGGTATAAAGCAGCGGTAGAACTACTACTTCAACCGAGATCCTCTATTTTTCTGTGGTCCGAAAAAAAGGGGAGCTTTGAAATCCATATATCTTAGTAAGCGGGATGCCCAAGGGTTAAGGGCTAGCTAATTTGAAAGAAAACCTCTACAACCTTGAGCTGAAGAATGCTTTTAAAAAAGCTGCAGTTATCCTTGCTCCGCGCTACTGCTAAGGTATTGATTGATCGATCCCATAAAACGATCTGCCATCCGGCGCCTGAGCAAGGCCATGGAGGTTTCTCCCAGCAGCTATTACCGTTGCCCCCACCGGGGAAGCCTTTCGGGGAGACCATGACCGTTAGCTGTTTGAGAATATTCTGGGATTGCGGGAAAATAGACCCAAGCGCTGCTATGGTAACCGCCGATTGTGAAAATCTTCTGCCGCAGAGGTTTCCGAGTCGCTACCGCCAACAGGATATTGACCGACCTGCCTTAGTGGTCTGGATTGGATCTATCTGACAGTGGTCGTAGGACCTTTATTCTCGACGAGTGATCGGATAGTCCATACAAAAGAGCCTGCATAAACGGCTGGATATCGATGCTCTTCGAATGGCCATAGGCTAGCGGGCATCTGTTAGGGACGCGGATCCTTCACTCGTCTTGGGAAAGCTAATATGCCTCGTGGAATTACTCCGATTACTGGCTCTCTCGGAAATGATTGCTAGCAAGTTCTGCTAAGGGGAACTGTTGGGATAATACTCTGGTGGAGAAATTTCTTCCCCATCCTAAGAAACGAAGCCCTAATACATCCATCATTGACCCACACAGCCATTCAACGAGAAGTGTATATATTGAAGTGTACTACAATCGCCAGCGTATCCATTCCACCCACTATAGAATGCTGCCGGCAATATTTGGGTATCCTTACTAATCTATCTACCAAATCATGTACTTAACCAATTGTCTAAACTTAGGGGACCACTTCATATATACAATTTAAGCTGATTTGCCAATTGAAACGATAGGTACAAATATCAAAATCAAGTAAAGGGAAGTCTTAACTCAGACTTCCCTTTATTCTTTATTTAATAATTTCTGTGTATATAAAATAACTGGTTGTAATAGTAGAAAGAATTGGTCCCACAACACCCAGTACATCTATAAATGAAGGTTTACGTTTAACCTGTAGCGTTACCACATCCTCACTAGAAAGCTGATAAGTACGCAACCCCTGGGGAACCGGATCTCCATGTCTAAAACTGAAATGGTCCACCTCCTCTCTGTTTAGCTGTTCATTAAATCTCGATATACTTACTCTCATCTGTATTCTTGCAAAAGCGGAATTATTCCCATTAAGACGGGTACCACCAAATCCCCCGCCATATGATATTAATTCAAGAGCTGTTGTCCCTTGCGGAATGATATAACGTCCAGAACGCCCCACATCTCCCCATAAACTTAATGTATCAGCTAACTGACCCGTATTAGTAATTTTGATAAACCCAGGATTCACATTATTAAACTCATCAAACTGACCAAATGCGGGGAGAGTTACTACTAATACTAACAAAGTACTCAATACATATTTAATCCATTTCTTAAAGGTCATAATGCTATAATAATATATTTATTTTTTGATTTAATAATATTGTCAGGAAGTTAGTTCGTCTTTGCATAGTCGTAATACTCCTGATACCTGTACTGATATAACCCTTTCGTTTCGTAGCTATCGCTGCTTTTCTTGGGCTTATACATGGTTAAGACAAGACCAATATTATTCTCATCATATCCCCTGTTTAAGTCTTCCAACGTATTTTTAAGAACCACGTCTTTAGTTTCATTGAATTTAGCCGCAACAATGATTTGATCACTCATACCAATAATTGGAGTTATATCGGATACAATACCATAAGGAGGAGTATCAAATAATACGATATCGTATTCTTCTTTTAATTTTTTAACAAGTTCTTTGAATTTACTGCTTGAAGTTAATTTTGCAGGCTGAATAGGTTTCTTACCGGCCGGTAGAACATACAAATCAGTCATTTTTGTAGATCGTATTGCTTTTTCTGCCGTAGATTCATCATAAACTAATTCTGTTAATCCCGGACTAACAGACAAATTAAACATTTTATGGGAATTAGGCCGACGAAAATCACAATCGATAATCAGAACCTTTTTTCCAATTTCAGCAAGAGCCCATCCTAAATTAGCCGTCAGGGTAGTTTTACCTTCTCCAGCTCCACTACTGGTAATAAGCAAAGTTTTCGGTATATGATCGGGGTTACCATACAACAGATTACCTACCATGCGTCGGTAAGACTCAGCAATAGGTGAAGTGGTATCATGGTACATCACTAAATCTTCAGAAACGCCTTTCTCACTTCCTTTCTTTTTACTAAAGTTCCATCCCCGGCTTTCCAAAAGAGAATAGTGATAAATTACTGACAATAATGGATAGGGATAAGATTTTAATTTCTCCGAGCTGTTTATAACTGAAGTAAAATAATCCTTTGCCAATATAATGGCCAACGGAAGTAAAAATCCCAAAAGGATACTACCCAGATACCATATAGTTTTTTGAGGTTTAACCGGGCTCATATTTACGGTAGCATGGTCGAAAATTGTTGCATTGCTACTTTGTGTTTGTTCCCAAAGACCTATTTCTGCCTCCTGTTGGGAAATAGAAGTATAAAGCTCCCGGTTCATTTCAACCGTTCGCTCCAGTCGGGCCAGTTGAACTCTGTTGTCCGGCACTCGATCCAAAAATCCACGTGATTGTTCGATCCGTCGATCCAGGGCAGAAATTTGTGCTTCAAATTGACTTTTTTGCATCCGTAGCTCCATCAGCTGCCTCTGGATATTCCCAAGCTCTTGTGCCATATTACCGCTATTTTCACCAACAAATCCAATATACTGCCCGTCTTCTCCTAACATTTCGGCACTTAGGGATTCAATTTCCGAGCGCAGTTCCTCAATTTGTTCGTTTAGTTTTTTGAGTTCAGGTTCCGAATCCGGATTTTCCTTTAATCTTGGGTTATTAGAAAGCAGTATAAATCGTCGGGTTGTCAGCTGGGCCAACTGTTGCTGGTAACTTGCTATTTGTGGTCCAATAGCCTTTGAATATTGATCTGATAAACCCGGTTTAATAGACTCTATTTTGTTTTCATAATTTTCGATAGCAGTATTAGTAGATTCTAGCTGAATCTGTATTGACTGACGTTCGGCCTCCAATTCCGATAAAGAATTAACCGCATTACTTGCCTGAGATTCCAAAGCAACCAAATCCTGACTTCCGGTAAATTGGCTAAGTTGCTGTTCTGATCGGTCCAGTGCTTCTTTTAATTCCTCCTTTTTTTCGGCAAGAAACTCATGTGCATTACTAGCCGATTTCTTTTTCTTTGCCAATGAAAGGTTTTGGTATTCATTAACTGCAAAATTAACGATCTGTGCCGTTTCATAGGGAGAATAACTTTCATAGGAAACAACCAGAAGTGAAGAGCCTTGTTCCGAACGCTCGACTTTTAAGCCACTTCTAATTCTGCTCGCAACCGTAGCCGAAGATACCATTGTAGAATCCTCCGGGTAATTGGTCCAAAAAATTGGATACCTCTTACCATTCGGTTGTTCATCAAACTGGAGCACCTTTTCAGCTACCCTATTAGAAAGTTCCTTAGATTGGAATAGATAAATAGCATTCTGTACCACATTCTGTCCTCTTCCGATACTAAAGGAGGAAGAAACAATTTGTCCTATTTCACTTTCCGATCCAGGTAAGTTACTCTCAGTATTTTCTATTAATACTGTAGCACTGCTTTTATATATAGGTGCCAAATAATAATTCACATAAGCATAGGCCCCTGAAGCAAAAATGATTATACACAGCAAGAATACCCATTTATACCTGCTGATTAATGAAAACAACCGTTTAAAATCGATCAGCTCTTGTTGAGCTATATTTGCCTTTTGCGAGATGCTCTTTTTAAATGAAGTGCCATTTGAAGAGCTCCCATTATTTTGAATAAAATCGTGACTTGCCATACTGAATTACCCAATGATATTTTACAAATGGTTAAGCTTTTAAAATCTAAATCTCTCCGTCTCTATTTCTTCTTCAGAAGATAGAGTTTCAATATTCAATTTTTTTTGGAAAAAACAATATTATTCCTTTCTAATAATTAGTGTAGAAAAATAATGATTGCAGAATATTAGGCAGGATTCTGCTTTATTTTTTCAGGATCTGTAATGCTTTACGGGCGGCCTGTTGTTCTGCCTTCTTTTTACTCTTACCAATACCTGTAGATATAGGCTGGTTATCTACAAAGACCTCAATCTCAAACGTTTTGTCATGACCAGGACCTTTTTCTTTTACCACACGGTAAGTTGGAATTTCCATCTTATTTGCCTGGGCAAACTCCAACAACAAACTTTTATAATTATCTAAGGTATTTGTAATAGTATCAAAATTGATATACTGTTCGATTACACTGCGTACAAATTCTGATGCCGATCTATATCCGGCATCCAGATAAAGCGCTCCAACAAGGGCTTCAAATACATCTGAGAGGACACTCTTAGAGTTTTCTATTCCTTGTCCGTGTGCACGATCTGCCAGCAATAGCAACTCATTTAGTTCCAGTTCACGTGCAAATTCTGCCAGTGTATCTCCCTTGACTAATTTAGCTCGCAGTTTTGTAAGGAATCCTTCCTCTTCTTTTGGAAAAAGATCAAAAATAATCTCAGTAACAATGAGGTCAAGAACAGCATCTCCTAAAAATTCCAGACGTTCATACGAATCTGTGGGACTATAATTCTCATCCGCCAAAGTAGATCGGTGGCGTAATGCCCGAATATAAATATGCGGATTTTCAACGGGAACTTCAGTTATTCGCTGAAGTTTATCTACTCTTTTTTGATGCTCAGGGGGGAGCGGTTCTTCGGATTGAAAAAGAGCCCTAAGCTTTTCGAACATACTTATTCTTCAAACTTTTTAAATACAAGAGTGGTATTATGGCCTCCGAACCCAAAAGCATTGTTTAAGGCATAATCTACATCCCGAGCGACGGCTTCATTAGGCGTGTAATTCAGGTCGCACTCAGGATCGGGTGTCTCATAATTGATAGTAGGTGGAATCATACCATGATAGGTTGAAAGCATTGTCGCCAAAGCTTCCAAAGCCCCGGCAGCACCGAGTGCATGCCCTGTCATCGATTTTGTTGAATTGTGGTTGATCTTATAAGCATGGTCTCCAAAGACTTTTTTAATGGAGTTTGTCTCAGCAATATCTCCCAGAGGTGTTGATGTTCCATGCATATTTATATGATCTACATCCTCTGGCTTTATTCCGGCAGAATCCAATGCCCTGTTAATCGCTAAAATAACTCCTTCTCCATCTGGATCTGGTGCGGTGATGTGGTGGGCATCTGCTGAAAAACCGTATCCAACCAGTTCCCCATATATTCTTGCGCCACGTTCCTTGGCATGTTCATACTCTTCTAAAAATAAGATGCCGGAACCTTCTCCTAATACAAATCCATCTCTATCCTTATCAAACGGTCGGGAGGCCCGTTTTGGGTCGTCATTTCTGCTAGACATTGCTCGCATGGAAGTAAAACCCGCGACTCCAATCCGGGACACGGGAGCTTCCGAACCACCAGAAATTGCCATATCGCACTGACCGCTTTTAATAGAATCATACGCTAAGCCAATATTATGAGATCCTGTTGCACAGGCAGAAACAGCACAAAAGTTTGGTCCTTTAAAGCCATATTTGATAGAAATCTGCCCCGCAACCATGTCGGGTATGAGCATAGGAATAAAGAAAGGAGAAACTCCTCGGGGTCCATGTTCATGGAAAGAGATTGATTGATCGTAAAAAGTGATCATACCACCAATACCAGTTCCAACAATAACAGCCACACGATCCTTATCGATATCTTCGAGATCTAAGCCGGTATCCTGGATAGCTTCTTCGGCAGCAATAAGCGCGTATTGACAAACTTTGTCTAAGCGCCGGGCTTCCTTGCGATCAAAATAGTCCTCCTCATTATAATCCTCAATTTGGGCCGCAAACTTTGTTGTAAAGTCCTCGGTATCAAAATGTTCTATGGGCTGGGCCCCACTCTTTCCGGAAATTAATCCATTCCAGAAATCCGGTGCCGTCTTACCTACTGGGGTAAGGGCACCGATTCCGGTAATGACTACTCTTCTATTGGACATGCTAATAGCTTAGCGTGTAAGATTTATGAATGCAGTATAGTACCTATACTTTTTCTTGCAAATACTCAATAGCATTACCTACTGTTGCAATGTTTTCTGCATCTTCATCAGGAATGCTGATATCGAATTCTTTTTCAAATTCCATAATGAGTTCTACGGTATCCAAAGAATCCGCACCTAAATCGTTCGTAAAATTAGCTTCGTGCGTAACTTCTTCTTCGTCAACACCTAATTTATCAACGATAATGGCTTTTACTTTTGACTCAACATCTTGTGACATAATGACTATTATTTAGCTTAAATTTATGTTTATGATATAATTCAAATCTACCTGCTTAACTAAAGCATGGGCAGAAAATACAATTTAAATTATTAAAAATACACTTTCTGTACAGCTAACTTAATTCTCTACATTGCCATACCACCATCTACCCGAATAATCTCTCCGGTAATGTACGAACTTAGATCTGAAGCTAAAAATGCAACTGCTTGTGCGACTTCATCAGCATCACCGGGACGTCCCAATGGTGTTTCATCTTTAATTGCTTCAAGAAGATTATCATCCAGTTCATCGGTCATTTCAGTAGTAATATAGCCTGGAGCAACTACATTCGCACGAATACCACGGGATGCCAGTTCTTTTGCATAAGATTTTGTAAATCCTATAATTCCTGCTTTCGATGCGGCATAGTTACTTTGACCGGCATTTCCACTAATTCCAACAACTGAACTAATATTTATGATAGACCCGCCCCGATTGCGCATCATCGGTTTTGCTGCGGCTTTACTATAGTTAAAAATACTTTTTAAATTCGTATCTATAACTTGATCCCATTGTTCCTCACTCATTCGCAGGATCAAATTATCCCGGGTAATACCGGCATTATTTACCAAAACATCTAACTTACCCCAATCCGAAGTTATTTCATCTATAACTTCTCCTGCCTTTTCCAAACTCACGGCATCAGCCTGCAAGGCCTTAGCCCGCCGTCCTTTGGATTCAATATCTTCTTTGACCTCGTTTGCAGCGTCCACAGAATGAGCATAAGTAATGGCTACGTCTGCTCCTAAATCAGCAAGGACAAGTGCAATAGCACGCCCGATTCCCCGACTACCTCCGGTAACCAAGGCTGTTTTTCCTTCTAATGTTAAACTCATAAGCTCATTAAATTATTGATGACCATTTATTTCTACATTATCCAGCGTTCGCTTTACCAAACCCTGGAGTACATTACCCGGCCCTACCTCTACAAAAGAATCTGCACCATTTTCATGCATATTCATTAAAGTTTGGGTCCATAATACGGGATTCAACAACTGATTAAGTACGTTTGACCTGATTTCCTCAGGATCGATAGTGGGTTCTGCCGTATAGTTGCTATAAACCGGACATGCTGGTTCACTAACAGATAAACGCTCCAAACTTTCTTTTAATCCGTCATAAGCCGGCTGCATTAATGAAGAGTGAAAGGCTCCACTTACCGGCAATATTTTGGCTAACCTACATCCTTCTTCCTTCAACAATTCCACGGCCTTTTCAACAGCCTCTACATCACCTGAAATTACAATTTGTCCGGGACAATTATAGTTTGCTGCAATAACTTCTTTACCTAATTGCTTGGCAGCCTGTTTACAAATTTGTTCTACTACTTCATCGTCCATGCCAATAACAGCAGCCATCGTGCCCGGGTTTTCTTCTCCCGCCTGCTGCATAAGCTCACCCCGCCTGCGAACAATCCGCAGGGCATCCTCAAATGATACTGCCCCACATGCAACCAAAGCAGAAAACTCGCCAAGGCTATGCCCTGCAACCATATCTGGACTGGCATCTAATGTATTATATAGGGCTATGGAGTGCAAGAAAATGGCTGGTTGTGTAAATTCTGTTTGCTTGAGTTTATCTGCAGGTCCCTCAAACATAATAGTTTTAAGGTCAAAACCTAATACTTCATTTGCCCGATTTATGTAATGGGCAAATTGTTCATTTTGTTGATAGTGGGCTTGTCCCATACCAACAGATTGAGAACCTTGTCCAGGAAATATAAAAGCAGTACTCATTATTGTTCCCCCCATTTCATATAAATTGATCCCCATGTATAGCCGCCACCAAAAGCTGCGAGGACCAGGTTATCGCCATGATTTAATTTATCCTTCCAGTCGTATAAACAAAGTGGAATAGTTGCAGCAGTTGTATTACCGTATTTATCAATATTAACCATTACCTTTTCGCTATCAAGTCCCATGCGATTAGCTGTCGCATCAATAATTCTCAAATTCGCCTGATGGGGTACCAACCATGCTATGTCTTCGGCCGTAAGGTCGTTCTTTTCCATTATCTCGGCCGATACATCAGCCATGCCTACCGTCGCCTTTTTAAACACCGTACGCCCGTCCTGTTTTGCATAATGAAGTCGCTCCGCTACGGTATCATGGGAAGCCGGGTTTAAACTCCCCCCTGCAGGTTGATAAAGCGTTCCATTAGTATCCCCCTCAGTATGATGTATATAATCAATAATGCCAGTACCATCCTCTGTAGGTTCCAATAATACAGCTCCGGCTCCATCCCCAAATAAAATACAGGTTGATCGGTCGGTATAATCTACAATGGAACTCATCTTATCGGCCCCTATAACCAGTACTTTCTCCGCTCTGCCTGACTCAATCATATTGGCACCGTTAGACAGGGCAAACAGGAATCCGGAACAGGCGGCTGAAAGATCAAATCCATAGGCGTTATTAGCCCCTATTTGTTCCTGAACTAAACAGGCCGTTGCTGGAAAAAGATAATCGGGTGTGACCGTGGCTACGATGATTACATCTATCTCATCAGCGTCAATACCCCGGCGTTCTATGGCTTCTGCCGCCGCTTTTGCCCCCATAAATGCAGTGGCCTTACCTTCGTCTTTTAGGATCCTCCGTTCACTGATGCCCGTACGAGTACGAATCCATTCATCATTTGTATCCACCATTTCTTCAAGGTCACTATTGGTCAACCTGTATTCAGGCAAATAGTGACCTACAGATGTAATTCCTGCCAGTTTTCTTTCCGCCATGTAAGGGGTTTATTTAATTAAGAGATGCTACAATTTTTTCATTGATATTGTGCTCGAGGCATTTCGCTGCATTCAATATCATATTTTTCATTGCCCGGGGTTTACTGCTTCCATGTCCCACCATACTAAGTCCGTCAACGCCTAGAAAAGGCACACCACCTACCCGATCCGGATTAAATTCTTCTAGTGAACTTTTAAGAACCTGCTGAACTACTTTTGATTCTTCGGGGCCCAAATTTAAATTCTTTATACCTTTTTTAAAGAAAACTTTAAGAGCTTTTGGTATAGATTCTCCAAACTTTAACAAGATATTTCCTATAAGTCCGTCACACAAAAATATATCTGCCTTTGCATCAAAGATATCCCGTCCTTCAATATTCCCGGCAAAGTTAGGTAGCTCAGCCAGAGCTTCGTAAGCCTCTTTCAGATCCTCAGTACCCTTACTCTTTTCTTCCCCTACATTGAGCAGTCCAACTTTAGGTTCTTCAATGCCCATAATTTCATGAGCATAAATTGAACCCATTTGAGCAAATTGAACATACATTTCCGAGCGAACTTCCAAATTTGCCCCCACATCCATCATTAATCTTAACCCTTGGATGGTTGGATAGACAGCAGCAATAGTGGGCCTGGAAACTCCTTTTAATTTACCTAATAAAAAAGTAGATGCTGCCAAAAGTGCACCCGTATTCCCGGCACTGACGAAAGCATCGCATTTACCCATTTTATGCATGCCCAGCCCTGAGACAATAGAAGAGTTCTGCTTGGTTTTAACCGCTTGGGCAGGCGATTCATTCATTCCAATAATCTCAGGGGCGTGCTGTATCTTTATGCGTTGAGAATCATGATCATAATTAGAAAGCTCATCTTCAATTATGTCTTCAGGTCCGACTAAAATAAGATTAAGATCGGGTAACTTTTCAGAAGCCTGAACAGCACCTTTTACCGGACTCTGCGGATAAAAATCCCCACCTACGGCATCAACAGCAATAACCATGGATTATTGAATTAAGATAAAATTATTTATTTACGTTCAGTACCTGTCGACCGCGGTAGTATCCGCATTCTGTGCACACATGATGATATTTATGATATGCACCACAATTACTGCATTCGGCAAGAGTGGGTTCAGCAATTTTGTGATGTGAACGCCGCTTATTAGTTCGTGAAGAGGAATGTCTACGCTTTGGATGTGCCATTATCTATGGTAATAGTGTTTCTGTTAATTCTTAAGTTTTTTCAATTTCTCCCAACGGGGATCAATGTTATCTGATTCAGATTCATCTCGGATATCCCCAAACTTCTTTATTTCAAACTCTTTGGGAGCTCCATCCTCATCAATAAATTTAGGATGCAGCTTTTTTATCGGAATATTTAGTAAGACTGTATCTCTTACTTCTTCCTCTATACTGAGGGTGTTCGACGAGAAATTAAACCGGCGAACGGCCCCGTCTTCGTTTTCCGTTTCTTCCTGTACATCAACTTTAAAAAGAACTTCATAGTCAGATGCTATCGGCTGAGTATATTCTTCCAGCGATCGATCGCATACCAATTCTACATCGGCATCTAAATGAAAGTTCACCCGAATAAAATGGAGGGTTCGATAGAATTTAAGATCTATGTGTCCCCCTTTAAATTCATAAGGAGCCAGATCCAATGCTTCGTCCGGCAGGTCGACAGTTCGCCGACTTTCTCCTTCGGGTATCTCAACTATGTTAAATTCAAGTTTTGACATAACTTTTACAGCTTGCAAAGTTATGAATATTTGGCTTTACCTGCAATCAATTAAACAAGCCAAATAAACGCTGTTCAATGAGTTCAATAATTCGCCCTAAATCTTCGTTACTGTTTACAAAATCCAGATCATCGGTATCAATAATTAGCTTTTCATGGGGATAACGGTCAATCCAGTCCTCATATAAACGATTTAATCGCTCTAAATATTCGATGCGTATTGTATTTTCATAATCCCTTCCCCGTTGTTGGATTTGCTTAACCAAGGTTGGAACTTGTGCACGAATATAGATTAGTAGTCCCGGAGGTTTAAGATAATGGGCCATTTCTGAAAATAAGGCCTGATAGTTTTCAAAGTCTCGGTCGCTCATTAGCCCCATTTCATGCAGGTTTTTGGCAAAAATTTCCACATCTTCATATATCGTCCGATCCTGTACGAAACGCCCAGGCCGTTGCAACATCTGTTTTTGATGTCTGAAACGACTGGAAAGAAAATAAATCTGCAGATTGAAGCTCCATCTCCGCATATCATCATAAAAATCGGATAAATAAGGATTATCATCTACCGATTCATAAAATGGTTCCCAGCCAAAATGCTTAGCGAGCAATCCCGTTAGAGAAGATTTACCAGCGCCTATATTACCAGCAACGGAGATAAACTTTAACTCATCGTCAGATACCTGTTCCGTAATAGGATGATGTTCACTTTCTGCCATCAGACTACTTCTTTCCCAAAAGTTTATACATTTCTTTTTTATAAAACTCCACGCCCGGCTGATTAAACGGATTGACTCCCAAACAATAGCAATAAATGGCTGTCATAAGTTCAAAAAAGTAAATAAACTCACCGATATGCTGAGCATTTAACTCTTCCATTTTTATTACAATGCACGGCACTCCTCCTTCATAGTGTGCCTGCAATGTCCCCTCCAGAGCCCTTGTATTAACTTCATGAAAAGAGCGCCCGCTTAGATAATTTAGGCCATCATGGTTCTGTTCATCTTCATCAATTGTAATATGATCATTACCCTGCTCAACTTGGATAAAAGTCTCCATTAAATTACGAGGTCCATCCTGGACAAACTGTCCTAAGCTATGCAAGTCCGTAGAATAAACTGCTTTAGCGGGAAACATTCCCACTCCATCTTTTCCCTCGCTTTCACCCAGCAATTGCTGCAACCAGCCGCATAAATCGTTTAACTGAGGCTCAAAAGTCGTAAACAAATCCGTAACTGTTCCCTTTTCATATAATGCATGCTTAATTGCCGCATATTTCAGAACATTTTGTGGATCTTCCTCCAACTGTTCATACTGTGATACGGCCTCATAAAACAGGGAACGAATATCTATTCCCGCTATAGCTATGGGCAACAAGCCTACGGGTGTAAGCACAGAAAAGCGTCCGCCGACATCTTCGGGAATTACAAATTTCTGATATCCGTGCTCTTCAATCAGGGCATTTAGTGCACCACCCGTTGCACTGGTAGTACAAATAATCCGACCATCAACATCTTCGAACCTATCCTCCATCCAATTACGGATAACGCGAAATGAGAGTGCCGTCTCCAAAGTTGTTCCAGACTTTGAAATCACATTTAAATACACACTTTTGGGTTCTCCCTCATCATTGGGCTCTTCCAAATATTGGATAAGCTGTTCAAGATATTTTCCACTGAGATGATGCCCCGCGAACAAAATTTCTGGGCCTGCCCCTCCAAAGAATGAGGATAATGCCTCAATTACCGCACGAGATCCCAGGTAAGAGCCTCCAATACCACAGACCACAAATACATCTGCTTCTTCTCTAATGGTAGAGGCCAGGCTATCCAACTCCTCGAGTATTGCATCGTTAGGATCCGTTAGCATCTTCCGCCAACCCAGCCATTCGGCTCCTTCACCACTTTCTTGCTTAATTAACTGGAAGGACTGCTCCGCTTTAGCGTAACTTTCTTCGTACTCATTATCTGTCAAAAAAGACCGAGCACGGCTATAATCAGCTTTTATCATTTTATCATTAAAATTTTTCGTAATTGTCTATTCAACTTCTATATTTTTGTTGCTCAAAGGTATTGTAAATGACGGGAGTATAAAACCTGAATAATTATTAAATTTCAACTTTTATTTACCGCTGCACCTAAAGCTATTTAATTTTATCAAATGATAGACTCTCAGTTGCAAGAACTTACTTCCTTTAATCGGAAGAAGAAAAAAAATCTTCGCCAGATTACTCGTCCAGTAGCGGATGAACTCTCGGAATTCAGGCATTTTTATAAAGATGCTCTTCGAACTGATGTGTTTGTACTCGATAAAATTGTGCAATACCTACTCCGCCAAAAGGGAAAAGAACTCCGTCCTACCCTGGTATTTATGTCGGCCCGCTTATTTGGGGAGCCTACTACCAGAAGTCATGTGGCAGCAACCATGATAGAGCTCTTGCATACTGCAACCCTCATTCACGATGATGTAGTTGATGAAGCTGATATACGTCGGGGATTTCTAAGTATAAACAAAGTATGGAATAATAAAGCAGGAGTGTTGTTAGGCGATTTTTTACTTTCCAAAGGACTACTCATTGCTCTGGACTATGACGAGTTTAAACTACTAAAAGTACTTTCTAAAGCGGTAGAAAGTATGAGCGAAGGAGAATTACGGCAGTTTAAAGCAGCCCGCCTTTTTAATATGGATGAAGATTACTATTTCAAAGTCATCTCTGAAAAAACAGCCAGTCTTATTGCTGCCTGCTGCGAATGTGGGGCTATCTCTACCACTGATAATGTGGATTATCATCAAAAGATGCATGCTATTGGAATGAATGTGGGGATTGCATTCCAAATACGCGACGATCTTTTTGATTATGGGGTTGATGATATTGGTAAGCCCAAACGAAATGATATTCGTGAACGCAAAGTAACCCTGCCCTTTATAAAGGCGCTGGATAATGCGTCCATAACGGAAAAAATTCATGTCCGGCATCTAATGAGGAAACGGAATAAAAAAGAATCTGACATCGATAAAATTGTCGCTTTTGTTCACGAAAAAGGGGGAATTAAATATGCTCAGTCCATAATGAAAGAATATGCCTCAAAGGCACTCTCGGAATTAGAGACGCTTCCCATGTCCGAAGACCGACAAGCATTTGAGGATCTTATTGAGTTTATCATCAGCCGAAAAAAATAAGCGGCCGCCAGATGGACTTATCCACTATTAAGCCTCCAGTCTTGTTCCTCTCTGATGTACATTTTGGGGGATTTTCGGACCAGGAGAACCACCGAATAGAAACCGAACTTATCCAGCTGATCGATTATTGCGAACAAAGATCTATTCAAATTTTTATCCTGGGGGATCTATTCGACTACTGGATGGAATTTCCTGACTATATTCCCTCCTATGGAAATAAACTTCTTGACCGATTTGAAACGTATAATCGTAATATCTCCTCTATTCCCTATATAACAGGTAATCATGATCACTGGACGTATGGACATCTTATAGACAGGGGATTCAAAATCACTCACGAATATATTCAATGTTCCCTGGACCAAAAAAAACTTATGCTCTTGCATGGAGATGGCTTAGCAAATTCCCATTTTGATCTACCCAGGCCACTGATGCACAGGATCCTGCGTAATTCCTTTTTTCTGAAATGTTATCGGGCTATATTAAATGGGTCGGCTGGGTTGACACTAATGAAATACTTTTCCCGTTTTAACAGAAAACTCGATGATCCTGAAAATCATAAAGAAATGCTTTCTAACTGGGCAAAAGATCAGTTACAGAAAAGTGATTTCGATTTAATAATTTCTGGTCACGATCATATACCCCGCCGGGAACAATATGACTTCGGAAGCTATATAAATTTAGGTACCTTTTACAAGCATCGTACTTTGGCCCTTTACAATAATTCAGCCATTAAACTCGTTTGTTGGGAGCCTGAAACACATTCTCTTAAACCATTTTGAGTCAAAAATTAAATGAGTAACTCAGACTTTGATAATGAAATGGATCGTTATTTTAACGATCCCGAATACCGCCGGCAAAAGGCCTCAAAGGATAATTCTGGCCACTCAGGTTATAAAAATTGGTTCTCCTTTAACTGGAATAAAAATGATTTTGTTAAGTGGACAACCATTGCTGGTGGTATAACAGTTATATTGTTTACCGGTTTTCTTATTTTTCTTTTTTCGGGTCTTCCTTCAGTATCCGAACTTGAAAATCCTCAAACAGCTATTGCCTCCGAAGTTAAAAGTCGGGACGGCGTTGTTTTGGATCGTTTTTATACAGAAAATCGTACCTACGTACCCTATGAAGATATATCCCCCCATGCTATAAATGCATTAATAGCTACTGAGGATCACCGATTTTACGAACATTGGGGTATAGATATGATCCGCACCCTCTCCGTACCCTGGCATCTGCTGAACGGACGGATACAAGGAGGATCTACTATTACCCAACAGCTAGCCCGAAATTTATATAAGAAGATCGGGCGTGAATTTTCGATCATCAGGAAACTGCGCGAAATGATAACTGCCATTGAAATAGAGGGCAATTACACTAAGCGTGAAATAATAGAAATGTATTTGAATACAGTTGAATTTCCGAATAGCGCCTTCGGTATTCAATCTGCTGCATATACGCATTATGGTAAAACAGCCAAAGAACTTACAGCCCCTGAAGCCGCTACACTCATAGGTTCATTAAAAGGAGTTTATCTTTATAATCCACGCATTAATCCTGAAAATGCTATTTCCCGCCGCAATACGGTGCTTATGCTCCTCAATGAACGGGGATTTCTTGATAATACGGCCTATAACCAACTTTTAGAACAACCCCTGCAATTAGATTATCATCCTCCCTCCAAAGCCGGAACTGAAAGCAGGTATTTTGGGCAATATGTCAGGCAACAAATAGAAGGTTGGGCCGAAGAAAACGGCTATAATCTTAATACCGATGGACTTACGATCTATACCACTATTGATTCACGGTATCAAAAATATGCTCAACAAGCCGTAGAGACTAAGCTTGATTCTTTGCAGTCGATATTCGTAGATGAATGGACCTCCTCCAATGGGGAGTTTATGGATATCTTCTGGCAGCGATATCCCCAGTTCTTACCCAGTTTTATTCGTGAAACCGATCGTTTTAAAAACGGGTTTTCTAAATATGACACCGATCAATCCTCGGTAGTTATGGAAAAATTGAGGGCCGATGAAGCTTTTGTGGACTCCGTCAAGCGCGCTAAAATGCGCTTAGAAGCAGGATTTGTAGGGATTGATCCCAAGACGGGCGAAATCCTGTGCTGGATAGGCGGCTCCGACTATGGTGATGTACAGTTCGACCATGTCTACCAGTCCGAACGACAAGCCGGATCAACCTTTAAGCCCTTTGTATATACCGTGGCTATTGATAATGGCTATATGCCCTATCACAGATTCTCAAAATATCCCCGCAAATTTGTTCAAAAGAGCGGCAGAGTTTGGGCCCCCAAAGATCCGAGTGTTCCCGAAGGACCGGATATGCTGCCCCTGCGGCAAGGACTGGCACGGAGCTTAAATAATGTGACGGTTGGACTGCTGCCCGAAATTGCGGGGGCTCCGAATACAAACCGTGTTGAAGATTTAATGCCAGCAGCGCAAAAGATAAAGCAGATGGCTGAAAATATGGGGATTGACCTCTCGGATGAACGCGTATTCCCATCTATAGCCCTTGGAACAGCGGAAGTATCGCTGTTGGAATTAACAAGCGCCTATACCACTTTTGCGAATCAGGGCGTGCATATTGAACCCTTCGCAATTACCCGTATTGAAGACAAGTCCGGCAATGTAATTAAAGAATATCAGCCGGAGTTTCAGCAGGAAGCAATAAGTCCTGAGACAGCTTATATTATGATTGATATGATGCGCGGGGTTATACGGGGCGGAGAAGATTACTATGGAACCGGCGTGCGCCTGCAAAGCACTTATAATATCCGACAGGATATTGCCGGAAAGACCGGAACTACACAGAATGCGGCAGATAACTGGTTTATGGGAATGACTCCTCATATTGTAATGGGAGCTTGGGTGGGCGGTGCCGACCGGCGTATTCGCTTCCCTGAGACCAGCAGGACCGGTCAGGGGGCCCATACAGCACTCCCAATGGTCGGTCGATTCATGAACCTTGCCTCATCCGATCCCGATGCTCCCTGGAGTTATGAAGCATTTGAACCTCCTGCAGGATTTGTGATGCCCCGGGAAGGTGCCGGCAACAACGGTAATAACACCGGTACCGGTCGGATTGACTGGTAAGGTAATAATAGTACGTTACTTTTCAGTAATGGGATACGTCCTGATGCTGAGTTAATACGATAAAAGCTGGACTAGGCAAGGAAAGATCTAAACAATAAAAAAGGCGATCCCTCAATCAATGAGAGATCGCCTAATTTTTTCGGATAACTATTATAGAAAATAAGTAACCATCTGCCTTACTGTGTAGATACCGTTACATCAGCCGCTAGTTTGATACGGTTTTCTGCCCTTTCTAAAGCTTTCTTCGCTCTTTTCTTATCGATAGAGTCATCTTCCGATGCTGATGCCAAACGTTCACGTGCTCGTTCTTTTGCAGCTTTTGCACGCTCTACATCAATCTCCTCTACCGATTCAGCAGCCTCAGCAAGTAAATGCAGGTGGTTATCCACAACCTCTACAAATCCACCGGTTATAGCGAAATGCTGCTCTTCCCCGGTTGCTTTGCGAACCACCACTTCACCTACTTCAAGAGTAGACATAATATTGGCATGCAGCGTTTTAACTTCGAAGCTGCCCATTGTTCCGGGCAGTTTAACACCTGTTACCTCTTCATCCAGAAGCGAACCCTCTGGAGTTAGAATTTGAGCTTTGAAACTGGTCATTTTATTCTGCTGCCTCAGCTTCCTTTTCTTCGGCTAACAATTTTTCGCCTTTTTCTATGGCTTCCTCAATAGTACCAACCATGTAAAAAGCATTCTCAGGTAAATGGTCAAGCTCTCCGTCCAGAATTTTCTTGAAGCCCTTCACGGTGTCTTCAACATTTACGAAAACACCCGGCTGGCCAGTAAATTGCTCAGCTACGTGGAAGTTCTGGCTCAGGAATCGCTGAATTCTTCGTGCCCGGGCTACGACCGTTTTGTCTTCATCAGAAAGTTCATCCATACCGAGAATAGCAATAATATCCTGCAGATCCTTATACTTCTGCAAAATCTCAATAACTCCACGGGCCGTATTATAATGCTCTTCACCTACGATATGGGGATCAAGAATACGGGAAGAAGAGTCAAGGGGATCCACCGCAGGATAAATACCAATCTGCGTCAGTGCACGGCTTAATACCGTCGTTGCATCGAGGTGAGCAAATGTCGTTGCCGGAGCGGGATCTGTCAAGTCATCAGCCGGTACATAAACCGCCTGTACTGAGGTAATAGACCCATTTTTAGTAGAAGTAATTCGCTCCTGTAGGTCTCCCATTTCCGTAGCAAGTGTTGGCTGATATCCAACAGCTGATGGCATTCGTCCCAACAAGGCAGATACTTCGGAGCCTGCCTGGGTAAAGCGGAAAATATTGTCAATAAAAAACAGGATATCACGGCTTACCTCATCACGGAAATACTCCGCTATCGTCAGACCTGAAAGTGCTACACGTGCACGAGCTCCCGGGGGCTCATTCATCTGACCAAATACAAAAGCAGATTTTGATTCTTTAAGGGCCTCCTTGTCTACCTTCTCAAGATCCCAATTACCTTCCTCAAAAGATTCCTTAAAAGCCTCTCCATAGTCAATAATATCGGCTTCAAGCATCTCACGGATCAAGTCATTTCCTTCCCGGGTACGCTCTCCCACCCCGGCAAATACGGATAATCCACCGTGACCTTTCGCAATATTATTAATAAGCTCCTGAATAAGAACCGTCTTCCCTACTCCGGCACCACCGAAAAGCCCAGTCTTACCACCCTTGGCATAGGGACAAAGCAAGTCAATAACCTTAATACCGGTTTCCAGCATTTCGGTAGAAGTTGCCAATTCTTTAAACTCGGGAGCAGATCGGTGAATGGGATACGTTCGGTCTCCTTTAGGTGGCTCAATGCCATCAATTGGTTCTCCAACCACATTAAATACTCTTCCGCGAATATCTTCGCCGACAGGCATGGAGATCGGAGCACCGGTGTTAACGACTTCCATTTCCCGAACCAAGCCATCGGTAGAGTCCATCGCAATGGTACGCACACGATTTTCTCCGAGGTGCTGGGCAACTTCCAGATAAAGTTTAGATTTGTCTTCACGTTCAATATAGAGGGCATTTAATACGGGGGGGATGCTTCCCTCATCAAAGTCCACATCCACAACCGGACCAATGACCTGTGCAACGGTTCCTTTATTCATTATCTAATAGTCGATTATAATGAGTTAATTTTGGTAATTTTAGTCGAAATGTTCCATCACTCTGGAAGCGACGAAAGTTAGGCTTTTTCCAAGGAAAAGGCAAAAGCAATACATAATCTTTCAAACCAAATTATTTGAATCCAATTACATGAGGTTGGTGGGAACTTCTAACAATTTTAACTCTTTATTACATAATGAATATAGCTTGTAGTTGTAACTGTTAAGTTTATAACCTTTATTTAACTTAGTGTTGTTTTTGAGCATGATTTTTAACCTATATTCATTAGCTATAATCTTCCCTTTTCAACCCTTTTAAAAAATGGTGACGAATATGTCAACTTCATCAATAAATAGATTTCTCAAATCAACGATTACTGCTTTTGTTGTTAGCCTGTTTTTACTACTGGCTTCTTCCCCGCTACAAGCGCAAGATCTGGATGTTCCGTATGTACCTACGCCCGATAACGTAGTTCAAAAAATGTTAGAGGTTACCGACGTTAAACCAAGTGACTATGTTATTGATTTGGGATCCGGCGATGGACGCATAGTAATAGCTGCAGCAGAACGCGGGGCCAATGGTCATGGAATTGATCTTGATCCGGAACGCATAGAAGAAGCGCGTCAAAATGCACAGGATGCCGGAGTAGACGATCAAATCCTATTTATCGAAGGCAACCTCTTTGAAACCGACTTCAGTGAAGCATCCGTAATTACCATGTATCTCCTGCCCTCCGTAAACAAGAAACTACGTCCGGAATTACTCGATAGGCTGCAGCCGGGTACACGTATTGTTTCTCACAGCTTTGATATGGGAGATTGGAAAGCAGATAAAAAACTTACTATTGAATCAGAGGGAAGCAGTCGGTCGCATGACATTTACTACTGGGTTATTCCAGCAAAAGTAGCAGGCAACTGGAATTTTTCGGCTGACGGCAAAGATTTTGAAATTAATTTAACGCAAAGGTATCAGGAGATTACCGCTTCACTCACTGATCAAAATGGCACTACCTATAAGACAGAGCAACAATTGTTAAGAGGCGACCGCATTACTATAAAAGCCTCGAATGGCAACCAGTTTTACATTTTCAGCGGACGTGTAGAAGGCGATCAAATCCATGGCTCCATGCAACACCATAATGCAAATGAAAAGACATTTTCTCCCTGGACTGCTACCCGCGAGTAGCTTTTACATTGGTATGCCAAATAAGTGAGATAGCCATAATTATTTATACTATTATATGAAAAAGGACTCCCGGGGCAAGCCCCGGCGAATTTTTAACAACTTCAATGCGATTGCCGTCATAATAGGCATTGTTATAGGTATTGGTATTTTTCGCCTGCCCTCCATGGTTGCACAAAATGCCGCCTCAGAACTGCATTATCTTAGCTTTTGGATAGCGGGAGGCATCATTTCAATTATTGGGGCACTTTGCTATGCAGAATTAGCCTCTGCCAAGCCCGATGCGGGAGGAGAGTACTTTTTCCTTACCAAGGCATTTGGTCCGGGTACCGGTTTTCTCTTTTCATGGGGACGTATGACCGTCATACAAACCGGCTCCATTACTCTTGCAGCTTTTATTCTGGGCGATTATGCGTCTGTCATTTATGATCTAGGGACCTACAGCTCCTCTATTTATGCCGGAATTACGGTCGTTGGGCTAACCGCCCTCAATATTATAGGCACCGGTCCCTCTAAAAATATCCAAACGGCTATGACCTCTATAATTGTGGTTGTTTTGCTGCTGGCTGGTTTAGCCGGAGTATTAACCGGATTCAGCGCTGAACCGGTACAAGCTGCTTCCGACTCAGGTGTGACTACCTCCGCGGGAGCAGCTATGATATTTGTACTGCTCACTTACGGAGGCTGGAACGAAGGCGTATACCTTTCCGCCGAAATTAAGGATGTTCGGAAAAATATTTCTCGCGTACTTCTGTTAAGCCTGGCGACTATTACCGTCCTATACGTGCTTATTAACAGTGCCTACCTCCAGCTTTTAGGGCTTGAAACCCTGCGAAATTCCGATACTATCGGAGTTAGCCTGAGCAATAAAATTATTGGGTCCGGCGGATCATTTGCAATGGCAGTCCTCATTGTGATTTCAGCCCTTTCTACTGCAAATGCTACGATTATTACCGGAGCCAGAACAAATTATGCATTAGGACGTGATTTCCCTCTTCTCAAATTTATTGGCCAATGGAATCATGCCAATAACACCCCCGTTAATGCTTTGCTACTCCAGGGTTTTATTGCTTTTGGACTTGTTATACTGGGTGGCTTTACAGAAGAAGCTGTTTCTACAATGGTTGATTATACCGCACCGGTATTTTGGTTTTTTATTTTTTTAACAACTTTATCTCTTTTTGTTTTCCGAAGAAATCCCAACTATAAATTGTCATTTAGAGTTCCACTCTATCCTCTTACTCCCCTGTTATTTATGACCGTTTGCCTGTACCTGCTCTATTCTAGTGTTGTATTCACCGGATGGGGAGCACTTGTTGGAATTCTGATTCTTCTATTAGGATTACCAGTATACTATTTCGCACAGAACAGGTAATGACTGATCAAAATAAAGTATTAAAATCAGTGACCAGATTTCTTATTCCGTATTAGCAACTCCCCTCCTAAAACTGTATTTTTTTAAACCTGTTCCATCAATTTTAGAGTCAGCCATTTTTTGATTAAGATTCATTTCGAAATCCACTGGTCCTGAACTCTTTTTTGTCCGCAGCGAACAGATCACTGAAAATATAATTTAAATTGGATATCGCATTGGAAACTGAAGCATCGGCTCGTTCTGTCAGCGTAGAAATATTAATCAATTTTGACAAAAATAACGTATTAGATTATTCGACTGCAGATCAATTGGATTCGCGCGGCCGTGCTGAAGTCCGCGAATATGTACAAAATATTTTAAGACGCCGCACCTATCTTGATTTCCTTATTGACGAGTTTTCAAATGTTAAGATCAAGGAGATGAAGCCCAGCTTAAAAAACATTTTACGCCTGGGCATCTATGATATGGTATTCATGGACAGTACCCCTGATTATGCGGCGATTAATGAGTCGGTGGAACTTGCTAAGCTGAAACTCGGCTCACGTACGGGTGATCTCACCAATGCAATTCTCCGGAATCTCCAGCGCGATATTGATAACCTTCCCAAACCCTCCTATGAAGACCGGACAAAACTCGTTGCAACGACCTTTTCACATCCGGAATGGCTCGTAGAACGATGGACGAAGCGGTTTGGAGAGCGTGAAGCTTTTAAGCTGATGCAGGCTAATAACAAAAGGCCGGTCTACTATGTCCGGGCTAACAACCTGCGTACCAAAACAGAAAATTTTAAACTGAGAATGACGAAGCACGACATTGACTTTACGGAGAGCGATTGGCTTCCAGGTTATTTTCAAGTGGATAGCGTTGCTCCTTTTATATCCAAGGGTTGGCTTGACAAAGGTTTTTGCCAGGTACAGGATATAGCCGCTGGCTTCGCTCCCTTTCTTCTTGATCCTCAGCCCGGTGAGGAAATTTACGATCTATGTGCTGCTCCGGGTACAAAAAGCATCCTGATGGCTGATCGAATGAATGCAGAAGGAAGTATTTTGGCCGTAGATATTTCTTCGGAACGGCTGGACAAACTGGCATCAAGTGCCCTTACCTATCACGCAGAAAACATCCGTGTGCGCCGGGCAGATGTAACTGAACTCGAACTTGATGAAGCGGACGGGGTTCTTCTGGATGCTCCCTGTACAGGAACGGGCGTACTGAGCAAACGAGCAGATCTGCGCTGGCGACGAGATGAGGAAGGACTCAAAAATGCGGTTGAGCAACAGGCCCGACTGCTGGATTCAGCCGCGAAAATGGTTAAAAAAGGCGGGCGACTGGTATATAGTACCTGTTCCCTTGAAGAAGAGGAAAATATGGACCAGATAATGAATTTCCTCGACCGCCATGAGAATTTTGAGCTGCAGACCGTGGAAGGCTATGTACCGGAAGAAGTGATGGTCGACGGTGGATTCGGATATCAGACTTTCCCCCATAAACATAACTGCGACGGTCATTTCGGAGTTTTATTAAAACGAACTTCATAACCTTATAAAAAATCACCCGCCGGACGGCTCAGGATATTTATGTACTTGACTAAATAACAGCCGTCAGGCGGGCCTTATTAAAATAGAAGCAATAATTGGCTCAAAATCTTCTCTCCTTTTTCGTATCTTCACCCTCCAGTAAAATCTAATCTGAACATCATAAAGCGCATTCATTAATTTTGAAAAAAACAACTGCTTCAAAGGATATTCCCAAGCATTTTGATCCCGGCAGCATCGAAGACAAATGGTACAGCTTTTGGGAGGATAACGGATTTTTCCATTCCGAACCCGACGACCGTGAATCCTATACGGTGGTCATTCCTCCTCCAAACGTTACGGGCGTGCTGCATATGGGACACATGCTCAACAATACTATACAGGATGTGCTGGTCCGCCGCGCCCGCATGCAGGGCAAGAACGCCTGCTGGGTACCAGGCACCGATCATGCCTCCATTGCAACGGAAGCCAAAGTCGTTCAGAAACTCCGTAAAGAAGGTATTACCAAGGCCGATCTCACCCGTAATGAATTCTTAGAACATGCCTGGGAGTGGACGGAAGAACACGGGGGAATTATCCTGCAACAGCTCCGAAAATTGGGCGCTTCCTGCGACTGGGAGCGTACGCGATTTACGCTCGAGGATGAACTATATGAAGCCGTTGTGGATTGCTTTATCAAACTCTATGAGCGGGGCTATATTTACCGTGGGAAGCGCATGATCAACTGGGATCCCGAAGCACAAACCGCGCTCTCTGACGAAGAAGTCATCCACCGGGAGGAAAAATCAAAACTGTATCACGTCCGTTATAAGATTAATAACAGCGATCAGTGGGTAACTATTGCCACTACACGTCCCGAAACCATTTTGGCAGATTCCGCTGTCTGTGTTCATCCGGAAGACGAACGCTATCAGGATCTGATCGGTAAAACGGCCATTATTCCAATCGTGGAACGTGAAGTCCCGGTTATTGCCGATGAGTATGTAGATATGGAATATGGGACAGGTTGTCTGAAGATCACCCCGGCCCACGACGAAAATGACTATGAAATTGGTCAGAAGCACGATCTGGAAATTATCGATATACTCAATCCCGATGGGACCCTGAATGAAGCAGCCGAAAACTATATTGGAGAAGACCGCTTTGATGCCCGTGAACTGATCATCAAAGACCTTGAAGAACTTGATCAGCTTGTTGAGATCGAGGAGCTGGAAAACAAAATCGGATACTCCGAGCGTACCGACGCTATTATCGAACCGCGCCTATCGCTGCAGTGGTTCTGCCAGATGGATAAACTAGCCAAGCCGGCCCATGAAAATGTAATGAACGATAATATTCAGTTTCATCCGGCGAAGTTCAAAAACTCCTACAACCACTGGATGGAAAACATCCGCGATTGGTGCATTTCGCGTCAGCTTTGGTGGGGACAGCGTATTCCTGCTTGGTATTTCGGAGACGGCAAGGATGATTACGTTGTAGCTAAAACCGAAGATGAAGCCCTTGAAAAAGCACGTAAAAAGTCAGGGAATGCTGATCTTTCAACTGATGATGTCCGTCAGGATGAAGATGTGCTTGATACCTGGTTTTCTTCATGGCTATGGCCAATTACCGTTTTTGACCCTGAGTTTATCCGTACGGGCGAAGCTAATGAAGAGCTGGAATACTATTATCCTACACAGGATTTGGTTACCGCTCCGGAAATCATGTTTTTCTGGGTTGCACGGATGATTATGTCTGGATATGAGTTTAAAGACGAAAAGCCGTTCAGCAATGTTTATTATACAGGCATCGTCCGCGATAGCCAACGGCGTAAAATGTCGAAGTCGCTAGGGAACTCCCCCGATCCGCTTAAGCTCATGGAACAATACGGTACGGATGGCGTGCGCGTGGGGATGCTATTCTCCTCTCCTGCCGGAAATGATTTGCTGTTCGAAGAGCAGCTTTGCGAGCAAGGACGAAATTTTGCCAACAAAATTTGGAATGCCTTCCGATTCCTGTCGATGAATCGGACGGAAGATACCGAACTGGCTATCGAACTTAAGATTGATGAAGACAATCTTGTCGACCGCTGGATGCTTTCTCGTCTGCACGAAACGATCGATGCTATCAATAAGGATATGGAATCCTTTCGGATCAATGAGGCACTACACAAAATTTACTCGTTGATATGGGATGATTTCTGTGACTGGTATATTGAACTTATCAAAGCCGATGAGCCGGGCGCCAGCATTCCAGAAGATCGCCTTTCACGTGGATTCAATATCTTTGAACAGCTGATGAAACTCTTGCATCCGTTTATGCCGTTTATCACAGAAGAAATTTGGCAGCTTACCCGCAACCGTGATACGGATGAAGCGATAATCGTAGCTTCCTGGCCGAAATTTGATGAAAAGGCTGTCTCGAAGGACGATAGAACCCTTTTTGAATCCATTCAAAAGATGATCTCTGCCATCCGTAATATTCGTGCGGAATTTAAGCTAAGTCCCAATGATGAGATTGATCTGCTTATCAAGGCCAAGGATGATAACACCGCCAAAGCTATCAGTAAAAACGAGTGGATTTTCCGCAAGCTTCAGTCCATTGATACGTTTAAAGTAGAAGCGGATCTGGACAAGCCCGAAACATCGGCCTCTGCGGTTATTGAAGGCACTGAATTGTTTGTCCCGCTGGAGGGACTCATCGATCTGGATAAGGAACGCGAGCGTATCCAAAAAGAAATTGACCGTCTGGAAGGTTTTCTGAAATCTATCGAGGGCAAGTTGAAAAACGATGGATTCGTAAATAATGCACCAGCGGAGGTTGTCCAGCGTGAACGCGATAAGAAAGAAGACACTGAAACAGACCTGGAGAAACTACGCGAAATTTTAAGCGAATTGGATTCGTAATTACTCCCGATAAATCGGATTCCTTCGAAGGTGCCCCCCCCTTGTGGAGGACAACTCCGTATTTATTTTACGCAGCCGGGAGATGTAATAACAACAAGATATTTAGTTTTTAGTATTTTTATGCCAAAAGAACCAGATTTTATACATGATCTGAATGAACAACAAAAACGGGCAGTACGTCATACCGAGGGCCCCCTACTGATTGTAGCGGGAGCTGGCAGTGGCAAAACCCGTGTGCTTACCTACCGTATAGCTTATCTTATTCAGCAGCAGAAAGCAGCCCCGGATGATATTTTGGCCCTGACGTTTACCAATAAGGCTGCCAAAGAGATGAAAGAGCGTATCCAGCAGCTTATTGGGGATGAAGCACGCAAACTCTGGATGGGAACTTTTCACTCCGTTTTTTCAAAAATTCTGCGTTTCGAGGCAGAAAAGATTGGCTTTACTTCCAATTATTCTATTTACGATATGGAAGATTCTAAAAATGCCATTAAGCAGCTACTTCGGGAAAATAACTACGATCCCAAAGAGATACGTCCGCGTACTATTCAGCGACTAATCAGTGATGCCAAAAATGAGCTCATCTATCCGGATCATTACCAGGAAAAATTTGTACATAGCACGCTTGATGATATTACCGCCAAAATCTACGGGCAGTATGTCGAACGCCTGAAACACAATAATGCGATGGACTTTGATGACCTGCTTGTCAAACCCATCGAGCTGTTTCAAAAAAACGAAGATGTGCTCGAAAAATATCAGGATCGCTTTAAATATATCTTGATTGATGAGTACCAGGATACCAATCATGCCCAGTATAAAGTGACCAACATGCTGGCTGAAAAGTATAAGAACTTATGTGTGGTTGGGGATGATGCCCAAAGTATCTACTCCTTCCGGGGTGCTGATATTCATAATATCCTCGATTTCAAAAATGATTATGAGGATGCGGTTGAGATTCCGCTGGAACAAAATTATCGCTCTACCCAGGCCATACTCAAAGCGGCAGACTCTATTATCAAAAATAATGAGAGTCAGCTGGATAAAACGCTCTGGACCGACAACGACATGGGCGATACCATAACGGTACTCGACAACTACGATGAGCGGGATGAAGCCAATCGGGTAGCGAATTATATCAAAGAACTGAAAGCCCGGAAAGGTTATGACTACAATGATTTCGCCATACTCTATCGGACGAATTATCAGAGCAGGGTTTATGAGGAAACGTTCCGCCGTAAGGGTATTCCCTATCAGTTGGTAGGCGGACTTTCATTTTATCAGCGCAAAGAGATCAAAGATGTACTGGCATATCTGACCCTTCTTATCAATCCGGATGATGATACTAATCTTGTCCGCATCATTAATGAACCCTCCAGGGGGATTGGCAATAAATCATTGCATGATCTCATGGCCCGCGCCCGTTCCACGAACCAGTCTTTATGGCAGGTTTTAAAAAATGTGGATCAGATTGATCTTTATAAACCGGCAGAGAATAGTGTCAAGGATTTTGTAGCCATGATCAATGAGCTTAAGAATGACCTGAAGAATAACGAAAAGCTCATCAATGTTACCAAAAAGCTGCTGGAAAAATCAGGCTATATGAAGTCACTGGTAGAGGAAAACTCTCCCAAGTCAATGACGCGTCGCGAAAATATTTTAGAACTTGAAAACGCGATATCCTATTTCGAAAAAAATAACAACAACGCTTCACTAAGCTCTTTTTTACAGGAAATTAGCCTTATTACCGATACCGACAAATACGATGAGGAGAAACCTGCCGTTACCATGATGACCGTTCATGCAGCTAAGGGGCTGGAATTCCCGGCTGTTTTTGTTGTGGGGCTCGAAGAAGAATTATTCCCGGTGGGCAGTCGAAATAATGAAGAAGTCAATATTGAAGAAGAACGGAGACTCTTTTATGTGGCTATTACACGAGCACAGGAAGTGCTCTTTTTTAGTCACTGCCGCAGTCGTTATAAATACGGTGAAGAACAACGAAAAAGACGTTCCCGTTTCTTAGACGAAGTAAGTTCAGATGTTGTTCGTACGGAAACCGGATCCTCCATAAAACAAGATAAGGATCGATTCTCTGAAAAAAATAGTTCTTCGTCTCAAAACGGAGATACTCGGATTGAATACGACTGGAAAAAGCCACTTTATAAAAAGAAAAATCGGTCTTCTAATAATACTCAGGTATATTATGACAATCCCGATGAAGATCCATTTCAGGTAGGAGCAAAAGTGGAACATAATATTTTTGGTCAGGGTAAAATTATAAGCAGAAGTGGTGAAGGTGAAAAAACGAAAGTGGTTATCTACTTTAAAGAACGGCAACAGCGTAAAACATTAATGCTTCGCGTAGCAAAACTCAGGGTTATTGGTTAGCCTATAGGGCGATATTGATATTATAGATGAAAAATTATTTCCTCATACAAACGATCAAAAAAGGTATAGCTATCGCCACGTGGGCGCTTATCGCCATGATTTTCACCCACACGCTCAAAGCCCAACCTTCTCTCACTTCAAATAACCTGGGCTTGAATGGCGGCGGTATCGCATATTTTAGCGGAAGCGAAGCTGCATTCAGCAATCCAGCTAACTTAATGCTTCCCAATCGTCCGGGCACATTGCATTTAGATATCGGACAAGCTGCCTTGCAAATTAACCCGATTCTATCCTCGAATACTGTTTCAGGACAGTTCACCAATTTCCGAAACCGATATCGTCCCTATATTCAAAAGTATGTTGGTATAAATTCTTCGCAGCGTACTACAATTCTTGATAAACATTTTGGGGGACAGAGGCTACAAGCCAATACCCCATCACGAGCTGAGATAATGCTAGGAGGAATCCATTGGTACAGAAAAGACTATGCAATTTCTATTGCTTTGCGTGCGCGTCTGGCTTCCCGGATTATTACCGGAAGAGGATGGTATGATGATAGCTTCATAGGTCAAAATAATCGGACCGTCCGGGATTTTACCTTATCTCAACAACAAAGCGAACTCTATGAACTTTCCTTTGGCTACGCACAGGATTTCACTTTTGTAAACGGATTGATGCCGGGATTGAGCAAACTCTATATTGGGTTTGCTCCAAAACTAATAGTAGCTGGTCCCAAGCTAGATGCCCGCTATCATGCCCGTTATTATGATGACGGAATAAACGCCCAGGCAAATCCTTTTACTTCTGACTTTAGCCTGCAAAGTACCGGGCGCTTCAGTGATGCCATCCATGCATATATGCAGTCCGAAAATCCCCAAGAGGCAATACAAAACAATTTTGGCAGCTATCACTTTGAACAAAGCGGGTATGGATTGGGATTTGATTTTGGACTCAATTATGTAATTCCCCTTAGTGATGAAGGATTATCACAGCGTACAGAAGGTATTCCTAAAAAATCACTGCGTATTGCTTTATCTCTTGCCGATATCGGAGTACTGCGTCAAACGGAACAACCACTCACCATTGATACTCCTGGAGATACCACTATTGCCCAGCAACAATCACCCTTAAATGAAATGTTTATTGGGTCTGGCGGACAATATATTAACCACCTTCACCAAGCCGAATCACTGCCTAACCCGCTACTGAGCGCTGAAGAGAGCTCTGAGGAAGCCTACTCAACCATGCTACCCACATCCGTTAACGCAGGTATATTAGTTGACTTATCGACCGTCAAGTTTATCGGAGATCTTACCCTCGGACTCGATAACAGTGCCTATACATCCAAGAACTTGTCTGTCTACCTGGGAATGGAAGCCCGGCCCTTTGAAAGAATACCTTTGCGAATGGGAACCAAATTAGCTTCAAATATGCCTCTGCAAGTAGGTTTTTCAACTGGATTAGAAACAAAATACTGGGATTTTACTTTTGGTTCTCAGGCCTTAATATATCCTCAATCTCAACAAGCAGCCCTGGCCGGCGGAGCGATCGGGGGACTGCAGTTTCATTTCTGATAATCCAATTACTGCCAAGCTGTCAATTAATACTCTATTTTCCCTAACTTTTTGTTATTTTGCCAGTATCCATGACTAATTGGTAGATGGAAGAAGCTTGGCTCTTTATTTGCACTTAATTGTTTCCAATACTAAAACTTTGATTTAAAACCTTAGCATACATGAAGGAAATGTTCAAAAACATGGTCAATTTTGAAGATATTGACGACCAGTTCGACGATTTTGAACAGGCTATTCCTCTTATGTCGGAAGAGGAAGAAAAAGAATTAACACAGTCTGAAATTCCCGACGAACTTCCTATTCTTCCACTTAAGAACACGGTGCTTTTTCCCGGTGTGGTTGTACCTATTACTGTAGGACGTGATCGTTCCCTCGAATTAGTAAAGGAAGCATATGAAGCTGACAAAACGATTGGAGTAGTCAGTCAAAAAAATGAGGAGGATGAGGATCCCAATGAGAAAGATCTGTACGAAGTAGGAACGGTAGCCCAGATTTTAAAACTAATTAAGATGCCTGATGGCAGTAAAAGTATTGTCATTCAGGGCAAGACGACCTTTAAGATTGAGGAGTTTCTTCAAAAAGACCCTTATTTTAAAGCCATTGTAGAGCCCTATCGCCAGGAAATGGATTTGGAAGGAGTAGAACTCGATGCCTCTATTCGGTCGGTAAAAGAGACAGCAAGAAAAATTGTAAACCTCTCACCGAATATACCTTCCGAAGCTTCCATTGCAATTAATAACATCAGCAGTCCTACTTTCCTGCTTAACTTTATCTCTTCAAATCTCAACGTCTCCACAAATGAAAAGCAGGAAGTGCTCGAAATCCGCACTTTCTCTACGCGTATGGAACGCGTTATGGAATTTCTTAATAAAGAACTCCAGGTATTAAACCTCAGCGAAGAGATACGCACGAAGGTAAAATCTGACATTGATGATCAGCAACGTGATTTCTATCTGCGCCAGCAGATGAAAGCCATTCAGGAAGCTTTGGGGGAAGATGGAGAACATCAGGAAGTTGAGAAACTTCGGAAACGAGCCAAAGAAAAGAATCTACCTGAGGAAGCCCAAGAAACCGTAGATAAGGAAATTACGCGACTAGAGCGTACCCCTAACTCTTCCCCCAACTACGGGGTTATTCACAGCTATATCGAATGGATCCTTGATCTACCGTGGGATAAATATTCCGACGATAACCTTGATTTGAATAATGCGCAGAATGTATTAGACGAAGACCATTACGGGCTTGAAAAAGTCAAAAAACGAATTGTTGAATATCTCGCGGTGCTTAAGCTTAAAAGCGACATGAAAGCACCTATTCTCTGCTTCTACGGACCTCCGGGTGTGGGTAAGACTTCTCTCGGAAAATCAATTGCCCGTGCCTTAAATAGAAAATTTGAGCGCTTCAGCCTGGGAGGAATACATGACGAAGCAGAAATTCGAGGCCATCGCCGAACATATATTGGCGCCCTGCCGGGACGTATATTGCGATCAATGAAGAAAGCCGGAACGGGTAATCCTGTTATTATGCTGGATGAAATTGATAAGGTAGGATCTGACTATAGAGGCGATCCCACCTCTGCCCTGCTGGAAGTACTCGATCCGGAACAGAACGACAGCTTTGCAGATAATTACCTGGAGCTGGAATACGATCTTTCAAAAGTACTGTTTATTGCCACGGCTAACTCGTTGGATACGATCCCGGCACCATTGCGTGATCGTATGGAGATTATCAATATCAGCGGTTACACCCTGCAGGAAAAGACTGAGATAGCCAAAGAACATCTCATTCCTAAACAAATTAAGGAGAATGGCCTGAAAGAAGAACAAATTAAACTTACTCATCAGGGTATCCAGAAAATTATTGACGAATATACCCGTGAATCAGGAGTAAGATCTCTGGAACGTCAGATCGGTTCGGTTTGCCGGGGAGTAGCTGCTAAAATTGCCACAGGCGATGACGGGCCCCATAAAGTAGGCGTTAACGAGCTGCAAGATTACCTCGGCAAGAGGAAGTACTTCTCTGAAGTAGCTGAACGAACCAAAGTACCCGGGGTTGCTACGGGACTGGCATGGACCCCTTACGGCGGCGATATTCTCTTTATTGAGGCCAGTGTATCCAAAGGCAGCGGCAAGCTACACATAACGGGTCAGCTGGGGGATGTGATGAAAGAATCCGCCATGCTTGCCATGTCTTACCTAAAAGCCAATTCCGAAGAGCTCAATATCCCTGAAGAAGCGTTTAAATACTGGGATCTCCATATCCACGTTCCAAAAGGAGCTGTTCCAAAAGATGGACCTTCGGCAGGGGTCTCTATCTTTTCTGCGGTAGCATCAATATTTACGCAGCGTAAGGTGAAAGGGACACTGGCTATGACCGGCGAAATTACGCTCCGTGGACTCGTACTCCCGGTGGGCGGTATCAAAGAAAAAGTACTGGCGGCCAAACGCGCAGGTATTGAAAAAGTACTGCTGCCGGAAAAAAATGAAAAAGATGTAGCAGAAATTGACGAGGATGTCCTCGGAGATCTCGAAGTGGAATATCTGGAACGCATGGACCCCCTGCTGGATATTGTGCTTGAAGATGAACCGGTTCTTAGTCCCGTCGACCGCTTTAAAGTAAGCGAAGAGCACAAAAACCGGAGTAACGATAGAGCTAAGGATGATAAAGATTCCACTGAAGAAACCATTGTTATGGATTAGATAAATATGCTCCCTTTAAAAACCGCTTCTCGATGGAGAAGCGGTTTTTTTATTTATAAGTAGTTAAGACATAGTAGTCTAGTAAGGCACAAACGAAACTTTTAAGGCTGTATAAGCATTTTAACAATGTTCAAACTAAACTGGGAATTGTTAATAAAATTATCTGAACTATGGCTTACGAACTAGCTGATAAGCAAATTGCTATTCTTTCCACAGATGGTTTTGAATAAGTAGAATTAACCGAACCCAGAGAAGCATTACATCACGCCGGAGCCCATACTCATCTTATCTCTCCAAAGAAAGGTTCCATTAAAGCCTGGAACCAGGGAAACTGGAGCGATGATTATGAAGTCGACATCTCTCTTGAAGCTGCAAGTGTAGACAATTATGATGGGCTGTTGTTACCCGGCGGAGTATTGAATCCTGATCAACTTCGAAAAGATAAAAAAGCCAATGAGTTTGTAGCTCAGTTTCTACACAAAGGAATCCCTATCGCAGCGATCTGTCATGGACCGCAAATGCTGATAGAAACAAAAGAGATTGAGGGTAAGACAATGACCTCATATCCATTCATCAAAACAAACTTAATGAATGCAGGTGCCAAATGGGTAGATGAAGAAGTGGTTGTTGATAAGGGATTGACCACAAGCCGAAGCCCCGATGACCTTCCCGCTTTTATCGATAAAATGATCGAAGAGTATAGAGAAGGAATACATACCGAGCTTACACCAAATTAATATTTCAATTATTTAAATTAATCTTATTAGTCACCTCGATTAATCGGGGTGACTTTTTTATGTTGAAGCAACCTTAATAAAAAAACAAACTGCCTTTGACACACCGAGGACGCATTGTACAATCAACCGGCCAATGGTATGAAGTGGCCTATGCACAGGGAGATGACAGTCAAACCATTAGTTGTCGCCTTCCTGGTCGCTTTCGTCTCGAAGATCACAAGCTTACCAACCCCATTGCGGTAGGAGACTATGTGCACTTCTCAAGAAATGATGACGGCTCCGGAAGTATTGAGGAAATCGAGGACCGACAAAATTATCTTATTAGGGAATCAACGCATCACAAAGAAGGAAACCAGATTCTGGTATCCAATATTGATTGTGCTTATGTGGTACAGTCTATTAAAAAGCCAAACATCAAGCGGGGATTTTTGGATCGGTTTTTGGTAACCTGTGAAGCATACCAAATACCGGCTCGTATCATATTAAATAAAATGGATCTGGCTGAGGATAAAGATAAACCACATATCGACAATCTTGCAGAACTTTATGATTCTCTGGGCTATAATGTTCTGCTTACCAGCATTAAAGACGAGGAATCACTGGAACGGCTTAAAGAAGATCTCCAGGATAAAACTTCCGTTTTTGTTGGTCCCTCGGGTGTAGGTAAAACAAGCCTGCTTAATCATATTGAGCCCTCTATTAACCACAAGGTGGGGGCCGTATCCGATTACAACGAAAAAGGAGTCCATACCACTACTTTTGCCAAGCTTCTCCCCTTGCAGTTAGGCGGTTATCTGGTAGATACACCGGGACTCCGGGAATTCGGATTGGTTAATATCGAACCATGGGAGCTCTCCCTGTTTTTCCCGGAAATGCTCGAATTCAGACAGCAATGTAAATTCAATAACTGTACCCACAGCCACGAACCCGGCTGTGGCGTCATGGAGGCATTTGAAGAGGGCCATATACATCCCGATCGCTATGACTCTTACCTAAATATCCTAGATTCCCTGGAAAACGATTAACGGCCCAATAATTTATCTGCCTTCACCTAGATGGCCAAATGCGATTCCCAGAGAAAGTCTATCTATTTTAATACTGCCATTATCCTTAGGAATTTACTTTTTTAAATTCCCTCAAAATCCTGATATTACCAAGTATTAGATATTTTTAATGATTTACCTTCAGGATTAAAATTCCCCTAGCTATTATAACCCATGAAAAAGAAACTAATATTATTATTCGGAGTATTATTTTTAACTGGAACATCCACTACTCTTGCACAATTCAGCGATATTGGAGATGTGCTGAGAGCCGGAGCCGAAGATGCCGAAAAAGTTACCAGAGCATATCTAAAACCTATTCCATCGGGATTGGGTGCTGATATCAATTCCGGATGGACTACTTCTGCTGAGCCCCACAGTACCCTAGGATTTGATATTCAGGTCCGAGGTGCACTTTCATTTATTCCGGGAGACGATCAGTCATTTGATTTAAATGATCTTAACCTCGAAAAGATAAAGCCGGCTGACCCTTCAAATACTATTAGTCCCACAGTGGGTGGTAATGACGAATTAGGCCCGGAAGTCATTGTTGAAGATGACGGCAATGAAGTGGCACGGTTCAACTTACCCGAAGGCACAGGCTACTCTTTTGTACCGGCTCCAATGGTCCAGGCGGGAGTGGGTATTGTAAGGGATACCGATTTAATAGTGCGATATGTTCCGGAAATATCGATCGGTAGCGACGGCAATTTCAATATGTCCGGATTTGGTTTAAAGCACGGCATCAATCAATGGCTGCCGGGCGGTAATCTTCTCCCTGTTAACCTTTCCGTGCTTGCTGGCTATACCAATATCAATTTGGATATGAATTTCGATTTGGAACCTGAACCCGGTGCTATTCCGAATCCTGAAAATCCGGATGCAGCTACTGCTGATTTTGATAATCAGCAGGGCAATGTCAATATAAATACCTTCACCATTAAAGCACTGGCGGGCAAAGACCTCCCTTTTATTTCATTTTACGGAGGCGTGGGTTATGAAACCTCGGCTTTTAATATGGATGTAACGGGGGAGTATCCTGTAAGTATGGAAGTCAATGGGATTCAGGGATATGACGTGATTGAAGATCCGTTTAGCTACTCCGAAAATGGCCAAAACTCATTTAGCCTGATTGGTGGTGTAACTTTTAAAATGGCTTTCTTCCATATTTTCGGTGAGTTTAACGTTTCCAAATATTCAACGGCAAATGCAGGACTTTCCTTTAGCTTCAGATAATAAGGGAAAATGAGCTGGGAAGAGATTGAACTGTTATACTGGCTGGACCTCTTCGGCGTCGTGGTTTTTGCCGTATCCGGTGCTCTGGCCGCCGGACGAAAGAGTCTCGACCTGCTGGGCGTGGTAGTCATTGCCGTTGTAACCGCTGTAGGAGGCGGTACTACGCGCGACCTTCTGCTTAATCGACATCCCGTCTTCTGGATTGCCGATCCCACATACCTGACAGCTATAATCATTGGTACCCTACTCACCATCTGGTATACCCGCCATAAGGAGCCGCCCCAAAAAGCACTGCTTCTGGCGGATGCTCTCGGATTGGCCGTGTTTACCATTACGGGAGCCCAGATCACCCAGGAAGTTGTTTCCAATGAAGTTATTATTGTCATTATGGCCGCTATCACTGGCACCGTCGGCGGACTGATACGTGATGTGCTAACAAACAAAATCCCAATGATTCTACAGCGCGATATCTATGCTACCGCTGCCCTGGCCGGTGCTACTGTTTACCTTTTGTTGCAGCTCACTGCCCTGCCCTCATCTGTTAACATTATGACGGCTATGATTGTCGTTATTGGGCTCCGGCTGGCAGCCATTCAATGGGGACTGCACCTGCCACGCTTTAAACTGGAGGAAGAGTGAAGCATTGGTGCTGAAACAGCCCAGTGTTGACAGCCTCTGATATTATTCTCACTCAGTGCTATGTACAAGAAAGAGTTGAGTAATATCAAATGGGGATACTACTGCCTGCCCTACGCTGAGGAGATCCCCCACCTACGACAGGAATATGTCGTAGCCTTAGCACAGGATGTATCACGACCACGACAGGGTCATGTCGTAGCCCTCACATAGGATATATCTCGGCTCTGACATACATACAGTCTCTTTGATCTATGCTCTGTTGGATGGGCACATCTAATGGGCTTCCAGCCAGTTATTGGCCAGGCCCATCTCTACATCCAGAGGGACGGAAAGCTCAAAAGCGGTTTCCATCAGTTCCTTAAGTTTTTCCGGGACTTCATCCGCTTCTTCATCGGGAACCGAGAAAATCAATTCATCATGTACCTGCAACAGCATTCGGGTGCCTAGCTGCTCTTCTTCGATATATTCCTGAATATTAATCATTGCCAGCTTGATGATATCCGCAGCCGTCCCCTGAATAGGCATATTTATAGCTGTACGCTCGGCAAAAGATCGTACATTCCAGTTTCCGGAATTTATCTGTGGGATATAGCGGCGGCGGCCCAATAATGTTTTTACATAGCCATTTTCTTTGGCAAAGGCCTTCGTTTCATTAATATAATCCAGAATACCCGGAAAACGGTCAAAATACTGGTCAATCATATCCTTACCTTCGTTGTTACTTATTCCAAGCCGGTTAGCGAGTCCATAAGCACTAACGCCATAGGGAATGCCGAAATTGACTTCCTTCGCCTTACGGCGGTGATTTGGAGTTACCTCATCAAGGGAGTCCAGGTCAAAAATCTCTTTGGCCGTGCGGGAGTGAATATCTTCCCCGTCCTGAAAGGCCTGAATCATATTTTCATCCTCAGCTATAGAGGCGATAACCCGCAGCTCTACTTGGGAATAGTCAGCTGAAAGCAACTGGTGACCCTCCTCGGCAATAAAGGCTTTCCTGATCTCCCGTCCCCGTTCGGTGCGAATGGGAATATTCTGAAGGTTTGGGTTTGAGGAAGAAAGTCGACCAGTAGCAGCAATACTTTGGTTAAAGTCCGTATGGATGCGTCCTGTCTCTTCATTGATAAGCTTGGGTAAAGCATCCACATACGTAGATTTTAGCTTGCTGAGCGCACGATATTCCAGAATAAGATCCGGCATCTCATACTCTGCTGCCAGCTTTTTCAGTACCGATTCCGCCGTTGAATACTGGCCTGTTTTTGTTTTCTTTCCGGCGGGCAAACCCATTCTATCAAATAATACCTCTCCCAGTTGTTTCGGGGAGTTAATATTAAATTCTGTACCTGCCTTGTCATAAATCTTCTGTTCCAGGGCAAGCAGATCGTCATGGAGCGTTTTAGAAAACGCTCCCAGCATCTCCCGGTCCACCAAGACGCCCTCCATTTCCATCTTCGCCAGTACTTCCATCAACGGAAATTCAAGGGTTTCCGCTATTTCTGAGAGTTCATCTTCTTCCAGGATATCGCCGAGTATCTCATATAGACGGAGCGTAATATCCGCATCTTCGCAAGCATACACTCTGATTTCCTCAGCAGGAATCTCATCCATCGTCTTTTGCTTACGTCCCGAACCGATTAACTCGGTAATAGGAATAGTCTCATAATTCAAATACTTCTCAGCCAGGGCATCCATCTTTAGCTTCTGGTCGGCATCAATCAAATAGGCGGCAATCATCGTATCAAAAGCCGGTCCCGAAACCTCCACCCCGGCCCGATAGAGCATCATAAAGTCAAATTTGTAATTATGGGCTATTTTTAACGTTGATTCATCCGTAAATAACGGCTCCAGGATGGTAATAGCTTTTGTCTGGGGAATCCCATTTTCCACATTTACCGGCACGTAGTAGGCTACCCCGGCCGTGGTTGAAAGAGAAATACCCGCCAGCTTATTTTCCATGGGGTCAACCCCGTCAGTTTCGGTATCAAAACAGAGCGTATCGCCCTGTAATTTAGTAACCAGACTTTCGAGATGCTCCGTTTCATTAATCAGCTCATAATTGACAATATCCTCCTCAAAAGACTCTAACTCACTCTCTTCTTCCTCCTTCTCATTGCTGCCAAAAAGATCAGTCTGATTTTTATTCGACTTTTCACGAGAAGATCGGGTTATCTCTTCTCCCAGGTATTTCTGCGTCAGCGTACGAAATTCCATTCGTTTAAAAAACCGACCCAGTTCCTCCTCATTTGCTCCTTCCCAGTTAAGCTCTTCCCATTTTACGGTATCCGGCACATCAGTCTTAATCGTTACCATTTCCTTGGCATGGAGGGCTTCTTCTTCGTATTCCTGCAGGCCTTCGCGATGCCGCTTTGAAGACATATTGGGCGCATCCTCAATGGCTGCTTCCAGCGTGCCGTATTTGTTAATGAGTTTAGGTGCTCCTTTCTTGCCAATGCCTTTCACGCCGGGAATATTATCGGATGTATCCCCCAAAATAGCCAGCACATCGATCACCTTCTCCGGATATACCCCAAAATAGTCCTTCACTCCCTCTCGGTCTATAAGATTAAACCCCCCATTCTGATTATCAGGCTTATACATCATTATATGGTCATGTACCAGCTGCATAAAATCCTTATCCGGTGTAACCATATACACATCAACGTCTTCCGCATTAGCATCACTGGCAATAGTCCCAATAAGATCATCGGCCTCATATCGATCCTGTTCAACATTTTGGATGCCATATCCTTCAATCATCTCCTTAATAAGGGGAATTCCTATTTTAAGCTCTTCAGGTTGAGGAGGACGGTTTGCTTTATAATCTTCATCCATTTCGTGACGGAAAGTGGGGACGTTGGTATCCCAGGCAACCGCTATATGGGAGGGTTCATGTTCTTCTAATAATTTTTCGAGCGTATTGGCAAACCCCAAAATAGGCCCGGTAGGGATGCCCTCGGAATTCTTTAAATTACTGCTAATAAATGCGTAATGTGAACGATAAGCCAAGGCCATACCATCCAGTAAAAACAGAACACTTTTAGACATTCTTTATTTTGTCATTAATTTAAGTTTCTAATATAATTCACGGACTATGTATACCTTCCGTTCAATAATAAAAAAGTAAAACTTTTTCTATTCTATTACGAATAAGTATTTGTCACAGATGATTAATAAAAGATTTATATGGGCTTAAAAAACGAAGCACAGACAGCATTTCAAAATACTAAATCGGTTTATAAAGAATATGTTTCCGGCATGACCCCGGAACGTATCGGCAAAGAATTTTATAAAGATACCGATCGGCTTAAACAGCTATATGAAGAAGCCATCCAGCAGGATTCTCAATTCGAAAAAAAAGAGATTCCGGCACATCTTAAGTTCTTAAAACTATTTTCTGCCCTCACCCAGCGTTTAAATCCTACCCGACGTCTTTTATTCGGACTCTCAATCATTGCATTCCTGATATATTATTTATCCAGTTTCTTTGGAATTATAAATTTCGTCTTATTTCATGAGATTTTACTTCCCTTTGCCTTTAGTTCAATGCTGATGCTGCTCTTGGTTGAGCTTTTGGAAAAATCAGATGTCAAGCGCGAGATCGATCTTGCAAGGGAAATACAACTTGGCTTATTACCTGCTACAGCTTATAAGTCAGAAAATCTGGAGATTTTTTCATTTGCCAATACTGCAAAAGAAGTAGGCGGAGATTACGTAGATGTTATCAAGACCAATGAAGGAACATATATGATTATTGCGGATGTTTCAGGAAAAGGCTTATCCGCTGCACTGTATATGGTGCGCATGCAAGCGCTGGTCCACCTTATTATCGAAAAAGATAATCCTTCACCAAAAGAATTATTTTTAGAATTAAATAATTATGTAAAGTCAGATATTAAGGATAAAACCTTTGTTACCGCTTGTGCCGCATTCTTTCCCAAAGACAGCCAACACTTCACTTTTGCCCGGGCCGGACACAATGCTCCTATTTTATTTAGCAAAAAACAAGATGCTACTTTTGACCTCCGTTCAGATGGATTTGCTCTCGGCATGACTTCAACCAATCATCTGAAAGCACACCTCCAGGAAAAGAAATTCCAGTTTGTAGCCGGTGATAGTGTACTTTTCTACACAGATGGGCTTACAGAAGCCCGAAATGATAATGGGGAAGAATTCGGGGAAGAACGACTCGATGCCATTATGAACATCTATGGATCATTACATGCCAAATCTATTGTCCAAAAGATACAGTCGTCATTGGAAAACTTTATTGGTTCTGAAAAACCCGCCGATGATATTACATTCACCTGTGTGCATCACTCGAACTAATATCACATACTCTAAATGTACAAAGTGGATGGGATTTTATAACAAATCAATCCACTCTCTTTCCAAATCAAAAAGGGTGAACAGTCCAAAACTGTCCACCCTTCTCTTTTTATTTACTCAGTTCTATCTTTTAAAACTTAAGAGATAAGTTTTTGTGCTTCCTCCGCCATTCGCTCTGGTGTAAGCCCAAACTCCTCAAAGATCTTCTTATACGGTGCAGAAGCTCCAAAATGATTAATGCCGAGGGCAGTACCTTCATGTCCAACCCATTCCTGCCAGCCAAAAGTAGCAGCTGCTTCTACAGAAACACGGGCGGTTACCTCCTTCGGCAGCACTTTTTGTTTATAAGCATCTTCCTGCTTACGGAAAAGCTCCCAGGATGGCATACTTACTACCCGTGCGTCAATGCCTTCTTCATTAAGCAGGGATTTGGCTTCCATCGCAATTTGAACTTCAGAGCCACTGCCCATCAGGATCACATCCGGCTGATCTTTTTCGGAATCAGCCAGGATGTACGCTCCCTTAGTAGTATTTTGGGCGGAATTAGCATCCGTACGTTCAAATATCGGCAGACTTTGTCTGGTTAATGCCAGCAAGGAAGGACCATCGGTATGCTCCAGTGCAGCCTTCCAGGCCCAGGCTACTTCATTAGCATCAGCGGGACGTAGTATCAGTGCATTAGGCATAGCACGCAAAGACGCCAAATGCTCAATAGGCTGATGGGTAGGGCCATCTTCGCCGAGCCCAATACTGTCATGGGTAAAAACAACTATGGAAGGAATATGAGACAGGGCGGCTATTCGTAGAGCAGGTCGGCAATAATCAGAGAAAATTAAGAATGTGGCGCCAAAAGGTATAACCCCTTTATGAAGCGCCATTCCATTTACAGCGGCTCCCATTGCATGTTCACGAACACCAAAGTGAATATTTTTGCCTCCGTAATTTGAAGAATCAAAAATACCAAAATCATCCATCCAGGTTTTGGTACTTCCTGTCAGATCTGCTGAACCTCCGATGAGCTGTGGAATATTGGCGGCCAAAGATTGAATCACAGTACCCGAGGCTTTACGCGTAGCCACTCCCTTCTCGTCCGGTTCAAAAACAGGTAAAAAACTTTCAAAATCATCAGGCAGTTGACGTTCAACAGCTAATTTAAAGGCTTTAGCTTCTTCGCTATGCACTTTTTCAAATTCTGCAAAGCTATCCGTCCACTCCTTATATGCTTTGGCTCCCTGCTCTTTTGCCTTCCGAAAATGATTCAATGCATCTTCAGGTACATGGAATTTTTCCTTGTTCTCCCATCCCAAATTTTCCTTGGTCTTTACTATTTCCTCCTCACCAAGCGGTGCTCCGTGTGCGGCTGACTTATCTTGCTTATTCGGACTACCAAATCCAATATGAGTTCTGCAACAAATTAAGGAGGGCTTATCAGTAACCGATTGAGCTTCCTTTATGGCTTCTTCTACAGCAGCATGATCATGGCCATCAATCTTGATAGTATGCCACTTGTTTGCTTTAAAGCGTTTTTCAACATCTTCGGTAAAAGCCAAATCCGTACTCCCATCGATAGAGATCTCATTATCATCATAAAGGTAGATCAGTTTGCCCAACTTCATGTGCCCGGCCATGGAAGCTGCTTCTTGCGATACACCTTCCATCAAGTCACCATCACTAACAATACCATAGGTGAAATGATTAGTTATGTCATATCCCTCTTTATTAAACTTCGCTGCTAAATGAGCTTCAGCCATGGCCATACCTACTCCCGTACCAAATCCTTGTCCCAGCGGACCAGTAGTTGTTTCAACACCTGGAGTAAGATGTACTTCTGGATGACCAGGGGTTATGCTTCCCCACTGGCGAAAGTTTTTTAACTCTTCCAAGGGCACATCATATCCGGTAAGATGAAGCAGGCTATAAAGCAGCATTGACCCATGACCCGCTGAAAGAACAAAACGGTCGCGATTATACCAATCGGGGTGGGCCGGATCATGTTTTAGAAATTTTGTCCATAGCACATAAGCAGCGTCGGCCATTCCCATAGGCATACCCGGATGGCCAGACTCAGCCGCCTGTACGGCATCCATTGAAAGGGTTCTTATTGTATTGACGCAAAGTTCATCCAAAGAACTGGTAGTAGTTTGACTCATCAGTTAAAATCCCGGTAGTATTTATTAGTTTATGACAAAAATTTAGTAAAGAAAATAGCCAAAGCTCTGCTTACATAAAAGAAAAATGCAAATACAGAATAGCATCTATAAAAAAAGGCCTCTGAATAGAATCAGAAGCCTTTTTATAAGATAAAAGTAATTAGAGGTACTTAATTAACTATCACACTTAAGCTCATATTCCATTTTGTGTTCTGCGGAGGATTTAAACGAGCCGTATGATGCATTTTCGAAGGCGCCGCAGGCTTCGTTCTTTTGTCCCATTCCCTGGTAGGCAGTACCCAAAGTAAAATAGAACTTAGCATTGTCGGTACGTCCACCATTGCTGAGATCAAGTCCTTTTTGAGCGGCTTCAGCAGCCTGCTGCCAATTTTGCTGTCCATTATATGCCTCGGCCAAGCGAAAATAAGCGGTTGCTGATTCAGAATTATAATCCAAAGCTCTGTTTAAATATTCTAGAGCCTGATTATAATTGCTATTCTGTACAGCCTGAGATCCCTGATAAACGAGCTCTTCCGCAGCTGCATTTTGAGCACGAGTTACGATCTGATTATCTCCGACTTCATTACCTACTTCAGCGGCTTTATCAAAGAAACCAAGGGCCTCGTCCAAGCTGCGTCCATCCATATTTTTTGCTACAATACCTTTCTGGTAATAAGCTTTGGCATAATTGGCATTACGCTCTATTACTTCATCGAGCGTTGCCATTGCCGTTTCAAACTCCTTCTGTTGATATTGCACCAATGCCTTGTTGTACATTAGTTGGGTAATAATATTTGGCGCTTTTTCCGCTATCTGTTCATTCCCATACTCCTCGCTTACTTCAGCAGCCTGGCGGAAAGCTTCAATAGCCCGGTCCAGGTTACTAATTGTTTTATCATTCTGGAAATTACGGTATGCATTTTTAGCTAATTCAAAATTAGCAGCCGGCAATTGGTTATGCACCCGTTCTATAATGTCTTGCCCTTCTTCCCCAAGTGCCTCTGCCTGCGAAAGAGCATTATTAAACTGGGTTATAGCCTGTTGATACTCACTCGCTTTCATGAGTTCCAAGGCTTGATTATAAGTTTCAACGGCCTTTCGTTTATCTTGTGCATTAACATTTGAAACTAAGCCAATGATAAACAGACCCAGTAACAGTGTTGTAACGCTATTTTTAAGCAACTTCATGGTCATCCTGTTTTGGTTGAGTATTAAACGCGATCAATGTAATGAATTAAACTATTTATTTAAAAGTAAAACTCATTACTGTACGCTTTTATTATAAATTTCTTTTGATATTAAACAATATTCTCTTTTCCATTATTAAAACGGACATTTCTACTACTTATTATTTTAAAGCCTCATAAAAAGAAAAAGTTTCATTTCAATAAGTCAACCTCTTTATCCCCTAAAAATTGGGTTGTAACGTATGTTCCTTATAAAATTCACAAATAATATTGACTGCTTCATCCGGATCGTCGGTAAGATGAAAGAGGTCTAAATCTCCTTTTGAAATGGTACCATTTTCTATCATAGTATTTTCAATCCAGTCAACCAATCCCTTCCAATATTCTGTTCCTATTAAAACGACGGGGAACGCGGTAACCTTCTTTGTTTGGATAAGGGTTAATGCTTCAAAAAACTCATCGAGTGTTCCAAACCCACCCGGAAATACAATAAATCCCTGTGCATATTTAACAAACATAACCTTTCGAGCAAAGAAATAGTGAAAGTTAATGACATAATCATTATCCACAAATGCATTCAACCCCTGCTCATGGGGCAAAGTAATCCCCAGACCAACAGATTTCCCTTCTCCTTCTTGTGCTCCTTTATTGGCGGCCTCCATAATTCCGGGTCCACCACCTGTTATAACTCCGAAACCCTGCTCTGTTACTTTTTGTGCAGTATACTGGGCCATCTCATAGTATTTCCCTTCTACTGACGTTCGTGCAGAACCAAAGATAGAAACACAGGGGCCAATTTTAAAAAGCTTATCATATCCTTCTACAAATTCCCCCATAATCTTGAAAACACTCCAGACATCATCGTGATGAGTGTCTTCAAAATTCTCGGGCACACTTAACTTTTCATCTTTTTTATTGGTCATTTTTCCAGTCTCTATTTAGTTATAAAATCTATCGAAAGTGTAACTCCCGGTGTTGCCTGAGCAGTAAGAGAAGGTTGAATACGCGTTCGCATACTTAAATCATCAGATACATCAAAGGAGCGCATATGTGCAAATACATATGCATCCACAATATTTAAACCATAGGCAAGGGCGATGCCGATATATACCATATCGCGCCTGTTACGATAGGTATTTCTGATGGTTTTTAACTGCTCCAAATTAGCGGTTTCCGGAATATAATCAGGTGTTGGTCCAAATCGCTGATCTTCGTCTGTTTGTGGATGCAAATTATAATAAGCTGCTCTATAATCATGATAACGCTTTGTAAGATCACTGCTATACCAGGCCAGCCCCCCTAACAGACCATAAACAATAGGTACTTTCCAAATTTGTTTATTTGTTATCTGTCCCCATCCCGGAATGATCATTGATTTGTACATGACACTCTTAGGAGATGGTAACGTATCATTAGCCGAATTTTGCTCCTGAATGCGACCATCAATGTGCAAATGGCGGCTTTTCTCTAATCGATCTATCGAAAGAGAAGAATAATTGTCCGTTTGCTGGGCTGATGCGTGCAGCACAAACCCCAAGAGAAGAACAAGCAGGCTAAGAAAGCTTCTCAAACAACTCCAGCAGCCGATCAAGCTCCTCATCCGAATAGTATTCAATACGTATTTCACCACCATTCTTTTTGGACTTAATATTGACCTTGGTACTTAATTTGCTCCGAAGCCTATTTGATATTTCTTTTAAAAAAGCACTCTGTTGGTCATCAGAGCTTTGAGAAGTTGACTTCTCTTTGTCCTTTGATAATGCCTTAACTGCTTTCTCCGTTTTTCTGACCGAATATCCTTTATCAATAATTCTTTTAAAAATAGCTTTCTGATCTTCGGGATCCTCAACCGCAAGCAATGCTCGTGCATGTCCCATTGAGAGACTTTCATCACGTAAAGCCGCTTGTATAAAAGGCGGTAAATTAAGCAGTCGAAGCATATTAGCAACAGTAGATCGGTTTTTACCCACTTGTTCAGCAACTTCTGCCTGAGTGAATTCCGCTTCTTCAATTAAACGCTGATATCCCATAGCTACTTCAATAGGATTCAGGTCTTCCCGCTGAATATTTTCAATAAGAGCGTACGAAATAACATCATCATCGCTCACTTCCCGAATATATGCAGGCAGCTTATCAATTCCGGCTAGCTTTGAAGCGCGAAGCCGCCGTTCACCACTAATCAGCTCAAACCTCTTTTCACCGATATAGCGTACTGTTATAGGCTGTATTAACCCATGTTCTTCAATAGACTGGGCTAATTCCCGAAGACGTTCTTCATTAAATTCCTTACGAGGTTGATGAGGGTTTGGACGAATATTATCAACAGGAACTTCCAAAACTACATTTACACGTTGCTCTGGTGTAGCGTACGCAGATTTATCCGGCGCACCCTCCTGATTCTTTTCTCCCTTTTGGTCTTTGTCTTCATCATACTCTGGAAAGAAAGCACCAAGACCCCGCCCTAAAACTTTTTTAGATGCCATAATTACTCCTTCCTAACTGTTTGCAAAAACAGGACTATTTTTAAATAAATTCTTATTCCGATGGATGATCTCACGTGCCAATGCAAGGTAGTTCTTTGCACCACGACTGGTTGAATCATATAACAAAGCCGGTTTGCCGAAGCTTGGCGCTTCTGCCAGCCGCACATTTCGTGCAATTACCGCCTCAAAAACTTTATCTTCGAAATATTTCCTTACTTCATCGGCCACCTGATCGGACAAACGGGTGCGCGTATCGAACATCGTCAGCAAGACCCCTTCTATCTCCAGCTCAGTATTCAAATGCTGACGTACGATCTTAATAGTGTTTAATAACTGACCTAATCCTTCTAGGGCGAAATATTCGCACTGGACCGGAATTATAACAGAATCTGAAACTGTCAGAGCATTAATAGTAAGCAACCCCAATGAAGGAGGACAATCAATAATTATAAAATCATATTTTTCTTCTAAACCACTAATCGCTTTTTCCAGGATGCGTTCGCGGCGCTCACGATCTATCATTTCTATTTCAGCCCCTACCAAATTAATATGGGAAGGTATAATCTCTAAAAAAGGAAGTTCTGTTTCACGAATTGCATCCTCTGCTTCCACCCCTCCAACCATAATTTCATAAACAGAATTATTTACTGTTTTCGACTCAATTCCCAATCCGCTAGTCGTATTGCTCTGGGGATCAATATCTATGATTAAAGTAGTATGCTCAATCGCTGCAAGGCTGGCAGCAAGGTTAATAGCTGTAGTAGTTTTACCAACCCCTCCTTTCTGATTGGCAATGGAAATTACTTTACCCATATGAAATGTCTGTTACAACGATTATTACTCTAATGTCTCGAAAATATAATGGGATGTCTTATGGTAAACAAAAATACTTATCAACAAGTTGTCAACCGGATTACAAATAACCTATCATTATGGTTATCAATATATTATAACCGCTCAGTTAACAATTTATTTTATCCCCATAATTTTAACCTCATTTTACAGAGAATCCCTCTTAAAAGAATAAGAACTGATTAAAAAGTGAGCCAAAGTTCTTTGATGAAATATTATGGCTCCCTATTTCATCTCATCACAGTACCTCTTCAATTGCAGTATATTCCATATCAAATGCTTCTGCAACCGGCTTGTACACAATTTTTTCATCCACAATATTTAGTCCCTTTTGAAGCTCTTCTTCATCCTTCAAAGCCTGTTTCCAGCCCTTATTCGCAAGAGAAACAGCATATGGAAGGGTTACATTTGTTAATCCCAGTGTAGAAGTATAGGGAACAGCACCCGGCATATTAGCAACACAGTAATGTACCACATCATCTACCTTGTAGACGGGATTATCGTGCGTCGTAGGTTTGGAAGTTTCAAAACATCCTCCTTGGTCTATTGCAACATCTACCAATACCGTTCCTTTTTGCATCTCCGATAGCATATCTCTGGTAATAAGATGAGGCGCTTTGGCCCCGGGCTTGAGTACCGCTCCAATTATCATATCCACATGCGGAAGCATACTTCTGATGTTAGCTTCATTCGAAAACATGGTATCTACATTCTTAGACATAACATCATCCAAATAACGTAATCGTGGCATACTAATGTCCATAATGGTTACATTGCCCCCCATTCCGGCGGCAATTTTTGCAGCATTAACACCCACAATTCCGCCGCCGAGCACCATAACATTGGCTGGTTTAACTCCTGGAATACCTCCGAGTAAAATACCTCTCCCCCCTTCAGGTTTTTCCAAAAATTTTGCGCCTTCCTGCGAGGCCATTCGTCCGGCCACTTCGCTCATTGGAACCAAGAGCGGCAGCGTACCGTCCTCTTCTTCAACGGTTTCATATGCAATAGCAATACTTCGGGATTTAGCTACAGCCTCTGTCAGAGCCTCACTTGCAGCAAAATGGAAGTAAGTAAAAATAATTTGCCCCTCCCTCATTCTCGGGTATTCTACTTCTATGGGTTCCTTGACCTTCATAATCATATCTGATTGCTCCCATAACTCATCAATATCTTCCATAATGGTAGCACCCGAGTCTTCATACTGTTTGTCAAAGAACCCGCTGCCTTCTCCGGCCCCCTGTTCGACTAAGACTTCGTGTCCATGTTTTGCTAACTTCAATACCCCTCCGGGTAGTAGGGAAACGCGATTTTCATGAGTCTTTATTTCTTTGGGTACACCTATAATCATGGATGTGAATATTAAATTTAGAGTTTCATTTTGATGAGTTGCTTCCCAATTCAGGAAGAGGCTGATTTTTAAAAAACGGTTATCTTAATAAACCAGAAAATTTTGTGATAAAGGTAGGTATTTTTTTGGAAAAGTTTTAGTCATGCTCATCAAAATATAAACCCAACGAAATATCATATAGTTACAGGCTGTGATATTTTTGAAGTCCTGATTCCGTTATTGTAATATGGCCATACAATAAAGGACCTCCTATGGTTTTAATATGGATATATCCCAATTCTTCCAGATATTCCAAAGCATTTTTAATTTCTGTTCTATCCATATCCAGGTCTGAATTTAAATTCTTTACGGATATTTCCTTATTTATTTTTCCCAGCGAAAGCTCTCCTATTTTTATTAACAGCTGATGGTATTTTCTGCTAAACTTACTGCCAATAATCATTTAACTATTTATTTACCATAACAATTAGTTTTGTTTAAAAAGAACATTTTATATTAAACCTAAAGTTACCCATGTATTACGATATTATTACCATTTCCTGCTTGTTATAATAGGTTTGTCTTTTAAAAATGACCGATTTCTTGTATCCTTTGATCTTCAGATAAAACAATTTACTTCGATATGATTTCAAAAGAAATACTTCAAAAAGTCCGTAAAATTGAAATACGGACAAAAGGAATGGTTAACAGTATTTTCGGAGGTGAATATCAATCGGCCTTTAAAGGAAGGGGTATGGAATTTTCCGAGGTTCGAGAGTATATATATGGTGATGATATTCGCCAGATTGACTGGAATGTAACAGCCCGAACGGGAGATCTTTTCATTAAAAAATTTGAAGAGGAACGAGAGCAAACCCTCATGTTGTGCGTTGATATATCCCCAAGTGGTGTTTTCGGAAGTCGGGGTCAGAGTAAAATGGAACTTGCCATAGAGATATGCGCAGTTCTTGCTTTCAGCGCCATTAAGAATGGCGATAAGGTTGGATTGGTACTTTTCACAGATGAAATTGAAAAAGTAATTCCCCCTAAAAAAGGTCGGCTACATGTACTTCGTCTTATTCGAGAACTCCTCACAACTGAACCAGAGGGAAATGGAACGGATATTAGTGAGGCCCTGTCTTACATTAATCGCCTGCTAAACCGGCGGGCTATTATTATTCTAGCCAGTGATTTTCAGGATAATCAGTATGATCGCCAGCTGAAAATAACAAACCGTAAACACGATCTGGTAAATATATTTATCAATGATAAACTGGAGGATGATCTTCCCAATCTCGGACTTATTCCTTTAAAAGATGCTGAAACGGGAGAAGAAATCTTAGTAGATACCTCTAGTGAAAAAGTTCGTAATGAATATCGCAGAAAACGGCGGCAACAAAAAGAAGAATTGCGTAATCAATCCCTGCGCAGAAAAATCGACATGATCGAGGTTGAGACAAATGCGTCCTATATCCGTCCCCTTATCGCGTTCTTCCGACGTCGAATGCATCGTTACTAATGAAGGTATCATTCAAAGTAATTACAGGACGGTCAGTTTCAGCAGTATCCTGCTGCACTTGATTCAGTTGACGATCAAAGGCATTTCGAACTACCTTAAAGTCATCCATTAAGCTATCAGGAATGGATTCTGAGGAAGGTAAATCCATCGTTAATGGATTAATGGCACGGCTATTTCTTTTAACTTCATAATGCAAGTGCGGTCCGGTTGAGCGACCGGTCGTTCCCACATATCCTATAACTTGTCCCTGCTCTACTCTGGCACCGGCATGTACCCCGCTAGCAAATCCATTGAGATGCAAATAAGAGGTTTCGAATGTTTTATTATGCTTTACCCGAATCATATTACCGCTGGCTCCATAGTATCCGGCTCTTGTTACCGTTCCATCACCAGTTGAAAGTACAGGAGTACCCCTGGGTGCAGCATAATCAACACCGTTATGTGGGCGGCGCCTGTTTAAAGTAGGGTGCATTCTGTTCTTCGAAAAAGGTGAACTAATGCGATGGTCATACTCAAAAGGAGCTTTCAACAGAGCTTTTTGCACACTTTCCCCCTCTTCTGTGTAATAGCCTTCTACTCCATCTTCGGAAAAATAGTAAGCGCGGAATAGCTCCCCCCTATGCTCTATTTGAGCGGCTAAAACATCTCCAGTTCCATAAAATTCATCGTCAACATACTTTTTTTCATAAAGTGTCTTAAAGCTATCTCCTTTACGAATGCTAAAAAAATCAATTTGCCAGGCAAAAACCTGAGACAATTTATGGGCCAGAAGCTGACTACCCCCAGCGTGACTGATAGTTTGATATAACGAGTTATTGATAACTCCAGAGGTAACTTCAGTTTTGGTATAAAGAGGGCGAGCGGCTTTATATATATTCAGCGAATCCTGTTTCCAGTCAAAAACCACATATTCCATTGAATTAGGCTGCCAGACCAAATGCGAAAGTGCTTCGGTGCTATCTTCTTTAAAATAAGTGCGGTACCGTTGTCCCGGACGAATTTTCTTGAAATCAATTATTTTTTTTGCCTTTTCGCTGATTGAATATATCTCTTGGGGATCAAAATCAAGCTTGTCAAAAATGACATAAAGACTTTCATTTCGCTCTATCGTATGCTCCTCGATTTCGACACTGGCAATAGGTAAACCAAACTCATCAACTTCCAATTCTAAAGCCTTAACGGTATCTTCTGGTTGAATTACTGAAGAAGCTTCTACCGGGCTCGCCTTCTTCGGTTCCTTCGAGCAAGAACATAGAATGGTTATCATGAGAAGCCCTAAAGAAAATGCCCTTATCATAAAATGCTGTACTCTTATTTTTTTGATTTTAAAACACTCAAATATACCATTTTTAATAATTTTATGCACACAAAAAATGACTTTTAGCAAATCCTAAAATCATAATAAGTTTTTCCGAATGGAAAGATTTTTTCTATTTTGAGCGCCGATGCAATAAATGATTGTTTTTAAAGGTTATTATCTCTGTTTTTAGTACCAATTAATGCATATCAATTCGGTGGGTTACGGAAAACTTTTTAAAAGAATATTATTACTTTGGCTTTTTACGGGGATTACCTTAAATAGCTCTGGTCAAACCGTTAAAGAGTACACGAGTGCTGATTCTTTAAAAGTTGGAGATAGATTCAACTTTTCTATTACCGTCAATTATGACGAGGATTACGATCGAATCACTTTCCCCGACAGTGCCAATTTTTCATCTAACTTCGAAATCCGCTCCCAGTCCCGATTCCAGGTATCTTCTTTTAAAGATAGCATCTCCTACGATCTGCAATTTTTTGCAACTTCCGATACCATACTCTCACCTCTTCCGGTCCTTTTGATAAACGAGGAAGATACAACAACGGTCTATACAAACCCTGTCCCCATAAAATTCAGCAGTGTTCTGGCAGAAGAAGATGAATCACTTCGGCCTCTTAAACCAATCTACGATTTTGCTGCGGCCTGGTGGCCTTATATTATAGGCTTTCTGTTGCTTTTGATAGTAGGTTTTCTCCTGTATTACTACTTAACAAAAAAAGAGAAAGAAGAGACAATAGTAGAACCTCAACCATTTAAACCGAAGCCTTTTATCAATCCTCTTAAAGTGTTGGAAAAAGATATAAACAGGCTGGAACAAATGGATTTATCTTCAACCAAGGACTTTCAAATATTCTATACAGAACTGGGAGATGCTATACGCCGTTATTTTGAGGAGCTGCACCAGATCCGGGCTCTGGAATTGACCAGTACCGAGATCCTTCAAAAACTCCGATCCCGGTCTATTGACTATACCCTCATTGATGATACCCGCGCCGTACTGCAGGAGGCTGATATGGTCAAGTTTGCTAATTTTACTCCCACCGAAGAGCAAGCGGGCCGCGCCCTGAAAAAAGGTTATAATTTCCTGGAACGTGCCAAAGAAATTGACGCTCCCCGGGTTGAACATATGCGTCGCGAGCATCAATCACGAGTCGAAGCTGAACGAGAAGAACATAAAGAACGACAAAATCAGCAAGAGGTAGAAGCATGAGTTGGGCTAATCCACAATGGCTGTGGTTGCTTCTATTACTGATACCAGTCATTGGTTATCAGCTTTGGAAATATTTAGGTAACCGTAACCCTACTCTTACCTTTTCAAATACTTCCACCCTCAGTGAGCTATCCGGAAGTTGGAAAAACTACGGCATCTATCTTGCCCCGTTATTTCAATGCATTGCTTTTATTCTGGTCGTCTGTGCTCTGGCACGTCCCCAATACCAAAATACTACGGTGGAACGTAATGCCGAAGGGATAGATATCGTACTTACGCTTGATATATCTACTTCAATGAAAGCGGAAGATCTGAAACCCAATCGACTGGAAGCAGCCAAAAATGTAGCAAGTGATTTCATTGACCAGCGTGTTTCCGATCGCATAGGGTTGGTGCTTTTTGCCCGGCAAAGCTTCACGGCGGTCCCCCCCACCCTGGACTACGATTTGTTAAATCGGTTACTCGGTGAAGTTGAAATGGGAGTGGTGGAAGATGGAACAGCAATTGGTATGGGCATTGCTACCGCTGTCAACCGCCTCAAGGAAAGCCGTGCCGAGAGTAAGGTTATCATTCTATTAACCGACGGACAAAATAATTCCGGAGAAATTGATCCCGTTACCGCAGCAGAACTGGCTCTATCTCACAACATAAAGATTTATACCATTGGAGCCGGAACCCGGGGCACAGCTCCCTATCCTGTACAGGATCCCATATTTGGCAATCGCTATCAAAATGTGGAAGTAAACATTGATGAAGAGATGCTCACTGAAATTGCCAATATGACGGACGGCAATTATTTTCGCGCCACTGATACCGAAAACCTGCAGGAAATTTATGACCAGATTAATGAGCTTGAAAAAACCGAGATAGAAGAAATTATTTATACTGATTATCAGGATCTTTATCCCCGATTCCTGCTTCCAGCTGTATTCCTGTTTATACTGTCTATCGTTTCTGATCGCCTTATCTTCAGAAATGCTGTGGAGTAACCTAAACTTCTTGTTTGTTTGACATTCACCTGTTAAGAAGCAAAGCTGTTCGTATCCAATCCATTACTTAAAAATCCTTCAAAAAGAACGGTTTTAATCCTTACCTTTGTTTAGTGATTTAGAGAAAACAAATTTTCATTTTTACCTGTTTTCATGGCGTTACAGTCTGTACTTAAAACGTTTTCCGGCCAGATTCCCTGGCAAGAGCTAAAGAAAAATATCAGCAAGCGTAATACCTTGGCTCTCAATCATTTTGTCGGATCAACCCCGGCACTGTTAGTTGCCCGTTTAGCCGAAAAATATGACCGGATTGTCGTCATCCATCCAGATACTGAATCGGCTGAATTCATGAAGGGAGATTTGGATGCACTTCAGCTATCAAACACGAACTACTTTCCCCCCACCGGACATAAGCCCTATGATGACCAGCAAATCACCAATAGCTCGGTAGTTGTTCAGCGCTCAGAAGTACTTGAAAATATACAGGACAGTTCAAGGTCTGTACTGGTTTCATCCGTTCCCGCCTTGTTTGAGAAAATTGTATCACCGAGTGTTTTCTCAGATGCTTCTATCACTATCCAAAATGGAGATTCAGTCAATATTGATGAACTTAAGGAAACACTGGTCAACCAAAAATACGATCCGGTAAGATTTGTCAGTCAGCCAGGTGAATTTGCTCATCGGGGTGGAATTATGGATGTTTTCCCCTATTCAGGAGAATATCCCATTCGGCTGGAGTTTTTTGGTGATGAGGTCGACTCGATCCGTGAATTCGATGCCGACTCACAACGCTCTGTCTCTTTTCTGGATACGGTCCGTCTTGTTCCGGACGCAACCAACCTGGATGAAGGAACAAAAAAGGGGCTCCTCTCCTATTTTGGGGATGATACGCTCGTCTTAATGATCAATCAGTCACTCATCCAGACAGAATTCAACGAGCATTTTGAACAGGCTGTACAGGAGTATGAACAAATTGAATCCACCGAAAATACATTACCGCCAGAGGAACTTTTTGTAGATCCCAATCAATTTAAACAGTCTGTTGAGGGGTGCGCTCATCTTTGCCTGGGTGGATTTTCCGGTAATAAACAAATGGACTGGTCTTTCCGGCTGGATGCCCGACCACAACCCGATTTTAACGGAAGCATTAAGCTGCTTCGGGAAGATATTCAGGAATTAAGCCAGCAGGGATACGATACCTATATTTTATGTGATAACGAGGGGCAACGCGACCGCTTTGAAGAACTGCTGGGTGAACCATCGAAGGATTTTCGATATCACCTTTCGGTAGAGACGCTCCACCAGGGATTCCTATTGCAAGAACAAGGACTGGCCGTTTATACCGATCACCAGATTTTTAACCGCTACCACCGTCCCAAGGTCCGCCGGCGCAAGTCTGTCAGCAGCAGTATTTCAGTAAAAGAGCTTCGGGATCTCAATATAGGGGACTATGTGGTACATGTAGATTATGGTATTGGAAAATTCAGAGGATTTAAAAATATTAAGGTCCGCGGTGTAGAGCAGGAATCGGTTGTACTCGAGTACAAAGAAGATTCCCTTCTGTATGTAAATGTTTCAAGCCTCCATAAAATCCAGAAATATTCGGGAAAGGAAGGTACCCAGCCGCGCATCAATAAGCTGGGCTCGGGACGCTGGGCACGCAAAAAGGCTGAGACCAAAAAGAAGGTCAAAGATATTGCCAGAGATCTTATTAAGCTCTATGCCAAACGAAAGGCACAGGATGCTTATGCTTATTCGAATGACAACTCCTGGCAAACGGAAATGGAGGCTCGTTTTGAGTTTGAAGAGACACCGGACCAGCGTGATGCCATCGAGGCTGTAAAATCAGATATGGAAACCGATACGCCCATGGATCGACTGATATGTGGTGATGTAGGCTTTGGAAAGACAGAAGTAGCCGTGCGTGCCGCTTTTAAAGCGGTCATGGACCACAAGCAAGTAGCTATGTTAGTTCCTACTACCATCCTGGCCGACCAGCACTACAAGACCCTAAAAAAAAGAATGAAAGAATTTCCGGTTTCTATTGACGTGCTCTCCCGTTTCCGGAGCCGAAAGGAGCAGAAAAAGACACTCAACAAATTAAAAGAGGGAAAGGTTGATATTGTCGTTGGGACTCATCGCCTGACATCCAAAGATGTGGAGTTCGATGACCTTGGCCTGCTTATTGTAGATGAGGAACAACGTTTTGGCGTGTCTACTAAAGAAAAACTTAAGGAATACCGGGCGACGGTGGATGTACTCACCCTGACAGCTACACCCATTCCAAGAACACTTCAGTTTTCTCTTATGGGTGCCCGTGATCTTAGTATTATCAACACCCCACCGCCTAACCGCCAACCGGTTGAAACCGAAATACACAGCTTTGATGAGGATCTCCTTCGAGATGCCATCAGTCAGGAAGTATCTCGCGGCGGACAGGTATTTTTCATCCATAATCGGGTTAAAAATATTGAAGAAACTGCGAATATGGTACGACAGCTTGTCCCAAATATTCGCGTTCGCTTTGCTCACGGACAAATGAGTTCCAATAAGCTCGAAAAGATTATTGAAGATTTTTATGAGCACAAGTTTGACGTTCTCGTTTCCACAAATATTGTAGAAAACGGTATAGATATTTCAAATGCCAATACCATGATTATCAACCGCGCCGACCATTTCGGATTGGCAGAACTTCACCAGTTGCGGGGACGCGTGGGACGATCACATCGCAAAGCATTTTGCTACCTGATTACTCCCGAGATCAAAACCCTTACTGATGATGCTCGCAAACGCCTGTTGGCACTAGAAGAGTTTTCTGATCTGGGCTCCGGTTTTAATATTGCCATGCGCGATCTGGACATTCGCGGTGCCGGAGATATCCTTGGAGCCGAACAGAGTGGTTTTATTAACGACTTAGGATTTGATCTCTATCAAAAAATTCTCAATGATGCAGTTAGAGAACTTAAAGAACAAGAATTCAGCGACGTTTTCAGTGATGTTGAAGTAGACCTGGAGCTTCCCGAAACTCAGGTGGAATTTGATTTGCCGGCTCTGCTTGAAAGTAATTATGTATCTGACAGTGTCGAACGGCTTAATCTTTATAGGAAACTGGCCAGTGCTCAACAGCTGGAAGAGATTCGTGATTGGAAGGAAGAGATAAAAGATCGCTTTGGACCCGTACCCGAAGCTACACAGAACCTCATTACGGCAACGGTTATTAAGCTTTTTGCTTCACGACTTTTCATTACGAAAGTACGTATCCGGTCCAACCGGATGTGGATGGAGTGTCCTAAGCACGATTCGGACCTTGGAGAAGAATTCTATGGAGAACGCTTCCAAAAATTACTAAAAACACTGCAAGAGGAGGCTGAGAATAAATTCAAAGTCGTTCAAAAAGATGACAAGGTACGGTTTGTCATTCACGAAATTCCGGATCCGGAAGCAGCCGCAAAGTTTCTAAAGGAAATATCATCTGCATACACTAAAGAAGTAAGTTATGCTTGATCGATATATACAATTAATTAAAAAGGGAGAACTCATTGCCTTTCCCACTGAGACAGTTTATGGTCTTGGGGCAGATGCATGGAATCCGAGTGCCGTTCAAAAGGTATTTACTCAGAAAGGACGTCCTTCCGATAATCCATTGATTGTTCATGTAGCGAGTACATCTATGGTTCATGAATTTACCGATGACGTTTCGGAAGACGCCCAAAAACTTATTCAAAAATTTTGGCCGGGTCCACTAACCCTCATCTTTAAAAAGAAATCTGAAGTACTAGACCTGGTAACTGCCGGGCTTGATACGGTAGCCATCCGCTGGCCCAGCCATCCTCTGTCACAAGAGCTTATCGCAAATACAGGGGCTCTGGTAGCTCCCAGCGCCAACTCTTCCGGGAAGCCCAGCCCCACGAAACCCCAACACGTACGGGAGGACTTTGGGGAAGACTTCCCGGTAATTGATGCCGGCGAAACAGCCATTGGATTAGAATCAACGGTCCTTGACGTTTCAAAAGAGCCCTACCTCATTTATCGTCCGGGAGCGGTCACTATTCAAGAAATTGAGGATACGATAGGTAAAAAGATTCATCGTAATAAAGGAAACCAATCTGAGGAAACCCCTAAAAGTCCGGGTACTAAATATTCTCATTATTCTCCGGATGCAAAGGTAAAATGGTTGAATAAGGAAGGTCAGTTAAATAATCCGGATATACTTTATCTGCTCCACAGCCATAATGCCAATAAAAAAAGTAACAATATCATAGAATATGATGGAGACTTTAAAAAATTTGCCCGTGAACTTTATGACCGTTTCCGCCAAGCTGATTATGAAGGGTATAAAGCGATAGCCATTGAACGGTTTACCCAATCACAAGATCATCCGTTGATTCCTGCCCTTGAAAACAGGATTCGAAAAGCTATTAGCTGATTGAAAAACTCAGGAATCGATATAGAGAGAGATCATAATAGTTATACTCATCAAAGGGTGTGTATTATAAACCTTAAAAGGAAATGAAACCCTAATCTTTAGTACACACTTTATATTATTATGAAAAAGAACAACACTTTATCTCTTTTACATCTACCTATTATCCTATTTATTTGTTCATTCGTTCTTACTTCCTGTCTGGATAGCTCAAATCCCAATCAGGCACCGGGAAATTTACTTGAAGAAGCAAAATCCTACTCCGAATTTGATACTTTTGTGGGCTATTTAAGCGAGACAGACGAAGCAGAACTCGATTCTACGATTGCGAATGAAGGTCCTTTTACCGTTCTTATTCCAACCGAAGAGGCCTTTGATGAGCTTCCGGAAGGAACATTTTCTTCTTTTTCAGAAGAAGAACTTACTGAGGTCCTTTCCTATCATATCGTAGAAGAGGTGGTTGATCTCAATAATGTGGATACCCAAGAACGTATTGAAAGCATGCAGGGTAATGATCTCTATTTTGAGGTAGGAACAGACAGCTCTTTTGTAAATAGTGGGCAACTCCTTGCCAGCGTGGGAGCAGACAATGGGGTTATCTACCAGATTAATAAAGTTATGCTCCCCGACTCTTATCTTCATACGGCGGGACTTATTTCCAAACGCTACCAACTTGACAGTCTGGATAGTGCTTTATCTGATGCTGATTTGCAAGCTGATCTTGCAGACACCACACAAAACTATACCGTCTTTGCCCCGGAGGATGAAGCCTTTGAAGATGCAACACTTCAGGATGCCCTTGAGTATCACGTTGTACCTCAGAAATTAATGTCTGATGATTTTAGCTCTTCGCAAACCTATGAAACTCTCAGCGGAGAAGAACTGACGGTTGAAATCGATGGAGAGAATATCATCATTAATGGAGAGGCAACCGTCAGTACAGCTGATATTGAAGGAAATAACGGAGTAGTTCACATTATCGATACCATACTGGAAGTGCCCTCTAAAGAATAGATAAAGGTTTCCTGCTTCCTTGGATAACATTAATAGCCTGTTCCATTATCGGGAACAGGCTATTTTAATTTAAAAGACCTGAAATGTTTGATCGGGTTCCATAGAGAGCACAGCCTCGGTCATCAGGTCAACTAGAGAGTGCAAATCCTTTAGTGATGCTGTCTCTACTGGTGAATGCATATAGCGGAGTGGTAACGAAATAAGAGCACTGGGAATACCTGTCTTCTGATAGAAAATACTGTCGGTATCTGTTCCGGTACGCACGCTGGTAGCTTCATGTTGAATGGAAATTTCTTTTTGTTCGCTGATCTCTTCCAGGTATTCCACAATTTTAGGATGGTTCGCCCCGCCATGTTGCAGTGAGGGCCCTTCTCCTAATTTTACCAATCCATGTTCCTTATTTTTAATACCTGGCGTATCCGTGGCATGGGTTACATCCGTTACCAAAGCCATATCCGGATCAATGCGATAACTCATCATCCGCGCACCATAACCCCCTATTTCTTCCTGAACAGAATTTAACGCCACAACATTAACATTCAGCTCATCCCGACGTTCTTCTAACTTCCGAAGTACCTGGGCTATCATAAATCCGCCGATGCGGTTGTCCAGTCCTCGTCCTGACAGGATATCATCCGAGAGGTATTCGTATTCATCGGCATAGGTAATAGGATCACCAACCTGAACCATTTCCAGCGCTTCCTCGCGGCTCTGTGCACCGATATCAACATAAATATCCTTCCAGGCCGGTTGCTTTCCTCCACCGTTTTTTTTGTCCTGCAGATGAATAGCCGTATTACCAATAACTCCAGATACCACTCCCTTTTTGGTGTGTATATTGACTCTTTTTGCCCGAGCAATAGTAGAATCACTTCCTCCCAATTTGTTTATATACACAAACCCATTTTCCGTAATATGCTGTACAATCATTCCGATCTCATCACAATGTGCTTCCAGCATCACAGTTACTACGTCAAAACTAGTGTTAAGCTTGGCACAAGCCGAGCCGTAGGCATCTGCCTCTACACTGTCCGCAAACTGTTCTACGTATTTCTTCCATACCTTCTGCCCTTGCGATTCGAAACCTGTGGGACTGGGAGTGATTAATAACTCTTCTAAAAATTCTTGTTCTTGCCTATCCATCATGACTTTTCTTTCAGACTTAGTAGTTTGTTTTCAAAGGTACTGAATATAAACAATCCATTATGATCCCATAAATTATTCCTTCCAGATATTTTAGGCCAGTCCTTGTCCATTTTTTCTCAATGCTATATTTAGTTAAATTATCTAACTTCCTTCATTTTAAATTTTCATAATTCTGAGTTTTACTTACAAGATGCTTAAACCTGCTTACCAGCAAAACTTATTTCCTCATTGGACTTCTATTCCCATTCGATTCCGTGACCTGGACCCACTTAATCATGTAAACAATGCTCTTTTCAGTACCTACTACGAAGAAGCCCGCATTAAATTTATTCAACGTGTCCCCGAATTTTCCAATCAACTGGATGAAGGCTTTAGCTTTGTATTGGCTAACATTAGAATTAATTTTGTAAATCCTGCAGAATATCCCGGGGAACTATTAATTGGGACAGGCATCCGGTCAACCGGAAATACCAGTATATCTAGTTTTCAGGCGATCTACACGGAAGAGGATAAAACCCTGGTCTCCGTAGCCGAAGCCCATGGGGTTTGGTTCGATCTCAACAAGCAACGCCCAAGTAAACTTCCTGATATTAGTCAGCGAGAAAAGCTTTTCCTTCCCAAGGAAATCTTGGATTCTTAATTAATCAAACAGCTCTAAAAACAGAGTTCCACACAGTATATTTATGGATAAAAGTACGCAGTATAAAATATTTAATGATCCCATTCATGGTTTTATAACCATACCCAAAGGAATTATCCTGGATTTGATTGACCATCCGTATATACAGCGGCTGCGACGCATTAAACAGATGGGGCTCGGCTACCTGGTATTCCCAGCCGCGGAGCATTCCCGCTTTACCCATGCTTTGGGAGCAATGGAGTTAGCGCAACGTACACTCAATAATCTTCGCGAAAAAGATACGACTATAAGTCCCGCCGAATATGAAGGGACATTGATTGCTGTTTTACTGCACGATATCGGACATGGCCCATTATCCCATACGCTGGAATTTAATTTGATCAAGGATTTTCATCACGAAATGATGACCTTGGCCGTAATGCGTAAGCTCAATAAGGAAATGAATGGAGCGCTGGATATGGCCATTAAAATATTTACAGACCAGTATCCTAAAAAGCCGTTCCTCAATCAATTAATTTCCTCACAGTTGGATATTGATCGGCTTGACTATCTCAAACGTGACAGCGTGTTCACCTCTGTTTATGAAGGATCAGTGGGCATTGAACGCATTCTTAAAACCATGCGGGTATATAAAGGAAATATCGTTATTGAGAAAAAAGGTATTTATGCTATTGAGAATTACATACTGGCACGCCGCCTTATGTATATGCAGGTGTACTTGCATAAAACAGTTCTGAGTGCGGATAAACTGCTTCACCAGATATTCCGCCGGGTTCGGATGCTCATCGATGATAATGAAAAGCTATATCATCCCTCTCCCGCTCTAAAATACTTTCTCGAAAAAAGGCCAAGCGCCAAGAAAGGGATTTCGTCAACGGTACTTCAGAAGTATCTCCAACTGGATGACAATGATATCTACCAAAGTATTAAATATTGGCAGCATTCAAATGATCCTATTTTATCTGATCTCTGCCAGCGGTTCCAATCCCGGGCTCTGTTCCGTACTACTTTTTTAGAAAAAAATCCGTCGAATAATTTAAAAGGAGTTGTAAGAGAAAAGACCAAAAAAGTTTTAAAAGAACGGAACCTACCTTACAGTGATGAAGCCACTAAGTATTATTTTTCCTTTGACAAAAGTTACAGCGAGGCCTATCGCTATGAAAATGAAGGAATCTGGATTTTAGAAGAAAAGGACAAAGCAGTAGAGTTTTCCAAAGCAGCAGACACCCAAAATATTATTGCCCTCACTGAACCCGTAATTAAGCCTTATGTGGTGCATCTGAAATCCATTGAAGTATGATTGATTTCTTAAGTACCCTTAAATCCGCTCATACACTACAAAACTCAGCTCCGAATGAGTGTCACGTTTTCTCTCTCTCCATATGGAGCCAATTTCATGCCGATATTCAGGGAAATAGGTATCCCCTTGGTACTCCTCGTGGATTTCGGTTACAAATAATCTTTCCACTTTGGGCATTAACTGCCGGTAAACTTCGGCACCCCCAATAACAAAGGCAATATCTTCATCCGCTACATAATCCAAGGCACCTTTTATGGCATTAAAAGTGGGCACATGCTCATAGTTACGCGACCTGCTTAATACAATATTTTCACGACCGGGTAACGGCTTTTCATTTAACTCTTCAAACACTACTCTTCCCATAATAATGGGATGTCCCATCGTTACCTTCTTGAAATATTTCAGGTCTTTTGAATAATGCCAGGGCAATTCTCCTTTCCGGCCGATTACCAGGTTCGGATCATGTGCAACAATAGCGGCAAGAGTCATACTGCTACTTCAAATTTTATGGAAGGATGTGGATTATAGTCTTCAAGCGTAAAGTCTTCAAACTCCAGCTCATCAACCGGCTTGTCAGCGATATTAAGCTTCGGAAGATCCCGGGGGTCCCGCTCTAATTGCTCTTTGAGACCTTCAACATGGTTTTCATAGATATGAGCATCGACAATGGTATGGGCAAAAGTCCCGTATTCCAGTCCCACTTCATTAGCAATAGCCATGGTCAGTGCCGAATAGCAGGCCAAATTAAAAGGAATTCCCAGGGCTATATCTCCGGATCGCTGTGTGAGATGACAGTTAAGCTTCCCGTCAGCTACATTAAAAATGTACATTAGATGGCAAGGCGGCAGCGCCATCTTCTTTAACAATCCCGGGTGCCAGGCACTAACTACTATCCGGCGGCTATTGGGATTTTCTTTTAACATATCGATGGCACGCTGCACCTGGTCAAATTCTTTCTTTATCCAAACCGTTTTACAAATATGTGAAGCATCCCCTTCAAAGCGTATTTCCTCCTCTTCATGATAGGGGAACCGTCGCCATAGCACTGGATAAATGGGCCCAACCTGTCCATCCTCATCAGCCCAGTCATCCCAGATGTGACAGTCGTTTTCATCTCTCAGCCAGCGTATATGATCTTCTCCCCTGAGGTACCAGAGCAACTCCAGAATTACCGACCGAAAATATACTTTCTTGGTTGTCAACAGAGGAAATCCTTCTGATAAATCTATCTTATAGAATTCCGAGAAATTTGAAATCGTATCAATACCGGTCCGGTTTTCTTTTTTAACTCCGTTCTCCAGTACACTGCGAACCAGATCTAAATATTGTCTCATATCTTTTTGTCCTTACAGTTTTAATTCTTGTTATAACACCACGCCTTCAAGTAAGGCAATGGCAATGGAAAAATAAATAATAATTCCGGTTACATCACTTAATGTTGATACAAAAGGAGCAGAGGTCACGGCGGGATCCAAGCCCATTTTTGAAAGTACAAACGGTAGCATAGATCCACTGAGATTGCCCCATAAAACGACCCCAATCAAGCTGAGTCCCACAACCAGAGCACTTAGTACAAGCTCTTCGGTTAACCCCCCGGTGGTCACAAAGCCCCAGCTTACTATCACACAAAATCCTATGACAGCCATTATTAATCCAAGCATCAATCCTGACAACAATTCCCGGCCGAGTACTTTAAGCCACTCTCCCAAGTCAATATCATCTGTAGAAATAGCCCGGATAATCAGGGTAGCAGCTTGAGTTCCAGAGTTACCACCAGTGGAAATAATCATAGGGATAAACAGCGAGAGAAAGACCGCATTGGCAATAACGCTTTCGTAGGCTCCCATTGCAGTGGCTGTAAAGAGCTGGCCCACAAACAAAAATGCCAGCCAACCGATACGTTTTTTTACCATCTCAAATATAGTCGTTTGAGAATAGTAATCATCCAACACATCCATACCAGCCATCAGCTGCATATCCTCGGTGGTTTCCTCTTCGGCCACATCTATAACGTCATCCACCGTTACAATGCCCACCAATATTCCATCCGAGTCTACCACTGGCATCGCTACGCGGTCGTATTTACTGAGCATTTTTACCGCATCCTCCTGGTCATCAAAAGCACTTAAAGCTTCAAAGCTCTCGTCCATCAGGGAAGATATGGGATTCTCCGGATTAGCAAGAATAAGCTGATTCAACCGCAGGTCATCAATCAGTCGCTCATCCTCATTCACTACATAAATCACGTTCACTGTTTCCACACTCTGTCCGAACTTTCGGATATGATCCATTGCTTTTTGGATACTCCAGTCCTTGCGAACTTTTACGTAGCGCGGCGTCATCAGGCGACCTACACTCTCATCCGGGTAGCCCAACAATTTTTGAACCTGTTTTCTGTCTTTGGTCTGCATGGAATTCATCAACCGTTGGGTCAGATGTCCGGGCAGTTCTTCCATGAGCGATACCCGCTCATCAGGTTCTAAGTTAGACATTACCTCGCTAAGCTGTTGAGCCGTAAATAAATTCAGAAGATCCATTCCCTTCCCGGAACTGAGATAAGAAAAGACATCAGCGGCCTTCTGCTTTTTTAATAGTCTGAAGATAACTATGGCTATCTCATTATCTAACTCTTCAAGCAATTCCGCTACATCCACAGCGGGCACATCATTTAAAATATCTTTAAGAGCGACCCAATCCTTGGCCTCAATCAGCTCATCAAATTCGGGTTTTAACAGATCAACGATCATGGATGGTGTGGCTACAGGTTTTCATTTTAAATTGGCTGGAGTTGCGCCTAAGAATCGCACTAAGTTACTAAAAAAACAAGCTTGGACGAAACTTCCAACTAAGGCTATCTTATTTAGAATTCGCAATCTCTTAAATTATTAAATAATGTTGCAATTCTAATTCTACTTATCGACTTTTAGCGTACTTCTGTAAAAAAATGAAGGAGTTTCTACTTTGAAAATTATTATAATTGGCGCTGGCGAAATCGGATATGAATTAGCCAGCCTGTTGTCGAAAGAAAATCATGACGTAATAGTATTAGACCGAGATAAAGAAGCCCTCTCCAAAGTTACTGAAAACCTTGATGTTCTGTGTTTCGAGGGAAATGCCACCTCCGCGGAAGATCTTGTAGAGGCCGGTATTAAAGATGCTGATATTCTCATTGCGGTGACCAGTATTGATGAAGTCAATATGATCGCCTCTATGATGAGTAAGAGACTAGGTGTAGAGCTTGTTATCGCACGGGTCCGAAGTGAAGAGTTATCCCGTCCCAATGCCCCCTTAAAATCCACTGATTTGGGTATTGACGTACTGATCCATCCTGAACGAAGCGCAGCTTTAGAAATCATACGACTTATCAAGCGAGCATCTGCCAGTGACCTAATCAATCTTGCGGATGGTCGCATGCAATTGATCGGACTCCGTATTGGGAAGCAATCTCCCCTTGTTGGAAAGTCTTTGACAGAATATGCCGAGGCATTTCCGAACCTTACTTTCCGGGTAGTTGCAATCTGGCGTAAAGATCTGACTATCATTCCCAATGGAACAACAAAAATACAGGCATATGATCAGCTTTTTATCATTTCCAAAACCAATGTTATTCCTGAAATCATTGAAACAACCGGCAAGCCTGATATTGAGCTTAACCGCGTAATGATTGCTGGAGGAACTCCCATTGGAGCTATCATTGCTCGTATTTTAAGTCAAGAAGATAAAAAATGGAACATAAAACTTATTGAACCTGACGAAGATATAGCAATAGAGTTAGCGCAGGAGCTAAAAGATGTACTTGTGCTCAATGGAAATCCAACGGATCCAGATCTTCTGGCCACAGAGGGAATAACGGATACTGACGCTTTTATTTCCGTTACTGACGACGAGGAATCAAATATTATTTCCTGCCTGATGGCCAAACATCTTGAAGTTAAAAAGACCGTAGCGCTAGTTTCTAAATCAGATTATATCCCCCTCAGTCAGACTATTGGATTGGATGCTGCAATCAATAAAAAGTCGGCAGCCTCTAATGAAATACACCGGCACGTACGAGAAGGACGAGTCATCTCAGTAACTTCGTTGCAGGGTATTAAGGCAGAAGTGATTGAATTACAGGCCGCAGAAAATTCAAAGGTAGTCAAGAAACCCATCCACAAAATTCGCTTTCCCGATGGGTGTGTAATTGGTGGTATTTTGAGAAATGGCTCAGCTAATATTGCAACGGGACAGTCGCAAATACAAGCCAATGATCGTGTCATCGTTTTCTGTCTTCCTGAAGCTGTTGATAAAATAACGTCGCTATTTAAATAAGCAGTATTCTTTATGGCTAATCGTTTCAGGCATCCCCATATTAACTTCCTTAACGTTTTGGGAATTTTGGGTGCTTTTATTTTCTATTTAGGCTTTGCCCTGCTGGCTCCCATGTTTATTGATCTCATTTACGATGAGGGGATTTGGCACACTTTCCTTTATTCCGCTTCTATCGCCTTTATTTTGGGGGGAGCACTTTATTACTTTTTTAAACCCGAAGAAGAGTTACGCATTCGGGAAGGATTCCTGGTAGTAAGCCTTACCTGGCTTTTCCTGTCGCTGGTGGGTGCCCTGCCCTTTGTGATATCCGGTATTTTGCCCAGCTATACCGATGCCGTCTTTGAAACCATGAGTGGTTTAACAACTACCGGTGCCACCATCTTTGGAGGAGAAACAAGCAGTGGATTTCTCAATCCTAATATCGAATCCCTGCCCATGAGCATTCTTTTTTGGCGATCACTCTCTCACTGGCTTGGTGGCATGGGTATTATTGTGCTCACTCTGGCGATACTCCCTCTTTTAGGGGTAGGTGGAATGCAGCTCTTCCGGGCGGAGTCCCCTGGGCCTACCACAGATAAACTTACACCTCACATACAGGAAACAGCCAAACTTCTCTGGGAGGTGTATGTCGCTTTTACAGGCTTGGAGTTTTTACTCTTATGGGTACATCCATCGATGGATTGGTTTGAAGCTATTAATCACGCTTTTGCTACCCTTGCTACCGGAGGTTTTTCAACCAAAGATGCTAGCATTCAGGCCTTTGATTCGGTCTATATCGACTCTGTTATCACTTTATTTATGTTTCTGGCAGGTATTAGCTTTGCCATGCATTTCCGTCTTCTTCGCGGGGACATAAAATCCTTTTTCAACAATCGAGAAACCCGTTTCTATACGCTTATTACACTGATAAGTATTTTTATCGTTAGTCTTTCTCTCTGGCTTTTCAACGAATATTCTGTGGGCGATGCTCTTCGATACGGTTCCTTTCAGGTTGTTTCTATTGTTACTACCACCGGTTTCGGTACTGATAACTATGAACTTTGGTATTCCCTGGGCAGCGTTTTCCTTTTTCTGCTCTTTTTTACCGGGGGTTGTGCCGGTTCAACCGGTGGCGGAGTAAAAATGATCCGATGGCTGATTATTATCCGCAATACCTTCAGAGAATTCAAACAGATGGTTCACCCAAAGGCCGTACTTCCTATCCGAATAGGTGATAAAACCATCGATCATCATATCCAACGCACAGTTCTAAGTTTTTTTGTCCTCTATCTGATTATTTTTGGATTGGGAGCTTTTATAATTGCAACTATGGGCTTTGACCTGGAATCAGCTATTGGAGCCAGCATCGCCTGCCTTGGGAATATTGGCCCCGGTTGGGGAGAATTTGGCCCAACTGATAACTATGCCCAAATACCTTATATCGGAAAGTGGGTTCTCATCTTTATGATGATGATCGGTCGCCTTGAGCTATTTACCGTTCTACTTATTTTTACTCCGGCCTTCTGGAAGCAATAAATAGAGAAAGAATCTAGTAGTAAATCCAATTACGGTCTTCAAGCCATTGTATCAAGGCCGGCAGAAATGTCAACGCCGTTACCAAGGTCATTCCTATACCGATAACCGCCATACTCCCCAGTGATTGCAATCCCGGATGAGAGGTAAACAAAAGGCCTGAGAATCCAAGTATAGTAGTCAGTGAGCCAACCGTGACATGCTGTCCCGTACTTGAAAGCACCTCCCACATGCTCCCCCCCTCTTCCCTGAAGCGGTGAGCCAGATGCACGCCGTTATCCTCGCCAATTCCAAGTATAGCAGGTAATACCACTAAATTATAGAAGTTAAACATCATGCCCGTTAACATCATTATTCCGAATAATATAACGAGTCCTACAACCAGCGGAAGCATTGCTATTATAGCCCAGCGAAAAGAACGAAAGGAAACAAGCATCAGAAGGAATACAACCAAAAAGGTAGCTCCTACCATATAAGGACTTTCACTGCGCATCAGATCAAGCATTTCTGCTGCGATGATAGAAGTACTGGCAGCATAAAAAGTTTCTCCACTATCTAGCGTTATTTTACCAATATCCTCCTTAAAGGCAATCGATTTTTCTCCATCTGAAAGACCAACACTTGGGTAAACGATCACAAAGTTGCCTATTTCTCCCTCTTTTGTGACAAACTGACTCTTAAAATAGTCTGGTATTTGATCAATATGTAACCGAGTTTTGGTTTGAGCAGCACGGCGGAGTTTATTCAGCTGAGGATCATCCTGTTCTCTGATAAAAGGATCGTTTAACAGCTCACGAATTTCTGCTATTTCCTTTAACTTTTGATTCGCTCCCTCTTCCGTCGGGGGAAAACGCTCCGGCAGTGCCTCAACATCCAGAATGGTAGGACTGGTTGTATCCGTTTCCATCTTGTGGCGGATTTTCTCCAAAATATCCAACACCTGATGCTGATTATCCGCCAAAATATAGGCTGGATTGCGCTTATTTGACTGAGAAACCTCTCCTGACAATTCAATGAAAGCCTGATACTCTGGAAATTCTGGCTCGAGCTCCCCAAAATCATACTGGAAACCCAAATGCTGATGATTTATCCCAACGGCTAAGACTACCAAAAGTCCCGATAATACGATTGACCGTGCCATCGGAAATCGCGTAAATAATGTAGTGCTTGACGACTCATAGGCTTTGCTGTTTGTATTGAGAAGTATCCAATTCCAGCGCTCGCATATTACAAGCAAGGCAGGCAGAACAAAAAGCATACAACTTAATGCCAATATAATGCCTGATCCTGCAATAAAGCCAAACTCTGAGAACCCCCGGAACCGTGCGATAATAAGCACAAACAGTGAAAAAGCGGTAGTAAGTCCGCTTACAACAATAGCCGAACCGGTATTATCATACGTTTCATGGAGGGCATCTAAAATCGATTTTCCTTTCGAACGAAATTCGATATAACGGGCATAAAAGTGAATCCCATAATCAATACCCATCCCAAATAAGATGACAAATAATACAGAGGTCATGGTATTTAGAGTTCCCAATGCGAAATAGGTGATCCCAAACGTCCATGCCAGACTGATAATCAGGGGAAGGCCGATGACTACAACAGGAACCGGCATTCGAATAAGATGTTCCCAAAGCTGATGTTCCTTTTCTTCGGCATCTCCTCTTCGATAGTTTATGTACTTTTTAATGGAGAAGTAGAACATCACCAGAAGAATAACTCCCGAAATGCCCGATGCAAAACTTTTAAAAACATCCCCCATGATAGAATCAATTTCCGAAAGATGCCGTTTAAGCCGCCCTCCATATCGAACCTCCATTTCACTATTATAGCTTTCGGGACTCATTTCCGTTACAAGGGAGTCATAAGATGCAAACATGCTCCTCAGATAGCTGAGATTACTCTTAGAGCCGGTAGGCAACAACTGGAACATCATAACCGTACTATCCGGACTGATGGGATACTCAGAGGGAATGAGCGATTCATAGCTTTCCTCAAAATCACTTAGCTCTTCACTTAATTCCTCTTCATCATCCTCTTCAAAATCCACAAAGAACGGACTTGCCTGTTCTTTAGCGGACTGTATCTCATCTTTGAGATACGACTTAATATCTTTAAGCTCATTAGGATTGGCAAAATAGAGCGCATTATCTCTGAGAAAAGAAGTTTCCTTATGAAACACAACACGTTCAAAATATTGGCGGTTACGAGGAGTATCCCTCAGCTCCATACTTTCAGATATTAAATCCTCGGCAAACCGTTTATTATCCTCAAAACTGGGAGACTTGATCGCCACTTCCATTGGTGTTTCACCTCCAACTGTTTCCTGCAACTCTTCCAGTGCTTTAACATGGGGATTACTTTTGGGCAATAGGTTCGCAAGGTCCGTATCTATTTTGAGCTGTACGGCGTAGTTCCCCAATACAGCAGCCAACAGTACCGTTATGCCAACGATCCAAAAAGGATACTTATAATTTAGTTTTATTAGAGGACGAAAAAAGTGTAGGATCTTTTCCATTAACAGTCGAAAATCAGATTTTACAAATCAGCGATGAAGTTAATCATTTTAATCATATTTATTTAGTCTGCTCGGGCAATAGTTTAATATCATCGTAATCGGCTTCAGCCCAGGAATGAGTGCTGTCACCGTCACTTAGGATGAGAATAGCTATTGGATTTTTAGGCGGGTCATCACCAAATAATCGTCGATAATCTTCTACAATATTACGCTTAAAGGTAATCCATTTTCCTGTGCGTTCATCTCCTGATTCTACTACTACCACTTTTTGATTACCAAAAAACTTAGAAAGTTCTGTGCCTTTTTCCAATGTAGAACTCCAGGTATATCGTATGGTTTTGGGTACTTTTTTCACTAAGGCCACTCGTCCCATGTCAAACGCCACATAAATACTTGCAACGGAATCATTATAGCTATCATCGTCTTCCCGGGCATTTTCAGGAAGTTTGTATGCACGTACCTTCCAGGAAAGAATAGGCGTTTCAAAAATATTAATGCCATAAATATTTTCACGATCCTTATTAATTAATGGAAGGCTCAAATGCATTGCACGACGGCCGCTATATTTTAAATACTTATTGCCCCCCCTTCCTTTTACAACCTCATATTTATATTTTTCCCGCTCTTCCTCGGAGAATTCAGTGACTGATTGTTCCCCTTTTTGGTTATACCACTTATGTGGCAATGTCCCGATTTCATCGTTTTCAAAATTTTCAAGAATATGGCCTTCTTCCAACATCCTGTTACTACTCCTACTCTGGGCATTTGAATAATGAAACGTTAAAAGTAGGATAATAGTGATAGCGGTAGCTTTTCTCATAAATGATTTTTATCAATATTCATTTCTCTTATCAACGAATAGTATGCTCTAATCTTGCCTACGAAAAATTCTTATCTATTAGGTCAAATACTTATTGAATTAAATACTCACGAAAATATACTGTATATTTAGCCGCCTAAATTAAGCAATAGCCATACTTGATAAAAATGAGTTTTAGTTCGTTAACAGGTAAAATAACTGAGTTTTTCAAAACAGAGCGCGGCAAGTTGATTCTTAAATGGAGTCAGCATCTTATTAATGTCGGTGTATTAGTATGGCTGATTTATGAGCTGAACAAAATAGGCTGGCTTAAAGTTTGGCAATCCTTTCCCAGCCAACCGTTATTTTACATTCTTTTTCTTTTTCTCTTTTTCCAGCTCCCTCTCTTTGAAGTGCTTATTTATCGACTTACCTGGAAATTTGATTCTCTTAGGTCCATTCCAGTCTTTTTGGTAAAACGAGTTTATAATAAGGATGTCTTAGGCTATTCTGGAGAATTTTACTTCTTTGCCTGGGCAAAAAATACTCTCGATTTATCGGGATCGGAGATTTTTAAAATCATTAAAGACAATAACATAATCTCCTCTGTTGCCTCTACCCTTCTTTCAATCGCCCTGCTTTCCATTTTTCTTTTTACTGACCAGATAAAAATTATGGAATGGATCGCTAATCAAAACCAAATGTATTTTATAGGGGGAGGACTCTTTTTAGTACTCATCATTTTTATTTTCGTCAAATTTCGGCACTATGTCATTTCAATGCCCATAAAGACAGCTTATCAGATTTTTGGTATTCAAATGGTACGGTTGTTACTGGTACAAACCGTTAACTTGCTCATGTATATAATTGTACTTCCCGATATTCCACTGTACATATGGTTTACGTACTTAGCAATCGAAATCATTCTTTCTCGCATACCCTTTCTGCCGAATCGCGATCTTATTTTTGCAAGTATTAGTATTAGCATCGCAGGTGATTTGGCCGTTGCCGAAGAATCAATTGCCGGTATTATGCTGGCAAAAAGTGCGCTGAATAAGATAGGTAATGTTGCAGCTTTTGGATTGTCAAATCTATCTAAACAAAGTGACGTCGTTCCGGAACCTCAAAAAAACATGGAAACATTATCCGATTTTAAAGATTCAAATGAATAAAGAATAGATTAAAGAAAATCTTTCTATAGCAGTCATTATTTACCAAAAAAATAGATTACAATTACTTTGCAAAAGAACAATAACAAAACTATAGATTCATCTCTACCGAAAGTCAGTTGCGTAATGGTTACAGCTGACCGGAAGGAATTGGTTAAACGTTCTATTGAATGCTATCGGAAGCAGACATACCCCAACAGGGAATTAATCATTGTAGATGATGGAGAGGAAGATCTGCATGATGTATTGCAAGTTCTGCCCTCTTCACAACTAAACTATGTAAAACTCCCTTCCAAACCTGACAATACTTTGGGCAAGCTGAGGAATCTTTCATTGAAAGAAGCAACAGGACAGTTCATAGCCCAGTGGGATGACGATGATTGGTACCATCCCGAACGAATTGAAAAACAGGTTAACACACTCCTTAAAGGGTATGACGCCTGCTGTCTTTCCGGCACACTAATGCATCTGAACGTAGAGCCATATAAGAACCAGCCCTATATTGGACATCTACCCAACGGGGTTCCGGGAAGCATTATGCACCGGACAAATTTTGACATCAAATATCCCCATACAAAACGAGCTGAAGACACGGTATATTTAGAAAAGTGGATGGAAAAACGCTATTTACAACTTCCCGACAAATATTCTTACTTATGCATTCGGTGCTATCACGGATCAAACACCTGGGGAAAGAATCACTTTTTAAGACGTATCCGAAACAACCCAAAAGACGCAATTCTTTATCTCTGGTATAAAAAAATTAAAGGAGACCTTTTCAGTCATCCGAAGTTTTCTCTTCCTCCACAAGCAGAAAAAGCATTTCAGCACTATATAAATGACTCCAGACAACTGGAATTATTGTAAAGCAGATAAGCAAACTTGTTATCATAACCCTGATAGCTCATGCTTAATCACGATTAGCTAAAACACTCAAATAATAATAATGCAAAGGTTATTTCTGGTTGGATGCCCCCGTTCTGGAACTACTTTATTACAAAGTATGCTAAGTTCTCATCCAAAGGTCATTTCTTTTCCGGAAACACACCTATTGTCGCACACTATTCCGGTAAATCCAGTCTTACGATTTTTAAAAATCTATGGATCGACCTCCCGCTCTGTTTTGCTTAGAAGCATGATAGATCTGGGACTTAACAGAGAACAAGTATTCCAACCAAAATCCGTAATTTTCAGATCCGCTGCATGGGTTAATGTTATTTTGGAAAATATTGACCGCTTAGCGAATCACCTTGCGGAAGAAAATTCGGCTTTTTGGTTGGAAAAAACCCCCCGTCACTTGCGCTACATTTCTCTAATATCAAAAGCTGATCCAGATAGCAGGTTTATCCATATCATCAGGAAAGGGAAAGAGGTTGTTTCAAGCATGTACTTTGCCACCCAAAAGCATCCTGAGCAATGGGGCGGGGAGCGATCTATCGAAAAGTGTGTCTACTGGTGGAATAGAAGCACAAAATATTCGAAGCAATATTTAGGTTCGCAAAAGCATCTATTTATATCCTATGAACAATTGGTAAGCGAGCCTGAAGTAGTACTTAAGGCTTTCTGTAAAAAGACAGGACTTCCCTATTATCCGGTGATGATTCAGTCATACCATGAAACCGCCTCTACACTTATTAAAGAGGAAGAAAAATGGAAAAAGAAGAATACTTCAGCCCAACTGTCCAGCTCTAAGAAATTTGATCTATTGCCTGATAAGGACCAAAAATACATCGAAAAAAATATTGCTGATTTTCCTTATCGGTCAATACAATTTTGATCTGAGACGTATCAGTCAAATCGGAATCGTCAAATGACGATCAGTTTCCAAAATCCAACTTTAGTCCCACCTGCATTCCCCACCTATTTTCTGAGTAGAGTTCTCCAATGTCTGCAGCAACAGCAGCAATAGCACTAATTCTATGCTCTGGAATTAACTTATATGACCCACTCAACAGAACTGAATATTGATCTATCCGCAATTCTTCCAATGGCGTATAGGGTGGCTCTTCCCCTTGCATAATGACTGTACCATAATTGCGCGAATAGGTGAAAAAGGCTTTATAACTTAACCGGTTTGATGGCTTTCCCTGTAGCCCAATATGATGGGCCACAATCATATTATTTGATATCTCTCCCCTCCCCTCAAAGTGCTCATTAGGTCCAATTAATAATAATGGATTTCCTAAAACTCTACCCTCGTAAGACCAACCCGACCGATAAACACCATTGTGATAGTATCCCGACCTTCCCGGGGGATCTCCTATCCATGAGTTTTGACGTTTGGTATTCATATGTTCCCATAGGAGTTCAGTAACAATCCCTTCCTGGTCATCAAATTCTATTCCTGCGCCCCATATACCATCCCACGGGCTTCGAAACCGCAAGGCAACCTTATCCTCGAGGTAGAACAACCGATAGACTTTAAGGCGAAAATGGGTAAAATTAATACCGGCTTTAAAATCGTAAGCTCCTACCGAATTCCCAATGACATTGGCAGTATCATTTGCGGGTGCATTATTCCCTATTGCTGCTTTGCCACTCACTACTCTTAGAAAATCTGAAAAAGACGATGGAAGTTCCCCAAACCGTGGGTGAGTGCCTCCCCACATGACGTTATGTATAGCACCTGCGGTCAGGTCAAACCGAGGATGATTATATTTAAGATAAAAATATTTTTGGTGCAGGTAGGGCCCGTCAATATGACGATCATCCGTAAACCAGCCGTGACTCATCATCACATCTAGCTCCAGACGTTCCCGGGTTCCGGGTATATGGGCAAAACCTGCCGTACCCAAACGAATTTTTGGTACAGGTGTGGCATTCCGACTAACCATCATCGAACCCATGGATAACTCACGATCATTTAGCCCAATAGGATCATAATATCGCCCCCCTTTTAAAGCCACTCCCTTGTAGCGCAGTTCACCAAAAAGCTGGGTAAAGAAAAGTGCAGTCTGCTGAGAAATCCGCCCGTTCATATTGAATCCACTCCTAAAATGAAGTTCTTCTGAACTATTAGAAACGGAATAAGTGCTATAAAATCGATTTATAAAGTTAGAAGAGGAAGCATCAACCCTTCCATCTGTATTAGCATACAGCCAAAAAGGAAGTGCTTCTGATAAGCCCAGATAAGCCGATGTTTCAAGTCCATATTCTACCTTCTCTTGCTGAGCTTGACAAACATCAGCAAGGAAAAGAATTAAAAAAAATGATAGAATGATACCATATATCTGATAAGAACATTGGTCCATATTGATCAATAGGTTAACCGTAGTTTACCAAGCGATCCTTCCCCTCTATCAGGCTGCTGAATTTCTCTTTTTTAAGGGCATTCCACATTCTATCGGCAAAAGCAAAAAACGGCTTTTTTTGATGATACCATCCAAAATGCAGGCAGTAAGGGGTGGTCTCTAAATAGTCACCTTTTCCAGGAATAAGCGAAAATAATTTTATCAGAAATCTTCTCAGCCATTTAATCTTTAATCCCCGTAAATTGTATACAAAGCTATCACAATAGTATTTGCATACTACATATTCAAAGTCATCATCATGTGAGGTTAAATCCCCTATATAATCCAGTTGTGGACTGGTATGTCCCTGTAGCCAGGGATAAACCGGCAAGTTCAGTTTCGACATTGCCATAGCCATACTCCACTCGCAAGATTCTTCACTGCGGCCCTGTTCCAATGTTCTGCTTCGAAAGTGAGTCTCATCTTTTCGATTGAGCATTTTCTGGGCAAAATCACATACTTTTTTGGTAAGAGTAAAATCCTGTGCATAGATCATACCCGTTTGGACGCGACTCAAATAAGTCAGGCCAAAATGATTGAGCGTACGGCGGCGACGACGTAAAATAATATCTGCTATAATCCCAATATTTTTCGGTCCCCCAAAGAAATTATCTGAAACTTGGGTTCCTGTGATAGTAAAAGGATGGGGCTTAAAGGACTGCCATAAAGAATCCGGGTTTTTACACCAAATAATATCACTGTCCAAATACATATTCCGCTCGAAGAACATATATTCATGGATATTATGCTTAAATCCCACGATGGAAGCATGTTCCGGTGACATAATATGAATTAGATCAAAGATGCCACTTAAATTACGCTCTTCGAGTATCCTTTTATGCTTCTCTTCACAAACAAGGGCAACGGGTCGCTCATCATCATAGCGTCTCAGCGAAATAACCGAAGCAACGGCGTGCTTAAGATATTTTGGATGGCCGTAAGTTGTATATATATACCCCTCAGGAGCTAGATTTTTCTTTTGGACAGACCTTAGCATAGACAGTTTTTATATAATTTGGGCTAAATATACAACTATTCTTGTCAAATTTTAAAACCTCTCTGTCCTATCGGGCTGCCCGTTTACGGAGCGTCTCCATAAGTGAATCAAACCCTTTCTTGCGAATAATTCTCTGAAACTGTCGCTGATAAGAACCAGCTGTTGATACATCGTCAATAATCATATCTGTTACCACCCACTGCTGCGTACCGTTTTTCTCTTCATACTCCAGTTCGTAACCTACAGGCGTACGGACCTTATCCATTTCCGCAATAGTACTTACAAAAGCACTATCTCCCTCTACCGTTATATCTTCGTAGGTTACTTTTGCACGATAAATATCCAGCTTATTTAATGACTGATCACGAATGATCGTTGAAAATAGATCGACGAATTCATTTTGTTTATCAGCGGACAACTCATCATAAGTATCTCCCAGAGCGAATTGAGCCATTTCTCCATAATCTATATTCCCGTTGATTATATTTTTGAGTTTCTCCCGTTGCTCATCAGTATACTCGGTTCCTTTAGGCCCCAATAAGGCCTTAATTTCCCGATCCCGTTCTTCGAAAAGCTGTTTGATGTCTGAAACATCTCTTTGCGCCCATCCATCTACGGGTTGCACAAAAAGTATACCTAATAATACAATGAGTGATATGCGGAAATAATTTTTAAAAAACTTCATATTAATCTTCATTATTAAAAATTGGTGTTAACGGCAAACCGGACTTACGATGTAATTCAAGCATATCCGTATTAAAATCATAGATATCACGCCTTTTTTGTACTCTCAGTTCAAGTTCTTTCTTCATGGCATCAATCAGATCTTTGGTATTGCCTATGTCAAAATCATAGTCCAGTTGTTCCTGACGAAGCCACTTCTTGCTAATTAGAAGAGCTTCATCGGTGTTCTCCACTTTAGTTTTTGAAAGTGAGGCATTTTTATAAGCCTCATTAAGTTCTAATTCAATACCATCAACGGCCGCCTCCCTTAAATATTTTGTCTGGCGATATTGTAGCTGCCTTCGCTCTACATTAGCATTCATACTTAAAAAATCCAGATTCTGTCGTATAATTAAGCCAAATGATGCTGAAAGGTAGTTGGCATTGTTAATGATAAAGGGATTGCTCTGGCGGGGCCGATTGGGAGTATTGGCAAAACTTCCGGACATACCAAGAACCAGTGCGGGATAGTTTCTACTCTTTTCAGCTTCCAAACCATACTCAGCCGCATTCATCCCCGCTTCGATCGCTTTTATTTCTGAACGATTACTAACGGCATTCATCCGGTAGTAATCAAATTCCCTTAATTCCCCGGTAACAGGATCCAAAAATGACTCCTCCGGAATAAAAAGTGTATCTTCTCCTGCCTGTAACACATAGTTCCATATTCGACGTGTCATTTGTGCGCTTTCCCGAACTTCAGCCGCCCGACTGGCGAATTCCGATTTAAAAATTCTAAACTTAAAAAAATCAGATTCATCAAAATCTTCAGCTCCCTCCTCCTGTTTCTCTTCAAGCTGTTTCTCGATATCCTTAATAGTATTAGTTGCTTCCTCTAGCAATCGCATAATTTCATTTGTCAAGATATGGCTTTGGTAAAGCTCTATTAAACGAACTTCCAAATCCGATTTTTGCTGTTCAAACTGCTCTTTTGCCGCTACTGCAGCTGATTTGGCTGCTTTTACAGCATTACTTAGCGCTCCCCAAGTAAAAAGAGGTTGCGCCGCACTTACTTCGGCCCGGGTAAATACCGCCCAATCTTCCCAGTCATTTTTAAGATTTGGATCCAAATAATATTCATCTTCACTCAAATCATCGCGTTGACTAACAACACCCGGCACTACTCCATGCTGGGTACTAAATTCAAATGAAGGCAAATAACGTTTGGCATTTACCTGGTCAATCTGGTTCTCGGCTAAATGTATTTTTTGCTGTTCATAATCAAGTTGTGAGGCATTTTCAATTCCCCGCTCAATAAATTCCTGCATTGATACCCGCACGGTATCCTGAGCAAAAGTTCCATACGAACAGAAGAATAAAAGTAATACTAAAACAAAGGTAGTTTTCTTCATAGCGGTGAAGTATCTATTCAATGAGAAGTTCGATTGATAAACGTTTGTCCATCTCTTTTTATTTAATAAAAAATAGCCTCTCCCTAATGGAAGAGGCTATACCTTATCAGAGCGGAGGGAGAGGGATTCGAACCCCCGGAGACCATAAGGCCTCAACGGTTTTCAAGACCGCCGCATTCGACCACTCTGCCATCCCTCCAGTATCTTAACAATAAATTTATCTATGCATTCTCCAGCGCCTGTGCACCTGAAATAATTTCTGAAATTTCAGTTGTAATAGCACTCTGACGCGCCCTGTTATACTCAAGTTCAAGATCTTCCTGCAACTCGTTTGCATTCTCGGTAGCGTTATCCATTGCGGTCATTCGCGCCCCCTGCTCAGCTGCATTTGATTCAAGAATAGCCTTCCATAACTGTAAATTCAAGTGGGAAGGTAATAATTCTTTCAGGATACTATCTACATCCGGCTCATAAATATATTCTCTTTCAGGCTGATCACTGATTTCTTCATCAATCAGTGAAGTCGGGTCAATAGGTAAAACAGATTCGACTATACGCTCTTGAGCAATAACTGATTTAAATTCATTATAAGCCAGCTTTACTTCATCATACTTACCAGACGTATATTCTTTAATGACCCACTTCATAATTTCTGAAGCCTGGGCAAATTGAACATCTTCAAAGAAGTTAGGATATTCAGCTATAATATTATACTTACGCTTGCCAAAATGCTTGATTGCTTTTCGTCCGATACAAACAAGAGAAAGGGAATCGTTCGACCTCTGTTCTGCATATTCTTCCTCAATTTTTTTTCCAATAACCTTAAACAGATTGTTATTGAAAGCACCACACAAGCCCCGATCGGAACCGATAATAATAAACAAAACCTCATTACGGCTTTCCGGCTCTCTGAGAAGCTCGTGATCTTCAGAAGCATTTTGAACCAACCGACCTACAATCTGCTTCATTTTAGAAGCGTAGGGGCGGGTCTCAATGATTCTATCTTGAGCCTTTCGCAATTTAGCGGCAGCAACCATTTTCATGGCCTTCGTAATCTGCCGCGTATTTTTAACGGATTCTATCCGGTTTCGTATGTCGCGAAGATTCGCCATGTTTAAGAGTTCTCAGTAGCTGTAAGTTGATCAATTATTGTTTGAGCAGTATTCAATAACTTGTCAGCAAACTCATCACTAAGCTTACCGGATTCTGCCAGTTCAGTCATTTTTTCATCAAATTTAACATTCACTGTCTCGAGGTATTCGGCCTCAAATTCCTGAACCTGATCAATTTCCAATTCATCCAGCAATCCTTCACTATTTATCTTAAGCAATGCAATTTGCTCTTGCACCGCAAGAGGCTGGTAAATATCCTGTTTCAACAGTTCAACCGTTCGCTCTCCACGCTTCAATTGTCGCTGAGTGGCAGGATCAAGATCAGATCCAAACTTAGCAAATGCCTCAAGCTCACGATATTGGGCCAAGTCCAGCTTCATAGTACCCGAGAGGTCTTTCATGGATTTAACCTGAGCAGAACCACCTACACGAGATACCGAGGTCCCTACATCAATAGCGGGACGGACACCGGAGTTAAACAGATCCGTATCAAGAAATATCTGTCCGTCTGTAATAGAAATAACGTTAGTCGGAATATACGCAGAAACATCGCCAGCCTGTGTTTCAATAATCGGCAAAGCAGTCAGAGATCCACCGCCTTTAACTTTCGGCCTTAATTGCTCCGGAATATTATTCATTTGCCGGGCAATCTTATCATCATCAATTATTTTAGCAGCACGCTCCAAAAGCCGGCTGTGCAGATAAAAAACGTCACCAGGATAAGCTTCCCGTCCAGGCGGTCGTTTCAACAGTAGTGAAAGCTCCCGGTAAGCAACGGCCTGTTTCGAAAGATCATCGAAAATGACTAGTGCATGCCGGCCTGTATCACGGAAGTACTCCCCAATTGCTGCTCCTGCAAATGGAGCGATATATCGCATGGGAGCCGTGGAACTGGCGGGTGCAGAAACAATAGTGGAATAGTCTATGGCATCATGATCTTCAAGAGCTTTAGCAATTCCTGCAACCGTAGATCCTTTTTGTCCAACCGCTACGTAAATACAATGTACCGGTTTTTCCGTATCCTGTGTTTGTTTCTGATTTATAATGGTGTCAATAGCTACCGAAGTTTTTCCGGTCTGGCGGTCACCAATAATCAGCTCACGCTGGCCCCGTCCAATTGGGATAAGTGAGTCAATAGCTTTAATTCCAGTCTGCAAGGGTTCCTTAACCGGTTCTCGGTAAATAACACCCGGAGCTTTTCGTTCAAGAGGGACACGAATAGTATCTCCGGAGATAGGTCCTTTTCCATCAAGGGGACGTCCCAGTGGATCAATAACGCGCCCTAAAAGACCATCCCCCACATTAATAGAAGCAATATCCTTGGTCCGCTTCACGGTGGCGCCTTCTTCCACAGCACTAGTAGGACCAAAAAGTACAATTCCCACATTGTCTTCCTCGAGGTTTAAAACCATGCCTCGAACGGTATTTCCATCTTCATCTTTAGAATCAGGAAGATCGACAAGTTCTCCGGCCTGTACTTTGGACAAGCCATAGACGCGGGCAATACCATCCCCTACTTCGAGAACAGTTCCAACATCATAGACATCCGCTTCGCTTTCAAAACCGGATAATTGCTTGCGTAATATTGCTGATACTTCGTCTGGTCTTACTTGACTCATTGCTTATATTGTAATTTAAAACGTATTTGATTTCTATTCTACAGTAGATGAAAGCAGTGATTCTTCCAGCTGTTCCAATTGATGTTTAACCGTACCATCAATTACTGTGTCATCGATTCGGATAGCCATTCCTCCTTTCAATGATTTATCCAGGCTGATATCCATCTCTACTTTCTTCTGGGTTTTTTCCTCTAGCTTCTGATGCAACAACTCCCGTTGTTCATCTGCCAGCTCTTCGGCCACATACACATTAACCGTAATAATGCCGACCTGTTTTTTATATTGAGCTATAAAGGCAGTGGTAATCTGATCCAGCAGATTAATACGATCTTTACGCGATAAAAGCTTTAAAAAAAGCTTTGTAGCCTCCCGGATCTCATCAAAAAAAAGCTTATCCAATACAGCCGTTTTGTCATCAAACTTAATAACGGGACTCTTCAAAAAAGTAACCAATTCACTAGAATCATTTAACGTATTATGAATGAACCGGATATCTTCAAGTATTTCTTCCAGTTCATTTCGTTCGTTGGCTACCCCCAAGAGGGCCGTTGCATATCTTGTGGCTGCTTTGGTTGTATGCATATACCTTAATTTTTAGAGATATCTTTGATAAAGCTCTCCACGAGCTTGCTATTTTTCTTTTCGTCAAGCTCTGCATCAATAATTTTAGATGCCGACTGCACGGCCAGGTGAACAACTTCATCCCGAAGTTCCATGAGCGCACGTTCCTTTTCTTGCTCAATGGTTTTTTTAGCCTGGGCAATCATCTCTTCTGCCTCTTTCTTAGACTTTTCAATTCGTTCAGCACGAAGCATCTCAGCTTCTTGTATTGCCTCTTTACGAATCTCCTGAGCCTTCTTTTCCGCTTCCCGAAGAGCTTTCTCATTATCCTTTGAAATTTGCTCGGCACGGTTAAGTGCCTTCTCAGCAGATTCCAATGAATCTTTAATCCGTTCTTCACGTTCCTGCAGAGCATCCATAATAAGAGGAACGGCATACTTACCCATGATCCATAGAAAGATGATCATACTTATAAGTACCCATATAGCGAACCCCCCGTTAAATGAGAGGATTCCACCTCCACCTGCCAATAATAGCATCATGATTCGATGATTATATAATAATTATTATCATTTATACTTGGAGTGCAAGAAGGATACAAACAATAGCACCGATCAGAGCTACACCCTCAATAAGAGCTGCAGTCAAAATCATGGCTCCACGAATATCTCCGGATGCTTCAGGTTGACGAGCAATACTTTCCGTAGCACCCTTGCCGATCATACCGATACCTATTCCTGCACCAACTGCTACAATTCCTGCTCCGATTCCTGCTGCTAATAAACCCATAGTATTTACCTGTTATGTTTAGTTGTTATTTGAATTAATAAGTATGTATGAGTGAAAAATATTAAGCATGAGCCTCAATTCCTTCCTCATGGTGCTCGTGCTCTGCTGCTGCCATCCCAATAAACACGGCGGAAAGCAGTGTGAAAATATAAGCTTGTAAAATCCCGACAAATGCCTTCAGTATATACAATACCGCTGTCAGTGGTACAGACAAGAAACTAACTCCTATTCCTGCAATTGAACCAAAGATATCAGCAAAGATGAAGATCAGCCCCAGAATACAAATAATCATAATCTTACCAGAAAGCATGTTTGCAAACAGACGTACGGCCAGGGCGAAAGGCTTGGTAAAAAGACCGATAATCTCAATAGGAGTTAAAATAATACGCATCAGAGGATGAACTCCGGGAAACCAAAAGACATGCTCCCAGTGGTCCTTCGAGCCATTCCACTGTGTTAATACAAAAGTAATAAATGCCAAAATAGCCGTAACCGTTATATCAGCCGTTGCCGTAACTCCCCACGGTAAGAGCCCGAAAAGATTCATAAAAGTGATGGCTACAAAAACGGCAAATAGATAAGGAACAAATTTTCGATATTTATCATTGGAAATATTTTGCTTCGCTATATCATCCTGAACAAATACAAATACAACCTCAAATAGATTTTGAAACCAGCCTTTTGGCTCTGTCTTTCGTCCCTGTCCCCTTTTATACCGACGAGCCATAGCAATAGTCAACCAGAGAGTCAGTCCGATACCAATCCATACATAAACTAAATGAGAAGTGATTGACATATCCAATGTAACTTCGTTCCCATTGGATGGAACCAGTACTCCATTTTCTTCAACAAAATCTCCCGAATTAAGAGCCGCCCCGGTACTTGAATAAAAATGCCACTCTCCGTCCACTAACATAATACGAGGTAACTGCAACTCATATCCGGGCAAAGCAAAATAATGATGATCAACCACCTTTCCCATAACATCAATAACAGAACCTGAATCCTCCTCATCTGCCTGTGCGGCTTTTACAGAAGAAGCAACAAATAAGAAAATCAATAAGGTAACGAGTACGCGGCGAAAGGCCTGTAGCATTTACTTTTTAATTGTCAGTTTGCAGTATTTTGTTGATTGAAAAAATCTCAATTACAGAATGGAGAATATAAGAAATTATAAAACTAACTGTAAAGGAAATTTGATGAAATTTTATAGTCTGTAAAATAAGGATTAATCCTACCAGCACTATAATAAAGCGGAGGGACAAAACAATAAGGAAATGTCGGTAAAATACTTTATGGGGCTTTCTCCTGAAGTTCTTAACAATAATGAAATTTGATCCGACAAAAATGAAACTAAGTACATTCGCTCCTACTATCATCCAAAAGGCAGGATAAAAAAGGAAATATGAGAGCAGAGCAATACAAACTAAGATAAACAGGCTCACCCATAAGAATAGAACAAAGACCCTGCGAAAAGTTTTTCCAGCCAACGCTACACGTTAAGACTTCTGATTAAAATGCCTGTTAAGCTTAAAAATCATCACAAAAATATTTAAAATGCCCACCAAACAGCCAGTCAGCAAAAGCCAGGGAGCCAAATCAAAATAACTGTCGAGCCAATATCCAATTAATATAGGTATAGCAAGGGCCCCGGCTATCTCTATCCCCAAAGAGACATACCTAATATACTCGGCAAGAAAATTTTGTTTGCTCAATATGGGAGATAATTACTTCTTTTGAGTTTTAGTCTCCTTATCCTTGTCTTCTTTTTTATCTTTTGAATTCGTTTTTGACTTTGTTCCCGTCAGGCCATTTATCGTAGATTTCTTACTATTGCTACCACTACTGCTGCCTTCTTGGGTCATATGGAATTCACCATTTATTTGGGCACCCTCTTCTACTAATAGTGTTTCAGTATAGATATCACCTTCAATCTCGGCCGAATCTCGTAAAACAAGTTTATTGGTAACTTTTATTTTACCATCCACATGGCCGGCAATATCCGCATCAACTGCTTCAATATTTCCTTTAATATTGCCCGTTGAAGAGATAATGACTTTTCCTTTCGCATTAACCTCTCCGTCTACGGTACCGGCAACACGGACGTCACTTTTAGTTTTAAGCGTACCTTCTAATGTTGTGCCTTCACTAATCATATTAACTGAGGGACTATTGGGTTTGTTGTTATTAGAACTCATATTATTTTGATTGTCGTTCTTTTTATTAAACATAAAGCTGTTTACAAATTTATGAGATAAGAATTAGGATTCTGAGGAACACCATTTTTCCAGATTTCTATATGTAAATGAGGACCCGAACTTATAATACCGACATTCCCGGCAGTGCCAAGCACATCACCTTTTAAAACAATATCACCTATAGATTTAGAAACACTTGCAGCGTGCTTGTAGACGGTAACTATATCATTACTATGTTGTATGTATAATACCCATCCGTAATTTAAAGTCCAACTTTGATTGATAACAGCACCGTCTGCAATTGCTGCGAATGCACTACCCTCTCGGGTAGCAATATCTATACCGAAATGACCTTTTCCAGGATCATATTCTCGTGTGATGGTTCCTTCCAACGGATAGCCAACTGGAAATTCCGGTTTATTCTCAAATATATCGGAAAGAACAACTTCGTTCTTTGCCAATAAGGTATCCTGCATAGTGTGTACTTGCGAAAAGTTTGAAAGTTCCGAACTTTTTTCATTTTCTGGAATTTCTGCTTCGCTCCGTGATTGGTTCACGGCAAAGACCGTATCCTGTCCTTCTGCTATCACCTCTTTTAACTGGAGAAGCTGCTCGTTACGTACCTCCAAAGAATCCTGGAGCATCTGAACTTGTTGGGCAATTTCAATAGCCTGTGTTCGTAACTCCTTTTCAGTCTGGGAAAAAAACAAACCAGCTATCGGGGTAAACTTTAGCAGCAGAAATACCCCTACGGCTACTGTTAATAACATTCCACCGATAAGATAGAATATCTTAACCGGTTTAAAACGATAGCTGGAGGAAGGATCAGGCTCGCGGTCATCAAATAATACAAAGGTTAAATCCCGCTCCTTCTTATTAAAAAGCTGTTTTAAAAAATCTAGCATGATGTCTTCAATAGGCTATGCTTCAGGTGTCGGTCCCCGGTAATTAAAGGGTACATCAATCTGATCATCATTTGATATCGTCCCGTTTTCGCTTTCGAACCGCTTAATGTTTTCAGATAACGCATTGACCAGACGTTTTGCATGATCCGGAGTGAGGACCATTCGCTTTACCACTTTTGCCTTCGGGCGTCCGGGCATTACGGAGATAAAGTCCAAAATAAATTCAGAGGCAGAGTGTGATATCATAACTAAGTTGGAATACGTTCCACTTGCCTCTTCGTCGGGCAATTCTATTTCTATCTGACCTTTTTTCAGGTTACTGCTTTTGTCAGACATATCAATTTCTATTTAATTAAAGTTAGCTTTCCAGTTCCTACGTATGAATTTACCTTAAGCTTATATAAATATATGCCACTTGAAAGATTTTCTGCATTAAAATCTACCCAATGAGGTCCTTTTTCCCGATCTTCATCAACTAATACCACTATTTTCTCTCCCAGTATGGTATATATTTCCAAAGTAACATTCGAATCTTCTTTTAAGTCATAAGGTATTGTGGTTGTGCCACTAAAAGGATTGGGATAATTTGGGTATAAAACAACCGGCTTTGGTAAGCTATCGGATTCGGAGGTCTCATCTGATTCTTGCATTGTATAAACCAGAAGAGAGCCATTATCTGATTGCTCAGATTGAAGCGATAACTGACTACCTTCTGTATCGTACACGTGTACTTCATCCAACTCCATCCCATTTTCTATCTTGAATGAGATCCTATTAAATTCCGGAACTTTGTTTAACAAGTGAATATTGAGAGTATTGTTTTCTAAATAACTTTCAAAACGAACTTTATTTCTTTGATTCCAGAATTGCCCAAACGACTCAATGGATTCAATACCCATATCCGGAGGTAAGCGATCCAAATAATTCTTTAAAGCCCTCAATTTATAATCCCTGTTTGGATGTATTAATAAAACAGTCGGTGAGGAATTTGCATCATATTTTTTTGTTACTTCTAACCATAAACTCACTACCTCTTCATAATTATTCCCGTCAAATTCCCCGTCAATCACATCAGAAATAGTAAGCGGTATTTCAAGTAATCCCGTCTCCTCCCCGGAAAAAGACCGGTCCTTCAAACTGTAATAGGGAAAAGAGGTCATAATGTTGTTAGCCGAAAAGGTTGAGTTATATTTATAATCCAGGGTATCAAGCATATTAATCAACTTGTCGTGGAACAACAGGTGAGGTGCCCGAAATGATTGGATTTTCTGATCCTGAGATGCATCCTGACTTAAAAGATTTTTCGAAACCTCCAGCTCTCCGGCTAATGTGGCGCCCTGTGTTTCTCCATTACTGTGTGTAGGATTATAGCTTGATTTAGTTTCGCCCAGATTGCCAACGGGGAGATTATCGAAATCTGGAAAATGACCTACAGCATGGCTTCCAATGTTCTGCCCTTGTTCGTCAAGCTTTGCAATAGAATCTCTGTATGCAGTGTAATAGTCACCGTCAAGAGCATCATGAATATAATGCGTAGTGATAAAATAAGTGGCAGTTATCCCGCGACCGTTTTGAAATTCGGCGAATCGATTCATAACCTTCATACTGCTTTCGCTATCCACATCATGCGTGAGAATTACAGAGGAACTGGTATTTGAGGGAGAAGTATGTTTCCAAACCAAAAAGGGAATGTGTTCTGCAAATATACCTCGTAACATAAGCGAATAGACATCAGCTCCAGGCTCAAAAGCATTAGAGTAATCCCTGTTGGCCGAAAAATCCAGCCCCAGCTGATTCCTTACAATAACATCTCGAAAAGAAATACCAATAGCATATGCATAGCCCTCTCCATAACTATTGCGGGTTATAGCAGGATTGCCATCATCAAACGTTGCCAAAATTTCAGCGCCGTCCTGAAAATAGGCCCTGCTTAAAATCACATTTTCAGTAGATTGGCTTCCCAAAGGAACTTGTTCTTCCCGTGGCTCATTAAATAGCTGATAAATCTGATCAAACTCATCTACCTCAAAAGTGATCGACTTTCGGCTTCGCGAATATTCTTCATTATGAATCCCAAAGACATCAAAAAGATTGGAATCCTTAAAATTAGGTGATATTAACACTCCTCCATTATCGACATAATTTCTAAGTATATCCCGTTCTACGTTGGAAAGGTTTGTTTCATTAAATCCCTCCGTGGCAATAAGCACTGAGTGCTCAATAGCTCGTTCAAAATTTTGAGTTATCTCAAACGGAACACCGGCAACCTCCGCCATATACCTGACAGATAATGTCTTGGCTAGATCCGGGTTGCCGGTTTGCTCGTTATTTATTTCAAGAACAGCTACACTGCGCTCAAAATTTTGGACATTAATATTTGAAACCCCAAATAAGAGCCCAATCCCCATCAACAAAATACTGTGGGTAATAAAGCGCATAGATTTTGGATATGGTAATTTAATCCAGAAACCCTTTTTCTTGCATCCACTTGTCGTTAAATATTTTAGATACATACCGGGTTCCGCTGTCGGGTAATATAATCACCATCAAATCATCTTCACCAAAATCTCCGGAACGGGCATATTCTAAGGCTCCATAGACCGCTGCGCCGCAGGATCCCCCCACAAACAAGCCTTCTTCTTGTGCCAGCTTGCGGGTCGTAATAAATGCATTTTCATCATTTACCTGCATAACTGCATCAATAAGATCAAAATCCATGTTTTCGGGAATAATATCTTCTCCAATTCCCTCAGTCAGATAGGGATGAATCTCATCTTTATCGAATTCGCCTGTTTCAAAATACTTTTTATAAACCGATCCTTTACTGTCTACCCCTATCGTTTGGATATCTTCGTTTTGCTCCTTCAGATACTTTGAAGTGCCAGAAATCGTTCCTCCGGTACCCATACCTGCAACATAATGGGTTACATTTCCCTCTGTTTGCTCCCATATTTCAGGACCTGTTGTCTCATAATGAGCCTGGGTATTGCTGGGATTATCGTACTGGTTGGGATAATAGGAATTTGGTATCTCTTCGCTTAGCCTTTTTGCTACGGAATAGTAACTCCGGGGGTCATCGGGCTCTACATCTGTAGGGCATACTTTTACTTCAGCTCCCAAGGCCCTCAGCATATCAAGTTTTGCTTTACTTTGCTTATCGGTCGTTGTAAAAATGCAGTCATATCCTTTGATTACGGCAGCTAATGCTAATCCCATTCCGGTATTGCCGGAAGTACCTTCAATAATGGTCCCGCCAGGCTCGATCAATCCTTCTTTTTCTGCATCCTCAATCATTTTTAATCCGATACGATCCTTTACACTATGGCCCGGATTAAAGTATTCAACTTTAACAAGAACCGTCCCCTGAAGATCATCAGCTAGATTATTCAGCTTTATTAAGGGCGTATTACCGATTGTTTCCAGTATTGAGTTATAGTACATCCGACAATTTCTGAGCTTAAATTAATGTTCAATTTATTTAGGAAATTATTCCATAATATAGGGATTTTGTGGAAATCCACCGAATTCCTCTTTATTTCGATGGCCAAGCGTCTTATCTTCTTTGCAAACAAAAAATAGATTTTATCCTTAAAGCATGTTTATAGAACAAAAGAAACCTAAAGATTTTGATTGCGGTTCAAATCTGGATCGCATGATCGCCTCCCTCCCACGCATTAAAGATGAGGAGGAACGCATTGAATACGCCAAGCGTGCCGTTGGTCTCATCAAACAGAGTCACCCTAACTGGGTTGACGAAAATGGCAACAGCAAAGAAGCATGGAAACATTTTTTTGCATTGGCCGAATATGATCCCTCAGAATACGGCATTTACAATCCATTTGAATCGAACGAGGCAGACGAGGCCAAATAGTTTTAAACTTACCGATTATTGGCTATCCAGTAATTGTTTTATTCGTTGAGACACTTCTCTGCTAAATAAGGATGACATTTACGGAAGAATAAGTTATTTTCAATTTTTATTGAAAGTTCTGAAAGTTATTCTTCAGTTGTAATCTTTATGGATACCGATTTAAAATCAACCATACCCGTTTTGGCGTTAGATTCGGCACAAAAGGCCGATCAACACCTGAAAGAATTTATTAAAGATTTATTTCAACAGCCGAGTATACAACAAGCTGTATTTACTTTTCCTGTTGACAATACCGATCCCCTTTCCCTCCTGTCTTCGGTATATAAACAAGAAGGTTTCTGCTATTATTGGGAACAACCTTCAAAACAATTTTCAATTGTTGCCGGGGAAAGCCTTATAAAACTTTCGTCTGCGGGCACCGACCGGTTTTCAGATATTCAGGAACAGCAACAGGAAGTTATATCTTCTACTGCAACTTTTTCAGCTCTTTCTCATCCCTGCGCGGGACTCATGTTTTTAGGGGGATTCTCTTTTTTTGATGAAATGCAGCAACCGCTATGGGACTCTTTTGAAGCTGCATCCCTAGTGGTACCCAAATGGCTGATAGTGCAAGATTCTGAGCATACTCTTCTGACACTGACCTTTCACTTGGATACATTTGACAACCCTGATGAACTGCATCAAGAAGTTATCCGGCGGATTGAGAACGTACCGGACAAAAAGCAGTCTTTCAATTCAGAAAACAACAGTCCGAGAGACTCAGAATATAAAAATAACCGTTCCTTCCCGGAATCAAGCCCCAATTACAAGGAGTGGGAAACTTCCGTAAATCGATCCGTCGATTTTATTGATGAACAGAAGTTCCAAAAAATCGTACTTGCCCGACAGATTTCCGTGCCCTACGAATCGAAACAATCGGCCGTCAGATTCATTTCCCGGCTAAGAGAGCAATATCCCAATTGCAGCTGCTTTCTTGTTCGCCAAGATGAAGATCACACTTTTTTGGGAGCTACCCCAGAAAAATTGGCCTCTTTTAAAGACGGCAAACTTTTTACCGAAGCCTTGGCGGGAAGTATACAGCGGGGACAAACCCCCGAAGAGGATTCAGCTTTGGCACAGAATCTCTCTTTTAGTTCAAAGAACCAGAAGGAACACCAATTTGTAGTACGCGATATAGAACAACGACTCAAATCCCTGGCACATACTGTTTACAGGGAGGAGCAACCCAAAGTTAAAAAGCTTTCCAATGTGCAACACCTATATACTCCCATACGTGCTGACCTCAAGCCTGATGTTAATGTTATGTCGGTGCTGCAACAACTCCATCCTACACCAGCCGTTGGCGGCTATCCCTGGGAAGAGGCCGCTCCTCATATAAAAGAGTTTGAAAATTTTGACAGGGGATGGTATGCTGGTCCCATAGGCTGGCTTAACGGCAGCGGTAACGGAGAATTTGCTGTAGCCATCCGAAGTGGACTTTTAAACGGCACCCATGCGCACTTTTTTGCAGGATGCGGAATTGTTGCAGACTCTGACGCCCAATCGGAATGGGAAGAAACCAATTTGAAATTGAGACCCATGCTCTCGGCTTTTGAATATGACTGATCTGGAAACAAGAAACATTTCGTTTTACTGGGCTACGATTTTTATTCGCAGCCTGTTGACATCCGGGGTTCGTCATGTGGTTATTTCCCCGGGTTCACGGTCCACTCCCCTTACCATGGCTGCAGCGGCTCATCCAAAGCTGCAAAAACATATTATTTTGGATGAACGATCGGCAGCCTTTACTGCTTTGGGCATAGGAAAGGCCACGGGCAAACCTGCGATACTTGTTTGTACTTCCGGAACCGCCGCATCTAATTATTACCCGGCTGTTATAGAAGCCCGCCAATCGGGTGTTCCACTTATTATTGCCACTGCTGATCGTCCCCCGCATTTACGGTCAACGGGAGCCAACCAGGCTATCGATCAAATTAAATTGTTTGGAGATTACCCGGTCTTCTTTCATGAAGTGGGAGAACCACATGCTGACGAAAAAGACCTTAAACGATTGAAAATGCTTGCCCGTCAATCGGCAGGTATTTCACAGCAACGTCGGGGACCCGTACATCTTAATTTTCCTTTCCGAAAACCCCTCGAACCCACACCCGATTTTGTAAAAGAAACGGAAAAGGAAAACCGGGAAACAACTGTGAACACTAGTACCTTAACACAATTCCGCCAAGAGATTTATCACTTGCCAAATGGCGTTCAAAAAGCTATTGCATCCAGCTCCAGGCCACTTATCATAATCGGTCCCCTTGCTCCAGAAGATGATACCCAATCTATTGCCAGTCTGGCCGAACAATTAGACTGTCCCGTACTTTCCGAATCAACTGCTGAAACTGACTATGCTATCAATGGCTTTGCGGGATTTCTGAAGAGTTCCGATGTCCGGAATAATTTACAGCCCGATTTAATACTGCGTTTTGGCTTCCAGCCTACGTCAAAAGCAGTTGAACTGGCGCTCCGAAATTGGGATACCGATCACCATTTCCATTTTGCAAGTACCACTGACTGGCAGGATGCCACCTTTGCCGGAAGCAGGCATCTCCCCTGGCTAGGTCGCCCCATTGCTATTGAGCAAGTAAATCATTCGGATAACAAAGAGTGGATTAATCAGTGGAAAAAAACAGATTACAGTTTTAGAAATTACCTTAAAAAGAATATTAATGAAACAGCAGAACTAACTGATGGACACCTGTTTCATCAGTTGCTTCCTCAATGCGGAGATGAGTATTTCATTGCCGTATCCAACTCATTTCCCGCGCGGGATATCCAACTTTTTGGCCGGAATGTCAACCGGCACCCGCTATTTCTGAACCGGGGCGCCAGCGGCATTGACGGAGTGATCTCCACCACCATTGGCCTGAGTGCCGGCCTTCAAAAACCGGGAATCCTTTTTATTGGTGACCTGGCATTCCTGCACGATACAAATGCCCTGCTGAACCATAAAATGGTAACCCAAAACCTAACTATTGTTGTGGTCAATAATAGTGGAGGTTCCATTTTCCGGATGCTTCCGATCAAAAAGCATAAAGACTATTTTGAAGAGTATTTCGAAACGCCGCAATCTGCTGATATCCAGCAATTGGTACAATCCTACGGTATTGACTACCACCAGATTGCTGATCTTTCAGCCTTATGGGAATTTGATCTCCAGAAATGGCAAGAGCGGCACCCTCGTCTCTCGGTTATCGAATGCCGTACGAATTCGGATGCTTCCATGGCGCTCCGCAAGAAACTTTGGAATTTCTAGTTATGGAAACCATTGAACTCAATCAGCAAAATTATACCTATTGCATCCATCAGCAAAAAGCAGGGCTCCCCTTCCTGCTGATGCTCCATGGCTTTATGGGCGATCATCGTGTGTTCAATCATCTGATGGACGATCTGCGTAGTTTTTGTAATCCCGTAACTCTTGATCTGCTCGGCTATGGAGAATCATCCAAACCTGCATCCGAATATCGCTATGATGAGCAACACCAAATAGCCGACATTAAAGCTTTCATAAATCACCTTGAGGTAGAAAAATTATATATCCACGGCTATAGCATGGGCGGAAGACTGGCGTTGAAAACGGCACTCCATACATCCGGGGAGTTTGAAGGGCTGATATTGGAAAGCACTACCTGTGGAATCACTGATCCAGCGAAACGTAAGGAGCGAATAAAGACCGACAACAAAAGAGCGAATCAAATTGAAACCGATTTCCAGCATTTTATATCCAGATGGAAAGAGTTAGATTTGTTTAAGTCTCCTGTGTCTGTTAATAAATCGTTAATGCAGGAGTATCACCAGATTCAGTTGGCCCAATCGCCCACCAGTCTGGCAGCTTCCTTACGAGGATTTGGTACCGGATCAATGACTCCGGCCTGCAGTGATATCAAACAACTGGATTTACCGGTTCTTTTAATAGCTGGTACAGCGGATAAGAAATACCAGCGCATAAACCGCTATTTGGAGAAACAATTTCCCAATACTACGTTTCAATCCATCAAAGCCGGTCATAGGGTCCACCTGGATAATCCCACACAGTTTGCGGATACCATAAATCAATTTATCAATAAATTTACTTTAGACTAACTCACGAATAATTATGAACTGGACAACGGTTAAAAAATACGACGACATCACTTTTAAAAAATCGAACGGCGTGGCACGCATCGCTATTAACCGACCTGAAATCCGCAATGCCTTCCGTCCCAAAACGCTCTTTGAACTACAGGAGGCCTTTCTGAATGTGCGAGAAGATCAAAATATAGGCGTGGTTTTACTTACCGGCGAAGGGCCTTCTCCCAAAGACGGAAAATGGGCGTTTTGCTCCGGCGGCGACCAGAACGTACGCGGGAAAGCCGGCTACAAGGATGATGCCGGAACGCCGCGCCTCAATGTGCTTGATCTGCAACGGCTTATCCGCTTTATGGGCAAGGTGGTGATTGCCGTAGTTCCCGGCTGGGCGGTCGGCGGCGGACATAGTCTCCACGTAGTTTGTGACTTAACGCTGGCCAGTAAAGAACACGCTATTTTCAAACAAACCGATGCCGACGTAGCTAGCTTCGACGGTGGGTATGGCTCTGCCCTGCTCGCGCGGCAAATAGGGCAGAAAAAGGCACGGGAAATATTCTTTTTGGGGCGTAACTACTCTGCCCAGGAAGCTTTTGATATGGGCATGGTAAACGAAGTCGTTCCCCATGAAGAACTGGAAGAAACGGCTTATCAGTGGGCGCAGGAGATCCTGGAAAAAAGTCCCACTGCAATACGAATGATCAAATACGCCTTCAATTTAGTGGATGACGGCATGGTAGGCCAACAGGTATTTTCCGGCGAAGCTACACGACTGGCTTACATGACGGATGAAGCTGAAGAAGGACGCGATGCCTTTTTGGAAAAACGAAAGCCGAACTGGGATAATTACCCCTGGATTGGTTAGTAATTATTAAAGGTCATATAAAATTCGGCAAGTCTCTGATACTAGCCGTGTTTGAAGATATAGTATTGCAACAATTCTAAATGGGTCAGATCTACTTCATCGCTACCATCTACTCAGGCACCGAATAGTATTTCTGCTGGGTCCTTCCCTGATATAGATAACTTCCCTACCCCGAAGTACCCTATATCGGGATAGAGATATTGGGTACTTCGCGGTAGCAACAAGGATTATGTTCCATCAGCTAGCACTTAATTAACAGCTACATTATGAAAGATACTGCATTCCAACAAATTCCAGAGGCCCTCAAGTCCATTGAACAGGATACTAAAAAGAGTGACTTTACGATGCCTTCTGAACGTAAAACAGGATCACTGTTGCGTACACTCGTTAGCTCCAAACCCGGTGGACGTTTCCTTGAATTGGGAACCGGGACGGGGCTTTCGACAGCCTGGCTTCTCTCCGGCATGCATCCGTCTTCGCTGCTCGACTCAGTTGATAATGATAATACAGTCCTTGAAATTGCCCGGCGACATCTTGGGCATGATAAACGCCTTACATTTCACAACTGTGATGGAGGAGATTTTATCAGGCAGGCACAGCCCAATTATTATGATCTGATTTTCGCGGATGCCTGGCCGGGTAAGTATAGTTTGCTGGATGAAACCCTGGATCTGCTTAACGTTGGAGGATTCTACATAATCGATGATATGAGTCCCCAGCAAAACTGGCCCGAGGGACATGAAAAAAAGGTGAAAAAACTTTTGAAGACACTTAATGAATACTCACATCTCAATGTATGCCGCTTAGCATGGGCTACCGGTATCATTATTTGTTGCCGGGTAAATTAAAGGAACACCTTGAGTATAGGGGCATTTGTTAATACAACTTTTCCTCTTTAAGCAATGAAATAATCTCTTCCAAATGCTTGCTATGATCTTCCTGGGCTTTTGCAATACGGCTGATCTTGGCTCCAATCCAAAGAAAATAACCGATCACAATTAGCCACGGTGATAAGAAGATGAGTAACATTGTTATAATTTCCATCCCGCCAAAAGGTGCCATTGTAATAAGTCTTTTTTTAAAAATTAAACTATGATAAAAGCCCCGACAGCATATATCTGTCGGGGCTTTTGTAATTAAGTTAAGTATCAGAACACGGCAAGTTTAAAAGGCTCGCCATGATTAATTTTATTTACGAGCAACCGGTAGTCGACCCGCAAGTAATACACTTCTGACAGGTGCCGTTGCGCACCATCGTCATACTTCCGCATTCGGGGCAAGAGTCGCCGGTATAACCCAGTTCTTTCGCCTTCTCGTAATCGCTCTGGTAACTGTTGTCATCTGCGGCAGTCTGGGCCTTTTTCGTCGGTTGTGATTGCACCACCGTTTCTGGCTCCTCAGATTCACCATTATCATCATCGGTACCAGGGGCCTGCTTTGGATCTACGCGCTTGGCCTTTTCACGGGCCTGTTCGGCTTCTTCCGAAGGCCGCATTTTTCGCGACATCACATCTTCTGCAGGAACATGAGCCAAATCATCCCGACCGAGATAGGTTACAGCCAGCTCGCGGAAGATATAGTCGATAACAGAGGTCGTCATCTTAACATGCGGACTTCCATTAACGGTTCCGCTGGGCTCAAACTTGGTAAAGGTAAAGGCATCCACAAATTCTTCGAGTGGTACCCCGTGCTGCAGTCCAAGTGAAATTGCAATAGCAAAGCAGTTGGTCAGGCTTCGGAAAGCGGCGCCTTCGCGGTGCATATCTATAAAGATTTCACCTAGCTGTCCGTTTTCGTACTCACCCGTTCTCAGGTAGACACTCTGTCCGCCGATCTTCACCTTCTGCGTATAACCGCTTCGACGGTTAGGCAGGCGCTGACGATCAGCCACATACTTATGGATAATCTTCTCAGCCGTTTCAACTACCTTATTCTGAGCTTCCGCGGTCTCCTCATCCAGATCTTCTTCGTCGAGGTCTTCAAAGACATCGCTGAGACTATTCAGCGGCTGACTCAGCTTTGATCCATCGCGATAAAGCGCATTGGCTTTGAGCATCAGCTCCCAGGAATCCATATAGGCATCCTTGAAGTCTTCTACGGTGGCCTCGTTCGGCAGGTTGATCGTTTTTGAAATAGCGCCGGAAATAAACGGTTGTGCAGCAGCCATCATGCGGATATGTCCGCCGGGTTTGATGTACCGTGTTCCGATACGTCCACATCGATTAGCACAGTCAAAGACCGGCAGGTGCTCATCTTTCAGATGCGGAGCGCCCTCTACGGTCATGGTTCCACACACATAATTATTAGCTTCCCTGATCTCCTCGTTGGTGAACCCGAGATGCTTGAGTATATCAAATTGCGGATTAGCAAGCTGCTCATCTGTAAGTCCGAGCTCTTCCTTGCAGAAATCCTCGCCGAGCGTCCATTGGTTAAAAGCGAATTTCACTTCAAAACTACTGGGCAGCGCTTCCTCAATGGCTTCAAGTTGTTTATCACCAAAGCCTTTCTCGCGCAGGCTCTCCTCATTAATATGCGGACAACCGTCCAGCGTGCCGTATCCTTTTGCATAATTAATGATTTCCTTACGCTCTTTGGGACTGTAACCCAAGTTCTCTAACGCCTTGGGCACGCATTGATTTATAATCTTAAAGTGTCCGCCGCCGGCCAGTTTCTTAAACTTCACCAGGGCAAAGTCGGGCTCAATGCCGGTAGTATCGCAGTCCATAACCAGACCGATCGTTCCGGTCGGTGCAATAACCGTTACCTGGGCGTTGCGGTAGCCATGTTCCTTACCCATTTCTACGGCCTTTTTGGAGTCTTCCCGTGCCGCTTTTAACAGGTTGTCGGGACATTCATTCGCATCAATACCCATCGGCTTGACGGTAAGCCCTTCATACTCATCGGGATCCACATTGAAAGCCGCTCGCTTGTGGTTGCGAACCACACGAAGCATGTGTTCTTTATTTGCTTCATAGCGTTCAAAGGTCCCCAACTCACTTGCCATCTCCGCACTGGTCGCATAAGCATTCATGTGGATGATGCTAGTCAGCCCACCGGCAATCGCACAACCTTCGGGACTATCATAGGGAACGCCCTGAACCATCAGAGCCGCGCCTATATTCGCATAACCCAAACCGAGCGTGCGATACTTATAAGAAAGATCTGCGATCTCTTTGGAGGGAAACTGGGCCATCAGCACTGAAATTTCCAGCACAACTGTCCACAAACGGGAAGCATTACGAAGCGCTTCCACATCAAATTCCTGACACTGATCCGTTTTAAAATACTTCATCAGGTTCAGTGAAGCCAGGTTACAGGCCGTATTATCCAGGAACATATATTCCGAACAGGGATTACTACCGTTTATGGGTCCGTCCTCGGGACAAGTATGCCATTCATTAATCGTATCATGGTATTGCGCTCCCGGATCAGCACATGCCCAGGCCGCATTGGCGATATCGTCCCAGAGTTCACGCGCCGGCATACTCTTGCAGGGCTCTGGTTCTCTGCCCTCTTTCTCAGCATTACGTTTTTCAGTCCTCCAATACAGGTTCCATTCGTCATTATTTTTGACGGCCTTCATAAACTTATTGGGAATACGGACCGAATTGTTGGAATTCTGTCCACTCACCGTACGATAAGCCTCTGAATCCCAGTCAGTATCATATGTATCAAACTCCAGATCCGTAAAGCCCTGCTCAGCCAGCTGAACGACGCGTTCAATATAATTCAGCGGCACCTGGTCTTCCTTCGCTTCTTTAATTGCTTTTCCGAGCTCCTTGTTTTTCAGAGGATCACGGCTGACCGCCCCGTTGAAGGTACGCCCGTCAATCTCCACCGGCTTATTACACAGCTTAATAATTTTCTTGAGATGCTTTTCAAGGATTTTGGATCCTGTTACAATAGAAGCGACCTTTTGCTCCTCGCGCACCTTCCAGTTTACATACTCTTCAATATCAGGATGATCCAGATCCAGCGTTACCATCTTGGCCGCACGACGTGTCGTACCACCGGATTTGATAGCACCGGCCGCCTTATCTCCAATCTTGAGAAAACTCATCAGACCGGAAGATTTTCCGCCGCCGCTCAGAGGTTCTCCTTCACCGCGAATTTTGGAAAAGTTGCTGCCTGTTCCGGATCCGTATTTAAAGAGGCGGGCCTCCCGTACCCACAGATCCATAATACCGCCCTCATTCACGAGGTTGTCATCAATGCTCTGGATAAAGCATGCATGCGGCTGTGGATGGGTATAGGCATCTTCCGAGCGCTTAAGCTCTCCGGACTTCCCGTCGACATAATAGTGTCCCTGCGACGGCCCGTTGATGCCATAAGCCCAGTGCAAGCCGGTATTAAACCACTGCGGGCTGTTTGGAGCCGCCATCTGGTTTGCCAGCATATAGCACAGTTCATCATAAAATACCTTTGCATTCTTTTCCGAATCAAAGTAGTCATGCTTCCAGCCCCAATAGGTCCAGCAACCCGCCAGACGATGAAATACCTGGCGACTATCATCCTCTCCGCCAAAACGCTCATCCTCGGGAATATCTTTCATCGCCTTTTCATCAGGTACGGAACGCTGCAACCATTTGGGTACTCCCTTTTCCTTGACTTTCTTAGTCTTTTTGGGGACTCCGGCTTTGCGAAAGTATTTCTGAGCTATCACATCTGTTGATACCTGCGACCAGTCTTCAGGTACAATTAGCTCATCCATCGAAAAAACCATTGAGCCGTCCGGATTTTTAATCTCCGATTTCCGGCTCTCAAATTTCATGTCCCCGAATGGGGTTTCCCAATCATCCTGAGTATAAAAGCGTGTAAATTTCATATAATTTCTCCAGTTACTTGACTAATAATTATTACTTACCTGCGTTGTAGAAGGGATTTATAAAACAATTAATAACTCCACATTTTCTATAATTAAATATAACGGACTGCAACTTTGGAGCAAGTAAAAAACCCAATTACTTTTCCACAAAATGGGGAAGTTATCCACAATTTTTAGCCACCTATAGACCAATTCCTAAGAAATTATATTTTCTCGCGCATTTTAATTGTGGATAACTCTTTGAGGGAGGTAGCTAATGCTTTGTAATCCCCTATCAACTAGTTGTCCGGCAACAAATCTAAAAACCAAGAAGATCCTTGAGCTGGTCGATTGGAAAAAGAATAGGCTGAATCACCGGGTGCTTCATAGCTTCGCTCAACAAGCTTCCCCTTCTCAAATGAAACGGGATCTTTAAATATCGGACCGTCAAAAACGAAAGAATGAAACTCCCCGTTTTCTCCGCAGGGATCAACTCCCTCCGGCAAGTCTTTTAAGAACTGATGATCAAATTCGCGGCCCACAAATGAGGCATCAAGTTTCCGACCATCGGCAGAAACAATTATGGCTCTGAATCCCAAGTCGATGAACTCTCGGGCCAGCCGATCAGTGTCTTTATTCCATAAAGGAAAAATTGCTTCCACATTAATCTCTCTGAGCTTATTTTCGCGATATTTGCGCAGGTCTTCCAAAAAGATATCTCCAAAAGCTCCAAGATGGACTCCCTCTCTTTTAAACGCCTGCAATGACTCGGACATTATACGGTCGTACTGTTCCATATCAAGCTGATCGGGCAACATTACACAATGAAGCGGAATGCCAATTTGCCCAGCCTGTAAATGAATCAGCTCTTCCCTGATTCCATGCATGGAAACGCGGCCTTTCTCCTGATTCACGGTAGTCAACAGCCTGCAAATATCATACTGATCACTTTCCAGGAGTTTGAGCAAACACAAAGAGGAGTCTTTTCCTCCACTCCAATTAAATATCACTTTTTCCATTTATTAATGACTTCTGACTGTGTTGAATCTGGATGCTATAAAAAATAAAGAGTTCCGGGCAGGCTTCCCTCCCCGGAACTCTTATATCTATTCTGCTATACTAGCATTCGGCATTTTGTCGCCGATAATTTTACGATACTTAGTTCACTATGAAGTGAAATGCTTTAGGTGCAATACCTACGCTAAAAGAATCTATCGCTGTTCCGTCTAGTTCATAAACAATTGCCTGTCCATTCTGACTGTATCCCTTACTGTCTCCGACATAAAGTCTGCCTTCGGTAGGCATATACTCAATGCTGCTGAAAGTACGATCAATGAGGGTATCCTCTTTTATTTCAAACGTATTCATATTGATCGCGGATAACACCTCGTCTATTAAATAAGCTTCGGCTCCATTATTATTGAGGGCAATACCCGTAGGATGCCCTCCGGTTTCTATAGAATCTATAACGGTAGCTGTTTGACCGTCAATGATATGGACACTACCGGGAATATCATTCTCCGGGTCGCGCTCCCAGTTTTCATCATAGGCTATTTTTCCTTTACACACCACCCACAAGCGATTACCAGTATCTCTTGCAATCTCCGTAGGTCCAGCCCCTACTTCAATAGTTTCTTCGACGGTATCGTTGCTTCCATTAACGACCGTTACAGTTTGATCATCACCGGAGCCGCTGTTGGCGACATAAACAAAATTTCCTATTCGGACCATGCTTCTGGGCTGGGAGCCGACGGAAATTCGTTCTTCATCTGTCTCCTCAAAGTTTTCCAGATCCACTATCGAAATGCTTCCATCGTAAAGATTGCTTACATAACCGACCTGTTCAGTAAGAATCTCGAAATCTGTTGGAGTCGTTGACATCTCAATAGTTCCAATGCTTTCCAACGATCTTACATCAACGATTTCTATTTTATTAGCTTCATTGAGCACGATATACATTCGAGAGCCGCGTATCTTAGCAGATTGAATGATACCAGCAAGAGGCCGACCATTAGCATCTTCAAAAGCGGCCTTCAAGGTACTTCCGGATTTGGGGTCGTAACTTGTAATGGTGCCGTTTGCATCGCTGAAATTTCCTTCATTGCTAACATAAACGGTTGCAAGCTCAAGTGGATCAGGATTATTTCCGTTGTCCCCCAGGCAGGAACTCAGGGTCACTGTTATCAAAAGTAATAAGGGAATGTATCTAATTTTCATAATCGAGAATTTATAAATGATAAGTTACTGTTAATGATAAACTAAAATTTCGTTGAGGCATGGCGTACCACTGAATAATCTCATAATTGGTATCCAGGAGATTCTTAACTCCTGCCTGTAATGTAAGCTCCAATGCTTGCAGTTGTTTTTGGGTTTGTACACTCACATCCAATACCTGATAAGGATCGAGTGAATCACGCAGGTCTTCGGTATCAGTCGTATATCGCCGACCAACCCAGCGATACTGAATGAGAGCCTTAAAAATATCTTTTTGTAAGCTGAGGGTACCGTTATATTTCCACTGCGGAGTATACCGTAGCTGGCTCCCAACAGCCTCATCACCGGGAAAACGAGGAGTCATTATCTCTGTGCGGTTTAGGATACCCGATTGTTGAATATTCAATTGCCAGCCTGGGGAAATCAAATAACTATTGTCAATTTCGGCTTCTATTCCTTTTGTAGTTAGCTCTTCTACATTAGATGGCGTATAGATACCATCATCCCCGGGATACCAGCGGATGCCATTACTGATCTTACTGTAATAGCCCGTTAATCTAATGGAAGATACACCCAAAAATTTTCGCGGAGTTATTATAATACCTGCTTCGCCGGTGTTACTTCGCTCTGCTTTCAAATTTGGGTTTCCACCTTGTCCCCAGTACAACGCGTTAAAAGTGGGCGGATTAAAATCCCGGCTCAGCTGTCCCCGCAGAAAAAGCTTATCAGGAAACAACTCATAATTTATCCCCAATGAAGGGCTGACTACAGTTCCAAAATCATTGTATGCATCCATTCGCAATGCCGGATATAGCCTTAACCTGTGGTCCACCAGCATCACTTCCGGATTGGCAAGCATGCTAAACTGACTACGGCTTTTATCAGTCACATAGTTATTGGAGGTCACACCCGTCAATGCTCCACTGATCTCTCCTTTCAATAACAACTGTTCAGCAACAGGATATTTCAGATCGGAACTGACCATCCAGCGCTTATTGGTACTAAAGCTTCGGGTATCTGTGTCCGGATCAAAATAGTTCAGCTCCACACGACTTAAATAGTTCTTAAACGAAAATTCTGCATTCCCAAGCTTACGTTCATAGGTACCTAACCAGCGAAGAGCTTGATCTTCCTGACGGCTCTTACTGTCAGTTTTTAAAATAGATCCCGGAATTTGATTATCTTTGTCAGCCACCCAAAAAACAGATTTCCAATGTCCATTGTTTAATTCTTTACCTACCGAAGCCATTACATTAACGCCTTTACTGCGGTTATGCTCTCTCTTTTCCGTTCGGTTATAGGCTCGGTTATAATACTCAAAATCATTTTCAGAGTAGTCGTACATGCTGTGCACCGAAACCTGGAGTTCTTGAGTACTATAGTGTCCTTCCATTGAGGATTGCCATTGCCCATATGACCCAATCCTTTGACGAGCAGAAAAATATTTCCCGGCATTCCAATCAGATCGCAAATAGAGTGCGCCGGACAAACTTCCCCCACCAAAAGCTGTGCTTGGCGTTCCCGAGCTCAATTGTATCTCCGAAAAAATATTGGCGGGCAATAGCGAAAGATCTGTTTGCCCAAGCGTAGGACTATTGATAGGAACGCCTTCCCAAAGCACCTGTATCTGCTCGGAAGAAAGTCCCCGTTGAGAGGCCGTAGACATGCCGCCCGGCCCGTACTCTTTGATAAACAGAGAAGACTCCATGGCTATCACTTCTCCTATAGACTGTCCCTTTAAAAGACTGAGGCGCGAAGAATCAGTCACTTCTACATTCGTGGGCTGATAGATTAAAGGCTGGTGTATACGGGTAGCCACTACTTCAATTTCTTCCAATTGAAGTGTATCAGCTATAGTCTGGCCATAGGCTGCCTGATAAAGAAATAAGAACGTACAGAATAAAACAGCTGTACTGATTTGTTTATATAATTGGGTCATAAAATGTCCTCGCAGAAACTTTAACTCCCGAAAGTTTCTCAAGAAATAGAAATTGTATGGCAGGTCTTCTGGCTCATCCTGATGTCCGGCCTTCCCATCCGCTATTCGGCGGACAGTGGCAAAAGGTTGGAGACATCACTTGCATGGATTTACAGTTGCGGGTACAGCTTCCGAATTTCCGTTCAAAAACTTGATACGGAGCACGGAATTCCCTTTTCATCCGCCAGCTGGCGGAAACCAACACACTATTTCAAAGAGCGTAGGAAAAGTAGGGCGTTTATGGATAAAATGAAACTTAATTTTCTATCTTAAAATTTCCTTAACCATAAATAAATGCGTATCACTTTGCTTATACCTACTCCTTGCTAGTGATTTATAAATCATGGAGGAGCGATAACAAATGCTGAACAGAATCTTTCCGGTGCCCCTTTCCTTTTTCAGTTACAATCCACTGGAACCCATCATCAGATTGCTGCACCTTTACTTCCAGTCCGGCCCCATTTGATTCTTTCACTTTATAGCCCGCACGTTCCAAAGCTCTCCGTGTCCAGAACACCCCTACTTCATTTCCATACAAATAAATAGGCATTTTGGATGGTTCGTGCAGCTTAAAAGAACCGGTAGCCCGATCAAAGACAAAGCTATCCTTTTCAAATACCGACTCAAAAGTCCCATCCAAGACGAGGTCTTCCGGGGTTCCGGTAATAACTTCTCCCTGCAGACTAATGAGCCATAAATGATCAGCAGCCTTTAACGCTAAGTCCAACTCATGGGTCGAAAAGAGTACCGCTTTCTGAGTATTATGCGAGAGTTTCCTCAACAAGCGAATAATACTTACCCGATTGGGCAAATCGAGATGGGCTGTGGGCTCATCCAGTAACATGGCCGGGGTATCCTGGGCCAAAGCACGGGCAATCATCACCTTTTGCCGCTCGCCATCACTCAGCTGTAGTACATCCCGGTTCACAAAAGAAGCAATACCTGTGGATTCAATGGCCCATTCCACCTTTTGAGTATCCCGCTTATCCAGAGAACCAAACCATCCCGTATAGGGAGATCGGCCGAAAGAAACCAGCTCCCGGACGGTCAAGTTACCTATGGTAAGCTGATCCGTTAGAACGGTACTTATCTTTTTGGAAATGTCTTTATTGGTAAGTTGAGCCATCGACTCTCCCAGCAAACTTATTTCACCATTTAACGGTGGATGAAGTCCGGCAAGTGTTCGGATTAAGGTGGATTTCCCCGATCCATTGGGCCCTAACAAACATACCACCTGCCCGCTCTTCAGCGATACATCAATACCAGCAGCCACCGTTTTAGGGGCTTCCCTTCCCCGACCGGAGAATCCGATACTTAATTTCTCTGTAGATATGATAGGCTTATGGGGATCCATTAAAATGAGGCCTGTAAATTTTTGCGTTGAATGATCACCCAGATTACAACCGGGGCGCCAATCATGGACGTAACGGCGCTAATAGGTAAAGTAGTTGCAGTCCCGGGTACCTGGGCAATAATATCACAAACAAGCAGGAGCAGCGCGCCCATCAGCAATGTCCCGGGTATCAGCACCCGGTGTTCATTTGTGCCGAATAGAGAGCGCGTGAGATGTGGCACTGCAATACCTATGAATCCAATCGGGCCACAAAAAGCAGTAATGCCCCCCGCTAAAAGACTTGTGCTTATGATAATCCATATCCGGGAAGAGGTGACGGATAAGCCCATACTTCGGGCGTAACTTTCTCCCAATAGCAAGCCATTTAGTGGTTTAACAAGTAACAACGCTATTAAAGTGCCTACAATGGTAACAGCGCCCAGGATCCAAAGCTGTTCCAGCGGCACTCCACCCAGGCTTCCAAAGGTCCATATAAGGTAATCCTGTATCTGTTCGGGCCGGCTAAAATACTGCCAGATACTCACGAGAGCGATCGTCATGTTTCCAACCATTAGTCCGATGATGAGCAGCGTTACATTATCTCGTACTTTGATGGAGATCAACAGAATAAGCAGCAGTACGCCCGCCGAACCGAGGCTGGCCGCAATAACAATCAGCCAGCTGCCCATTGCCGAAAGCTGCTGAATGGCAAAGATACTGGTGATGGTCCCTCCAGCCAGCATTACGATAGCCACTCCCAGGCTGGCCCCGGCGGTTATCCCCAATACAGAGGGACCTGCCAGGGGATTCCGGAAGAGGGTCTGCATTAATAATCCTCCCAGGGATAGCGCACTGCCAGCCAAAATTGCAGTGACCGCACGGGGAATACGAATATTGATCACAATTTTCTGCCATGAGTCGCGGACCGATCCATCACCCAGTAGCACTTGTACAATCTCGTGTAGAGGTATATCCACCGAACCCAGTGCCAGGTTAAGCAGAAATAGCCCTGCCACTCCGCCAATAAGCAGAAAGAAGTAAAGCGGACGCATGCCCGTGCGATATTGCGTCGATTGCTCAGCCATCACTCAACTTGTTTGTAGTAATACAGAGAGTGCTCAGGCAATACATCGGGATGAAAGATCTTGATATAATCAGCCAGCAATATTTCGGGATGCACCACGCCCGACTCCCAATAGTCATTACCCCCACTTTCGTTTGTGCGTCGGTTATTGTTGTAGATCTCACCCGTTTTATAGGGGTTAAAATCTTTAAACCGGGAATCTTTGTCCAAAATATCTTCCTTGGTTTCGGCTGTTCCGGGATTGATCCAAATATCGGCTTCGAGTCCGACCTCATAGACCACTTCAAAACTCTTGCGGAGTCCGCCTGTGTCATGTTCATCATACCATGGGTAATCTGCGCCGGCATCTTTGAGAAACTGGGCCGTAAAGCTGTCTCCGCCCGACACAAACCACGCGCCTTTATACGGCATATTATTGATCACCAGTGGCATCTTATCCACCGTATCGACCTTTGCCTTTAGCCGGTTATATTTTTCGGCCACCTGTCCAAATTTCTCATTCGCGAGTTTCTCTTTATTTAGCAGAGCGGCCAGCACTTTTACCCACTCAGCCTTCCCCAGAGGTGTTGTTTCGAGCCATTCCGAGTTTACCATCACGTTGATGTCGGAATCCATAAGCACTTTGTAATTGTCAAACTGCGACGACTGCCCACCCGATATCATCATTAAATCAGGATCGAGCGATAGCACTTCTTCTTTGTTTAGTTCACCTTGTGGCAAGCTCACTATGTTACCTTCTTCGATACCCTGCCGAACTTTTTTATGATAGACATAATTGGCGCCAGCCATACCGGTAATTATATCGATGGTTCCGAGCATATCTGTAAGTCCGATATGCGTAGCTGATGTGGCCAACAGGCTTTTAATGGGGATTGCGATCTCTTCAGCACCTTCAACCTGCACTTCATCACTTAACTCTCTGGGCACCAATGCGTAGCGGAGTGTATCCACCTGATCCTGAAAAGGCTTTATTATCTCGAGCAGCTTGTGATTGTTATGATAGCTGATGCGAAATCCTTCGGCGTACTTGGCTTGCACCTTATGAGAAAAATGAACTGAATCGGCGGTTACCGCAGGCTGGGTTTGATCCGGATGTTCCGACTGACAAGCTGCTCCCGAAAGAAGCAATAAAATGAAATATCCGACCAAAAGTATGAATGTACAGGGCTGGTACAAGCGCGTGCAAATCATGGATCAGCTTTTCTCCCGAAAGCGTTTTCCGTCATCAATACTGGCAGGTCTTCTGGCTTACTCCACTTTAAACAACCTTCCCGCCCGTTTTAGAAAACGAAACAGTGGTTATCGAAGGATTTAAAGCGTTAAGGAGCTTACAGCAGCGGGGACTGCTTCGGACTTTCCTTACAGGTTTAATTATAAGAAGCACCGAATTCCCTTTTAACCGCATTATCTCACAAATAAATAATACGGACCCATATCGAATCAGTACGTTAAAAATAACTTGAGGAAGAAAATAATAGTCTGATCTGTCATAAGCTAATACCTTTTTCAAATGCACTTATCCATAGTTTGCTTTCTATCCGGTTACCTTCGGGCCAAATTAGTTCTAACTACCACAAGTTACCTGAATACGCTTCTTTTTAGTTTTGATAGGTTATATTAATATTGTTTTCACTTTACAATTAAAATTTACCCGCATGGGCAAGCGAATTTACACCTTACTACTTGGACTTTTTTTGGGATTCCTGCTGGCATTTACTTCCGTACATTTCATCAACGATGATATTACTTCCAATGTAATTAGTGAAGCCTCTAAAATAATCGGTATAGAGTTTACCCAAGCTGAACAGGATTCCATGATTACCGAACTCGAAAGTAACCTAGAGGCTTACCAATCATTGCGTAAACTTAAGTTGGATAACAGCATCCCTCCCGCTTTAAATTTCAATCCCATTCCCGCAGGACGTACCTTCGACACTACAGAAAAACCTATAGAATGGCATATTCCCCACGATGTAAATCTACCGGAAAACCAGGCTGATCTTGCCTTTTATAGCATCAGGCAACTTGCCTCACTCATCCGGCAGCATAAAATTACGTCGGTAGAGCTCACCAAATTTTTTTTGGATCGGATCGTCCAGTACGATGATACGCTCCAGGCAGTAATCACCGTTACCGAGGAACTGGCTTTGGAACAAGCCCAAAAGATGGATGAAGAACTGGGAAACGGGGAATATCACGGTCCCCTGCACGGAATACCCTATGGACTGAAGGACCTGTTTGCTGTTGAAGATTATAAAACGACATGGGGTGCTGAACCCTATAAAGACCAGATCCGTAATGAAACAGCGACGGTTGCCAAAAAGCTGGAAGAAGCCGGAGCAGTGCTTATTGCTAAAACGACCCTGGGCGCACTTGCGTACGGTGATGTCTGGTTTGGAGGCACCACCCGCAACCCATGGAATCTCGATCAGGGTTCCAGTGGCTCCTCCGCAGGATCTGCAGCCGGTACTTCTGCCGGCTTTTTTCCCTTTGCCATTGGGACAGAAACGTGGGGATCAATTATCTCCCCCGCAAACAGAACCGGGGCTACGGGCCTGCGTCCTACTTTCGGACGTGTAAGCCGCCACGGAGCAATGGCACTGAGCTGGAGCATGGATAAAGTAGGTCCCCTCACCCGATCAGTAGAAGATGCTGCTATTGTCTTTGATGCCATTCGAGGTCCCGACGGCAAAGATCAGACGGTTGTTGACCTCCCCTTTAATTACACTCCAGATGTGAATTTGAGTGAACTTACTATCGGTTATTTAAAATCAGCTTTTGAAAGTGATTATGATAACCAAAAGCGCGACAGCCTCACCCTGGCTACGCTCAAAGATCTGGGCGCCAAACTTACTCCTATGGAGCTGCCAGATTATCCTACCGGGGACCTTAGCTTCATTCTAATGGCTGAAGGAGCCGCCGCTTTTGACCAGCTTACGCTGAGCGATAAAGATGATGAAATGGTGCGGCAGGGCAAGTCGGCATGGCCCAATCTCTTTCGATCTGCCCGCTTTATACCGGCTGTTGAATATATACAGGCCAACAGAGCCCGACAGGAACTTATCCGAAAAATGGATTCACTGATGCACGAAGTAGATCTCTATATCTCTCCGACTTATGGAGGAAATAATCTTTTATTAACCAACCTCACGGGACATCCATCCGTTGTACTACCCAATGGATTTACTGATGAAGGCCAACCTACCAGTATTACCTTTATTGGAGATTTATTCGATGAGGAAACGCTTCTTGAAGTGGCAAATAAATACCAGCAGGCTACAGACTTTCACAGAGACCATCCCACTTTATTTACAAAGTAATTATCTGTTATCAAGGCATAGCCTATCCCATAGGCTCTAAACACTTATTTTACTTATAAATACTGATGTGCCTTAATCCAGTGCTATCTTAAAGTTACAGTCATTTTTTCCAATCGTTAAAAAAATTTATCGCAACTTTTAGTGATTCCTATTCGTAATCCCGAGTAGTTATCAAAATAAAATAATTTAAGCTCGGGACGATGTCGATAAAATATTTTACACAACTAATAATACTTGGCTTGCTGGGACTTTTCTCAGTTACTTTTTCTTCTTGCAGCTCCGAAACCCAATCCAAAAACATGACGGATGAAGATTCCACGGCCACTGTGCCTGTCGAAATTGCTGTTGCTAATTCCGGTGAAATATCGGCCTACTATTCCAGCACGGCGACTTTGGAAGCGGATGAAGAAGCCATGGTTGTAGCTAAAGTCAGGGGTATAGTTGAAAAGCTAAACGTTGAAGAGGGCGACATTGTAAATGCAGGTGATATTTTAGCAGAATTGGATGAGGAACAATTAGCACTGGAAACACAACGTGCCAAAGCAACGATGGACCGCCTAAAGAATGAACTCAATAGAAAGGAAGAACTTTTTCAAAAAGAATTAATTAGTGCCCAGGAATTTGAAAATGCTAATTATGAATACCAGGCACAAAAATCGGATTATGAACTTACCCTGTTGCAGCTGAAATATTCAAAAATCCAGGCTCCGATTAGCGGGGTCATTTCCGAACGGCTAATTAAAGCGGGAAATATGATCAATGTTGACCAAGAAGTCTTTAGAATCACAGATTTCGACCCCCTGCTGGCTATTTTACACATCCCTGAGCACGAGATGGATAAACTCAGCAAAGGACAACAAGCACTCATTCAGGTAGATGCCATACAGGGAGCAAGCTTTGAGGGAAAGGTTCTACGCGTAAGTCCGGTTGTAAATTCAGAAACCGGTACATTTAAAGTTACGGTATCTGTAAACGACCAGTCACGGCAATTGAAGCCGGGTATGTTCGGACGTGTTCGAATTGTATATGACACCCATCAGGATGCACTTTTAATTCCCAAGAATGCCGTGATAAGCGAAGATGGTATTAAAAGTGTTTTTGTTATTAACAATAAACTCGCATACCGAAGGAATATTAATACCGGCTATTCAAACGGGGATAACATCGAGGTTTTGGAAGGTTTAAATCCCGCTGATACCGTAGTAACTATTGGCCAAAGCAGCCTGCAAGACAGTGCTTTAGTTGAGATTGTCTCCTTTTAAAAACCAGCATTATATATCTTAACGGGGAGCCCGACTATGAATTTGATTGATTTTTCTATTCGCCGCAAAGTAACGATCGCCATGTTTACGATTGGGATTATCCTTTTTGGCTTTGTTTCACTGAGCAGACTTAATATCAACCTGCTGCCTGAACTCAGTTATCCTACGCTTACCGTCCGTACGGAATTTGAAGGAGCTGCGCCGGCAGAAGTTGAAAACCTTGTTTCCAAGCCAATTGAAGAGGCCTTGGGAGTCGTCAAGGATGTCCAGCAGGTACGATCTATTTCGCGGTCAGGTCAGTCGGATGTAACTCTTGAGTTTGCCTGGGGAACCGAGATGGATTTTGCCAGTATCGATGTTCGTGAAAAGCTTGACGCCCTGCAACTTCCGCTCGAAGTGGGTCGGCCGGTTATCCTCCGGTTTGACCCTACGCTCGATCCTATTATACGATATGCTTTCTTTATTGAGGATTCACAGTCGGAACGAAATCCTGAAGTCAACTATGCCACTTACCAGGATCAACAGCAATCGGAATATAATATCAACAAACTCAAGAGACTTCGACGCTTTGCCGACGATCAGATTAAGAAAGATCTGCAGGCAGCCCAGGGCGTAGCCTCTATTAAAATAAGCGGGGGACTGGAGGAAGAAATCCAGGTTGCTGTAAATCAATACCGGCTTGCCCATCTGAATATTCCAATGCAACAGATCACGCAGGTCCTCGGAGCTGAAAATGTAAACCTTTCCGGTGGACGACTGGAGGAAGGGACCCAACAATACCTGGTGCGTACACTCAACCAGTTCCAAACGGTTGATGACATTCGTAATGTAGTCATAACTACTCAAGAAGGCAGCCCGGTATATCTCAAAGATCTGGCAGAAATCAGCCAGGGATATAAGGAACGGGAGGCCATTACCCGGCTTAATGGTCAGGAAGCGGTTGAAATCGCTATTTATAAGGAGGGAGATGCCAATACGGTCAATGTGGCTGAAAATGTTAAATTAAAGATGGAAAACGTAGCACAACGTCTACCCGAGGGAATGGCTGTTACCAAGGTATATGACCAGTCTACTTTTATTTCTTCTGCTGTCAACGAAGTAGTGGATGCGGGGATTATCGGAGGTATTTTAGCAATCATAATATTATACCTATTCCTCCGCAACTTCTGGGCCACCGTCATCATATCACTGTCTATTCCTGTTTCAGTCATCGCCACATTCAATCTTATGTATGGCAATGATATCACCTTGAATATTATGTCCCTTGGCGGTATTGCATTAGGCATAGGCCTGCTGGTCGATAACTCTATTGTGGTACTTGAAAATATATCACGTCACCGGGATATGGGGAAAACACCCCTTCAGGCCGCCCGGGATGGAGCCGGTGAAGTTGGTACAGCTGTAATTGCTTCTACGCTTACAACCATAGCAGTATTCTTTCCACTCGTTTTTGTTCACGGCATTGCGGGACAATTATTCCGCGACCAGGCCCTTACGGTCACCTTTTCACTGCTTGCTTCGCTGGTCGTTGCCATTACCCTTATTCCAATGCTTTCCTCACTGGCGGGACGCGAAAAAACGGAGATTGAAAAGCCGGAATTGCGAGAACCCAAAACAAAGGTGGGGCGCTGGATGCGCAAAGCCCGAATCTTCATATTCGAAACAGTTCCCACCTTCTTTGTTGGAATAATCAGCAAATTGATACACGCCATTAGCAAGGGCATCATGTTTGTGCTTAATCCGCTCCTCAACCTTTTTGACAAAGGATTCACCTCCATTGAAGATCGATATCCTGCCCTTTTAAGCTGGTCCCTTCGTCACCGATTTATGGTTCTTTCCTTTGCCTTCATGTCATTGATAGGAAGTTTAATGCTGGTTCCTCAGCTGGGAATGGAACTTATCCCTTCATTATCACAGGGGGAATTTAACGTGGAATTCCAGCTGCCGCCCGGTACTCCGATAGAACAAACCGACCGTGCCCTTCAAAAAATTCAGCAAACGGCCGGAAATGTTTCTTCCATAAATACAACCTTTGCCGTAGCCGGTACGGGCAATAAAATGGATGCTAATCCCAACCAGGGCGGTGAAAACTGGGGGGAACTCAACGTTGCCCTGACAAGTGGAGCGGGACGAACGCTTGAAGAGAGCACTATGGGGGAAATTCGAACCGATCTTCAGCGTATTCCGGGACTAGAATATAAATTCTCCCGCCCTGCCCTGTTTACATTTGATACACCTGTTGAAGTGGAAATTTCCGGGTACAATCTGGACGACCTTAAAAAAGTCAGTGATCAAATGGTCCAAAGAATATCGGATAATTCTCGATTTACCGATATCAAATCAACTATGGAACATGGCAATCCTGAAATACAGATCACCTTTGACCGATCCAAAGCAGCAGCATTGGGACTACAAGTCCATGAAGTGGCAGATCTCGTAGTAAGCAAAGTACGCGGCGATGTTGCTACTCGTTATTCATGGAGAGATCAAAAAATTGATGTCCTCGTACGCGCCAAAGAGCAGGATCGCTCATCCGCTACTGATATACAAAACCTGATTATCAATCCCAACAGCAGCTCCCCGATACCACTTGCAAGTATTGCTGAAATCAAAAGAGCTACAGGTCCAAGCGAGATACGGCGCACGGCCCAACAGCGTGTAGCGGTTATTTCCGCTAATTTAAACTATGGAGATCTTTCCACAGCTGCTGAAGATATCCGTAGCATCATCAATCAAACAGTGATGCCGACCGGTATTCAGGCCCAAGTAAGTGGACAAAATGAAGAGATGACAAATTCTTTCGAATCTCTCCTATTCGCACTCTCACTGGCCGTATTTCTGGTTTACCTGGTAATGGCTTCACAATTCGAATCACTTTTGCACCCTTTTATCATCCTGTTTACGATTCCTTTGGCGCTTGTGGGTGCCATCTTGGGGCTTTGGATAACCGGTTCAACCATTAGCGTGGTAGTATTTATCGGTCTTATTCTACTGGCCGGAATAGTGGTAAATAATGCTATTGTACTCATTGATTTAATCAACCAATACCGCGAGCGCGGAATGGCAAAGATCAAGGCTATTCTCGAGGGAGGAAAATCAAGACTTCGCCCCATTTTAATGACTACCCTGACTACTACCCTTGGCCTGTTGCCATTGGCTATCGGTATAGGAGATGGCGCTGAGCTTCGTGCGCCTATGGCAATAACGGTCATTGCCGGTCTAGTGATTTCTACTCTTTTAACGCTGGTAGTTATTCCGGTAATGTACGCGATTATGGATCGCAAAGTATACAAACAACCCGCTGTTGCCGGGAATGAATCTATTCAAAAAGATCAGGGGGATTAAAATGAACTTCACAGACCTCTCCCTCCGCCGCCCGGTAACAACAATAATGATATTTATCAGTTTTGTCGTTATCGGGATTATTGCCAGCCGTATGGTACCATTGGAATATTTTCCGGATATCTCCTTTCCCGGGGCATATGTCTCGGTACCCTACTCCAATTCCACTCCGGAAGAAGTCGAACGAACCATTACACGGCCCATTGAAGAAGCTCTGGCTACCATCAGCGGGCTGAAGAGAATGAATTCTTCATCCAGTGAAAACCAGGCGGGTATTTTTGTAGAGTTTGAAATGGGATCTGATATCAGCCTGAAAGCGATGGAGATAAAAGAAAAAATCGACGGTGTGCGTAACCAGTTGCCAGATGATATGGAGCGCTTTTTTATAAATAAGTTTTCGGCACAGGACAACCCGATGATGAATCTTAGGCTCTCCTCTGAGCGCGATTTATCAAATGCCTACGAATTGTTGAACAGGAACTTAAAACAACGGATTGAACGCATACGGGGAGTCGCAAATGTGGACCTCTATGGAGTTGAAAAACGGCAAATTCGCATTGAACTTATTCCCGAACGACTTGAAGCCCATAACGTCAATTTAAATGAATTGGCACAGACCCTGCGGCAAAGTAATTTTTCAGTAACTGCTGGAAAAGTTGACGAAGCCGGTAAACGTTATATGGTACGTCCCACTGGTGAAATGACAAAACCTGATGAATTTGCTCAGCTGGTAATCGGTCCCAATAATTTACAATTACATGATGTGGCAACCGTTGGATATGGCAGTCCAGAACGAGAGTATGGCCGCCATCTGGATCAAAAATATGCCATCGGGTTGGATGTATTCAAAGAGTCAGGAGCAAATACGGTTGAGGTGGGTAACCGTGTACTTGCAGAAATCGGAGAAATCAACCAACTGCCCGAGATGAAGGGAATTAATATTTTCGAGATGCACAATCAGGCAACGGGTATCATCAGCTCCCTCACCGAGCTTTTGAAAGCCGGTCTCCTGGGAGCCTTCTTCTCTATTATCATTCTGTATCTGTTTCTGCGCAGGATCAGCACTACCTTAATTGTGGCGCTTGCTGTCCCCTTCTCACTGATAGTTACGCTCGGACTTCTTTATTTTATGGATCTTTCCCTAAACATTCTTTCGATGATGGGACTTATGCTGGCGGTTGGAATGCTGGTCGATAACGCAGTAGTGGTAACCGAGAATATCCATCGCAACCAGCATATGATGGATGATAAAGCAGAAGCTACCAGGCATGGAGTTAAACAGGTTGGGATGGCCGTAACGGCAGGTACTCTTACTACAATCATAGTTTTCCTTCCCAATATTATCAGTGAAGATTCTATGATTGCTATTCAACTTTACCATGTGGCCATAACTATCATTCTGGCCCTGAGTGCCTCATTGCTTATCTCCCTAACGGTTATTCCATTATTAACGTCCAAAATAAAGGCGCCTGAACAGACTTCACAGACCAAGTATATTGACAAAATAGAGCGCGTTTACTCCAGAATATTAAGCAGCTTACTCAAAAGGCGTTATGCCTCTTCATTTTTAATACTGGGAATTCTTTTCAGTGTGGTCATACCGATGAATATGACCAATATTGATATGTTTCCCTCCTCCGAATCACGCGAATTATATTTGCACTATAATTTAAATGAAACCTATACTCTCGAGCGCGTTGAACAGTCGGTAAGACGGGTAGAAAAATATCTCTACGATAACCAAGAAGCATTTGAGATTGATGCAGTCTACTCTTATTTCGAGCCGGGTCATGCTACTTCAACCCTTTTACTTACCGATGATGACATAGCTAAAAAGGACGTTAAAACCATAAAAGAAGAAATTGTTGAGAACTTACCCAAACTCTCCATCGGTGAACTTTCATTTGAATATCGGGATCGTACCGGCGGGGATCAGCTTCGGATTTTTGTCATCGGAGAATCTTCAGATGTACTAACAGAACTTGCATCTGAAGTCAAACGCCGACTTGAAGATGTATCGGGTCTCGCGGATGTACGTTCGGAGGCCGAAACCGGAACGGAAGAAGTACAAGTGGTTGTAGATCGAGAGCGAGCGCGGAATTTGGATGTCTCCAGTCAACAGATTGCAAGTTTGGTATCGAACTCGATGAGGGGCATGAATTTGCGGCGCGTTCGCGGTGATCAGGGTGAAACAGATGTCGTACTTGCACTGCGCGAATCCGATCGAAAAAATATTGATGACCTGATGAATTTGCCCGTAAATGTGGGTGATAATGAAAGCATGAAGCTGGCTTCACTGGCTGATTACCAAATTAGCACCGGACCGAGAAGTATCCAGAGAGAAGATCAACAAACTTCACTGGGAATCAATATCAACCTGGATGGTATTACCATGAGTGAAGCCCAGGAACGTATCTTTCCCATTCTCGATCAAATTAATTACCCGGCTGGTTATGGATGGAGCCAGGGACGCAGCTTCCAGGAAGATCAGGAAGCAATGGATGAAATGCTTATAAATATGTTGTTGGCCATGTTTTTAATTTATCTGGTAATGGCCTCTCTGTTTGAGTCGGTACTTTTCCCATCCAGTATTATAACATCCATTTTCTTTGCTGTAGTTGGCGTATTCTGGTTTTTCTTCGTTACCGGTACTACTTTTTCATTTATGGCTATGATTGGCATTCTTATTTTGATGGGTATCGTAGTTAATAATGGAATTGTGCTGATTGATCACATCCACCAGCTCCGAATGGGTGGAATGGAACGATTCGAAGCGATCATAAAAGGAGGAAGAGATCGCATGCGTCCCATTTTAATGACGGCAGCTACTACCGTACTCGGACTTCTGCCTCTGTGCTTTGGCACCACTCAAATTGGCGGAGACGGCCCTCCATACTTTCCAATGGCACGGGCCATTGTCGGCGGACTTTCTTTTTCAACCGTGGTTACGCTATTAGTGCTCCCAGCTATCTATTTAATTCTTGATGATATCAAATGCTGGGGGAGCCGTGTATGGCAAAACGGCTGGAATGTATAAAGTTAAGAGATTTTCAACTACCACAGGCTCTATCAATTGCAGCTAAAAGGATGGATGTCACTTGCTATCCTTTATTTATTTCGATGTAAAGTAGAAACGCTTACTTTCCTATTTACCTTTAAAGTAAAAGAGTAAATATGGCTAACGAGAAGTTAATCTACCAAGAGTCCTTTAAAATACGTGCTTCTGAAGTCAACATTCATCAAAAAGCAACGTTGCCAGCTATTTGCGAACTGCTTCAGGAGGTGGCTGGAAATCATGCTCGGCAACTAAGATTTGATATAACTGATCTTCAGCAAGACAAGCTAACGTGGGTTCTTCACCGGCTCCGGATAGAGATGGATGAATTCCCGAATTGGAGAGATACTATTACTATTAAAACCTGGCCTTCTGGCGGTGACGGACTGCGTGCTCACCGTGATTTCCTGATATTGGATAGCGAGAATAATATTATTGGGAAATCCCTAAGTTATTGGCTCATACTAGATATTGAGAGCCGTCGGCCAAAGCGTATACCCAAATCAATACTAGAAAGTGTTCCGAAACAAAGTGAACACGTTCTGCCCGTTAATGAAGGTAATTTCAGGAACATTGAGCATCCTCAAGGAACTCAATTATTTGCAGTTAGAAAGTCTGACCTTGATTTAAACCAGCACGTTAATAACGTACGATATATAGAATGGGGTTTGGCCTGCCTGCCAGAAGAAAAAGTAAAAAGCGTTTTAGATATTAAATTTACCGGCGAAGCCGGACTTGGAGATACGGTTCTTGTACTATCAACGGATAACAACCAGGGCGGCTGTTATTTTGAAATCCGTAACCAGGAAAACCAACAAACATTGGTACTGGCCCAGACAAAATAAAAAAAGCACATCCCTCTTTTTGAGATGTGCTTTTAATAACTTAAATATTCACTATCCCCAATTGGGAGCAAAGCTGGGATTAACCAACCGCATTGATTTTTCCATTTGATCAATACGTTCGAAATCATCATCCTCAAGGAAAAAGTCAAAAACCTCAAAATTTTCCTGTAGATGCGTTTTACTTGAAGCCTTGGGAATAGCCACCACATTTTCCTGCTCAATAAGCCATCGCAAAGAAACTTGTGCGGCCGACTTATCATATTTTTTAGCTATTTCCCGAAGCTCTTCATTTTCTGCTACTTTCCCTTGCGCCAAGGGAGCATAGGCCGTCAGCATAATATCATTCTCGATAGCATAATCCAACAGATCAAGCTGATCGATAAAGGGATGAAATTCGACCTGATTAGAAAAGATCGGGGCACGGATCTCTTCATTAACTTTTTTCAACAGTGGGAGAGGAAAATTACTGACCCCAATATTCATGGCCTTCCCCTGATCGCGCAATACCAGCATAGATTCAATTGTTGCCCTCAAATCATACTGGTTGTTAGGCCAGTGAATAAGAAGCAAATCTACATAGGGAGTATCCAGTTGTCTAAGGCTTTCTTCCGTAGACTGCAGTACATCATCTGATTCGAGATTGGTGTGCCAAATTTTTGTAGTTAGAAAAATGTCTTCGCGAGGGACATTGGATACACTGAGCGCTTTTCCAATTTCTCTTTCATTTTTATACATCTGGGCAGTATCAATATGACGATACCCTATATCGAGCGCAGTTCGAATTACATTTTCACACTCTCTGTCATGGAGTTTATAGGTTCCGAGACCTATTTCGGGCACATCCAGTCCCTGTATATTTTTATATTGCATCTGTACTAAAGGTAATACTCCGTTTATTTTAGTTTAAATTAAGTTATATAACAGCTTATATGGCAATAATGTTCGATAAAATATAGAATGTATAGCAGTTCTAAAAAAGAATTATAATTATATTAACTGAACGCTATTTTATCAGGGTCACTTTTCTCGTAAAAACTTCTCCATCCGCTTCCAGCCGAATAATATACATTCCACTGGGCATATTTGAAGCATTCCAGATGACATCATCATGAGAACCTGCCCCGCGAGGTCCCTCTGTTAACGTTTCAACTTTTTGCCCTATCATATTCCAAACCGTCAGGCTAACCTCGGTTTCTTCAGCTAGTTCAAAGGGTATTGTTGTGGAATTTGTAAAGGGATTCGGATAATTGGGTTTTAATTGAATAGATTCGGTCGTCTCCTGATTAATTTCATCATCTCCTGCCCCCGAAGGGCCCACAAGCAAAGTAAAACGACTGTTTGCATCCCTCTCCTCCTTATCTTTAAATATCTGAGGATTCGATATCTCAGCTGAATTATTTTTTTCCGTATCAATCTCATCCAAATCAAACGAATAGGAATTGGTTGTTCTTAGATCAATTTCACGATCTGTTTCGCGATCCAGAAGTAAAAAATCCCAATCACGGGGCAAATTATCCGGAATCTCCCAGTTAAATGTTAATCTATCACGTTCGGGAGCTGAAAACAGTAATGGAATTTGAAGTTGTTCTTCCAATCGATGAGGAATAGCATTCCGGGCAAGCCTATCATTTGTTTCCGTAGTGCTAAAAATATTTATTGCCCTTCTTTGTAAAGAAAACAGTTTATATACGTCCAGATCGTCTTCCCCAGCTTCTCCTTCACTCCTGAACTCTATCCCATATTGATCAAATTGTTCGCCATCTCCGAGTTGAATTTTTAGATTCCCCACGATATTATTTGACCGCTCCGGTTGATCCACTTCACCGGCAACAAGCTCTGCTCGATTAAAACGCAAACCATCAATATTCCCATCCTTAAAATAAACCCAAAAAGCCTGAAATGGCGCAATCGTCTCTTGAGATGCTAACGGTTCAAATCGTCCATTACTCTTACCAAATTCCGGATTCCAGATGTAGACATGACCATTTAACTCGGAACCCGTCTTCCTAAGCACCTCTTTTAAGGCCGCTACGGAAATGGACTGGGCAAACGGATTACTCAGAAGCTTCATACCTTCCTTTATATCAATCCGTTCATTTTGATTTGTGTCTGCAACCTGAACGGGCATATTTACAATATCCCGCTCCAATTGCTCCCATAAATCGGTATTCTTCAGTTTTTCCTGTCTATTATTTGAATATTCACCAATATTTGCGGCAAGCAAGGAAGAAGGGATTTGCCAATCAGTTCCTGTATATGCAAGCAAACTCCTATCCCCTTTTCGAATATCTATTCCCGATCCATAGGCACTTCCAGTACTAACTTTTACCTCATTTGAATTAATTTCTTCAAAAAAAATAATGGTTCCTGATGAGATTACTTCATCTCCTGTCTGCCAACGAATAATCCCCCCTTCATTGCTGAATGATTCACCATCCCATTCTGAATCCGTAAAAAAAATGGTAGTATTAGCCGGTAGATCATTCTGTATACCGATAATAAAAGAATTGGTACTGCTGCTGACTTCAACAAAGGCAATATCCCCTAAAGACTGACTCATACCCCGGCCGTTAACTCCAAGTAGGAGAACGCTGAAGAGCCACAAAAATGTAAGGGAGCGCAGTAGCCTTTTTGCCATATAATAATATCAGTTTACATCCCAGAATCTATATTTATATTTAAACTTTTTTTACTTATTAATCAAACTTATGCAAAACCTTTTTACTCTTTTTATAAAAACTTTCATAAGAAATCTATCCATTTCTCAATACTTCCAAACGTTCTTCACTTTTAGACTGTAAAGACTTCAAATAATAAGTATCCATATCTACCACTAACTGGTATCTTTTCTCTGCCATTGCTTCCTTTCCAGTCCGCTCAAGAACTCTACCGAGATTATACTGAAAGATTATATTTTTAGGATAATCTTCAGATAAGTCCCGCAGGTGTTCGAGAGATTTGCTTAAATTATTTTCCCTTTCGTATAAATAGGCAAGTATCATTTTTGCATCATTCCGAACATAACTATCCGACCGGGCTGCCGACTCAAGAGCCCGGAACCCCTCTTCCATATTACCGCTTACACCGGCCATATTGGTAACCCACCTAAGCGAAGACGGTACTGTTCCCATCATATAATAGAACATCCCCTTACCTATCAGGGCTTTAGGATCACTGCTATCGAGCGATAAAAGTGTTCGGGTATATTTAAATCCATCTAATCCACTTGAGACAGCCGTCTTATAATTTTCTTCAGAAGCCGCGATTAGGCTACGATAACCATAAAGTCCACTAAGCATTAATATCATAGTGGTATCGCGGGAGTTATCCTCTAACTGTTTATGACTGACTGAGAGGGCTTTTTCTGAACGTTCCAAGTATAGGTTAGCGGCCCCATGACTTTGGTCTCCAAAATAATACTGCCAAAATGGAATCATTGAATAAAAGAAATAGGCCCGGGCATCGGAAGGATTAACTTCTTGTAACTTTTCAAATATAGTAGAAGCTTCCTTCCAGTCAGACTGATAGAAAGCCTCAATACCATGGCTAAGTTGCTGGTCATAAGAAACTGAATCCGGGCTGGAATGGCCTAAACAAATACTTGGTAATGCGAACCATCCCATCAGACAGATAAAAAGAGAGAGTACTTTTATATTCATAAAGCGGATTAAGTCATCAGTATCTGTTTGTTGCATTTCTTAACGAAAGCTAATCTACTTTTCGTCTGTCTAAATACTTATTAAATTATTCATCATCGAGATGCATCTCTCCCAATAACCCTTCGGTGTGTGCAACGGCCACACTAACTGCGGCATCGCCGGTAATATTTACGGCCGTACGACACATATCGAGGATACGATCTACCCCGAGAATTAAGGCAATCCCTTCTACTGGTACCTGTATGGCCTCCAGTACAACCACCAGCATAATTATCCCGGCCCCTGGAACCCCTGCAGCCCCTACCGACGCGAGGGTAGCGGTAAGCACAATAGTTAACTGTTGTGCAACAGAAAGATCAAGTCCCAAAGCCTGGGCAATAAATACGGCTGCAACTGCCTGATACAAACTGGTACCATCCATGTTTATGGTTGCTCCAATGGGCAAAACAAAGCTTGAAACTTCTTCATCCACACCCAAATTGTTTTCGGCTCTTTCCATAGTTACAGGCAGGGTTGCTGAACTGGAACTGGTACTAAATCCTAATAGAATAGCCGGCTGCATAGCTTTAAAAAAGTCTCGCAACTTCATGTTGCTGAATAGTTTAAACAAACTGCTATAAATAATCAGCACATGCAGGATTAATCCAATTAATACCGCTGCTGTATACCATCCCAAGGCTCCCAGTAAATCCAGTGCCTGAGTAAGGTCATCCCCTGCCAAATCAACAATAACGCCCGCCATAAGAGCAAATACGCCATAGGGAGCAAGTAGCATTATTAAATCCACAATTTTAATAATGACATCGTTGAGAGAATCAAAAAAGCTGACTAGCGGACGGCCCTTTTCTTTTGGGATCTGAATAATACCTATCCCCAGTAAAATTGCTACAAAGACCACCTGAAGCATATTGCCATTATCAGATGCGGAAGCAAAAAAGTTTTCCGGGACAATATCGACAAAAAATGTTAAGGGAGACCGCTCCATAACTTCCCGGGCTGACTGGGCGGAACCCTCAATATTATCTTGGTAACTTGACATCATTTGCTGCTGTGTTTCTGCAGGCAAAAAATCACCGGGCTGCAATACATTCACCACCGTCAATCCGATGGTAATGGCAAACATGGTTGTAACAATATATATTCCAACCGTCTTACCACCCATGCGTGAGAGTTTAGCTGTATCATTTAGACTTGTCACGCCTACAATAAGAGAAGCAAGCACTAATGGGACTGCAATAAGCTTAAGCAAATTTATAAAAATGGTCCCAAAAGGCTTGATATAATCAGCGGTAAACACAGAAAATCCTCCCACGCTTGCAGCAAGCCCCCAGATAAGACCAAGTACTAATCCAATAATAATTTGCCAATGAAGCTGTTTATACCATTTCTTCATGCGATGAGTAATTTTAAAATTATCGTCAGCATTGCTCCTATCCCTGTTGAAATTGCATTAACTCCATTATTGTCAATATAAAATTGCCAATTAAACAAAGGGATCGATACTAACATATTATTACGCTGAATAGTCGCTCCGAAATACGAATCGACCAGGCATCCAAAAAATCCGCCTATAAAAATGAATAAAAAGACGGGAAAAGAAAGTAAAAAAACATACTTTGCAAGCATAGAAATAATCAGTGCCCCCATTATCCCCCAAAGAGTCCCTTTAACACTAATTCCCCCATCAGTGCCGGGAGGCACCTTCTCAAAACTAGTAATTAGGTAGGTTGAATTCGGATCTGTACTTCGCAATTCAGTAGCCCAGGTATCGGCAGTAGCTACTGCCAAGGCTGCTAATCCGCCGATAATAAAAACCTCTGCCTGAAGTAATGCGGCAATTATAAAAAAGAATACCAAACTCCATCCATTTGCCCACACCTGCATGCCAGTGCGACGTACTCCTTCGTAAGAACGGTCCTCCCTGCGACCCGTGATAAGTGCACTACTAACGAAAAAAAATATCAATACGGAAGCGGCAGCCCAGTCTCCAATTCCAAAAACAATGGTGCCGGCTGCCGTTGCCGAAAAAAGACCATCCAGCGTTAAATATCCCGCGATAAAAGCTACAAGGGAAAACAACAAAGCTAAAGCAGCACCAAAAGCTATGGTATAATTATAAGCAGCCTTATCGGCACTCCAAACAAATATAACAACCGCTAAAAAGGAAACGAGAACATTGAGTTTACGATCCACCTGTAGTAATTAAGATTGGTCGGATGACATAGCAGAAGAGCCGCCATCATGTTTTAGAATTGCCACTACTACAGTAATATAACCTCCCATTATTACAATAGGCGAAATGTACAGTGATATAATACCTTCCACCTCATTTTCCAAATACATTGCGGTAAATCCGGCAATAACCAAAAGTAATCCCAGGGCAAGAACTTTGTAATTCCAGGGACTAAATATCATCGGCTTTTTAGAATTGCGGCCTTTACTTTTTTGAGCTACCATTAAACTGATATTTTTGTTGCAAATCTTGATTGTTATAAACCTAAAAACAGGTTTATCTTTTTTCTGATCTTATTAAGTTAAACTAACAAAAAATTTCATCCAAATATACGTCTTTTTTGAATTCCATTATCCTTGCATCCGGAAGTCCCCGCCGTAAGAAACTACTCGAACAAATTAATTTAACGTTTCGTGTTCAAGTCAGTACTGTGGATGAACACTATGATCCTAAACGTCCGCCAACTGATATTGTTCAGATTCTGGCAGATCGAAAGGCCCGGGACATTGCCCAAAATACCGCTTTAAATTTAGTTATAGGTGCTGATACTATTGTAGTTTACGACAACAAAATATTAGAAAAACCGAAAAATCCACGACAGGCAATAAAAATGCTGATGGAATTAAGTGGACAAACACATACCGTATTGACCGGTGTAGCCCTCTATAAAACCTTTGAAGATAAGGACCCCCAGTACCATCATTTTGTGGAACAGACAAAGGTTACCTTTGGTGAAATTGATGCCGACGACATCTCCATCTACGTTAAAAGCAGGGCTCCAATGGATAAAGCCGGTGCCTACGGCATTCAGGATGATTTCGGGGCGCTTTTTGTTAAGCATATAGATGGGGATTACAATACCGTTGTGGGGTTTCCCTTGTATAAATTCTATCGCGAGATGAAAAACTTTGCTCCTGAATATCTTGCCGATAATATGAATAAAGGGTAGTACTTCTTCCGTTCATCCGGGATATCAGAAGTGCCAACTTTTGCTTACATTCCGAGAAATAAAATCGTTGAACTTTATATTTTTCTGATGGAAGCAACAAGAAGTTTCGATGACTTGGTCAAAATCGTCAAAATTCTTCGCAAAGAATGTCCTTGGGATAAAAAACAGACCCACGAAAGCCTCAAGGACCACTTAATAGAAGAATCTTACGAGGCTATCGAGGCTATTGACATGGAAGACTTTGAAGAGTTAAAGAAAGAATTGGGAGATGTTTTGTTACAAGTGGTCTTTCACAGTATTATGGCCGATGAAACCGATCAATTTAATATCGGAAATGTCATTTTAGCTATTCAGGAAAAGTTAATTCGACGTCATCCACACGTATTTGGAGATACCAAAGCTGATAACGAGCAACAGGTTGCTGAAAATTGGGAGAACATAAAACTTACGGAAGGTAAACGATCTGTTTTAGAAGGTATTCCCAAAAAGCTTCCCGCTCTAATCCGGGCTCAACGGATGCAGGAAAAAGCAGCCAATGTTGGTTTCGACTGGCCAGAAAAAGAACAGGTTTGGGAAAAGCTCGAAGAAGAACTTGACGAATTTAAGGAAACGCTGGATGGTGAAAATCATCAGGCAAAACAGGACGAATTAGGGGACCTTCTTTTCTCACTGGTCAATGTAGCCAGGAATTATAAGCTTGATGCCGAAGACAGTCTCCGCTCAACGAATCGCAAATTTATTCGACGCTTTCAATATATCGAGGAAAAATTGAAGGAAGACGATAGGGACATCCGGGAAACGCCGCTTGAGGATATGGATCATTATTGGAATGAAGCTAAAAATCATTCCCAAAACTAACCTATTAAAGAGTGTTAAATTTTACGTTTAAGTAAACGCTGTTAAGTCGTTCTGTGTTAAATGACTTAACGATTTATCAGATAAACAGAGTACCTAAATCAAAATCTGATTTTGTGGTTAGCAAATATTATATTTGAGCCCCAATTATAAAGTTTATATCCAATCCAAAAATCGGAGTACAAGAATGGCTGAGAGCTTAAAAAAAGACATTGACTTAAGTCAATATCCGCACATCAATAAAGGATTAGAAGGAATTGTTGCCTTTTCTACTACTAAAAGTTTTATTGACGGACAAGAAGGAAAACTCATTTATGCTGGCTACACTATTGATACCTTGGCGGAAAATGCTACTTTTGAAGAAGTTTGTTTTCTGCTTTGGAATGATCGCCTACCGAACGAATCGGAACTGTCGGAATTAAAAACGAAGTTACGGAAGGAACGGTCCATCCCCTCTGCTGTGATCAATTACTTGGAAAATACCTCCAAAAAAGCGGAGCCGATGGCGGTGCTCCGTACGGCGGTCTCCATGCTCTCAGACTTTCATGAAGTTGACACAGAAAATGATAAAGAATTTTACCTAAATAAAGCGATATCCATCACGGCAAAAATTCCTACTATTATTGCCGCTTATGATCGTGCCCGAAATAACAAAAAAATTGTAGAACCGCTCTCAGATCATAGCACTGCTTTTAACTTCCTTTATATGCTTAACGGTGAAGAGCCGGGCGACCAGGCTGAAAAGACCATGGATCTCTGCTTGATCTTGCACGCTGAGCATGGCATGAATGCCTCTACCTTTACCAACAGGGCCATTTGCTCCACTCAGTCCGATATGTACTCTTCGGTAACCGGGGCGATTGGCGCGCTCAAAGGCCCTTTGCATGGCGGAGCAAATCAGCAGGTTATGAATATGCTGATGGATATTGATGAACAGGATGCCGATCCCGTCGATTATGTGAAGGGACGTTTAAAGCGCAAAGAAAAAATTATGGGCTTTGGTCACCGAGTTTACAAAACTATGGATCCCCGAGCACGTATCCTGCGCGGCATGTCTGAAAAGCTTTCCAGAGAAACCGGCCATGAAACCTTGTATGAATGGTCTGAAGCCATTCTTAAAACGATGAAGGATGAAATTGGAATCGATCCCAATGTTGATTTCTTCTCAGCCACGGTATACTATTCTATGGGTATAAGCCCCGATCTATATACCTGTATTTTCGCTATGAGTCGCGTTTCAGGATGGACGGGTCATTATATTGAACAGGCCGAAAACAATCGTCTGGTACGTCCGCGCGCCCTTTATACCGGCGAAAAGGATCTCGATTGGGTACCGGTTGAAGAACGGTAAGATACTTAACCGATCTTTAGTTTATTTTTGAGCCCCGTTAACTTCGGGGCTTTTTTTATATTTGGCCTGAAATTATATTTGCATCCTAATAATAGTTTTTGTTTTGAACATCCATCAAAGACAGGAAAAACAGCTTTTTGATTTAATACGTACGGCTACCAACACAAAGTTTGGCCAAGAGCATGAGTTCAAAAAAATTCAACGCTACCCGGATTTCCGCGAGGAAGTTCCCATATCTTTTTATAAAGATATTAGCAACCAGATAGAACAGCTAAAAAATGGATCGGCCGATCTATTTTGGCCCGGTCAAATTAACCATTTTGCCGTATCTGCGGGGACTTCAGGCAAAGGAAAACACCTTCCCCTGTCCAATCAGCGATTGCAATCCGATCGGCGTTTCATGCGTATGATTGCCCTGCAATATCTTAAACAAAATCCTAATATATTTGATATTATTGGCACCCACATCAGCCTTCCCGGGGTATTAGAACAAAAAAATAATTTTCAAATTGGTGAAATAAGTGCCTTTACCGCTCTCAAAGCTCCATGGTGGCTTAGCCCCCTGCAACTTTTCGACAGTAATGAGCTTACTAATCTTTCTTTCGATAAAAAAATAGATCGGGTTTTGGAAGAAGGCATCAACCATGATGTAAGAGTCATAACGGCAGCTCCCAACTGGGTACTGACTATCTTCCAGGAATTACTCAAAAAAACTGGGAAGAAACACATCAAAGAAATTTGGCCTAACCTGACCCTTCTGATCTGTGGTGGGGTAAAGCTGGCTAATTACCGTCCCCATTTAGAAAAGCTGATCGGCAATAAAGAAGTCCATTTCATTGAAACGTACGGAGCCTCCGAGGGATATATCGGTTTTAGTAGTCATGTAGATCGTGATGACCTCAAGTTGGTAACCGATAACGGTATCTTTTTTGAATTTATCCCAAATCCGCTGCCCGATCCCGATTCCATGTCTATTCAGGAAACCGTTCCACTATGGGAAGTAGAACCGGATACCCCCTATGCCCTGCTCGTAACAACCAATGCGGGCCTCTGGCGATATGCTTTAAATGATATTATTGAATTCACGCAACTAGATCCGCCGCGTATTAAAGTAATGGGACGCGTAAGCGAAATGCTCGACGACTATGGAGAAGCGCTCTATGCCTATGAGGCCGAAGAAGCACTTCAGCAAACGGCTGACAGTATGGGACTGACGGTTGGCAAATTTACCGTAGGGGCACAAATGGGCAGTGAACAGGATATCCCACGTCATTTTTGGTTTATACAAACCGATGAATCCCTTCATTCAGATACATTGGATAAACTTGCCAAGCGTCTAGACGATACTATATGCCAAATGAACAGGCACTATACCATTCGCCGAGAAAATAACACCCTTGGCCAGCCTCAGATATATACTATTTCACAACAGCAGGTAAATAACTGGCTGCAGCAAAAGGGAAAGGAGAAAGCCCAGGGAAAACTTCCCGCTATCCTCCGTAAAGACCGGGATATTAATTACTTCAAAGGCTTTCAATAAATAAGAAATAACCCTGAAATAATATAAGCTTCTACTTCACTACCAGGTTGACGATACGTTCGGGAACAAAAATTTCCTTAACTAGCTTGCCCTCTTCCAGATATCGTTCAACGTTTTCAACCGCTTTAGCCTCCGAAAGTACATACTCTTTATCTTTGGCTTTGTCGCGGGGAACATATATTTCTCCCCGCACTTTGCCATTCACCTGGATGGGATACATCTGGGTATCTGAGATAAGGTATTTTTCCTTAAATTCCGGCCAATCAACGTAGGCAATGCTCTGTTCATGACCCAAACGCGACCAGAGCTCTTCAGAGATATGCGGTGCAAAGGGTGAAAGCAGTTTCATGAAACTTTCGAGCAGTGCCTTCGGATGTTCATCCCATTTATTCGCCTCATTAATGAAGATCATCATCGCTGAAATTGCCGTATTAAAAGACAGGTCTTCTACGTCCTCTGTCACCTTTTTAATACACTTATGTAAGGCTTTCAGCTGTTCTTTAGAAGGCTCGGTATCTTGTACCGACTCGTTCAGCTCTCCGCTTTTCTCATCAATAATTAATCGCCACACACGACTCAAAAAACGATAGACCCCGTCCACATCTTTGGTGCTCCACGGCTTAACCTGTTCCAGAGGCCCCATAAACATCTCATAGAGCCGCATGGAGTCAGCCCCGTACTGTTCTACAATATCATCGGGATTAACTACATTACCCCGTGATTTGGACATTTTATGGGCCTTGGCATCGACCGTTACATCAGTACCCTCAATAACAAAATCGTCGCCTCTTTTCTCAACATCACTTTTATCCAATTTCACTTTCTCAGTGTAAACTCCAGGACCTCCTAATTCTTCATCTGATAAATTTTCAACAGTTTCATAATCAATCCATTTTCCATCCTTCTTAAAGCCGGTAAATTCCATCTCGCCTAAAATCATCCCCTGGTGCACCAGCCGCTGAAACGGTTCCTTGGTAGAAACTACCCCGCAATCATATAATACTTTATGCCAGAATCGGGCATACAACAAGTGCAACACACTGTGCTCGGCTCCGCCCACATACATATCTACAGGCATCCAGTATTTTTCCTCATCGGGATCTACGGGGCCTTCCTCAAAATGGGGACTGCAATAGCGCAGATAATACCAACACGAACCGGCCCACTGGGGCATGGTATTCGTTTCCCTTTTGGCCGGTTTTCCTGTTTCAAGATCGGTAGTATTGACCCAGTCCTCGGCTTTGGCCAAGGGTGGATTGCCATCATCGGTTGGTTCAAAATCATCCATTTCCGGGAGGGTCACCGGAAGCCCATCCTTCGAAACAGGTTTGGGTTCCCCATCTACGTGAATAATGGGAAAAGGCTCGCCCCAATACCGTTGGCGCGAGAATAACCAGTCCCTCAGCTTATAGTTTACTGCTTTAGTTCCGGCATTATGCTCTTCCAGCCATTCAATGATCTTCTTTTTAGCCTCGGGAACATCCAGTCCGTTGAGAAAATCACTATTGATCGTCTTCCCTTCCCCGGTATATGCTTTGCCGTCAAAATCTTCGGGTGGTTCTACCGTACGGATGATCGGCAAATCAAATTTTTCTGCAAACTCCCAGTCACGCTCGTCCTGTCCCGGTACAGCCATAATAGCGCCCGTCCCGTAGGTAGCTAATACATAGTCAGCTACCCAAATTGGAATTTCTTCTCCATTTACCGGATTTACCGCGTAAGCCCCGGTAAACACACCCGTTTTTTCATCACTCAACTCCGTACGTTCAAGATCAGATTTCCGCGCTGCTTCCTCACGATAGGCTTCTACCGCTTCCTTCTGATCGTCTTCAGTTATAGTATCAACCAGATCATGCTCCGGAGCCAACACCATATAAGTAGCTCCGAAAATTGTATCGGGACGGGTAGTAAATACGCGCAGGGATTCATCATAATCGGCAATCTCAAAATCAATTTCGGCCCCAATGGATTTTCCAATCCAGTTACGCTGCATCTCTTTAGTAGATTTCGGCCAATCGAGATCATCAAGTCCCTCAAGCAGACGATCCGCATATTCGGTAATTTTCAGCACCCACTGACGCATGGGCTTCTTTACAACTGGATAGCCTCCCACCTCACTCTTTCCGTCAATTACTTCTTCATTTGCCAAAACGGTTCCCAACTCCGGACACCAGTTTACGGGCACATCGTCTTCATAGGCCAGCCCTTTCTCATAGAGTTTCAAAAAGATCCACTGGGTCCATTTATAATAGTCGGGATCCGTTGTATTGACTTCCCGATCCCAGTCATAACTAAAACCCAGAGATTGTAATTGCTCACGGAATCGATCGATATTCTTCTGCGTAGTATCCCGCGGGTGTGTTCCCGTCTTAACAGCATACTGCTCGGCGGGCAATCCAAATGCATCCCATCCGATCGGATGCAGTACATTGAAACCATTCATCCGCTTATAACGGGCCAGAATATCTGTTGCGGTATAGCCCTCCGGATGTCCTACATGAAGGCCCGAACCACTGGGATAGGGAAACATATCCAACACGTAATATTTGGGCTTATCATGGTCCTCCGGCGTTTTGAACGTTTTGTTCTCTTGCCAGTACTGCTGCCATTTAGTTTCAATTTTTTCGGGACTATACGAGCTCATTCAAACGTTTGGTTAAAGCTTAATTATAATTCTGGGTAATAGGCTAAAAGCGCTCTTATACAGGTATGTAATAAAATAATACGCTATTACTCTATATTATTACTGATCCAATTATTGGCAATTCATCAGCGCTCTTATGCATAAGTTGCCAAAGATAAGAAAAAAATGGACTGGTTTGAAGAAGGGATTAGCCGAAATTGCTAAATATAGTAAAAGTTGACATATCTCTGGATTTAGAAGTTAATTCGTTTCCATTCCGAACATCCGAACTGAAAACAATACCGCTATTGAATTTAACTCTGTAATTTCGCACAATAAATTAGAGCATGAAGGAAACAAATACTTAACCTAACAGTTGCTGCATTATGAGACAATCAGAAAAGAAGACCCTACTATCGAAGAGTACCACAAAAAAATTAAAATATTTAATAGTGGTTGTATTAACCATTGTACTGTCGAGTCCCGTGGCCTGTGCCCAAATTCCAGGGAATGCTGATGATACTAACTGGCTGATTGAGGTTCTTGAATTAAAGGAGGGCTCTGTGGTGGCCGACATTGGTGCGGGAGATGGCGATGAGACCATAGAAATAGCAAAACATGTTGGTCCCAACGGACATGTATACAGTACCGAACTTGGATCAGAAAAAATACAAAATTTACGAAGCGCTATTAACGGAACAGAATTAAACAATGTTACCGTTATTGAAGGAGAACCAGCACAGACGAACCTGCCTGAACAATGCTGTGATGCCTTGTATATGCGCAGAGTTTACCACCATTTTGGGAACCCAGCCTCAATGAATAAAAGTCTTTGGAAATCGCTGAAACCAGGGGGACGAATTGCAATCATTGACTTTGAGCCGCGGGGTTCCGAAGCTGAACCTTCAGGCAGAGACTCAAATGATCAGCATGGGGTTACCGCTGAAACAGTCGTCGATGAATTAGAGCATGCTGGCTTTCAACTAATTAATTCCGAGAATAAATCTGGCAGGGATATCTATGTGGTCATGGAAAAACCGGAGATGATCGCTGAATAGGCTTTTATAGAACCGATAGTTAATCCGTTAGCCGATCAACCACTCCAATGTATCCACTCCATCCGGTTTCCAGGAAAGCGAGGGCTGTTGTGCATTGGATAAAAATTCAGTTTGCTCACCATAGCCGGGAATTGCTACTTCCGGGTGAGCTACATAAATGCTCTGTAGCTGGGCGGCATATTTTTCGCCTAATTCTGCCACCTTCGATTCATCACCTTCTACCCAATAGCACACAAAATCCTGGTCAAATTCTAGGCCTCCCTCCTGCAAAAGAAGATATTCCAGCCATAGCTGTGAACGCTCTACGGCTTTGTTATAGGCGAACTGCTGCCTGAGTTTAGGAGGTGGAAATTCATGTTGTGGATTCGCTTCCCAAAATGACCGTATATAATCGGATAGTTCATCTTTAATTTCCTCTAAAGAAAAAGGGGAAACCACAATACCGACTGATCGACAACCCTTTCCACCATATCGTAATACACCATCCACTAAATTCTTTATTGTTTTCTCATCTTTGCGATCGAAAAAAGCCATAGAAAAATGCGCCGTGCGGATAAGATATCGGGTATTATCTTTTGCCAGGTTGTACTCTTCAATGGCTTGCTTTACCCCAGGCACAGATGATTCTGAACCTGCAAAAATAATAGCGTCATGGGGCATATCTTCAAAATCATCAAGCCGGTGCGTCCACTGCACATCACGATCGGTCCACATTCCCGTCTTTTTAATTTCGTTCAAAAAAGTAGGCAGTAGATACGGATCTTTCCGTGAGACTTTTCCCGTATAGCGGGCTCCGCTCAACAACGTAGCAAAAGCATCCTGGAATCCTACTAACGGCAGATTCCCCGCATGCAGGCACATTACGTTTTGTCCGGAGGCATTATTTTCCTGTTTGTGATCAAGCTCAGCACGTTCAGCCCACTCCTCCACGGCATCTCTATCTAAACTCTCCTTTATCACTTTAAGGGCATACTTTACATCTTCGAAACTAAAGTATCCTTCGCGAATGGTACGGTCAATGGCATCCATCAGGTAATGATTATCGTTGCTGAGCCAATTATCGGAGGCCTCGAGTAATGTATCTATACGTTTTTGCAATTCAGCCATTATGTTACCTGGGTCCTGAAGATTTCTCTGTGAACTACTATACTAATCTTCTTCGATTAAAAAGTTACAGCCACGCAGATCTTTGGGATTCCACCGTCCCAGTATCTGGAACCGCCCTTCTGGGTCCATTACGCCCTTATCATGGGTTAGTAAAAACGAACAGCTGTGAACATTGGCTAAATCAATGACGGCAATAAGCCCCTCCCTATAGGCTGGTAACACTTCTGCGGGATTATCGGGATTTCGAATGGAAACCTGCATCCAGGGGACGGTTTTAAACCATTTTCCTCCGGTAGCATACGCTTGGCTCAGTAGCTCCGCCATGCCGTATTCGGAGTGAATCCGGCTTTGGTCCAGTCCAAATCCCCTGCTCAGTTTTCTGTGGAGCTCTTTCCTGCTTATCTCGCGCTTATGGGTTTTCATCCCGCCGGTTTCAATGATCACACTATTTGAGGGGATAGAAGGAACATCCAGTTCCAAAAGATCCAACAGTCCAAATGCAGCACCGAATAGAATCAGTTGTTTTCCACTTTGTTTGACTTCCTTAATATCATCAGCCTGTAAAGGCTTATCAAGTGGTAAGAAGCGACTTAATCCACTTTCACCTTGGTTTATGAGTTTTTGGATCATATAAATAAGCGACGAATGCGGATTATCAGCATAGCCCGGCGTATATCCCCAAATTACCGCATTCTCCAGATTGTAAAAATGGCGAAATCCTTTTAACAACGATTGATCATAAAGCTCAGGATCATGCACTTTGTGGATACTCCGCTGCATATCCGAAGTACCGCTGCTTTTGAATACAAGCTCGTAGTCCTCTTTAGGATGGGCCGTTACCGCGGCTTCTTTGAACGCTTTGATAGGTAATAATGGAATAGCTTCTATATTATCCAATGCCTCACAATATCTCCGATATACGGGATTGTTCTCAGACTGATATTCGAAAACCTGTTGGACTTTCTCCTCAAAAGAAAGAGTATCCGAAAAGATGAGATTAGGCCAGCTTTGCACAGTAATTTAATTAAATACGGATGATTCTGATTCGACTATTTTTTATCAATTCTACCTGCAGTAACCTGCTTTATCCGTTTCATATGCATTCTATTCCAATCCCACTCGCTTAAAAATACGTTCCACATTTCGGGTGTGATGATCCAAGTCAAAAGCCTCATCAATTTCCTCTTCAGTTAGATTTTCCTGTACGGTTTCATCCGCTTCCACCAGATCACGGAACATTGTCTTTTCCTCCCACGCCTGCATCGCCAGTGGCTGGACGGTATCATAGGCTTTTTCACGTGACATTCCCGTATCAATAAGCTTATGCAAGACACGCTGAGAGAACGTTAATCCGTAGGTTTTATAGATATTGTCGTGCATATTGTCCTCGAATATCGTCAACTTTTCAACAACGCCCGAGAAACGATTAAGCATATAGTCCAGTAAAATAGTAGCATCGGGCAAAATAATACGCTCTACCGATGAGTGTGAAATATCGCGCTCGTGCCAGAGGGGAATATTTTCATAAGCCGACATCATATAACCACGCAACACGCGTGAGCATCCCGATATATTTTCTGAACTGACCGGATTACGCTTGTGCGGCATTGAGGAAGAACCTTTTTGTCCTTTCCGGAAAAACTCTTCAGCCTCCCGGACTTCACTGCGCTGAAGGTGACGAATTTCAACCGCCATTTTCTCCATAGTCGAACCAATAAGCGCCAGTGTGGATATGTAATCAGCGTGACGATCGCGCTGCAGGGTTTGGGTAGAGATAGGCGCGGGAGAAAGACCTAATTCCTCACAGACCGATTCTTCAACTTCAGGCGGAATATTTGCGAAAGTCCCTACCGAACCGCTCATCTTTCCAAACTCAACAGCCTTGGCTGCTTTTTCAAAGCGTTCCTGATTACGCTTCATTTCGGCATACCAGAGTGCGCATTTCAGGCCGAAGGTTGTGGGTTCAGCGTGCACGCCGTGGGTGCGCCCCATCATGACGGTATATTTGTGCTTTTTCGCCTTCTCCGCGAGTACATCAATAATATCATGAATATCTTTTCGCAGGATCTCATTGGCCTGCTTGAGCCGATACCCATTGGCGGTATCGACCACATCGGTGGAGGTTAACCCATAGTGGACCCACTTCTTTTCCTTTCCGAGCGACTCCGAAACCGACCGCGTAAAGGCCACCACATCATGACGAGTCTTCTTTTCTATTTCCTTGATACGATCGACATCAAAAGAAGCATTTTCATAGAGGTTTTTGACATCATTTTTGGGAATTTTGCCCAGTTTGCTCCAAGCGTTGCAGGCAGCCAGTTCCACATCCAGCCAGGCCTGAAATTGGTTTTCCAGTGACCAGATATCGGCCATTTCTTTACGGGAATATCGCTCAATCATGAAATAAATATCCAAAAAGTTCGGGTTCTGTTATGCCCCAAAGATATTGGATTTATTTGTAGGAGAAAAAGCTAACTTTTATTGTCTAGGAATCTTAATCCAAGTTCCTGCTTCAATTGTTTCATCCAGCTGTACCTGATTTGCTATGGCTACATCTTCCGGTGTTAATTCAAGCGGCAGGTTATCGGGTAAAAATGACTGGAAAGTCCCCGAACGATCTGTTCGGAACGCTTGAACCCGTGCGGGCTGGATATTAAGAATTGACCGATCTTCAAGAGAGCGGAAAGAGTTCGCTGTTTGCTCAAACTGTGACCTGTACTCGTCAAACTGATCCGCCAGTGTATAGGATACAAAACGATAGATATTCCCGTCATAGGCTACAGAATAGAGATAGAATCGTACATCGGCTCCATCTTGAGTTTGGGCACTTGCGGTGGCCTCAAAACCTTCTAAGCCATTGTGAGATATAGCGCTACTTGTAGCCGGCTCTACTCCATCCTGATTCAAAAATTCGTTAACCGAAGCTTTTGGAGAATTATTTTTACTGTCAATCTGGAAAACAATTATCGCATTCTGGTCTTCATTCACCATCTGCACTGCGGAAGGTTGATTAGCCAATTGCCATCCTTTTGGATAAGGAAACTGGAAGGCCAGTTCCGGGTGATAAAACATCCCGTCGCGAGTAAATCCTTCACGAGGGTTTTCCCCATATACCATTCCGTCAATAGCCTGCATAAACTGGTCAGTATCCCGAATCGTCTGCTCATATCCTTTTTCCTCCCACTCCTGGGCCAGTTGTGGGATAGTCTGTTCCCGTGCAGCCGGATCGGGGTGCGTGGAAGCCCAAGCCGGAATACTTTGTCCTGATTGTTCGGATATGCGTTTCAAAGCTGAAAAGAAACCTGCTCCTTCGGCCGCTGCATAATTCTGCATTGCAGAGTATTCGACTCCCAAACGGTCGGACTCTCTTTCATCATCGCGGCTGTAACTTAAAAACAGAAATTGTGCTGCCTGACCTCCCATATTGAGAATCGACTGTCCCGGAACACCTAGTAGCTCCTGTCCTGCTACTGCTCCACCAATGAGAGCGAGCTGCCCCATCTGTTGTTCAAATGCTCGCTGCGAAGCATGACGAGCAGCAACATGACCGATTTCGTGTCCAAGGACTACTGCCAGCTGGGCTTCATTCTCCAAGTGCCCCAATAAACCCCGGGTTACATAAATATACCCTCCCGGAAGAGCAAAAGCATTGGGTGTGCCGCTATTCAATACCCGGAAATAAAATTCAGTTTCTTTATACTTGGGATCAGTATCTTCACGGCGCATGTGGCTTACCGAAAGCACTTCCTGCCCGATATTTTCAACATAATTCGATAATTGCTCATCATCGTATATACCATACTGTTGTTGTATTTGCTTATCAGCCTGTTGTCCTATTTGAACTTCTTTTTCCCAGCTATAGCCATAGGCTCGCTTTTGGTCCGTAATTGGACTCCGCTGTACCACACAAAAAGTTATCAGCAATGCAGATAAGGCTAATAAAACAATATTCCGAAAATGTAATAGCTTCATAATAGTATGCCCGTTAAATTTGTTTTATCTCAGTTGAATCATTCTATTAAAATTAATATAACTGATTCAATTTCTCCTTCCAATGCTCATATATCATCATCATTGCCAGTGTATCAAGTTCACAATACCGAAGTAAAGAGTTTCGGTACGCTTCTCTTTGACTCTTACTCAAGTCACGGGCTAAAAGTTTCCCATAACACACCATCGCTTCTGTGCCACGACGAACTAACGCTTCCGATCTCTCTGCCAAAATGTTATATGGATTTCGGGCCTTATTATTCTTATCCGGTTGCCACCAGGTTACTTTATCAAAATTATGGCTGCTATATGGTTTGGAATACTTCTGCCTCAAAAGGTCGCTCTGTGTCATAACAGATTGCAGCACATCCTTGATACTCAATGAATCTTCCATTTCTCTATTGTAATAATAATCCTTTACCTGACGGCTTAAATCAGCCACATATGGTGGATGAGCATGCTTGGAATCATTACGTTTAATGATGGTTTTAATCCATTGAATAAGCCATTTACTATCGGGGATAATTTCGGATTCATCTCTTAATTCCCGGCGAATTATCTTCAGGGCATTACGCTCAAAATTAGAGTACTGTACAATTGTACCTTTATTAATGTTAGGCACGTTCATTAATCGACGAACCAGCTCATAGTTAGGGTAAACACTGCCGAGGTCATCGAGCCACTGATGATGTTCCCAGTCTCCATTTTTCTGGAGCGTATGACAGGAAAACTGAAACACCACCAGATGATATGGAGGGCGGTTTCTACGCACCGGCACGGCATAATTTCCAGCCTCAAAATCCAAAAAATGAACGGGATACTTCCATCTTCGCAATTCTTTTATGAGAGGAGGACGTAAAATTTCTTCCGGAACGGACCGCCCTTTTGCTTTATGGACCTGAAGAGACTGGCGCATTTGGGCCGTAATTTTATTCGTACTCTCTGTAATAAAATTAATCGGTAAAATACTATCTTCATCAATATCCTGCTGAAAATATTTTCCTTCATCCAACCACTTTTGGGTGCCGGCACCAATCAGGTCAAATATGTGTCCTGATTTTGATTCCTCCGGTCTCAATGGATCCCAACACTCATTAAAACCGCTTTTCTCGCCTTTTTCAACCCGAGATGAGACAATTCTAAATTCACACTCCTTGCATTTCGTACCCACTTGCGGATCAACCTTTTCCTGTTCCAGATAAATATCTCTCAGGTAAAATAGCGTTTCCTCAAAAGATTCTTTTTGAAAGTGCTCTTCCGCAAAATCCGAATCCTGCCATATTTTTTTTAACGGATCGCTCACATCCAGCTTTACCAATAGCTGTTGATTTGAAGTAGGTATATCCGAGGCTATAGAATCCGGTTCAAAAGGCTTTAGTGCGCCCGGCAATTCACTGCTTTGGGCATAAGAAGATTTGTCGGGTAAAACTAATAAAGGAAGTATAGAAAAATCCGAATATTCTTCCTGAAGAATATATAGTTGATACGCAAAATCAAATAAATACTTTCTCCATTTAGAATGGATATTTCCATTTCTGTCTAATAGGCTATGCTTTCTAGCGTTGAAAGCTTTAGTCTGTATATGCATGACCGTAAGACGGTCTGCACTTTTCAATATGACCGGCAACCTGGCCATCATTCGTTTATGAATGAAGGTAGCATCAAAGATAATACTCTCTTTACTATCAAAAAGACCCTTTGTTTGTTCTGCAGACTCCCTAGTATTTCGCCCGTTTATAAATTCACCACTGGGATAAATTGAATGTACTAATGATTTCAAAAGCCTTTTGTTGAGAATGGCATGTTCAATAAAGGGTCGTCCTGCCTGGCTTTCAGGATAATCTTTAGCTTTGTAATAAAGCTTTGTAGGACATCCTAAACCCGTCCGAAAAAGGTGTTTTGTAAAATAAACAGCACGATCAGTTTCCTCCTTCATCCTACGAAATAATATTTACTTCTGGGACCAAATCAATTTCAAATTTTTCTCTGACAGATTCTTGAATTTTAGCAGCGAGATTCAATATCTCTTCGGCGGTTGCCCCCCCGTGATTTACAATTACCAGCGCTTGTTGTCGGTAGGTACCGGTATTACCAATCTTTTTTCCTTTCCACCCCGCTTCTTCAATAAGCCATCCGGCGGGAACCTTGATCTCATTTTCACTTATTTCATAACCGGGTATCTGTGGATAAGATTGTTTTAATTTTTCAAACTTTTCTGCTTCAACTATCGGATTTTTAAAAAAGCTACCAGCATTACCCAGCGCTTCAGGATTTGGAAGTTTATCATTGCGAATAGAAATAACAATGTCACTGATATCGCGGATGGTGGGCTCATTGATATTTCTTCTTTCAAGTTCCGACTGTATTGCCCCGTAAGAACTGTTAATCTCAGGTCTTTTCGATAGCTTAAGAACTATTTTGGTAATTGCAAATTTCCCTTTAAGAGCCCTCTTAAATATACTGTCGCGATATCCGAACTCACATTCCTCCTTGCTGAATGTCCGTACTTCTGCAGATGCTATATTTACCGCCTCCAGTCTTTCAAAAACATCCGCCAATTCTGCGCCGTAAGCACCTATATTCTGGATAGGGGCAGCACCCACGGTTCCGGGAATAAGCGAGAGATTTTCGATGCCTCCCCATCCTTTGTCTATAGCGTAGCGTACGGTTTGATGCCAGTTTTCTCCTCCACCTATTTCTAACCAGACAAAGGAATCATCTTCTTCAACTATTTTCTTTCCTTTAATCGCTATTTGCAAAACCATTCCCGGGAAATCACCAGCAAAAAGGATGTTACTTCCTCCCCCCAATACTAACATATCATCTGTATCCACCGGCGATTCCTGAAGTAGCTGCTGGAGTTCTTCTACAGATGTTATGGATGCAAAAAGACGGGCCCTGGCTGGAATATCGAGGGTATTATACGGACGTAACTGGACATCCTGATTTACAATTTTGTTAAGCGATTCTGGCATACAGTAATTACTTATTCTCTGAAGAATTTCGGGCATTTTTGGATCTTGGTTCCTGTACTTTTACTCGTACTTTCCGCACCCGATTATTTTGAACTGAATGTATGGTAAATTCGACATTTTTGTAATAGACTCGTTCCCCTACATTCGGGATGCGCTCGGTCAGATTATACATAAGTCCTCCGAGCGTCTCAAAATCATCCTCCCCAGAAGTTAGCGTGCATTCGAGTATTTCCTCCATATCATCCAGGTCAATTTTGGCGTCAAATACATAGACCCCGCTTCGAAAACGGGTAAACAGCTGTTCTTCTGCCCCATCGTATTCGTCAGATATATCACCTACAATTTCTTCAAGGATATCATCTAGTGTAATTAATCCTTCTGTGCCACCATATTCATCAACTACAATTGCGATATGTGTTTTTTCCTGCTGAAAATCACGAAGAAGGTCATCAAGTTTTTTAGTAGAAGGTATAAAAAGTGCTTTTCGGGCAATAGTCCGCCAATTTATGGTTGTCCGCTCTATATCAGAATTAATGTAGGGGAGCACATCTTTTGAATGAATAATCCCCAGGATATTATCCAGATCATTCTCATATATAGGCATACGTGAGAGTCCTTTCTCACGTATAAGTGTTAATACTTCATCGAGGGAATTCGTAGTAGATATAGCTACAATATTAATCCGAGAGGTCATAATTTCCCGCACACTGATATTCCCAAATTCTATTACATTTTCAATAATCTCCCGTTCATCTCTTCTAATCGATCCTTCCTCTTCACTGACTTCAGCCATCGTCATGATATCTTCGGAAGTCATTTTGCTATTTGGTTTGGGAAGCCGTTCCTCAAGGCTGAGCGTACTGTTTGCTATAAGAACTGCAAGTGGTTTAAGAATAATATAAAAGAAATAGATAGGACGGCTAATAAGCCTGGCATTTTTCAGTGGATCATTTATAGCAATGACCTTTGGAGTTATTTCACTCAGAACCAAAATTGAAAAGGTAAGTACGATAACTTCCGACAAGTAAATCCAAAACTCTGAAAACCCATAATAAGCTATAATATTACCGGTAACCACCGCCGCAAGGATTGAAGTCACAATATTGGCAAAAGTATTTCCAATCAGTATAGTCGCCAGCAATCGGCGTGGACGTTTCAGCATCCGCCTGATCAACTTGTCTTCTGGATGTCCATCACTCTCTATAATGGAGCTATGTTGGGAAGAAAGCGAGAAAAAAGCAACTTCAGATCCTGAGAAAAGAGCTGAAAATATGAATCCAATAATAATGATGGAAATTTCAATAATCAGTCCAACCGGATCTATTGTCGAAGATAGTTCAACAATATCAGTCGACTGCAGAAAGGTAATCAAAAATAAACTATTCGGTTCGTCCAATTAGTTATGAGACTTCATTTTTTCTAAAGCTATATACTTCAAGCTTCTGGTGCAAGAATGAAAAAGCGACAGAACTAAATCATCCTGTCGCTTTTCGTTTCCTTTAAATAAGTGAGCTTTATTAGAATGGCAAATCATCATCCAAATCATCATCCATATCATCAAAATCTTCACTTAGATCAACGTTACTGGACACAGGTTGGGAGCTATCGGGTTGTGACGGTACATTCTCACCACCTTCGCTGCTTCCTTTGCTATCCAGCATGGTCATGGTAAGCGCCTTTATCTCTGTAGTATAGCGCGTCTGACCTTCTTTATCTTCCCACTGGCGTGTCTGAATAGGACCTTCGATATATACCTGAGATCCTTTTTTGAGATATTCCTGGCAAATTTCCGCCAAACGTCCCCAGGCAACGACCCGGTGCCATTCGGTATTTTCCTTCCATTCGCCTTGCTTATCTTTGTATCGTTCAGAAGTTGCAACTGATAATGTTGCCACTGCTGTATTAGACTGTGTATAGCGTACTTCAGGATCACGCCCAAGTCGGCCGATGATCATAGCTTTATTTAATGAACTCATAATTGTCTCCGTTTTGTTTAGTATTTCTCTCTAAAGGTAAGTAAGATATATTTCGGAGCAAATCCTTACAGAATTTTTTTTACTTTTTTTATTTTATTCTTTGATTATCTCACTTTTTACGCCTCTATATTGCATAGAGAGCAATTTTGAGAAATATTTCTTTCCAAAAAAAGTTCTTCAAATTATCTGGGTTTCCCCAGAAATTTTGAAATATCGTATTAAAAACCCGCTGACTTAACAGGGCCGGGCTATATCGGGATAAAGTATTAGTAAAGTTCTATCTCACTTATCTGTCAACGCCACAACGCCCGGGAGCTCTTTCCCTTCGAGGAACATCAGGCTGGCTCCACCACCAGTGGATACGTGTGAGACCTCTTCTTCGAGACCTGCCTGTTTAATAGCAGAAGCTGAATCACCACCCCCTATAATGGTGGTAGCTCCCAATTTAGTGGCTTGCGCCAGTGCTTCTGCAACGGCATTCGTTCCATCTGCAAAGTTTTCCATTTCAAAAACTCCCATCGGACCATTCCATACAACCGTCTGAGCATTTTTAATTACATTTCCGAATGAAATCGCCGATTGGGGACCTATATCAACAGCAATCCAGCCATCTTCAATTCCATCTTCATCTACTACCTTATGCTCCGCATCATTTTTGAATTCCCTGGCAACAACTGAATCCATAGGCAGTACAAACTTAATATCTTTTTCATCTGCTTTTTCCATGAGCTCTGCAGCCAACTCTACCTTGTCTTCTTCCAAGAGGGAATCACCAATGGGTAATCCTTTGGCTTTATAAAAAGTATAGGTCATGCCGCCACCTATAATAATAGTATCCACCTTGTCCAGTAGATTTTCTATAACGCCAATTTTATCTGAGACCTTTGCTCCTCCCAAAATGGCAACAAATGGTCGTTCAGGATCATTGATAGATCCGCTTAAATACTTAATTTCTTTTTCCAGCAAAAAGCCCGATACGGCCGGCTGCAAAAAGCGTGTAACACCTGCCACCGAAGAATGGGCACGATGACTGCTGCCAAAAGCATCATTACAAAAGAGATCCCCATGTGCAGCCAATTGCTTGCAAAACTCCTCATCATTTGCCTTTTCTCCCGCATGAAAGCGAACATTTTCAAGCAATACAATTTCCCCATCTGCTGCCTGCTCAATTACATTTGAGGCTTTTTCTCCTACACAATCTTCCGCAAAATGAACGGTTGTATCTACTAATGTCTCCAAATGCTCTGCCACGGGTCTCAGGCTCAGTGATTTATCAACCTCGCCACCGGGGCGCCCTAAGTGACTCATTAGGATAAGTTTTCCTCCCCTATCGGTTACAAATTTTATGGAAGGCAATGCCTGAACAATGCGGTTGTCATCTCCTATCTGGCCATTTTCAATCGGCACATTGAAGTCAACCCGCATGAGCACCTTCTTTCCTTCAACATCAGCATCTTTCAACGTCATCTTATCCATAGTAATATCTTTTCGTACTTAAATTAAAAGTCGCCTCAAGATACAACGGCAACACACATTGATCAATCCAAATAGCTAATTTTATTACCCTCCTATTTTGGGAGGTTTTCTATTTTAGGAACTGTTTTTCTAATCAAATTTAAATATCTTTGATAGGTTAATTCGAATATTGAAGCAGGAATTATGAAGACCGTTTATTTCGATCACGCTGCCACTACGCCTCTTGATGAGCGCGTTCTTGAGGCTATGAAGCCTTATTTAACCGAACATTTCGGAAATGCCAACTCAGCCCATCAAATGGGTAACCAGGCAAAGGTAGCAGTCGAAGATGCACGAGAAACTATTGCCGATATCATTGGGGCGGAACCCGCTGAAATTATTTTTACCAGCGGCGGGACTGAAAGTGATAACTCTGCCATAAAAGGTGTGGTCAAAGCAACGGGTAAAAGCGAGGTTGTTACCTCTCCACTTGAGCATCATGCGGTTCTTCATACAGCTGAGGCCCTTAAGCAAGACGGTGGCCGACCTGTTTATGTAGAGCCAAACCCAGACGGTACGGTAAATCCACAAAAAGTAGCTGATGCAATTACGGAGAATACGGCTCTTGTATCCCTGATGCACGTGAATAATGAGATTGGTTCCATCAATCCGCTAAAAGAAATTTCGGAAGTATGCAGGGAGCACAATATTCCATTTCATTCAGATACAGTTCAAAGCATTGGAAAGATACCGGTGAATGTGGATGAGCTGGGACTTGATTTCCTAAGTATGAGTGCACATAAGATATATGGGCCAAAAGGTATCGGGGTGCTTTATATGCGTCACGCGACTCCATGGCTGCCCTGGATGCACGGTGGATCTCAAGAACGCCGCCGGCGTGGAGGGACTCTGAATGTACCTGGAATTGTTGGATTGGCCAAAGCGCTGGAGCTGGCGGTAGAAGAGATGGATCAACATGCCCGGCACTTCAAAAAACTACGCAGCCGCTTGGTTTCCGGACTGGATAAAAAGTTCGGCGACCGTTACCAGATAAATTGCAACAAAGAAAAATGTGCCCCGCATATTGTTAACCTCTCCTTTACCGATACCGGAGAACAATTTGACGGAGAGATGCTGTTGCTAAACCTGGATGTTGAAGGGATATGCGTATCTAATGGTTCCGCCTGTACTTCCGGAACGATAGAACCTTCGCATGTGCTCGATAATATTGGCTTGGATAATAAGGTAGCCAACTCAAGTATTCGCATCAGTATGGGGAAAGATAATACTGAAGATGACATCGATTACCTCTTAGAAAAGCTGGAAATTGTTATAAATCGCATGGCCTCAAAAGCCCCCACTTCTTGATGAGTACTTCCAGGCGTATTTGTGTTTTTTGTGGTTCTAAAAAAGGAAATAACCCTGCTTTTGCCGAAAAGGGAAAAGTATTGGGACAGCAACTGGCGATCAACAATATTGAAGTTGTTTATGGAGGTGGTTCGGTCGGCATTATGAATGAAGTTGCCAACGGAGCGCTTAATAATAATGGAAAAGTCCACGGTGTTATTCCAAAACATCTTAATGATCGTGAACATGCCCATCCGGATATAACAAAAGTCCATATCACAAATACCATGCATGAGCGTAAAGCGATGATGGCTGAGTTATCCGACGCTTTCATCGCCCTTCCTGGTGGATTCGGAACATTTGAAGAACTCATGGAAGCCATTACCTGGCTTCAGTTGGGTATTCATCAGAAACCGGTCATTCTTTTCAATATTGATCACTATTACGATCAGCTTATTGCTTTTATAGATCACGCCGTGGAGAGTGGTTTTATAAGTCCACAAAACCGAACCCTTCTAAAAACAGCTAACAGTATCGAAGAATGTCTTGATCATCTTCCCTTTAATAATTAGCTGATAATCTCTTTCCCTTCTATCCAACTTCCCACATCAACCCGCTAATCCTGACCAATCTGATAATGTCGAAGTGGCTCGGCTCCAAGCAGGTGCTCTACAAAATAATTCCACCGTGCTTTAGTAAAATAATCGGTGCCAGACATCCCATGATCTTCGTTTGGCATAATCAACAGATCAAAACTTTTGCCGGCTTTTATTAACGCATCGGCCATCCGGATGGTCCCGGTGGGATGCACATTATCGTCCATATCGCCGTGAGCCAATAATAAATGCCCTTCCAGATTTTCTGCTAAATTAACATTTGACTGCTCTTCATAGTGTGGTCCCTCGGGATAATCCATATAGATTTCCGGCCAGAACGCTTTCGCTATACGGTGATCATGATTTCCCGCAGACGATACCGCCACTTTATAAAAATCGGGATGCTTCATAACAGCCCGCGCCGCATCATATCCACCGGCAGAATGCCCGTAGATACCCACTCTGCTAGTATCCATATAGGTATATTTTTCAGCTAGTTCTTTAATAGCTTTAATATGATCCGACGAACCGATGTCGCCAAGATTTTTCCAGGAATAATCCTGAAATTCCTTGGAACGGCCGGCTGTTCCAAGTCCATCTACCGTGATCACAATAAATCCCAGTTCCGCTAATGGCTGGTCACTGTTTTGGTATCCCCCGGCAAAACTTTTGGGCGTTCTGACCGCTTGGGGCCCGGAATAAGTACCGTCGATAACAGGATATTCTTTATTAGGATCAAAATTTGAAGGACGGTAAATTACTCCGTAAATATCCGTTTCTCCGTCCCGTGCCTTAACACTAAAGGGTTCGGGGTGCTGCCATCCGGTAGCCAAGAGATCCTTAATATCCGCTTCCTCCAGTTTCATAATCACTTTCCCATCCGAACTTCTTCGTAACACCGAAGTGGACTTTCTATCAACCCGTGAATAGGTATCCACAAAGTAGTTATAGCCGGAAGAAAAATTTATATTATGATCCGCATTTTCAGGCGTTAGCAGCCGAAGATCTGACCCATCAAAATTTACCGAATAAAGATGTTCAAGATAAGGATCGCGGTCGGCTTCACGTCCCCCGGCTGTAAAAAATATTTTTCGATTCTCTTTGTCGATATGTTCAATGTCGTAAACCACAAATTTGCCCCGGGTAACCTGTTGCTTTACTTCCCCCGTATTAAGGTCGTACAAATAAATATGATTCCACCCATCCCGTTCGGATAACCAGATAAACTCATCCGTATCAGGTAAGTATTCTGATTCCGATTTACCGGGATCCACATACGTATCACTCACTTCCCTGAATACCGTATCCACCGCACCGCTCTCCGCATTTGCCCTTAGCAATGTAGCCGAACCATATCCGCGTTCACGAATTAACATATAAAGCGTATCATTGCTGTCTCCATGCCAGTTCCAGCTTCCGGCAATAAGATCATCATAGGGTCCGGCCTTAATTCGGGTCCGGCTTTTATTAACGATGTCAAATACGTAAGGAATCTGCTTAGCTACGCTATCCTCTCCGGGGAGCGCCCGGTAATAAGACACTGATTGTGCCCGGAAGCTCTCATCCGGTACAAACCGCAGAAGGTACATCAGTTTGGCCTTACGCAGATCAAGTTTATTGGCAAATAATTTTTGGGAATTCGGTGACCAGGATACATTAAGCCACAAATCCTCACGCTCTTTTTCATTGGGACCTTCCTGTTTTTTCCAGGCCCATGGTTGAGAAGCACCGTAAATCATTTCTTTGTTTCCATCTTCCGTAAGCTGGTATTCTTCCCCTGTTTCATTGTTTTTTACCCATAGGTTATAATCCTTCCGGGCTACCGTCCACTTGCCATCCGGGGATTCTGACAGCTGACTCTGGTCATACCACTCAGCCCCTTCTTCCTCTTCTTCGAGCTCATAAACATCCAGTGTTCCCAAATCCACTTTCCATTTTTTATCCTTGTGAAAAAACTCAAGACTTTCATCTTTCGGTTTCCACTCCAGTCTACTCAGCGGCAAGTCATAAGGATCAACCTTTTCACCAAAGCTTTCCGATAAACTTTGCGCCAGTTTCTCTTGGTCAAAGAAAGACTGTTTCTTTTCTTCCCGAGCATCAACAAAAAAATATTCCTCTCCCTTTCGAGTATCCACCCGGTACCAGAACTTGCGTTGTACTTCAGCCCAATGGGGATTTACATCCACCCGAAAGACCAGTTCATTTACGTTCTGATATAAAAACTGCTCGGCTCGTTGGTAATCTTCTTTGGTTATATCTTGTGCCTGTACCTGCAATGCAGCTAAGCCAAAGAAAACGAGCCCTATTATTATTTTTCCAGATCTATGCATACAAATATATTCTTAGTTTCAACAAGTATTTTTTCAATTACATTTTACATTCGCCTATTCGTTCTGTCCTGCAATCCCCGGCAGTCTTCCATCTCAATTCAATTCCTCATAAAACCGCCAGTTTGTTTCAAAATCTTTAGGTGGTTTCTGTCCCGTTAAAATTTTTCGGACCATTTCTATGGGCATATTGCCATTTTTAAGTATCCGGTCATGAAAATTCTTATCGGGCATATCACCATTTACAACAAGTTCATTATATAAAGCACGGATTTGCAGTCCTCCCAGCATGTAAGCGGCCTGGTACAGTGGAGGGTAATTCGCTTCAAAAGAGCGGCGTACTTCAGCTTCTGCATTCTTATATTCGTGGCCCACCTTTTCCACAATAAAGTCGATCGCTTCCTGGGGACTCATTTCTCCCAGGTGGAAGCGTAGTGAAAAGATAATGCGAGCGGCCCGGTGCATCCGCCAGTACAGCATACCGATCCGTTCTTCCGGAGTCTCCGGGAAGTCCATATCCCAGAGCTGAAGCTCCCAATATAATGCCCACCCTTCGATCCAAAAAGGAGTACGAAAGACATCACGGTATGGATGATATCGATCCGTCATGAATCCTTGCAAATGGTGTCCGGCAATAAGTTCATGATGAACCGTAGCATTGGAAAAGTTAGGGTTATTCCCCCGCATACTCATCATCTTCGCTTCATAATCCATTGTATTGGTGGGATAGGAAATGCGAATTACTCTGCCTCCCAGGAAGAAAGGATTGATAAGCTGGCGTTCGGGCGTCATCATTTCCATACTCCAGGTTTCTTTAGCCAGTTCGGGGATTGTCAAAAGATCGCGTTCTTCAAGGAAATCTATAGCTCGGATAGCCAGATCATAAATAACTTCCGGCTGTTTCCCCGGTGGCACATAAGTGTTTTTCGTATGCTCAAGTGCCGCATGCCAATCATCCCCGTATCCCAGATCTTCTGAAGCTTTAAGCATCTGATCCAAACACCACTGGTATTCTTTTTCAGCAAGCTCGATAAGCTCTTCAGGGGTATAGGGGATCATTTCATATTCGAGAAGTTCCAAAAGCTTTTCTCTACCGACGGGGTCACCGATAATGCCACTGCCGTCATCTTTGTGCGACTGATCAACCGTCCACTCCTCAAGATATGTAGCATAGTTGGATAGCGTGGTATCCGCATCTTCATAGGATTCCGGGCCCCACCAAGTTACATCGGGATCATAGCCATCATAAAAAGTGTACACATTATCCAGTGTCTGTCGTAAATTTTTCACAACCTCAACCGATCGACGGGATTCATGCGGTTCCAGCCGTCCCTGATCTTTTATTTGCTCTTTATTTTTCCGTATGGCCTCTGCAAGTGTATCCAGCTGCTCGGCAAAACGGCTGCCTTCTATATCAACTCCCACCCTTCTTTTTTCCTGTAGATTTTGAATAATATCGGCAAACCGGATGGTTGGCTTTATGGCGTTATAGCTCGAGCGCGACTGCTGTAGCTCCTGCAGATCTCTTCTGATATTTCGACGCAACAAAATAAAATCAACCGCTTCAGAAGTATTAAGATCACTGTAATTCATCTGATCCAGCCGGTTAAGCCAGTTATTATGCAGTTGTTCCATGCGGTCAAAATATTTTGGACTCTCCTCAAGTACAAAAGCACGCTCAAGGCTCCGAACATCTGCCTGGTATTGTTCAACTGTGATATACAGGCGGCTGACAGACTCCGGCTGGGCCTGTAAAACAACCGTTGCGAAAAAAATGAAAAAACAAACAGCTATATATTTTAAATAATGCATAGTTACCCTGTATAATTAGTTGCTATCAAGATTCACTTTGTTGTTTGCTTTACCGAGTGGAATGACAAATGCCCCGCGTTCCTTTTCCCATTCGGTTTGTGGTTTGAAAGTACCTACTATTTCTTTTTTAGCCGGTTGGTTAATACGCAGGCGAGCTTCCTTGGTAAACTCGTTTTCTTCTTCAAATACCAACTGTACTTCCTTTGTATCGGGATTAAACCGAATTTTATCAAACTTACCGGCATCCAGGGTAAGCCATAGTCCCATGGGGGCCAAATAAAACCGGGAACGTGCTGAATTCAGGGGTTCTACTGTAATCCAGTTTTCGCTGTGTTCTAAATTTCCACCGAAAGTCTGCCACCCGAACTCGGGATGGTCAATTACATAGGTCCCGGTATTTACGGCATGCCCAAAGAAACCGGATCCGTAATCTCCTGAATAACCATCAATTGCCAAAGTAGAAGGAAAGCTATGAAATGCTGCCGGACCGAAACCATCCTGCGTGACATTCGCTATGGATCCCATCAATCCACCATAACCTACTCTGAGCAAGTGGTAATCTTCGGGATTTTCCCGGTATTCCGTCAACACGGGGATAGCATTTAATCCCGATCCGTAATGATGCAGCTGCCGTTCAATACGGCTTAGCTTACCGGCATAAAGAAAGTCCCAATAACGCCGAGCGCTTCCATTATATCCCCAATGGGGTACGGTTGGCATATATCCAAGAATTGCATTCAACGTAACCCTGGCTTTTTGATCAAAGCCAAAATACTTGCACCAGGCGTAGACCTCTTCCTGTCCGGTGGAATCCCAGGGCATTTCGCTGCCGAATGGAAATGGAAGAGACTCCCAAAGTTCGGCTCGCTCCCGCATTGTTTCTTCAAGGGACGCCGCCTGTTCCCAACCTTCCCTTTGGAGGTCTTTTAGAATCAGTAAAAACACAGTTCCCTCCATCTGTCCGTACTGGGCGTAGTGCGGGGCATACTCAACCATGGCTTCCGAGGTTTCATAAGCCCGCTCCAGGTACCAGTCCCAGGGATGGTTAGTTACCAGTCCCTCATGATTGCGTGCCAGGCGATACAACACCCAATAGGCCGCAGCCACGTGGGGATAATTATAAGATCGCCCGACCGACCGGGCTTCTTCTTTACTCCAGCTCGACCATCCCCCAAAATTAACATCCTCGCTGTAGGTGCCCTCCGGCATCTCATCTGGTTCATAGTAAAACATACTTTTACGAACCCCGTACTTTTGCTCCCCCTCGCTGTATTGAATCCCTCCCCACAAGGTATTATCGACAAAAGCTTCCAGCTTTTTTATTTCTTCGCGATCGGGATCAACAAGCTGTTTCATAACTGCAGCAAGCCAGGAACCAGCTCCCCCCTCATCACTTAATCCCGCGATCCAGGCGCGATTATCTTGGCGTACCTGCTCTTTTTTCCCATAATCGTAGCTAATAACTGATGGGGCTCGGTTAAAGGGATCATTTTGCTCGTCAAACCACTGTTCTGTTGTAAGAAAATCGCCCATATCGTCTACGACCTCCGATTCCGGCTTAATTACCTTGTAATGAACCGACTGCTTAACCCCATCCTGGTAGGTAACCGTTAGCCGGGCACGTCCCCACTCTTCACCATTTATCTTAATTCGGTTCCAACCGTTTTGGGTAGTACCGCTACGATTTATTTGCAATAATCCTTCCGGCTCTACAGACACAGACGCTATATCCTGTGTATATTTCAGAAAAAGCTGTCCCTCTTGATCCTGCGGTAATACATAGCCGGGCATTCCTTTGGCAACAGGATGCTCGTTTTCTACCAGGGTTTCTTCAATATCACGGATGGTATCCGAAAGCAGAAATTTTATGCCATAACTGCGGCTTTCCCCCGGTACTATTACAGCAGAGGTAGTCTCATTCCAATTATCGGCATCTTTCCATTCGTTTTGTTCATAGGCTTCCGTATGGACCATCCACTCATGAAATCCCTCAAAGGTAATCCCCTTTTGTGTGGAATCTGCCAGCAGAGGCTTATAGGATTCAAAGGAAGTGGATTTATTTTTATCCGGTGCTACAATAAGTGCCGGACCCTGACCATTCAAACGGGTCACCTGCAAGTACCCGGCATCCTGTCCAATATACGGATCATAAAAAGAGCACTTCGCATGGGCTTCTTCCAAATCACGCTCATGCAGGATATTATTAAAAACCATGGGAATACCAAGTCCGCCCACCTCAACAGCTTCATTACCCGTATTTTCTAATTCAAAACGTAATACAAGATTTCCCTCTTTTACCTGCCAATACCTTCGGACCTGCAACGGTATATCCTCGTCTAAGGTGGGATTAAGCAGCGCTCCAGCCAAAAAAGATGATGACTCCAATGCTTTTACCGGGGCACGCTTATCGGCTGTTGAGTACCTAGTCCATTCACCTGATTTTCCGGTTCTTAAGCGCAGTGTAAGATCTCCCAAATGGTAATAGCCATCTCCATTGCGCCGTTCCAGCCAGTCGGCGGGCGTAAAATCGAACCCTCCTTCTCCTTTGGGCTCTAATGCAGCTATTGTCTGTGAAGCCTTGACGAGCTTCAACCGAAAGTTGGGAATTTCAAAATCCAGATAGCCTTGTTCAAGTCCCAGTGTGGGAGTGATATTATCCGTTTCATCATTTTGGGCGGATACTTCTAGACTAACACACAAAATTAAAAGCAGTGCATACAAAAATACCGGCAAAGCCGGGAGAACTTTCTTCCTAAAAGATTTCATAACTATCTCTACCTAATACTTTTAGTTTGAATATAGCTAGATCAATAATGGCAATTCTTTGGTGGAGTTGTCTCCCCAATAATACTTGATTATTTTTAAATTCCCATTTCCCGATATGAGCCTGATCCCACCACGTTCCCATTTTTGTACTGTCTTGTGACAATCTATATTGCAGATAATATTTGAAATCAAACCCTAAATAAAAACTCTTTTTACATAATTTAGTAGATAAGAAAATTTTGGAGAGTCTGTTATGGAAAAGCATCAAAGAGAGTGAGGGTGTTATACAAAATTCTCTGCCTTACCCTTTTTAATTCAATAATCTATCTCCCTTGGAAATTGATCAAAAAGGCTTCACAAATCCTAAAAAGGTATTCATTAATACCAGCATATAGACCAAAAGTGACATCCGATAGGCTGAGGACCATTTTTGGGAAATACGATCATTCATTACTTGATCGAAATTCCGAATCTCTCTTTTAAGAGCTCGGCTTCGTTTTATGGAAAACCCTATACACACCAAAATAAGAACAAAGAAAAGCTGTTTTACGGCGAGCCAGGTATGTTCTTGAAAATCAAACCATCCCCATCGCGGCCCCTCTTCCAGCGAAACCATCCCTCCACCGGATATCAAGATTCCCAGGGCCGCCAGATGGGCACCTATATTCGTGATTAATCGTTCGTACCGGATATATTGCCGTTTTCGGTGGACATCAGTCTCTTCCCTGACTTTGGATGCCAATAAAAGGCTCCCGGCAAAAGCCAGCAACCATATTACATAAGAATAGATGTGGAGAGAATAAAACGTTTGGTACGACATGAAGAGTCAGGAACACTTGAATATAACCAATAATCAGACCTTGGAATTGCTAAAAATATCCTCTATCAAATGGCCGTACTTATCCTCTACAATGCGTCGTTTTACTTTTAAGGTGGGCGTCAATTCACCACTTTCCACCGTAAACTCATTGGAAACCAACCTAAAATCCCGGATTTTCTCGTGTGAAGCCAATTCCTTAGAATAGCTGTGAATCTCATTTCGGTAAATCTTTTGTACTCTCTCTTCATTAATTAGCTCACTTATACTTCCATAAGTCATATTCTCATCTTCGGCGTAATCCTCAAGAGCTTCAAAATCAGGTACAATCAGCGCAGCCATATACGGTTTGCGCTCTCCTACCACCACCAGTTGATCAATCCACTTACTTGTTTTAAAGAGATCTTCTATTGGTCCCGGGTAGATATTCTTCCCTCCGGCATTTACAATCATATGCTTGATACGATCGGTAATTTGAAGCTTCCCGTCTACAAATTTACCCACATCTCCGGTATGCAGATATCCTTCATTGTCTATCATTTCATGTGTGGCCTCGTCATTTTTCCAATATCCCTTCATTACATTGGGCCCCTTACATAAAATCTCTCCCTGTTCCGTATCTATGGAAGTCGGATAATCCTCACCACTTAGCGCGGTCACAATCTCACTGTCTTCCAACCGCTGAATTGCTACCGTTACACCCGGAAGTACCCGTCCGACGGTTCCCATTATTTCATTTCCAAGGGTATTACAACACATAATAGGAGATGTTTCTGTAAGTCCATAACCCTCAATAATATTCAGGCCAGCCCCCATAAAGAACGTACCTATCTCCGCCGGTAAAGCTGCCCCGCCTGAAACGAAAAATCGTATACGTCCACCGGTACGTTCTTTCAGTTTATCAAATACCAGCTTATCCGCCAGTTTCTTCTGCATCGTTATCAGTCCGCGTTCCCCGTCAGCGTATTTTTGGCCCACGGACTGTGCCCATTCAAATATCTTCTTTTTAACGGCAGATCCCTCCTCAACACTTTTTGTTACGAGATTGTATATCTTTTCAAACAGGCGGGGTACACTCATAACGATTGTAGGACTGGCTTCCGTCATATTTTTAGCCACCGTATCCACGCTTTCTGCATAATAGATTTCCGCGCCTCCGGCCAGCATGGCATAATAGCCTGCCGTTCGCTCAAAAGAGTGGCAAAGCGGTAAAAAGGAAAGACACCGATCATCCTGATTGATATTGATAAGCTGGTGAGCTGCCTTAATATTACTTACAATATTTCGATGAGTTAGCATCACCCCTTTAGGCTTTCCTGTCGTTCCGGATGTATAAATAAGCGTAGCCAAATCTTCCGGGGCGATCGATTTGCTCCGTTGCTTTATCTCCTCCTCAACTTCAGGGAATCTTTTGGCCCCTTCTATCATAGCATCCTCGAACAAGTTGACATATGGCTCATCCAAAAAGCGTTCAATATTAGGTTCATCAAATGCAATAACCCGCTGGATATCATCGCATCTGTCAAAAATCTCATGCGCTTTTTTAAGCTGTATTCCGGTAGAGACAAAAAAGAGTTTTGCTTCTGAATCCTGCAGAATATACTCACACTGTCCGGCTGGAAGCGTAGTATAGAGAGATACATTAATGCCACCAATAAGCTGCAGGGCTAAATCCACCAAGGCCCATTCATACCTGTTTTCACTTAAAATGGCCACACGGTCGCCGGATTCAACACCCTTCTCAATTAAAAAGGCGGCCAAATGATGAACATCTTCGGAAACCTGGTCCCAGTTTATGGTTTCATAGGGAGCATCGCTGGCCGGTTTACGCGCAAAGGCTGTTTTATCGGTCCCGCGATATTTATTAGCAAGGTTCTGAAAAAGCTCAGTTAGTGTTTCAAACGCTACTACTGTAGGCATATAATTATAAATTTTATTACTAATTAATTAGCCGCAATACCCCATGCTATGCTTGATCTTAGGATAGATAAATGAATATAACATTTTGAAATGAAACTTCAGCACTTACTATTATGTAATAAAGTAAGAATTGTTGAAAGGATCCTATTTTATTCAGTACTTGTATTTCTTATATTAAAAGAAAAATGATAGCATGGCACATCCGGCGAAAGAAGAAACAATTGACCTCGTAAAAGAAATTTTCAGCTCTTATTTAAAGGAGCATAATCAGCGGCAGACTCCCGAGCGCTTTATGGTACTGGAAGAAATTTACCGTGCCGATGGTCATTTTGATGCTGATGATATCTTTTTCAATATGAAGGAAGGGGGCACACGAGTCTCGCGCGCTACGGTCTATAACACGCTCGATCTACTCGTTGAATGCGGATTGGTACAGCGACAGCAATTTGGCAAAAACCAATACCATTACGAACGGGCATACGCTTACCAGCAACACGATCATATAATTTGCAAAGAGTGTGGTATGGTCCTGGAATTCTGTGATCCGCGTATCCAGGAAATAAAGGATATGATGGAAAAAATCCACGAAGTTAATATCACCGGTCACTCTCTGCACTTTTTTGGAGTTTGCAAAGATCAGGAAGCCTGCAAAGAGCGTCAGGAAGCGGATGAGAAAGAGCCTTCCGCTGCATAATTAGGTTTTCCTTACCTCCCACTGATAACATTTTTTTTAATGTCAATGGCCCTGTGATTAGCACAGGGCCTTTTTATTTATATATAGTCTGTTTCCCGTTTAGTGACTAAAAACAGCTATTATGTCATCCTGAACTAGTTTCAGGATCTCATAATAATTATAGTAACGTTGATACAAGAACGGAAAGAAGATCAACGTAGACTACCCCTGCGAGATCTCGGATCAAGTCCGGGATGACATAGAGTTACCATTAAAAGCCAACCACTAAACGGATTATATGTACTGCACATTAATTTCCCTTTCTATTCCATTAGATAAGCCGGCTGATATCCACAGCTGCACTGTATATGACCGTGAGCATCCGTTTGGGCATGCCAATCAAAATTAGCGGGATACCCTTCCTGCTCCCACCAAAACGGCAGCCGCTCTTTTTCTCGCGTTCCTGTTTCATTCATAGTAGCGGCATCATACAGCCTTCCATTAACCATCGTGTGGGTTACCTTTTCCGTATCGCGAATATTCTCCAGCGGATTTCCATCAATGATAATAAGATCTGCGAGCTTTCCTTCTTCAATAGATCCCAGCTCATGATCCATCCCCAGGTAACGAGCTCCGTTAATAGTGGCAACCTGTAGGGCTTCCAGCTCGGTCATTCCTCCCTGGTGCATCATCCAGAGTTCCCAGTGGGCTCCAAGTCCCTGAAGTTGTCCGTGTGAACCGAGATTCACATTTACGCCGTTACGCTGCAGGTTTTTGGCGGTTGCGGCACTCAATATGTGTCCGTTTTCGTACTCTTCCTGCGGAATCATCTTACGGTGACGCGATCGGGAATCGACAATACTGCGGGGCGTAAAGTTAAGCAGCCGCTCTTTCTCCCAGACCTTGGTGTTCTGATACCAATAGTATTCCCCGCTTACACTGCCATAATTGACAACCAGCGTGGGAGTGTAATCCGTACCACTGGCGCTCCATAGCTCATGAACATCCTTATACACTGGGTAGACCGGGATATTATGCTCTATTCCCGTATGACCATCCATAATCATGCTCATATTGTGCGTAAAGGTCGATCCCCCTTCCGGCAATACCAATAATTCCAGTTCCCGGGCCGCCTTAATTACCTGCTGTCGCTGATCGCGCCGGGGCTGGTTGTAGCTTTTCACGGAAAAAGCCCCAAACGCTTTGGTCCGCTCCAGCGCAGACTTGGCATCCTCGTAATTATCAATCTCCGCCTTAAATTCTGCTTCGGCTCCGTATAAAATACGTCCCGTAGAAAAGATACGCGGACCCACCATATGACCGGCCTTTACTGCTTCGGAATGAGAGAAAATCATTTCGGTATTGGAGGAAGGATCGTGTGCTGTAGTAACGCCATAAGCGAGGTTTGCAAAATACTCCCACTGCTGCTGGGGACTCAATCCCTCCCGGAAGTTGCCGATGTGGGCATGAACATCCACAATACCCGGCATTATTGTTTTGCCATCCACATCCATAACTTCAGCATTTGAAGGGAGGTCCACCTCACCGGAAGCGCCCACTTCTTCAATGCGACTGTTACGAATAACCACGGTTCCCTGCTCTATCACCTTGTCGCCATCCATGGTGATGATACGGGCATTGGTCAGCGCCATGATTCCATCGGGACGGTCTGCTTCCATCTCCAGTCCGATATCAAGTCCCTCATTCGTATCCAGGGGGAGTTCCTTATCCGTTGCTCCCCCTTCCAGGAAGTCAAAAGCTTCCTGCACCCCTACCGAAAAATATTCTTCTCCCAGTGTCCAGTGCAGCTGCTGACCGTCATTACTCCAGTGGAGATTAATTCCGGCATCTTCCGCAACGTGGGTTACCGGAATGGCTTTGGTATCGGCGCTTAGCTCAATCTCTTTCCCGGCCCGGGGCATAGGGGCAATATAGACCTTAAAAAGGTGGTTGAATGCCACCCACTGGTTATCGGGACTGGGAACGAAATTGTTTCCATATTTGGAAGTAAAGTGCACGCGCTTGTCATTCCCGGACAGGTCGACACTTTCGTATGAGTTATCCAAATAGCTTCCTCCCAGATAAAAGATGCGCTCTCCGTTGGCACTAAACCGGGGATTCGAGCCGTCTTCCGTTACCAGAGTCCCTTCCCCACCCGAAGCCGGCATGGTATAAATTCCCGGCTCGTTCGTATAGGCATGCCCCTGCTGATTATTACCATCTTCGCGCCGGTATACGATGGTTTCTCCGTCAGGTGAAAAAGAAGGCTGCCGGTAAATGCCTTTGCGTTCGGTGAGCGTTTGGGGCTCCGCATTGGAATTGTTCATATCCAGCACCTTTATTTTCCCCAATGCCGTATCGCTCCACGTTACATAGACCAGTGAATTCCCATCGGGAGAGAATGAAGGCTCAAATTCAAAGGCATTCCCGTCCGTTAGCCGTTCCGGCGTGCCATTGGGAAGCTCTTTTGTCCATAGATAACCCGCGGCATTAAAGACCATATAATCGCCATCGGGAGCCGTTACAGCATGTCGTATGGCTTTGGCCGTAAAGGTTTCGGGAGCGGGATTCTGTTCAAATTCCAGGGCTTCCGCTATTTGCTGACGTACATCAGCCTCAAAAGGAATAATTTCTGCTTCCTGATTTTCCACATTCAACTTTCGGATTTTTCCCTCTGCCCAGAACACCAACTGCTCACTGTCGGGCGTCCAGTCGATATTGGAATAGGGACCAAAAATTGCCCATGCCTCCTGATGGTCTTTGCTCAACTGATCATAGACGGGCCGCTCAATACCGGACTCCAGATCGCGGACATACAGTACACTTTTCGTCCGCACCCGCTTGATAAAGGCCATTTTCTCTCCATCCGGAGATAACGTCGGGCTGATCGCTCCTCCAGCCCCGCCGGTAATACGCTTCGTCTCCCCGGTTTCCCGATCATAGCGGTTAATGACATAAATCTGGCTGTTCGGGTCTTTGTTGTACTGGAAATATCCCCCGGGATACACGCTCTGACTGTAATAGACATAGCGTCCGTCGGGTGAAAGAAACGGCTGACCGATATCCTGCTGTTCATTGGCCTTTTCTACCAGCTGTATTCCGGATCCGCCGGAATGATGATACATCCAGATCTCCCCGGCTCCCAACGAGCGGGTGGACGTATAATGCTTTCGGGCGATAAGGTATTCCCCGTCGGGCGTCCAAACGGCATTGTTCAGCAAGCGAAAATCCTCGTCCGTTACCTGTCGGGCATTGGATCCATCTGTGTCCATTACCCAAATATTATCCCCGCCCCCGGCATCACTGGTAAAAGATACCTTTTCTCCGTCGGGACTAAAGCGCGGCTGTATCTCATAGGCCAGGTTATCACGCAATACGGTCGCTTCGCCTCCCTCCATAGGCATAATATAGATGTCGCCCAGCAGATCGAAGACCACCTGATCTCCATCCGGACTTACATCCAAATTCATCCAGGTACCCTCGGTTGTAGAAAACTCGATCTCCTCATGGGGTTCCCCGGGATTATTGACATCCCATTCCGCATCCTCCCCGTTCTGAGCCTGTACTCCGGCACCCCAGAACAGGACCAGCAACAGTACTAAAAGCTTCTTCATATCTATATCTACCCGTAATTTAATTTAGATTCTATTGGCTGTGATCAATTTTTCTAAAGGTAAAAAAATAATGCTATGCTTGTAGCCCTTTTGCATTATTTAAATAAAAGAAAGGAAAGCCAACGCTTGAATCAGTCCCTCCCCCCTATGGTATTACCAAAATCTAAATAGCATTTAAGGGGACACACCTCCTCCTGCGCCATCTAATACGCTAAATCTTTGTAGATCAAGAAGACTATGGTGGACAGGCACCAGATCTTGCAAATATCTAGCTTTTAAGCTTTTCATTTATTATTTATCAACTCAACATTCATTCTTGCGCACCTTATTCACCAAGTAGATAGATGGCTTAAACATTAAAAAATATCTTTGAAATTGTCACAGTCATATGCAGGTTTATGGATTCGAGTAAAGGCATTTTCTGCTGATTACCTTGTAATCTCTCTTTATATTGCTTTTTTGGTTGCCATAAGTATTCTCATCCAATCGGTTAATCACAGAATATTGCAGCCTTTATTCGGTAATCCTTTATCAGGTCAGTTATCTGGATTTGTTTTGATTACGTTACCTGTCACTCTTTATTTCACAATCTCAGAATCCTCATCTCATCAGGCGACATGGGGAAAGCGCTGGCAAGCAATAAAAGTGGTTCACAATAACGGGGAAAGGTTGAGTCGGATACGAGCTTTGGGCCGAACAGCGTTAAAATTCATTCCATGGGAACTGGCACATACTTGCATTTGGCAAATGAGTGATAGCAACCAAGAGCCCAGTCCAATAATCCTAATCGGTTTTATTCTTGTTTGGATATTGGTTGGTATCTATCTGCTGACTCTTTTGTTAAGTTCAAAAAAACAAACACTCTATGACCAATTTACAAACGTGTTAGTAGTAAGAAACTAATATTTAATTCAGCCACCTACCCCCTTCAAAAAGGAAAATATCAATCCCCGGCTGGCTAATTCTCCACCAATAGGCAGCAAAACCATTCCAATTTTTGCCCGCTTTTTTATTAGTCAACCTTTCCTTTGTAAACAATTTCAACACATTGGCACCTGCCCTTGTGGATTCCGCAGAGCAGAACCACACAGTGGCGTTCCGCAGGTGTTTAAAGCCTATCCCCCCTGGCTCACCAACACAAAAGTGATTTCCTTTTCAATATTTAAACTTTTTCCCGTATTCTAATAGCGATGGAGGATCTTTTATTTTAAAAGGAATTCCACATGGCCAAAGACAATACACTTAAACAGGGGCGTCAGGCATTTCGTCAGCAGGCGTGGGCTGATGCATATATATCTCTGTCTGCTGCGGATGAAGAAACCGTTCTTAGTGCTGAAGATCTCGAGCTTTTGGCAAAAGCTGCATACCTGATCGGAAAAGAATCAAAATGTACCGAAATATGGGCACGGGCCCATCAAAAGTTTTTGGATCAGAATGATACTGAGCGGGCAGCCTGCAGTGCGTTCTGGCTGGGGATGGTGCTCTTTAATCGGGGGGAACGTGCTCAGGGCAACGGCTGGATGGCCCGGGCAGAGCGATTGATCAAAGAGCATAAAAAGGAATGCGCTGAGCAGGGGCTTCTGCTGATACCCCGTGGACTTCAACAACTTCGTCAAGGGAACGGTGAGGCTGCTCATAAAGTTTTCAGACAGGCTGCGAAGATCGGAACTCGTTTCAATAATCCGGACCTTCAAACACTGGGCAGGTTAGGCAGTGGACAAGCGTTAATCCAGCAAAATAAAATAGAAGAAGGGACAACACTGCTTGACGAGGCGATGGTGAACGTTATTTCCAATGAACTCTCGCCCATCGTTGCCGGAATTGTTTACTGTGCCGTCATCGAAACATGCCAAAAAATTTATGATTTGCAGCGCGCCCAGGAATGGACAGATGCCCTGAGCCGATGGTGTGATGCTCAGCCGGACCTGGTTCCCTATCGCGGACAGTGCCTGGTGCGCCGTGCTGAAATCCTGCAATTACATGGCAGATGGTCGGATGCCATGAATGAAGTCCAACGGGCTTGCCAGCTCAAACAAATTTCAAGTCCGCCCGCTACCGGGGAAGCTTTTTACAGGCAAGCCGAGCTCCACCGGCTGCAGGGCCATTATCCCAAAGCGGAAAAAGCATACCAGGATACCAGCAAGTGGGGCCGAAGTCCACAACCCGGCCTGGCTCTTTTAAGGCTGGCTCAAGGCGATATCGACGCTGCCCAAACAGCAATCCACCATGTGGAAGAGGAAACCAAGGAACGGATGGCTCGCTCAAGAATACTACCTGCATATGTGGAAATTATGCTTGCCTCACAGGAATTGCAGACCGCTAAAGAAAAAGCCAGTGAGCTTTCAGACATTACCACTAAGATCGGAGCTCCTTATCTGAAGGCCATAGCTGCACGAGCCCAGGGAAGCGTTCTTCTTGAAAACTCAAAACCCGGGACCGCACTTAAAAAATTACGTCAATCCTGGTCCCTGCTGAAACAGTTTGAGGCCTCTTATGAATCTGCCCGGACACAGGTACTTATCGGACTTGCCTGTCGCAGGATTGGAGATGAAGACACTGCCGTTATGGAGTTTAGAGCTGCCCGGGAGATATTTGAACAACTTGGGGCCGAGCCTGACCTTTTCAAGGTCAATTCGCTCATCAAAAAAGAGTTACCTAAAAACACTCACGGACTGACGCCACGTGAACTGGAAGTACTCCGTATTCTTGTTACCGGCAAAACCAATAAGGATATCGCCAAAGAGCTGTACATCAGCGAACGGACGGTAGACCGCCATGTTAGCAACATCCTGGGCAAGCTTAATGTGGAAACCCGCGCTGCCGCCACTGCTTATGCCTATGAACATGATCTGATGTGAAGCTTGATTCTTAATAACGGTGTAGTGTATCCGTATTCGATACCCTGCCTTCTGGATAACTCATCTTCCCACTAGCTTTCTATATGCAAAGCCAAAACCACGACCCGGCCAGCGTATTTAGTTCAGTGTCAGGAAATGGGTAATATTACCTAAATCTATTTTTTTGAGAAATTGGGTACTCTCTCCGATTCGCTCTCCTCTATTACCGGTTATATTTCTGGTAAATAAAACTTCTACTTACTCACAAGTTAAAGGTGGGGATTATGATGAATCCAGTACGTTCCACACATGAAAAAGAGAAACAGACCTCTGCAAATAGAAACCGCACACAGCTTACGGCAGCTCTCCCCGTAACAGAGCATCAGCTTAATTTATCCGGAGTTTCAACAGCTGTACTTATAGGTGGCGAAGGATCTCCAATGATATTGCTGCATGGTCCGGGTGAGTCGTCCGTCTGGTGGATGCGCGTCATTCCAAAACTGATAAAGGATAACCGGGTAATCGTACCCGACCTGCCCGGACACGGAGAATCCAAAGTCAATAAAGGATTCCTGGATACCGGCCTCGTATTCGACTGGCTCAGCGATCTGATCAAACAAACCTGCCCCTCTCCTCCTATCCTGGTGGGTAACATTCTTGGCGGATCCATTGGAGTCCGCTTTGCAGTCAACCATGGAAATCAGATCAGTCGATTGGTGCTCGTCAATTCACTTGGACTTGGAAAGTTCAGGCCAAAACCCAGCTTTGCTTTTAGATTAATGCGCTTCATGCTCTGGCCAACCGAGAAAAACTTTAGCCGTTTCTTCCCGCACTGCATGTATGATGTAGATAATCTGCGCCAAGGCATGGGTAAATACTGGGATCCCTTTGTGGCATATAATCTTGAATGCGCTCGTGACAAAGAACGCAGCGATGCTTTACAATTCATGATGAAAAACCTCGGCATCCCAAAGATTCCTGATAAAGAACTCCAAAGAATTAATGTACCTACGGCCCTGATTTGGGGACGACATGACAAAGCGAACAAGCTTAAAATTGCCCAAGCTGCCAGCAAAAAATTCGGATGGCCACTGCAGGTTATTGAAGAAACCCGGGATGATCCTAAGCTGGAGCGTCCTAACGCATTTACGAATGCACTTCACAATCTTATAAACAATTCTTCCTCATCCTGATAACCGTTGAGGACTAACTATAAAATGGAGTACACCAATGAAGACAGAAATAAAACAACACTACAATGAAAACCTTGGCTCAAAACCACCCCAAAACTATGAGCGTTTCTTTGTCCCAACCATCGGCGAACCGGTGGCAAAAGATCTGATCCGAAAGGCAGAACTCAAGGCGGGCGAACGGGTACTGGATGTCGCCTGCGGCACCGGAATTATAGCCCGGCTGGCTTTAAAGAAAGTTGGCAGTAAAGGAGCGGTAACAGGACTGGATATTAATCCCGGAATGCTGGCGGTAGCCCGATCAATTACGAAGGATTTGCCCATAAAGTGGCATGAGGCCAATGCCGAAAAAATACCGTTTGAGGATCAATCCTTTGATGTGGTTATTTGCCAGTTAAGTCTACAGTTTATGGAAAACAGAACGGCTGCGCTGCAGCAGATGCATCGCGTTCTAGTTCCCGGCGGACGTCTTCTCCTGAACGTCCCAGGTCCTGCAGGGGAACCCTTTGCCATTATGGCCGAGGCAATGGAGCGAAACATTAGTCCCGAAGCCAAACACTTTGTAGACCAGGTATTTGCGCTCAATGATACCGAAGATATCCGGCAGCTCATCCATAACGCTGGATTTCGCAATGTGGATATACAAGCAAAGAACAAGGCGTTATCTCTCCCCGCCCCGAAAGATTTCCTCTGGCAATATATTTATAGTACACCTCTGGCTGGCGTTTTAGCGGAAGCGAATGAAAAGGCAAAAACTTCACTGGAGGAGGATGTGGTCAATAAGTGGCAGGAGTTCGTAGATGAGGATGACAATGCTTTTATCTATGAGCAGCGCATTGTTACGGTAAGTGCCCAGAAGTGATGGTTTATTCAGGAATCAGTTCCCAGTAGTTAATACCTCATATAAGATAAAATGGATCGCTGCCCAGCTTTGTTTTTCTTTCCGTGAAATAGTAAAATTAAAGGAACTACCGTTCAAAGGTGATTACTAAGACCGTTATAACTTATGCTTATGTAACATCAACTCACCATCAACTATGAATAGCCGGAAAAAATTCATGAATGCGCAACAGCGGATGCTCGGTCGCTATGACATTGAAGCGGAGTCACAATTCATCGATATCCCTTCTGTTGGCGGACGTGCCCACGTTCTGATTGCAGGTGTAGGGCCGGCTGTGGTTATGGTTAATGGTATAGGAACGCCCGGTGCTATGTGGGCTCCCCTGATGGCAGAACTCAATGAATTTTCTTTGTATGCCGTTGATTTGCCCGGCTTCGGTCTTACCGATACCACCGATACATTCTCTGAAAACCTTAAGGATAATGCTATTCGCTTCCTCAGCGAAGTTCTGGATGAACTTGAGCTGGAATCTCCTTTTTTTATAGCCAATTCTTTGGGTGCGTTATGGACAAGCTGGCTGATTTTGGACCAACCCAATAGGGTCTCGGCCCTGGTATACATTGGATGCCCCGCCCTGGTACTTGATACTTCCGCTCCCCTACCGATGCGCCTCCTTGCGGTTAAAGGCCTCGGATCATTGCTGACTAGACTGCAGTCCCCATCAGAAAAACAGGTGGAACAGCTGAGTAAAATGGTTAAAGAATATCCCCTTGTACCTGAGTTAGCAGATCTTCTCCTTAAAACCGAACAGCTGCCGGAATTTCGCCAAACGTTTCTCTCCATGCTTAATACCTTGCTTCGTTTGCGGGGCGGTCGACCCGAAATGATGCTGACGGCCGGACAGCTTGCCCGGATTGATAAACCAACCCTGCTCTTTTGGGGAAAGAATGACCCCTTTGGGTCACCGAAGGTAGGAAAAAGGATGTCAGAGATTATGCCCGCGGCCGAGCTGCATACAGTCGAAGGAGGCCATGCGCCATGGCTGAAGCAATCAAAACAGATCGGCCCGACCATCTCCCGCTTCTTACATCAACACGGGGAGTAACATAATCGGTCTCCGAAAAAAACAAGACGGTTCAATACTGGGCACCATGTCGTTATATGTAGTCTTTCGCCCTCCTACCTTCATCACTTTAGTACCACAAAAACATTACTGAGAACTAAAATTTGGATTTTTTACGATTTTATTTCTACATTTGTAGAAACAGTTCTAATAATGTAGAATAATATGAAGCTATCGCAATCAGAAGAACAGTTGATGCAGTATCTCTGGGAACTTGAGAAGGCATTCTTAAGTGACCTGCTCGAAAAATATCCCGAACCCAAACCAGCCAGCAGTACGGTCGCAACCTTACTGAAAAGAATGCAGGACAAAGGCTATATCGATTATGAGCAGATGGGACGTTCACGAAGATACTATCCGCTGGTAAAAAAGTCAGACTACTTCTCGAAGCACATAAATAGTCTGATTAAGAAATATTTTAATGATTCTCCCTCGACCTTTGCTTCTTTTTTCACGAAAGAAACTAACTTATCAGAGGAAGAACTGGAGGAGCTTCAGGACATTATCAACAAAGAACTTAAAAAGAGAGATCAATGATTTCTTACCTGATATACTCAACAATATGCCTGGGATTAGTCCTCCTGTTTTATCATGCTGTTCTTGCAAGGGAAAAAATATATCAGATCAATCGCGGGTATCTGCTTGTCGGCCTTCTATTTTCATTGACCGTCCCATTTATGCCCTTTGGAATAGCTGACTCTTTATTAACCTTAGGCAGCAATACTGAAATATCACAAATACTTCCAGGTGGAATTGAGAACACCAATGCTAAGTCTGTTCATCAGGTTACGGATAATCCGACAGAAGAAAATTCTGCAAGCCACACCTCATACGTTGAATGGATTACTCCATTCATTTTTTGGGTTTACGGTATTGTGACACTGATCCTGTCTATTCGAATGATTCGACATTTTTATTGCATGCAACTTAAGTCAATGAAGAATCCAGCTACCTCTTTTAAAGGTCACAAAGTGGTTTTGGTAGATAAGGAAGTAGTCCCCCACACATTTTGGAAAACCATATTTGTAAATAAAGAGCAGTACGAAAATAAAGAAATAAGCGAAGAGGTAATGATTCATGAACTCATCCATGCCGAACAAAATCATTCTTTGGATATTCTCATCGTAGAGATTTTGAAAACCATCTGGTGGTTTAATCCCGTCCTGTACTTTTATAAAAAAGCAATCCAGGTCAATCACGAATATATTGCAGACGATGAGGTCTTGTCTAATGGTACGGATATAGCAGACTACCAGACCTTATTACTAAAAATGCGAACCGCTAAATCAGCTCACTATCTTAGCACCAGTCTAAATTTTAACATTACAAAGAAGAGGTTCCAGATGATGACTCTTAGCCACTCAACATACCGTTCTTCCTTAAAATTAGCATTGATTATACCATTCTTTGTTCTTCTTGGCATCACTTTTGGTTGTGAACCAGCCAGTATGGAATCAGATAATCAAATTGAAGATATAGTAAGCGTGGAAATAGTAGACGCTGAAACCATAAAACTGAATGGCGAAACTGTTTCGGCTTCTCAGTTTGAATCTGCGTTTTCTGAACTGTCAATAAATCCCGATCAGATAATTATTGATTTTGAAGTGCATGAGAATGTCCCCACGGGTTTGGTTACGGACGTACAAAAAATCCTCCGTGAAAATGGCACCCTGAGAATTAATTATTCCACTGTGCAATCAAATGATAGCCAGCCCAGGGAGGCTTGGAGCCCCAGACCAGATAGTCGTAATGTCCTGAGCATACTCATTAATGAAGCGGGACAGTTGCTAATTAATAAAGAACCCGCCACGCTTTCTTAAGTTGATAGATTAACAAAAGAATTCTTAACTAATAACGGAAAATCTGCAAGTTTATCAGAAAGTCCGAAAGATGCGATCATAACAATAAAAACTGCTAAACAAACACCTCGAGACACGTATATCAATGCCATTGATAAAATTATGGGGGTCTATGAGGAATTGAGAGACCAGGCTTCAATGGAATTGTTCGACAAACCTTATAAAACGCTTGAAGAAGGAAGTGATGAGAGAAATAAAATAAAGAATATGTATCCAAAGAAAATTAGCATCAAAGAGCCATCAAGAAGTTAAATTCTTAGAGGGAAAAATTTAAAATGGAGCAGCTCATAAGTAATTGCAGGCTGCACCTCTTGCGCGATTCCTATTTTATAGTTAAAATCTTATTTATAAACAATTTAACGCCTTGGCGCCTGCACCTTAAGTACAGCCTACGCCTGCGTGCCGGAGCACTTCGGTGCACAGGTACCTAGCAAATGCTACTTCTGCGTGAGTGAAACCTTTATGCATAGTTGGACCTGCTCTACGAAGTCTTACACGTAGTAGAGCTACTTCTGTCTCCTACGCACCATAGCATGTATTCTAACCATACTTTGAAGTGGGAAGTAATGCTTTGGCGACGGTGCGTGCAGTAGGCCGCGAGGGCGTTTGCTATCTAACTTACACACTATGGTTCCATCAAGAGCAGGTACAATAATAATATCACTATTTTTAATCCTAAGCAGCACTCGTTCCTGTAAATCTCAGGATTTGAAGGAACAACCAAATCAAGAGATCCAAAATCTCGTTGCATTTGCCAGGCTGTACGGCCATATCAAGTATTTTCATCCGAGCGATGAGGCCAGCGCAATCGACTGGAATAAGTTTGCTATTCATGGAGTAAAAGAAGTAAAAGGAGCAGCAAACAGAGATGAACTGAAGGAGGCATTGAATTCCCTGTTCCTTCCCATCGCTCCCACCGTGCGAATTCGGCAAAAGGAACTTGCCGACAGCCCTTTTATTTCATCCTATCTCAACCAATTGGATTATGATACAACCAAATTGCAACCGGTGGCATGGCAACACCTGGGAGTTAGTTTGCAAAGTCCCGGTATTGTTTATAACAGCATCCGGGTCAACAGGCTTCTCGAAGATATGTTTGGCCTGCGTCATAATGTGGACCCCCAGCAGGTCGCTGGCAAGAAACTACGACTCCGGGCTGCACTTAAGACCACATTTAAAAGCGAAGACAGTGAAGTTCAGGTATCGATTGAAGTAGAACAAGGACAGGGCCATGATTGGTCTCAAAGCATTTCCAGTACCGTCGAAAACGCTTCAACACCAGGTTACTCCCCGGATAAGTGGAGGATTATTGAAGTAGAGTCTAACGTAAAGAAGCGTCTGGAAGAAGCAGCTATTGAAATTAGTCTATATGGTCCCGGTACTTTGTGGATTGACGATGTAACCTTATCGGCCCAAATGGCAGACGGAAATTGGGAACCGGTTTCGCTCCCCAATGCTGGTTTTGAGGAGCAGTATTTGCATTCAAATGACCAAAAGCTGTTTACGGATCCCTTGGCTGGTTGGATGATTGTGAACGCGCGTAAATGGAGTCGAATGAAGGGCGTCCATAATTCTTCTCCCACTCATACCTGGCTGGCCAGCGGAAACAATTATGGGGCGGTTACCGATGAAGCTTCTTTCTCAGGAAAGCAGAGCTACAGGATTGAATTACCGACACGGCTGTTTGACAAGCATCCCGAGGTGGGCAAAACAGCAAAACGCGAGATCGCACCCGGTCTGTACAGCGAAGTGCCACTGGCGCTTTACAGGGATGATGAACACACCTTGCCCCCGGGGAATACAGAACGCTTTGAGCAACTGAATAGCCATTTAAATGCCGTCAATACCGACAGCGCCACAGCGGATGATGTAAATGTACGACTGGCCGATGTCATTATTGCATGGAACGTCTTTCAGCATTTCTACCCCTACTTTGATGTGGTGCATACCGACTGGGAACAGCAATTGATCCGGACTCTTCAGGGGGCGTTGACGGACAAAACGGAGGAGGATTTTTACCTTACCTTAAGCAAAATGCTGGTCTCTCTTCAGGACGGACATATCTGGCTTACCCATCCCTCCCAGGACAAGCCAGCCGCGTTGCCCTTTATCGTGGACTGGATTGATGACAAGGGTGTAGTGACTCATTCTCAACACACGTCTATCAAGCCGGGCGATATCATTCTAACATTGGATAAAGTACCAGCCGGTGATATAGTACAATCTCAGATGGAGCTTATATCGGGATCATCCCAGCACTCGCGGTATCGCTCTCTCAGACTCTTTGGCACGGGCAAGCCGGACACTAAGGCAAAGGTGGAGGTTAAGCAAGGCAATGGTATCTCGATATACTCCGTCTTACGTATCGACCGTGAATCTGCAGATGAAATGGAATGGTCTCATCTACCGGTCATCGACAAGATCTAAGAGGATATATATTACGTGAGTTTGAGCAAAGCCTCAATGAGTCAGATTAATGAAGAGCTGGAGAAGATAGCCGCAGCTAAAGGCGTTATTTTTGACCTGCGGGGATATCCGAACTCCAATCACCAGGTTATCAGTCATCTTTTGAGCGAGCCGGACACCTCGAATCAATGGTTTAAAACTCCTAAATACATTTATCCGGACCAGAAGAAACTTCTGGGATACAAAAAGTCGGGATGGAAGCTGGAGCCAGCTAAACCGCACATTCAGGGCAAGGTCGTCTTCCTGACCGATGCACGTGCCGTTAGTTATGCAGAAGCATTTCTGAGCTTTATTGCCCATTACGACCTGGCTGAAATTGTCGGTCAACCCACAGGGGGAGTCAACGGCGTCACAAACGCATTGCGCCTTCCCGGGGGATATTCCACGACCTGGACTGGGCAGAAAGTTGTAAAACTCGACGGTTCGCAGCATCATATGATTGGCATACAACCAACTGTACCCGTGAGGAAAACGATCGAGGGCGTCAGGAACGGCCGGGATGAATTTCTAGAAAAAGCGCTAGAAATTGTACGCCAATAAGACAACTGATCATGGACTCGCTCCCCTTTTCGGCTGATCCTCTCTTTGCAGTTATCGCTTTACCTATTAATTTTTATTTATAATTACCGTGCCCTTTATGCCGAAAATCGTTAGGTGGCTTTAAAATTTAAACTAGTTATTTTGATATTCGAGTGTGTATCACTATAAAAAGTGGATCGGCATGAGAAAGATAATCACTCTGCTCATTATATCAGTTATACTCAGTTGTCAAAACACTACCTCACCTGTTCAGCCAAAGCTGGGCGAAGAATTTGAAATTGAGTTTGGTAAACAAATCACTATTCCTGAAGAAGGCATTAGTCTCCAGTTCAGTGATGTTTTGGAAGATTCAAGATGTCCAAAAGGAGTGACTTGTGTTTGGGCCGGGAATGCAGAAATTGTTATTCAACTAAATGATGCAGAGGCTAATCTAAATACCTACCTGGAACCCAAACAAACCAATATCCATGAATATAAAGTCCAACTTCTCTCACTAAACCCCTATCCTAAATATAATGTGGAGTTAGAGAATAAAGATTATTCTGCAAAACTTTTGATAACAAAAAACTAGCATCCGCTACCTAACCGCGCTAGCGGCGGACAGGCCTCGCCATTTATTGCCCATTAATGGTTTTTATAGTTACTCTTTATCCTGAAAACAGAACCGCTAGCGTTTTTTCGCCAAACGTTTCTCAGCGTTTAAATTCTGTAGTTATTCAAGTACTTACATTATGTACTTATAAGTCCCCTACGGCTGTACTTAGAAGTACAGTCGGTATGGAGTAGTAAGTACGGTCACTATGGAGTGGGTACTCCATGCTGTAGGGAGGAGATCAGTCAATTCTTATCTGAATACATTATCAGGACCCACTATTACAGATAAAATACTTTGAATGTGCTCTCTCGATAAATAACTGGATAAAAGCCAATATTATAAGGAAATTGGTTTAGTTAGTACTCCGCTTAATTATATGTTAAAGAGCATAATGAGTGAGCTGACAGGTATTTTCAAGCAAATTGAAGAACGCAATTACTCAATAGATCAATGCTTTCTTTGTGGTTGCCAACTAAATGAAGAAAACAGCACGGTTGAACATGTAATTCCTAAGTGGTTACAATACGAATTCAACTTGTGGGATCAAAAAATTACACTATTAAATGGAACCCTTTTCCCCTATAAAAATCTCACTATTCCCTGCTGTTTTGAGTGCAATAATATTCATCTAAAACCATTTGAAGATAAAGTAAAGAAGGCTTTTGAAAATGGATTTGAGGGAATGTGTAGCCTATCTGAAGAAACGTTGTTCTATTGGTTAGGTAAGATTTACTTTGGGATGATGTACCGTGAATTATTCCTGAATTTAGACAGAGCAGATCCGGAGAAAGGGACAATAACAAATCCTGAATATATAGATTCATTTTTCTCCCATTTCCTATTCCTTCAAGGCATCAGAGGTAAGCATTCATTTTCCAACTTTTTCCCAGCTTCAATTTATTTATTTAAGACACAAAAACCACAAAAAATAGAAGATCAATGGGACTTCATCGACAATCATCAAACTTTATTCATATCAATAAGAATGGGTGATGTTGGATTAATGGTACATTTACAGGATTGTAAGGCTACCAAAAATATGGAACACCATTTGGATATACATAAAGAAGTAGACTTGCATCCTCTGCAATTTCGAGAATTAACCGCAAAAATATTATATAAGGGTTTGCTTATGAATCGAACCCCAAAATTCATAAACACTCAGACAGGAGATGGTCCAGTAGAGACACATTTACTTCCTATTCAAGGGTTTAGCTCCAAGCCTATTTTTGACGATTGGGACAATGATGAATATTCTTATTTAATGTCTTTTTTAACTGGCATTCCTTTGGAAACTTGTCAACCAGAGAAAGGAAAAGTTTATACTTGGCTAGTTGATGAAAATGATGAACCGATTTTTATCGATGTAGATGATGATCAACAAAATTTTCGAAAGAATTAATTTTTTGAAATTCCTGCATATCATAATCTTGGATTAATACCTACATGCTCTATAACCCCTTCAAAAAGGAAAATGTCAAGTAGATAGTCCTCACCCAGTATTCTTTCTTTTCTATTTTATAAACTGTTTTTCAAACCTATCGCTGGCGACCGGTGTCGGTGACCAGGTTCGGATTACCATACCTGCGCTAAAGCTTCGGTAGACAGGCCTGCCGGCATCCTAAACCTTCACCGGTAGTCGAACAGGCTCTTTTCGGGCTTTTTTTCCGCCTTTTGGTATGTGTAGGGTCGTTGTTGGCAAAATGTAACTTTGTTCAAGGTTATCCACATTACTGAGTTAGAAAGAATTCAAATTTCTTTGGAATTAGTCTCCCCACCATCTCAAATCGTGGATAACTTCCCCATTTTGTGGAAAAAAATTCTGTAAGGATTTGCTCCGAAATATATGGACTGTATATTTAAATAAGCGAAGTTATTAGATTACTTAATATGATTATCACTTCGTTAAAAAAGGTGGTTTTTTTATAATGATAATGGAAATAAAAAGCCACCCAGCCAATAATGGCTGAATGGCTTAAATATAAATACTGAATGTGTGGGGGTAGCAGGTTGCGGGTGCTGAGATTTGAGACCTTGGCCCCACGGGTTCAATTCCCGTTACCTCCACTTCAGTATTATAAATATCTATATTTATAATAAACTATACGTTGGTTATGCGCAAGACCGTTAGATTTATTTTTGGCATCATTTCGAATATTTGCGTGTATTATTGTGTAATAATGCGCAACCTTAGTCAAGAGCTATACAAATGTTAGAACAAGAGAAGGATTACAGAAAGCTTTATTCAGAGGAGCAAATTACTTCTCAAAGGATTTATGATAAAACCTTACTCACACTTTCCAGTGGAGCATTTGCAGTTTCTTTTGCATTTATGGATGCATTTATTACTGGTAAACCAGTTTATACATCATTAATAATTTCTGGTTGGGGGTTTTTAACTTTTTCAATTTTACTCCAGCTCGGTAGTCACCTGATGAGTGTTAATGCTTTCAAGCAGGCCATTAAAGATATTGATAGCCCTGAGAATGCTGATAATTCAAGGACTGGCGGTAAGTTTGCTAAATATACAGATCGTATTAACTATGCCTCTGGTATAACTTTTGCAATAGGGATTTTCCTTATCCTAACCTTTGTTTACTTTAATTTCAACTAAATACTTTTGCTATGTCAGACAAAAACAAAACTAAAAAATCAAATAAAATGACAGATAAGAAACCTCCTTATACGCATGGAGCCACACCACCTAAGCAACCTCCAAAGCCGAAGCCTGACGAAAGTAAATAATGGCTGTAATAGATTTCATCTGCTCAAATATTAAGGCTACAATAATATCCTTTGGACTCTTACTTGATGTGATTGGTGTTGTTATAACATTTAGATATGGGGTTCCTAGGTTTATAGACGGAATGGGGATTCCTATAGAAGATTCTGACGGTTCTACCTATACTGTCGGGATGAAAAATTATGGAGCCAAAGGCTATTTAGGAATTATATTAATTGTCATAGGATTTACACTCCAAGGAATAGCCTCATGGTTATAACTATTTAGCATTAGCTTATATCCTTGACTAGGCCGGAACCTTCACGGCCTATACAAGTCGCCAAAAAGTTACTCTAGGATTTCATAGTTCTTAAGCGAGTTTTAAATGTCCCGACAATTTGGCTTTGGCTAGTCCCAAAAGCGAATTGATCTTATGACAATTTTTAGGTTAATCCTTTTTTGATTGAACTCAATTCCAATATCTCTCCACCATATTCGCCACTTCTGGTCCCCACACATTCACCATTATTCAACCATCAAAAAGGGTAAAATAAAAAAACGCCCCCTACGGGATGTAAAGAGCGTTTTTTGAGTTGTTGGAAAAAGACGGGTCTTCTCGGACAAAAAGACGGGTCTTTTTTCGGAAGAAGACGTGTGTTCTTCCCGGAGAACACGGGTGTTCTCTGAAAAGACCTGCCTGCTGCCCGAAAAATCCCTACTGCCGTTTTCAGACGACAGCAGGGAAGTCTTCATGGCAGCTCCTTACGAAGCTTCACCGTTTATCTTTTTGAATTCAAGATTATGAAGCATCTTCTTGAGTTCCGGTCCCGGTGTAAAGATGATACGGCGGCCGATTACGCTGTTGGGCCCCACTTCGTCTTCGGAGTCATGTCCCTCACTGCTAATACTCACGCGAAGGTATCCCAGGTCACCAAGCCGTACAATATTGCCCGCTGCCAACTCGCGGGGCACGACTTTGATAAAGCTTTTTAAGACCCCGGAAATATCAATATCACTGACCGTACTGATCATCTCAATAAGTTCAGAGAGTTCATTAATATTAATATCACCGGTTGCATTAGCAGAAGCATACCATTTGGTCTCGCCTCCACCCGCAACTCCCGGTTCGCCTTTCTCTATAGCTTTGATTGAAATAGCCATAATATATATTATTTAGTTTGTGTTTTTTTAATAAGGAAAGCCTGTATATTTGCGGCTTCCATTATAGGTAAGTACCTTTTTGAGCCCAATCCTTACAAAAAATTTTATTTTTTTTCGTTTTTATTTCCCGCCTTTCTATCCAAATACAAACCCGTTACACAGAAAAAGGCATTTCTTTATCACCGCAGATCCCCTATTTTAGGCTTCAATTTTCTTAATCGGCATCTTTAAATCATTACTGCTCTACCCTATGAAAAAGTGTGCTTTTCTGTCCATGGACAGCCTCGAGGATTATGAATGTTACGACCACCTCCTTTTTGAACCGTTCCAAAAGTACGGGTGGTCGGCCGAAGAGATCTCCTGGCGCAATAGGCAGGCGAACTGGGACCAGTACGAGGCCGTCATCATCCGTAGTCCGTGGGATTACCAGCAGGATCCTAAAGCCTTCTTTGAGGTACTGAAAGAGATTGAGGCCTCCTCCGCCCTTCTGGAAAACAAGCTGGAACTGGTAGAATGGAATATCGACAAAACCTATCTGCGCGATCTCGAGGAACAGGGCATTACCATCGTCCCCAGCCTGTGGGAAGAGCGTTTTGACAATGGGACCTACATGGATTCGTTTAAGCGTCTGTCATCGGATGAAATTATTGTTAAACCCACCATCAGCGCCGGGGCTGAAGATACGTTTCGCATCCCGAAAGACCGGGCGGACGAATATACCGGTCAGCTGCAATCTACCTTTGCCGACCGGCCGTACATCGTTCAGCCTTTTATGCCGGATATCATCAAAGAGGGAGAATTTTCACTCTTCTATTTTGGTGATACCTATAGCCATACCGTGCTCAAGACGCCTAAAAAGGATGATTTCCGGGTGCAGGAAGAACACGGGGGCGTGCTGAAACTGGTGGAAGCCGAACCGGAGATGCGGCAAATATCCCGTAAGATACTGGATCTCATTACCCCGCAGCCGCTATACGCGCGAATAGACCTGGTGCGTCACGAAAACGGCTTTGCTCTCATGGAGCTGGAGCTCATCGAGCCTTCCCTGTACTTTAATATGGATCCCCAGTCACCGGAACGCTTTGCCAAAGTTTTCGACGAGTGGATGAGGAATCAGTGAAGCAGTTAGCAGTTAGCAGTTAGCAGTTAGCAGTTAGCAGTTAGCAGTTAGCAGTTAGCAGTTAGCAGTTAGCAGTTAGCAGTTAGCAGGCTGCCAATTTCCGTACTCAGTGTCAAGGATTAATTTGAATATTAGTTATTAGTCAATCGGCTATTGGTTATTCGGGTGTTGCTTGAGCTGAGCACAACCTTCAACCTGCAACATTTGACCTACCTACTTAACTACACAACTGACACACTGATCACTGTTTACTGTTCACTGAACAGGTTGTTACTTTAAGACTTAACACTTAAAATCTTCTACTTTCTAAGTGAATACGTCTTTTATCTTGGAGAAGAAGCCTTTGCCGTCGTCTTCTTTATTGGAAGCCTCAAAGTGGTCGTTTCCTCTCAGAGCTTCGATATGTTCACGCTCCTCGCCAGACAGATCTTTAGGAATGTAGACATTAACCCGTACATACTGGTCGCCAATGCCCGATCGCTTCATGCCGTGGATACCTTTCTCTTTCATCCGCAGCAGCTTGCCGGGCTGAATACCTTCATCAATCTTAATTTTAGCCTTTCCTTTAAGAGTAGGCACTTTCACCTCGGTACCCAGGATGGCATCCGGTACGCTTAATACGAGATCGTAATAGATATCGTTGCCGTCCCGTTCGAAATGCTTATGCTCTTTCTCTTCGATCAGGATGACCAGGTCGCCGGCATCGCCGCCGCGTTTCCCGGCATTACCCTGTCCGCGCATGGTAATATAATTGCCTTCGGAAACGCCGGAAGGGACACGCACTTTTATCTCATCTTTGCCTTTATACCGTCCCTCACCGTGGCATTTCGAACATTTCTCCTTGATAATACGTCCTTCACCCTGGCACTCGGGACAAGGCTGCACATTAACCATTTGTCCCAGCATCGTTTTGCGTACCTGCCGCACCTGACCCATACCGTTGCAGGTTCCGCAGGTTTCGAAATCGTCTTCGGTTTCCGCGCCGGTACCGTTACAGGCATCACATTTCACCTGTTTTTTGACCTTAAGCTTTTTCTCCGTACCAAACGCTATTTCTTCAAGGCTCAGCTCAATGCGAAGCTTCATATCCGAGCCGGTCTGACCGGGAGAACGGCGTCCACGGGACTGTCCCCCGCCAAAAGGATCGCCGCCTCCAAAGATATCGCTGAACCGGCTGAAGATATCTTCAAAGCCCATATCCTCGAATCCGGCGCCACCGCGGCCGCCAAAGCCACTACCGCCATTCAGGCCTTGATGGCCATACTGATCGTAGCGCTGCCTCTTTTGACTGTCGCTGAGTACTTCATAGGCTTCCGAAGCCTCTTTAAACTTCTCTTCTGCTTTGGGGTCATCCGAATTGCGATCCGGATGAAACTTCATAGCCCGCTTTCGATAGGCTTTCTTAATTTCATCTTCCGAGGCATCTTTGCTGACGCCTAAAACATCGTAGTAGTCGCGTTTGGACATGAATAAAACTTTTTACCTTAAAAAATTATTCGCTTACAATTACTTTTGCGTGACGGATCGTACGTTCGCCCATACGATAGCCATTCTCAATGACCTCCAGTACTACGTCGCTGCCGACGTTTTCATCTTCAGGTTTTTTGCGCATCATGGCATCGTGCAGATCAACATTAAAGGGAACGCCTACTTCATCAATACGTTCAACTCCGTACTTATTTAATACTTCCTCAAATTTGTTAGCTACCAGCAACAGGCCATCCATAAAGGTATCATTCACTTCAACATCTTCGGCAGCCTTCAGGGTACGGCGCAGGTCGTCATTAATATCCAGAAAGTCATCCAGTGCATTGGCTTTGGCCGTTTCATAGATCTGGGAACGTTCACGCTGCACGCGCTTGCGATAATTTTCAAGTTCAGCAGCTTTCCGCAGATGCTGCTCCTGCGTTTTAGTCAGCTCTTTTTCCAGTTCATGATATTCCTGCTCCCGGTTAACTAACCGCTCACGGAGCTCTTCTTCATCAAGATCTTGAAATTTTTCTGTCAGCTGTTCTTTTAGCTCGGCCGATTCCTGCTGCTGATCAACTTCCTGTTCTTTTACTTCTTTTGTGGATTCTTCTTTAGATTCACCCATGTACAAATAACTGTAATGATTTAGTTCTGTTTATTTCTTTCGGTTTATAGCATGCAAATAACATGCCATTGCCACATACCCCCGATTGAGCTGACAAACTTACGTAGGTTTAGTCTGTCAACTCTGGAAGGGTCCATACTGTCATGCTGTTATACAAACGTCCTTAGCAGAGGTATTTATTATTCCTCATCTTCTTCATAGAAAAATTCAAGCATATTCCCGTCGGGATCGGAGATAAACAAAAAGCGTCCTCTTTTCCGGTTGGCCGGTCCGCTTAAAACGGTGACCTCCTTTTCCCGGAAATACTCCGCCATTTCATCCACCTCCTCTTCCGAATCCAGGTAAAATCCAAAATGGTCAACCCGGTAATCACGCGAGGATGGATCGTAGCTGGTTTCCGCTTCAACCAGTACAAGAGTATCTTCTTCACCCACGCGATACACGGCCATGCTTTTCCCCATTTTACGAACCTGCTCGAAACCTAATATTTCTCCGTAAAACTCTTCCGCACGCTCAATTTCGTTCACGCGAATGGTAATATGATTAATACCGGAAGGATTAAAATTTGCCATAATAGTTTTAAAGATTAACTAATATTTTATCGAATTCTCATAAGCTGTGAATGCAGCTTAGTATATCCTTTTTACGGCTAAATTTCATCCTGCAAAGGGAATAGTTTTCTAAAATTCGGATAACAACCTCCCTCAAAATTTATTAATATGTACCGGCTGCAATTGCCGGGCGATCCCGCAGGCAATTGACTGAAACGATAAATTACAACTAAATCTTTGTTTTGAGCACTCTTTATCTCGTTGCAACCCCTATTGGTAACCTAAAAGATTTCTCAGAACGGGCCGTAGAGGTACTCAAATCGGCTTCCTATATCGCCTGCGAAGACACCCGGACCTCGGAGGTGTTATTGGACAAATGGGGCATTGCCACCCCGACCTTTGCCTTTCATCAGCATAATGAGTACCAGAAGGTAGACCATCTCATGAATATCCTTAATGCACACCAGGATGTGGCGCTTATTTCAGATGCGGGGATGCCGGGCATCTCCGATCCGGGCTTTCTTGCGGTACGAGCCACGCACCAGGCCGGCCATACCGTCTCCGTTATCCCGGGACCCGATGCGGCCACTACCGCTTTGGTGGCAAGCGGCCTTCCCTGCGACAAATACGTTTTTGAAGGCTTCCTTCCCCAGAAGAAAGGCCGGCAAAAGAGATTAAAACAGCTTGTGGAGGAGGAACGGTCGGTCATACTGTATGAGAGCCCCTACCGGCTGCAAAAGCTGCTTTCGGAGCTGCGGGAATATGCCGGTGATCAACGAATGGTGGCGGTATGCCGGGAGCTTACCAAGAAATTCGAGGAGATCGTCCGCGGCCGACTTAAAACGGTGCTCGATACTTTTGAACTGAGAGACAAGATAAAGGGTGAAATTGTTGTAATTATGGCCCCTAAAAGCTACAGTGAATAATGGATTTTATACAAAAACTCTGGAACTCAAAGGGATGGCTCAGTATTACAGCGGGTATACTCCTGGGACTTAGTTATCCACCGGTCCCCCTTCCCTTTCTTACCATTCCCGCTTTTATTCTCATTTTCCGCATTGTAGACCTCTCAGCATCTGCCCGCGAAGCGGCGTATTATACGTATCCCGCCTTCTTGGTTTGGAATATCATCGGTACCTACTGGCTGACCATGGCAACCATGGCCGGTGGCATAGCGGCTATCCTGGCCAATGCGGCCGTCATGACGCTACCGGTGATGCTGCAGTACTATTTCCAGAAATCCAGCATGTCGTCCGGACTTATAGCCCTTTTTCAAACGGCCTGCTGGATCAGTTTTGAATTTTTACACCACCACTGGGATCTGGCCTGGCCGTGGCTCTCCGTGGGCAATGCGTGGTCCAATGTCCCCGAACTGGTTCAATACATTTCTCTTACCGGTTACTTGGGGATTTCTTTCTGGATCGTATTGACTTCAGCCCTGGCCTACCAGGCGTTTCGGGCCGAAGAAAGGCCGATCCTGGCCGGTGCATCTCTTCTGTTTTTCCCCCTGGTATCGGTCATCATGCTTGGTTTTTCATCTGCCGAAAAACCCAAAGCGCTGCAAGAGGTTGTCGTCGTTCAGCCCAATTTTGACTCCTATGAACCCAACGGCGGATTTGACAACGCGGCAGAAGCCACCAATCACCTGATTCAGCTCAGCGACTCTCTCTATACTCCGAATACGGAACTCATTGCCTGGCCCGAGAACGCTATCCAGTCAAATATTACCAATCGCGACAGCTTTGGCGATCCCACCGGACAAACCAAACGACGGCTGCTGGAGAAAGTCCGGGAATGGGATGCTACACTTATTGCAGGGGCTACTTACTACGAGTTCTATTCTCCTGATAATGCTCCGACTCTCCCCTATTATGATCGCAACAGTCGTCCTTATCTTCCCTTTAATGCGGCTCTGGCATTCTCTCCGAATCAACTGGATATATACCGAAAATACAACCTGGTACCCATTGTCGAGCGTATCCCCTTTGTACACTTTCTGGATGCGATTGATCTTTTTGGCTGGGTCAACTGGAACCAGATACAGGGCTATGGCAAGGGACAGGAGAACGATCAGTTTTTTGTAGGGTCTACCCAAACGCCGGCACTTATCTGTTACGATTCGGTTTTCCCCAGCTGGGTAAAAAGTTTTGTACAGGAAGGAGCCGGTTACCTGACCATTATTACCAATGACGGCTGGTGGGGCAATACCAGCGGACATTCCCAGCATTTTGCTTATGCACGGCTTCGGGCTATTGAATTTAACAGGTGGGTAGTGCGCAGTGCCAATAACGGGATTTCAGGCATTATTGCCCCGGATGGCTCTGTTGAAGTGCGAACCCCCTACTGGGAAACCACTGCATTCCGCTATGACGTCCCTGTTCTCACTTCCCAAACGTTTTATGCCCGATATGGCGACTGGCTGCCGATCGGCATGCTTTTACTTGCATTCGGAGGCATCGGTTATATATTTATTAAGAACAAAAATAACCGAAAATCTTGAATTTGAAGCTGGTCCAAAAAGACGAATAATTAAAGCTTTAACGCTCCTAATCCGACTGTATAGACATAACAACATTAAATCGTATGTCGTGATCGGTTCGGGCATAAATATTCGAAGACTTTGGAATAAGGCGGCTATAAGTGTACTCAAAATTGGCTCGGATGGTTTGGGAAAACCGATATCCGACAACCGCAGAACCGTTGAACCGTGACTGTCCCCCGGTAAAGCTGCTGGTAAAATCATATTGGTCCGGATCGGTGGGAAGAGTGCTTAAATCGCCTTCCAGAACATCTTCGAGATCGGAATCAAGTACAAACTTTTTCTCTTCATCCTCAATAAAACTCCCGTTAAGTGTAATATCTACGGCATTGTCAATGCGGGGAAAAAGCGGAAGTTTAAAATCGCGAATGGTATAGGCAAAAGAAAACCTCAGTCCACGCGATAACCGTTCTATAACCGAGGTATTGGAAAGCGAAAGACTGGTCAGCTTGCTGTACTCGTACTGTATATTTGATCGTAATCCCGAGATCCAGGTCACATTCAATCCCACCAGCGGACTAAAACGTTTTTCGATATTGATGGTATTGGCTTCATACTCAGGACGCCTGTTCTGAACGGAATAATTCCCCAATGAGATACCTGGCAAAAGATTTTGATCTGCATTGAATGTCCAGCCCAATCGGTATAAACCACTATAATTATGCGTAATGGAGGCCCGGCTCATTATATCTTCTCCAAATGGGAGAAACGTTTCTATGCCCGACCATGTAATGCGCCAATCAGGAAGCGGAAACGGCATAAAGCTGCGTTCGCCTATTGCCCCGGTCCCGATTCCCAGATATGATTTGCGGAAATCTTCCTGCAGAGACGCTTTCCCCAATACAGAACGTCCGTCGTTGTTACCGGTTGAATCCGATATAACCCCATTCTGAGCATTTATATCATCAAAAGCGGTTTGTAACTGCCTTCGGAAAAATCCTTTGTATCCTTCGCCGAGCGCCCATACGCTGGACCTTATCTGCCCGCTTTGATTGCGGATCGTACTTCTTTCCCCGTTGGGAAGAAGCGAAATAGACTCCGTATCTGTTTTATTCCATTCCGCATTCCAGGTAAAATCTATGGTCAGGTTTTGGAACGGTCTGAGGCTGGTCTCAACCCTCAAATCATCTGATAAGTTGCGATTAGACGGTATTTGAAGCGAGCTACCACCCGGGTTACTGATTAACCTATCCCGTCCTATATGATCAGTCAGCCCTGTACGGTAAGAAAAGGGAGGTGAAAATTGACTCCCACTCCGATTGAACATTTGGAAAAACTGGGATCCCCCATCATATCCGCTTTGTATGGCGTTTTTGGAGACATTAAAACTAACATCCAGTGATTCAATGCTCAGGATCGCTTGAAGGCTTTCCCGGGCAAGAGTAGCTAGTCCACCATCTCCATCTGGATTATCAGGTTCGGATCGGCTATTGCTATTTGTTGATGTTGTAAGATTATTATACCATCCCATGCGTTCCAACAATTCCTGTATATTGAAATCAAGGGTTTGGTTTAGGCTCAAGTTGTTAGAGATATTTGATCCTAATCCGGATCCGGCAGGACTGTTTCTCCATTGATATCCCCCGCTGTAGTTGGAGGAATAATCAATCCAGCTAACGGGCTCAAATGAATTCAGGTTAGGCTGCCAATTTGCGGAGTAGGACTCCTGGTAGGTACTTCGGCGTGCCGAGAGCGTATCCAAAACAAGATCCTGCAGTACGCTTTTAGTAGAACGAACCCGGTAATTATCCGATCCTGATTCCGGATCTTCCTGTATACCAGCCCTTGAAAGATCAAAGACCGACTGCGTCTGAAAGGTGGTTTTAATGGAAGGCGTCAGGTTATAACCAAACCCTAAACGGGTGTCATAGGTAAAGCTATGGGATTGCTGTAGGGGATTTTCAGCAGTGCCGGACGCAAACCGTCGAAGCCGCTCGTTATAATCACGATCAATACTGGTCCCGGCTGTTATAGAAGCCGGAGTATATCCCAACTGTATGCCAGCTAATGGATGAAGAAGCGGCATATCCCCCAGGAAGTCAAATGGGCGAAATAATTGTGTGCTTCTAAAATTGAGGTTATAGCGAAGACTGCCCCTATAATTCCAGTTGTTCTGCCGGCTATATTGCGGATCACGCCGTTTCGTTGTATTGTACACGTAATTCAGGGTAGTCTTGTCTAAGGTATATTCGGCCAAGGTAGAGGTTGAACGCGATTTTGAAATATTGGATAGGTTAATGGAGTAACTTTCCATTGCGGTTTGGCTTTCCCTGATACGTTCCCGAATAATCCTTTCTTTCTGGTCCTCGTTAATATCCTGACGTGCATAAACGGCATTTTCGAAGTCGGAAAGACGAATATCTCCCTGGTTAGGAAGGTATCGGGGAGTGGAATTTGACTGGCGGGTAGATAAGGTTACCGGAATATTCCATCCAAACCGACCCGGGAGGAATTTATGCATGTTAAAAGTAGAATTCACATCGTACGAAAGAAGATCTGAGGTACGCCGCTGACCCAAGCGGGAGTTAAGGGCTCCGAATCCGTCTGTCTCACGATTTAAGTTTGCGTTTAATAAAGCAAAATCTGCCATCTCCACGCGTGCTTTAGCATTGGCAGCCCAGCCAGACCGATTGTCAAAACCTGAAACGCGCAGTTCATTAAACCAGAATTGTCCGTCAAGCGATGAAACTCCTCCTCCGGAAGGATTCTGCGGATCAAAAGGATTGTGGATACCAATCCCAATTTCTCCCACGCGGTCCAATGAGGGGTTTCCTTTAATTGCAATCACTGCGCCGGGCGGTGCCTCCTCAAGAAGGTCAGAGCGTTCATAACGTCCCGATGGATCGTTCCCCTCCTGATTACGCAGCTGCTTTAGCTCATTAAACGCCCGCAAAATAATATTCATGCTGTTCTCCTCATAGAGCCAAACCTCTTCTGCTTCCTGTTCCAGCTCACTACTGCTCATTTCATTGAGCGCTTCAAAACTGTATGGGTAATCGGGATCGGAAGGACTTATGGGCTGGCGATATTCGTAGTAGTTATTCGTCAAGTCCGTTCCATACCGAACAACGAGCTCCGCATCGCTCCGGTTATCATACCCTTCCCCGTGAACATACATTCGAACATTCGAATAATGTACCATATTAAGTCCCCCGGGATAGATGCGCTTTATCATTTTAAGTTCTCCCGGACCCAAGTTATCTATTCCCAATGCAATAGATTGTTCATTGGCAATAGTCTGACGCTGACGGCTTCTGTTTGTTTCGCGGATAGCACCCTCGGGCTGGCGATATGGAATAGGACGGCGCTGGCTGTTCTCCTCAATATTAATTGAAGATATGTCCATTTCTCCCTGCTGTGGTCCCTGTTCTTGTTCCACATTATCGGCATCGCGCCACTGGCTGCCGACCAGTTCAAAAGTAGCAAAACGTAACGTAAATGGTTTCTCATAGCCCGACATCCACACCCGGATATAAGAGATGTTCTGAAAATCCTCGATACCACCAACTTTTCGAATCCAGTCTTTAAGCGGAATACGTACCTGGTACCAACGATCCTGTTGATTAGGCCCATCCACTTTATCTACGATATAGTCTCTTTCAGTGCCGACATCGATGTCGTCCACCTCGGCGGGATTCCAGTCCACCTGGTATTGAAAGTACTTGTTATTCTGTTCTACATTGGAAGGGGTGATCAGTCCTTCCGTATCCGGTGTATTAGTTACGGCCCGTTTATCTTCCTGGTTTGTCGGAGAGTTTCCATCATGATATCCAAACATACGATGGAAGCGCTCGTGAAGCACCAGCTCACCAATCTGGCTCTCCCCGTAGTATATATAGTCGTCATTGGATGGATCACTCTGTATAGCTTCAAATTCGGGACTGTTACTACCATATTCAGCCTGCATGTTATTGATAAAGTCAGCAAAAAGAGTTTGCTCATTTTTATTATCTATACCCTCACTGTTTGGAGCCCCGTCCAGTCCTACATCCTCCAGGGATCGTGTTTCATTCGAAAACTGCCCTTCCGGTGCCGGGGGAGGTATTGGTATATATGACCGGATACTATTGACGGGATTATCCGGCTCCAAATTATCGGGCCGGCGAGCCAATCCATCTTCGGTATTGTTTTTAAAGTTTGGAACAACATCTTCAGATACAACGCCCACATCAATGTAGATTTCCCCTTCGTAGTCCTGGAGATCCTGAACCGTAGGCGTACGACCATCAGGCAAAACAGACTGGACCCAGAATTCCAGAAATTCAATATTGTTTTGGGTTAAATCCTCTTGGCCAGCCGGTAAGGTGGTGGTCATTCCTCCCCAGGTTCGGGACGGCTCATTACGAAGGAGGTTTCTCAAGTTGCTATTATAATTGTACGGTCCCCTTTCTGTTGGATTATAATGGACGTCCAGCGTGCGGATGAAGTTTTCTTCCGTAAGTACATCCCGATTAGGGAACACGTCAGTGACTTTAACTTGCTGAGATTCAGGAGTGCGTTCCGCATCGTCAAGAATCTCGTCAATGTTTTGGGGGATACTATACCATGCAAAAGTACTGCGTAAATCGGAACGGGCTATCTTATCCGCCAGGTTCTGCATCGGATTGGAAGTCGAATCCTCTTCAAAAATCGCTTCATCGGGTTCATAGCCGGGCACGGCAGCCGGGGCTGCAGCCAGCTTCCATTGAGAAGGGTTCATAAAGCTGAGGTTGATATCCGAACCTTCAAAATCGTCGATAAACGAAAGGCCATTTTCTTCATCCTCAAACAATCTGTTGTCATCAATGGCATCATTAACAGCACCCGTTCGTGATACATCGGGGTTCAGCTGGGCAAATTCTCCACTTAAACTAATAGCGGAGGGCTCTTTGGTTTGCAATAAGGGCAATTGATCGAGCATGCGGCTCAGCCACGGCGCATCAAAATGGGCATTTGCATCCAGGCCAATCACCGAATTATTCACAGGCTCATCCCCAATGCGAATTTTATCTTGCAGGGGTTTCTCTTTTAAATTGAAGTAGGTACTTCCCAGATTTATGTTATCAAATATGCTATATTGAGCCCGGATTCCCGTAAAATTTTTCTGACCTATCCGGGCGATCTGATTATTTTCATATTCAATCCGAATTTCCTGTCCCCGCTGTAAATACTGCTCATTTAAGATAGTAATGCTACCAATAGAATAATCCACTGCATAGTCTGTTCCCTCCTGCAGTTCCCGTCCATTGGCATAGACGTTTACCGAACCTTCAACCAAGGAATATCCCAAGCTATAACTAGCTGAAATAGCTCCCTGGGCTTCCCCGTTAATCAGATAGAAATTATTTTTAGCGCTTTGAGCCGCATTATCTTTTCGCTCGATATATAACTCATCATAAGCCAAGTTTTCAATTTGATCCTGCGTAGCTCCGCTCTCTTCCAGAAGGGTAACAATCCGATCTCCAAACGGTTCTAAATAGGGGAAAACAATGCGACCGGTATTTGGATTTAACACGCTGGTACTGAAATCAATTTCATTATCGGGATTCAGGCTCCCCTGCCGGTCAACCCTGTCCAGCCCTAAATCCTGGAGCAAAATAGAACTCCGACCCGGCAGCGAGCTGGCCGGTACATTCTGCTCTGTATATTTGATATCAATATCCAGCCCGTCCGGTGTTAAATTATTCGCACCAATGGAATACACATTTTTCATCATTAAATCCCATAGATAGTTATCGGTCGTTAAGGTCTGGGGACGAATGAGTTTAAGATAGATTCGATTTCCCCCACCCGGACTTATATCACCGACACTCACAATTTGACCACTCTGGGGATCAATATATTTAAACGAGATTGCCAAAGCCTGACGCGAGGCCAAATTCCGCTTTAATGATAAATATCCAAGAGAGCGATGAAGCTCATAGTCTGTTCCCTCCTGTAAGGGAATAAAATATCCCTCTACAAAAGTAGATGGATCAGCGTTTAGGTCTCCGGCAGAAACGCCCAGTGAAGGATCTCTATACTGATCAAGGAGCCCCTCCGGGAAAATATCTCCCCCCTCATTCGGAGGAGCATAATTCCCATCAGCATTTTCTATGACTCCGAGCTCGCCCAGTGCTATGGCCTGGCGTTCTCCCTCTTCAGACTGTGAAGACTCCCGCAATACCCAAACATTAACTTCGGTTAGCTGGAGCGCTTGTCCCAATTGCTGGGGATTTGAAACATTTCCTTCATATTCCTGGCGAGTGAAAAAATCCAAAAAGAAATGGCGGTCATCCTCATAATCTATAGGACGTATATTAATTTCTTTCTCTTGCGATCCGCCGGTTATAGTCTCCGTTTGTTCCTCTCCCTCTTGCTGCGAAAGAACGGAAGTGAGTTCGAGGGATCCCAGCTGAACGACAGATTTCACTCCAAAAAGTGCGCTACCTCCACGAATTAGGGAGTTTCCTGTTTGCATTGAAACATTTCCCATCTCAAGCCGCTGTATGATCTCATCCTCATAACCCTCATAGACTATATTCACCCGGTTCATGAAATCAAAGGCCCTTTCGGTATCCCAGTCGGTTTGTATCGAGAGTTTATCTCCGATTGTCCCCTGGATATTGAGCTGCAGGCTTTGTTCAAAAGTAGGAACAACCTGCGTCTGCTGATCGGCCGGTATATTGGGGTTTTCCGTCTTCCGGATAGAAGCCCCAACATTCATATTTGCGGTCCCATTGATAGACAAATTCACCTCCGGGCGGCCAAAAATAGTAGAAAAAGTGGATTCTTCGCCTCCGGGGAGATCCATACTAAAATCCAGTAATCCTCCCTTGAGTCCCTCTGAGGTTTGTTCCTGTAACAACCGGCTCCAATTTTCCCGTACGGATTGCTGACGATGTCTTCGTACATACTCGTCAAAATCCATTACATAGGGAAGTGAAATAGGATGCTGATATAACATCCGGCGGCTTACATAGGTACCCAGTGAATCGCGCCGCACTGAGAATTCTTCCTGAGGCAACCGGATATAAAAGAGATTCGGAGGAACTTCCCAAAACGCATGATTAACTCTCCGGGGCTGATACAGATATGGAATCGTATCTTGTACGGCCGAAAAAGGCATCGGCTGTAAAAGTTGCTGTTCTTTATTATTATCCTGACTTAAACCAGCCGTAACACCGGTTAAGAACAAGAATAACAGCGTAACAAAAAATATTTTTGTACTGAGCTGCACGTATAGTTTTACAATAATTTCCTATGATGTGTTGATCCAAAATCAATCGTATCGCTATTCTATACGCAGCTCCTCTTTTTTAAAAATTAAAAAATGCTAAATTGTGCCTGTGAAGATAATAATAGTTAATTTCCTTTCTCAAAAGTTGAGTTTTCACTGCTCTCATCAATAGGCCATTTTGTATAGTACAAGTATAGGCCTAATTTAGAGTTCGTTCAATGAATATATTATATGCGTTTTTTACCTAATAAACTACAACTTGATGTCCTAAAGCGACATTCCGGGCCCTTTGTCTTTTGTTTTTTTACCGTAATGTTCTTTCTGCTAATGCAGTTTTTGATTTTATACATCGATCTGCTGGTGGGCAAGGGACTTCCTTTTGGGGTTATTGTAGAACTTATTCTTACAAACCTGGCCTCGATGGTAGTACTAGCCATCCCTATGGCCGTATTGGTTGCCTGCCTGATGGCTTTTGGTAAACTAACCGAGTTGAATGAACTAACTGCCCTCAGAGCTGCCGGTGTAAATCCCTTTCAGGTTATCAAACCGGTCCTGATCGTAGGCACCATTCTTTCTATTTTCTTAGTCTGGTTTTCTAATGATGTATTGCCGGATGCCAACCAGCGTGCACGGTCCCTGTTTATAGACATACGGATGAAAAAGCCCGGATTTGACCTCAAACCGGGAGAATTCTACGAAGGGATTGACGGATATACATTCTTGGTTCAGGACATGACCAATGAATCTGATTCTCTTCATGATGTCACCATCTTCCAGCATCCCGACGACAACCGCAAAGAAGCCCTTATTAAGGCTAAAAGAGGTGAATTGGTAAGCGAGCATAACGGTGAAACCATGACGCTCTTTCTTCGCGAAGGTACAATACTTCGGTATCTGGATCGTCGCGAAGAGGGACGGAAAATTACTGTTCTCGAAGAAACTGCTTTTGATCGTTATCGCATCAGTTTCGACTTGTCCGATCTCTCCTTTTCCCGGTCTAACCCGCAAGATCGTTCTCGTAATGATCGTACAATGGACGTACAGGCCATGCAAGCGGTGGTAGATTCTCTAAAACGAGAAGTTAACGATCAAAAACAACAGGTGATAAATAGCAACAGCTATATCGTTCCTGCAATTAATGTTGATGAAGAGAAATCGCAATATGCCCGGCGATTAGGATCTCAGCCAGATTCAATAAAGCAACCTCCCTATGATAGCCGATTTGTTGTCCTAAATTCATTGGAATCGGAATCGGACCAGCAGACCCTGCAAAGCATGACCGTTTCCAAATTACGCAATTACCGCTCTCTCTTTGAAAATATCATTACGGATATCGATTGGCGAATTAACAAAATTGCCCAATTTATGGTGGAAATACATAAGAAATTTTCTATTCCTGTAGCCTGTATTATCTTTGTGCTGCTCGGAGCTCCTATCGGAATGTATACCAAAAAAGGAAATCTGGGCTATGCCGCCCTGATAGGTCTTATTCTATTGTCCTTTTATTGGATATCTATAATACAGGGCGAAAAGCTGGCCGACCGGCTTTTTATTGCTCCCAGCACTGGAATGTGGTTCTCTAACGTACTTTTAGGCATTATCGGAACCTATTTAGTTATTCGAATTTCTACTCCTTTTAAATTATCAAACCTGTGGAACAACCGTGATAAAGAAGATTGATAAATATATCTTATTACGCCTTTTTACCATCACTGTTTTTTTGCTGATGGCATTGGTATTCATCTTTATCGTTATCGACTTTTCGGAACACAGCGAAGATTTTACGGACCGTGGAGCTACCTTTACAGAGATCTTCGGGGTGTATTACCTGAACTATATACCAGAAATTATTCGGTTAATAAGTCCCCTCGCTATATTTATAGCTTGCCTCTATCTAACCGGACAGATGTCTGAAAGATTTGAAATTATTGCACTTAAAGCATCCGGAGTCAGCCTGTATCGGTTGCTTGTGCCTTACCTGGTATTCGCGTTCATTATAACGGCTGCCATAAGCTATATGGATGGTTTTCTTATTCCTGACGCAAACGAAAAACGGATAGAATTCGAATCAAAATATTTGCAGGGAAAGTCGGAACAAATAGACAGCAACCGACTGTTCCGACAGGAATCGGAACAATCTATCTTAAAGATTGGATACTACAATGCCAATGAAAACACTGCTTATCGCGTAGATGTTACGACCTTTGCTGCCGACAGTATAAAAGAAACTCTTTATATCCAGCGGATGAACTGGAAAGAGGAAAAGAAACAATGGGCCCTGAGAGATATTGATAAACGTATTTTTACACCCACAGGCTATGAGTACGTTAGTATTGATTCAATGGATACCACTTTTAGTATCTATCCCCAGGACCTGGCTCGTACCACCTCTGATATATATCAACTTACCTACCCGGAGGCCCGAAAATATATACGGTCTATCGAGCGGAGTGGCGCCGGCAATGTAGGGACTCCCAAAGTCCAGCTCTACGGACGCTATGCCTATCCCTTTTCTATTATTGTTCTTATCATTGTCGGCTTTTCCATCGCTTCGGTTCGGCGCCAGGGAGGCAAAGGATTTTATATTGCCGCCGGACTGGCAGTCAGCTTCCTCTACTTAGTGATGATGAAAGTTATTGAACCCTTTGGAGGCAGTGGAGAAATGTCTCCTTTGCTTGCGGCTCTCTTGCCTCATCTCCTATTTTTGGGCTTAGGGCTCGGAGCCCTGTATTCGGTACGAAAATAACAATCTTTTTTAGCTAACTGAATAGTTCGGTGATTCTTTGGTAATTTGAACGGAGTGGGGATGACTTTCTTTATAGGCGGCAGCCGATATTTGGACAAATTCTGCCTGCTGGAGCTTAGAAATATCTTCCGCACCGGCATATCCCATTGCAGCACGAAGTCCGCCAACCATCTGGTGCACTACCTCACTCAAATATCCCTTATAGGGCACCCGTCCCTCGATACCTTCCGGTACAAGTTTATTAATATTATCTTCTACATCCTGAAAATAACGGTCCTTCGAACCTTTCTCCATCGCCCCGATACTGCCCATGCCACGGTATGATTTATACTTTCGTGATTCATAAATAATGGTTTCGCCGGGACTTTCATCCACACCGGCAAACATTGATCCCATCATTACGGCATCGGCTCCCCCCGCTATCGCTTTCGGAATATCCCCTGTCTGCTTAATACCTCCGTCAGCGATAAGACCTACATTGGCACTTTGGGCGTATTCAGCGACTTCCATGACGGCGCTAAGCTGCGGTACCCCTACCCCCGTTACAACACGGGTAGTACAAATAGACCCGGGTCCCACACCTACTTTGAGAACATCTGCTCCGGCTTCAACCAAGGCTTCAGCTGCATTTTTAGTGGCTATATTTCCAGCAATAAGATCCAGATTTGGATAAGCAGATTTAACTTTCTTGACCATCTCCAAAACGCCTTTAGAATGACCGTGTGCCGTATCAATGGTAATTATATCAACACCGGATTCAACTAACGCAGCAACCCGATCCATGGTATCAGATGTAACACCTACTGCGGCGCCAACGCGAAGCCGGCCCATGTCATCTTTACAGGCATGAGGGAAATTCATTTTCTTTTCAATATCCTTGAAAGTAATAAGCCCAACCAGCTTATTATTCTCGTCAACAATAGGAAGCTTTTCCACTTTGTGTTCCTGCAGTAGCTTTTCGGCTTCTTCCAGCGTAGTTCCTTCTCGGGCCGTAATCAGGTTATCCCGAGTCATAATCGTACTCAGTTTCTTATCCACATAGTGCTCAAAGCGCAAATCACGATTAGTTACAATACCAACCAGCGTATTATCCTCCTCTACAATCGGAATACCGCCAATTTTATGCTTTTTCATCAAAGCACGGGCCTTACGAACCGTAGAATCCTCATCCAGCGTTACCGGATCGACAATCATCCCGCTTTCACTCCGTTTAACCATTCTCACCTGGTCAGCCTGATCTTCGATGGACATATTTTTATGGAGCATGGCAATGCCTCCCTCCCGGGCCAGAGCTATTGCCAAGCGATATTCAGAAACGGTATCCATCGCCGCACTGATGACAGGTATATTGAGAGTTAAGTTCGAGGTAAGGTCGACGCTAGTGTTGGCATTACGTGGAAGAATCTGTGAATACGCTGGTACTAAAAGTACATCATCGTATGTTAATCCTTGACGTGTAATGCGATCAAAAGGAGAGGAATTTTCCATGATTGCTGGGATCTGCAAGCGTTGGGATTCAGGTTTGGGCAAAGATAAAAAAAATGTGGACGACCTGCTTAACAGTTTTTGCAAAAAAATCTATAGAGCAGAAATCGCCCACATCTCACTGCAGCCCAAGCTGCCTCTCTTCTAAAAAAGATTGTTCAAAGGCTGCGAATACGCAAAGCATCAACAGCCGTTTTCAAGGAGCATATGTCATCCTTAAAACTATTAACCCAGTAAACTACGCGTTGGCGGCGACGCTCCACATGCGGATCGCAGCTGGAGTACTGCCCCTGCAACTCATCAACCATCGCGGCTACATCGTCCTTAATTTCCATTTTAAGCGCATCGGGCAAATCTCCCCAGCCCATCAATTCAAACATCTGCTGAAGTTCCTTATGCTCTCTCTTCGCCTGCCTAATAACTTTTTGGAGTACAGGTTCAAGATTTACTTTTGACTGTTGCCGGGAAGTTTTAATTGCTGTATTCATAACCGATTTTTGAGTTTAATTAATCTTCACTCCCAACCTAACCAGCCTGAGTGACAGCGTTATGTCACCCCTATTTAAAAAAGTTTTGTGGTAACTATAAAGCTCTCTTCAATTCAAGCCTAAACGGTCAGAATACAACCAACGGGTCACTTAAAATGGAATTGCAGGTGAAATAGAATTGTTTCCATAAAAAATATAAGCGCGGCAAATACTTCTACTTATTAATTTATGCTTACATTTTATAAAAATACCTCAACCCCTTTTACCAGGCGTATTGAAGAGAAGCTTAAAGAAATGGTCGTAGCTCATGAAGTCGTAGAAGCAGACAGCAATGGATCCTTGCCTGATACTCTAACCAGGAATCAATTACCTGCGCTGAGTGATGGTTACCAGATATGGACTGCCCCGGAAAAAATTGAAAAGATATTGGAAAAACTGCATCGGGAATTAAAGCTCAGTAGAAGTATGCAATCGGATACCTGTCACCTGGACCCTGACAATCCAGATAAATGTTTATAGCGATTTGACGCATAGCAAGCACGGACAGTACATTATAGGAAAACAGGGAGGTTGCAAGGCTTGTCAGTGTTAGTTGGTTTAACTTTTGTTTACTTCATAAACCCTTGTGCTATCAACAATTGGACATTGCTTGGCTATTTTTTCTGCTTCATCAAGGTTACTTGCTTCAATAATAGTGTAACCAGTAATAGAATTTTTAGTGAATGGGAGATTATTAGTTCCTGATTGAGTAATTTCTCGACCATCCCGAAGCCCCCCCTCTGTCAACCTGAATATCAGCAATTGATTTGAACCATTTTTTCCAAGCGGTCATTTCTTCTGAAGTGGGTCTTTCAAACCCATAATGTAAAATTAGGAAGTTCTTCATAATTGGCACCCTTTTTTGGGCTTTCTGGTTATTTCCAATTAGTCATAGCATAGCAACTGTTTTCTCCTTAAATAACTCGTTAATCAAAACTTCCTAATGCTATTTATTCAGGATAAATAGATCGCTTGGCCGCCAACAGGGTGTTCTTCATAAGCATGGCTACCGTCATAGGTCCAACCCCACCGGGAACCGGCGTTATCCAGCTGGCTTTTTCCTGAACACTTTCAAAATGGCAATCTCCAACCAGGGTATACCCTTTCTCTTTAGTCTCGTCTGCTACACGGTTAATGCCCACATCAACGACGACCACACCTTCTTTAACCATCTCCCCTTTGACAAGGTTCGGCTGGCCCGCAGCGACTATCAATATATCCGCTGATATGGTATGAGCCGTTAAATCCTTCGTGTACTTATGACAAATGGTTGTCGTAGCCTTCCCCTCGGAATCTTCTTTGGAAAGCATAATGGAAATGGGACGTCCCACAATATTACTAGCCCCAACTACCACGGCATGCTTACCTTTAGTTGGTATGCTATAGTATTTAAACAATTCGAAAATACCTGCGGGTGTACAGGAACGAAAGCTGGGCTGCCCCACGGTTAGGCGTCCCACATTCATAGGATGGAATCCATCCACATCTTTTTTATGATCAATGGCTTCAATAACATCATGAGAGGAAAGATGGGAAGGCAGCGGCAACTGAACCAAGATTCCGTCTATTGAGTCATCATCGTTAAATCGATGGATAGTTTTCTTAAGCTCTTTAGCAGAAACGGTATCAGGCAGTCGATGAGTATCCGTCTCAATCCCCACTTCTTTGCATGCCCGTGTTTTAGCTCCCACGTACACATTGGAAGCAGGATCATTGCCCACCAACAAAACCTGCAGAAATGGAGGCCGGTTTCCTGCATCAAGCCAATCTTCTACATCCTGGCGAACTTCATCCCTGGTTATTCCTGCTACTTTTTTACCGTCAATAATTTTAGCGGACATCAATAAAAAACTAAAAAATTAAATTTGATTTGATGAAATGATGGAATACATCGTCTTCTTCACATCCACAAAGTGTCATCGCTCAATATTGTACTTTTTCATTTTGTTATACATATGACTGCGCTGAATATCAATAGCTTCGGCGGTTTGTGAAATATTCCAATCATTTTCTTCAAGTTTTCGCAGCAAAAATAACCGTTCTGCCGATTCTTTAAAACCTTGGAAGGTAGTTTTCTGATCCAATAAATCATCCGTCTGATCAGACTTCTTTTTCGGAGTGCGCGTCATACTTTCTACATCCTCGGCACCAATTATGTCATCTTCTGCCAGTAGTCCCAATCGTTCCACAGCATTCTGTAACTCTCGTACATTCCCGGACCAATGCTGTTGTTTAAGCGCTTCAAGTCCCTCATCGGAAAAAGATACCGCTGAAAACAAGACATCCTCTTCAGCAAGATGGTTTAGCCACCGTTTGGCAAGAGCAGGAATATCTTCGCGCCTTTTACGCAGGGGCGGCACATGTATTGGAATGACATTAAGTCGGTGGTACAAATCTTCTCTGAAGTTTCCGGCCTCTATTTCTTCGATCAAATCTTTATTTGTCGCAGCAATAACCCGTACATCCACGGATATTTTTTTGCTTCCTCCCACGCGAATAATTGCGCTCTCCTGTAATGCCCGTAAAACTTTAGCCTGGGCATCGGCACTCATATCCCCAATTTCATCCAGAAACAGGGTTCCTCCGTCCCCTTGTTCAAATTTACCGATTCGTTGATCATGAGCACCGGTAAAAGCTCCTTTTTCGTGGCCAAAAAGTTCACTTTCAAGCAATTCTGTAGGAATAGCAGCACAATTAACTTCTACAAATGCTCCGCTGCTGCGCTGACTTTTTTCATGTATCCACCGGGCAACAAGCTCTTTTCCCGTTCCATTTTCGCCGGTTACCAATACCCTTGAATTGGTTTTCGCAACCTTATCAATTGTCTTCTTAATTTTCTTGATTGCAGGGCTTTCTCCAATAATTTCCGGGACTTCCGGCAGCTGGGAACGAATATTTCTATTTTCTTCGGAGAGCCGCTGCTGATCAAGAGCATTGCGCACACTCACTAAAAGCCGATTCAAGTCTGGTGGTTTTTGGATAAAATCAAAAGCCCCCTTCTTTGTCGCCTCCACGGCAATCTCAATATTACCATGTCCTGATATCATGATAACCGGAAATCTGTAATTCTCCTCTTTTAGCCTGGTAAGGACCTCTATCCCGTCCATCCCTTTCATTTTGATATCCAGCAACATCAAATCGACCGACTCATCAGATAAAATCTCGAATATTTGATCCCCACTTTCTGCCTCAATAACCCGATAATCCTCAAATTCGAGAATTTCCCGCAGTGAATTACGAATGCTTTTTTCATCATCCGTTACCATTATGGTCGGCTCGCGATTACTCATCTATACTAAACTAATATTTTTTGTATACTTTTTGGATTATTTCTTCCTGTATCCTGTCGATATAAGAAGTTGAAATAGTGTAGTTATTGGTGGCTATGCTGACGATCAGCTGCTGCCCGGACTCCGCTTCTAAATATCCGCTTAAGGCTCGCACGCCCGAGAGATATCCACTCTTGCCCAAAAACTTACCTTCTATGGGCGTATTTTGGAAACGATGTTCTAAAGTCCCGTCTATTCCTGCCACGGAAAGACTTTGTTTATAAACATCAAACTGTGGATTTGATTGCATTTTAACCAAAATATTACTCAAATCTTCCATCTTTAATAATGTTGAGGAAGCAAGCCCCGAACCATCACTTATTTCAATATGATCCTGATTGACTCCCATTCTTTCCATGAACTCTTCAATCAAACTAATTCCCAGCTCTGTACTTCCCGAGGTATTGTAGTGCTCTGCCGCAGCCGTTTTTAAAAGCATCTCAGCATAAAAATTATTGCTTTCTTTATTCATTTCGCCTAGCAATTGGCTTAATGGTACTGATTTATGGCTGGCAAGTACAGTATAGCGGTTATCTTTCCAATGGCGCGTGTCGCTCTCAATCATAATAGATTCTTCAAAGGTAATGTCTCCATGCTCCAAGTATTTTTTGAATGTATCGATAAAGAAACGGGGAGCATCCAAAATAGATAATGATTCTTTTTCCACATACCCCTGGGGTAGTGAACTTCTCAAGAGAATGGTATTCGTACCCAAAATTCGCTGATACGATTCGTCATATTCAGAATATGACGGAGTGATCACCTGTTCATTGACGAACTCTACGTAATCGGTGTCAAAGGGGAACCACTCAATATCGGGTTTTTCTCCAATCCCGTTTCTGGCGTAAACTCTTAGGTCAACTGCATTTTCATTAAAAGAAAGGGCGTTAATCTCCACTCCGTAATAAAAGGAAAGATCGTCCCAACTCCACCCTTCCGGATATGGCTTTTGATCGAAATAGGAATCATTGCCTATAAGTGAACCTTTGACATGTTTAATGCCCAGAGAATCAAGAGTCCTATAAAACTTGTCAAATACATGAAACCGATCTTCATTGTAAAAGATCCCGCTGATAGACGGGTCACCACTCCCCCGGACAATAATATCTCCCATCCATTTATCTTCAACCTGGGATCCTGTCCCGTAAACTTTTGTGGAATATCGGAAGTTAGCCCCAAGTTCATCCAAAACCACTGCGGAGGTTATGAGTTTCAAGTTAGAAGCGGGGCGCACAAACTTATCAAAGTTATAGCCTTCCAAAATTGTGCCCGATGAGTCTCGAACAATAACGGACCAAAAGGCATCAGCAGCCCGGCTATTTTCAACGGTCTGAATAATTTCCGGTGAAAAAATAATGTTCTGGCCAGATATTTCAGCCGGACGAACAGCAAGCAGCGCCAACGTAGCAAAGCCAACGGCACATATTTTTTTTCCAAGCATATGATAAATAATTAATTACAATTCAGTTATCCGCTGAGCGTCATAGACTCTTCACTTTGAAACTGTTGGATAATATCTTCGGCTGAGGTACAGTTAAGCAGGCGAGTCCTAAAATCGCTATTATTCATTAAACGAGAAATACGACTTAGCATTTTGATATGCAGGCTGTTGCTTGACTGTGGACCCACCAGCAAAAAAACCATTTTTACAGGTTTTTGATCAATCGCCTCATACTCAACAGGTTCTTTCAAAACAGCAAAAGCAGCGTAGGTCTGCTCAATTGCGGATGTTTTTCCATGAGGAATAGCCAATCCTTTACCCACACCTGTGGACATAATTTCTTCTCTCTCTTTTACTGCTGTTAATATCTTTTCTACTTTATCGGCTGGAATTTTACTCTCCAACGTAGAAACCAGCTTGTCCAATATCTCAACCTTATTCTGGGCTTCTAAGTTCGGTATAACAGTCTCTGTATCTAACAAGCTGAAAATATTCATGCGAAAATTGACTAAATTCATTTATTTCATATGCCGTTTAAATATAGGCATCGTTTAGCTTCTGATACAAGTCTATTAACAACCTAATTCATTAATTTTTCATATTTAACCTAGACTTAATTCTTCCCCACAAATTTTGTAAACTTTGTTCATGAATTTTATTCGTGGAATAACTGCCATACTACTTAAGGACGTACAAACCGAGCTGCGTTCGCGTTATGCCTTTAACACCGTCCTCGCATTTGTAGGGGCTGCTTTGTTATTAATTTTATTTGCCCTAAAGGCGGAACAGCTGCCTGCAGAACCACAAAGTGCATTAGTTTGGATTGTGATTCTATTTGCAGGATTGTCAAGTCTTTCCCGGTCCTTTGTCATGGAAACTGATAAGCAAACCTTTAATTTGCTTCGGCTCCACGGAAAAGCATCGAATGTATATCTCGGAAAGCTGTGCTTCAACTACCTGTTTACCTTTACTGTAAATTTAGTAACTTTTACGGTCTATATATTTTTATTGGGTATCTCCGTTGCCGATCATTGGGCGCTGATCTCTGTTTTAGTCTTCGGTACAGCAGGACTTTCAAGCGTAGCTACTATGCTGGCAGCGATTGTTTCGCAGGCCGACCGCAAGGGAGCTATTTTTTCCGTTTTAAGCCTGCCGCTGCTCTTTCCGCTAATTCTAATTTTAGTTCAGCTCACGAAGGCCGCACTTATTGAGAATATTGATCAGAATTTTCTCAATGATTTCTGGGCGCTCATCGGCTATGTGGGAACAACCATAACAGCCGGCATTTTGCTTTTTGACTATATCTGGGACGATTAATCATGATTGAATTTAAAGATTTAGAATTTGATTTTGGCGACCGACGACTTGTGGGGCAAAAGTTTGCCCGAAAACAGGTAAAACGTATTATACAATCAGAACGTATCAGCCATGCCTACCTATTTTCCGGTCCTCCGGGAATCGGCAAGACCGCATTTGCCTTGGCCTTTGCTGAAATAATAAACGGCATAGACAATATTACTGATATCAAAGGACAGGCATTCTCAAAAAAATCATCGTGGTTTACCCATCCTGATATTAATGTATTTCTACCAATGCCCACAAGTGCAGTCCGTAATAAGAATGTATCAGCTGAACTGAGACCCCGTCTTGAGATGCTGCGTGACGATCCCTACGAAATTGTCGATTTTAGTTTGCGTCCCTCCCTGACAGATGACGACGCTTCTAAAAACCTGCAGGCTTTCTATCCCATAGATTATTTCAGAGAACATATTCGCAAGACTGCTCGTCTTAAGCCGAACGAGGGTCGAAAAACGGTTATTATTCTTACGGGCATTGAGCAGATGCGTAAAGAGGCGGCAAACGCTTTTCTGAAATTATTGGAAGAACCTTCTGATGACCTCATCTTTCTATTAACGACCGATCATACCGAGGCCCTGCTTCCCACTATTATTTCCCGGTGTCAACATATACAGCTATCAGCTTTGAAAACCGGAGAAATCAAGCAAGCGCTTATAACTTATGACGGGCTATCTGAAGATGATGCGGACTATCTTTCCCGTGTTTCGGGAGGCAATTATGCAATGACCCGTTTTTTTGATGTCAGTCAACTTAAAAGCCTGAGAAAAGAAATTGTCAACTATCTCCGTGCCTCATACATGCAGGATGCTGTCCAGATTACTGATACAGCCCAAAATTGGCAGAGCCAGCAAAATATCGAAGGACAAATTTCTATTTTAAATGTATTGGAGGTGTTTCTACGCGATTTGCTTGTTTATCGTTCTACCGAAAACAGTTCGCTGATTACCAATGCCGGTCAGCTGGAAGTAATCCAGAAATTTTGCGAAACACTGGGTGATGCCCGTTTGGAGGAAATGATCGAAGAGGTAAACCGGTGCAAGCCGATGATTTATCAAAATGTACAAGCCAAATATGTTTTTACCGTACTGGCCCTTCGCTTCTCACGGTTGATGCGTGACCTGGATCTCGTTATTCCCGATAATGAAAATCATAAACATTTACCCGCACTCTCTGGTTAGTCATGGATACTCAATCAATATTTATTCCATTTACAAAAATGCAGGGAGCTGGAAACGATTTTGTGGTTATAGACAACCGCAGCCTACAGTTTTCAAAAGAAGAGCTCATTAAGTGGACTCCACAGCTCTGTGATCGAAAATTTGGTATTGGGTCCGATGGACTACTAGTACTTTTCCCCTCGGATATGGATAACGCAGATTTTCAAATGTTTTATCGCAACCCGGACGGCAGCGATGCAGGAATGTGTGGAAATGGAGGACGCTGTCTCTCGTTATTCGCCCACCAACTTGGATTTGACCGGAACCATAACTTTAGCGTACATAAGAACCTTTATCAGGCTCAGGTTATCGACCAACAAAACGTACGCCTTACCTTCCCGGCTCAGACGTCTATCGATGAGTTGACAATTGATGGACAAACAATATTTAAACTCCATACCGGTACCGAACATATTGTTACGGTTGTGGAAGATGAAAAGCTTGAACAATCTGACCAACTGGTGGCCGAGGGACGGAAACTTCGCTACCATCAGAAATTTCAACCCAAGGGAACCAATGTAAATTTCATTTCGGGAGTTAACGAGAGGAAACTAAGGCTGCAGACCTATGAACGTGGCGTGGAGGACCTGACACTGGCTTGCGGGACGGGCGCTCTTGCCTCCGCCCTTGTCTGGCATCATCTGCAGGATGACAAACAAGAAGATATACAACCTTTGTCTGTAATAACGGAAGGCGGCCGGTTGAATATTTATTTTTCATACAACTCATCGGATAAATCCTACTCAGACTTACAGTTGGAAGGTCCCGCACAGTTTGTTTTTGAAGGCCAATATCCGCTTTCTTCGTTGCAGGCCTAGTTCTTTTTGGGAAACTATAGCAAAACCTTCTGTATTCCCTGACCTCCAACGCTAAAAATCAATACCGATGGTCACATAGTGGATAGGGTCACTGCCGAATCCATCGCGATAGTAGGGCCAGCCGACATCATAACGGAGCGGGAAACCAAACAGGATCGTACGCAGCCCGAATCCGGCGCCCATTAAAATATCACCGCGCTCATAGGGCAGCTCAGCATACCTGTTCGGACTGGTCTCAAAATCAGCAGGTCGTTCATCTAAGATGTTTCCTGTTTGTCCATCATAGTATTTGTTTTCCAATTTTTGAAGTTGGAAATTCAGCTCCGAAGGATTGTTTGCATACTCTAAAGTTCTTCCGTTCGAAAAACTGGCCTCATGGGGCACTTCCTGTCCCCATGCCATACCGGCATCAAGGAAGGCCACTCCCGTTAAGTTATAAAGCGGAATAACTGGTATGGGTCCTGGTAAGATTGCTGCAAAAAGCGGGAAACGGAATTCCGCATTCACCAAGCTAAAGCGATCACCATACATTGAATTATAGGGATGCCCCCTCAGCGGAAGAGCTGGCAGGGTAAAGAATGTATCACCCAAACGATCTAATGGTATGGAACGTCCGGACCATTTTTGGTTAATCCAGCCCAGCATACCTCCCATAAAATAGGTCTGGGAGTCGCGGCCGAAAGAAGCCGCTCCCGAACCGCGAAAAGCAAGGGAATATCTTGATCCAAGATTAATATACTTGCGCACATCTCCGAGTATCGAAGCAAATCGGAGTGTTTCGCTGGTAATAGGCGGACTGGCAGTCAGGCTAACGGCATACCGGTGGCCTCCAACAGGAGTAATCATCCCCGGCAGTGTTTTATCACTGGTAAAAGTAACCTGCGGATAAAGGAAAGAAGAAGTCTCGTTGCGAGTGCTGTCGGTAAAAGCAATTGAGAAATCCTGTGCTAAACCTACAGCTGATAATCCTACATCTACCCGCCGAAATTTATCAATTGGGTACCGCATATTAACTGCCCCCCCATACGAACGGAAGCGATATAAGCGGCCGCTAAAGTCCTGGAAATTACTGGCATTATGGAAAAAATTGAATATCCAATTTGCCCGATTCTCCATATACCCGTACTGCAGGAAGTAGCTGCTGTTGCGCAGATCTAAATTCAAATTACTGCCAAATGCTATTTGATGGTTTCCAAGAAGGTCGCTAAAAACGATCTGGGTAAGTCCATAGGTCCCATAATAAGTTGAAAAACTTCCGCCCGCATAGACCAGATCAGTCGAAAATTTCAGCCGATACTCCCGAGGAATATATCGTCCGTCATCTGTTTGATTGCCCTCTATATCGAACACGGATTCTTCAAGATATTTGGCAGCAAATACCGAATCATCTTCGACAGAAGAGTCAAAGACATAATTCCGAAAGTCTATATTCTCGGGATCCGCTTCTTGCTGTGTGGTATCGGCTTCCACCGTATCCGGCTGAGCTTGGGCCACCGTATCCACAACCGCTTCTTTGGGTTCCGGACCTACAAGCAGATCAGCAACATTTTCCGTAAGAGGAACTTCGTTGAGTGATGAGGTACGAAGCCGTTCCCGTACATAACCGGTAGCCGGTACACGTTCAGCCTGTGTTTCCGAAGCTCGGCGTTGTGACCATTGATTTCGCTCAAGTGACTGCTCCTTGGCCCGGGCCATAGGGGAACGGATCAAGAAAATATCCAAGTTTCCCTCGTTGATAGAGTTTACGGCTAACCGGCTACCATCAGAGCTAACCGACATTTGCATAACGCCGGTCTGTAGGTTCGTGAGGGGGGTTGTTGTTCGATCCTCCAGATCCATCTGATATACATTGGGAATTCCATTTTCATCGGAAACGAAGAACAGCTGCCCACCTTGTGTGGTCACAGGCTGCTTTTCATCCCACAGAGGAGTTCTTGTTAGACGCTGAGCCTGTGAATCTCCTATTGTTACCGAATAAATATCTGAACTGTACATGTCATCCGTTAACAACAGACGGCTCGTGTTTTTGACGCTGTTCAAATTTACCTGGTCACCTCGGTTAGACACAAAATAAATAGTTTCGGAATTCCCGCCCCACGCCGGATTCATATCGGAAATAACATCATTGGTCACATTACTGAACTCTTCTGTCTGCAGGTTATAGACATATATATCCTGGAAGGGCCCAATATTCCCATCAAAGGCAATTTTATTCCCATCCGGCGACCATGCGACTGAACCAATAGCGTCTAACCGCGGGAACTGAATCATCTGCACTTTCCCGGTATTGTAATCGACTATTGCTAAGTTATCATTCCCCTTGGACTTGGACGAAAGGGCAATTTTATCGCCCTGTGGAGACCAGCTTAAATTTGGGTTTAAAATATTAAGCTCTTCAAAATTGACGTTATCCTCCCCTTTAATAAGCGTTTTCAACTTTTCTCCTGTCAAAGCACTGATAACCACCACATCAAAATAGCCTCGGGCATTGGTGATCATAGCAATCTTATCGCCCTGAGGAGAAACAGAAGGGCTCGTATTATAGCTTCCATATCTTCCGCGCTCGGTGACTAGTTCGCCAAAATTATCAATATCTTCCCGGTTTGCTACTTCGGGCAGATATCGTTTCCTGTAAAAATCCCGCCATTGCTCCGAGAGCTCTTCAATATCATAGCCAAGAGTACTCGATAAAGCCGTTCCCACATTACGCTGACTCTTAATTGTCTGCATTATTTCCGGAATTTTCTGGCGTCCGTATTCTTCAACAATGTAATTCCAGACCGACTGCCCCCCGCGATACGCAAAATATCCACCCAGTCGCTGAATTGGGGGTAAGTAGTCATTGATTACCGCATCCCGAATCCACATATCCGTCTCGGTATCCCAGCCCAGCGAAGTATACTCGGCCATCCCCTCATTGAACCACAGAGGTATCTGGAGAGCGTTGCCACTCAATCGAGACTGAACATTACCGCCATAAAACATATCATTTACTACGGCATGCTCGAGCTCGTGATGCAGGGTACTGCGAAACTCTCTGAAGTTGCCAGTAAAAGGCATGGTAATACGGTTTTTATAGGCATCCGTTACCCCGCCTATCCCTTCCGCACTTACCGGTAAAGGCACCACATTTGTTTGAGAGAAGTCATTGTGAGAGTCATAAATAATAACCTGAATACGATCCGTAATTTGATGGTCAAACTCTTCGTGAAGCTGCCTTAATGCACTTTCCAGAGAAATGGCGGCAAAATTAGCTAAATCGTAATTGCCTGAAGAATAATAATAGACGTCAAAATGTTCGGACTGAATGTACCTCCAGTCGAAATCATTGTATTTAACACGATTTTTCCCAAATGAAAAATACTGGGCACTCACCTCATTTACGGCACCGGCGATAACCGTAAAAATCAAAAAACCTGTCAGTAATCGTCCTACAATTTTCCATCTATTCATAATTCCAAATGTCTTTGCTTTTACTCAAAGATTATATTATTCGCCATCATCCACAAGTTCCAAATCAATTTGGCGTGCCTTTATATCAGTCCGCACAACTTTTACGCGTATCTCCTTTCCAAGATAATACTTCTTTCCGTGATTTCTACCAACCAATTGATGCTGTTTTTCATCGTACTCATAGTAGTCATCACTTAAATCGCTAACCCGAACCATACCTTCGCAATGAATATCTTTCAGGTCAACAAAAATACCATTCTCTATAACTCCGCTAATTACTCCGGGAAATTCTTCTCCCAGATGCTGGCTCAAATACTCAACCTGTTTTAGCTTTATAGAATCACGTTCAGCATCGATCGCTGCCCGTTCTTGTTCACTACAATGAGAACCAACCTTTTTAAGTTCATCATAGCTGTAACTGGGTTGTCCCGCCGCATAACTTTTAAGCAGCCGGTGCACAACCACATCGGGATAACGACGAATGGGGCTCGTAAAGTGTGCATAGTTCTCAAATCCTAACCCAAAGTGCCCGATATTATTAGGATGGTACTCTGCTTTAGCCATCGCGCGCAGCATTAAATCATTAACCGTAAGCTCAAGCGGGGTATCTTCAATTTCCTTCAGCAAGGTATTGAGTGCCTTGGAGCTAACCGTTGGGCTGTCTATATGGAAGTTAATCCCATACGGCTTAACGTTATCTTCAATATTTTTCAGTTTTTCCAGATCCGGCTGGTCGTGTATCCTATAGAAGAACGGAAACAGATCCTTTGTTGTCTTTTTGTTGGATTTTTTCCGGAGCTGATCTACATGCTTGGCCACAGTCCGGTTTGCCATCAACATACATTCCTCCACCAGTCGATGAGCAAATAATCGCTCTTTGAGAATAACATCTATAGGCTTTCCGTTTTCATCCAACACGAATTTAGGCTCCGGCGTCTCAAAATTTATGCTTCCTTCCCGGAAACGCTTATCCAGAAGGATATGGGCCAGTTTAGCTGCCATTCCCATTTCCTCAGAAAATTCACTTTCCTTGCCGTCAATCACTTCCTGAGCCTGCTCATAGGTAAACCGATGATTGGAATGGATGACTGTTTCTTCAATAGAATGGTCAACCATTTTTCCATTGGGGGCAATTTCCATAAAACAGCTGTAGGCCAACTTATCTTCACGGGGGCGAAGGCTACAAACTCCATTACTCAATTTCTCCGGCAGCATGGGAATAACCCGATCAACCAGATAGACGCTGGTTCCCCGTTTATAAGCCTCTTCATCCAAAATCGTATTGCGCGGCATATAGTGGGTTACATCGGCAATATGTACGCCGAGATAATAATTACCATTATCCAAAATTTCTATGCTGATAGCATCATCAAAATCCTTGGCATCATCGGGATCGATGGTAAATACGGTTTTATTCCGGATGTCATGACGCCGCATAATCTCTTTCTCCGGAATCTCCGTTGAAATATTTTCAGCATACTCTTCTACCTCTTCCGGAAACGAAGCCTTAATTTGATTTTCGGCCAGAATAGAAAGGATATTGGCGTCGTTGGTACCTTCCTTGCCAAGTATTTCGACAATACGGGCCTCAGGTAGAGAACGCGGATGAACCCAGTCCTCCAACTCAAAAATAACTTTGTCCCCGGGTTGGGCATCCTTCACATATTCGGGTAAAACAAAGAAATCAATATGGGCCGACTTCTCATCGGGCTGAATCAGATAATTCTGTTTTCCCTGCTTTTTGAGTTTCCCAACGAAAATTGATCGCCCCCGTTCCAGAATTTCAATAATCTTCCCTTCACGGCGTTTTCCCCTGCCACGTTTGAAGAGCTCTACTTTTACTTTATCATCCTGTAAGGCCGTACCCAAGTGTTTGGAAGGGATACGAACATCTTCATCAAAGTCCTCGGTGATCAGGTAACCTGTTCCGCGACGGCTGATATCAATCTTACCTATTACTACATTACTATTTGCTGGTCTTTCTTTTTTTCCATTTCCAGAGGCCAGTTGAATATCCCCTCCTCTACGCTTGACAATCAAATTACGGTCAAACAGGCTGTTAATAGCACTCTTGAGCCGCTGATTGTCTTTGCCACCTTCAACCTGCAGTATGTTCTGTAAGGCTTCAAATGGAATTTGTGCTTCAGGATTATTCTGTAATATATCCAGAATAATCTCTTCAAATGTTTCTCGTTTGCTTTTACTCATTAAATATTTTTTAAACTGTAATGTTAAATTTTCTATTCAGTATCAGTATCAGATACTGAGGCTTCTTCCTCTTTTCGCGCAGAACTTGTATCGGAGGTACCGGTAATTCGATCAAAAAGCTCTTGCCACGTATTAAATTGAAACATTGCTTCTAATCCTATACCATCTACACTCGGTGTTACATCTCCCGCCTGTGATTGTGCGCCAAAATTACTCAAAATTTGATTTTGCCGATGGAAGGCCGTTAGCGAGAGACGCCGATTAATCCGATATGTTGCGTTCAGATCCCCAATTCGATCTCCTAGAGTCGTTTGAGCGTTTCCACCGGTTAATTGGCCTTCCCTTCTTAAAATGAGGCGGTCGTTATACAAACTCAATGCAATTCCTAAATCAACTTCATTATAGGCATTTAGATTGAAATCCACATCCAGTCTGCTTACATCGCTGTTTAATAACGCATTGATCTGGTTGGAAAGCAAGGGGCTAATTACTTGGTTTGAAAGCAGCGGGTTCAATACCGTTGAACCACGGGTTAAATTTTGGCTTAATGATGTTGTTGCGCTACCTGCTCCCTGGGTTGGAATAAATTGTCCCGTAAACAGAATACTGGTTGCCTGCAGCAATTTTTGCTGTTCATCCCGGTTGATCTGATTGATGGTATATGATAATGTGGAATTTGATGAAATATCCAGCGAACTCGGCAACTCAAAATAATAACTATTTTCTACACTATTCAATGTACCCGTTATATCCACTATAAGATCAACGGGTACCTGCTGACTATTACTGCGATTTTGTGAGCCTACAGACCCTTCAGCTGAAAGTGTTGAAATATTAGGACGCGCGCGATAAACGGCACTGATATCTAACCGGGCATTATCAGGAGGTCCTTCCCATACGATGGTTCCGCCGGGGCGAAGTTGCAGTCGCCTGCTGATAATCTCCCCGGTTACAAACTGATAACTTCCGCTGTTAATTTGATATCTGCCAAACATCTGGACTTCCTGGTTCTGCATGGATATACGCATCTGTCCAGAACCGCGGGCATTTAACTCCTCCCCGGTAACCGGATCAAAAATAAGGTTGACAGCTATATCCTGGGCGGTATTAAATTGCAGATCCAGATCAAAACGTTCACTGAATGTCATATCTTCGAGGCTATTCCTGATTTCCTCCTCCCTGCTGGTTCCCTCCTCGCCAGCGGCTGTAGGAGAATCAAAACGTTCCTCAAAAGAATCCACAAATTGTATAAACCGCCCCGTTTCAGTCAGTTCAGTTTCTTCAAGTAAAGGGATAGAAACTTTTGAATCACTTGTTACCTGTATGGGATTATTGGTTCGCAAATAAAGATCAGCATTGGATCCGCTAAGTCTGAGTGTACCCGTTCCTGAGATATTTCCAAAAAACGGCACATCGGGATCCATAGTGCTGTTCAAAAATTGCAGGCGGTCCATTGTAAAAGTTAAATCCAGGTATGTCAATGGATTAAAATCGTTAAGATCGATTGTGCCCCAAACTTTTCCTGATCCTCCCTTAGTATCAATTACCTCAAGTGAATCAAGGATAACGCCATCTTGGCGATCTACCGTAACTCCCCCATTTACAAAATAGTTCGTGTTTAAAAACCGGGGTTTTATGAAAGCATTCTGTACATCAAATTCGCCGTGGAAGTCAAAATCTTCCAGATCTCCACTTATATACCCTTGCCCCACAGCCTGTCCCTCCATCTGCTGGAAAAGATTGTCCACAATTAAAGGGACTAACCATATATCGATCTGTTTAAAATCGGCATCAAAGTGATACAAATCATCTTCGTTGCCCTGGCCTGACCCTCCGCCTATATAACCATCGAGTACAAAATGCTGTTGAATTCCATCGTTCGCTTCCAGATAGTCCTCATACTTTTGGGGATCTGTAAATACTTCAATACGAGTATCAAAGCGATCAGCATCAGCATTATATTGACTGTTAAACTGCAGATCCCCTACCGTACGATTGTTAAGCGCCAACCTGCTTATATTGAAGGAACCTTGTACCGTTGGTTGCTCTGTAATAGACTTGGTCATTAATTCCCCATTGAGCACCCCTTTAAAACTAACCTCTCCATCCACTAACTCAGAAATACGTTCTAAATTTATATCTCTTAGCGTATATGAAAGGGAATCCTCACTACTCTGGCTCCAGGCTCCCTGAAGCTGCAGGTATTCATTTTGATTAGCGAACCTGAAATCGTTGAACTGAATTCTATGCGTTCCTTCTACCTCTAAAGTAGGAACATCCTGATTTCTCCATGCATAGCTTTCGTTACCCAGAAAAAAATCATTGATGTAAACTAATGCAGAGCTATCTGAAAGTGCGCCGTTAAGCTCAAGATTAAAGCGCGCATTTTCACCAATATTCTTGATAGCCTGCCGGTAATAGAGAGAATCCTGTTCTAAGGTGGCTACGATTCCAAGGGAATCCATATTAAAAGTGTTAGAAGTATAGGTTCCGATATCTGCCCGGAAATCAACGGATGAAAATTCCTTTAGCGTACGATCACTGCGAAAACTGCCGGTGAACTGAATTTGGCTATTCTGACTAGCCCAGCTATTAAATGATAATGTATCGGCTTGCATCTCAGTGGAGAACAGCAATCGGTCTGCATCCGCATTCATATTAAAAGCAATACGAGAATCAGTATGTATAGAAGGAAATACTGGAATATACTTCTTGATAAGATTCAGGTTTTTTAAGGTAATATTTCCATCAATGATTACGCTTTCTTCCGGCGCTGAAATTGCCCGTTGTACTTCTCCATCATTCATGCTAATCTCTTTTCGGTAACGCTCCTTTAAGTAAGCCGACCAAAATCGAAACTGGTTCATAATTACTTTAGGATACAATTGTCCCTCTACATTCATATCCAAAAGGGAGCTGGTAAGGCGAAATGAACGCCGTTGCTCACCTATATTGCTAATATCTGCATAAAATTGATGGGCCTCGACTGAATCGCCCCCAATAACTGAAGGAGCCACATCAAAATTTGCTTGTCCCCGTATTTCGTCCAGCGATAGTCCAGCCGCTTCTATACTGTATGTAAAATCCAGATCGGTAGAAGCAATCACAGAATCTCTTGCAAAATCGGTTAAATTTATATTCCGGGCCTCTCCTTTCATGGTAACCGGAGGCCGCTCACGACTAAAGTCAATTTCGCCTGATCCTGTAATAACCTGTCCTCCATTCTGGTATTGAAACTTTTGGCTCCATAATCCTCCGTATAAGGATGATGAAAGTTCCACCTGGTCAATCGTCTGCTGGTCAAATAAACTTTGAGTAAAGGAGGCTTCGAAATCCGTAGCAGATTCTTCAAGAGTTATGCCTGATCCCGATAATTGGGCTGTCATATTTATAGAGGTCGTATCAAAGACGGTTGGTACCATCCAGCTAATATCAATATTTTGCCCATCCAATGCTCCCTCGTACCTATAAGGTGACTTTAATTGGCTCCCGCCCTGCAAATCCATAGAGCCAATAGGAGAACTCATCGCCACATCCACATATATAGAGTCGAGAGTTCCCGATGCACTGCCCCGCATTGACAAATCTTCCAGCGCCCGGTATTCTGGCCGACGGAGCGTATCAAGAATAGGAGCTAAATCTTCGCTCCGAAGATTTAAGCTATCAATACTCGCCTCATAAGTAAAAAGATTGGATTCCGTAAGGTTTTGAAACTCACCATTTAACCTGAAAAAACTTTCACCTTTTTCAATAGAAACTTCCTCTACCCAAAGCGACTCTGTATTTCCTTCGGTATAAAGTTGAAGAGCAAAGGGACCTTCTATATCTGGTATTACCGGAAGAAATTCTCTGAGTTCCCTGGGATATAAAGAAGTAGCCATCACTCCTAAATCATAATTGGAAGATAAAAATTGCTCCCTGATCCCCGGACTTCCAAGATCTAATCCCTCAATCTCCCCATTAATAATAACTTCGGCTTGACCGATATTCATAAAAAAGGAATTAAACTCCAAAAATTGCCGGTCACTGTATACCTGTCCCGTTATAGAAAATTTTTTGGCATTCAGGTCCTCAGTTGTTGCGGAAAATTGATCGATATCTAAATAACGCTGATTACCGGTCCACTCCAAAAAGAACTGGGTATTAAGATTTGATAAGGTAACCCGGGATGGCAAATGTACAAGGTCCCCATCTTCTGTCAAGGATTCTAAGTGCGCTGTACCCTCAATTATTTCTATCTGCGGGGCTAATATTTCTACGTTATTCAACCAGCGTCTTTCTGAAGATGACGTATCCTGTCGTGCCTCTTTTCTTTCCAAAAACACAATGCGGCCATCTGCACTCCTTCGCACCCAAATTTCAGGATTTTCAAGAGTAAAGCCGGTAATTGTTACCTTGTTTTGCAAAAATCCCCATATATCAATGTGACTGGTAACACCATCGATCTTTGCCAGGGTATCTGTGCGACTTGAATCACCATTTGCAATCACCACCTCCCTTAACTCGATATTGAAGGGTAAAAAACCCTGTACATCCCCTATCGTAATCTGTGTCTTATAATCTTGGGATATCCTGTCCTTGACCCTGTCAAGCAGATAGCCCTGAGTAATATCAAGCTGTAGTAGTCCTATAACACTTGCCGATACTATAAGCAAAATAAGAATAACTGTCAGGATGATTCCCCACAGATATTTCCAACTTTTATGTAGCCAGCGAAGAATCAATTACTTGTTTCTCAATTGTATAATCAGTTAAATTGATCTATCGTGTAGTTCCAGGCCGCTTTTAGTTTCGATAGATCTGTGCATGGTTTAATATAAGGCGAACCCCACTCTTTCAATAACACTAATTGGATGATATTATTTTTCACTTTTTTATCCGTTTTCATCGCCTCTATTAGCTTGTCCGGCTGGGAAGGGAATGACTGGATTTGCTGCTTATAAAGCGACATAAATGGGGTAAAAACCGTATCATCTATCGGGTGCCCCAGTTCCTTCGAAAAATAAGTGGCCGCTATCATCCCCGCAAAGACCGCCTCTCCGTGGGAAATACTTCCATACCCGGCTACGCGTTCCAGTGCATGTCCAAAGGTATGGCCAAAATTAAGGTGCGCTCTCTTACCGGCCTCGAGCGTATCCTCCTGAACAATATCCGTTTTTATGCGTGCGCTTTCACGAATCACCTCTATCCATTCTCCATCATCAGCCGATAAGTTATCCTTCAGCTTTTCGAGCTGACTGAACAGTTCCGGGCTGCGAATAGCCCCATATTTTATAATTTCTGCCATTCCGGTAATCCACTCTCTCTGTTCAAGTGTTTCTAAAAATTCTACATCAGCAAATACTGCATCCGGCTGGTAAAATGCTCCAATCAGATTTTTTCCAGTATCGTGATTAAGTCCCGTCTTACCTCCAATTGAACTATCTACCATCGCTAATAAGGTAGTCGGCAGATGAATAAGCGGGATCCCCCGAAGCACCGAAGCAGCTACATAACCGGCCAGATCCCCTGTAACGCCACCCCCAATTGCTACCAAAGGAGTATTTCGCTCTACGCCCTCTGCTAAAATCTCATTAACTAACTGTTGCCACTGGCTAAGTGATTTCGAGCTCTCTCCCTGCGGTATTTTTAAAACAAATAAGTTCTCGAAATACCGGCTGCACATTGATTCTATTTTGGTTTCATGCAGTTCATATACTTTTTCATCGACTACGAGAATCACCTTTTCTTTTGAATAACGATCAGCACAAAAGTCAAAAAAAGCTTTTTCTACATTTTTCTCCACGTGGATGGAATACCGTTTGTTAAGTGATACCGAGACATCGATGTTATGCGACATGGTTACGAATTTTATTAATCAAAATTTCTACTTCTTCTTCAGGGGTTTTATCACCCCCTGTTTTTAAAATGATTGGAGCCTGTTCATAGAGCGGTAACCGTTTTTCATAAAGTAATTTTAGTTCCCGGCGAAGCTTTTCCCGATCCTTGGGATTTCCTTCCTCATCTAATAACAGGGGACGATTCACATCTTTACAGATGCGGTCTAAAATAATCGGAAATGGCGTCTTTAAAAACACAAGAATACCGTTCAATTTCAGATGATCTACCAAATGCTGATTTTGCAGGCTCCCTCCGCCCAGGGCCACCACCCCTTCAAACTCCTTACATACCTCTAATAATACCTGTTTTTCAAGATCCCGAAATCCCTTCTCCCCGGATTCCTCAAAAATATCAGGAATGGATTTACCTTCCTTTTTCTCTACGTAATCATCCAAATCCATAAAAGAACATTCCAACTTATCGGCCAGTAGGCGCCCAATAGTTGATTTACCGGTTCCCATAAAGCCGCTTAGAAAAATATTCGTACCGTCCGACAAATGTTTCATCATACTCTATCTATCCTCCTTTACTTAATTTATTTCCTGGGGATTAATCGGAGGTACCATCTCAACCTCCTCCCGCTCCACAACTACTGCCCCCGGGGCTGCTCCTTTGGGTTTCCTCACATATTTCCGCTTTGTATACATCACAGGTGCTGTTTTCATTCCCTGAGCCTTTGAATAATAGGCTGCAAATCCTGCAGCTTTTAAGATAACATTCTTGGGAGGATAATCTTTTTGATTTCCCATCCGAATTACTACATGCGATCCACCTACTCCCCGGGCGTGCAACCAGATATCCTCCTTGTGGGCCCGGCTGGTAAGCTGATCATTACTTTTCGCATTTTTTCCGATCCAAACTTCATATTTCCCCACCTTGAATTTCCTATATGGCGATTTTGCCTGTTTGTCATCACTATCGCCAAAGCCAATCTGCTGCAATTTCTTTTTGTGATCCTTAATCCACGAATTTAGATCTGGCAACCGTTCAATCTGATCTATTTCATCCAATAACTTTTGAAGCGTTTCCAGCTTTTCTTTTTCCACAGGCAGTCTTTTTTGAGCATTTTCATAGGATTTTCGCGCATCTTTGGCTTTTTCATAATAGTATTCAGCGTTCTGCGCAATGTCCCGACCCTCCTGCAATGGAATAGTTATCTCTTCATCATCTTCATAAAAATCTTTGATGGTAATGCTTTCAGTTCCCGGAGAGATCGATTCATGGGCATGTGCCATCAACAGGTGACCATACTTTTCATATCGGTCAGCCCGTTCCAGACTCTTTTTGGATTGGGACAATTGGGCTATGGTCCCCTCTTTTTGCTCTACTGTCCGTTTCAAAAATCGTACGATATCTTCCTTCTTATTATGCAGCCGACGCAAATGAACCGCATTTTTATAGGCATACGCTACACAATCATTTACTTCCGAGCATTGTTTATTTGTTGATATATCCAGCCATTCCCTTGACCACAGACAAAAGTCACCGGTTTTCAATACCCGGGGATGCGGATCCTCCCTCAATGCCTGTGTCACCTGCCGGGTAAAAGCCTTGACTTTCGCTGGCGGCATTTCTTCTACATCATGCTGTTCGATAAGATAAGGAAGTAAATTTCTCGGAAGCAATGGATTCACTTCCGTCATCTGGTTTTTCGCACTCCTTTTGGGACTTACTTCTTCCTTAAAGTCCGGTGCCATCGGTTCAGGAGGTGCCTCGCCTTTATGACTTTCAGGGTTTTTAAAGGCATCTGTAATTTGGTTGTTATCCACTAAAAAAACATTGGGACGTCCGCTAAACAGCTTAAACAAAAGATGTTTGCCATTTTCAAAATAAACAGACAGCAACCGATCCTTTTTTGCCAGACTCACCTCGCTCACTTCTTGCCCCTCCAGAGAAGAAAAAAAATCAAGCACGTTACGCTTTTTGGGTGGACGATAATAATCCAGAAAGAGAGCTGTTTCCCGCGAATTCGCACTAAAAATCAATCTATAGGTCTCTTCCTTTGTTTTTATATAAATATGCAGAACATCTTTATGGGGACTAATAGCGAAGTCAAAAAAACCATCACAGATTTTTTCTTTTATCTCGCGGTTTAAATATATTAACGTGTAATAATTGTTCATGCTTAATTAACTAAAAGAGACGTTCCGAATAACTAATATTAAACAGGCTCAACGAATGAAATATCCGATTTTTAATTCTGTAGTCAACCGGATAGAAAGCGACCTTCAAAGAAGAGAGATCTCTATTCAATCATTTCGCACCTGGGATGAAGATAGAATAAATGCAACGGGACTGGAAATCAAAATCGATGTAAGTCAGGATTCTGATTTTATCAAAGCAATTGCAATTAATTTTGATTGGGACCGTTTCCGTGAAACCGTTCTTGCCAAGCAGTTAAAAGGCATGGAAGAGCATCCTTTTCTCCAAGAAGAAAATATGGTTAGCACTTCTATTTCACCTGATATTGATATTGAAGTTACCTGGCTTTTTAATGAAAGGGCCTCAAATCCTGATCTCTCTGCACAAAATGGTTATCACAAAGTAGAAGCTGCCAGTCAGTGGATGGAAGAAATTAATCATAAGGTAAACGATCTGCTTGCTGATGATGATATTATCAGTCGCTGGCATGTTGAGGTCGATGGTACGCCAAGCGGTAAATATTTAACTGCAGTTAACCTTTTATCCTACTTCCAGTACACTTTTTCCGATCTTAACAGTCTGAATGAGGTGCATAAATTTGTGCTTCGTATTCTTCAGGAATTACTTATTAAATCAAACAGAGTTATTAAGCTGGCAGACCATACGCTGCATAATCAAGTGGCTGCGTAAAATCATAAGCTATGATTTAATCAATATCACTACGTCTGGGGGAATATTTCTTCAGAGTCAGGAGTGTTGTAGCTATTATATCAGGAGTATAAGTATTATCCCTCTTCTTTCTCTTTCATAGCTTCGTCTACCTGTTCTTTAAATATCTTAGACATTTTTAAAACAGGAACGTATTGTTCCGGTACAATGACCTCTTCATTTGTCTTGGGATTTCGGGCTACGCGTTGTGCTCGCTTTACAACTTTAAAACTTCCGAAACCTCGTAGCTCTATATGTTCCCCCCTTTTCATAGCATCTATAACCGTTTCCATAAAACCATTGACTACGGCTTCAGTTTCGACTTTTGTTAAACCTGTTGAAGAAGCAATTACATCTACTATATCTGCTTTAGTCATAAGAATTCACCTTTTATACTGTCTTATATTAAACTCAATTTAGAATTTAAATAGCCTATAAATATTTAATACACCCTACTAACACTTGCAACTTCCATACCCAATAAAATAACAGCTTGAGTGTACAGAAGCATCCTGCTTTAAGAAGCCTATCCTTAATTTAAAAAAATACATCCTTTCAATTACTTATATTTTAACGTTTTTTAATGGATAGTCATAGCTTAGGCTAAATTTAATCTAAAAAATTCGGAAATCTTTTTATACATTCAGCCTGATTGTATATAAAAAATCTAAGCCAATAACAGTCCATGGAAACTTTTGAACGAATTATTGCCTTTCTTGAAAATCTAATTTGGAACACGCCCGAAAGTCTGCCTGCGATGGTAGTACTGCTGCTTGCCTTCGGAGTTTTTATTACATTCCGGCTGGGATTCGTACAGGTCAGGCGCTTTGCTCATGGGCTTAAAGTGGTGACCGGTTTCTACGATGACCCGGAAGATGAGGGGGACATTAATCACTTTCAGGCATTAACTACGGCGTTATCAGCAACGGTAGGTATTGGAAATATTGCTGGTGTAGCCCTGGCAATTCATTATGGTGGTCCCGGAGCACTCTTCTGGATGTGGGTTACCGCTATTTTTGGGATGGCTATTAAATTCACAGAGGTTACGTTGGCCCAGGAATATCGTGAAACCAATCCTGACGGTACCGTTTCTGGAGGTCCCATGTATTATATTGAGCGGGGACTTGGATCAAACTGGAAATGGCTTGCGGTGGCTTTTGCCGTTTCCGCTGCTATTTGTGCCTTTTTAACGGGTAATGCCGTCCAAGCCAATACCGTAGCTGACGTAATGCAAAGTGATTTTCAGATTCCAACGGTGGTAACAGGTCTTATTACCGCCAGCTTGGTTGCAGCTGTAATTTTGGGGGGTATTAAACGTATTGGGAAAGTAACTTCCAAGCTGGTCCCCTTTATGGGAATTCTTTATGTACTTGGAGCTTTAGTTATTCTTATTCTTAATTACGATCAAATTATTCCTTCCCTCCAAATGATCGTCGGCTATGCATTTAATCCGCAAGCAGGCGCCCTTGGAGTGGGGTCCGGTGCCCTGATTTTCACCCTCAGCTATGGAGTACAGCGGGGAATATTTTCTAACGAGGCGGGCCAGGGTTCCGCTCCCATTGCACACTCTGCCGCCAAAACGGATGAACCCGTTCGTGAAGGTGTGGTTGCCCTGCTGGAACCGTTCATTGACACACTCATTATTTGTACCATGACCGGCTTGGTGATTGTTTCTACCGGAGCGTGGGATATGCAGCATAAAACAACGGTAAATCCCTCTACCGATTCCTTCTCCTACACTCTCTCTGAAAAAGCGGCCGGTAGTGCTTCCGAAACGCTCTATTTTAGTGATGGGGTACCAGAGAACGGTACAATGGAACACTATAATATTCCGGTAGATACCATGTATACCGATGCCAATTACAGCGAGCCTTTTACCGGGCGTATTGAACTTACTAAATCAGAAGGCAGCGACACTTATAGTGCCGTTGCTGTTTATACAAAAGGTGACACCGAATTGTCCCAGCTCCATGGCGGAATAGTTGAAAATGGTGCCCCACTTACAATCCGTGCCTTTGAAATTGGTTTAAATCCCTTATTCCCCGGTGGAGGTTACGTAGTTACCTTTGCAGTGCTTCTCTTCGCTATCTCCACTTCTATTAGCTGGAGCTATTACGGAGATCGGGCTGCTCAATACCTGTTAGGTTTCGAATCTATCTTTTGGTATCGGGTTGTCTTTGTAGCTATGCACTTTTTCGGCGCCGTTGTTACCCTAACTACTATCTGGGCATTTGGTGACGTTATGCTCGGACTTATGGCTTTCTTCAACATTGTTGCGCTGTTTGCACTTTCAGGAAAAGCATATCAAATTACTCAAAAATATTTCAGCAGAGATCACAGTTCGCCTGAATCCTAATCAGCGATAATTATGGATAGTCAATCTTTCGAGCATCTGACATTAATTGAACATCCTGTTATTAACAGGGATTTGACCATCTTGCGGGACGTCAATACTTCTACCGATGATTTTCGATCGGCGCTTAAGCGTATTGCAATTATTTTAGCATATCATGCGCTTAAAGAACTGCCTTTAAAAGAGTTCGAAGTAGAAACCCCTATCGAAAAAACAACTGGTTATGATATAGACCAGGATATTATTGTAGTCCCGATTTTACGGGCCGGCCTTGGCCTCTCCGATGCCCTGCTTCAATTTATACCGGATGCCAAAGTGGGACATTTGGGGATGTACCGGGATGAGAGCACCCACGAGCCCGTGGACTATTATTCCAATATTCCCGACGGGGTTGAGGATGCCCTGGTTTTGGTCGTTGACCCGATGCTGGCAACCGGCGGCAGTGCTGATGACGCCATATCCTTTCTTAAAAAGGAAGGCGCACAACATTTGCGTTTTATTTCGTTAATCTGTGCCCCGGAAGGATTGGAAAGAATCGGCTCAAAACATCCCGATGTCCATACCATTACGGCAGCCATTGATGAAAAACTCAACGACGATGCATTTATCGTCCCCGGATTAGGTGATGCAGGTGATCGATATTTTGGAACAACATAACATTAAAATTTTCAGACTATTTCTATTCAGTCTTCTTCTGACCATCTCTATATCCTCTTGCGGCGAGCTCTCCGAAGAACAGAGTGCACAGGTGGACGAAGCACTGAGTGATTCCCTCACTTCCACAACCGAAAGCTGGGATGTGGATATGGAAATCATTGAAGATGGTACAAAAAAAATGAGGTTATTTGGGTCATATGCCGCTACCTATACTACTGAGGACAGCAGCTCAACCCGCGTCAAAGGTCCAGTTATTATTCACCTCTATGATTCAACGGGTACTATTACGACCCGTGCTTACTCGGAACGCGCCGTCTATGATGCCGATAATGCCATTTTTGAACTTTTTGGCGATGTTCGAGTGAACACCGCTGACAACCGGAAGCTTACCTCCGAATACCTGAAATGGATTCAAAGTGAAGATATCATCAGCACCCCCAAATTTGTTATTATTACCACCCCTTCCGACAGTATAGCGGGAACCGGTTTTGAAGGAACGACGGATCTGAGTGACGATTACACCATCGAAAAACCAACGGGACAATTTGTTATCGACTGATATGATATTCCCATCTCTCTACAATGTAGCCCGGAAATTGTCTAAACGCCTATTCCTCCTTTTCGGAGTAGCTGGCGCAGCCTTTCTCGTTACTGATGCCCAGGCCCAACAAAGACAGGTCAATATCCTGAATGCATCCCGGATTGTCGGCGGCACCTATGAGGGCGAACAAGTTCGCCGCATCCTGAATGAAGTCCATCTCAGGCATGGCGATCTGGAGATGTATTGTGACAGCGCTTATCAATTTATCGATAAAAGTGAGATTCGCGCTTTTGGAAATATTGAGATTGATACAGGTGAGGAAATTATATGGACAGACTCCCTGAACTATTACACTGATGTTGATTTTAGCGAGCTTCGTGGACGCGTTATAATTGATGCTGACAGCACAATTATTTTTGGCAACAGTGTGGACTATCGTTTTTCTACAAAAGTAGCCCATTTTATTGATCAAATTCGCCTTGAAGATCAGCGTGGAGTTCTCCGAGCCGATTCGGGCTATTATTATCGTTCGGCCGACAGCGTTCGGTTTCACGGTCAGGTTCAACTAACCGATTCACTCCAATACCTGGAAGGAGATTCTCTCTTCAGCAATAGAAGCAAGGATTATTATGAGATTCACGGCCAAATATTTGGAGATGACCAGGAAAACAATACAATGCTTCAGGGAGCATATCTTGAGGCAGACTCTACTGGACGTCGGCTGCTGGAGGGGGATGACGCCTGGCTTATAAATTTTGAGGCCGATACCAGCGACACCACTCAGTCTGCCGATACCACTCATATTAGGGCTCAAACTATTATTTCCCGGGAACATCGTTATCCAACAGATACCACTATTGTTACCCATGCCTATGAAAATGTGCGGGTCTGGTCACCGAGTTTTGCCTCCCTTTCTGATACCACCCAATACTCCGACAGTACTCAAACCTTTGAGTTGTGGTCCAATGCCAAAGCCTGGCATGATAATGTTCAGCTTACCGGCCCTTATATTAAAGCGATTCTCAAAGATGGTGATATTGACAGCCTCCAGTCATATCCTCAGCCCTTTTCCGTACAAAAAGACACTACTATTGATCGGCTCAACCAAATAACCGGCGATACCCTCACCGCTGGCTTTACCGAAGGTAACCTCAGCGAGATTTTTGTTTTTAACAATGCCAAGCTCCTTCGGTTTACAAAGAATCAACAGAATGAATCTGATGGAGCTATTGAGTTATCCGCTCCTACTATTCGCATACTATTTGAAGACGGTGAACTTGTACGCATGATTGCAAACGGTTCTAACAAAGGATCCTTCTTTCCCGAAAGTGAAGAAACAGCCCAACGTAAACTCGAAGGATTTGTCTGGAACCCTGATCTTCGTCCCCAAAAACCCGCCGAGCCGATGGAAAGCCGTTTTCCAACTATCCCGGAAGAACTGTTCTTCGAGCTTCCTGAGCGATACATTGAACATCTCAGGAAAACCCACCCCGAAAGTCCGAGACTTCCGAAGAATAATGAAAATAATATTGATACTGATGAGAATATTGAAGTAGAACCTGAAGCCCCTGACGAAGACTCCACTGCAACGACAACAGATTAGCTTTAGCAGTCATTGCTACTTGTTATATCCTAAATTTAGAGCAACAGGAGTTGGTTAGTATGCTTCCTGCTGTTTTTTTGTTTGTTCTACAATTTTCTTCTGGACATCACGGGGAACCTCAGCATAATGTGAAAACGTCCTTTTGAAGCCGGCACTCCCCCGGGTAATGGATTTTAAGCGTGTGGCATAATGATCCAGTTCTTCCAGAGGCACCTGTGCTTCTATTTTCTGAATAGAACCTTCCGCATCCATCCCCGTAATCTGTCCCCGCCGGGTGCTGATATCACTCATTACATCCCCCATATAATCAGCGGGTATAGTCACTTCAATGGTATAGATCGGTTCTAATAATTTAGGAGCAGCTCGCCTGAAGCCTTCCCGAAAAGCCATAAGGGCCGCCGAACGAAAAGCAGCGTCATTAGAATCTACCGAATGCATTGCTCCATCATAAACCGAGATACGGATATCCCGTACACGGCAATTGCTCAACGGTCCATTTTCCATTTTTTCCATGATTCCTTTCAAGATAGCGGGCATGAACCGATTATCAATTATGCCCCCTACAATGCAATTTCTAAAAACCAGCTTTCCTCCCCAATCAAGATCAATTTCTTGGACATCACGAATTTTAAGATCACTGTGTTCGGGCATATGATTACGCAGAGGCTCCATCAGCAGCGAAATTTGTGCAAACTGTCCTGCCCCGCCGGACTGTTTTTTGTGCTTATAATTTGTACGAACCTCTTTCGTAATTGTCTCCCGATAAGGAATTCGTGGCTTTACAAATTCCAAGTCAATATTAAATCGATTTTCAAGAGCATATTTAATTACAGCTAAGTGTTCTTCTCCCTGCCCATGAATAATAACCTGTCTCAATTCTTGGCTGTGCTCTACCTGTAATGAAGGATCTTCTCGCTGAAGCTGGTGCAACGCCGTCCCAAGCTTATCCTCCTCTCCCTCTCGTTTTAGCTTAATGGCCGTACGAATAATCGGTTCCGGGAAATGTATGGGATCAATATCTACTGAGTCGCCTTTAGTATGTAAAAGGTCATTGACATTGGTATTCTTTAGTTTGACCGCAGCTCCTATATCCCCCGTATTCACCCTGTTTACTTCCTGGCGCTCCTCCCCATTCATCAGATATAAACTCGGCAAGCGAACGGTGCTTTCTGTAGTATGATTGATCAAATCCAATCCCGATTCCGCAGAACCTCCATACACCTTAAAATATAGCATATCTCCCATATGCGACTCCGAACTATTTTTGAAGATAAACATCAACGGATCACCTTCAGGATCAAGTTTTATCTCTTCTCCATCCAGCGTTTTGGGCGGATTGGCTTCTATTGGATTTGGTGCTACATTTCCCAGGAAACCCATTACACGTCCCGTTCCCATATTCCGCTTGGCACTGCAACAAAATAGTGGAAAGATATCCCTGTTGAGCAATGTTTGCTGTAATCCTTCACGCATCTGGCTCTCTGTAAGCTTGCCCTGTTCAAAATAAACATCCAGCAGTGTTTCGTCATTTTCTGCCACCGATTCCACCAATTCATTGTGCAGTAATTCGGCCTGGGCCTGGTGGGAATCAGGAATTGGAAGCTTATCCGGCTTGCCGCCATCCTCGGGAAATTCATACATCGTCATCTTAAGCACATCAATAATGGCATGGAAGTCTTCGCCCTCACTATAGGGATATTGCACAACCACCACCCCACGTCCAAACCGCTCTTTAGCCATATCTACTGTTCTCTGAAAATCTGCATGATTGCTATCCGGCTTGTTGACAATCAGCAATGAGGGAATGTTATAACGCTCTGTATATTTCCAGTGTAATTCGGTTCCTGTCTCAATCCCATATTCTGCATTGAGCGAAAAAATAGCAGTATCTGCTACACGAAGTGCTCCAATAACCTCACCGATATAGTCTGAGGTGCCCGGTGTGTCGATCAGATTTATTTTATTACCCCGCCAGTCCAGGTTCAGCAACGTACCAAAAACCGATTTCCCTTTCTCATGTTCAATATCGTGATAATCCGATGTGGTTGACTTATCTTCTACTGAGCCTCGGCGGCTTTTACTCCCGGATTCATACAGCATTGTTTCGGAGAGTGTGGTTTTTCCCGAGCCAGCATGGCCCAACAATACAACATTTCTAACTCTGGATGATGGATAAACTCTCATAATTAACCTCCATTTTTGAATGGAAACATACCTGCCAAGCTGGCTCATGATGTAGAACCATCATAGAACTAGTATATTTATGGCTTAACATCCATCGCCGTTTCCGATAATTAAATTATTATATGAGTAAGTAATACAAAAAAAGGTTTGAACTCAATACTTTGTTTGAAATTTGGTAACATTAACTGCATCAGATTAAAAAAATATTTTTTATGAAAAAGATTCTGCTCATTCAAACCGGGGGAACCATTGCCATGGAGGGCCAAAAAGATAGCGGTCCAACAATAAATCCCACCAAATGGTCTGATCTGATTAATCAAACTATTCCCGAGCTTTCTGAAATTGCGAATATTGAAACAGAAAGGCTTTTTCTTGAGGATAGTTCAGATATTAATCGCCGGCACTGGACAGAGCTTGCCTCCTACATCCAGCAACATTATGAGCAGTACAATGGGTTCGTCATTCTACACGGTACCGATACGATGGCCTACACGGCCTCTGCCCTTTCTTTTGCTCTGCAAAATATTCAAAAGCCCATTATCTTAACCGGCAGCCAGGTACCGATGAGCAGCATCAGAAGCGATGCACGCCGGAATCTTATTAACTCAATTGAAATGGCAACGATGAATCTGCCGGAAGTTGCTATCTGCTTCAACGACTATGTTTATCGGGGTAACAGGGCTACAAAGATAAGTATTGGAGACTTTGATGCGTTCAGCTCTCCCAACTATCCGCCTCTGGCTGAAATCGGATTACACATTGAGATGAAACCGCACGTCAGAGCCCCTTCCGGGGAACTCAGCTTATCAACTCAATTTTCAGATCAGCTATTCCTTTTAAAGCTATATCCCAATCTTGACCCCGCTTTTTTACAAGAGCTTCCCCTCGACAATATAAGAGCCCTGGTCATAGAGGCTTTTGGCAGTGGTAACTTTCCCATCAGAGGAGATCAAAACCTTCTCCCCTTCTTTGAGCGATGTTTATCAAATGATACCATGTTAATTATTACGTCCCAGGCCGCCTACGATGCCGTGGATTTATCAAATTACAAAAGCGGTCGCCACGCGCTTGAACTGGGGGCCCTCAGTGCGGAGGATATGACTACAGAGGCAACACTCACAAAATTAATGTATCTTCTGGGTAAGCATCCCGATGCAGAGACGGTAACACAACAGTTTCAGAAAAACTTAGCAGGTGAATTAACGTAACTATCATGTTTTTTATCTTTGACGTAGAAACAATTCCCGACTTTGAATTTGTGCGCCATGTTATTGATGAACCTGAAGAAGATGAGGATGAGTTACTTCTTCAGGCAAGCGAAGAGCTGGCTCGAAACTCCTCCGGTTTTCTTCCACCAATGTTCCACCGCATGGTTTCCTGGGTAGGGCTGTGGATAGAAAATAATGGCATGCCCAAACAAAAGGTTTCCTGGCATGGCACCGATGAGCGCCAGGGACTTGAACAACTTTTTGATGCCCTGAGCACCTATAAAGACTTCGGACTAATTCACCATAACGGACGGGGATTTGACCTCCCGCTGCTGACTTATCGGGCAATGAAGCATAGTCTCCAGATGCCCATGCGATTAAATCATTACGATATTAAATACCGCTACAGCAATGACAATGTGGATCTACTGGACGAATTCAGTAACTATGGCGCCAGCTCCTGGCCGAAGCTCAAACATTTGGGCCATCTAATTGATATTCCATTCAAGCAAACGGGGGAAGGAAATGAGGTTCTGGAAATGTACCGGCGTGGAGAACTTCCTGAAATTGAGCACTACTGCTACGAAGATGTTATGGCTACCTACGTTGTTTGGCTGCATCTCAAATATACCGTCGGAGATATTAACAAAGAGCTGTTTGATAATCTGAATAAGAGGGCCATGGGGAAGCTCAAGGAAATTCAGGCCGGATAAAAAAAGCCTTACTAAACCTTTGAAAAGTTTAGTAAGGCTAAATAAACTCCTGATTATCTATTAAATCTTTGTTCCATCGGGTATTACAGAGCGCTTGGGCACAATCACAATACCGTCAACAACATGGTATTCCCCGTAGTCGCCATCCTCAAGATGATCGCCTCCGGCGATACGCACATCATCTCCGATACTACAATTTTTATCAATAATCGCATTACTGATAAAGCAGCGCTGGCCAATTTCCAGAGGAGGATTATCTTCATCACTCTCATCCAACTCTTCCCGCGATTGGAAATAGTCATTACCCATAATGATAGACCGCTCTATCGTGGTTCCTTTCCCAATTCGGGAGCGTATTCCGATAACTGACCGCTCAATGCGGCTGGCTTCAATAAGACATCCCTCTGCCAATACCGAATGATCGAAAGTTGTTCCGGAAAGCTTAGAAGCCGGTAACAATCGCGCCCGGGTATATATAAAGTCCTCATTATCATAGAGGTTAAATTGAGGAAGATCATCGGTCAGAGCCAGATTCGCTTCAAAGAACGATTTGATGGTTCCTATATCTGTCCAATAGCCATCAAATTCAAAACTTTGCACCCGGTAATCGGTTTCTATTGCTTTTGGAATAATCTCTTTCCCAAAATCTGTTGAATCTTCATATTTATCCAAAAGCTCTGTAAGAATCTCTTCTTTGAAAATATAAATTCCCATAGAAGCCAGGTAATTCCGGCCTTCATTGCTAAATTTTTCCGGAACTTCTGACTGCCACTCACTTAATTGTTCTTTATCAGGCTTTTCAATAAACCGCTCTATTGCCCCTTCTTCATCCGTTTTCATAATTCCGAATCCGGTCGCATCCTCAGCATTTACCGGAATAGTCGCAACCGTAAGGTCAGCATCCTTCTCCTCATGTTCGGCAATCATGTCCTGATAGTCCATCTGGTAAAGCTGGTCGCCCGATAAGATAGCCACATGTTTATGATCCTTATTTCGCATGTGATGCATAGACTGTCGAACGGCATCTGCCGTGCCCTGATACCAATTCTTGCTTTCAGGAGTTTGTTCGGCTGCTAAAATATCTACAAAACCACTGCTGAAGACATCAAAGTTGTAGGTATTTTTAATATGTCTATTTAGCGAATGCGAATTAAACTGGGTAAGTACATAAATCCGGCGGATATCGGAATTTAGGCAATTAGAGATAGGGATATCTACCAAACGGTATTTTCCCGCAATAGGAACTGCAGGTTTTGAACGTAATTTTGTAAGCGGAAAAAGACGTGTTCCCTGACCGCCTCCCAATATAAGCGCAATAGTTGATCCTTTCATAAGCAGAAAGTTTGGTTACCTTATTAGTTCATGATACAATTTAATATATTCTTTAGCTGAAGCATTCCAAGAAAAATCGAGATTCATAATTTTTTTACGGGTGCCGGCCATTTTATTTCCCTGTTGATATAAATTTATCCCCCTCTGGATAGCCTCAGCTGCTGCTTCGATTGAAAAATCATGAAACGTTATTCCATATCCATCCGATTTTCCAATATCAACAACTGAATCCTTTAATCCTCCTATATTCCTAACTATGGGGACCGTACCGTAGCGCATAGCATACATTTGGTTCAGTCCACAAGGCTCAACCCGCGAGGGCATTACCATAAAGTCACTACCGGCATAGATTTGATGTGCAAGAGATTCATTATAATCTAAAGTGGCATCAAAGTAACCTACAAACCGATCACTCATAGCCTCAAACTGATAATGCAATGCCCGATCGCCGGTTCCCAACACAACAAAATTGACGCTTTGCGTAGATTCCAGAAATGTCCTGAACAAATCCGGCAACAGATCAGCCCCTTTTTCACGAACCAATCGGCCAATGAAAGAGAAAGTGGGATATTGTGGATCCAAACCGAAATATTCGCAGAGTTCTTTTTTATTTTTCCGCTTTCCCTTTGCAGTTTTCTTTTTATTGTAATGATGGGCAATCATCGGATCGGTGTCGGGATTCCACACTTCTGTATCTATCCCATTGATAATACCCCGTGATTTTTGCTGTTCACTACGAAACAACTCCTCCAAACCATGACTATTATAACTCAATTCTTTCATATAGGAAGGTGAAACGGTCGTTATCCGCCAGCAGGTTTTCAGTCCCGCTGCCAAACAATTAAGCTTGCCATCCCAGTCTAATAATCCACCGTTTTTCGGATCAAAATCGGGAATGAGATGCTGTTTCTCATGACTAAAAACGCCTTGGTACTCCCCATTATGGACCGTTAAGACCGTAGGGATATGCTTTAAATCTCCATATCGATAGCACTGGGAAACCATAAAGGGAATGAGCGCAGAATGATGGTCATGGCAATGAATGACATCCGGCTTTTTATCCATCTGGTTAATCCAGTCGAGCACCCCAACTTGAAAGCTAAGGAAACGCTCGAATTCATCACTGTATGGGACTCCACTCTCTTGATCAACATAAATTCCCGCCCGATCAAATCGGTGAGGTATATCAGTAACATAAAGTGGAAAACCCAGTGTATCTTTTTTCTCTCGCTGAATAGAGAAATCAAACGGCAGGTCTCCAAAGGGCGCCTGAGCTTTTAATTCATTTTTAAAGTTATGATTTGCCATCCACTCATTCCCATACTTGGGCATAATAACAGAAGCATCCACTTCATCAGCCCTTAAATACTTGGGTAAGGAACCTACTACATCAGCAAGTCCTCCTACTTTAGCAACAGGATAGCATTCTGCACTAACATGAATTATTTTCATACAATGAAACTCCTTTTTACATTGGCCGTATGCTATTACGCTGACGCCAAAATTTACGAAATACAAGTTAACTGCAAGTAATCAAAAGTTTACGCTCCAATCAATATCTTTCTTTATGAAGATATTCGCACTAAATTTTCCAAAAACTAACAAACAATATGCCAGTTATAGAGGTTAACAATATCTCCAAATCATTTGGGGAAACACAGGCAGTACAAAAAGTAGACTTTGAAGTCAGGAAGGGACGTATATTCGGCTTATTAGGACCAAACGGCGCCGGCAAAACAACCGCCATTCGTATGATCAACCATATTATCATTCCGGATAGTGGGAGCATTACTATTAATGGTGTAGATGTGAGCCCCCAAACCCAAAAAATGATCGGCTACATGCCTGAAGAACGAGGATTATATAAGAAGATGAAGGTGGGTGAGCAGCTCATTTATCTGGCTCGCTTAAAAGGATTAACGCTGGCAGAGGCAAAGAAAGTAACCCAACACTGGCTGGATCGTTTTGATGCATCGGACTGGTATGACAGGAAGGTTGGAGAGCTTTCAAAAGGTATGTCCCAGAAAGTACAGTTTATTGCTACCATTGCTCACGACCCCGATATCTATATTTTTGATGAACCGTTCAGCGGACTGGATCCCATTAACAGCGAAATGCTTAAAGAGATTGTAATAGAGCTTCGGGAGCGTGGAAAGACGGTGCTTTTTTCGACACATCGTATGGAACAGGTCGAACAGATGTGCGACGATATCTGTCTGTTCAACAAAGGAAAAGCGGTACTTAAAGGAAATCTGCGAGAAATCAAACAGTCCTTCGGCAAAAATACGATCAATATCGAATTTGAGGGAGATCATAATTTTTTAGATAAACTTCAAAATGTCCGCATCAATAATCGTTCTACTAATTTTGCTGAAATTCGGGTGCTTGACGGGCAGAATATGCAGCACATATTACAAAAGGCTATGGAGCACGCCGAAATTTATAAGTTTGAGCGTATGGAACCCTCTCTTACCGAAATATTTATCTCTACCGTAGGAGAAGATAACATCAATCCCAATGAATTAGCCTAACCAATTCAATGAATATTCATCAGATTTTATTAGTTCTAAAACGCGAATATCTAACCAGACTTCGATCTAAAGGTTTTATTGTTGCAACTATTCTCATTCCACTCGGTATGATAGCCTTTATCGGATTTGTAGTAGGAATGGCTGTATGGGAGTCTGAAGCAGAGCATACCATCGGTATTGTTGATCAGACAGAAGTTATTTACCCACGTCTTGAGAAGTTAAATAAGGCGCGATATCAGGATTTTTCGTCCCTCTCCGAGGACTCCCTCCAATCACTGACTCTAAATGAAGCAATAGACGGATATATTATTCTTCAGGAAGAGCATATTAATCTCGAGGAAAGTCCTGAATATGTTTCTAGTGGAGCTGGTGGAATGAGCCTGCAATCCAGTATTCGCGCCGATCTGCGGCAGGTAATCCGAGATGAACGTATTAGCAGGGCTAATGTATCAAAAGACGTGCAACAGGTTTTCCAAACTGAAATTACCCTGACCACCAGCAAGCTAACCGAAGAAGGAGAAGCAAAAGATGATAATACCGGCTTTTTAACGATTGTAGGTGTAGCTATGGGATTTATCATCTTTGGTTCGGTTCTGGGATACGGCGGAATGCTCACCCGAAGCGTCATTGAAGAAAAAACCAATCGCATTATTGAAGTCATTACTTCCTCCGTTAAACCGATAGAATTACTCTTGGGCAAAATGGGTGGCGTTGGTGCCCTGGCCCTTACTCAATTGAGTATCTGGATTGCAGCCCTCTTCGGTATTGGGGCAATGGCCGGGCCGGCAGCCGGCATGCTAATGGGTTCTGATATCATGGCGTCAGCATCTACAGCCGAGGCCGCTCCCATTGATCCCTCTGTGTTTGCTATCCCTGAAATTGAAGCATCCCTTATCATCTATTTTGTCCTCTTCTTTGTACTGGGCTACCTGCTATACAGCTCCCTCTTTGCAGCTGTTGGTTCCGCAGTAGACTCAGAGACCGATACCCAGCAGTTTATGTTTCCGATCATGATTCCCGTGATGATTGCCTATTTTATTATGTTCCAAGCGATGGAAAACCCCGATGGAACTCTTTCCATTGTAGGATCACTGATTCCTTTCTGCACACCCATTGTAATGATCACCCGCATTGCCATCACGGACGTCCCTTTTTGGCAAATTTCCCTATCCATTCTGTTAATGGTTGTGACTTTCGCCGGAACAATGTGGATAAGCGCCAAAATATATAGTGTGGGCATCCTCAGCTATGGGCAAAGCGCCAGTTTTAAAGAGTTAATGAAGTGGATAAAACAATAGTTTTGCCACTAATAATCAGAAATCATTCTATCTCTCTTTGAATAAGATTATACACCCGGGCATCATATTCATCAGGCTGATACTCTTCCAGAAACGATTGGATATCCGAATTTTGATGTTCTAAAAGTCCCCGTACCGCTAAATATCGAATGCGAGGATCGGGGGATTCATTTAAAAACTCTTTAGCCCTGGTCAGCCAATTCTGTGCACTGTCATCATGCTCGATTAAGATCTCAAATGCCTCTGCCCGAACGCTATAGTCATACGAATTTTCCAAAAACTGATCCATTTCCGAAAGAAGATCGGTTTGTCCCATTTTTAGGAGCTGATTTATTGCAGCAAGTGAGCGATGACCTACGGTATCCTGCTGAACAATCTCAGTAAAGAATTGCTGCATTTCCTTTTCTCCAGCGATATCGGACATCACAGCAACGCCTTGCCGAAACAAAGAAGGATCATCAGTGTTGGCAGTCATACTCTTTACCGCTTTTAGGATCTCAGCATTATCCGGGTAATACTTCAAAGCTCCAAGTGCGGCTTTCTGGATTAAAGGATACTCATAATCCAGAGCATTGAGAAACATTTGCTCTGTTCCGGCTGCACCCTGGGTAATTTCAGCCAGTGAAGTCAACAAGGCCGCGTGTACTCTGGGGTCTACCCCGCTTTCCAGCATATCGGTAATGGCCAGCTGGAGGTCAGGATTTTCGGTATGAGTACCCAGATTCCCTGCCGCCTGTACCCGCTGCTCTAAGGTCTCGGAATTTCTCAGTTCATATAGTAGGAAAGAAACGGGTTTGTGCTCCCTGAGCTTTAAGGGAATTCCATCCGGCACCTCCAAACGTAAAGTCCGCATATCGGCCGAGATGGAGATATCTACAGAATCCCGTGCTCCTGTAAAACTTACTTCATCGCTCTCACTGCCGTTTTCGTACACGCGATGAGCCTGTAGTGTCACAATTTCATCAAATACCTCTCTTCCATCCGCCTCAAAGGTAAGCCTTAAGTTCTGACCTGCGCCACCCGTTTGATAATTCACCTCATATACCACCGTATCGGCCACAGATACACTATCTCTGGAGCTATTCTTACCTGTTTTTGTTACTATATTCGGCGCATCAAACATCGGCTGCCCACTCTGCTGATACCAGTGGTTGGCAAAATCTTTCCAGCTTATCACCGGCAGCATTTGATTTAATAAATTGGGATATAATCCTGCGACAACCGCTCCCCACGAACCGCCCTGCCAGCGCTCCCACTGGTTTTGCCAGCCATTCCAATATTCGGGACTATACACATCATAAAGGCTTTGCTCTCCTTTATCAGGACGATCTTTAACTTCAAATATCGAAAGGGAATCATTCAGGGATTCGTAGGCAATGGTCTGATATAACGTAATAATATCTCCGTCTTCCCATTGTGCTGCCCTCTGCCTGGATCCTATCCATTGGCCAATAATACCACGCAGCAGCTGTTGTTTTATATCCCCTGCATTTTCGTATAAGAATATGGTCGAAGCTCCCCACGAGCGGGTCTCCCAATTATGATCTTCCAGAACAATAACATTCAACCTTTCAAACGGAAACTCTGACTGCATCCCCTCTTCTACGGCTTGTAATTCGTCGTAGGCCGTTTGCAATAGTTCCTGCACGACAATTTCATCGGTCAATCCTTCTTCAATAGCTAGGTTAATTCTTTTGATTCCATAGGTAGTGGATGTGCTTTCAAGCTGACCAATAGCAAAAGCCAGATCTGTGGCCGGGATTTCCGTTTCCGACGAGAAGTTATACTGAATGGTACTTTCATTCACTTCATTTTCCCCGGTCTTCCGTCCAGTTGCCCAAACCTGGTAATCGGAGGGAACAGAAATATTAAAAGTGGTTTGCAGCGTAACATGAGGGTTTTCAATGATCGGAACCCAATGACGCTGGGCCTGCGGCAGATAGGAGGTCCAGACCGTTCCATTGCCGTTCTTAAGTAAGCCGAATTGTGAATCCCCGCTATAACGGATGCGAACCTCAAATGACTCTCCATATTCTGCAGAATCGGAAACTGGAATAAATAGGGAGTCATTTTGGAGCTGAAATTCCACATTATTACCATCGACGGTAGTAGATCGAACATCCAGATGGGCCGTATGCACTATCAAGGTATCCGCTCCATCAATATTTGCTTCAAGCTGATAATTAGCAGCTCCTTCAAAACGCAAGTTCTGTGGTTGTATGCCCAAATCCAGCTCTAAATTCATCAACTCAAAATCAAGGCGGGGATGTTCTTCATAATCAAAGGACTGAGCTGTTAAACCGGCCGGACACATCATCAATAAGAAGATCAACGCACAAAAAACACAAATATAATCACAAGTTAATGTAGCTGGATATTCAGTTCTGTTCATAAGATCACTTCAGAATTAAGGTTACCAAATCACTGCTCCATTTCTAAACATAACGTAAAAAATACCAAGACTCTTATACCGCTGGATAAATCTAAGTAAAATATAGTTTTTATGTTCCCTTTCAGTAAATGATTTTAAAAACATTTCTGTTCTTTTGATAGTTCTTTGCTATAAAAAATTTAATCTAAAATATTGGACAGAATTATTATGAAAGCAATGCAAATAACGGAAGCGGGTTCTGATTTTGAACTCGTTGAAAAAGATATTCCAACTCCCTCCGAGAATGAAGTTTTAATTAAAGTACAGGCCTGCGGTATTTGTCACAGTGATGCCTTCGTAAAAGACGGTTTAATGCCAGGTATTGAATATCCCCGCGTACCCGGACATGAAGTCATCGGTACCATTGAACAGCAGGGTGATAATGTTTCGAACTGGAAAGAGGGACAGCGCGTGGGCGTGGGCTGGCACGGCGGACATTGCTACCAGTGCGAGGCGTGCCGAAACGGAGATTTTATTAATTGTGAAAACGGACAGGTAACCGGTATCCACTTCGATGGTGGCTATGCCGAATATCTCACCGCACCAGAAAGCGCCCTGGCAGACATACCCGACTCACTGAATTCTGCCGAAGCAGCTCCACTCCTCTGTGCGGGAATCACCACCTTTAACGCACTGCGGAACAGCAATATTGAACCCGGTGATATCGTAGCCGTTCAGGGAATCGGGGGACTTGGTCACTTGGGTCTACAATATGCGAATAAATTCGGGTGCAAAGTTGTAGCGCTGTCGCGCGGACCTGAAAAGAAAGAACTGGCACTTAAACTCGGTGCTCATAAATATATCGACACCGAAGCCACCGATCCTGCAGAAGAACTGCAAAAGCTTGGCGGTGCGGATGTGCTGCTTGCTACCGCTCCGAACAGTAAAGCCATTTCCTCTGTTATTAACGGATTGGGACGCAATGGTCAGCTAATGGTTGTAGCTGCCACTAACGATCCCATTGAAGTATCTCCTTTTCAGCTTATTATGGGACGAAAATCCATTTCTGGCTGGCCCAGTGGCGATGCCAAAGACTCGGAAGAGACCCTCAGTTTTAGCGCTCTAACCGATGTCACTCCTGAAATTGAGACTTTCCCTCTTGAAAAAGCTAATGAAGCCTACGATAGAATGATTAATAATGAAGCACGTTTCCGAGTCGTGCTGGAAATGTAAAGTACAAACACCCAATAGCTTTGAATTATCAATAGCGCGGGAATTAACTCCCGCGCTATTGTTTTTTAAAAAAGAGATCTAATTAAAAGACTACCTAACTTTTCTTAAAGACCTCTAGTACCTCCGGTATCAATGGGCGACTGGTGGAAAACCCGTTGCCCGACTGAATGGTTTCATTCCCATCCGTATCGCAAAAAACACCACCCGCCTCCTGCAAAACAGTTAGCAGCGGTGCCGCATCCCAGATACTTAACACAGGATCAAACATCAGGTCTGCGCGGCCGGTAGCCACCAGCATATGCCCATAGGCATCGCCCCATGTCCGGTGTATCTGTGTTTCTTCAATCAGCATATCAAAGGCATCACCATAATCAAACTCCTCTGCCGTATAGACATCCGTACTCATAAAACTGGCCTCACCTAAACTATCACAGCTTCGAACTTTGCATTTTTCACCATTCAATCGGGCCCCTTTTCCTTTTGCTGCCTCGCACAATTCATCCAGAGCCGGCGCATAAATTACGCCCACTACCGGTTCATCATCCACTACCACTCCAATAAGTGTCGTATAGAGCGGAACGCCATGAATAAACGATTTCGTACCGTCGATGGGATCCAAAATCCACTGTACGGAACTCCCCTCATTGGACTTACCATGCTCTTCACCGATAATGCCATGATCTGGAAACCGCTCTGCAATGGCCTTGCGCATAATTGACTCCGCCTCCCGGTCCGCAATAGTAACGGGCGAATCATCCGACTTCCGCTCCACCTCAAAAGATTTGTTGAAATAATTAAGCGTATGGTCACCGCCCTTTTTGGCAATTTTAATCGCTAACTTATGGATGGTATCGAGATCAAAATTCATGTGTACATATTGTCTTAGGGTGATTATTTTCAGCTACCCAAATATAGGACTCAGAAATAAGAATGTAGAATAATTATATGACCGAAGCCCAGATATACCAAAGTATTGCCAATGAACTAAACCTTAAATCCAAACAGATTAGCACGGTTGCCGACTTTCTGGATGACGGGGCTACCGTACCTTTCCTAGCCCGCTATCGACAGGAAGCCACCGGCGGCCTCGATGAAGAGGATATCCGCAGCGTGAGAGATAAGCTGGATTTCCATCGCACGCTTGAAGACCGGAAGAAAACCATCCTGAAAACTATTGAAGAGCAGGACGAGCTCACTGATGAGCTCGAAGAAAAAATAAAAAACTGTGAAGACCTAAATACCCTTGAAGACCTGTACCTGCCCTACAAGCCCAAGCGGCGTACTAAAGGCGATATGGCCAAAGAAAAAGGTCTTGAGCCGCTGGCAGAACTTATCTGGGTCCAGGAAACCGAGCAGGGTAATCCCAGGGATCACGCCGCCAAATTTGTGGATGAAGAGCAGGAGGTGCCAACTGCCGAAGACGCTATGGAGGGCGCGTTGGATATCGTAGCGGAATGGATCAATGAATCGGCCGAAGTACGTGAGAAGCTGCGAAGTATTTTCCAGGAACACGCAGTGATCAAAACAGAGAAAAACCCTGCCGTGGAAAAACGTACGAACTTCGAAGATTACTACGAATTCTCTCTCAAAGCGAAATATCTGAAACCCTATCAGATTCTGGCGATCAACCGGGGTGAACGCGAAAACATCCTTTTTGTAGATGTAGAACTGTGGGAAGAGAGAACACTCGAAAATATCGACGATATTGTCATTACGAACGACAGAAGTATCTTTACCCCGCACCTACAGGATGCCGTAGAAGATGCCTATAAGCGGTTGCTGTTTCCTTCTCTCGAACGAGAGCTGCGCAATGACCTTACCGAACGAGCAGACCAGCATGCCATCGAAACCTTTGCTACCAATCTTTCCAATTTGCTCATGCAGCCGCCGCTCGATCACAAAGTGGTCATGGGCATCGACCCTGCCTATCGATCGGGCTGTAAGGTAGCTGTAGTGGACGAGACCGGTAAATATCTGGAGGGAACCACGACCTATCCGACCCCTCCACAAAATAAAGTAGCCGAAGCCGAAAAGGTCTTTGACAAACTAATCGACAAATATAATGTCAACCTGATTGCTATTGGCAACGGTACGGCCAGCCGGGAAACCGAACAGATTGTGGCGGAGTTTATACAAAAACGAAAAGAACGGCATCCCGACGAGGAACTCAATTATCTGATTGTCAATGAAGCAGGAGCCTCGGTCTATTCAGCCTCCAAAACAGCAGCCGAGGAGTTTCCCGACCTCGAAGCAGCACAACGAGGCAATATCTCTATCGCACGACGCGTACAGGATCCGCTGGCCGAACTGGTTAAGATCGATCCCAAATCAATCGGAGTGGGTCTTTATCAACATGATGTAAATCAAAATCAACTGGCCCAGTCGCTGGACGATGTCGTTGAAAGCTGTGTCAATAAAGTAGGGGTAAATTTAAATACAGCCAGTGCTCCTTTGCTTACTCATATATCGGGACTCAGTCGTCGGGTTGCCAAAAACATTGTGAAGCGTCGAGAGGACGAAGGAATTTTTTCCAGCCGGGATGAAATAAAAGATATACGGGGCGTGGGTGAATTTCGTTTCCAGCAGGCCGCCGGATTTATGCGTATACCGGAATCTAAAAACCCGTTGGATAATACGGCCATTCACCCGGAAAGTTATGAGGCAACTGAAAAACTCTGCAACCTTTTCAAGATAGATTTGGACTCCCTGAATAGTCAGGAAAATATTGTTGCTGAAAAACTCAAAAATATTAATAAAAAAGAGGTTGCTGAACAAATTGATGTGGGCGTTCCCACCCTCGAATTGATCATCGAAAATCTGCAAAAACCCGGTCGGGATCCGAGGGCTTCCCTACCCAAACCGGTGCTCCGAAATGACATCATGAAGATGGAAGATCTGAGTGAAGGTCAGGTGGTCGAAGGGACGGTACGCAACGTTGTAGATTTCGGCGCTTTTGTTGATATCGGCGTGAAGCAAGACGGACTTTTACACATCTCAAATATGGCTGACCGCAAGGTAGAAGATCCGCACGAAATTGTATCGGTAGGTGATATTCTAAAACTCAAAATTGTTTCCCTCGATCTGGAAAGGGGACGCATAGGGCTTGCCCTGAAGCAGTAACTTCTTCTGCAATCCTATCTAATTTTCTCCTTTCTTCTTACTGTCTTTCTGGCCGTTAACTCCTTTCGGGTTAACGGCTTTTTTATCAGGATTTTATCCATTCTTCCCAAAATTGAGACCAGAAATAAATTTTTTATATAAAGTTATTTTTATATAAACACCATAAGTTATTTAATACCAGTGTATTATACTACCATAAATAGGTATGATAAATTGTCTGCTTAAGGGTATATTTCCAAAAACCTAAATTATTTAGGTAAAATTAAAAGGTCTTAAAATTAGGTCTATATACTATTTTTTATTTCTATAAGTAATTGTTATTACTATATTTATAGAAATAATCATCTAGAAATTAATATTAAGTTCATAAATTCTATTTTTCCCTGCCTAAATAATTTAAGCCACTCTCAATATCGTGCATTAAAGATATATATATTATGTATTAACTAATATCTGTAACCTGTTACTTCACAATATATTAAGACATATTTTTATACCTGATTATATATATTTGCTTTATTTATTTTATGCTTTCTTTTACCAAAATTACCCCCATAATATTCTATTTTTTAATAGAAGCTCATAACCTATTGCAGCCCAAATAGTTATGATAGTTTTTCTCTTGTTATATTTATTAGTTATGTCTACTCTGTCAAAATGACTGATCAAGCTTAAAGTGAGTATCCGGGTCTTACTTTGGGTAGTAATATTTACCTCCTTCTTAGTTAGTCAACCAAACAGCCACAAAAAATATAGCCAGGGAATTGCAACTTCTATTTTGGGTAAATAAATAATTCAGACTTACCGAATTACTATTGCGGAATAGCCTTTATTTTTTATTACTATTGGCTATATCAAATCAACAAAAAACACTTTTTTAATCCTTAAATCTGTATCCATGAATGCCCAACAGATCACGGAGAAATATCACCTACCCGTCTACAATCGATTTCCACTTACCCTGGTGAAAGGTCAAGGTACAAAGGTCTGGGATGAGGACGGAAATCAGTACCTCGATGCCCTGGCTGGCATCGCTGTAAACAGCTTGGGACACTGCCACCCCAAGGTGGTTAAAGCCGTCCAAAAACAGTCCGCTGAGTTAATGCATATTTCAAATTTTTATTACAGTAAATCGCAGGCGGAACTACTGCAACTGCTTACTGAAATATCCGGGATGAGTCACGGTTTTCTCTGTAACAGTGGAGGTGAAGCGATGGAAGCTACTCTTAAGGCAGCAAGGCTATTTGGAACCCAAAATCACAAAAAAGGACCGATTATAACGGTAAAAAACGCTTTCCATGGCCGTACAGTAGCTACAATATCCATGGGCATGGATAAGTATACTAAAGGATATGATCCCCTCTTAGAAGGCTTTTATGAGGTCGATTTTAATGATATTTACGCATTAAAAGCCAATTTTAATGATCAAACTCTGGGAGTGGTCTTGGAAACCGTACAGGGTTCAGGAGGATTACAGATCGCCTCCCCAAAATTTATACAGGAAATTAGAAATCTTTGCGATCAGCACAATGCCCTGTTTATTGTGGATGAAGTACAGACCGGAATGGCCCGCACGGGACGGATGTTTAGCTTTGAGCACTATGAAATACAGCCCGATATTATTGCGGTAGCTAAGGCCATGGGCGGAGGCTTTCCCATCGGCGGTATGCTTTGCCAGTCAAAAGTTGCTCAGTCCATGTACTATGGAGCCCACGGCAGTACCTATGGAGGAAATCCCCTGGCCTGTGCTGCTTCCCTTGCTGCTATTAAGACTATCCTCGATGAAAATCTCTCGGAGGCAGCAAAAGAAAAAGGTGTATTCCTAAGACAGAAAATTCGTAATCTTACTCAAGATCTTCCATCGGTGAAGGATATTCGGGGTAAAGGACTCATGATTGGTGTGGAGCTCGCCTTTGAAGGGCGTCCGGTAGTAACTGCAATGATGGAACAGGGAGTTCTCTCGAACTGTACCAGTGGTAATGTAATTAGACTGATTCCTCCCCTGATTATCAGTGAAGAAGAACTGGATACTCTGGCCCATGTGCTTGCCCACTCCATTAAAAAAACAGCTCCGGATATAACAAATTGATTACTTTTCAGTTATTATACCTGAATGATCACTGAATAAAATACTATTTATTGGCAAAAAGGAACCTTACATATCGCCGGTTTTTCTTACTCCTCCTTTTCTTTGGGGTGATCCCAACAATCACCTTTGCTCAAGAAACAGATACTACTAGGCAAGAAATTGAACCTGAGCAGGAAGAACGGAAGCTGAATATGCAGTCTAAATTTGACCGTTCAATGTCGGGGGGCATTATGAGTGAAATGGGCAGTTATGAAGTTCCCAGTGAAACGGAATACTATACTCCCCCTTTTAAGGGTCAGGAATATCTTGATATGGCCGTAGAAGCCTATCGCAAAGAGCTGGAAAGAAGTATCGGTCCCGACTGGATGTGGCAGTTTATGAAAACGGTGGCTCCCTATATCAATAACCAGTTTGAATTCGGAGTCTACCAAATATATGATTTACCTATAGTAGATCGCGACAACCCGCTTTTTCAATCAGATAGTAATAATAAAAAGCGGGAATAAAAGAACTGTTCCCGATTTTTTATCTTGTTGTCCTCCCGGGATGTGCCCTAAAGATATTCGGCTGGGCAAGATCCTGAAAAAAGCCCGACTACACCAAGGTTTCGTCGGACAAGTTCTTTTAGATTATAACGTTGATATAGGATTTGAATTGTTCAATGTGAGAACCACAACTGGTTTCGATATGAAACGTTTTTCTGTAATTAGAAATAAGATGTCACCCTGTACTTAACGATTACTATCCAAAACAGGTCTCAAACACCGATTGCACCTGCTCTAAATCTTGATCTGTAATCTGAAAATGGAACGTAGCTCGCAATGTATTGGGACCAAATGGGACCAGCCGTATCCCCTCTTCTTCCAGTCGCTCTACCGCAGACACAGCTGATTCATCCAATACATCAAAAATTAAAATATTGGTCTCTACTGAATCCAAGCCTATGGCAAACCCCGAGCATCCCTCAATTGTTTCTGCCAGCTCCCGAGCCCGACGGTGATCCTCTTGCAGCAATGGAAGATGTTCTTCGATAGCATAACCCGCCGCCGCAGCTAGCATCCCTATCTGGCGCATACCACCGCCCCACATCTTACGCATCCGGCGCGCCTGATCAATATTTTTTTGGGTGGACAAAACCATCGATCCCACCGGGGCTCCCAGACCCTTACTAAAGCAAACCGACATAGTATCGGCAATACTGCCGTAAAATTCCGGTTTAGTTCCCGTAGCTATCATTGCATTCCAGATACGAGCTCCGTCGAGATGCACTACCAAATTCTGCTTATCAGCAAATGTACGTATCCTCAGCAATTCCTCCTCCGTATAGCAGCACCCTCCTCCCTTGTTGGTTGAGTTCTCTATCGATAAAACTTTCGTTCTAGGCTCCCAGTCATGAGTCCCACGTAGCCTGTCCTGCAAATCATCTACCGAAATCTTACCTTTGTCTCCCCGGATGGGAGTCAGCTGTACCGACGAAAGGTGTGCTGCTGCCGTAGATTCATAATTAATGATATGTCCTGCTTCTTCAATCAGTACTTCCTCCCCCGGGTCCGTGAGTACCTTTATGCTCAACTGGTTGCCCATTGTACCACTGGGAACAAACAAGCCTGCTTCAAAGCCGAACATTCGTGCTACCTTTTCTTCTAAAGCATTGGCAGATGGATCTTCCCCGAATACATCGTCTCCAACCTCGGCATCGGCTATGACTTTACGCATTTCGGTTGTAGGCTTCGTTACCGTATCACTTCTCAAATCGATCATATCAAAAAATGAACTATGCTATCTTTGAGTTTATTCAATGTTATTTTGTTTTACCGATAATCCTCTGGAAGTTTTCTGTATCGATGTTTGTACCGCAAACAATAATTCCTACATTCTTTCCAATAACTTTATCCGCAAGCGGACCTACTGCTGCGGCCAGCGCCGATGCCCCGGCGGGTTCTACTGCCAGCTTCAATTCTTCAAACATCGTACGCATCATCTGGGCCATCTTCAGGTCGGTAATGGTTACCACTTTATCCACAAAACGCTGACATAAACTAAAGCTGTATGGTGCCGCATGGGGTGCACCGAGACTGTCGGCAATAGTATCGACCTTCTCTATCTCTACCGGCTTTCCGGCTTGTAAACTCTGACTCATACTATCGGCTCCTACCGGTTCTACACCGTACACTTTGCAATCCGGATTGAGCTGTTTTACCGCCGAAGCGATTCCCGCACAAAGTCCCCCACCCCCGATGGGTACGATAACCGCATCCAGCATAGGGATATCCTGGCAAAGCTCTAACCCTACTGTAGCCGTTCCTAGGGCCGTTTGCTTTCCCTCAAAGGGATGAATAAATGCTCGTGATTCTTGTTCTTCAATCTCTTTAACCCACTCAAATGCCACATGCACATCATCGACCAACTCCACTACGGCTCCTTGCGACTTACACTTTTCCACCCGGAAGTTATTAGCGGTTTTGGGCATTACCACTTTGGCGGTAGTACCAAGAGATTTGGCCGCATAGGCGACTGCGATAGCGTGATTACCGGCACTTACGGCCGTAACTCCTTTTTCCAACTGTTCTTCAGTCAAATCCAGCATATTCATAAGAGCTCCCCGAGGCTTAAAACTGCCGGCATATTGAAAGAGCTCAAGCTTCAAAAAAATATTCGTTTCTTTACTTAAAAGCTGATCTGCCACGTCACCCTCCCACTCCCAAACGGGCGTACGACGCACTTTCTCACCCAGCTTTTCCCGTGCTTGCTCTATTCTTCGGGGTGTGGGTATTTCAATGGTATCCATCTATTTATATCTGAACTTAATTGAACTAACATTTTTGTTTACTAAGTAATGAGATAAGAAGAATATGGTAGAAATGGAAACACAGCAAAATATTTTTGTAAGTCTTTGGGTATTCTCCAAAGGTTCATTGAATAGTCGGAAATCCTGTAAGACGACTGCGGTATTAAAGAAGTGGGCTGACAATGTAATCTACTACAAACACCATTAAAAAAATAGCAACCCAATGTATCCGTCTTATAAGCATCACTATTTAATATAGAATATGAGCTCTCAAATTCATTATTCTGATGGTAGAATAAATCCGATGCTCACCCCGATTTTGGGATAAATATGTCCCTTGGCAATAACCGGAGTAAACGCAGCTTTAAAGGTCAATTTGCCTGCTTCCTTAGGTAAATAGCGATAGCCAAAGGAAGCTGCCAATCCCGGAGGGTCAGGCACAGAGACATCAATATTGGTTATATTGGACTCTCCTAGCATGATCCCAAATGAGGATTCGAATTTATGAGGTCCCTCCCCAGTAACATATTCTCCCATGAGGAGAATAACCAAAAGATCGGTTCCAAAATATGAGTTCCCAGTACTTTGTGAACGGTAGGTTTCCTCTGGCAGATACGCTCCTCCTATTCGAAATCCCCATCCACTGTCGAAAATGGCATCATAATTTGCCGTATAGATACTGCCAGGACCACCTAATTCCAGGTATATACTTTGTACGGGGATATCCATATTTGATGCAGTACTACCGATTGGCTGAGAATATACCGCTGGTATAGAAGCCAGCGATTGGAGAAACAGTAGCAAAAGTGGAATAACTTTTTTCAACAAAATGATTCTGAAGTTTTATAAATATGATTAGTAACCAACCTACCTCTATAAAAACTATTTTTACCGCAAGTATTAAATGCGCTAACCTTTCTCATTAATACTTCCACCCGATGAGATTTTGAATAATATCCAGATCGGGAGCATTTTTAATTTTCAGCGTATCATCTAACTCCGAGGCCATATAATCCATCGCCGGATCGATCCATGCTTCACTTTGTCCATCGCGTTCTTCAATCATCAGGGCCATTTGATAGAGGTGAATAAGTTCTTCAAAAAGCGGCTTGGCAGTGGATTCAACAACCTCCCGATCATCTGTATCGTTTAATTCCTTCCAGACCGCGAGAATTTTATCTAGTTTATCCTGCATTAATGAACCGTAATTTTGAGACCGTTCTGCAGTGCCGCGAATCTTATCGATAATAATATCCAATCCCTCCGATTTTTGAGTCGCCCGCAATATATCCAGTACAATAATATTACCCGATCCCTCCCATATAGGCAGTACATTAATGTCTCGAAGTAACTTAGGCATTACAAAATCTTCAATATATCCGTTACCGCCCATCAACTCCATGCACTCCCGCACGATATAAACGGCCTGTTCGGCCGAGCTCCATTTAGCCATTGGGATAAGAGTCCGTAGCAATTCCTTCTCTTTTTGGTTGCCCTGCTCCGCGCTATCCATTGCCCGGATGGCTCGCCAGGTCAGCAGAAAATCGGACAAATAGAGCGACCCGATCTCATGGAATTTTTGCCGTATTAACGCATGTTCAACAGCCTTTTTTCCAAAAGTAATACGATGATTTAAATACTCGTAGCTCTCAATAATGGCCCGGCGGATGCCTGCAACGGCCCCAACTGCATTATAAATCCGAGAGATATTGATCATCTCTGTCATCACCTTGAATCCTCTATTCTCTTCACCCAGACGAATACCGATGGTATCCTCTAATTCCACTTCCCCGGTTGCCATCGAACGCACCCCCAATTTTTCTTTCAGGCGTATAATATTCATCGGATTTCGGCTTCCATCGGGAAGTTCCTTTTCCACTAAGAAAAGCGACAGTCCGCGCGTACCATCCTCTGCGTTTCCTGTTCGTGCCAGTGCCATAATCACCTCCGCATTAACATTACTACAAAACCATTTTTCACCATTCAGCTTATACTTTCGTCCGGATACTTTATCCGCGGTGGCTATATTCCGTCCCACATCCGAACCGCCGGACTTTTCGGTTAGAAACATAGCGCCGGTATTAAGTAAGGCGCCCTTGCAAGCCGACAATTTAGGCAATAACCGCTTTCGGATATCCTCAGGAGCATATTGATCCACCAAGTGTGCTACTCCATCGGTCATACAAAGTGGACAGTATACCCCAATTTCACTCATCCCATACAACTGTCCCGCTGCAAAGCCCAACGCATGCCGATTTCCTTCAAAGCGTTCCCGCAACTCCGGATTATATTTTACGTAGAACATTTCAGACTCGGCAGCAATATCCATCAGTTTCCAGTACGCAGGATGAAATTGAACGGCATTAATCGTCTCTCCAAATTTTGTTCGTTTCTTAAGCTCAGGCCGCTGTTGGTCAGCTTTTAATGAAAGGGGATTCATGCGGGTTGCGGCCTGCTGACCAACACGTTCCAGCTTAGGAGCCATATATTCCAAGACGGAATCGGGAACGTGTTTTCGCAGATAATGCCGGAAAATATGATCGCTCTTAAAAAAATTAGTGCTGCTTCTGGCATCGTCAGTAAGCACTTGGTTAGAAAGATCTCTCATAGTGATAAATTTATTATTTGAACAAAATAGGCTACTATTGTTAAGTAAAATCATTCGTATTCAACAATCAATCACTTTCATGCGATATCGATATTATACATATATATCAGCATTTTTTTTGTTATTGATCTCTACTCTATTGCCTCATAGCATGGAGGCCAAGTCATATACTATTCCGGAAATCCGGGTAGAGGTTGCTGTTCAGGAAGACGGTACCATCCATATTACAGAACATCGCACCTACTATTTTGACGGCTCTTTTTCCTGGGCCGATTACCGCCTTCCTTTGCAGGGATATACCGCTATCAAAGATATCCGTGTCAGGGAAAATAATACGGCTTTCATCAACCAAAACAGTGAAGAGCCGGGTACATTCCAGGTACAGCGGGGTGATGAGCAGATACGGATACAATGGTTCTATGACGCCAATGATGAACAACGCACCTTTTCCATATCCTATACACTGGAAGGTGCGGTTGTAGTTGGATCTGAATGGGTGGAATTCTTTTGGAATTATATCAGTGCCGACCGAGACCAAGACACAGAAAGGCTGCATATAGAAATGAAGCTGCCGCAATCCGTAGGATCTGATTCCATTTATAGCTGGGAACGCGGTCCAGCGAACAAGATTACACTCACCAATACAGAAAACGGTTATCTCGTGACTGCCAAAAACCTGAACGAGGATGAGTCGGTCAAAATCCGAAGTGTCTTCCCAAGGTATATATTTAATCAGCAGGATGTCACAACTACCAATTCAGATTTTACGCTTGCCTTAGCTCGGGAGGATGAACAGCAATATCAGCAAGCTTTAGCGGAACAACAAGAGCAGGACGACCGTTATGCTCAATATGGACGGCAGCTGACGATTCTCACATCCCTGCTGAGTATTGCTGCTTTTCTATTTTTCTATCGGAAATATGGTAAGCGGTTCTCGACCAATATTTCATCTACAGAAACTATTATGACACCCGGCAGGCTGAAACCTGCTACAACGGGATGGCTGCTTCAGGGACGAAATATAAACAGCACCCACCTGATGGCAACACTACTGGATCTGGCACGACAGGGTCAATTCATTATTAAGGAAGAGAAATCCGAAGAAGGATGGTTTGGCAGCGAGAAAAAACGTTTCCGTATTGAAAAAACAGAAACCACTTTCCCAGATGAACTGACCGATTGGGAATCCAGTTTATCATCTTTTGTGTCTGAGCAGATTGGCGGGGGAAATAATTATATTGATGAACTTTTCTCGGATAGCAGTTATAGCTCATCTAAATGGTTTTCGAACTGGAAGAAACAGCTCAATGATTATTGTCGGGCAAAAAATTGGTATGACAAAGAAAGTTATAAAGGCGCATATAGCAATGCAGGGGTCCAGTTCTTTTTGTTGATCCTCGCTATTCTGGCTACTTATTGGGCAGGCCCTTTAGGTATTGCCTCACTTGCTATAACATTTGTCTTATTGGTGAGTTCCGTAGCAATAATTCGCCGCACTGCTGAAGGAGAACAAACCTATAAACGCTGGAAGGCCTATAAAGAGGGACTTAAAAATGCCAAAGCCCATTCTATTGGTAACGATATCCTTGATAAACATGTAATCTATGCTGTCGCGTTTGGCTTATCCAAGAGTCAAATAAAAACCATTATCGAAGAAAATAATCCCTCTTCTTCCGCTTTTGTTTGGTTGATGATATATCCGAGCGGCGCCCGTTCATCCGCGGATATTGCCAACTCTTTCAGTACCCTCAGCGCCACCGGCACAACTTCCTTTCCCGGTTCTTCTTCCGCTGGTACGGCGGGCGGTAGTGGTGCTTCAGCCGGTGCGGCCGGAGGCGGAGCAGCCGGAGGAGCTGGTTAAAAATGGCGAACGACTGCTGATTGAACTAACAAACAGCTCTTTTAATGTTCATAGAAACCTTCGCCCGTTTTATCACCCAGCTTACCGGCATCAACCATTTTAACCAGCAATGGACATGGGCGATATTTGGGATCTTTAAAGCCATCATGCAGTACGTTTAGAATATCCAGACAGACATCCAAGCCAATAAAGTCGGCCAGTCTTAGTGGTCCCATGGGATGAGCCATACCCAATTTCATAACCTGGTCCACATCTTGGGGCTCTGCAACGCCTTCATATATACAATAAATAGCTTCGTTGATCATGGGCATCAGCACACGATTAGATACAAAACCTGGATAATCAGCTACTTCAACCGGATTCTTGTCAAGCAACCTCGCCGTTTCCGTAATAGTATTTACTGTTTCCTCATTCGTATCAAGCCCCCGCACAACTTCCACCAGTTTCATCACCGGAACCGGATTGAAAAAATGCATCCCGATAAACTGTCCTGGACGTGAGGTAGTTGCGGCCAATTTGGTAATAGAGATGGATGAAGTGTTAGTGGCTAAGATGGTTTTATCCAGTGCAGCCTGGTCAACTTCCGCAAAAACCTTTTTCTTAAGTTCAAAATTTTCGGGCACAGCCTCCACAACTAAATCGACTTTAGCCACGGCCTCAGCCGTATCAGTAAATGTGATTATACGATCAAGCGTCTCCTCCTTCTTAGATTCATCTATTTTTTCCTTGGTGACCATCCGATCCAAATTTTGGTCAATGGTGGCTACTGCTTTATTCGCCAGCTCCTGGTTCATTTCGACCAAGTGAATAGTTATCTCATTCATAGCAAAAACGTGACAAATGCCATTGCCCATTGTGCCGCCGCCAATGACTGCTGCTTTTTTTATATCCATTGCTCTGCTTTTTTGACTGATTATTTTAACTTATCCATGCAGAGAGTATCAAATTTCTACGGCATTTTCAATGGCTTCCGTTCTGACATTCATCCATAACTTTGCTACCTTCCTTTTTGAATTGTTAATAAAAGCTTCTATTTCATGAGAAAGTTTTTCGGTATTTTTACCGGCCTTTTAATTTTATTATCAGGCACTATTGCTATTGGCATCTACTGGACGTTCTATCGTCCTCTTCCTGAATACAATATTACCTTAGAACAGCCGGAACTCAATCAGCCGGTGGACCTGTATTGGGATAGTCATGGCGTTCCGCATATTTACGGCCAAAATAAAGAAGACCTTTACTACAGCCTGGGCTATGCACATGCCCAAGACCGCCTGTGGCAAATGACCGTCACCCAGATGGCAGCAGAGGGACGCTTTGCGGAGTTCCTGGGTAAAGATTTATTGCCTCTTGATATTACCCAACGGACGCTGGGCTTTTGGCGAATGGCTCAAAAGATAGAAACTACCCTGTCAGATTCCACCAGATCCTATTTAGAAGCCTATTCCAAGGGGGTTAATGCTTATGCTGATCAGCATCCTAAAAGCTTACCCATACAGTTTTCACTGACCGATATGGAACCCATCCCATGGACCCCCACTCATTCCGTTGCACTAGCCCGGATGATGGCCTGGGAACTAAACCTTGCCTGGCGTTCAGAGCTTACGTATGCCTACCTATTTGAACAACTCCCGGGGAATCAATTTCAACAGATCCTGCCGGACAATCGATTTTTTAATTTTGAGACCGCTGCAGACACTACGGATAGCCTGACGACAACCCTGCTTCCCTTTCTTAAAAATGATCAGCGAGTACGGCACATTATTGGGGCTCAGGGCACCCATACAGGCAGTAATGCCTGGGCCGTAAATACGGATAAGTCTACTACCGAATCACCATTATTAGGTGGGGATCCACACCTTGCACTTAGTATTCCCGGTAAATGGTATGAGGTGCATCTTAATGTGAATGACCAAAATTTGTCGGGAGCGACTATTCCCGGGGCTCCGATGGTGGTATTGGGACGTAACGATCACCTGGCATGGTCACTTACCAATATTATGCTCGATGATACTGATTTCTTTGAGGAAGCCATCGATCCCGATAATCCAGATGAATATCTGCTTGATTCCCTGGCCGGAGAACCACTCTATGAATCCTTTGAAGAACAGCAAGAGGTTATTCCCATAAAAAATGAGGGGGACACGGTATTTACACGCCGCCTTACCAAACACGGTCCGGTTATATCAGATATTTATCCCGACCAACAACTTATTGGGGACCGGGTTATTACCATGAAATGGACCGGGCATGAAGTCAGTAATGAAGTAGAAGCGTTGCTGGGCATGAACTGGGCCCAGTCATTTGAGGCTTTCCAAAAGCATGCCCGTGATTTTAAAGTTCCCGGCCAACATTTTGTATATGCTGATCGGGATGGGAATATTGCCCGACTGGCTTTGGCCAACGTGCCAGTCAGAGATAATAATCCTATTCTCTTTCGGAAGGGCTGGGATCCTTCACAGGATTGGAGAGGATATGTGCCCTATGAAGAGCTTCCCTCGGAGATAAATCCCGACCGGGGATGGGTCGCAAACGCCAACCAAAAACCGGTGAATGATAATTATCCGCATTATCTTTCCATTTACTGGGAAGATAACGCCCGTTATAATCGTATTACCCAGTATATGGCAGAAAATGAGCAACTTTCCCCCGAAATTTTCCAGCAGATGCAAAACGACAGCCGTTCTCTTTACGCAAAAAAATTGATGGACCAGATCTTTCCGGTATTAAAGAAACATCCCGACCGTTTCGATACGGTAATCTCTTATCTCGAAAACTGGGATTTTTCCTATAACCAGTCTGAGACAGCGGCATCCATTATGGATGTTTTTATGCTCCGCCTTTCCCAAAATACCTTTGCCGATGAGATGACAGAGCCGGTATATGAAAGCTTTATAAAATTTACGGCCATTCCGGAACGTATACTAATACGTCTATTGCAAGACGGCAGCTCATTCTTTGATAATATCAACACGGATGAGCAGGAAACAAGAGAACAAATCATAAATCGCAGCATGGACCAAACCATTTCTTTTCTAAGGAGCCGGTTCGGTCCCGAGCCGTTTGAATGGCGCTGGGAACAACTCCACACTATTACGCTTAAGCCCGAGCTATTGGGTGAAGCGGCCGAACAGCCAGAGGCGCCTTCAGCATTAAAAATAATTGTAGAGAACCTGCTGAGCATCGGACCTCTTCCCGTCAGGGGTCATAGTTCAACGCTTAATAACGGAGAATACGACTGGAATGATCCTTATGAAATGACTTTAGGTCCCTCCATTCGCCGTATTATTGACTTTTCAGAACCCGGTTATACCCTTTCGATTCTTCCAACCGGGCAATCAGAGAATCCATTTTCCCCCTATTACGGCAACCAAACTCAAAGCTGGATTGAGGGACAGTATAAACGGCTTTACAGGGACAGCACTTTCTTTAATAATGCAGCATATGAGACGATGCGGCTACTACCTATAAACTAAAACAACCACAAAATCTCATAAATACCATTGACTTGACAGCCGCTTTGAGCTATGTTTCCGTTTCGATATTTATCAATGTGATCAATCCTTTTAGATATCCTCTACACACCACTTATGCCTCAATTTCATCATAATATCATTAAAATATGCACCGCTCTGGGGTCGACTATAATAATACTTCTATTTATACAGGCGTGCTCTTTTGAAAAGCTGGAGGGAGCAACGAAGGCTTATGCCCAGGATATTCCTGATGCAAATTACAAGTTACCCGTTACTATCACCGATTCAGTCGATACACTGCATAAAAAGAAAGAGATTCAAGTCGATTCCCTATTGAACAAACTTTCGCTCCGGGAAAAAATCGGACAACTTTTCTTCGTTCGTGCCCAGGGATATTTTCAAAACGTTAACGATGAAGATTATCGGGAACTGGCTTCTTTGATTAAACAATATCATGTAGGAGGTATTGTTTTTTTTAAAGGCTCGGTTTACGGTCAGGCGGTGCTCACGAATCAATTACAGGAGATCAGTGGTTTACCTCTTTGGATAACCCAGGATATGGAGTTTGGAGCGGCCATGCGGGTGGAGGGTACCACGCGCCTGCCTCCGGCAATGGGCATTGCCGCAACTCAAAACCCAGATTATGCCTACCTGGCGGGAAGGATTACCGCACAGGAAGCCAAAGCGCTGGGCGTTCACCAGGTTTTTGCTCCTGTATTGGATGTAAATAACAATCCCCGTAATCCGGTAATCAATGTACGCTCGTTTTCAGGAAAGCCGGATACCGTTGCCCTGTATGGACAGCGTTTTATGGAGGGAATCCAGTCACAAAACATTATTGCTACCGGCAAGCACTTTCCCGGCCACGGCGACACGGATACCGATTCCCACTATGCTCTTCCTGTAATAAACCATGATTATGAACGGTTAGAGGAGGTGGAACTGGTTCCTTTTAAAAAAATGATAGATAGCGGCATTCAAAGCATTATGAGTGCTCATATTGCCTTCCCCAATATCAGTGATAATCCTAACCTTCCCGGTACGCTGGATCCCTCTATTCTTCGGCGCATCTTGGTTGATTCCCTTAATTTTAAAGGGCTTATCGCTACCGATGGACTCGAAATGCGGGGAATATCCGCCCATTTTTCGCCTGGTGAAGCGGTTATCCGATCTCTCAAGGCCGGGGCTGACATGATGCTGCTAAGCCTTGATGAAATTTCGGCCATACAAGAAGTGGAGCGGGCAGTAGAAAGAGGAATACTTACGGAAAATCGCATTAATCGCTCGGTGCGTAAAATCCTGAAAAAAAAGAAACAAGCGGGTCTCTTTGAGCAAAGGAAAATCGATATTAATCAGCTGAATATTGCGATAAGCAATCCCGAGAATAGAGAAATAGCAAATGAAATTAGCCGAAAATCACTAACACTCCTAAAAAATGAGAGGGGAATGCTCCCAATACAGCCCAATCGTTATTCCCGTATTCTGCTACTTTCGGTTACCGACAACGATAATGAGGAAAGAGGAGCAGCACTGGCCTATGAAATGCGTAAATATCACCCCGCTGTACGGCACCGGGTCTTTCATCGTAATATAAGTGCTGAAGATCGTCAGGATATTATTCAAAGTGCACAATGGGCAAATCTTATTATCATTGGCTCCCATGTTTATATCAATTCGAGTGGTGGGCACCATTTTGATGCAGCCCAGCGGCGTCTAATCCATTCGTTACCCGATGGTACTCCAAAAGGGGTTATCACTTTTGGGAATCCTTACGCGGTTGGAGATCTTCCGAATGCCCGATTTCACCTGCTGGCCTGGCAGGGATCCGACTTACAACTGCGTAATACCGCCCCTGCCCTCTTTGGCGCCTCAAATATAGGGGGCAGGTTGCCCATTGAAATTCCGGGTTCCTATGGCATTAACAGGGGATTATCGCTTCCACAGACTACCATACGATTCGGGGACCCCCAATCAGCGGGGCTTTCAAGTGATTCCCTCTATAAAATCGATACCATCATGCATGATGCAATTTTTGATTCAACCTTTCCCGGAGGCGTGGTAACGGTTGTTAAAGATGGCGTGGTCGCTTACCAAAAAGGATTTGGGTATGAAACCTACGAGAAACATAATCCGGTTAACAAATCTGATATCTACGATCTCGCCTCACTGACAAAAGTGACCGCTACCACTCCGGCCATGATGAAACTCATCGATGAAGGAAAGATTAACCTTGATGACAAAGTTTCCTCATATTTTCCTGAGTTTAACAAAGGAAAGAAACAGGATATCACCATCCGCCATCTTTTACTACACACCTCAGGCCTGCCTGCTTATCGCGTTTATGTAGATAAGCTTAAATCCCGCAGTGCAATAGTAGAAGCCATTAAGAATGAACCGCTTATCAATGAACCCGGAACCACTTATGAATATAGTGATCTGGGTTTTATCCTAATGGGCGAAATTGTAGAAAAGGTTACCGGCAAAAGACTGGATCGATACATGCGGGATACCTTTTACTCGCCCATGGGAATGAATAGTACCTATTTTAATCCCCGGGATGTCGGACAGTGGGTCTCAAATCGTATCCCTCCCACGGAAATCGATACTATATATCGCCAAAAGACCATACGGGCCGAAGCACATGACGAACGCGCATATTATATGGATGGAGTGGCGGGTCACGCCGGACTTTTCTCGTCCGGATCTGACCTGGCAGCTTATACTCAGATGCTACTTAACGGGGGGACCTATGGCGGACAACAATATTTGTCTCCCGCTATTATCAATTCTTTTACCCGCAAACAGTCGGAGTATGTAAACCGTGGACTGGGTTTTGACCGAAAAGACGAAGATTCCAGTTCAGCGGGATCGCTTACCAGTGAAAAAACGTTTGGTCATACCGGATTTACCGGTACCAGTTTTTGGGTTGACCCGGAGCATGATCTGACAATTATTATTCTTACGAACCGCGTCTATCCGTATCGGTCATATGGACGGAATATTAGTAAAATAAGAGCAGCGGTGGCCAATGCTGTAATCACTTCAGTTATTGATTAATGGATCTTCTTCAAAGATACGAACATAGTTATGTGCCCTATTCTCATCAGCCGGAACTCGCTTTGGTACGTGGTCAAGAGGGAGAGTATTTCCCGGGTATACGAATAGAAAATATTTCGTATCCTCTTTCCATTACGGCTGCACAAAATGCGCTTTTTTGCTGTATTAGCGAAGGGAAAAAGCCGGACAGGCTACTGACTACAAACCCGGAAGACCCCTTTCTTCCCTTATGGAAGAAAGAGTTTAATATATCAGTGGAAAAGCTTGATACAGAAAACCCACCAGATATCGTCCTTGCTGAAATCATCCTACATGATCATGACACCCCCGATCAACTTTTAATCAATTTGCTGGAGCGGGCACGGGTTCCGAACTCCAACTTCCCCGTTGCGGCACTGGCAGAAACAAACCAGGGATATATTGGAGGAGCTAATATTGAATGTACCTCATGGAACATGGGGCTTTGTGCGGAGCGCGTGGCTATTGCTAAAGCTCTGACTTATGATCTCAATATTAAAGCACTTCATATTCATTCCCGAGATGGAGATTATAGCAGCCCATGTGGGGCCTGCCGCCAGGTAATTATCGAACATATACCCGAAAAAAAGATATACTTACATCATTCCGATCATACGCGGTCCAACCATTTTGCCAAAGACCTGCTCCCTTTTAGCTTTCATTCAAATGCTCTTTCAAATTTATAGATTTTAAAAAATTATATGCGTTACCTTGCAGCACTTGATCATGATCACCTTGACAATGGGATATTTCTAACCGCTTTGGCTCGATCTCTGGCTCAACAGCAGCAAAGCGATAACAATATTCGCTCTATTATCGTACATACCGACAGCGAATATACTGAGCGCATTATTCAAACAGGTGTAATGCGTGAAGAAGCTACCATTCGAAGTCTCAAAGATCTAAACAAAAGACTGGTAGCGCTACTAGCAGATGAAGGCGTTTCCACTATTGGAATCAATCCCTATAAACGAAATTTTATTACCCTTAAGGATGGCAATTTACAACTCGACCGTACTTTCCTTGAGAACATTTCTGATCAGCCAGTACTTTTAATTTCAACATTAGTTCAGGATCTTGATCGTAATAAGGAAATTTCCGTTGAATTACCCAAGTTGTTATCCTTCTTGCAGAAAGAACTGAATAGCGATGAGCTGGTTATTTTTTCGAAATCAGACAAAGCCGAAATTTTCACCAATAATATGCCTTCAAAAATAAGCTGGGAGTCGATGGACAAAGAGTTCCGGAATGTCCAAATTCCCGATGAGTTCAGCAAACTAAATAGGCGGTGCTATTTAACTACGGCCCAGGATTTTGGTCAGTTTCCCAGCCTCGAAAATGCCATTTTGATTGTAGAATGAGCTTCATATTTCTTTTAGAACCTTATTTTTAAGGATAAATCCGGTCTAAATATGTAAAAAATCCTATTTATTGCATTAAAAAGGGCTTTTTACTTGACAGATCAATTCCATATACATAGATTCGACCTTATCGAGGCTGATGTTATATATCAGCATCGAACGATTTTGATAATATTAATTATAAAAAACGGAGTTATATAATGAGCCGATACGATGAAATGAACGAACTATTAGATCAGCTGGAACCTGACATCAATAAGTTCTATGAGAAGGGCAATAAAGCTGCCGGAACACGTGCCCGTAAAACTCTTCAGGCAATGAAGAAAAAAGCACAAGAGATTCGTATGGAAATTCAAGAGTGGAAAAATACTGGAAAAGTATAATCACTCTTTTCATTAATAAAAAAGGGATACCGTCATCAACGGTATCCCTTTTTTTATAGCTATCCATTGAAGACTATTTCCAGAAATAAATTCACCTCCAACTACTAACAAGGAGGAGTATTTTTACAAACAGACCAATATATTTTCTATATTATGCAAACGATTGTACAAACAGATGGATATGGAAATACAATGGTCCTATTTGATGATATTTGGGAGGGATTTTTGATAGTAAGCTACAGAGTTTTACATCGGTATAGGTAAATATATAACGACTTCTCCAAAATCTGTATAATCCTTTGGGAAATATAATCTTACTTGGTTTTCAAAAAAAATTAAGGAATATTTACCCTCATTCGAACAAGCGACAAAAAACAGGTTATTTTTTGCTTACTTGATTGTAGCGCAATACAATGTAGTCGGAATTTTGTTTCAATCCATATGCATAAGAAGATACGCTTAACTTAAATTATTCAGATTTTTACATTATGAACAAACTTTTTGATTTAACGGGCAAAACTGCAATTGTAACCGGTGGTAATGGAGTATTGGGGGGAGCAATGGCCGAAGGAATTGCCCAGGCGGGAGCCAAGGTAGGTATCCTGGGACGCACCCGCGAGACAGTTGAAGAACAAGTCGAGACGATAAAAAGTAATGGCGGTGAGGCATTATCATTAATTGCAGACGTTCTTAATGAAGAGGACCTCAAGGCTGCTAAACAAAAATTCTTAACTAAATGGGGGAAAATTGATATCCTCATAAATGCAGCCGGAGGAAATATTTCCGGGGCTGTTGTGGATCCCGACGACTCATTTCTGGATTTAGATAATGAAGCCTTCGAAAAAGTAGTAGATCTTAACCTGCATGGGTCCTATTATCCGTGTAAAATATTCTCTGAGGAGATGATAGGTCAACAACAGGGGATCATTATCAATATTTCTTCTATGGCTGCACAAAAGGTTATAAGCCGGGTTATCGGTTATTCCGCGGCCAAAGCTGCTATAGATAATTTTACAAAATCCCTGGCGGTAGAACTGGCCAACAAGCATGGAGAAAATCTCCGCGTTAATGCTATTGCACCCGGCTTTTTTATTGGAAAGCAAAATCGTGATTTACTTCTCAATGAAGATGGGAGCCTGACCGATCGCGGACAAACAATTGTCGATCACACTCCCATGAATCGCTTTGGTGAGGCCGATGAATTAGTCGGTACAGCTATTTGGTTATGCAGTGATGCCTCAAAGTTTGTTACCGGTACTGTTATCCCCGTAGACGGTGGATTTAACGCCTTTAGTGGTATTTAATAAGCTTAGTTAGCTTTACTCACCTAAAAATAAGGGCCTAATATGACGGTCATAAAGGTTGTTGGTAACTCTGCTACCTACCTCTGACTCGTTTTCTTTTAATAGCTCAATAAAACCGGTTCCCTGTTCTGCTGCTATCTTATAAGAACAGTGCAGGAACTGTCTTAGTTGTGAGTCAAATTCCGGATGCTCGGGCCGGTGTTCTAATTTGGCAACAATGGTTGCTCCATCCCATCCCGCAAATTCATTCGGATCGGGTAACTGATTCTGATCGATCTTAATGACTGGCTTATAAGGACCGGTTAACTCGCCATATCTGGTATAGGCTTCCTTATAGATTGTTGAAACCATTTCCAGACCCTCTGGGCCGGATTCCGCCAATCCTATAAGTTCTTCCAGCCAGGTGGTTCCGGATGTTTTAAGGTGAACTCCCGCCTCATGTTTATTTAGCAGCGCGTGTATATGCGGATATAAAGAAAATTTATCACTTCCCGAATGAATACTAAGTTTTAGGCTATCCGGTAGATTAAAGGTCGTTACAGCATGGTCAATTACCAGGATATCCTGCTCAAATTCCTTTACGAACTGATCTAAATTTCCCACATAGTCGACCCCCTTATAAAAATCCCCGGTAAATTTTGGGGCAATAGTATGAATCTCAATATCTTCTTCTGCAGCCGTCTTTAGGATGAAATAAAGCTCTATAGGCGTTTGGGGAGTTTCCACTTCATCCATGGATATTTCATAGACTGCATCGCCATCTTTCTTCTTCGCGATATATTCATATATCGCTCTGGCCTCCTTTATAGCAAGCAAATACTGATCGGCCCAGTTACTTAAAAACGATTCCGTTACCTTGAAGCTCTCCTCAATTCCAGGAATTTTCAGATTTCCAATCAGTTCTTCGTTCTTCTGAAGGAATGCCTCCTTCGCTTCTGAATCACTTTTCTCTCCGATATAATCAGCCACATCAATGGTAAAAAAGTTAGAGCATGAAATATAGGGATCCACAATCTCCTTGGTAATATGATCGGCATCTACACAATAGCCGTCCGCCCAGTTAAGCGTGTCCACAGCATCGTCTGCCTCCTTGCGTACATCCTGGTGAGTGGTACCAATAATTTCGTGCTCCCGGTGTGATTTATTCCATACAGGAGTAATGGTAACCCCCTCCTCTTCTTTGGCCTTTAAAACGGATCTTAGTTGCGCTATCCCCTGCTGTCCAAACCGATCCCCGGTACCGAGTGAATACTTTCTAAGCATAATTATTTAGTAAAATTATAAATATGATTAATAATAATGTTTAACTGTAAACTACTTTAAGTAAGCGGTAAAGTAAAAATTTAAAACACAAAAAGCTTTATTTACTTCAATACTTAAAAAAGATGCATGCTATACCTTGGGCTCCCAACCGGACTCATAGTCCCGTCCCCAAAGTTGCATTGCTTCCCGATCATAAATACGACCGGTCGAAGAATCAACTTCTAAGCTTTTGCCCGTGCGATAGGCGATATTGGCCAAATGGCAAAGATCTACACTTTTGGATCCTTCATCAATGGGAGAATTTTGCTGATCTGATGTTCCCCGGATGGTATTCAGGAAATTAAGAATATGCCGGGTGGACATACTTCCGCCCCCACCCAAGGCCGTCCCCTGCTCGTTACCACCAGCAGATTTTTCTCGTACCAATTCTCCTTCCCGATCAAAAAGCCGGTAAATGCCTCTGTTTACAAAAACTGATCCTTCCGTTCCATAAATAATTGTTCCCCGGCCTGCACCATACGTCTGCAAGCTATTTCGGCTCTTTCCATCCCAATTGATCGTTTTGTCATCAGCATAGCGGAAAGTTGCATACATGGTATCATACATAGTCCATCCATCATCCTGAAAGTGCTGTTTAGCGGCGTCTACGTCAACCTGTTCAGGATAGTCAACCTGCAGGGCCCAGCGTGCGACATCAACCTCGTGAGTAGCGTTATTGCCGGTCTCAGCGGTTCCCCATTTCCAGCCGTACCAGTGCCAGTTATAGTCCCACGTATCATGATGGTAGGCTTCGCGAGGCGCCGGTCCCTGGAACAGCTCCCAGTTTAAATCTTCCGGCGGATCCTGCTGAACGGGATTTGGAACCTTTCCTCGCTGATTATTATAAAATGCCACCGCTTTGTAGGGTCTTCCAATAGCTCCATTGTGGATTTCATTAATAATTTCAATGGTATGAGGGGCCGAACGCTGTTGGTTCCCCATCTGTATGATCTTGTCATACTTTTGCTGGGCTGCTACAAGCATTTTACTCTCCTCCATGTTGTGACTGCAAGGTTTTTCTACATATACATGTTTTCCGGCCTGAACAGCCATTAAAGTCCCCGGCGCATGCCAGTGGTCAGGGGTGGCATTAAAAATGACATCCACTTCAGGATCCTCCAGTACTTCCCGGATATCATCCGTCTGCTTTGGCTCGGCATCTATCTCTTCCTTTTTCAACGCTTCAATCACTTTTGTGCGCTGGCTTGCTTTTACATCACAAAGCCAGCTTAGATTGGTATTGTAATCAGAGGAGAGAATCTCATAATAGGCGCCTACACGGCGACCACATCCCATGATCGCAATATTGATACGATCATTAGCTCCCATTACTCTGCCGTAACTTTTTGCGGATAATCCCAATGCTAATCCACCGGCGCCTAACGTTGCTTTTTTGATAAAATCTTTTCGTGATCCCATAATATTATTCTATATCTGTTTAGTATTCAACTATTTTAAAATTCTCTGATCTTAATGCTGCGGAAGTGAACTTCATTTCCATGATCCTGCAGCAGAATATGTCCCTGCGGCCATTGGCCGAATCCTTCCCATTTTTGGTATTTACTATATGCGACCAATGCCTCAAATATTTGTGAGAAACGATCATACTCAACTACCTTCTGATTATTGAGCCAATGCTCGACATGTCCATCTTTAGATACAATCCGGGCTTTATTCCAATTTCCAACGCCGTTAAAAGGCTTCCCTCGTCCTGGAACCGACAAGTTCTCTGCAGGAATAAGATCATAGAGCGAACCGACCGTACGATTCCCTTCTACTCCCCGGTCTGCATCGGGATGACGCTGGTCATCCAGAATTTGAAATTCAGTTCCAATTGCCGAACCTTCTCCTTTATTCAGATCCGGATCTACAAAATACTTTATACCACTATTGGCCCCTTCGGTAATTTTAAACTCCAGCTCCAGTTCAAAATCGCTATACTGTGCGGTGGTTACGATATCACCGGGTCCGGTGGCTTCGCCTCCATCCGTGGCTTCAATTGTAAGCACTCCTTCATTAATAGTCCAACCACTTTCGGGAAAATGATCAAGGTTTGCACCCCGCCAGCCCTCAGAAGTTTGTCCATCCCAAAGAAGTCGCCAGCCCTTACTTTTTTCCCATTGGGTCAACTCATTCTTTAAATAACTTACTTCTTCCACCTGTGGATCCGGTGTCTTCCGATGTGCTTCGACGTTTTCTGTGAGGATACGAATATCGCGCCATTTTACCTGGGCTCCTTCCATCATCCAGTCATTAATAGAATGTACCTGCAAGCCAATAAATCCTTCAGCTGTCATATCGTCTACCAACCGGGCCGTTTGTATTCCATTAATCCATGTGTTGATGCTGGATCCAACCGCCTCTACCCGAACGGTATTCCATTGTCCAAGCTGCAGGGCTTTTTGTCCCTTTTTATTCCTGGATAGAGGATAGAGCCATCCCCGCCGGGCTTCATCATAAATACCTCCACTCCAGGCCCGATCAGAAGGGTCTAACTCTACTTGGTAGCCGTGAACACGACCATCCTGATAATCTGGCCTGCTCTTACTGCGAATTTGGACACCACTATTAAGCTGGGTATCCATATACACTTCAAATTCCAGTATAAAATCACCATATTCTTCCTCGGTAACCAAGAAAGAGTTGGGAGTACTGGGAATGGCTTCACCAACAATGGCTCCTTCTTCCACAAAATATTCCGCGACTCCACCCTTTTGGGTCCACCCATCAAGATTCTCACCGTTGAAGAGTTCCTGCCAGTCTTGTGCCTGTAATGGAACAGTTAATAACAAAAGTAATCCCAAGATTTGCAAAACCCTTACTTTTAAAAATCGAATCATTTTATTCCCTTTATTTTTATGCTATTAATTAATCATAACTATGATACAAATAATGAAAGGTTTTGTCGATTTCAATTTTATTTTCCATTTATTTTCTCAGATTAGGCTCCCAATCGCCAAAAATATTGTTTAGGATATATTTTTGGGCCTGATCTTCTGATAAGATCTCAGACCAGTCCACCCGCTCATCTAAGAATGCTCCTGCTCCCTGGCTGTTATATTCTGCATAAAAGACAGTTTCCTCGTTAGACTCATCTCCCCAATTATCCCATCCTTCCGGTACAATATGATCTCCCATATACGTATTTATAAAAACCGTCTGCGCATATTTTCGCCAGGGGCGTCCCAAGTATACACTGTCAACATTCGCTTCAGCCGTTAGTTTGCTGTCAAGAAATACAAATCCAAAGGACTCACTTTGGGGAGTGGAAGCCGCCGTTATAAACGAATTTTTCTTACTGTGCAGGGTACAATCTTCAAATACGGCCGTTGAAGATCCAAAAATAAAATCGGTCGTACCATCAATATAACAATTGTTAAAATAGTGTCGGGCTCCTTCTCCAGCCAGGTAAATCGTATCTTGATTACCTAAAAACCTGCAATTTTCAAATGAAACCCGATCGGCCTCCACATGCAGGGCTACAGCCTGACCTACCGGACCGGCACTATTCTTGATCGTGAGATTTTCCGCGTGGAAATCATTGCCATCTACCAGCAAGGTGTATGTATGGAACGTACTATTTCGTCCCCGATCCACTTTATCAAAATAATCGTCATAGGTAATAATGGTTTTTTCTTTACTCTCACCTATCAACGAAATGTTGGGGTTCCATGAATGAACCTTCACTTTTTCTTTGTACACGCCGTTCTTTATAAAAATAGTGATACGTTCGTAGGGGTACGATTTGCTGTCGTCAATAGCGGCCTGAATATTGGTAAAGTCACCACTACCGTCTTTGGCTACCAAATATTCAGTTTCTTGTTGAGCGAAACCATTATTGGACAATCCAGTTAAGAGTGCCAGAACTAATGGTAGAATAAAACAGGCTTGTTTATTATCCCTAATCATCAATTTTCCCTTATTATATTTTCAGATACTTCTTCCCCAAATTCCACCTGGTTAAGAGTCATATTACCGATAGAAATGGCGCCCGTATACTCTCCTTCAAGAAGAAGTTCTGCTCCCTCTGTATTATCTGTAAGTGTCACGTTATCAAGCGTAAGCTCATAGGTATCATCAACGATCATTGCCCGGGTATTGGAGCTAATCTCGACATTTTTCATCGTGAGATTCTTTACGCGGGTAATTCGCGCGCCTTCTTCGGCATTAATGACGCGAATATCCTGTAGATTGATATTTTCCAGCCACTTCTCCGGCAAACCCATTAACACTATGGGTTCCGGTACACCGTCAATCTGGATATTACGGATATCAATATTTCGGATCAGCGGTGATGGTCCCGTTAATCCCGGACCGGAGTAATAGGTATTAAAGTTTATCGCCTGGCTGTCGATATCCTTCATTTCAATATCACGGATATAAATATTCTCAATCACATTGCCGCGTCCCCGTTCAGTCTTAAAACGGATGCCCCGGTCAGAACCTTCAAAATAGGCGTCATGTACATACACATTTCTGATACCACCGGAGGTTTCGCTTCCGAAAACAATTCCTCCACTGCCGGTACGTACATTACGAGCTTCGAAGTTCCGTACCACGATATTCTGAGTTGGGATATCGAGCTTTAGGGCCTCTTCATTAACCCCGGATTTCAGTACAACAGCGTCATCTCCGGTTTGGAAATGATTATACTCTACCAACACATCACTGGCAGAGTCCAGTACCACACCATCCCCATTGGGAGCGCGCAAGCTGTTTACGGTGACATCCCGGACAATGGCCCTGTTGCTATACACTAAATGAACATTCCACATCGGAGAATCCTTCAGGGTGATTCCTTCCACCAGGATATCCTCAGACTTCCAGAAAATCAGGAAATTAGGACGCATGCCTTCCAGTCCCGCCCCCTTTCCGTAGGCGCGCCGTGACAGGGGAACTTTGGTAACTTCCGTGCGCTCACCAAAGTCTTTACCTTCCGCCCATTCCCACCAATGGTCGCCCTGGGCATCCAGTGCTCCCTTACCTGTTACTGCAACATTATTAAGCTTATATGCATAAATCATGGGAGAATAATTATAAGCTTCCACCCCTTCATGGCGCTGCCTTACTACCGGCAAATAATCCTCTTTGTCAGTACTAAAATAGACCGTAGCCCCCTCCGCTACATGCAGGTTTATATTACTTTTAAGATGAATGGGAGCGCTCAACCATTCTCCTTTGGGGATCAATACTTTTCCCCCGCCCGCTTGGTGAGCGGCTTCGATAGCTTTGTGGATGGCATCCGTATTTTCAAACGGATTCTCTCCCTGCATTTGCTGCGCTCCATAATCCCGGATATCAAAAGTTCTGTCCGGAAAGGAAGGGCGTTCAACTTCCGCCATATCAAATGGAGTATTAATGGGGGCGATATCTTCAGGCACCTGATTTTCTTGCGCCATCGCCTCGCATGTTACCGTTATTAATACTGCCAAAAATAAAATTACCGTGTATAATTGCTTTGAGTAAATCCCGTTACTTCTTATTGTTGGATTAGACATAATCTCAGATATATTAAAATTAAAACTCAAATAAAATTGAAAGTTATAGCTATTACTTTGGAATATGTGAAGCCAGCTCCAAATTCAGATCTCTAATACCTTTAAGAGCTAGCTCTGCCATCATACGGGCTCCCAATTCGCTGAAATGTGTATTATCCTTCACACCATCAGGATAATTAGGGTTTTGTCCCACATCCAAATGCAGATACAGAAAAACTGATTTTTCTGGCCCCAAAGCCTTTAATAGTTTCTGGCTTCTTTGATCCATATCGATCAGCGATACTTCAAATTTGCGAGCTACTTCTCTTACCAGTTCCGAATACTGGTGGTGGGTATCGATAAGCTGTCCATCCTCATCAAAATGGCGACGGGCGATGGGAGTCAACAAAACCGGCTTGCCTCCGCGAGATCTGGTTTCCGTTACATATTTTGCCAGGTTGGCCTGGAACTCCTCCGGCGTAGTGGATTGTTCCTTGCTCTGTACCTCATCATTGTGGCCAAACTGGATAAAGACATAATCGCCCTTTTTTAAATTAGAAAGGATAGGCTCCCAACGACCCTCATCCAAAAAGGTACGAGTACTCCGTCCATTCCGGGCATGGTTTTCCACCACTACTCCTTTATCAAAATAATATTTAAACGGCATCCCCCACCCAGTTTCAGGATAGGCTTGCACTTCTTTCTCGGACATGGTGGAATCGCCTATTAAATACAGGGTAACCGGCTTGGGCTGATATACCATTCCTGGCACAAACAAGCTGAGTATCAGGCAGCCCGCAAAAACTTTAACACCAGACCTCACTTTTAATGAAATACTTCTAATTCGGTTCCATTTCCTTTCGAGCATAACTTACATTTTATTATATATTAAGTTGTTGCATATATCTGCTTCCAAAAATTACTACCATTCACACTGTGGTTTTTATAGCAATGATTCTCTTTTTCACCTGATTCAAATAAATAGCTAGCTAATCTCCCTTCCTTAACATATGAGTAGAACGCTTACATAGCTGTATTGAAAATCCCCAGGGATCCCTTAGCATTACTAAATGCGATCCATCCTCCAGTATCTCGTCGCTTACCTCTTTCGCCCCCGCCTCAATTAATCGCTTCTTATCTTCTGCCGGATCTTTAGAAACCATTGCCAGGTGCAGAATCAACGGATCCATGTTTGAATAATCCGGGACCTTATCGGAAGGATTATTATAGACCTCAATCATTACGCGTCCCTCATCGTCAGCAAGAAAAGTTGTATACGGTGGTTCTGAATCTTGCTTCACAATCTCAAATCCCAGATGCCTGACATACCAGTCAGCCACTTCCAGGGGTTGTTCAACATTTATCGCAAAATGCTCTATTTTCATCTTACCTAAGTATTCTTAATTAATTTTAAATCCCTTCTACTTGCTATAAACAATGAAATATGAAGCCTAATTTTAACTTCTTAGTAGCCATATTTAACCGGTTAAGTATTATCTGAAAAAATTATGCTGCCTTTAGCTAAAGCAGCATATCAAAAATTGAATTATTTTAGCTTAAACAGATTATCCCTAATGATTGGTTGGTTATTTAAAAAAAATACCCCAGAAACACAAACCCCTATCGAGGTAACCGGATTTCATTTCCTTCATTATCATGCTGCCAAGAAGCATTTTTCTGAAAGAAAATACTATACACAACTAACATTGACCAATCTTATTAAATCAAATTCATCTTGTCTTCCTGCCCATCCGATTATCTTAAATATTGGCAACCAAGTTCTAATTGGCAGTTTATTTCTCTACCTGGTATAGGTTCAGTACTTTTCAAAGCTTTATTGGTGTCACATAGAGATTTGGAACCAATAAATAATATAACCCCATATCCTTACACAAAGGACATGGGGTTAAAGAGGATGTTTAGTACAGCATATTCGTACTAATAATAAATCATTGCTCAACCCGGAGTATAGTTTCCACAGGTTCTGGAGCTCCTAATTCCATGCTGCGTTCAGTGGGAACGGAACCACCTATTGTGATCTGGAATTCTCCCGGTTCTAGTTGTCTTTCTCCCTCTTCATTAACCAATTCCAGCAACTCTGAGTTAATCTCAAATTCAACTTCGGTTGATTCACCCGGATTCAGGCTGATGCGTTCTGCCCCTTTTAAGGAGTGTATAGGTACCCTCACTGAGGCTTCCAGATCGGATATATAAAGCTGAACAACCTCATCGGATTCAACATCTCCGACATTCGTTACCGTTGCTTTGGCTGTTACGGAATCCCCTTCCGTTAAGCTTGCTGAAGATAATTCGATATCAGAATATTCAAATTCTGTATAGCTGAGTCCAAATCCAAACGGATATAACGGTTCTTCTTCCATATACCGGTAGGTTCGGCCTTCCATAGAATAGTCTTCATAGGGAGGAAGTTGATCCAATGATTTTGGAAATGTAAGCGGAAGCCGGCCCGATGGCGACTCTTTTCCGAATACCACATCCGCAACGGCATTTCCCCCCTCCTGTCCGGGATACCAGACTAGCAATACTGCATCAGCCAGCTCATGAACTTTAGCTAGATTCATGGGACTTCCTCCCGTTATAATTGCTACAACCGGATTGTCATTCCCTTCGGTCAATTTTTCAAGGTAATCGATCTGGTTTTGGGGTAAGTTGTAATCCAGACGATCACCATAATGAGGCGAGGCAATAGATGCTCCCTCTTCTCCTTCAAGTAAGCTGTTAATGCCCATAACCATAAACGTAACATCAGAAATACTCGCATTCGGGCTGGCCCAGTCAATGGGATTCACATTTTCGCGGTCCAATAAGACCCCTTGTTCATAAGGCATTTGGCTGCCAGGCTCTATGGCTCCGGCTAATCCTTCCAATATGGTTACCATCTGATCATTAATGCCGTAGTAGTTTGCAATAAGAGCCTCAATACTCGTAGCATTGGGACCCGTTACAAAATACCGGGATAAATCATTTTCAAGGGGCAGCACACCGTCATTTTTGAGCATCACGATAGATTTAACTGCTGTTTCCCTGGACAGTCTGCGATGTTCAGGGCTATTAATTACATCCTCAGATAATTCGTTATAAGGGTTCATTTCGGATGGATCGAACATGCCCAGTTTAAACCGGGTAGTCAGTAATGGTTTAAGTACTTCATCAATTTTATCTTCACTAATCAAGCCCGCTTCCACTGCCTGGGGCAGCGTTGAATAGGTACTTCCACAATTGAGATTAACGCCGGTTTCCAAAGCCAGGGCTGCTGCTTCTTTTTCTCCCTCAACAACATTATGAGCTCCTTCTGTATATAAGTCCTCAAGTGCGTAACAATCTGAGACAATATGACCGTCAAATCCCCATTCTTGTCGAAGTATCTCATTTAATAGCTCATCGCTGGCGCAAGCCGGGGCGCCATTGGTTGCATTATAGGCACACATGACGGTTTCCACCCCAGCATTAACTGCAGCTTCAAAGGCTGGCAGGTAGGTTTCATACATATCTTTCTTAGATGCCTCTGCATTAAATTCATGGCGTAGTCGTTCCGGACCACTATGCACAGCAAAATGTTTGGCTCCGGCTGCAGCTTTCATATATTCGGGATGATCGCCCTGCAATCCTTCTACAAATGCTACTCCCATTTCAGACATCAGGAAGGGATCCTCACCATACGTTTCTTGCCCTCTTCCCCAACGGGGATCTCTGAAAATATTTACATTAGGAGTCCAAAAGGTTAATCCTGCGTATTGTTGACGGTATCCCTTTTCGACGGAAATATTATACATGGCTCGTGCCTCGTCAGAAATAGCGGTAGCTACCTCATGGATCAAATCTTTATCAAAGGTAGCTCCCATTGCAATGGCTTGCGGAAAAACTGTTGCCACACCGGATCGGCCGACTCCATGGAGTGCTTCATTCCACCAATTATATTTTGGAACCTCTAATCGTGGAATCGCAGGAGAGTCGTGTTGCATTTGCGATGCTTTTTCTTCAAGCGTCATCCTTTGAATCAGGTCATCAACCCTTTCCTCCGTAGGTTGATCCGGATCCAGGTATAGCGGTTTATCTTGAGCAACCACTCCCTGCCCGAATCCTAGAATTAATATAGTTATAAGTAATAAGGTAACTTTACTTTTCATAGTTTTTACCTCACTCGATTTTATTAAGGTTTTATTTTTTAAATGCCTGTTATCCTAATAATATATAGTTTATATACTACATCTCTTCATTCACTACCTCAATTACAGAATAGAAAGCTGATTTAGGTTCATTTTCACGATCAAACAGTAAGGGATAGTTTCTTCTATTGCTATCGTCGCGGTAGTTGAGCCACGACTGGCCGTCATTAACGCCCCAAAATGTTACTCGTGATATTTTATCTTTGTGTTTATCGAAGAGATTAAATAGATCGGCATAACGGGACGCCAATTGCTGTTGGAGTGAATCAGGAAGCGCTCCTTCAAATTCTATATCTTTATCGATCAGGGTTCTGGTAACATTTATATCCAGTTCGGTGATCATAACATCTATACCAAGTGTTGAAAACGCCTCAATACTGGCTTCAACTTGTTCAACAGACGGGTCTTCAAGTCCCAGGTGAGACTGCATGCCTACCCCATCTATCTTAATCCCTTTTGACTGAAGATCTTTAACAAGGGCTATAACAGCATCTCTCTTTTCCGGTTTCCACAGGTTATAATCATTGTAATACAGCTGAGCGTTTGAATCTGCTTTGTGAGCAAACTGGAAAGCCTGTTCGATATAGTCCTCACCGATTATCTTATACCACTCGGTTTCCCTAAAGGTGCCGTCATCTTCGAAAGCCTCGTTAACTACGTCCCAGCCATCAATCTTTCCGCTGTATTTTCCTGCCACAGCAGAAATATGGTTCTCCATTCGCTTGAGAAGATCACTGCGATTTAATTCCTCTCCTTCCTGATCCGTAAAGACCCAATCCGGGGTCTGGTTATGCCAAACCAGGGTATGCCCCACTGTAAACATCCCTTGGTTTTCACCAAACTGTGTATACTGATCAGCAGGCTGAAAGTTAAAACTGTCTGGCTCAGGGTGGACAGATTCCCACTTTAAAAGATTTTCAGGGGTTATGGAATTGAATTGCTGCTTTACTAATTCCATGGCCTTGGAGTTGGGATTATCAACCTGATTTTGATTTAAGGCCGCACCTATAACAAAATGATCTTTGTAAACCTCTTTCAGGGCGGGAAGTTTTTCGGAGTTCTCAGTCACCGACTTCTGACAGGATAATACTACAAATAAAAGTATGGGTAACAGCAAGTGTCCCCACGTAAAAGAATATTCCCTATTCATAATCCCGTTTACTTTATTTCTGATTTCAATTATTTATTTAATGCTTAAACTGCGCCCTCTCAAATAATCTTGCAGTCAGCAGTCATCCGCTATTATTTCAGTTCCTAGTGTTCATTATTATGTACAATCGTTTACACAATCAGTGTCTATATTAAATAAAAACATAGTTTTATAGTAAACCCAAATTAAATCTGGTGGATCACCTATGAAACCACTTCTAGACCGATAATTTTTTTAATCAGATCCTCCCGGCTTTTTACTCACTGTCCATTTTTGCTTCGGGAGCTGTCAGAACCGGGCAATATGGTGCGTTTCCTCCAGCTCTTTATAATACTCAAGTGAGTGTTCAGGCTTTTCATATCCTTCGGGAATGGGCTTACCCGAATGCGTCTGGAAATAAAGCACACAGGCATTCCTCCACCATATGGCATCTTCTTCCTGTATTTCAAGCAAAGATTCCACATGATCGTACCGCTCCTGATCAATTAGTCCTTCAACGGAGGCCCATTTTCGCTGCATTTCCCGAACGTCCTCCACCCCTTGGTAATAGCGATGGACAAGCTCTTCCCAAAGTGTCCGGCCGGTAGACATTTCATGATCCCAACTTACGTGATGAAACCAAAGAAGGTATTCTTCAGGCGTATCTTCCAATTCGTCAAACTTTTCCTTCACTGGTGGATGATATTGTTCTATCGCATTCGATCCTGTTTCTGTGCGATCAAAACCGATGCCCTCTTCGTCAGCTTTGTGATAATAGACGGCGGTCCAGTCAGGACGGGATAATTCTGAAGTCCAGGGGGCCGGACCATAGTGATGTCCCTGAGCATACAGATGGGTAAGTCCGAGCGGATTTCTATAACGCACTCCTGCCTCACGCGACATCATCATGATCTCTTTGACCGGCTCCATAAGATCCTGTTCATGCGAGAATGTCATTCGAATCCAATTGTCAGCGATTTCTTCTGCCGTTAAGGTATGATCCCATGCCAGCCGTCCAAAAGCATACCAATTCGATTGTCCAAAGGGATGTCCGGTCCAGTTACGGTTAGTGCCGGTATTAGCAACCCCTGCAATCCCTGTATGCTCATAATTAAATACTTCTCCATCGATAACCTTGGCAACCGTTGATCCTTCCCCCTTGGCATAGGTATCGGCGTTTATGGCTTCGGTATACAGCGGACCCAGATATGCCAGATGGTTGCTGAATCCAAAATATTCCTGTGTAATCTGTAGCTCCATCATCGTATTTGTTTCAGGAAGGGCTCCAAAAAGCGGATGAAATGGCTCGCGCGGCTGAAAATCGATGGGACCATTTTTGACCTGCAATATTACATTATCAGCGAATTCTCCGTCCAGCGGCACAAACTCATCATAGCCTTCTCTAAAGCGATCTTCTTGCTCGGGACTATACACAAAGGCCCGCCACATCACTATGCCATCGTGGGGAGCCAGTGCTTCGGCCAATACGTTTGCCCCTTCCGCATGAGAACGGCCATAGTCCTGGGGACCGGGCTGCCCTTCAGAGTTGGCTTTAACAAGAAATCCCCCAAAATCCGGAATATGTTTATAAATTTGATCAACCTTATCTTTCCACCACTGCTGTACTTTGGGATTCAGCGGATCCGAGTTCTCAAGTCCTCCAATACGGCTTGGAGCAAAAAAATTAGCCGAAAAATATACGGTAATTCCGTATGGACGAAATATATCAGCAAGCTTAGCCGCTTTTTTGATATACTGTTCGGTTAGCATATTTGGATTGGCATTCACATTATTGAGCACCGTTCCGTTAATACCAATAGATGCATTGGCCCGGGCATAGTCTTTATATCGTGGATCCTCATAATTTGGCAATGTCTTCCATTCCCACAATGAGAGACCGGCATATCCGCGTTCAACAGTACGATCCAGGTTATCCCAGTGGTTTAAAACGCGGTGTTGGATTTTGGGTGCACTTTCAATGGCGATATCCTGCAAATCCTTATGCGTCTGAAGCAATCGCAAAAAATGGAAGGTACCGTAAAGAGCTCCTATATCCGTACTTGAGGCAATTATGAAATGATTTTCTCCATCTATCTCGTGTTGTTCAATTAAAAAGCCCTCATTTCCAACAGACTTTAGTTTTTCAGTTAGATCAAGAGATGAAATCACATTTGAGTTGGAGGGGGTCCCAATGATCAGGGATGGATTATCAGTTACCTGACTGTTAACCGGAATATCCTTCCCCAGCAGACCGCTTAGTCCCTTGGTAATTTCTTCTTTGATCAGTGCAAAGGTATCTGAATTATCATTTAAAACAACTTCTCCAATAGACGATCGATATTGCTCACGTACCTCTTCATTTGAAATCTGATCATATCGCAACCAGAGTCGATAACCATCATCGGCCTCTAGATGCTGCACACCAAGTCCCGCTACTAAAAGCAATAACACCAATAGGTATCTGTATATTTTGAGTATCATAATAGGCCTAACCTTGTGATTATTTGTATAAATATTCCCTTCAAATTCAGTTATATCTATTCATTATAGTTAATTTTATATTCTTTCTTCCCATTTTTTACAGCGACGATTTCCCGGGAGCCATCCTACCACTTGACTTCCATGTTACAAACTTCTTTTACAGGTTCACTTCAAATGTTACTTCAACTGATCAAAAAGCATACCATCAGAAATATAGACAAGCTATACTGTATCAACAATTTCATCAGGAGTCTTTTTTAAAAAGTTTCAGATCGATGGCCTTTGCCATCATCTGGTAGCCCTGGGGGCTTGGGTGAAGATGGTCGCCAGAGTCAGCTTTAGGCAATAATCGCGTGGGTTGCTCCGGATCACGGAGGGCTGCAGCGAAATCGATAACAGCATCGAAGTGTCCACTAGTTCGTATCCATTCATTGACTTTTTTCCACACTTCCCGTTTTGGTGGTGAATCGTAAAATGATCCTCCAAATGGCGTAATCGTTGCACCGTATATTTTCATATCGTGATCATGGGCCTTGTCGATCATCGTTTTATAGGCATCGATCAGATTCTCGGCAACTTGGGCTGCTCCTTCCGCCCCCTGAGAACCGCCGATATCATTGACGCCCTCCATGATGATCAGCCATTTAGCTTTCGGCTGATTCAGTACATCCTCCTGGAAACGACTCAGTGCGGAAGGACCAAGACAGTCTTTGAGCACACAGTTACCTCCTATCCCTTGGTTCAGCACTGATATATGGCTGGTTTCAGGATTGGCCTGCAACCTGCGGGCCAAGTAGTCGGTCCACCGGGCCTGTTTGTTGATTCCGGATGAACGCCCGTCGGTAATAGAATTACCCAGAGCGATAACACTGGCAGCCGAATCGGGTGCCAGCACCTCAATGCTGCGAATGGTATACCAGCGGTTTTTCTGACCGGAACTATCAAAAGCAGTGGCTGAAAGCTGGTTACCTTCTACTACATATGATGTGGTCCGCGATCCCGGATGCCCGGTCAGGTCGGAAGGCACCTGTCCGTAATGAATAGTAATAGTCACATTACTCTGCGGTTGCAGGTCGAAAGCAAAAGGATCGGTAGTAGCGGTCGTATCCGGGTTAATTGTCACCTGTTTCTTTCCATCGAAGTATAGTGTCTGGTCGGTTTCGGGCCTAATAGCACTGCTGTCATCCGAAACGGCGAGGTGCACTTCATTCAGGGTTAGAGGCGCATTGCCATATGTATTGGAGAAAGTAACACGCAGAGAGTCTCCGCCAAGCGAAACGTGTACCACCTGCCGTAGCGTATTATTTTCAAGTCCCGGCTCCGGTGGCATATTACGCGGTTCCACCAACTGTTGAGAACTCGACCACGTACCGATCCACGATCTGTTCTGACCAGCAGAATTATTCGCACTGTTGGTGCAGGATGAAATAACAAACAGAAGTGCAAGCAGTACCATCATGCCCCCTCTGCTGTCAGAAAAAAGATGGTCTACTTTTGTTCTGTCATTTTTTTTGTTGCGCATATTTCCTCATACGATTTCAATTAAGGTTCTCATGATTTTTATAATGATTAGTACTTATTGTCTTCATACGCGTACATAGCGATTACCGTACCCGCAAAGTAGATAAAGGATGAATACACCATGTAGTAGTCATCCTCTACGCGTACAATACTCGGATCGGGGTAAAAACCGGCGTTAATCGGATTGATAAACTCATTCTCGCCAACCGACAGGTGCTGATAGACAGGGTCATTACCTTCATATTTAAACCAGTCGAATTTGGGATCAGACGCAGCTGATGCTGTGGTTTGCTCAACTGCAGGCGGGGCAGAATCCCGGCCGCAGCCCTGATTCAGGGCTAAATTTCTGGGAACGTTTAAGTACATAATCTTGAAATTGATGTTGGTAGTAACAGGAGCAGACTAAATCAATCCTCCTGTCCTCCTTTTCTAAGGAGGTACTCTTAGTTATTACTCTTTTACATAGGAGCTTTCCGACATCTTGAGGAATGTTTCAACGTAGCCGCCTTCGTCAATAATCATCTTATGGAACACCACCCCCGGGTCTAATGGACGAATCGTCAGCCTATGGGTATCGTCACTGCTTTCCGGCAGCGCCATAGTCTGTTCGGTTTCGATGATCCGCGCAGCTGCCGTAGGATACATTAGTGAATAGTTATTCTCCCATGTCAGATTTTCGTTGATATTCCAGACTACCTCTTCTCCTCCGTTCAGCGAAGCGGCAACATGGTGCCCTTCCCCGTTAAATGGAAGCGTAGTGCCGAATATTGTACGCAACTTAACGCTGTCAGCCTCGGTATCGAGATTGAATCTATACGTAAGCGAAGCACCATCGGTCTGTTCGGTATACGGCATCAGAGCGATACCGGAGAGCGTACGCCCGAGATCAGGTATTACGGTCCATTTGGCATTGTCAGCAGCTTCATTTTCATAGTAGTGTTCCGCTTCCATCACCACTACATCATTATTTGCTTCGTTAAAGATATAACCGCCTTGAGTGGCTTCGCTTGAATCCACGCGGTTCACTTCAGGCATCTGGTCACCCCCCTTCGGCTGTGTCCATGACTCATATCCAATATGGGTCTGATCCATCATATGGTTCCACTTACCATCGGCTATCTGATGGAATTCTTCAGTGAGTGCGGAATCCCGCTTGAACGCCTCGACTACATGGTCGGCCCAGTAGTTGGCTCGCAAGTCATTTTCAGCCGCCAGTTTCTTATTCATGGCAAGGGCATAGTACATATCATACAGGTTGGCCATCGCCTGTACAGGAAAGAGTATGAGCTGGTAATAGACATCCTCATAGCGCTTGGGCAGGTCTTTATACTGACGCAGTGCCCGGGCTTCCAGTGCCAGATACGAATCGCGTACCTGCTGAAACTCCCCACTCTGCAGGTTAAAGGTATTCTCATCCAGCAGTTCCGCAGTTATACGGCTGTTAAACTTGGAAGCGGTGGTTAAGATATCAGCCGCTTCTTCTGCTCTGTCGGCTCCTATCTTATCCTCAAGAAATTTCTCTGCATAATCCTTAAGATTATGGGCATTAAACGACTCAGGATTCCAGGCCATATCCAGGAAAAAGGTAGTGGGATATTCCATCGGTTTAATGTCACCCACATTCAGAATCCATACCTTATCCACCCCATAATCATAGGTAAGCTGCAACTGCTCCCACATGTGCGGAAGCTGATTCATGTTGAGCCAGCGGTATGAACGCGGAGCGCCGTGGTAATCAACGTGATAGTACATGCCGTACCCTCCAGGATGCTTCTCCTCATTCAGTTCTGGCAGCTTACGAACATCGCCCCAGTTGTCGTCGGCCAGAAGTATAATCACATCGTCAGGCACTTCCATCCCCTGCTCGTAATATTGCAGCACCTCTTTGTAGAGCGCCCACACCTGCGGGGTTTCGGAGGCCGATTTACCAGTGACATTTTCAATGATATCGCGCTGGTCGGCGATAATTTTTTCCATGAGATCGATATTTTTCTGCAGGCTTCCGGTGCCCTCCATTTCCATATCGCCGTCCCCCCGCATGCCCAGCGTGACGAGGTTCTCATATTCATGATTTCGCTCAAAGCCATTTATCCAGAACTGTTTTAGCCCTTCTTCATTTGTGAGGTAGTTCCATTCCCCGTTATTGTATTCATCCCCATGGGCCGACCATTCCGCCTGAGCCCGCATCATCGGCTCGTGGTGAGACGTGCCCATTACAATGCCGTATTTATCCGCCAACTCCGGATTTTTGGGATCGTCTTCGTTAAACGCTTTACCCCACATGGCTGGCCACATATAGTTCCCGCGCAACCGCAGAATAAGTTCGAATACATGCTTATACATATCGCTGTTGATGCCGCCGAACTTCTCCCGTGCCCAGCCGCCGAACGCAGGTTCTTCATCATTAATAAAGATACCGCGATACTTTACGGCCGGCTCGCCAGATGTGTAGTACCCACTAGAAGCATATGCTGAAGCACGCTGATCGACTGGTACATCGGCCCACCAGTACCAGGGAGATACACCCAGCTGCTTTGATAATTCGTAAATTCCATAAATAGTCCCCCGCTCATTGCTGCCAGCAATAACCAGTGCCTGGTCTCCGCCGGTACTTGGATTTTCTACTGTTGTAATAACGAAACTCTCCCACTTATCTTTCAGATCTTTATCATCCAATTTACCTTCTGTGACAAGCTGATCGATCACCTCGCTTTTACCCAGCGTGCCGATGATAATTTGATGCCCGGCCGAACTTTCCGAGGTCACTAGTTCTGGTTGCATCCCAGTAACCGTATCAATATCCGATTGAAGGTCGCAAATGGCACGGACTACACCTTCATAATCGTTGGCATCATACCGCAGCGGCGATGCCTCGGCACCCTCACTGACAATAGGAAAATCAACATCAGACTGAGGCTGAGTTGTAATAATTTCGGATGCTAGTCCGCTCGTTTGCTGCGCTGCGACAGTTAGTGCAAGGCTAAAAACCAACAGACAGGTTAAACTGAGGTTTCTAAAGAGTGTGGTAGTAGCATTCATAATGCTGAATGATGGATTGGTTGTAAACATAACGGATAGATTATTTGATCAGCTATTCTTCAACAAAGGTTACAATACTGTTGGTTGGAATTTCATATGTGAACGTACCATACTCATCTGAAACAGTGAGTGGCTCGCCTTTTGCCATACTTTGTGTTTCTGAGGTCACGTAGGGCGTCATGGAAATGATGGTACGGTCACGGTTCTCCAAAACAAACTGCTGTTCACGGTCATACGAACCCATATTTACAGCTACCACAACGACCTTGTCGTCTCCCTGATATGCGGTGATGTAAATCTCTCCTTTGGGATTTTCATCAGCTGCTAACCGATGGTATCCGGGACGAACAAAACGGGAATAGTGCGACATCACATAGCCCCGCTTTGTGATTTCGCCTTTAGTTCTATTTTCCTCCCCATCGCCGATTGGGCCGTAATACCGGACGATATACCACCAGATATAGGCATTCATATTCGCACGCATTACCTGATGGATTTCATGGCCCACTTCAAGCGCATCGGGCCAAAGGTTCCCAGACCGGTCACTTGTGGTGTAGTGCTCGGTCATCCACACCTCCTTTCCTTTCTCTTCGGCCAGAGGATAAGGTTCAAGTCCTCCTCCATAAATGTGACCGCCGACGATATCGATATTCCCAACTGCCTGCGGATCGTTAAGTATAGGGTCCGACATATTTCTCCTGAACTGAAAGGACTCAGGAGCCATAATCCGGGTATCTATAACATCGGCATGATTCTTCATGAAGGTAAGCATACCCTCCGGGCTCCACCCTGTCCAAGTATTGGCATAGTCTGGTTCATTTTGAATTGAGATCGCATAGATCGGGACTCCATTATCTGACATATAATCTCTAAATGATTCCAGATGAGCGGCATATTCATCGTATTTGTCAGCAGCTACTGTATCTTTTTCTGTACCAAGAATAAGCATATCATCCGGGGCGTTCCAAGGGGCTGCAATGATTTTAACTCCCATGTTGTACGCTTTCCTTGCCGCAGATACACTCTGCTGCCACTGAGAGGGATCAGGATGTATCTTCAGGCGAAGGATAGTAAAACCCAGTTGCCCTTCACCAGCACCGAATGCTTTTTCAATTTCGGAGTTGGTCATATCCGGTCGCCATCCAACGATATTAGCAGCTCCGAAGCCTCGTATAATCTGCTCATCCACAGCTAAATTAATGGTTGAAGCATCTGCTTTTATTTCGTTCGATTTTTCCGGTTCAGCGGGGTTATTATTTTCACATCCCACAACCAATAATAAAAAAAGTATTACCTGGTAAGGCATCATTGTCATTTACCTGTATCAAAATTTAAAAGAAATCGGTCAGGCACTGCTCGAAAAAAAACCTGTCGACTTTAACCTTATTCTTATTGAGGATCTAAAGCATATTCCTGTATAAATTTAGTAACTTAATTATCATTTTGGTCAAAACTCTATAAATTTTATTGCAAGTTTTTATTTTTCGCTCTTAATAATTATCTGATCTGAGTTTAACCATTTGGTTTTGCTCTGATAATAATAGTTCCCGGTTCACTCTTTTCTGAGTGAGACCGTTTTTATAATACTTTGAATTATATGTTCATATATAATCTATTCCTTGTAGGAAACTTGATATTCTCTTTGTCCCTCTTTTACAGTGACTGTTTTCCGGGTACCATCCTGCCATTTAACTTCAATGCTATGAACTTCTTTACCAGATTGAATTCCCAAAACCTGGGTGAAGCTATTTTGTGACCAATAGCCAGAACCACTCTGTATTTCACGAACCGGCCCCTTTTCTCCATCACTATATACGAGTCGTATAGCAGAACCGATTCCATTTCTGTTTTGAGCAGGACCTTTGAGTTTAATACGATACCCGCTTTTATCTGTTTGATTCACGTATAACTTAGTTTCTGCATTATTCTGAGATGCAACAAAATCTACTTTCCCATCACTGTTGTAATCACTGAAAGCGGCACCCCGCTGCTCACCGTAAATTTTAATACCGGATCTGTTACTTGGCACCTTAGTGAAATTTCCCTGTCCGTCTCCCTGCAGCCATAATCCCCGCCCTCCATCTAGCCTAGGAACCTGACGCGGTACTCCAAAGAAGTTTTGGCTCATAAAGAGATCTTCGTTCCCGTCGTTATTAAAATCAGCCACTCCAACATGAAATCCGGCCGTAAATTGTGACTCTTTTGGCAATGGCTGAGCTTTAAATCCTTCATCCGTATTAATGAACAGCATATGTTGCAGTGTGTTTATCTCCTTATATGGAATTTGTGGCAATCGATCACCAAAAATATCCTGCAATGTAGAATTTGCAAATGCTTGATAACTATCTACCTGGTTTGTTATAACCGGAAGTGAATTATATTCATATAATCGCTTTGCAGGCACGTAGGAACCTTCACTATTTGTGTATGCTTCGATGATGTCTACGCGGCGATCACCGTTAAAATCATCATAATACATTCGCAGTGGATTATCGTTAGCCAACTGATAGGTGCTGTTCAATCCCCAATTGGCAGCGATGATATCGGGCCGACCATCATTGTTAAAGTCCCCGGTGGCTATACCACTCCACCATCCCTTATATTCTTCGAGCCCCTCACGTTTTGAAACATCATTAAAAACACCATCTTCATTTTCCATAAGCATAATAGAGTCCCATTCGCGGCTAAATAACAGGTCCTGATCTCCATCCCCATCATAATCGGTAAATACGGCACCAGTAATAAGACCGACTTCGGCTAATTTTTGCGAATTGACCCGATCAAGTACAAAGGACCCATTCTCATTGGTAAACAGCCGTGAAGTGGCGTTTCGGGGATAATGGGCCGGTACAAACCTTCCCCCGAGAAACAGGTCAATATCTCCGTCGTTATCGTAATCCGCAGCTGCCATCGCTCCTGTAGTAGAGTAATTTGATAGACTCTCAGTCTGCTCAATTCCAGAACCTGACATTCGATAATGGAAAGCTGCGGGCACTTGTGGATTTCCCTGTTCATAATTGGCACTCCCTACAAATAAATGGAAGCCTTCTTCTGTATCCCATCCGAGTATGGTAGTCTGATCACCCGGTGCGATATCATTAAAAGGAGGTTGGTCTAAAGGTTTAAATGAACCGTCTCCCTGGCTTGCAAATACGCCCGGTACCCCTCCCTTTCCCGAAGCGATAATCAGGTCGTCATTACCATCATTATTGATATCCATCCAGCTAACACCCGGACCCAGCTGACTAAGTTTTACCGGCAAAAGCGGCTGTAACTCCGAATCGTTAAACGGGTCTTCATGATGAGTATGGGCGATACGGTCTGAGACGTCTTGAAAGATTGGTTGCTGATCGGCTATAGAACTATCGGCTGTATTCTCTGCCGGTTGAGCCCACGACTTATTGATCTCATAAATTCTGTTGGATTTCACATTTTTGATCCGACTTTTCAATCCGTCTGGCCAAACTACCTCAATGATATAGTTAGTATCTTCAGTTGCCGCAAACATCGCAACCGGAGTAGATCCAGAAAGGTAGTCGCCCCCGGCAGATAGTTGTTTTTCCTGTGGCATTTCCCCGCCTTTCAACCTGACCTTAGCTCCGATGCCTCGGCTATTGGATTTTTTTCTCTTTAACCGTACTAAAATGCGGGGGGCATTGGTTTTATTTTCAAATACAGCGGCCGATTTATTAAGGCGATTACTGACAAAATCTAAATCTCCATCGTTATCTAAATCGGCTGTGGCTAGACCGTGTGAAACATCCGCTTCCCGGAATCCCCACTCGGTGCTCTGATCCTTAAAGCTAAGATCACCGTTATTCATGAGGAATTTATTCTCAAGTTCCAGTGATGGGGCCCGGTTCACCAACTCATCATAATCCTCATCCATATTGCGGCCGTCACGAATCATTCCTGTCTGCGTATCAATATCCAGTATATCGTAGGTAAAACCGGTATTTACAATCAGGTCCTCGTACCCATCGAGGTTGATATCCATAAAACGGGTAGCCCAAGACCATTCTGTGGCCTCAGTATTAGTGTAGTATGAGATTTCTGTGTAGGTCTCATCCTCTCTTTTCAGATACATGGAATTACGGTTGTACTGGGGAATGGCTTTTATCATATCAGTACGATCCGGTGTGGGATCGTCCGAACCTGCCTGACGAAGACGGCGCTCATGCTTTGGACTCAGCATCTCAGTAACAAAAATATCCAGGTGTCCGTCACGATTAATATCAGAAAAGTCCACACCCATAGCGGCAAAGCTCATGTTGCGTATAGCTGACCATTCAATCGCACGAAAGGTACCGTCACCTTGATTAATCCAGATTCGATCACGGGGATAAAAGTCATTGCATACATAAAGGTCGGGCAGGCCGTCATCATTTAAATCCTGGAACTTTGCTGTCAAACCCCAGTCCCGAGGTAATCCAAGCGGCTCTCCATCTGCATCCAGAAAAACATTTTCCGTATCCGAAACTTTGTGAAAAGTCCCCCCCTCATTAATATAAAGCTCATCCTCCTCTCCCGACTCCGCAGCCCCAGACAGCCTGTTATCTTCGGTCATAAATAGGCGGTAATGTTCATCAAATGGAGGAACCAGCGTAAAAGGTCCGGTTTGATTTTGTTCGTTATATGGCTCTTTTAAAATTTTATTCCACTCGAGCTCTTCGGTGGTATAAATATCTTTAACTGATTGCTCTTTGTAATTTGTCACATACAGATCGAGGTCCCCATCGGTATCTATATCGGCGAGATCCATTGTCATACTTCCTTTAGCTGAATCCAAACCGCTGTCTTCTTTGAGCGTAAAGTTGCCGGAGCCATCGTTGATATACAGTACATTTTCCTTATGCATGGCCGTAATTAACAGGTCGAGATCTCCATCACTGTCAACATCAGCAAAGACAACTCCCGTAGAATAGAATCCTTCATGAGCGATGCCTGCTTCATCGGTAATATCTTTGAACTGCATGTGGCCTAAATTCTTATACAGCTTGTTCGGGCCGCTCAAACCGGCAAAATAGAGATCAACCAGTCCATCACCGTCAATATCTCCCGCGGCCACTCCAGAGCCATTCAAATAGTGACGGTTTTCTGTAATTTCCTCCTTGGAAATTTGGTTCTCAAACTGAATATTGGTTTGGGAGGCCGAAAGTGATTGGAATCCTGCGTCTCCCCAAAAGCCCGGAGACACCTCCGCCCAGCGAAAATGTTCTTCTTCATTCCATTGCAATTCAGGGGATGAAGAACAGCCTGTAAGCAATATAAGGCACAGCATCATACAGAATCCAACCCCACGAGTGCAGGGAGCCAGAAAAGTGTATGGAACTCGCTGTTTCATATTTACAATGATTACCTCAGACGATTGATCGTATAATATACCCTATTATGTACAAGGGTATCTCCGCTCTCCGATTCTAAGTTCTCAATCCGCATATCATAAATAAAATCGGAATCCAGTTCTTCCAGTTGCAGGGTCACTTTTTTGCGATCATCAGATACCTCCGCTCCGGTTACCTTAATATCTTTAATACCGTAACGATCCGAACCATAGGCCTGATGGTACTTATAGTAATATCGTTCAAAATTATAGTTCTCTGGTTGGGAAGCGAGTTCCGGATTTACCGGCTTGGTGAATGTCAGTTCAAAACCCGTTTCAGTAAGACTCATATTGAGGACTTCCATGGGTACGCTACCATTCCAGGTAATCTTTTGGATTCCCTGATCCCCCGGCCATCCGTGATCGGTTTGACCTACCCACAGCTCACCTTCGGGAGAAAAGGACAACCGGTTATTACCGATATTTAATCCTGTAGAATCTATAAAGGAGGTAGTTGCTCCCTGGAATACTCCCTGCACTTTTTCAAGGATTACACGTACTATTCTTTTATGATTCATCTCTCCAACAAACATCTGTCCTGTAAAAGGCCCAAACTTCCCGCCGGTCCGATCGATCAGGGGCTGAGTGGGAGAGTTTACAAAAAATCCATGAGGAAACTGTACGGCCGCCTCCGTGCGCATTTTATCCAGTACCGGAACGGGCAATTCCAGCGGCTCAATATTTTCAAATCCTTCTTCCCAAACCAAGCTGGGAGCATGCCCGTAAAAATGATTTTTTCTGATATGATACAATTTACTGGTTCCGAGCCAGTCGCCCTGGTTATCAGTAATGAATAAATTACCCTCATCATCTAATTCAAGACCGTTTGGGGATCGTAGTCCACTCGCCCAGGGAATGGTTGTTCCATCCGGTTTTACTTTCAGCACCCAACCCCTGTAGGGAACGGCTGAATACATACGACCTTTTCGTCCAATAGGAGAAAACTCGCCCCGCATGATATTGTATACGTCTGCCATGGCCGAAGCAGTGTTCAGTGAGATAAAGAAATCTCCTTCCTCATCAATTTCCGGTCCATAAGCAAATTCAGCATAATTCCCCGACATGCCAAAATCATCGGTAACTGTTTCATACAGGTCCCCTTTTCCATCCTTATCGGTGTCGGTAACTCTGGTTAACTCTGCACGCTGCATTACATAAACCTCATGATCGGAAACCGCCTTAATCCATAAGGGATCCTGCAGTCCATAGGCAAACAGATCCCATTCTTCGGTCTCAGGATTATAAGTCATCACCTCACCGCGCCGAAAACATGCAATCATTCGTCCATTAGGCAGAAAATCAAGTCCTCCGGATTCCACACTCAATCCTTCGGGCGTTTTAATAGTTTCTACGCTGTACGCCGGTCCTTCGGGCTCCATATCCTCCTGCTGACAGGCCGAACTTAGAAGAACTCCTAAAAGAACGACAGCAATTGGGATCGCTTTGGATGAAATTCTTGATACTAGTGACAATATATATTTCCTAAGTCCCTGATAAATCGACCGATGAAACTGGGTTAGACCGGTTTTACAAAAATCTCTATAAGTTTGTTGTATTCTATACTTCATCCTACTCTTCTGAAACAATTGATATTGTAAACTCTTTGGCTTCTTCGGGAGTCAGTTTTATTCGATTTCCTTCTCTTTCACCTTCAGAAAAATCGATACTGACATTATCATTGTCACTTAGCATATACCAGATCGGCTCCTGTACATTTTCCAGCATATAATTTATCTGAAAGCCGGGAGTGACTTCTGCCGGTAAGATCAGTTCATGTACCGTAATATCTCCCATCTTATATTTAAATTGTGGATACCCATCCACCATGCGGTATCCCTGGAAATCCGGCTCCGGAATAGAGTCCGGATTAGAAATCCTAAACGGGAAACCAGTGGTATTTCGATAGTAGATATCTCCCACTACTTTTGCGACTTCCTGGGCTTTATCATTCCATTGATCACTAGCGTCAATATATCCACCATCCCACGCGTAGCGAAGGAAACTGTAGCCCGCATCCCAATTATATGACTGGTCTTTTTCCATACCCACGGCAATAGCAGCGGGACTTGATTCCGGCATAAAGAGCCGGGTAAGTGTAGGCATTTCCAAAGGATAAGGATGCATGGAATCGGAAGCTGCCATTTCATCCCGCACCTGTTCCGGTATGTTGGGATCTTCTTCAATTGGTGGCAATTCATCCGGGCTGTTGGTTACATAAATAGCCCCGTACATGACTATTCCATGGGCTGGGTAGGTACAGACATAGGGATAGATTCCCTCTTCTTGGGGTACTTCAAATATTATTGACGCTTCCTCGCCGGGATTGAGGAGCGGCGTGCTCACCAAAACATCTGATGAATTGGGTACATAATTATTTTCTGCTCCCTCTTCTCCCATAGACTCGGCCTGTTTAACTACATCCATTCGGGTACTGGGCTTGACAATCAGCAGATTATGTATCATCTCATCGTCATTCTCCAGATTAATCCGAATAGTAGAGCCGGGCTCAGCCGCCAAACGGACCTTATCATATTTTAATCCCGAAATAGCCTTGATCTCAATGGTTCTATCCATGGCTGTATTACTTTGAGCCAGCGAATCTGTAGACCAAAACACAGAAAAAGAAATAAGAAAACAAACCAAGAACGGGAAATACCGATATCGGTAAAGATTATTACTACACTGTTGCTTCTGCATTAATTTCTAATTCGATTGAAGATGATTTTTGAATTAATATAATCCCTACTCAGCAACCACTCGTCATCCTTTCCCTCAAAATCAATTAAAGGAATATATTTTCATCAAGATCGGTAACGGGACGATGAGTGGATTGGAATTACAGCTTTATCAGCTTTCTTAAATCAGGATTACTTATTTTAATCTTATCGACTCTTTTTATATGCCTGAGTAGTCAAATAGTATTTTGTTAGCATATTTTTTCTTTCCCATTCGGGAATTTCCCCGTCGACAAGATATTGCAGGTACTGCTCGGTAACCTGAGCAAAATGAGCTTCATGACCAACCCGGTGTTCATCGGGTATAGCCACCTGCCATCCATTGGATGTTTCATTTAACGAGAGGCCGGGATATTCTTCTGCAATTTCATCAATAGCATCCTGCAATGCAGCCTCGTATTGATCACCACTATTATCATTTACCGGTTCGACATACAGGGTGGGGACATAGTCCTCTTCTTCGCCTTGTCTGATCACTAAATTAGCCTTACTGCCCCGCATGATTGAATAGTGAGTATCTCCGCCTTCAGAAGACTCATATCCCCATTCAACTGAGACCTTCCCGTGAACTCCATTCACCTTAAATACAAAGGAGCCGTTGGAATAGACCTCCAGGTTATTTTCATCATTCAAATCTTCTTCAAGGTAGTCAGGATAAGGCTCCATTTCAGTGACTTTTTCAAATTCACCAGGTGTCATTTCGGTAGCCCAGCGTTCGGCTTCCACCACTTCTACCTGTGTGGTATCTATCCCCTCGCCTGGAAACGTTTCCCATAGAATCATATCGACAAGATGAGTGGAAACATCAACAATTGCCTCTCCCTGTTGGTCAACATCAAAAAACCAGCCGGGTCGAATTAGCGGATTACCAGAGACATACTTGAAGAAATAGTGGACGCTCTCTTTAGTAATAGCCGGATTTTCAGGAGTACCTTTCTCCAATGTCCCGAAAACATCGGAATATTGTGAAAGTTTTCGTTGTAAAAGGGTGGTAATCTCAAAACGCTCGGTCATAATATCATACAGCAGGACATCATTTTCCTGTGCTTGGGCCAGCGCCTCCTTAAGCATTGGGAACTTCTCAGGTTTAATAACCATCGGCTTGTCAGCCAACACATTTAGTCCTGCATCTACCGATTGTTTAATATACTGTGTTTTCTTAGCATTATTACCGGAAAGCACGACTACGTTCCCTGGCCGTTCTTCCAACATTTTCTCAAAAAAATCGGGCCCTGTATAGACTTCTTCTACCCAGTTTGTTGGATTTTCTTCGCGGTTGTTATACTGTTCAATCCGATCTAAATGCAATTCGAGATCTTTTCCTTCAGGTGCATATACATGCACCACGGAATCAACCTGCTCATACCCATATTTTTGAACAAGGGCGGCATGGAAATGTCCAGGATCCACAGTCATTAATTTCACCTCGTCATCGGCACCTGTAAACTCATTTTCCGGACTTGCATTATTATCGGAATCAGAGTTTGAACAGGAATAAAATGCTAAAGACAGCATAAATACAAATACGTACGATTTTAAAGATAAGTTCTTCACTTCTTTCCTCTTTTTAAATTCAGATGCCTGCTTACCTTCATTATAAGATTATCTTAACGTAGTAAGCAGGCATCAAATATGATAAATACCAGTATTAGTTAATAATAAATTTATAATTTAAGTCCATCTATATACTTGATTCCCCAGGGAGAACGCTGTGAACGGGAAAGCATAGAATTTGCTTCATCGTCATTCTTAAAGCGTTCATTAACCGGATCCCAATGCAACTTCCGGGGCAGCTTCATTGCTATATGAGATATTAGACAGGCACTGCAGGATCGGTGAGCTACTTCCGCAGGAGCAACCGTTAATTCCCGGGATTTAATACATTTCAGCCAGTTATCATGCTGTTCCTGACTCTCATAAAGATGAATTTCATTCTCCCCAATTTCCGACTCCAAAATTTTCGGATCACTTGCCTGGAAGGGCTCCTCCTTTTCTTCACCTTCTTCACCAGTATCCGGATCACTGTCCGTAACGCCTACATCTCCGCGTTTAACATAGATCCAGCCGTCAGATCCTTCAAAACGAACGCCTTGTTTATTATCCCCACCGACGGTCATTACAACACCATTGGCATACTTCGCTGTTACCTGAAAATCGCCGTGAACATTCCAAAGACCTTTGTAATTCGGATCATCTGTTGGGAACTGCGCCGTAGCTTCAACTTCAACAGGTCCCGTATATTCAGCACCCATTCCCCAATGTGCTGTATCAATATGATGCGCACCCCATCCGGTAATCATACCTGCACTATAAGCCTCTATTCGCAGCCAGCCCGGACGTGAATAATCTTCCTGGGGATGTACCCGATGTTCCGTGTATGGTACATCAGGTGTGGAGCCAAGCCACATATCATAATCAAGCCCTTCAGGAATTGACATGGGAGTCGGATTTCCACCACCAGGGTCACCGGGCAGGCCTACTTCCACCCTCTGGAGTTCCCCAATACGTCCATTGCGCACTAGTTCGCATGCCTGCTTAAACTGCGGCCATGGATTAACCGAACGCTGCTGGCTACCAATTTGAAAAACGGTACCCGTTCGGTGAATAATATCACTCATGGCTCGTCCCTCCTCAACCGTCAGAGACGCCGGTTTTTGCAGATAAATATCTTTCCCGGCCAGGGCTGCCTCAATAGCAGGTTGGGCATGCCAGTGATCCGGGGTACTAATAATAACAGCATCAATTTCGGGATCTTCCAGCATTTCCCGGTAATCCTGATAGACATCTACATCCACATAATTTTCCTTGCCCTTCTTTTCGGCATAATACTTCTCTACGAATGCCTTGCCGTCCCGTGCGCGATCCAAATCTACGTCACTCACCGCCACTACGCGGGCCACATCATTTTTCATTGTCTCCGGTAGATCGTGCCCCCGTGCAATACGGCCAAAACCGATCTGACCGATGTTAATCTTTTCACTCGGCGGATTAGACCCCATCACCGAAGAGGGTACGATGGAAGGAGCAAAAAAGAGTCCCGCTGTCCCCATAGCCGATGTTTTTAAATATTCACGCCGCGACATTTTACTGCTATCGTTATTTTTTTTATCCATAATGATACTCTAAAATTTATATTAAGCTTTGATTATTTTATTAGAGAGATCCTCCCGATACAGCCCATTCAATACCGCCCAGAATATGCTTTATAAAGACGGGATCATCGTAATCCTCCACACTGTGCCCTAATGTGGTATACCAGGAACGTCCACCTTCAAACTCATGATACCATGCCAAAGGAAATTTATCTCCATAAACCTGCCCGGGATATTCGCCTTTTTCTTCATCCTCAACTGTTGTCATATCCGCATGCAACAACACATTTATATTGGGATTCAACTGTTTAAGATAGTAGCATTCATCTTCACGTACCCAATTATTTGGAAGGAATGAGGTGGAAGGATGCGTCTTATCCGTCACATTTACCGTAAACTCCTGAAATGGAGCATGCCGGTGAAAAGTGCCTCCTACCAGACTCCAAAACCAGGGCCAGTCACGCTCTGCTCCGGAAGTTGAGTGAATACCTACAAAGTTTCCTCCTGATTTCATATAGTTTTGTAAGGCTTCTTCCTGCTCAGGAGTATTAAAAATATCATTGTTCGTATTGGAAAAGATCAAAGCATCGTATTTTTTAAGATTTTCTTCCGTAAAGTCTGCCGGATCTTCAGAAGCATCTACCGTAAAATCATATTTATTGCCAAGTTCTTCTATTGCTTCAATACTGTTGGGGATATTCTCATGTACATAGCCCTCCCCATTTTTGGTATAAACTAATACCCGACTATCCTTGAGAACCTTTTTTTGGACCTCTACCCTGGGCGGATTTCCAAAATCCTGCCAATAACGTTCTGCATCGGCGGGTTTTATCTTGCCATCATACACCATCATGCGATATTTAAGGCTATAACTATTACCCGGCTTCAACTTCCAATCCTGTTCCTGGGCGGGATTAAAGTTAAAGTACACATTCTCTTCCCCGCCGTTGGCTCCTTCTGGCCATATTCTAAGTTGCTCAGGGAAGTTTTGATTGCCCGGATGCGTCATAAACAAAATTCCGGAAGTCCCCGATTCTGTTTCTGACACGCCATTGATATCAGTCCACCGGGCCCGGGTGGCATTACCATTGCTTTTATCCTTCCCTTTTGAAGTTAGCAAAGTAGCAGTATCATCATCCCATTTTTCGGTAGCCCGAAGACTAAATCCCTGGTAGCGATAGGCTTTAATAGTTAGGGGCGATTTCGTAGCGGGATTAAGCCTGGAAACAAAATCGACCAGCCAAATGCCCTGTTCCGGATCTGCATTCCAAACCTTGATTTCCCATTTTTCATTGAGCGCCACTTTCTCACTATCAGGGGTCTCAGCTTTTAAGTCAACATGATTTAAAAACGCTTCAAATCCGCCATATACATCTCCTTCAATAGTAGTGGGAAGTGATTTATGCCGAACGGTTCCCTCTCCGTCACCCAAATTCCAAAAATCGATTTCACGACCTTCAAAATTAGTTTTGGTCCACGGATTCCATATACCATAGTGGTGATAATGATCGGAAGGCTGAATTCTTGTTATCACTTCCCCTTCAGGCGACCAGAGCGGATGAATATATCCACTTCGTGTGTAAAGCTCTGAAACCCCTTCTGGTGGTGGCGTAGGGGCATAGCGATAGCTCAACACCTTTTTATCTTCAACCATCAGTATTAAGGATTTGCCATCGTCCTTAAACTGAACGGCCTTTTCATCATCTCCGGACCGATCGCTTTCCTTTTCTCTTTTCAACAAGAAACTCCGTTGTGTCCCGGCAGGGGTCTTCCCTTTTAAAATCCAGCGGAGCGTTTTGTCATAACCATCAGCATCAATTTGCGAGGCGATCAATTCTTCCCTTCCATCTGTTATTTCATAGAGTTTAAGTTCCTGCCCTGTTTGAAGTCCCAGTGGAATACCATCCAGTGAGGCACTGACAGGAGTATTAAGACGTTCATTTTCCCCAGCATGCACCGTAAACTCAGCAATTTCCTGTGATTGAGCTTGTGCTATACTACCAGCAGATAAGCTCATCGATACAGTACAGAACAAAAAGAGTAACGCTTTGGCCGATTTTAACATCATACTTTGCATAATTGTAGTTCCAAATAAATTAACAGATTGAAATTAATTGTCTTTACAAATCATATAATCTAACAAAAAAGCACCAGACATTTTCTAAAGCGTCGGGGTTTCCCAGGGAGCCCATTTTGTCAGATCAACATTTAAATCTGTATCCATTCTTACAACCCTGGTATTCACTGTTGAATCGTCTAGTAGAAACTTTTTGACAAATGCATTTACCTCTGGCCTTTGGGTATCAGGTAACTGGCAATGATTATGGCCACCAACCTGAGATATTCCCATGCGATCGGAAATACCCATTGCTTTCCATATTTCCCTTGCAATGACTGAGGTGGTGTACGTACTTTCATTACCCAGCCACTCTATATCGCTATTTTCAAGAATCAACAGGGCGCGTGGCGCAATCATCCCCATGACTGAGTGGTGATCGTAGGGCAACCTCTCCACTGATTCGCTGAATTTTTCGAAATCTTCGGTGAACCATACATTTTCTTGAACGATCTGCCTTAAGGTTTGGACTTCTTGTCCCCTTTCATACTGAGCATCAGAAATACGCCAGCCAGCGGCGCCCCCCGAACCGGACTCTTGTGGAATAGTGAGTACGATGCGTTCATCTAAGGCCCCTGCCATCAGGGCTCCCTTTCCGTTACGTGAACAGCCGGTAATCCCAATGCGCTCGGGGTTAATTTCAATACCCTCGGTCGTTTGCAACCCATCAATGAGACGACTGACGCCCCAGGCCCATGCCATCATGGCACTGGCAGTATGCTCATTTCCGAAAATATCATAAAACTTTCCTTTGCCTCGAGAATTACTGCCCATCTGTTCCCCAAGTTCATTATTAGGGAATTGAATAACGGCCACTCCCAGGCTGTCCAGGTCCGAATTATTCAAAAATGAACGGCCTATCCCGATCATAGCCGGATAGGGTGCTTTCCCATGGCTGGGATAGTTAACATCTACTTCAAAAGAAATCGTTGTATCATTTTCTTCAACAGTAACAGTCATTGTGGTATCTGTATCCATGGTAGTGGATACCTTTTCCTGAGCAGTTTCGGGTTTTAGACCCAATTCAAATTTCTGTACCTGTGCACTAATTTCTGCGCGACGGCAGCGCCAATCCTCGATATCCGTAATTCGGTTTCCTTCCATGTCCAGAAAAGGATCAGGCATATGCGGAATCTTCTCCAAATCGGTATAATTGATAATTGAAGGAATTATACAATCGGTGCCGGTATTCTCTACAGCAAAAGGAATTTCTGTATCATACAACGACTCATCACCTCCATTTTCGGAGCTATCCAAGCAGGCAGTGAAGCCAACAATTAAAAACAGCAGACCTGCCTTGACAGGGATATGATCCATGAACCAGTTGGTTATTTTTATCAATTTCTTCGTTAAAATTATTAATCATTCAGAGATTTACATATCGGCCTGAAATACCTCAAGCTCTTCCCCCGAAAGTTCTTATTAGGACTTCGGAAGAAGAGCTGAGGTCTTCATTGCCTTTTACAGGCATTATCACTCAAAAGGGATACTATCTCATGAGTATTTATTACTATTTAATATCCGGGATTTTGCGGATAACCCCCTTCCGTTCTTGTTATTTGAGTAGCCGGAATGGGCCTCAACAAGTACTTATACCCCTTATTTCCATATTGTTCATTCGCGGTAGTTTGGAGATTAGACACATCCCTTGAAGGTTCACCTGCTAATTCACCGGGATATTTTGAAGCTCGCTCAATCAATTTTCCAGTGCGTTTGAGCGTCGTCCAGCGCTTGGATTCACCGTAAAATTCACGGCCTCGCTCGTCGAGAATGAAGTCTAGGGTAACATCCCCGGCGGATATCTCAATGTTGGACTCTTGTCCCGGCCAGGCAGCACGTCTGCGAACCACATTAATGTGGTCGGCCGCCTGCTGATTATTCCCCATATTGAAATGGGCTTCTGCAGCAAACAGGTAAGCTTCAGCAAGACGATATACGAAGTAGTCTTTGGTACCAGCATACTCATTTATAGAGGGACGCTGACGATCGTCATGCTTTTTCAGGTTGGGGAACATATTTATGTTCTCCGCTGTGTGAGTAGTTGCCCAGGATTGCAGGTGATACGGTGTATTATCCTGTTGTTGTTCTACTTCTTGAGCAGTCATATCAGGATCTATGTAGATGGCGGTGTCGCCAACAGAAACGTTGGGATATTGTTCCGTTGGCAGACTCGCGGCGTCATTATACCTCCAGGTATCCTGGAAGCTTTTGTCATACCGGGAATCCTGATCGAGCGGCCGGAAGTTCTCCAGGGCAAATGGCGTCATCTTGAATCGAATCCAGGGACGACCATATTCCATGCTTCTTACGAGCCCATCACTGTACACCTCATACCAAGGTCGGTAATACACATGGCTGTGATTCCCAGGTCCATTAAGCAGTGGATCTTGTCCGTATTGTACGGACCAGATAATTTCAGAATTCTGCTGATTATCGTGGGCGAATATTTGTTCGTAATCCTCAACCAGCTGGAAATTGTAATCATTGATAACACTTTCCGCCAGCGTTGCCGCACGACTAAAATCATCACTCCCCGCGAAATCCTGATAACCCCGGGTCAAAAGTACCTGGGATAGCATCATCTTTGCAGTCGGCTCTGTAATCCGTCCCCATTGCTGATCTGAAGGATCGGACGGCAGGTTACTGATCGCCGTTTCCAGATCACTTACGATCTGCTCATAAACCTGAGCCGGCTCGGTACGACTGGCCTCAGTCTCTACACCGATAGTCTCATCCGTGGTAAGATGAACAGCACCAAAATGCTGAACTAACATGAAGTAATAATACGCCCGAAGTGCGTGGACTTCCCCCAGCCTGGTTTGTTTCAGGGTTTCGTCCATGTCTTCTATTCCACCAGCACGGTTAATGGCTGCATTGGTTGTATTAATCGCAGGATATGTATTGCTCCAATGAGAGGTAATAATATCATCTTCCGAGTTCAATGCGGCCGTAAACTGATTATAGTGATGAAATCCACCATGGCCTGCATTCTGGATAAGATCGGTCCCGTACTCTTCGAGGTATGCACCCACATTATTGCCATAATAGTTACGCAATGGTTCATACGCGGCATTTACCGCATCTTCGAAACCACTGGGCGTGGTATAATGCGAATCGGTACTTACTTCTGATACTAACTCCTCATTTAAGGCGTCACCACAAGACGAGAGGAGAACTACTAACGTAGATATGATTGATAAAAATATTAATTTCTTCATTATGCTAATTCCTTAATCATTAAAAATTAATGTTGACACCAACTGTATAGAGACGCGTCGTCGGTACTTCTCCCCCGATATTCCCATCATACTGCTCGGGATCAATATTACCTGTTTTGGAGAAAAGCAGCGGGGTTTCTGCATTAGCATAAATCCTCAGAGACTGGACTCCCAATTGATTAGTCAGATTTGGTGAAAAGTTATAACCCAGCCTGATATTACGGATTTTCAAGAAAGACCCATCTTGGTATCCCCGTGAAGAGCCATACAGAGGACTCTCGACACCTGCTTCAGGTCGGGGTTGTTTATTCGTTGGGTTATCTGGTGTCCAGTATTCACGATCAGCCGTATTATAGCGACCGATCATATTCGGAGCGTTAAACGAATTATAGATGGTCTGACCGACACTGGCATACAAATAGACGGACAGGTTAAGTCCTTTATAGCTGACATGGTTATTAAAACCGGCAGTCCAGTCTGGCATGTTGGTGCCTTGTATTACCCGGTCCTGCTCATTGATAGCACCATCTTCATTTTGATCCTTAACCTTGATTTCACCGGGTTCCTGTCCATAGGAAGCAGCTTCCTCGGCTTCGTCTGATTGCCAGATACCGACCTTTTCGTAATCGTACCAGACGGTAAGTGGTTCGCCGATAAACCATTGGTTTCCGACATCATCCTCGTTATCCCCGTAAAGGGCTACAATCTCTTCATAGTTAGTAGCAAACGTAAGATCGCTGTTCCAGCTAAAATCGTCACGGCTATTACCAGCTATATTCTGGGTATTCAACGTTACTTCCAGACCTCTGTTTTTAGTTTCGCCAATGTTTTCCTGTATTGATTCAAACCCGGAAGTAATGGGCAGATTTCGTTCAAGAAGCATATCCGTCGTATTCGTCTGATAGGCCTCTATACTACCGACTACCCTCGAATTCCACAAGCCAAAATCTAATCCAATGTTATACTGCTTACTGGTTTCCCACTGCAGGCGCGGATTAGAAATCTGTGTTGGCGCATACCCGTAACCGGCTGCTTCCCCAAACTGGTAAGCCGTTTGAGAAAGTAAGCTTCGGGTCTGATAGGGATCAATAGCTGTATTACCGGTAACACCATAACTGACTCTTAATTTCAAATCAGAAAACAGGTCCTGACCGTCCATGAACGATTCTTCAATAATCCTCCAACCCAAGGCTGCGGAAGGGAATACTCCCCATTTATTACCCTCGGCCAGCCGGGATGAACCGTCGGCACGTCCGGTTACTGTTAACAGGTACTTCTCATTTAACCGGTAGTTAAACCGCCCCATGTAAGACATGATGCTCCACTCTGACAGGTAACTGCCGTAGTTCTCAGTTTGACTGGCAGTACCTAAGTTGTGGTATTTTTGACTCTCATAAGGGAGGCCGGAAACCGCGATAACATCCTGTTCCCAATTGCTGGACTGATAACTAAAAAGTCCCGTTGCTTCAATAGCATGAATTCCCCCAAATTCCTGCTGGTAGTTCACGATATTTTCAATGGTATAATCAAAATTTATCTGCTCCTCTTTCTCAGCATATGGAGTTCCTTCAGCACGGGCAGTGGTGAGCGTACCTTGAAATACCCCGCGCCGGTAGGTTGAAAGGTCCGGACCGAAGTTCAACCGATATGAAAGGTTGTCAGAAATATCGTATTCAGCAAAAATATTACTGAAAATGCGCATTCTGTTACGGTCATCAAGCATCTTTCCCGGAACCAAATCATTTAACGGATTGGCAATCAAGCCGTCGTTGGTAGGTCGAAAATCAAGGGTTCCGTCATCATTGTATGGATCGCCAAGCGGGTTCAAGGCCAATGCTGTTCCAAAAGGATTGGTACCTACATCTCGTTCCGTTCGTGCAAGCAAGGTCGATGTACCAATGTGAAGCCTATCACTGACATCGTGGTCCAAATTGATACGCATATTATAGCGATCGAAGCTCTGACCGGGAATGATGCCGACCTCGTTAAAGAAGTTACCGCTTATTGCAAACTGCGTGCTTTGATTCCCCCCCTGAATGGTAATATTGTGACTTTGCTGATAACCAAAATCATCGGTAACAAGATCAGCATAATCGTACGAGTTACCATTTTGTATAGATTCCAGCTCTGGTGCTGTAAATATATTCTCGTCATCTCCCCCGTAGCTTCCTGCATTCCGATGTGCTTCACGCTTCATTTCTGCAAACTCTTCCCCGTTAAATACATCTGGATTTGAGAGTTGAACAGACATGCCGTAATACCCATCGTAGGAAACCTGTGTTCCAAAATCACCACCGCGCTTGGTGGTAATCAAAACGACGCCGTTAGCCCCACGAGACCCGTAAATGGCCGTTGCAGAAGCATCCTTTAACACTTCCATGGATTCAATATTCTCTGTGTTGATGTCATTTAATCCCCCACTAAATGGGATACCATCAACTACAAACAGAGGATCATTGCCGGCGGTAAGTGAACGACGTCCTCGAATTCGAACTACTACGCCTTCTCCCGGCGTGCCGTTTCCAGTACTTGAAACCATAACTCCAGCGGCCCTACCCTGTAATGCAGAGGCAGGATCGGATACCGGAACTTCATTTAGCTGTTCAGAAGAAACTGAGGATACAGAACCAGTAATATCCTGTGCCTCCTGTTGTCCATAACCGACCACAACCACTTCATCACCGGCTATCGCCTGCGATACCATTTCTATATTTATGGTTGATCGACCATTAATAGGTACTTGCTGGGTTTGATAGCCGACAAATGAGAAGATAAGCGTATCATTTGCCGATGAAACAGTGAGTGAATACTCACCACTAGCATCGGTAGAGGTACCAGTCGAGGTCCCTTTTACCGAAATATTAACTCCTGGTAGTGTTTCTCCATCCGCGGCAGAGGTGACTGTCCCACTCACCTCCTGAGCCCCTTGTCCGAAAGCATTGACAGAGATCCCTCCGAACAGAGCAACACAAATTATAAAGATAAAAATCTTAATCGTATTCAATTTCCCCATATTTCAGTCCCTTATTATTTTAAGATTAAAAAGAAATGTTCGCATTTCTAATGCACAGATAAAGAAGCCTATTAGCATATCATTTATATTTATATTGATTTAGTTACCCTTTTCTAGTTTTAAATAAACCAACAAAAAATTTGATGATCGCGGAATAATTTTCGATGTCTGCGAAAACGTTTGCACAAATGTCAATGTAAAAGACCTCCAGACTTTATCAAGTATTATTTACATAATTTTACATTTAATTCTGGAGTGCGGTTTGGTTCTTTTGTGAAGGATTATAACTTCATGTCAGTTTTCTTACAATGGAGAGGTAATTCTGATATTGTTTTGCATTAAAGCGTAACAATGGTTAACTAATTTAAAAATTTGGGGTTTGATGGTGACAAAGTTAAATATTGTTGTTAAATCCATTTTATCCTCCAATCAGTAGTTACTACTTGTATATATCAGCAAAATATTTTTTAATACATTCTCTGCTGATAGAAATTTTTCTCAACAGACTAACTAAAATTGCTTTAAAGAAAATAAGATACTGCTCATTTTATTTTCTTTCATTTGCATAATTAAAGTATGAAAAAGAAAAAAATTACGATTCGGGATATTGCCGACAAATTGGATGTCACGGCATCAACTGTATCAAGAGCACTAAAAAATCATCCACGGATTAGCGATGCTACAAAAAAAGCAGTCGTTGAAATGGCGGATAAGCTCAATTACCAACCGAATAATATTGCTTCAGCACTAAGAAAAGGGAAAAGCAATATTATAGGAGTTATTATTCCTACCTCAGATCGCAGGTTTTTTGCCTCTGTTATTAAAGGTATTGAACAAGTTTTAAGGGAAGAGGGCTATAATTTAATTATCTCCCAATCAGATGATATAGCATCCAAAGAAGAATCAAATATAGATGCCTTATTGAGAGTACAGGTAGATGGCATTATTGCCTCTATAGCCCGCGAAACAACCGACTATACCCATTTTAAACGGGCGATTAAAAGGGGTGTCCCCTTGATTTTATTTGATCGTGTAAATGAAGAACTCGGAGTAAATACAGTGGTTAATGATGATTATCAAGGTGGGGTAATGGCGGTTAATCATCTCATAGAGCAGGGATGTACAAAAATTGCCCATTTCATGGGGAAACGTCATTTGAATATATATCAAGAGCGTCTTAGGGGGTTTAAAGATGCTTTAAAAGAACACCACCTTCCGATCAATGAGGACTGGATCCTGGAGGGAGACCTTATTGACGAAACAGAACAAGTTCTGGAGACCGGGCGCCGGCTTACTCATAAACTTTTTGAAGGGGATGAAATACCTGATGCTATTTTTTCATCAAGTGACTTTGCCGCCATGGGAGCCATACAAGTCTTAAAGGAAAAGAATATAAAAATTCCCGATGAAGTCGCTCTTGTAGGTTTCAGTAATGACCTGTCCACTTCTTTTATAGATCCCCCTTTAACGTCAATAGACCAACATACCCGCCAAATGGGAGAGTTAGTAGCCCAGGTCTTTCTTCAACAGATAAACTCCGATTCAAAAAATATTCCTTTTGATACCACACTCAAACCGGAACTTATAATCAGAGCGTCTTCGATGCGTAAAGAAAAAGTCAAAGCAGAGCAACAAGCTTTGTAATAAACATCATATTTATTTTATTATGCAATCGTTTGCGTCTAAGGATTTTTAAAAACACCATATTATGAAAACTTTTTTTACAAAAAATTTTTTACTGGAAACGGAGACTGCAAAGAAGTTATACCATGATCATGCCGCTCCACAGCCAATTATAGATTACCATTGCCATCTTCCTCCTAACGACATTGCCAGCGATAAAAATTTTAATAACTTAACCGGTATCTGGCTCGATGGAGATCATTATAAATGGCGGGCCATGAGAACCCTGGGAATTGATGAAAAATATATCACCGGTGATGCCCCAGATAAGGAAAAGTTTCTCAAATGGGCTCATACGGTACCCTATACTATGCGAAATCCATTGTATCACTGGACCCACATGGAGCTAAAAAGGTACTTTGGAATTGATAAGCTTCTCAATGATGATACTGCCGAAGAAATCTATGACTCATGTACTGAAATGCTACAAAAACCCTCATTCAGTACGCAAAGCCTTATCAAAAAAAATAATGTAGAAATTATTTGTACGACCGATGATCCGGTGGACTCGCTGAATCAACACAAAGAGATGAGACAACAATCCTTTGATACTACGGTCCTACCCGCTTTTCGTCCGGATGAAGCTTATTCCTTTAGCAATGTAGAAGAATACAATGATTATCTTGACCAGCTGAGCGAAGTTTCCAATACGAATATTGAAAGTCTGACCGACCTTCTTAGTGCACTGGAAAACAGAATTGATTATTTCCACAGCCAGGGATGCCGCCTAGCCGATCACGGACTTGAGAATATACCCTATGCCGACCTCTCCCTGCAAGAACTTGAAGAAGGGTTTAAGCAAATCCGAAACCGCACTAGAATTTCTGATAGCCAGAAAAAAGGACTCACCTATTATCTGCTGCTTGAACTCGGCAAAATGTATGAACAAAGAGACTGGGTACAGCAGTATCATTTGGGTGCACTGCGCGATACTAATGAACGGATGCGTCGCAAACTAGGTCCGGATACCGGTTTTGATTCTATCGGCGATTTCCCTCAAAGTCGTAATCTGGCGCGTATCTTAAATGAACTCGACTCTACCAATCAGCTGGCTAAAACAATTCTCTACAACCTGAATCCGCGGGATAACGAAGTGATGGCTACGATGATCGGTAATTATAATGATGGTTCCACCCGGGGAAAAATGCAGTTCGGTTCAGCCTGGTGGTTTCTGGATCAAAAGGATGGGATGGAAAAACAGCTAAATACGTTATCCAACATGAGCTTACTTAGCTGCTTCATCGGTATGCTAACCGATTCCAGAAGCTTTTTATCTTATCCCAGACATGAATATTTCCGGCGAATTTTATGTAATCTTATCGGCAATGATGTAGAAAAGGGGCTTCTGCCCAATGACTTGGACTGGCTTGGTAAAATAGTTTCAGATGTTAGTTATAATAATGCGAAAGAATACTTTACCTTTCCAGAAAAATAATTATTGGGATTTTCATGAAAAAAGTAATCACCTTTGGAGAAATTATGATGCGGCTTTCTCCGCCGAAGAATCTTCGGTTTTCACAAGCCGATTCTTTTAATATTGTGTTTGGAGGGGGAGCTTCCAATGTAGCTGTATCGTTAGCTAATTTTGGTATTCCTACTCAATTTGTAAGCCGTTTACCCGATAATGATTTCGGACAACGTGCCATAATGGAGCTTAGAAAGTACGGGGTAGGAACTGATTATATTGCCAGAGGAGGTAAAAGACTTGGTTTATATTTTTTGGAGAAAGGAGCGGTAAGCCGTGGTGGAAAGGTTGTCTATGACCGGAACCACTCGGCAATATCAGAAATCAAACGAGGCATGATCAACTGGGAGAAAGTGTTCGGTAATGCTCAATGGTTTCATTGGTCGGGCATTACTCCAGCTATTTCTCAGCAAGCTGCTAATGTTTGTCTCGAAGCACTCAATACTGCACAAGAGCTGGGAATCACTATATCTACCGATCTAAATTATCGTTCCAAGCTTTGGAACTATGGTAAAAGCCCTTCTGAGGTAATGCCGGAGCTTGTTGAAAAATGTGATATTATTCTTGGTGGTAGCTATGCTGCCAAAAAGTATTTTGATATTGATTCTAATGATAATAACTCTGAAGAAGGAACCTATCGATCTACTTGCATAAAGCTAATGGACCGCTTTCCAAAAGCACGTGTAATTGCAACAAGTCTTCGGGAAGTAATAAGCGCTTCCCATAATAACTGGTCGGGAGTCCTTTATAATGGAAAGAAGTTTATTAAGGCTCCTGACTATCAAATCACTCATATTGTTGATCGAGTAGGTGGAGGGGATTCCTTTATGGGAGGTCTTATTTATGGACTCTTGACGTATGAGACTGATCAGGAAGCTATAGATTTTTCGACTGCCGCCTCCTGTCTGAAGCATACTATTCCTGGTGACATTAATCTTTCTTTTACAAATGAAGTTGAAAAACTGATGAAAGGAGATAAATCAGGGCGGGTAGCTCGATAATAATTAACATGGATTTGTGAAGCATAAGATGGTGAAATTGCTTCTGATATTATCTACAATAACACAAAAGAATACTTTAATGTTAATAGTTAAACGATAAGGTGTCTGTATTATGAAAAAAGTAATTACATTTGGCGAAATTATGTTGCGGCTCTCACCACCTGGAAAACTTCGGTTTTCACAGGCTAACTCATTTGATATTATCTATGGTGGTGGAGAATCAAATGTTGCCGTTTCACTTGCAAATTATGGAGTACCGGTAGAATTTGTGACTCGTCTCCCCGAAAACGATATTGGACAGTGTGCGATGATGCAAATGCGCAAACGCGGGGTTGGTACTGATCATATTGCCTGGGGCGGAGAACGTTTAGGTATCTATTTTTTAGAAACCGGAGCTGTAAGCCGTGGAAGCAAGGTTATTTATGATCGTGCTCATTCGGCTATTTCACAAATAGAGAAAGGAACTATCGATTGGGAAAAAGTCTTTGACGGAGCCGGCTGGTTTCATTGGACTGGTATTACCCCGGCACTCTCCCAGGGAGCGGCTGACGTTTGCCTTGAAGCGATCCAGGCTGCCAACGAGCTGGGGGTAACTGTTTCAACAGATCTAAACTATCGAGCAAAGCTATGGAATTACGGCAAGGAACCTGGAGAAGTTATGCCCGAGCTTGTGGAGGGTTGTGATATCATTTTAGGCAATGAGGAAGACGCTGAAAAACATTTTGGAATTCATCCGGAAAGTGTAGACGTAACACAAGGTGATTCTGTTGAAGCCGAGGCTTACCGGGCTACCTGCGAAGCACTTATGGAACGATTTCCAAGAGCTCAAAAGGTAATTACAACTCTGCGCGGCTCTATCAGTGCTTCCCATAACAGCTGGTCCGGTGTGTTATACAACGGTGATGAGTTTTTAGAAGCACCCACTTATCAGATTACCCATATTGTGGACCGAGTGGGAGGTGGTGACTCTTTTATGGGTGGTCTTATTTATGGCCTTTTAACGTATGATACTGATCAAGAGGCCCTGGAGTTTGCTGTAGCAGCTTCCTGTCTAAAGCATACTATTTATGGGGATGCCAACCTGTCGACTGTACCAGAAGTTGAGAAGCTTATGGAAGGTGATGCTTCCGGACGGGTATCTCGATAAAACCATAAATGAACTGAAGGACAGGACTTTGTTTCTATCCTTCAGTTCTTTCTTAATAACTTTTGATTAATATAGGACATATATACTCAAAAAGAGTAAGTGGAGATTTAATAAACCTTTTACATTTGCCTACAGTCTTTTTAATAAATTCATAAAATCACTAATCAAAATTAATCACAATTAACACACAACGGGCTTTTATCTACTTAAATAGTACTTTAAGGTCCTTTTTAGTTGTGGTTTTGAAATCATTTTAAATTATGGCTCGATTTAAACGTACTCATGTAGCATCAGTAATGGAATCTTCTGGCTTAGTTCCGCTTTTTTACCATAACGATATAGAAGTCAGTAAAAAAGTATTGCGTGCCTGTTACAAGGGCGGAGCACGGCTGCTGGAGTTTACCAACCGAGGAGACTTTGCCCACGAAGTTTTTGGGGAGCTTAACAAGTTTGCAGCAAAAGAATTACCAGAAATGATTCTCGGTGTTGGTTCTGTTGCAGATGCCGGAACTGCCTCACTTTATATTCAATTGGGAGCTAATTTTATTGTTAGCCCTATGCTTAAGGAAGATGTCGGTAAAACTTGCAATCGTCGAAAAGTTCTCTGGTCCCCCGGCTGCGGTACTCTTTCTGAAATTAATTATGCTGAAGAACTCGGAGCAGAAATCGTCAAGATATTTCCTGGCAGCCAACTGGGCCCTGGCTTTATCAAAGCCGTTAAAGGTCCTTGTCCGTGGACCAGTATCATGCCTACCGGCGGGGTTACCGCAGAAGAAGAAAATCTGCGCAGTTGGTTTGAAGCCGGAGCTACTTGTGTGGGAATGGGATCAAAACTTGTCACTAAGGAATTCCTCAACAGCAAAGACTTTGAAGGGCTTGAAGAGCATGTGCGCAACACGCTGGCACTTATTAAAGAAATTAGGTCGTAGAGCAAACTATGAATATAATCAAAAGTCTATCCCTCGCTTTTATCGGTATCTTTCTTCTAGGGATACTTTCAAGTTGCGAAGAAATAACGGATGTTAGGACCCTTAAGCTAGCTCATAGCCTGGATGTCACGCATCCAGTCCATAAAGGAATGGTTCGCATGGCTGAGTTAATTAATCAAAAATCAGATGGGAAACTTCAGGTCCAAATTTATCCGAGTCAACAGCTTGGATCTGAACGCGAACTTCTGGAACTTCTCCAGATAGGGAGCTTAGATGTTACTAAGGTTTCCGGTGCCGTTCTCGAAAATTTTGTCCCTCAAACAAGGGTTTTCAGCCTTCCATACCTGTTTCGAGACAAACAACACTATTTTAACGTTTTAGATGGTGAAATAGGTCAGGAGCTATTACTTGCCGGTGAAAAGTACTGGCTCAGGGGCTTAACTTATTATGATGCCGGACAGCGAAGCTTTTATACTCAGGACCGGCCTATCAGGACTCCTGAAGATCTTGAAGGATTAAAGATAAGAGTACAGGAAAGTCCCATGGCCGTCAATATGATTAATACGCTCGGCGGTTCTCCAACACCTATTTCATGGGGGGAGCTTTATACGGCTCTTCAACAGGGAATTGTAGATGGGGCTGAAAACAACCCGCCAAGCTTTCAAAGTTCACGCCATTATGAAGTTTCCAATTATTTTAGCCTTGATGAACATACAGCCATCCCTGATGTCCTGCTTATCAGTACAGAAACATGGGATGATTTAACCGACCAACAGCAAAGATGGATTCAAACAGCTGCGGACAGTTCAAAAAAATATCAGCGGAAAATATGGGCTGAGGCCGAAGAAGAAGCATTAAAGACCGTACAGGAAGCCGGGGTCGAAGTTATCCGTCCCGATAAAGAACCCTTTCAGGAAAAAGCTCAAACCATTTACGAAGAATTTAAAGAAAGCGAACCAGAATTCTACAAACTAATCCAACGGATTCAAAACGTAAAATAAAAACAGCTAGCTTAGAATATGCGAAAACAAATTGATCGACTGGTACGAGGTACGTTGGTTTTTCTAATGGGCTTTATGCTCTTTAATGTTGTTTGGCAAGTTATCAGCCGATATATCATCGGCAGCCCCAGCACTTTTACCGAAGAGCTGGCCCGATTCCTGCTTATTTGGATCTGCCTGTTAGGAGGAGCGTACGCCGCAGGTAAAAAAATGCATCTATCAATCAATCTTTTACCCAATAGACTAAGCAAAGAGGGCAAGCGAAAACTTTCAATCTTTACCTTCTCTATCGTCATTCTCTTTGCTTTACTGGTGATGGTAATAGGAGGAGGACGATTAGTCCAAATAAGCTATGTTTTAGGACAGAGCTCCTCGGCCCTAAACATTCCCCTCGCTTATATATATATCGTGCTTCCATTAAGTGGATTGTTGATTATCTATTACAAAGTAATTGAGATAAAGCAACTATTTAAAACGGATCTAACTCCCCAAAAAACAGATTCCCAATAACATTATGGATTACTTAGAAATTATTATACTGGTATTAAGCTTTGTCGTTTTATTGGGGCTTGGGGTTCCTATTGCCTGGACATTGGGTATTTCAGGTATCGTTACCCTCCTATTAAATGTGGAATCAATCTCGGCTTTTACCACCATAGCCCAACAGATGGCTACCGGGCTAAACAGTTTTACCCTGCTTGCCATCCCCTTCTTTATACTGGCCGGAGAAGTAATGAATCGTGGAGGCATTGCTAAACGACTGATTGATTTCGCTAAAACCCTGGTGGGTTCTCTGCCTGGGGGGCTTGCATACGTAAATATCTTTGCAGCTATGATGTTTGGAGCCATAGCCGGTTCAGCCGTAGCAGCAGCTTCTGCTATCGGTTCAATTCTGGGGCCGCGCATGGAAGAGGAAGGATATACAAAAGAATTTTCGGCAGCGGTTAATATTACCTCATCCACCACGGGCCTTATTATTCCGCCATCAAATATTCTTATTATCTATTCTTTAGCCAGTGGTGGTGTATCCATTGCTGCGCTTTTCGTAGCCGGTTATATTCCCGGAATCTTAACCGGTCTCCTCTTGATGGGAGTAGCTGCTTTTTGGGCTAAGCGTAAAAATTTTGCGGTTGGCGAACGAAGCAACCTTTCTGAAGTTTTTAGTACATTTATAAAGGCATTTCCAAGCCTCCTTCTGCTTATTATTGTTATCGGAGGAATTATAGCCGGTATTTTTACTGCTACTGAGGCGGCAGCAATAGCCGTTGTATATACCCTTATCCTGGGTTTCGTTTACCGGGAAGTTACTGTTAAAAACTTACCCGATATTCTAATGAGTTCGGTTAACACTACCGCTATCGTAATGCTACTCATAGCCACTTCCATTAGCATGTCGTGGGTTATGTCTTTCGAAAATATTCCCCAGGATATCAGTGCCGCTTTGTTGGCAATGAGTGACAGTAAAATTGTTATTTTACTTATGATTAACTTTATTCTTCTCTTTGTGGGGACCTTTATGGATATGACCCCGGCGGTACTCATATTCACCCCGATTTTTCTGCCCATTGTAACCGAACTCGGGATCGATCCCCTGCATTTTGGTATTATGATGGTTTTAAACCTGTCAATAGGGTTATGTACTCCACCTGTAGGGACAATCCTATTCGTTGGTGTTGGAGTCGCCGGAACTACCATAGAAAAAGTTATCAAGCCATTACTTCCCCTATTTCTTGCCATGATCATTGCTTTATTACTGATCACCTTTTTCCCTCAATTAACACTCTGGCTTCCAGAAGTATTTGGCCTCTAAAAATATCCTCAGTATTGACTACTAGAAGATTTGATATTAATAATTTAACTATTTAACTCATGCACTTTGAACAGACTTGGCGCTGGTTCGGCTCCTACGATACCATACCTTTAACAGATATTAAACAAACAGGCGCCACCGGTATTGTCACGGCCCTTCACCATATCCCGCATGGAGAAGTATGGCCTGTTGAAGAGATAGAAAATCGAAAGAAAGTTATTGAAGATACCGGCCTGCAGTGGTCCGTAGTGGAAAGTGTACCCGTCCACGAAGACATTAAAAAACAGGCCGGCAGTTATAAAAGTTATATCGAAAATTATAAAGGGACGATCCGAAACCTGTCAGAATGCGGCATTGATACGATCTGTTACAACTTTATGCCGCTTACCGACTGGACACGCACCACCATCAACCAGCCACTGGATGACGGTTCTACCGCCCTGCGTTTTGATGCCACAGCCTTTGCTGCTTTTGAGCTCTTTGTTTTAAAAAGAGATGGTGCCCAAAAGGATTACTCAAAAGAAGAACAAGAAAAAGCAGAACGCTATTTTGAATCTCTTGATACGGATAAGATTACCCAGCTGACAGAAACCATTCTCTTAGGCCTGCCCGGTGACGAAGAAATGACCGTCGAAAAGTTCCGGACCCTCTTAGAGGAATACCAGAATATCGATGATCAAAAATTGCGTTCCCATCTGTATTCTTTTCTACAGGAAATAATACCGGTAGCTGAAGAACATGAGGTCCGAATGGCAATCCATCCAGACGACCCTCCCTGTTCTCTATTTGGACTTCCCCGTATTGTAAGTACCGAAGAAGATGCTCGACAGTTGCTGGAAACCGTTGACTCCCCATATAATGGTCTGACCTTCTGTACCGGCTCCTACGGCGCCCGTGCTGATAACCACTTGGCAGATATGGTTGAAAGATTAGGCCACCGGATTAACTTTATCCATTTGCGCAGCGTTAAAAGAGATGATGACGGAAGCTTCCAGGAAGCACGTCATCTTGAAGGAGATGCAGGAATGTTCGAAGTCATGCTTGCGCTCATAAAGGAACAACAGCGCCGGGCCTCCGAAGGAAGGGAAGATATTACTATTCCCATGCGGCCGGATCATGGACACCGACTACTGGATGACCTGCATCGAGAGTCCTATCCCGGCTATTCTGGCTTGGGTCGTCTCCGGGGGTTGGCGGAATTAAGAGGATTGGAGATGGGTATTCGTAAATCTCTCAAATTATCGGGTTAACCGGATAATTTTTCAGAAAGTACTTCCCGGTTTTCCCGGATAATAAGACGATAAGCCTTTAGCACGGCTTCCGTGACCTCAAGATCCAAAACCTCGGCATGGTCCTTGACAACATCTGCTGCATTTGACGGAGCAAAGGGCCTTCCAACAACTTCAAGTGCGGGAATATCTCCACTGCTATCTCCGATATAAGCGGCTTCTTCCGGCTTTATTCCAAATCGTTCACAAAGCGTGAGCACTCCATTTCTTTTGTTATTATCCGATAGTATAACATTTACGGATACATCTGTTTTATGAGCTTCAAATAATGGATAGCGATCTGATATATACGAGGTTATTTTAGGATAAGCTTCATCTATAACCTCCTTTTCCGCATGTATGATACCAGCATCCATCCGCTTCGTAAACTCAAGCATCATCCCTGAATAGTCTGCGATAATTTCATCCTTCAACCATTGCTTAAGCTCGTGTACCTGTTTTTCCGCTTTTCGGTTGAAAACCGGTAAAAACTCAATTTCGCTTTTATCGATATGAAAGATACCTGCGCTTTCAAAGGATACCGGATGGCGAATTCCCAACCACTGCGCCACAGCTTCCACGTAAGGCTGGGGGCGTCCAGAACAGATACTAAGAGGGGGAACGGCCATATCATCTACATGCTGTTCATTAATTCGACGAATTTCCGAAAGTACATTCCAATCGGGCTTTTTAAAAGGCGTAGAAATACAACCGTCAAGGTCGGTAATAAAAAGTTTGATCATTATTTATCCCTGTTTAAAAAAGACTCCGGAGAAAAGAAACACAGTCCTGTATTAATATAATTATGAAGATTTATAATAGGGGAAAATCATACCCAGCAGTAAAAATGCTAAACCAATACCTGTTAACCATTGGTACTGGTTTTTATAATCGGCATACTCTTGGCTGGCAAACTCTCCCTGCTGAAGTTCATCAAGCCGGCCCAGGAAAGCATCAATTCCTGAACTACCGCTGCGAATTTCATAATACTCACCATTGCCCTCATTTGCTATATCTTGCAGCACATCCGTTTGAAGCTGGGTAGTTATAACCTGCCCCTCGCTGTTTCTTTTATATCCAATAAGAGATCCCGATTCATCATACAAGGGAATGTTAGTCCCTGCCTCTGTTCCCAATCCTAAAGTATAAATGGATACATTTTCCTCACGCAGTGCCTGCAGGCTAGCATCATAACTATCTCCATGATTTTCACCATCGGAAATAATAAGGAGCACTTTGGATGCCTGATTTTCCGATTCTGATTCTTCTCCATCCGAAAAAGCTTCTGCTGCTGTTTCCATAGCTGCACTAAAATCGGTGGAAGAAGACGGCATTTGGTTAGTTTCGGCAATATTTAAAAACATCCTCAAGGCAGAATAGTCCAATGTCATGGGGGATTGCAAGTAAGCCTCGCCGGTGAATACAATAAGACCCACCCGATCTCCTTCTAGCTTCTCAATAAGTCGGTCTATCTCATACTTTGCTTTTTCTAGTCGGCTTGGCTTCACATCTTCGGCATTCATGCTGGCAGAGAGGTCTAACGCCACAAGCAGATCTACTCCTTGTCTTTTCACTTCTCGGACCTCTGTACCTATCTTTGGACCTGCTGCAGCAATAATAAGGAGGGTTAAACCCACATACAAGCTTAGTTGACGAATACGATTTCCCAAAGGCCAAAATCCCGTGCGAAGTTTCTGGAAAAGCTCTTTGCCAAAATACTCTTCCCTTTGTTGGCTCATCCGCCTGTTATACCAATAGACAATACCTATAAGTATCGGTACCAACAATAAAAACCAAAGATAATGGCTATCCTGCCAAATCATAAAGTATTACATTTTCAGTTATTAGGATCTAAACAGATGTTAACCCGCTAAAATAAATTAAATTGTGGGAAGCGACAATTTTAGTCCAAAAATAAAAAGTGCTATAACATAGAAATCATCTTGATGCTATAGCACGCACAAATTGTAATAACCGATTGATGTGGGATTAAACCAGAGTAATACCCACACAAAGTTTTTTTATTCTAAATCAAATATAACGAGACCATCTGATCCTTTAGCAACATATAATCGACTCTGGGTTGCAACAATATGATTAACCTGACCACTTGAATTAATCTCAGAAAATTCATCTAAGTTGTGACTATTAACCAACGTCAAACCTCTACCGTTAAATCCATTGGGCACCTCAAAGATATCGATATAGTTCCCGGTTTCATCACTTCCACCAGCATATACATAGGTATTATTTTTTCCGGATGGGCCTGATGGCTCAAATGTTGTTACAGAAGTATAATGCCTGTTTTGAACTTCAATTGATTCGGAATCCATTTTACTATTCCACTTAACCGCCCCTTCCGTATCCAGCACCGTAAATCCAAATTCGTTCAAGGCCGCCAAAACATAGTTACGACCATTTGTGTGAGTAAAAGAAGAGAGACGGGCAATGGTTCCCTCCTGGAAACGAGGATCTTCGCTCTGTCCGTTATTGCCAATTAGATTCTGAGTAATTCTAAACCCATTGTAATTATGATTTACCCTTCTTACCGTTCCCAACTGGTCCAGGGTAAAAATTTCATTCGGAATTCCAGTCCATATTGAACGATAGTTGTTAACATTTTCAGACGCAGACTCTGGCAACAATTCCCAAGCATCCAGATCTTTTGCAAATCTATACATATGGTTTTGATCTGATACGGCATAGATATAGTTATCAGTCCGGTCTATACTTTTTACCAAGTTTCCTTCGGTACTAATGCTTTCCATCACTTCTGCTGATTCTCCATCCAGTTTCAAGAGCTGTGCTTTAAAATCACCTGTGATTTTACCTTTTACAGCACCCGCTATATAAATTGCATTTTCCCCATTATCATATACTACTTCCTGAACATCAAAGTCATTTCCCTGAAACGAACGATTGGATACTTCTAAGTCACCATCGGCGGAGAAGATATCTACGCCACCACCATATTTCTCTCCATAGGTCTTATATCCTACATGAATATACTCTCCATCATAATCGAGGTGACTGGCTCTTGTTGCCTCAGTATTTACCACAGGAGGTCTAACTGTAGCCGCAACACTTAGCTCCGATTCTATACCTCTCGAAGGTTTAGCTTTACTTTCGCTACTCCCGGTATCATCATAAAGCGTTAATCGATTGGTAACGTCATTAGTTACTGAAAACTCTGGCTCTACATAGGGAGAATTGCCATCAGCTGATAAAAAGTCACAGCTGGTCAACGCTAATACCAGCGCAACCACAGTAATATGTATAGCTATTTGGGGATAAGAAGACATAGTAGTATTGTTTTTAAGCCAACCTGAATAAGATGATATTTTATTAGTTTAAATAATAAATCTAAATGGCAAAGAATCCTAATTAAGCTTTCTTAATTGCCCTGAAACACCTTTTTAATTTTATCCTCCAGTTTTCTGGCGGCTCTGGATGTTTTATTTGGATTCCATGCATCTTTATAGGAGTCGTAGAAAAATAGTTCCCTGATATACGCATAGGTTCTTACCCCTCTCAAAAATAACCCCACATAAAAAGTCATCCCCGGCAAATATGAAATATATTTAGCTTTATCACTTTTATTGGCTGAAAGTGCTATAATCGCTCCAAATTCAATTATTTTGGATATGCTATATAAAAATGTTCCTCCAATAATCAGGTAGCCAAATTCTGCTTTAAAATACAGGGCAAGAAATATCAAATATGCCCACCAAAGAAGGTTGAGAATAAAATTAAAAAATACATTTTCAACTACAGCAAAAAAGTTACTCAGGCTAAAATTATCTGTGGGAAAAAGTAGATCCCGATGTTTCCTAAATCGAAACCGAATGAGCGACCGGCTCCATCTAATACGCTGCTTGGCCAATTTGGTAAAAGATGTCGGGACATTGGTCAGGCAAATAGCCAGATGGGTATATGTTATCCTATAGCCTTTTTTCCTAATCTTCAGAGTAAGGTCCCCATCCAACCCGGGGCCGACATCCCATCCCCCCAGCTCCACTAATAAATCGCGCCGAAAGGCCCCAAAGGCACCGGATACAATCCTCAGGATTCCAAGTGAATCCGCAATCATACGCCCTGTCGTAAAGATATTGAAGTATTCAATAGCCTGAAAAGTAGTAGCTAAGTTCTGTCCCCCATTTTTTGCTTCAATGGCACCTCCCACTGCCCCTACCTTTTCCTCCTCATAAAAGGGAACTAAAATTTCTTCTATTGCATCCCGATTAAAGGAACTATCTGCATCCAAATGTACAACATACTTTCCGGTTGCGTACCGAAGGGCTAAGTTGGCAGCAGAAGCTTTCCCTCCCCTGGTTTCATTCCTTAAGAACAGATCAATTTTCCCATTGCGTTCAAGGTCTCTACCAATCAATTCAGAATCGTCTTCAGAGCCATCGTCAATGATAATAATCTCGAAATGGTCGTAGGTCTGTTCCTCAAGTGTTCGTACCAGTTTATAGTAGTTTTTACCTTCGTCTTTGCCTGGTACAATAATTGAAATTAGAGGATGCTCATTCCACAATTGCCTCTTGGCATCCTCATAATTTTCTTTGTTAAAATGAGTCTTAATCTTGTGGATAATCAAAAAGATATATGCTAAAAGTACATAACGGGGAAATTCCAAAATAAAATAAAACCAAAAAATCTTCAGGAATCCGTCTATTCCCTGGTTAGTCCAAAATTGGAAAAAATCAGCCATTTATAATTTATATATGTGTTAGTAAGGCTTAATCTTTATCGATATCCAATTGTCTGAGTTGCTCATCCGCACTTTTATCGGCTTCAACCGGTTGTAAATTTTTAGAAATTTTAAGCGTAAAGTTTGGATTATTATCATCCACCAACTCTTTTATCCGCTTCATGACCTTTCCAGTCATTGAATCCGCCTCCTGTACGTTGTTCTCCGTAATAAGTAACCACAGAGTAACCATATTTTTAAAAATTACTTCATCAGAACGATTTACCTCATTCAGGGCGACTTCATATAACTCTCGGACAAAGTTTTTACTTCTTTGGTCCCCTAACTGATCATATAACTCTGAGATATTTTCCAAATAGATAGAAGCGATAGTACTTTCGAAGTTAGCTTCCTTTTTGCGCTCTATTTCTTTAGATAAAGAACGTTTAAAATAGGTTTTGTCGATAACATCAAGCATGTTATCCAATTCGCCCACATCAACTGCAATCTTGCCTTTGGCAGCATCCTCACCAAGACTCGTCAATTGATAAGACATTAATTTCTTTTTGACCAGGTTTTCTACCTTAATATCTGAATTACAGTTCCTACATTTTGCTTTTACCAAAGGATCCTGGAACATCTCATTACACTGGTTACACTCGAATATTTCAGAGGGCTTGTCATAATCAACGCCAATATGTGTAAGTGATTTATCACATTTAGGACAAATCAGGTCCCTGGAGCCTGGATTTGATTCAAAATCAGATCGGGGCCCCATGTAGGCGCAGGAAAAGTGATGAATCTGGTCTTCGGATTCAATGTTTGTAGAATGACAGTTAGGGCAACTTTCCCGGAAGTGAAGATAGCTATTACTACAGTGATTGCAAGTATAAAAACTGTCATAATATTCTGATGTCAGGAACCCCTCCTTAACAGCGATATCCAGAATTTTTGGGACCTGATCTTCCCGTTCAAAGTCAAAATTAGCAGTCAACATGGGATAAATGTATCCCAGCTTTGCATTTCTAAAAGAGAGGGGTTTATAATCCCGTATTTGCCTTGTATATATATATTCTAATGATTTTTCAATCATTCGGTCAACAAAAGAAGCAGATTTCTGACTCCTCCCCACATCCCTGATATACCTGCCTAATGCCTCATCAAAGCGTCCTTCTTCAAACGGCTTAACGATATAATCGGTAATACCATAGTCAAATGCTTTTATACCGTCTTCTTTACTCCCGCTTATTATAATAACTTTGCTGGGATCCAGATCTTTGGCGAGATCAATGACATCAAATCCGGTCATATCCGGCAGGTTAATATCCAGAAAAACCAAGTCAACCGATTTCCGATTTATAAGCTTAATCGCCTCTTTTCCATTTTCAGCGACTCCAATGAGATTTAAAGAGGACTTACTTTCCACATTCTTTTTTAGAACAACACGAAAAGTGGGATCATCCTCAACTATTATACAATTCAGTTCCATAAGCGTTAATTACAATAATGTCCTTTACTTTTTCTAAAACCGACTCTTAATTTTTTTTGCTATATCAGCTAGCGGATTGAGATTCGACAGATTCGTAATCTCGCCATCTGCCAGCTGAGAAACCGCAGGATCTGTCTCCCCATGAATTTTATAGAGAAAAACCGGCATCAGGTACACTTCCTTGTTGTTATGAGACCTAATATCGTTGATAAACTCCAATACACTCAGGGCTTTTCGATATTCAATAATAATGGCATCCACCTTGCCGTTTTCCAGCCATTTCATATCAAATGACTCAAGCGGATCCACTTTTAAAAAGGTAAGATCATCATGCACTAATTCTTGATCCTGACTATTCTTTATCATAGTATCAAATTCATAAAAAGTTAGTTAAATAAACTCTATTGGCGTATATCTACGTCCTCTTTATCCAGCCCTAAAATCCCATACTTTGTACGGGAAGCCTCTAGCCCCATCCTATTGAATTCTGACCACTGCTGGGCGGCACCACTATCAATAGGAACCAACTCAACAATTACATTTTCAAGGATTAAATTCCCGGTCTGTTCAAAATGTTCAACAATATTTTCCCGGGCATCGTATATATCCCTGATCGCTCCTTCACTTTCTACGCCGTTGTCAAATTCAATTGAAAGTACCATTCCTGTCTCCAGGTGCTTAACATCATCTCGTGGGAAGAAGGACATGATATAAGCTTCAGATTCTTCAGGCTTAATTCTCATCACCCGATCTGACCTAAATATTTGTTTGCTATTTGATTCATAAATTTCTGTTACCGTACCTTTTACCGGCGAATTAAATACCTGCACAAGCTGATCAGCAACTCCCTTCCGGAGATCATCCTGCAATTCGCTAATGCGCCGGTTCAGGCGATTCTTTTGATTGTATAATACCGTTAATTCTGTTTCCATCTCCTCAAGCCGGGTACGTTCCTCAAATAAATCCCGCTCTACCGCAGACAATTCAGTACTCGGTACTAAATCAAGCTCTACTTTCTGCCGGATCTCCGCTTGGTTTTCCTCATAAAAGTCAACTCTGCTTTCAGAAAGCTGTATTACCCGATTCTTCAGATAAATTTCATCTTCTATATCACTCCGTTCGCTTTCAAGCTCACTGATCTTTTCTCTCAGCTCAACACCTTTTTCAACCCTTTTTGTCCAATCCATTGTTGTGTAAGAAAAAAGAGAATCCCCTCTTTGTACCTCCTCACCATGCTTTTTAAAATAATTTTCTATGCTTATATCACTAGGTGCTTTAATGTCAACATTCTCCGAAACGACCACTCCTTGTCCCATTACGAAGAAAGTATTAAAGAAAACGACATATAGTATGGCAAGAAGTATTACCGCAACAAACGAAAGATAGATTATTTTATCCCAATTTTTACTCTGGGGCTGCTTTTTCTCCCGGGTGCCTCTGATGTTAGAGGGCTGACTTCCCTTTTTAAAATATTCACTTTTCATCTACTTCACCTCTAGTTCTTTTAACGCATCATAGTCGTGCAAAACAAATGTTTGAAATTTAGTTTGAGAGACTATCTCGCGTACAAAATTATTCAGTTCACGCCGATTACTAAAATCTGTTGGTCGCAATGCAATAGCCAAACGATCCATTAATATTTTTCTCTCCACTTCTGTTCTATCCAAGAGATCTTTAATATCTGTGGTTTCATATGCCATTACTACAATGGTATCGGCATACTGAACTAAATCTGAAATTATTGAATCATAAAAATGGGGTATGGAGATGCTTAACTTTAATGAGGTATCCTCCAGCGACGCCCGTACGGCTTCAAGCATATTTACATAACTGCGCAAGTACATTTCCCTGTTGGAATCCCAATCATCGAAAGTATGGGGCTCAACATCCAGATGTATACCCTCAAATTGCAACCTTTCTGCCCGATTGGCAAGTTGAAGAAATTCATTTGCCCGGTTTTCATGATTAACCAGATGGTTGTTACCAATAAGCATTTCGGCTGTAATACCCTGTCTTGAGGCTAACTGGTTAAAGGCCTTTGCCTTGCGATATAACGAGGTATCAGGTCCAACAGACAAAAAGAGATGACTAAAACCCTCTCTTTTGAGATAATGCAATAATTTTTGATTATTTATTTCTGCAAATGAAGACGACCATATATATAACTGATCTGCTTTTCTTTTCGCCTTAGGTTCATAGTTTTCAATTTGGGATCCGGAGATGAACTGTTCTATTCCTTCGTTCGGTAAATACGAGTCGATATTAACCAGCTTCAAATAAAGCTGCTGTTTGGCTTCAATAAGGTCTAAAACAGCTCCGTAGCGGTCAATCATCGCATTACTTAATTTACGGATGCTGAAATCAGGACTACCAATCTTTCTTAACGCTTGCTGGCTTTTGATCTCTTCTTCCCGCATCAAATACGTTTCATATAACTCCAGGTATCGCTGTTTCTGCTGTTGATATTCTAAAAAATGATCTGTTATCTCATCGGATATATTCCGGCGCTTTTCCTTTTGGTCTTGCACTATTCTGCGTTTCCGGGCTTCCGCTAATTTCTTTTTACTTCCCATATTTATTGGAAGCGGGAATGAAATATTAAATGTTGTAGAAAAATATTCCCGACCTCCCACGGCTTCATTTTCCGGACGATCATATAAATTATCGTATATATTGTATTGGGCCGAAACGGAAAATGAGATATCTGATAAGAAACTATAATCAAGTTTATCAAGCTTATCGTCGCTAAGCTGAATATCTTCATGAAAATTTCGCACCGAATTCAAAAACAGTTCGATATCTAAATCAGGTACTGCTAAATTCGTCACTTCCGGGGTACTTTTAGAAAGGATTTCTATACCCTCTGCTTCTACAAGTTGCTTTTCTACCGCACGGTAGGTGTCCAGTTTGTGTTCCAATTGTGCCTTTAATGAACTTAGTCTAAGTACTTCCTGCCAAGATAACAGATCCTTGTAATGTAACCGGTGGAGTAGTTCCAAATTGACTGAAACAACATCAAGATATTCATTAATATACGCTGATTTACTTTTGGTGAAGAGATACAGAATTTTTTTGTAGAGTACTTTATATTTGTCTTCTGCATTAGACTGCATTAACTGCTTCTCGGCTATTTCTTTTTCCACCTCCAGTTCTGCAGCCCTGCTTCTGTTATCCAATAATCCATTCCCGAGGATATCCCACTTCAGGCCTGTTGTGAGGCGTTTGTTATAAAAAATATCGCCTCCTGTAAATATTCCCTGTTCAATATTATTCAGATAACTCCAATTAAAGCTCAGCCCATAATCATTATAAAATCGTTGTTGCTCAGCTGATATTTCATCCAAGCGTGGATTTGAGTCATCTTTTAGTGTTTTCTCTCTTGTAGCAAATAACCTGTGTAGCTCCTTATAATAATCTGTATCTCCATCAGAAATACGCCGCGATTTTTCTGATAGTAAAGAATCTAATTCTGTTATTAATTCTTGCAGAACCCTATCCTCACGCATAGAATTCCTCTCCGATTGGCCAAATAAAGAAACAGGAATAGCAAAACACACCAACAATAAGAAATAAGGAAATAACCGTCGATTGATCATGTAATTCTTTTTACTCATTCTACATTGGAGATGCCCCGACTAAACCAGTACTTTCTGTAGACACATATTTATGATGTAAATAGTGGGATTTCGGAACTTCGTATCAACATTTTGTAATCATGCCAGCATCACTAATAACAACAATTTTTACAAAAATGTGAAAATTTTAATTCAAAATGCTTAACAAAAGTTCCATTCCTGATATGTTAAAACCGGTTTAATAAGGTCTGGAATTATAAATACTGAACCCTTAAAAGGGTCAAGAAACCTATAAGCCTTTTTTCAAGATAAGGTTTTTATCTGATTTATTTACAACCTAAATCATTGGCTTTTTTCAGGCAGGCTAGGCCCCACATAGTTCTGTACCCCGTCGGCCATAAAATGAATCGACGTTCTGGCTTACATGCTTTCACTTTAACAACCAAGGTTTACACAGAAATATATAGTCAAGCAGAAAAGCGTCTAAACCCTCCCTGTGTGATCTGTTTACATACCGAACTTGCTCCGATTAAACCAGCATATTTCCAACGTCTTCGAGATAAGACTCTGACTTGCAAACTTTTGGTAGCTCCGCCTGCATTTGCATAATAAAGTAGATTGGTTCCACCATGTACAATCCCCATCAAATCTATAATAACCCAATTATGCTGAAAGTATTGGGGAGTCTCTACAACATAGTATTGATCGCTAAATTCAACTACCATTGCATAGGTACCTCCACCCATGCATCGATCTTTAACTTCATATTCCTGGGCTTGCAACGCAGTAGGAAGAAAAATTAATATGAATAAAGCCCATTTCATAACCCATCTGATTTTGTTTTGGGTTATAATTATTATACAAAAATTTCAGCATTAAATCACCTTTAATAAATGTTTATCAAATAAACCAGATGAATAACTTAAATTGTTGCTAACTGTTAATATTTTTTCTACAAATAAATTATAAAGAAACATTAGTCTAAACCAACTGCACAATTCTACCTAAGCAGATTCTCGTTCTAATACAGAAACGAGAATATAGCTTGTGGTTTTAATATTACAGTCTGACTGTAATATTAATTTCATTAATTTGTCAATGGTAGCCTTCCCAAGTTTTTGGGAATCTGTAGAAATTGAAGTAATTGTGGGCCGAGCCTGTTGACAAATGGGAAGGTCGCCATAACCAAGTAGTGCAATATCACCGGGTATGGAATATCCATTATTTTAATGCTATCCACTATCATTCAATGCTATGGGTGTCTCGTACACTGCTAAAGGTCAAGTCTAATAATTTCCAATCGTCCTCTTGTTGTTTATAGACTTCGGTAACGGTAAACTCATTCGATACTTCACTACCTCGGACAACCGCCACCAGCGTAATACGATTCCAAAGGATGGCCGTATCGCCTACAATTTCTACCGCAACCTCATGAACATCCGTATTTTTGTACCAAATGCTTCCGCTTTCAATGATTTCAAGCTCCCGGTCCTTACTCCAGGTTCCACTCATATGGACAAATTTTGACTTGTCGTGAAAAAGAGTGGCAAGCTCATCCACGTTCTTGTCGGCCATCCATTGCCACTTTTGTTTAGAGAGATCTGTGACCTGCTGTTCCGCATCAGCATTTTGAGCGAAGGATGGCATACCCACAGCGATTAAAAACAGTCCGATAAGTAATATTTTTATACCTGTAATTAGTGATTTCATAATCATGATTATTTAAGAGTTAAATATTTATTGTTAAGTAGTTTTTGTCCCAAACAGTTATTGTATCTCAATACTTTGCAACCAATCTGTTACTTCGGCATGGACTTGGTCTCTTCGTTCTCCTTCTATCGCAAGGTATATCCCGTCTCGTTCCAAGCCGCCTTTGGTTGAAAAGGCATCCAGGATATTGCATTCAGGACATAGTTCTTCTACTTGTTGAATACTGCTTCCGAGGCCGTATCCCCCGTTGGTATTAAAGGGGATCACCGTTTTACCACTCAAATCATATTCGTTCAAAAAACTTTTCATCGGCGGCGGTAGTTGCATATCCCAAGTGGGGAATCCAAGAAAAACAGTATCGTAATCCTGAATATCCTCAATTTTGGTCTTAAGTGGGGGCAGGTAACCCGTTTCATTTTCTTTATCCACCTGTTCTACTATGGCATCATAATTTTCCGGATACGGTGTTTGCAGCTTGAGTTGGACCATTTCACCACCCACTTCTTGTTGGATTATTTCTGCTACCGCCTCGGTGTTGCCTGTACGGGATAGATATACTAATAAGATATTTTCTTTATCTATCTCGCCAGTGGCGGCATCCTGCTCTTGGGCGTTTGATGAACACGAAATAAGCCCAAAGAATGCGACCAGTAGCAAGGTGAAAGAGGGTTTATATTTCATGATTGTAAATTTGTCAATAGGTAATGAACATTGGTTGTAGCGTGTTGACGCCATGGAGCTTATCCTCCGCCCCTCTCTTCGTTGTTCTCTTTACCGGTATATACCACGCGCCAGATGCGCCCCTCTTGGGAGTCGGAGATAAAGAGGGCACCATCCGGTCCCATTGCCAGACCCATCGGGCGGTATTCCGCCGCGCTTCGGCTAGTGATGGTATCCACACCAGCGAAGCCATCGGCAAACGTTTCGTAATCATCTGCCGGAGTACCATCTTCAAAGGGGGTAAAAGTGACCTTATAGCCCTCCTGGGGCAGCGGAGCACGGTTCCAGGAGCCGTGGAAAGCAACGAAGGCACCCCCCGGTAGTGTTCAGGGAAATGCTCACCCGTGTAAAACATGAGGCCATTCGGTGCCCAGTGTCCCGGAAAAGCCGCCACTGGATCGAGAAACTCAGAGCAGCGACCTACTTCCTGGCCATCGCCACCGTATTCGGGGGAGAGCACTTTCTGCTCCTGCTGCTGGTCGTAATAGCAGTAGGGCCAGCCTGCGTTGGCGCCTTCGGTAAGACGCAGCATCTCTTCGGCTGGAAGTTCCGCATTATCCTCTGTGGTGTAGAGATCCGGCCAAAGCTGGTTGAGCTGATCACGTCCGTGCTGCATGACGTAGAGTGCGTGGTCTGACGTGTTCCAGTCGAGGCCCACGATATTGCGAATACCCGTGGCGTAACGGATACCATCCTGCTGCGTTTGACCCACAGAGTCAGCCGAAAAACGCCAGATACCTGCCTGCCGCTCCAATTGTGGACAAGGATCCAATCCCGGAGAGCCGGGCGTACGCGGTTCCTGCTGGCAATTATTCGAGGGTGCGCCCACGGCTACATAGAGGTGGCCGCTCTCGTCGAAAGTAATGGACTTGGAGGCATGCGCCCGCTGCTCGGGGAAGCCGTTAACGACAATCTCTGGCTCCCCTTCTGGAACTAGTTTCCCACCTTCGGGCATGGGCCAACGATAGACAGCCTCGGTGTTCGAGGCCCAGAGATAGCCATTGTGAATAGCCATTCCTGTCTCCCACAAAATTCCGTTGCCCATCGGAGTCATATCACTAAATCGCTCAATGATATCCGCCTGGAAGTCACCTGTGGTATCCCGCAATGCTGCAATACCTCCCTCTTCACTACGCGTTTTCACGTAGATATCGCCATTAGATGCCACGGCGATATGACGTGCACGACCAAGACTATCAACTACGAGGCTCGCACAGAATCCGTCCGGCAGTGTAATACCACCGTTGTCGGCGGCACACACAATCTCCGGGTTTGTTTCAATTGAAGACTCCTTGTCGGCTGCAGACTCGCTGCATCCGGCAATAAACAGTACCACGAGAAGAAACAGAACAGAAAACTGTTGTATGGTCTCAGTTAAATAGTTGGAGCATCCTTCACCGTAGGAAGTCAAAAAATATTTTTTAATGTTCATAATGTTAAAAACGTTTTCACATAAAAGGTTGAATTGGGATCATTGATTAATCGAGCGGAACAAAACCCAGCGTGCTCTGTGAAGTCATCGGAATCACAAGTTGATTTACTCCAGAATCATAGCAAATAGATGCCGCGCTTGGGATGTTCTCTGCAATCAGCTCGGCGGATCCATCGGGAGTAATTCGGGAAATACCTCCCTGTCTCACACTGCTTATATATTTGGTACCGTCAGGCATAATTTCTATTCCATCGCCTCCCGTCTGAACAGCTTTTTCCGTTTTTATCAGCTTCCCCTCTGGTGAAAATGTGAGGACTTCGGGATTACCAAAGTTGACCACTACAATATTTCCGTCCGGATCTATCGCAATGCCGTTCGGGACGTTAATAGGATTGCCCACGGCGAATTCAGAAATATTTCCCTCTGGAGATATTTTCCATACTTTCCAAGTTTTCGGGTCGGGATTTTGTCCCAAATCTCCGGTTTGTGTGGTGTAAATGGTACCGTCCTCTGCCACGGTAATGTCGTTAATCCACGGAGAGTCCTCGATTTGAATATCTTTGAGGGGTTTCCCAGTCTTCAAATCAAACCGGCGAATGACGGCCACCGTCGGATCATCACCATTTGTCCCACCATCGCGGTCGGCAAAATAGAGAACACCACCTGCTATTTCGCTTCCCAGCGGATCATTTAAGACAAGGGGAGGAGATAATTCACTGCGGCGGTCAGGATCCTGAACCCCAATCCATTTCGTGGTATGAACAGATCCGTCGGAATTGATGAGCGAAACCCAGGCATTGTTTTCCTGCATACGTTGAGACACCCCACGGCTTGGTACGACAATCAGGTCTCGTTCAGCATCATAAATACAACTCTCGGCATTATTAATGGCTCCAAATACGGTTACATTGGGTGAGATCGGCTGAAAATCACCATTGGATGTTAGGCCCAGAGGGTTACCAACCGGATATTTCTCCGTTTGCTGCGCCTGCCCAATGGCTGTATTGGCTAGGATTCCTACCGCTATCATGACTGTAAGAACAATCATTTTGTTGAACAAGTTACCTATAACGGGATTTCTTTTTTCCATATTAAACTCCTTATCTATTGTTTTTTAAAAATATGTATGATAATAAAATTTTAATTCCCTGTGAGTACTTCCAACTCTTCCGGATACCGAGCGCCTTGTATATCAATCTTTGACAAAGCGTCATCGATTTGATCGAGATCATCCTCGGCAAGTTTGATATCAGTGGCCGCCATATTACTTTTCAGGTGCTTCAACTTCGTGGTTCCCGGAATGGGAACAGTCCAAGGCCTTTGGGCTAGTACCCAGGCAATGGCAATCTGAGCCCGCGTTACGCTATGATCATCTGCAATTTCGCCGAGTAGTTTAACCAGATCCTGGTTGGCTTTCCGGTTTTTCTTGTTAAAACGAGGGACGATACTACGGAAATCATCATCCTTGAAAGTGGTATCCTCATCAATCTCACCGGTCAGAAAACCTTTGCCAAGCGGACTGTATTAGGCGAAGCCGATCCCAAGCTTATCGAGGGTTGGAATGAGTTCCTCCTCTGGTTTTCTCCACCACATAGAGTACTCACTTTGAACAGCCGTAATCGGCTGAACGGCATGCGCTTTCCGAATAGTTCCTACTCCCGCTTCCGACATTCCGAAGTGTTTCACTTTACCCTCTTCAATAAACTTTTTAACAGTTCCCGCAACATCTTCGATGGGAACATCTGGGTCAACCCGGTGTTGATAGAAGATGTCAATATAATCAGTCCTTAGCCGCCGGAGTGATGCTTCAGCCACTTCACGAATGCGTTCAGGCCGGCTGTCGAGTCCCTCTCCTGGTTCTCCATTTTTGAAACCAAATTTTGTTGCGATGGCCACATTACCACGGATAGGTTCCAGCGCTTCACCAACAAGCTTCTCATTTTCAAAAGGACCATAGGCTTCTGCTGTATCAAAAAGGGTAACGCCCTTATCAAAAGCAGTTCTGATCAGTTTAATCATCTCCTGCTTATCCGATGCCGAACCAAATCCAAAGCTCATGCCCATACAGCCCAATCCAACGGCTGAAACCTCTAAACCGCTTTCCCCAAGTTGCCTCCTTTGCCTAACTGTTTTCATACAAAATGAATTTATATTTAAATATCTAAACCTAAATTAACAGTAGGCTCGCCCAATCAATTACATTTACCAAACAATAGCTTACAAATTTCAAACATCCCTGAATTCCGAGGGACTCATATCAACATGCTTTTTGAAAAAATTACTAAAATGGGGGGCTTCGCTGAATCCTAATCCATAGCCAATTTCAGAAATATTCCACTGGCTACGCTTCAGCAGAATTTTTGCCTCCTGAAGTATCCGTTCATTAACATGCTGAGAAGTAGTTTTCCCGGTCGTTTCCTTTAACGCCCGGTTCAGGTGGTTCACGTGTACATTAAGTTTTTCAGCAAAATCAGAAGGCATACGAAGGTTTAAGCAACGATGGGAGTCGTCAATCGGGAATTGGCGTTCTAAAAGATCCTGAAACATCATAGAAATACGCCGCGAGGCATTAATTTCTTTGCTTCTGATATGGGATGAAGGTTCCATCTTCATAGCAAAGTGCATCAAATCAAAAATGATAGTTCGCAAAACATCATATTTGTGTTGATAGTCAGAATTCAACTCTTTAAACATGCGCTTATAAAAAGTAGCAACTTTTTTTAGCTGCTCATCGGTAAGCTCAAACACATGATTTCCACCAGGCTGAAATACTGAATATTCACTGAAGTCTGCAAATTCTTGGAAAAACTCCTTATCAAATATGCAAAACAAGCCCCCCATCACATCTTTTTTATCAATCCACTCACATGGAATAAGTGGATTAGAGAAGCTGAGTGCTTGTTTTTTCACTTCAATAACTTTATCGGCATATAAGACTTTACCTTTGCCCCTAAACAGCATGACTTTGTAATAATCTCTCTGATCGTAGGGTACGGGTGCAGGATTATCTCCCAAAAAAGGATCTAATTTAAATACATCAAAACGCTCATTCTCCATCTGCGTTTTTTCAGGAACGGAATCAATTTTTTGTTTGTACCAGTCTTGTAATTTTTTAGAATTACTCATAATATCTACTCCTGTTCAGTTTCATCTAATCTACAGGTATCACCTGATTTTACAAAAGCTTGCTATTCTCTTTTTAAACTGAATAAAGTATTTAACCCAAAACGACAAGATCCAATTCATTTTTAAAATTGTTAATAACTTAGATTATGATTTGCAGAATTCCCTAACCTTAGGAGAAGAGATGCTTACAGGCACAACATAGCGAAGGTATTGCCAATCAAATTATAGAAATCAAACAATACCTTACGAATTTCAAACAATTCTGAAACCTGATCTTTGTAGTAACCTAAATAATAATCCCCTGTTAAATAGCTTGAGCATAAGATAATTCACGTCCCTAGACATAAAACCCATAGGCAGAATAGAGAAAAATGTAGCAAGTTCAGGTACATTCGGAATTCTGTTAACAAAAGCAGGATATACTCTTTAAAATAATAAAAGCCCGGAACAGAGTTCCGGGCTTTTATTTAGTTTATCGGATGATTATAAGACGCAATTAATCATCGTCTTCATTATTATCATCTTCCTCCTCATCATTATCATCATCCTCATCTTCAAAATCATCGTCATCTACTTCGATCTCCTCTACGCCGTTCTCGAACTCGACTTCAAACTCTATCAGCTCCTGATGTTCATCCCAGTCGTACTGCGTAAGATCAAGTACAGAGCCGTCCTCTTTTACTAACCACGTTGTGGGATTGATTCGAACCGAAACAACTTGCTGTATATTGTCTTCGGTCACTTCAAGCGGTGGATTAAATTCCCGTCCGATCTCAATTTCTGCCTTTGCAAAAACTTTAAACGATTGTGTTTGACCATCCGTGGAGGTAAAAGTACCAAATAATACCATACTGGCTTCATCCGGCCAGTCAGCAAACTCGGAACGGATGGAATCGGCCAAGGCTTGGTGTTCCTCCTCTTCTCCATCGTCGTCGAAGTCTAAGTCCTCAACGTTAAACTCCAGTTCTTCGTATAAGCCCGCCTGAATCTGATTATTTGCCAGGCTCAGCACATCTTCCCCAAGTGGCAAATCAACAAAGAATGGCCGAGATTCAAATTCTTCGATTTCCTCAGAGTCATCTTCTGCATCAGCTGGCTCTAGTTCAAATTCTGAAACGATAAAACGAATGTCATCGATCTGTAGTGTCCCATTGGTCCCTTCTATCGTGAGAGAATCATGTGTGGAGGCAATGGTACCGGAAGAAGAAGTTTTAGAGGAAGAACTGCCAGAAACAGTTTTAAACTGTAGCTCCACATTCCCTTTTCCCAATTCGGTGCTGGTACTTGTTGTATCACAACTGGTAATAAAGAATGCCAGTAAAGCAAACAAAGTAGTGTAAGAAAGCAGTTTGGTAAATTTCATAGCTTATTAAAAATGCAGATGATCATTTACAGCATGAGTATGACGATTGAATCGTAAAAAAGTTACATGCTTTTAAAAACAAGTTTCCCTTAGATTAACTTTAACAGAGGAAACTTACGGATGTTTCATGTTCTCTGAATTTACAATTTGCATTCAATAAATATTAATTCAAACAATCCAAAAAACACGGATATACCGGTCGCAAAGGAAATGGTATCATTTATATCCCCCCCCTATTGAACAAGCCGCATACGAGATAGTGAACAGAGTTCAGGTATTTTCAACTAACAACGAGAATTTAAGGTTACTTTAAGCAAACCATCTTTATGTTGAAAACAGATAGTGTTAACCAAATCATTATAAAATTCAAGGTGCATACTATGAAACGTTTAATTCTTACACTCTCAATTTCACTTTTAGTAGTCGGCACTTCTTTTGCCCAACAAAAGCAAGGCGATATGAACAATAAGAAACAACAAATTCAGGAGATAATGAAAGATTCCACCATGCGAGCCATGATGATGGAACATATGGCGCAGAATCCTGAAATGCGCAAAAGAATGATGCAACACATGATGACGTCCGGGAATATGAATCACTCAACTATTAAGAACAATATGGAAAAAATGATGAATGATCCTCAGATGAAAAAACAATTACAAAAGCATATGGAAATGATGCAATCTATGATGGATGGCAGTATGGATCACTCTAAAATGAAAAACATGATGGGTGATTCATCAATGATGGAAATGCACATGATGTGTATGCAGATGATGCAGGGAAATATGATGGATCAGAGGGGCATGATGAACAAGGAATCAAAGAAAGGAAATAAACATCAACAGCATCATAATTAATGGTTTCATAATATTGACCTCAAAGAAATTAGCATCATGTTTTACGATCATCACTTTATCGGAATGCACTGGGTTTGGTGGATTATTATAACGCTGATCATATTATTAACTGTATTTAATGTTTTGCCCTACCGTTACTCTTCTTCTAAATCCAGCGAAGCCCCCTTAGATATCTTGAAGAAAAGATTTGCACGGGGAGAAATAGAAAAAGAAGAATATAAAGAACGTAAGCGCATTATTGAAGAAAATCACAACCCATAGTGGTTAATTCTGAAAGCTAAACTGCTTATGCCTAAGAGAGGAAAAAAACACACACGTAGCCGATACGATTTAATTGCGCCTCTCTATAATGTTATGGAATGGCCCATTGAACAGCTTCTTTTCAAGTCTTGGCGAAAAGAGCTCTGGGAAAAAATAACGGGACCACAAGTGCTTGAAATTGGAGTAGGAACAGGCAAAAATATCCCCTACTACCCCGAAGGGATTGAATTAACAGGAATTGACCTTTCCCCGGGCATGCTAAAACGGGCAAAAGAGCTGTTGGCAGACAGGCAGAAAAACCGTACTACCCTTAAAGAGATGGATGCCCAGCAGATGGATTTCTCCGATAATATCTTTGATGAGGTAGTAGCAACCTTCGTGTTTTGCTCGGTTCCCGATCCGATATTGGGATTAAAAGAAGCGCTGCGCGTGACCAAGCCCGGCGGTAAATTGCATCTATTAGAACACATGCGTGCTGATCACTCTGCATTAGCTTTTATAATGGATAAGCTTGATAGTCCTATCCATTTCCTGAGTGGGGTACATATTGCACGCAGAACAGTTTCAAATGTAAAAAAGGCAGGGTGGGATATAAAGAATGTCTGCGACTTAACATCCGGTGGAATTGTGAAACGGATTGACGCCAGAAAACCCCATTAACTTTTAAAATCTTCTATCAAAGGCAATTCAACTACAAATGTACTCCCCTTCCCTTCGCCGTCGCTATATGCCCGAATTTTACCATTATATAACTCGACAATCGCCTTTACCAAAGGTAATCCTAATCCACTACCGGGACTTTCCTGCACATCCTGTTTATTAGCACGGTAAAAACGCTCGAATAGATGTTTTTTTGTAACTTCATCAAATCCAATACCTGTATCAATAAGATACAGTACCGCCTTGCCACTAGATCGTTGAAGCTGTATCTCTATAGCTCCATCTTTGGGGGTATATTTCAATGCATTTCCCAACAGATTATTGATAACCTCCTTAATATAAGCTTCATGCGCCCGGACTTGCAGGTCAGGTTTAATCTGTGTTTGAATATTTATATTCTTAGCTTGAGCGTTTTCCTGATACCCATCCACCACCACTTTCGTGATACGACTTATATTAATGATGTTCGGCTCAGAACGATGCACTGATTCCACTCTTGACAATTGAAGCAGTAAGTGTACCATCTCGCTCATGCGGCAGGTTTCCGTCAACATTCGTTGGATGGTTTCTCGATATTCCTCCTTTGAACGAGGTTTACGGAGCATGATTTCAGCATCACTGCGCATCGATGAAAGTGGTGTCATCAGTTCGTGGGCCGCATCGGAGGTGAAACGCTTCTCCCGCTCAAAACCTTTTTGAAGACGATTGAGCATCATATTAAAAGTCTCAGCCAGATCGGTAAGCTCATCCCTCACCTGAAAGTTTACCGGAATACGTTTATCCAAGTCTGTGGCTGTTATTGATTTGGCACCATCAATGATTGAAGAAACCGGGGACAAGGCACGCCGCGACAGCCAGTATCCTCCAAGAATCGAAAAAGCAACACTTATGGCAATCAAAACCAATAAATACTGCCTGAATCGACTCAACTCTTCATGTAACGTCCATTCAAATCCGGTCACCTCAAGCCAGCCGCAAAGCTGACCAGCATCATCCATAATCGGATAGAACAGCGTTCGTGCCGGCAGTTCCTGCCACTGGCTGCTAAAAGAATATTCCTCGGGCCTTTCAGGAATATTTGTATCCAATGGCTGTTTTACATCCGCGAAGTTGGAGCTTTTATAAATGAGGTGCTCCACCTGGCTGTACAATCGAACGTAGGTCCCATATTCCACGCCGCTTTTAAGTGCTGCATTCCTGCTGTATCCTGTAAGATTAATGGAAAGGGAATCTCCGCTGGTATTGATATGCGGAAGCAGCTGCTCAGCCTCGAATCGCAGATGACGATCATAGTTATGATGGATCGACTGATGAAAGGATTCATATAGAAAATAGCCGAAAACACTTAGCATTATAAATAAACTCAATCCATACCAAAATGCTAGCTTTTTAGAAATCGAAAGCCGATCAAAAAAGCTTGTTAAGCTACTCATAATCCTACTCACTTTTATCCATTAGCTTATTATTCAGTCGATATCCTGCTCCGCGTATGGTTTCAATCACTTGGGAGTGGTCCTCCAGAAATTCTTTGTTGCACTCTTCAAACGATTCGGCCAGTTTCTGGCGCAGTGTTGAAATCGTAGCCTCAATGGTGTTATCACTTACGTGATAGGCCGATCCCCATACCCGTTCTGCCAATTTGGTCTTAGAAAACACCGTTTCCGGCTCACTTAGTAATAGTTCCAATAGTATGAATTCCTTGGGCCTGAGCGACCGCTCAATATTACATACCTTAACCCAGTGTTTACGCGGATCCAGCTCAATAGGTCCCACCGAAACCACTTCGTTATTCTGCATTTCCGATGATCGCCGTCCCAATGCCCTAACACGGGCCAGCAGCTCTTCAAACGAAAACGGCTTGCCCATATAATCATCAGCTCCCGCATCAAGTCCCGACACTTTGTGATCCAGGTCCCCGAGCGCCGTCAGCATGAGAACCGGGAACGTCCGATCTTCTCCGCGCCAATGCTCCAGAATTTGCTTGCCATCACGATTGGGCAGCCGCCAGTCCAATATCACCATATCGTAATCATTGACCAAACCTTGCAATTCGGCTTCTTCTCCATCATGCATTACTTCCACCACGTGTCCCTCCTCTTCCAGTCCACGTTTAAGGGACTGGGCAAGCTGTTTTTCATCTTCAACTAATAATATCCACATAAACTCGTAATTCTATTCCGTGAAATAAATAACACCTCAAAGATAAAGGACACGGACCAATAATGTTTTAAGCTTAATTTAAGGTTCTATTCGTATGTTTAGGTTCGATATTCTGAAACCAATACTTTAGCTAATTAAAATAACAGGCTACGCTGATTTATGAATGACGATAACAATAATGGTATGAATCGCCGCACCTTTCTCCGATATGCTGGCTCCTTGATAGCCTTTGCCAGTGCAAGTGCGGTATTGCCGGGCTACGCTTTAGCTGGCTTCGGTAAGGACAAACGAGAAGTGTTAACTCCTAAAGGCACCGATAATATCATTGATCTGACCATCGGTAAAATGCCGCACAAGATTGATGGTAAGCGAGGCGAAGCCATAGGTATCAACGGTTCAGTGCCAGGTCCCTTGATCCGTTTGCAAGAAGGAGAAGACGTGATGCTCCGAGTAACCAATGAGTTGGACGATCCTACCTCTATCCACTGGCACGGAATTCTCCTGCCCTTCCAGATGGATGGCGTACCCGGTGTTAGTTTTGACGGCATTGCCCCGGGTGAAACATTTGAATACCGGTACCCGGTGCGGCAAAATGGAACCTATTGGTACCATAGTCACTCAGGATTTCAAGAACAGCTTGGCCATTATGGCCCCATGATTATCGATCCGGCCGAAGAAGATCCGGTCGAGTATGACCGTGAATATCCAATCGTACTTTCTGACTGGACCTTTGAAGATCCCCACAACGTGCTGGACAATGTAATATCACTGGATGCCTACTACAATTATCAGCAGCGTACAATTGGAGAGTTTTTTGCAGATATAAAAGAGAAAGGATTTGGAGATACAGTTAAGGACTACCACTCATTTGGAAAGATGCGCATGAAGGCTACCGACCTGTTAGACGTAACCAGTGCCACCTACACTTATCTGATGAACGGACATGGTCCTAACTCCAACTGGAATGCCTTGTTCAAAAAAGGGGAAAAAGTGCGCCTGCGATTTATTAACGCCTCGGCCGGAACCACGGCGTTTGACGTTCGTATTCCCGGACTGAAAATGACGATGGTTCAAGCCGATGGCCAAAATGTGGAGCCGGTGCCAATCGACGAGTTTCGAATCGGTATTGCCGAGACTTATGATGTCATCGTAGAACCAAAAGAAGAAAAACCCTATACTATTTTTGCGGAATCTCTGGACCGCGGAGGTTTTGCTCGCGGAACGCTGGCCCCGAACGAAGGCATGTCGGCTCCCGTTCCGGAACTTCGTCCACGCCCAAAGCGCAGCATGCGGGACATGGGCATGATGATGTCGATGGGCGGCATGGACATGAAAAACGGTGATATGAAGGAAATGGATATGGAAGGCATGGATCATGGGAATATGGACCATAAAGATATGCAAATGCCAGCCATGAAGGAAACACCTGTAAAACACGGTCCCGATAAGCACGGACTGGGGGCAGCTGCCATTGCCACGAATCAGTTTGACAGACTCGACGAACCGGGCATCGGCCTCGGAAATGACGGTCGCAACGTGCTGACGTATAATGACCTGAAAAGCCTACGTCCCAATAAGGACACACGCGATGCACAGCGGGAAGTAGAGCTCCACCTGACCGGCAATATGGAGCGTTACATGTGGTCGTTTGATGGGAAGCAGTTTCACGAGGTGGACGGTCCTATTGAGTTCAGACACAATGAGCGGCTCCGACTGACGCTGGTCAACGATACGATGATGGAGCATCCTATCCATCTGCACGGTATGTGGATGGAACTGGAAAATGGAAACGGGCAGTATAACCCCCGGCAGCATACTCTGCTCGTGCAGCCGGCCCAGCGGATTTCAGCCCTCGTCACGCCACGCGACAAAGGACGCTGGGCCTTCCACTGCCACATCCTCTATCATATGGAGCGCGGCATGTTCCGCGTCGTCCAGGTAGCCGATGAGGACGGCAGCATTTATGGACAGGACTATTCATAAATGGATTGAAACAAATAATTACGAACGAATTCTTTCTGATATATAAGTTTGTATGATCATGACCTTGACTAAACGCATATCAACAATCATTCTCACCACTTTTGTTATCACTATAATTGCCGGCAGTTCAGCCTTTGCACAAAAAGCACCCGAGTTTAGCAACGACCTGATGATGGGCGATAAAACCTACGCCTACCTGATTGCCGATAAACTGGAGTACCGCAGCGTAGGTGGCTCAAATCCTATTATGTGGGATATAAAAGGCTATATAGGCAAAGATCTGGGCAAGTTCTGGTTCAAATCCCACGGGGAAGCTGTACCAAACGAAAGTCAGGCGCATATGGAATTTCAGGGGGTATACAGCCGAGCCATAAGTCCTTACCTTGACGTTTTGGGCGGCCTCCGTTATGATCTGGCCTATGAACACGGCAATAAATCCCGAGGTTTTGCAACTGTCGGTCTTCAAGGCAAGGCGCCCTACTTTATTCATTTTGAAAGTGGAATATATGTAAGCGAGGACGGTGATATCTCCGCCGATCTGGAAGCCGAATACGATCTACTATTCACGCAGCGGCTTATCGGTCAACCCATTTTTGAAACAAGCGTTGCCCTACAGGAGACTTCTGAATGGGGCGTCGGATCCGGATTAAATAATATCGGACTTGGCTTTCGGCTTCGCTATGAGTTTGTGCGGGAATTTGCTCCCTACATCGGCATTAACTGGGAACGCAAGCTGGGCAAAACTGCTGATATGGCTCGCACGGAGGGTGGACATGTGGACAGCTTTAGCATGCTTGGCGGCGTTCGCATGTGGTTTTAGTAGTATATTTACTTTAAACTAATACAATCACAAGGATCTTTTATGCATGATTTTAATTTCTTTGGAGGTGGATGGATGATGTTTTTCTGGTGGTTTTTGATTATTGTACTAGTCATATTTGCCATCCGTGCGGTTATAAACTCTGGTCAATCCAATCAGAGTCAACATAAAGAAACACCAATGGATATCCTTAAACGCCGGTATACCAATGGGGAAATTGATAAAGAGGAGTTCCAAAGGCGAAAACAAGAATTGCAAAAATAACTGAAATGGATAGGAAAACCTTCTTAAAGTATACTGGAACCGGTGCTGCTTTCTTTTTGCCCCCCTCTTTTATCACCTCCTGTATGAATTTCAGTACAGATACATCTGATATCTATCGCTATCCCCTACGATTTCCCGATCCCTTGGACAGTGATCAGCTTCGGGCTTCTCGCGACGACCTTACAATTGCTGAACAATATACATTGGACTCCCTGCAGTTTAATGGAAGCCTGCCGGGTCCGACTGTTCGCATAAAAAGAGGAGAGCGATTCCAGGTTCAATTTCAAAACGACATTGGGCAGGAAAGCATTATCCATTGGCATGGCATGATTGTACCTCCTGACATGGACGGTCATCCCAAAGACGTCATTTCGGAAGGCATCTATTCCTATGACTTTGCAATCAATCAGCGAGCCGGAACCTATTGGTATCATCCGCATCCCCACAAAATTACAGGCCCACAGGTATATCGAGGCTTAGCGGGATTTTTTATCGTAACGGACGAAGAAGAACAGGCGTTGAACCTACCATCCGGGGATTATGAACTACCGCTGGTCATCCAGGACCGTAAAATAGATGACGCTGGCAATATTTACTATGATCCTTCTATGCCGGAGCGCATGATGACGGGCTATCTGGGTGAACATATTTTGGTTAATGGCATCCCTAATCCATACCACGAAGTGCAGCCACGCCCCTACCGGTTGCGATTACTGAATGGTTCCAATGCCCGAATCTATAATATTGCTTTCCGAAACGAGCAATCGTTTACGGTGATTGGTTCCGACGGTGGACTTTTACCTCAGCCCGTTGAAACTAAGGAACTCTTACTGGCTCCCGGAGAACGTGCGGATCTATTGGTGGATTTTTCCAACGGATTTTCTGGCAGCTCGGCGGAATTAATCAGCAAGGAATTCTCGGTCCCTTCAAACGGTGGCATGATGGGCAATATGTCTCAGATGATGGGAGGCGGCGGACCCGAGCAAGGCAGTGAATTTCCACTGATGGAGTTTCGGATAGATAATACCTCTGGCACGTCAAGTTCTATGAATCTACCCCAACAACTTTCTGAGGTTAATTTCCCAACTGAAGATGACGCTGTACGCACCCGAAGAATAGAATTAAACATGGAAATGATGACCGGCCATACCATAAATGGACGCCTTTTTGAAATGCTTCGGGTAGACGAAGAAGTAACCCAGGGAGATTCAGAAATATGGGAATTCGTAAACAACTCTGCTGTCCCTCACCCCATGCATATTCACGCGGTACAATTTAAGGTACTAAGCCGCAGCGGAAACCGAGGCCTGCACCCAACCGAAACCGGATGGAAAGATACCACCCTGGTTATGCCGGGTGAACGAGTTAGAATCATTATACAGTTCGATGCTCCTAAAGGATTGTATGTGTTTCACTGCCACAATCTTGAACACGAAGATGCGGGGATGATGGCGAACTTAGAGATTACCTAAGTAATAAAAAATCAATAATTTGAATTGATTATTGACTATAAATGGAAACTTTTATTCAATCTTTTGGTGAATCAGCAAAAACGGCACTGGGTTTTTTCTGGAAATCCGGTTGGGCCTTTGTGCTCGGCTACTTTGTAAGCGGGATGATCCAAGCTTTCGTCCCCAAGAAAGAACTTACCAAATACATGGGCGATGCTGATCTGAAAAGTATTTCCCTATCTACCTTCTTTGGTGCGGCTTCCTCGTCCTGCTCTTTTGCAGCCCTGGCCGCGGCCCGATCGCTGGTCAAGAAAGGAGCTCACTTCATTGCAGCTGTGGCCTTTATGTTTGCCTCTACAAATCTTGTTATTGAACTGGGTATATTGATACTCATCTTTCTGGGATGGCAGTTTCTAGCTGCAGAACTTATTGGCGGACTTGTCCTCATTGCCATTAGCAGCCTGCTCATCAAATGGACCTATCCCGAAAGCTGGCTGGAGGCCGCCCGCGAAAAAGTTGAAAGCGATGACGATGGACTAACCGAAGATTTTGACTGGAAAAAACGCATCAAAAGTAAAGAAGGATGGCAACTGGTTGGCCACAAATTTGTCAACGACTGGAAGATGGCCTGGGAGGATATCCTGATTGGCTTCACTATTGCCGGATTTGTGGCCGTGCTGGTCCCCGAGTCGTTCTGGACCACCCTATTCCTGGCTGATGCCCAACACCTTCCCGACTGGTTGGTAGCCTTGGAGAATGCTGCTATTGCTCCTTTTGTGGCTGCCTCCACCTTTATTGGATCGATGGGTAATATCCCCCTGGCGACCGTACTCAATCAAAATGGGGTGCTATTTGCGGGCATTATGGGCTTTATCTACTCCGACTTGATGGTGCCACCACTGGTTCATATTAACGCCAAATACTATGGATGGCGGGTCGCATTGTATATTGCCGGTGTGATGTTTGTCAGCATTGTACTTACAGCACTAATCCTGAACGGTCTTTTCACAATTCTGGATATTGTGCCGGAAAGCAAGCGCGTAGTTTCTGAGATCACTCAGTTCAAAATCGACTATACTTTCTGGATGAATCTTGTATTTGTTTGGATTGCCGCCGGATTGGTATGGCTGCATAAAAAGTACCTGCAGAGTCACGAGATGAAGATGATGGATATGGAAAGCGGTGGCAAGATTAAGAAAATTGCTGTTACCCTATTTATTATCATTAATGTCTTAGGATTGTTAGCATTTGCTTACACCCAATTGTTATAACGAAAAGAACCTCATATTATGGAATTGATTCCTGAATGGGCACCCAACATTCACCCGATCCTTGTTCATTTTCCCATTGCCATTATTTTGGTAGCGGTATTGATGGACTTGCTGGACTTTTTTCTGCCCGACCAATGGTGGGATGAGCTTAAAACAACGATTCTATATGGGATTGGAGCCATTTCGGCTATTGCTGCTTACTATACGGGGTCGCTGGCAGCTGATAGTGTATTTTTATCCTCCGGTGCCCAAACGGTCTTAAACGAGCATAGCGACTGGGCGCTCTGGACGGTCTGGTTTTTCGGGATCTATGCCGTGCTGCGAATTCTACTCCATTGGTTTCAAAAGATCGATCAAAAAATGATCAAAATTGGGCTGTTTATCGTGGCTCTACCCGGAGTCTTCTTTCTTTATGAAACAGGAGACCACGGTGCCGAATTGGTCTTTGGCTATGGCGCTGGGACTGGTCAGCTGGTCGAGCAACAAAGCTCATCGTCACCCGAAGCGGATAGTCTTCAAGAGACAAGATCAACCTTCACCGCTAGTGACGATGGCAACTGGTCTTGGGAAATTGGTCCGAATAGCATAAGCACGCTACTTTCCCGCTTCCATTGGCTGGAAGGGTCAGCTTCCCAGCTGCAGCCAACTATTGTTAACAGTGGAAGTAATTATCTGCTTAAAATATCTGCCAATTCTACTACTAGCTTCTTTGTGGGCAAGGACTCATTCCAAAATGTGCAGGTAGATTACTATCTGAATTTGTCTGATTTCAATGGAGAGGTTTCGCTCGTCAACCATGTGCAGGATGCCCAGAACTATGACTTTGTGATGCTCTCTTCTGATGGCACGATATCCCAGGGACGGGTCAGCGAGGGCAACCGTGAAGTATTTGCCGAAGAATCTTATTCTGCTTCGGGAATGTTGTTTTTACGTACCGTCGGTAACAGCACTCACTTCCGTGGGTATATCAACAAAGAGATGGTGGTGCATGGCCATGGGGATGCTCCCGAGGCCGGAAGTGTGGGGCTAAAGCTAAATGGAACTGGAACCATACTTATTGATCGGTTGACCTTAACCCAACTCAATTAATCATTAAAACTACATTATGCTACTCGAATATCATTAACTGCAGTTCTCCTATTTATAATTGGAACTTCCATATCTGTAAGTCAGCCTTCCGCATCAGAGAAAAATGTAATCAAGCCACTTGATGCGTTCCATCAGGCTATTATTAATAACGACAGTCAGACAGCCAAAAACCTGCTGTCTGAATCTGTACGAATCCTGGAAGGCGGGAATATCGAAACAAAGAAGGAATATTTTTCTCAACATTTCAACTCTGATAAAAAATTCCTGAGTGCCATGAATTGAGAGTTTTATTCTCAAACTGTTATAGTTAAAAAGTAAATACAGATTGCCACTCAATATCCCCCTAATATATTTGTTTTAAATTTGCCTCTGGACCATATTACAGGTCTTATATTACACATGAGTTAAACCTTTAATTAAGCCAATAGATTTTATAACCTACAATTAGTGCCCAGTTGAAAAGCTATGGGTGTGAACTGACTGTTCAGGGACGCAAAATCCAAACTTGTGCTATGGTAAAACCATGCATGGTGAAGAAAAACTGAGGATAATGAGTATCCGAGTTTCTACCTTGAATGCTTACAACATTTAAACATTAGACCTATAGTTAGTGGGAAGCCCCTCGGCAGAAAGGTTTACCTGAATGTGATATCCTCGGGATCTATGTGCTTAATCCTGATGGAGATATGGTATCCTAACTGAATTAAAGTGGCAGATTTTTCAGTAAATCCTTGTTGGGCAGGCCGTTGGTGCTTCCTTCGACGTCTTGGTTGTCAAGCAAATATTCTCCAGTGGTTGTAAGCTTTTAACCAGTATTACTTCAGTCTGATTATATCTCCCGCAGCAGCTGATCGATAATTCTTTTAAGCTGATGCAGTTGCACTACGCCTGACTGACGCCAAAGGAGTTTCCCTTTGTGAAACAAAATTAGCGTAGGTACTCCTCGCACCTGATACTTAATAGCTGCATCGGCATTCTTTTCGGTATCTATTTTTATGATGTTGAGTGTGTCGCCCATCTCATTTTTTAATTTTTTGAGAATTGGAGACATCATTTTACAGGGACCGCACCAGTCGGCATAAAAATCCACCAGTACAGGGATATCACTATTAATAACCTCAGAAAAAGTCATCGTCTTTTTTGTAGTACTCATCGTTTTAGCTATTTAATTTCAGAAATAGTAAGTAATATAGTTTTTAAACCAACCATATTCCTCATCGACACATTCTTCATATTCATATCAATAATCGAGCGGAGCCCGAAAGATCATAAATTCATTTATATTGTTCATGTCTATTGCTCCTGCCAGCTTTCCACCTTTCATAACGGGAAAGAAGGTCTTATTACCTGAACGAACTTTCCGGTAAATATCGGTCAAATTATCATTGATTTGTACTTGGTAAAACTCATCATCCATAACATCCCTAACTTTAGCCTCGGCATTCTTATTTTTAAATGCTTGCATGAGATCAGACTGATAAAGAATACCGCTCACTTCTCCATTATCAATAACTAAAAAGTCACGCTCCGTTCCGGTTAAAATAATATCAACCACCTCGTTGAGTGTATCATCGGGTTGAACGGTTGTAATATCTGTCATCATTGCGTCTTTTACTTTATAATCCTTCAGCAGTGCAAGCTGTTGAACCATTATATTTTCCCCTTGGGCGCCAAAGTAGACAAAAATAGCAATCAATATGAGAATAGGATTGTACAGTAGTCCGACCAGAAAGAAAAAGAACGCCACCCCCTGCCCCAACCGGGCCGCCATTTGAGTGGCAGTTACCCGGTCGTACTTCATAGAGAGCATAGCCCGGAATACTCTTCCGCCGTCCATCGGAAACGCAGGTATGAGATTAAATAAGACCAACATCACATTGGCCGAAAATAAATAAAACAAAAAATTGGCCCCATTTATGGAACTCATTGTCTGCTCAAGCATCTCAGGATCCTGATTCAGGTAGTTTTCAATCGGTACAACAAGATAGAGCAGCAAGGCTATAATCACATTTACAACCGGACCTGCTACGGCAACAAGAAATTCCTCCCGGGGATCTTCGGGCATAGCCTCGAGACTTGCCACCCCGCCAATCGGCAGAAGTGTTATCTGGCGGGTACCTATGTTAAATTTGCCAGCCGTTAACGCATGCCCCAGTTCGTGTAATACAACACATCCGAACAGAACGCAGATGAATAATACACTCCACAGTATAGCTTCCAGATCATTGCCTCTGCTTACCTCCATAAAAACAATCCAAAGTATCAGCAGCAGAAAAGTCCAGTGAACTCTGACCCTGATTCCGGCTACCTTACCTAGGTTTAACGATCCTTTCATGTTTTAATAGTTTTTTAAAAAGTGTTCAATGAATCAAATAAAAATCGTAATTTCCATGGATCAAACTCATGGTTATACTCATTCGGCATACCGGGCAGCCCAGACTTTTTGAAGCTGACCAACCAATAATGGTATTAAGCTCATGACCGCTACCACTAACCATCCTTCTCCGGTCGGTGGTGATAACTGCATCACTTCGGCAACAGGCCCGACATAAATAGCTCCGAATATCAGCATGAGACACAGGACAATAGCTCTCCATATCCATTTATTCTGCACAATTGCATTGTCAAATATACCACTGTTCTTATCCCGCATATTGAATACGTGCCAAAGCTGGGCAAGAGCGAGAGTCAGGAAGCTGAGGGTAACGGCTCCGCGCTCGGAGAGTTCCAACCAATACAGACCGATAAACAGGGCTCCGAGAACCACACTTGTTATTACCATCCCATAACCACCTATGCCAAGCCAGTGTTTACGACTCAAAATCGGTTCATCAACTTTACGGGGAGACTGCTGCATCACTCCCTGCGTACCTTCTCCGACGCCGAGGGCCAGGGCTGGGAAAACATCCGTTACAAGGTTCAAAAAAAGTATTTGCAGTGGCAATATCGGTAATGGTGCTCCCAAGAGGGAAGCCAGTCCTACAACAAACACTTCGCTGACATTACAGGACAGTAGATAATATACAAACCGCCGTATATTCGTAAAAATAACACGTCCCTGTTCAATAGCCGTAACAATTGTCGAAAAGGCATCATCTGTTAATACCATATCCGAAGCTTCTTTGGCTACTTGCGTGCCGCGCTGTCCCATAGCTATGCCGATATCCGCTTTCTTAAGAGCTGGTGCATCATTTACTCCATCACCAGTCATGCCTACAACGTGCCCTTTCTTTTGATATAATTCAATAAGGTCAAGTTTCTGTTTGGGACTGATACGAGCAAAAATACTGGCTGATATTATTTGATTGGTGTCCTGTTGCGATGATTCAAGCTCCTGCGGGGAAGGCAGATCCCGACCGTGAATCACTTTCGCCCCGCCCCCTTCTTCCGTAACTAAACCTACTGATTTTGCAATATATTCGGCCGTATGGGGTTGATCGCCCGTTACCATAACAACGCGAATCCCTGCAGCCCGGCAGGCTTCCATCGCCTCCTTAACATCACTCCGGGGCGGATCCAGTAATCCAACCATCCCTATAAAGATCAGCTGTTCATAGGGATTACCATCCACCGTATCCGTCTCCCGATAAGCCAGGGCCAGTACTCGAAGACCATCCGCAGCAAGTTTCTCATTCATAGCTTTCCATTTTTCTTGCTCCTCCCCGCTTAACGAACGGTGTTCCCCTTTTACCAAAAAAGAGTCACAATGCTCCAATACCGTACCGGGGGCCCCTTTTACAGAAATGCGGTATCGGCCTGTTTCAATTTCATTCCAGGTGGCCATCATTTTGACCTCAGGGTCAAAGGCTTCTTCCCGAACTTCGGGATACTGCTCCAAAAGAATATCTCGTTCAATACCAGCAAGATGCCCCGCTTCCAGCAACGCAATTTCCAGTGGATCACCGCTATTTCCTCCATCTGTATCAGCTGTATAAGTTGCATTATTACAAAAGACTCCCGTCTCCAAGGCTAGCCTTATGTCCTCCTCTTCTCCATTCTTCCCTGAAAAACCCGAACTCGAATCAACCTCTATCCCCCTTTCCGCGAGAAATAACTGGGTAACACTCATTTTATTTTCCGTGAGTGTCCCTGTCTTATCTGAAAAAATAATTTCCGTAGCTCCTAGTGTTTCAACGGATGAAAGTCGGTTGACAAGGGCATTTTTACGGGCCATAATCCGCATCCCCTTGGCCAACGCAATAGTGGCAACAATTGGCAACCCCTCAGGGATAGCGGCCACGGCCAGGGCAATACCGGTTTGGATCATCAGGAATATCTCCTTGCCTGACAAAATACCACTTATCGATATAAAAACCGTTATCACAAATGTTAACAGGATCAACCGGTAACCGAGTCGATCTAGTCGTTCTTCCAACGGCGTCTGCTCATTTTCGGCCTCCTCAACCAGCGAAGAAATATGTCCCAGTTCTGTTTCCTGACCGGTTGAAATGACAATACCTTCTCCTGACCCCCGAGTTATTGATGTTCCCTTGTAGAGCATAGACGTACGTTCCCCCAAAACCATATTTTCATCAACCGGTTCCGGATTTTTACCCACTGGCATGCTCTCTCCTGTCAGGGCCGATTCATCGGCCTGCAGTTTTGAAGAAGTAAGGATACGAACGTCCGCCGTAATGATATCTCCCCCCTCTACCAAGATAATATCACCGGGAACCAAGTCCCGGGCGTCTACCATCATAACCTCTCCGTCTCTGCGTACCCTAGTCTCCACCTTTCCAAGCTTGAACAGGGCCTCCATCGATCGCACAGCCCTCAACTCGGTAAAAAAACCGATGGCTGTATTAATAATAATGACAATCGCAATAGCCCAACCTTCCAGTATTTCATTGTAAAGAAAGGATATCAATGTCGCCACAGCCAGTAATAAGATGATCAGACTCTTGAGTTGATCAACAAGAATTTGCCATAACGTCTTTGTCTTATGCTTTCTAAGCTGATTTTGACCGAATTGTTTAAGACGGTTTTGAACTTCCGAACTGGTGAGTCCGCTCTCTTGTTCACTTTCCAAGGCCTTAATTACATCTTTCGCTTCATCAGCCCATGCTTCTTCAGACTTTTTAAGGGAATGTGGGCTGCTCATAGTACTTCTAGAGAATGTTGATTCATTATAAGGTTCTGAAATAGTCCTGATTTCTGTTAAAAATATTAATATGAGTATATCCTTCCATCTCTCGGTTATCGAGGGGCTGCATCACATATTTTTGAAGCTGTTGACTTATCTGTTCTGCGGAAGAATAGTGATTGGCCATACCTTCTCTTATCACAGACAACGGTAGATCATCAACCTTTGCATCCCGGGGATCCTGAACGATGACATGCCCTCCCTCCTGCCGGATTGTCCGGGCCCCGGCCAATCCATCAACTCCATCCCCACTTAAAATTATACCCAATACACCCTTTCCATATAATCTTGCCGCAGATCTAAAAAGGACATCAATAGAAGGACGGTTCCCATTTTCTCTGGGACCACGATGGGCTTTAACAAAAGGCCGGTTACCGCTCTTTATAATTTCACAATGGTGGCCTCCTGGAGCTAGCCAAGCCGTTCCAGGCATAAGTACTTCCTCCTCAAGAACCTCCCTTACAGCCAAAGGGGATACGTCTTTTAGAATCCTTGCCAATTCCCGGGTATAATGCCTGGGAAAGTGCTGGACAGAAATAATCGGAACCGAAAAATCAGCAGGGAGCTTCTTGAGAATCTCATTCAATGCCTTCGGTCCACCCATACTGCCTCCTGTAACAATCAGTCTGACCGGTCCTCTGTTTATCCTTAGTTCTTCTCTTTCCGGCTGTTCCTCCGTTTTTTCTGATTTCTGGTGGGCTGTTTTCTCTATACTCCACCCATCGACAGCATTTCTCCTAATCACCCGCTCGACTCCTCGTATTATCTGTGGCAAGCGCTTTCCAAAATGATGACTGGAAAATAAAAGGGCATTACTTTTTTCCGGCTTGGTAAAAACATTGACCGCCCCATTTTGAAGAGCATAAATTGCAGCCTCAGCTCCCCTTTCTGAACGCGAGCTAATAACCACTATCGGCAGTTTTGGAAATCGTATCCGTAGGGTATTAAAAATCGTATATCCGTCCGATGCCGAATTTTCGATATCCAATAAAACAACATCAGGATTTTCTTTACTAACCAATTGTTCACTTTTTGTTAGCTCTCCACTGACCCGAACCACTACATCGGACTTCCGTTTCAGCACTCCAGCAATGGCCTGCCGGACTACTATATTATTATCAAGAACAAGTACTTTAATTTTTTCCATGGCAAACTCCTTCTACTTTTCATCCCACTGCCTGCATTGTTCAACATTCTGGGAAGCAACCCTCCCTATTTATATAATTCATACACAGCCAGTTGGTTTCCGCATCTATATCAAATGACATCTTTCCAAAATGCTATCCAAAGCCATTTTAGAAGACAGGTCTCGGATTAATTGTTGTCTATTGGATTATACTATCTCTTTCCGTCAGCTGTTGTACGGTCTTCGGGGGATAAAATGTGAGGGAATGCATTACATTTTATTACAGGAGTAATTTGCTAATAACATGTTCTGATTCATTTACTGATAAGTTGTAATGATATGGAATGGTATTTTCTATCACTTTTCAAAGTGATCCTGGCTTTACCTTTGGAAAAAGAAACCGGCTCATCATCAACCGTTCCTTCAAGTCCCCCGCTTTGCAATCCATCAGGATTAAGGATTTCCAACTGGTAAACGGTTTCTCCATCTCTCAGCTTCCATTTCACACGGTAGGAATTCCAATCCGACGAAATCACGGGATTGATCGTCATTACATTCTTTTTGATATGTATACCCAGAATCGATTCCAGGGCTACCCGGTACATCCACCCTGCTGATCCGGTATACCAGGTCCAACCTCCCCGGCCCGTGAGTGGTGGTTCGCCATAGACATCGGCCGCCACCACGTAAGGCTCAACCATGTACTCCGAGACCTGTTCAGGAGTCGAAGTATGATTAACCGGATTTATCATATGTAAATACTCGACAGCCTTGTCTCCCAATCCACTTTCAGCAAATGCTTTAATCGCCCATACTGCAGCATGGGTATATTGTCCCCCATTTTCCCGTACACCGGGAATATACCCTTTAATATATCCCGGGTTTTTGTCCGTTTGATCAAAAGGCGGGGTGAGCAGACGGATAATACGATCCGCTTTCGAAACTAAATACGTTTCCAAAGCCTCAAGAGCTTTTTTATTTTTCTCTTTGGGGGCCACCCCCGATATAATTGACCAAGATTGTGCGATGGCATCTATACGTCCTTCCATATTCCCAGCAGAACCCAACGGGGTGCCGTCGTCATAGAAAGCCCGCAGATACCACTCTCCATCCCATCCTTCCTTGTTGAGATGTTTCGCTAACTTCCGAGCCTCTGTGTGGTAGCGTTCAGTTCTTTCCTTATCTCCCTGCTTTTCACAGTATTTTGTGAACTCTTTTAAGATAATATGCAGGAAGAACCCCAGCCATATGCTCTCACCTTTTCCTTCGTCCCCCACTCGGTTCATACCGTCATTCCAGTCGCCGGTCCCCATCAACGGCAGACCGTGCTTACCAGTTTTCATGGTGACCTCGATGGCCCTGATGCAGTGTTCATAAAGGGAAGCCTTTTTATTAGACTGCTGGGGTTGCAGGTAAACCTCGTGTTCATCGTCTTCTAGTGTCCGGGCTTCGAGGTATGAAACTTGCTCCTCCAAAATTTCCTCATCCCCGGTCGACTCGATATAAAAGTTGACCACATAAGGAAGCCAAAGCCGATCGTCCGATATTTTGGTTCGCACTCCCCGACCCGTCGGAGGATGCCACCAGTGCTGTACATCACCCTCTGGAAACTGTCGGGACGCATGCAATAAAATTTGTTCCCGCGTCATCTGGGGATCAACATATAAAACAGTCATGGCATCCTGCAGCTGATCGCGAAAACCGTACGCTCCACCAGCCTGATAGAAGCCTGTTCGTGACAGCATACGGCAGGCTATATTTTGATACATCAACCAACCGTTCATCATTTGATTAAGGGAGGAATCGGGGGTATCTATGTGAATGCGTCCCAGACGCTCTTCCCAGAACGCTGTTATATCCCGAAATGCGCTGTCCACCTCCGTCTTATGCTGGTATTTCTGGACGAGCTTTTCCGCTTCTTCGCTGTTTTTTGTTTCTCCCATTACTGTTATCCATTCAATTTCTTCTCCCGGTTCCACAACCACCTTGATCTGAAAAGCAGCACAAGGGTCTCCACCAGTTTTAACAGTATTATCAAGGTGAGATTCTGCTATAACGAATGCTGGGGTTTTCAGCGAAGCATTTCGACCAATAAATTCCTGGCGATCAGTTGTGAACGAAATTTCAGCTCCATTCTTTGCCTCTGTTAAAGAGGAAGCAAAACCTACACGACCAGCAAATTCATTGTTGTAATGGTTTCGCGCATAGATTACATGCTTGTCTTGGTCAGCTTCCTGAATTATAAAAGGAGCAGAATCTTCCCGGTTGATACCTAACACCCATTCACGATAACTAAACAGAGAAAGATGTCTACTTTCGTCGCTTTTGTTGCGTATTGTTAACCTTGAAATCTTAACCGGATCATTTTCAGGTACAAATTGCAACAGTTTGGATTCTATGTCATAAGAGGTGTGTTCATATCTCGTATATCCGAATCCATGTGACACCTCATAGCGATTTTGTCCGGATACAGGGGCCGGTGTGGGCGACCAATAGATCTTTTTGTCCTCATCGCGGATATAAAATGCCTCAGCCGGCGGATCAAGCACCGGGTCATTAGACCAGGAAGTTAATTTATTTTCCCGACTGTTTTCACTCCACGTATATCCGGCTCCACTTTCGGTAGCCAGAAATCCAAAATTTGAATTGGCAATTACGTTGATCCAGGGGGCCGGGGGATACTGAAATATTGCTTGATCAAAATCAGGCTTAATAATAATACGATATTCACGGTCATTATTGGAAAAACCTCCATAACCATTGAAAAATTGGAGATCTTTTACAACCTCCTCATCTTCCTCAGGCTTATGATCACCTATCGAGGCTTTCTGGTACAGTTGAAACTCACGGTCCTCGCTAAAGGAGCTTACCTCTTCAGTATTAGCAGAGATAAGCGTTTCCATTTTTGGGAGACTACCTTTTAACACTACTGAAGCAACCGTTAGGATCAGTGTCAAATCTTTATGGGACAGGCGGTCAGACCGCAGCGTAAATACATCCCCCTCTCCATGTCCCCGGTGGCTGCTGTGTAAGGCTTCTACTATCCGCTGGATACCTTCCTGCAGCTCATCAGCATAGCTCGGTGGATGGTCATTAACAATCACTAAGTCAACTCTCAGCCCACGATGTTTCCAAAAGAGATGCCCCTTCAGCATCTTTTTCAGTGACTTTAACTGATCGGTCTTGCTAATTCTGAATACTATAATCGGATAATCCCCTGAAATCCCGTATGACCATAATCCGGATTGCTGGTGGCGATTTTGAATAAGTACATCCAAATCTGCTCTAAATCGGGAATCATTATATAACAAATACCCTGTCATTTTTTGGAAATACTGAAACTGTGTGCTACTTATTCCAACATGCTCTAGCTCCACCGTGTTATAGATGGAAGAAAGTTCGAAAGCGCGTTCAACGGCATGTGGATTATCAAACATATCTGCCAGCTCTTCTGCTTCTTCCCGGCTCCCGGCCCAACCAGTACCAAAGGTAATACTTATCTTTTCACCCGGACCCAATATCACTGATCGTCGCAGACTAAGTATGGGATCCAGCACATTCCCTATGGATCCACTGAGCTTATACCCTGCATCCATAGCACAGGGATTCTCCAGCGACCGACCTCGCCCTATAAAGTTTGCCCGTTCGGTCTCAAATTGAAGCGGTTCCGAAAGATTTTCCAGGTCATGGCTTGCTACCATATGGACCATCCATATAGAATCCTCATCAGCACTTCGAGGTCTGCGCCAGGCTAGAAGACCATGATGCTCAGCCAGATAGTCGGTTTGCAGGAATAACTTTGAAAAAGCTGGATGAGATTTATGGTCTTCTGCTCCATTAAGTACTATTTCGGCATAGCTGGTAAGCTCCAGGGTTCGTTGGCGGTCGGAATAGTTAGTGAGCGTAATTTTTCTAAGCTCAATGGGATTCTCCGGTGATACACATACTTCCGTTGTCGTTTCTATCCAGTCATCCACTCTAGAGGTCTGTACCTTCCCATTGTGAAACCAGGTATCGTAGCGATCAGGTTTCCGTTTTACCGGTTGATGAAAAGCCGACCAATATTTTTCACTTTCCCGGTCCTTGACATATATAAACTGACCCAGCGGATCTTCCGTAGCATCAGCTTCCCATCCTGTGAGTCTGATATCTTCATAGCGGGAACTTCCGGTACCGGCGTGACTTATAAACGAATGAAATTGGCCATTTGATAGCAGGTGTACTCGTGGAGGGGAATCATCAATATTATTCATTCCCGCATGATCAACAGTATACGTTACACTTTGCTGCTCCCCGGGTTCCATTTCTACGTCAATCGGGTAGGGTTCTTTGACCGGAATACCGCGTGGGATACGTTCCTGCAGTAAGAGTTCGCAGGCTTTAATTTGGGGATGGGAATGGAAATAACGATGAATTGACCAACCCTGCAGTACATTCAAAAGGGCTATAAGGCTCATCCCATGATGATGCACCATATACGTTTTTACCAATTTAAAGGATTCTGATTTCTCTAGGCGATCCGGTGTGTAATCAACAGCATCGTAAAATCCCTTCAGCCCGAGTGCCCCTATTTTTTCCAGTTCTTCCAGGTTATCCAGTGATTTTTTAGGATCTACCATCAACGATAAGACAGAAGCATAAGGCGCGACAACAAAATCCTCAGCTAATCCCCTTTTCAGGCCAAGTCCAGGTACCCCAAAAGCCCGGTACTGGTAATTCAAATCCATATTGAGACTGTTATAGGCACTTTCAGAGAATCCCCAGGGGCGGTCAAATTTATTTGCATACTCGCGCTGCAGATCCACTATGTGTCCATAGGTATGGCTTAGCAAGGTATTAGGATACGACCTCTGAAACAGGTGGGGCATCAGATATTCAAATGTCGTTCCGCCCCAGGAAAGCAGAAACTCATGTTGATGACGACTGGTTAACCGCCGGCTCAACCGGAACCAATGTTCCGAATGAACATCTCCTTTGGCAATGGCAATCAGTGAAGCAATACGAGCTTCACTGGCCAGCAGGTCATAGGTCCCCTCGTCAAGCTCCGCTTTCTCCACATTATAACCAATGCTGAACAATCCGCGTTTTTTATCATACAAAAAGCGGAAATCCATCTCGGATACCAATCGCTCACTGATATCATTTATAGATTGAATTTGATCTTCCCACCTTTTCAACAACTTATATGCACTACTGTTTTCTGTTTCATTCCCCAGATTTTTTAAACGCTCTTCAGGTGATGATTGCAGAGAATCTTCCGAAGCGGAGTTTTCCAATTTTCTCAATTCATGCTTATAACTATCTATCTGTCGAAGTGGACTTTCCAGCCAGTAAAGCAAATCATCCATTTGCTCATCCCCAAGTAAACCGCGAAGCTCCATAATATTTTTTCCGCATAGATTACAGGCTGTCTCTTTTAATTCATCTAATAGCTGGAGGGTGCCTGAAACCGTAGCTGGCTCTTCACTCTTCAATAAATCCTCCATTGCATTCAGGCAAGCTATCATCTCAGTACATACATCCTCATTATTAACCTCTTCTTTAAGATCGGATACAATAGATCTCAGGGTTTCAATTGTATCCCTCAGTCCATTCCAAAAAGCACCGCTGGGATTCTGTTGCTTCATAAGCTGACCTACAGCCTGTCTGATTACAATAAGTCCCGCTGCAAGATTACCAGAATCAACAGTAGATACATATTTAGGACTTAGAGCCTCTCCCAAATTAATTTCGTACCAGTTGTAAAAGTGACCTTTGTAGCGTTCAAGCTGTACCAGTGAGTTCAGGGTATTCTCCAGCCGAGTCAAAAGTTCGCTTACCGTAATATATCCCATTTCATAGGCTGCCTGCGTGGAAACAAGTGTCAGCCCGATGTTGGTCGGTGAAGTACGGGCAACCGGTGGAAGCGGGGGATCCTCCTGATCATTATCAGGGGGTAGCCAAGCATATTCTTCAGTGACCAGTCGCTCAAAATAAAACCAAGTGCGCCGGGCATAAGTCCGCAGCTTTATTTTATCATCATCAGAAAGCTCACTTTTTTTCTCTCGGTCGGTGGTGCTGAAATACTTAGCAAACCAGGGAGAACTTATCCACAGCATTGAAAATGGGATAACAATCCAGAGATCAGCGGGATCAATCAATATTCCCGCCACTAAGACACCTATTCCTAAGACAACCGAAGCTGCCATAGAACGGAAATAAGAACCCAGATCATTTGCACTAAGGCTTTCAGCCTGTGAAGCGGAGGTCCATTCCATCAGCCGTTTTTTTGCAACAATCAAGCGCCACAGGGTTCGGCCGATAGCATCCAGCTGGAGAACCGCTTGATGAGGAAGAATAGCCAGTGTCGAAATAGCCTGAACGGTATTTATTTTTAAGTTTGATCGGACTTTTTCAAAATATAATTTCCATTTTATACGGGCAGGACGATTGAATATATCCGTTGAGAAGCTCACATATATGGGAAAAGCAAGAATACCAAAAGCGGCCATTGTCCATATAAGGGCAGATCCGGGCAACCAAAACCACCCAGTCACAAAAAAGAGCGTTAGGAAGAAAGGATTGAGCGACCGACGCAAATTATCAAATATCTTCCAGCGTGATAACAAATTAATTGGATTTTTTGTGGTCCCGTCGGGTCCAGGAACGCGAGGGAAGAGCCATCTTGCAATCTGCCAGTCACCGCGTGTCCACCGGTGATTTCTTTTGCAATAACTAGCGTAGTTCGTTGGATACTCATCGAAGAGTTCAATATCTGTACTTAGCGCCGCCCGTACATAATTGCTTTCGATTAAATCATGCGATAGTATTCTATTCTCGGGGAACCGATCTTTAAGAACCGTATGAAAAGCACGTACGTCATAAATACCTTTACCCGTGAAAATCGCTTCTCCAAACAAATCCTGGTAAATATCCGATACAGCGGTAGTGTACGGATCGATGCCTACATTCCCAGAAAATATTCGTGCAAATAAAGACTTGTTTGCTGCATCGGGGGGAATGGATATCCGGGGCTGAATAATACCGTAGCCTTTGGTAATGCGATCTTTTTCCCTATCGTAAAAGGCTCTGTTCAGTGGATGAGAAGCTATTCTCACCAGGTCGATGATACTGTCGGGTGGAGTTCGGGTATCGGCATCCAGGGTTAAAACGAACCGGACGGGTTTTTTCTGGATAGAATTGGTAAAATTGCCCATCATATATGGAAATGGAGACCCACCCGACGGGTTACAAAGTAACTCATTCAACTTTTCCAGCTTCCCGCGTTTTCGTTCCCAGCCCATCCATTTTACTTCTGAAGGATTCCAATCTCGCTGGCGGTGCAGCACAAAAAATTTATCACCGTAGCTGGACGAATATTTCTCGTTGAGTCTGTTTATTTCTCGTTCGGCCCTTTCAAGAATACTCTTATCTCCCGGCATATGCTCTTGATCGGCATCCGTAAAATCAGACAGCAAGACAAATTGCAGCCCCGGATCGGGATTCGCCAATGAGGTAATTTCCAGTTTTTCCAGCTGGTGTTCCATCTCCGCAGGTGATCCGACAAGGGTAGGCACTACAATGAGGGTGCGGGCCTGGCCTGGTATCTCCTTATTAATCCTCATTCTGGGGAGTATCCGGGGAGGTAGCGAAAATACAAACAAGCGGTTTATGGCTGAGATTGACAGCTCAAGGGCGGGAAAAAATCCTACCAGCAGTACGCTCAAAGAAACAAATATAGAAGAACTTATAGCATCAGTAGCCAGCCAGAGCACTGCCAGTAAAATGATGGTAAAAGAAGCTATAAATCCAATGTAATAACCGGCTGTTTCCTCAAGTTTTCGTCGAATGCGTTCGCCCAGCGGCATATCATATCTGATACGCCGGGTCAACTCATCATAACCTTCCCCAAGCAGGTAATAGCCCACATGTTTTTTCAACACCGAGTAACCCTTAAAAATATCATTGGCATCCCTGCCAGAGTGATTAATATGGCTTTCCGAAAGCACAAGCACTTCTTCTGCCACTTGCTTCTCAGTATATTCTGAGTGGCTGGCCAACCGCTCAACAGTACTTCTGTACTTATTCTTAGTGCCTGAATCCATATCTGTAAAAATTTCCATTGGATCCAGATGCAAAATCTGATCAACAATGGAGCACTCTTCAACAAACTCCTGCCACTCCGTTTCGGAAGCCTCCCTCATTGAAAGGATAGCGTTCCGGATACTGACATGTAGTTTGGACTGTCGCTGTGCTTCGTCTCTCAGGGCTTCATCGAGTGTTGTATCATGAGAGCGCAGCCTGTACTCGAACCATTTCTTCTCCTCTTCGGATATCAGTCCCGCCCCCTGTAATTGGTGAGCAAGTTCAACGTAAAGTAATCGATCATCATACGAATCTTTTCGCTCGTCCAACCATTCGATAACCCTTCGCAACACTCTTCCCGGCTCATCAGTATCATGCTCCACTAACTGATTGATGAGGTCTTGGATATCTGTCCGGATATTACGCCTTTTCAGCACTCGGCTGGCTTTTAATGCCAAATGGCGTATGAGTACTAAACGTACCATAACAGGGATAGCCCAAAGCTCACCGACCTTTAGCGGTACCTCCTCCTGATAACTCTGGACATACCGGGTCAGACCTTCAATATCAATTACATTATCGGTATGGAGTGCCAAGTTTTGCACAAGATCATAAACACGGGGCAACCCCATATTAGACCCAGAAGAAAGGTGGGGGATATTGCGCTGATAACCGATGGGAAAATCATTCTCTACCTGAACAATTTGCTCCTGGATGATATAAAAATTATCAATTAACCATTCGGCGGCTGGCGTGATATCTTTATTCTGCTTAACCGATGTAGCCAGAATTTTATATGCCTTTGTCAATCCTTCTTTCGCTTCCTCAAGCCGCGGCTTTATAGGTAAAATATCTTTATTCTGATAAGTAAAAGTATGTCTGCGGGAAAGTTCTTTCGCATCCTGTTTCAGCAGTTTAGCCTGAAACATTAATTTGGACTTAGGAGCCATAGGTTATGTAGCGATGATTAACGTATTTCAATGATACTTTTGGTACCGTCTGGCTGAACCACCTCAAAACTGAGCAACCATCCCTCATCCGCTTCATCAACATATATTTTTTCCGGGTGGTGAATTAACCGGTTTAATTTATCCAACTGAATATCCAGCAAATCAGACTTATCATCATAGGTGATCCCTTTCAGCAGCATCCACTGCGTTTCAGGCTGCATTCCCAGTGCGTCAGCTAATACCCGTATTTCAGCATATTCCGGCTGCGAGTCTTTTAAGAATTTTTTAGAAAAAGAATTGAAATAATTACCCCATTCTCTTTTTTCTATTTCCTTGATAGCCATAACAGTAAGTCGGTTTAAAGAATTAAGTTTCATTTGCCATAATTATCTCAAACCCAGATGTCAATTGTTTACAGTCAGATTCCCGTCTGCAATGAGGGCGAATACCCTACAAAAAGAAAGGCTACTAGTCACAAATAATTAAAAGCTTAGATAAGATGTAAGAAATAACACTACAGGATCTATAGATCAATCTACTATAATCCGGTAGTTAATATTTTGGGTTATTAAAAAGTAAAACAGATAAACAGAAAATCATCCAAACAGATATGAGGTAATGTTATGGAAACTACAACCACTATTAAGTCCCCATTTGACCAACAAACACTTCAGTACTTTAAGGAACTCCTTTTGGAAAAACGCAGGGAAGCTGAAGAACAGGAAGAACAAATTGAAAATAATATTTCCAACTTAAATGAAGCTGATGATGCGGATCAATCCTCTATTGCACATCATATGGGAGATTTTGGTTCCGATACCGAAGAAAAACAGATGAATTATCAGTTCCTGCAAAGAACCAGAAAATTCCATTAATCGACTTAATGAAGCACTACAGAGAATTGAAGATGGAACCTACGGTATCTGTAAAGCTACCGGAAAACCAATATCCAAGGGAAGATTAGAAGCCGTTCCTCACACCCGTTACAGTATTGAAGCAAAGAAACAAGGAAAAGATGAAAGCCTGTAATTCAGATCCGAAAAAGGTTAAGTAGGGAAAACCCTACAGGTTATTCATCATTTTTCCTACATACAGGTAACGTTACTAAAGCTATTTTATAATTAGAAATCAAAGATAGATAAGTGATAGAAGTTCTTTTTAAATAATGATATAAATATAAGAGCACAGCTTACGGAGGTACTATGGTACAAACGTAAGTAAGTCTGAAAATTTACCTTCGACTTCTTGATAAGTCACTTTACAGTAAGGGATTTAGAGAGTGTGCTCAGGTTTTACGTTGTTCACTGGAAGGTGGGCAACAAGAAGCCAACGGTTGAGGGTGTCACAAACGAGAGATTTGAGACTGAGATCAAACCCCTTGAACTTGATCCGGGCCATACCGGCGAAAGGAAACCAATGGCTTCAATTTAATTGCTTGAGGGCAAAGCTCCTGTATATAATATGTATGCGGGGGCTTTTTTAATTCTCCACTTCTACTTTCCCAATTCAAAGTTCATTAAAATAAACCGGACTTATGCTTGATTAAGCTTGAGGATAAATCTTACATTTCCATCACTCCAAACGAATACGTGGCTCACTATTTCCATAGATGTCCTCCTCATGGTGTTGGTGAAACACATTCACAATAAACAGGAAGGCAATGGTATACATAAAAGCGAATAACAGTCCATCGCCAAAGTTAAGCCAGATACCAAGTGATCCGGTTAAAACTGATGAAATCACGCCCCATATTATATTTCCGATGACTGAAATCCCTTCTTTTTTTATAATAAGTCCATAAAGCGAGCCGATCACCAGCCCCAATGCGGTAAACCAAAAAATTGCTGTTCCACTTAATACGATCATTTGGACCTCCTTTTAAGAAGGTGAAGATTATTTTGTAATAAATTATAAGCGTTTCTTATTTACCGTGTTGTAATGAAATACCCGATAATATTGGAGATTTTTAATCCATCAATTTTAAAATGATATTGCTAACTAATTATTAATTCTGTAGACTTTTATTATCTAGTAAAATTGAGAGAAAGGTTACCCATATAACGTTTAAGAATCCCATGCCCAATGGATGAGCTGACTAAAAATCTTACGCGGTTGCTCAGGCACCTAAATTTTTCGGATATACGCATTAACAATGATTCAGAATATCCAGATCCGCAAGTCAATCATACCCTCATAAAGGAGATGGGATATACGCCTCCGCTAATGGCCCAAAAAAATGAAATCATTTACTATTTTGAATTTATCGAAGATAATCCAAAAGATTTAAAAAGACTCAAGCGACCGCTACAAAAAATTATTAAACTGGGGTATGAACGATGGGACGCTGATTTTATCCTAGTAACCCATTACGGAAACAAAGACACCGTCCGGGAATGGTGCCAAAACAACAAGCTGCCCGTAGATCAGATCTGGGAGATGTAAAAATGTAAGGATTTAGACTACATCTGTTTCATCCTTAACTGTAATTCCCAAAAGACTTTCTGCCGTATTTTACGGATAGTTCAACCATTACATAAAAAACTATCCTATTATGCGATTTGCCATTCTTTCTTTTTTTCTGCTTCTACTAAGTTGTAGCCCCGAAAATGATAATCGGCAATCCGAGAGTATAGACAAAGTTGTTAATATTGATACAACAGCAGTGGTCGAAGCAGCTAAGGAAATTACTACGGCATCTTTTAAGACGCTAAGTAGTAATTTACAAAAGGCCATGAGTGAAGGAGGTGTATCCAACGCCCTTGAATTTTGTAATATAAAAGCAATGCCTCTTACCGATTCCCTTGCTTCCCATTACGGCATTGAGCTTCAGCGGGCGTCTCACCAGCCCAGAAATCCGGTCAATAAAGCTGATTCACTGGAAATGATAGCTATAAAAGAATATATACGAAATATCGAGCAAGGCCGTGAATTAAAACCGGTAACCTACACCCGGGAAAATGCCATCATTTATCACGCCCCTATTCGCATTCAAGGACAACTGTGCTTGAGTTGTCACGGCAGTCCCGGGACGGATATCTCACAATCAGATGTTGAGATCATTCAAGAGTTGTATCCCGAGGATATGGCCACCGGTTTTGAGATCGGTGAGCTAAGGGGAATCTGGAGTATTCAATTTCCGGCGAATTATTTCAATCAAGAGGATAAATAGACAGCCAAGTACAGCCAAGTATGTATGGCCGCCGGAGCGAAGGATTTTAAGCAGGCTACCGATTGTAGATATTTTCCAGTTTCAGGGTATCTCCCTTTTCATTAACAATCTCCAAATCGTATCGAATAACGATGCGTGTGCCTAAGGGTGCGTGATAATAAATGTACCAGGCGGCCGCCTCCGAAGTACCGATACAGCCGTTCGAGTACGCCTTGCCCAGAGTCTCAATATTGGTGGTGGGATGTATAAGCTCACCATAGTGTATACCATTGATCTCAGTTACGAGCCAGGGAACATTGGGCAAATCCGTCACTACCCCATCGTCCCGACGGGTGACGTGGTAGGCGCGGTTATTGCTGGGATTGATGAAGTTTGGATTTTTGCTGTGCTGGACAATGATTCCCTCTCCGGTATGAGTGCGTAGATCCACTACCCTGCCAGCCATGGCCAGGTATTTGCGTTCATTACGTCCTATACGTACTGGAAATTCATAGGTTATGCTATTATCCTGTCTAATTCGTAGTATAAATTCCGGAAGATTGATATCCAGCCAGGTCTGTTCAAAAATCCGATTCAGACTATCAACCGCTGCGGAATCGGGAATAAGCAGAGAATCTCCCGGTTTGAATATGGTGCGTTCTTTAATCTTCAAACTGGTAATACCCCGTTCCTTTAATCCATAATAATCAGTGGCAGCAAGCGAATCGACAACCCAAGGGTTATTTCGGACAATCAAATGTTCCGAAACTGGATAAGTGAGCAAAGAGTCATAGCGGTTTACAATGTTGTCCATCACCTTAAAATAGTCCTTAATCTTTACTGTATCTTCAAAAGTGTAAATAATTTCTGCCATTTCTGGGGCTGAAACTTCAAAAGAGGCAATGGATTCTTTTTTGTTGGAATAAAGGAAAAGAATCACTGTCGTAACCAAGAGGAACAATATATTTCTGGATGATGCCATATCTCATGAATTGATATAATAGTTCAATTTTAAGCCTAGGATACAAAATTATTTAATCCAGCGTATCAGTGTAATTTACTGAAGAGAATGTAGTTCATTTCCCCGCATGCTGTCAGTTCAAATACTACACTCTTTAATCTGCATCTTTGTTTTAGATACACGTTCCAAGCTGCAAAAATTCTCTCGATCCCTTATAGTTCCGTTGCTTGCCAACACTATTGTAGGGAAAATGCCTACCCTAATCTTCTATTTATCCTTCTACCTTGTCAGCAAAAGACACCTATATTTTACTATAAACAAACTAGCTTGATAACCAACTATTCAATTCGCCATGAAATTGCTAATTGTATACGGTACAACGGAAGGACAAACAAGAAAAATTTGCAACTATCTGCGTGGCAAAGCCGTAGATAATGGCCATCAGGTTACGATTGTGGATGCCACCGGCCCCGATGTAAATCCAAATAGTTTTGATGCGACTATTATCGGAGCTTCGCTTCATGCTGAAAAATACCAATATTCTGTTGAACACTACGTTCAAGAACATCACAAATCTTTAAATAAAATGCCCACGGGTTTCTTATCGGTAAGTTTGACGGCTGTTTATGATGATTCCCAAAACCAAAAAGAGCTTGAAAAAATCGCTAATAATTTTTTTGACAAAACGGGATGGAATCCGACCTTTGTAGAGCAGGTGGCCGGCGCACTTCGCTATACAAAATATAACTTTTTTAAAAAAATCATTATGCGAATGATTGCCCAGAAAAGCGGAGGAAGTACCGATACGTCAAAAGATACCGAATACACCGACTGGAACCAGGTGAAAGAATTGCTGGATAAACTGGAAAAAGAAATGGTAAAAATCCAAACCAAGAATTCTATAAACAAATGACAGAACGAGTGCAGAATACCCGGACAAAAGAAGTTGAACATCTTATGGAAGATTGGATGAGCCATAAGTCATCAAATATGGACCGGTGGTATCTGAAAATAAGCAACAATCACTATCACCGACAGACCTACAAGCACAATAAGTTTTCGTTTCCAGTCCATTGTTCTTATTGAAGAATATTTGATTCGCTTACCCATTCTATACCATATTAGAGGTTAGTGGGCTAAACAGCTCCGAATCTATTCAATTTCGGTACCTTCCTCTTGAACAACAGCCACAGTGATATCGTCGACCCCGGGAAGGTGATCGCCCAGAGGCTGGCAATCCAAATAAGAGGATGAAAGTACATTTGAAAAACCAGGAAAGGTAAAATAAGCCCGTTAGCAATCATAAACCGCCGTACGATTCGTTCCAGTCCATCACCGGTAAAAGCCATTGCTGCAAACAAGGTCGACAGGCTCATAAAACTGTAGCCAAGAATGTCAACGGCATATAGGAACGAATCAAAAGGAACGAAAACAAGAAACTCAATACCCTCAAGTTCACCACGCATAATACGTGGCAAAACCAGCACAAGCTGAACGAAGTAAACAATTCCGATCAGCGTGAGATAGACCGTTGCGAAACTCAAGCCGATGTGACTCCAGATTCTTCTCTCCTCCGAAGCCTGATAGTGCACGGCAGCCATCAATACCACAAAAGATACGCCCAGCAGCAATGAAGGCGTCAGCAATAGTACAATGCCCATCGGAGTACTAGAGCTTTCAGGTCCCCGTGCGATCCCAGCATTCCCATCCATTCGAAAAGCTGCGCTACGAAATAAGCAATACTGAACACGCTGGCAAAGATGGCAGCCCAATATCCAACTGTCTTATGCGAATTTTGTTGTTCCATGGTTTTATCCTTCTCTTAGTTTTCCCATTAATCTCACGCACACTATTAGTTATGCTGATTTTGACGCCCGATCCATTGCCGCCGCTCGCAGTTCATCCGGCATCTTTTCAATAGCATACCGCAAGGCCGTCCGCGACATGATCTCTTTTTTGCTCATTACATAATCAAAAATCTCTTTTTGATGGGATTCACTGGCTGCTTTCATTAACCAACCGTACCCTTTCTGCACCAGGTCATCGTCATCCATAAGCAGCAGTTCGGAGATCTCCAGAACTTCCTTCAGAAATTTGCCATCTCGAGCTGGGACAATTAACGTGACGGCAGATCCGCGTCTCACCCACCGATTTTCCGCTTTAGCCCACAGTTTTAATTCTGGCAGATATTCAGGATACATCTCGATGAAGGTACCAATTGTATGATTGCAGAGCGTATCACACGAGGCCCAGTTTACTACATATAGATGAAGCCACTTTTCGAATATGATGAAATCATCCGGCTCATAATCTTTACGTAGAGCATACGCCCAGTTGCAGGCGATATAGGATTCCTCCGTGTAACCCGACTGCCAAAGCTGTTCGCACAGCCCAAATACTTCAGATTTCTTTTGATCACTGATCTCTTTGAAATATTTCTTTGCTATTTGTGTTACGGTTGCCGTTTTAACTCCATACAACCGGACCTCCTCTTTGAAGAAGGTCTTGCCGATTTTCCTGTTTTCAGGCTCGCTGTTTTGTTTCAGCTCCCTTCGAACTTCATTCAGAATGTTGTTCGTATCCATTGCTTCTGTGTTAAAATTTTTATTTAATGATTATTGGCAGCTGCCGCGCAAATTCAATGCAGGACGCCACATCTTTAACCGTAAATCTGGCCTTTGTATAGTTTCCATTTCTGTTGGTTTCTGTCAGCGCTTCATATAATTCTGATGTTTCGGCCTCTGCCACTTTGCCGACCGAATCAAAACCAGCCTTAAAAAAAATTCTGCAGAACACAGATCCTACGCCCCATATTCTGGAAAGATCAGATAATTTGAGCAGTTCATTAATAGAAGCAAGACTTATGTCTGCTTACTTTGAAAGCTTGTCCCTTTTTTCGATTGTATCGGCCTGTTCAAATAGCTGGAATGTATTTTTGATACCATACTTTTCCAGATTAGCAATGACAGATACAGGAATGCCCGGAAAATTATTCAGATAGACCGGCTTGGGCAAAAGCCGATTAAGTTCCCTTTTAAGAATTTTCAGGTACTCTGCAGGAACTCCTGACTCATCTGCCAGTTGATCTATCTTTCCTTTGGATTTTAGAATTTCTGCCAGCTCATCAAGGTTACTGATACCTCTGTCACTGAGCTTTTTGAATCGCTCCTTAGTATTCTCCTGGAGAAGTCTCCTACCCAGAAACAGTTCCCCCTCTTCGAGCTCCCTGCCGTAATCCGATAACGCGTATTTCTTCAGATTAAAAAAATATTTGTTATTCATTTGCCTGTTACTCGTTAATTGACTCTCTCATTATTCATTTTGGCGAAACCGACTACATAATTCTTGCCATAATATTTGGCACACTTGGGACATGTTGTATAGTAAAAATATATTGCTTCCGGATGTTTTCCCGACTGACTGATCTCGACCTTCAGTTCATAATACCATCTACCGGCTTCGCGGTAGGGCCCCTCGAATACACGAGTGCGGAAATCTCCGCTGATATATTCCATCTCCTCTCCCGTCACTTCTTTGTTAACTGAAAAATAGTGCTCGCTTTTCCATGGAGAAAGATCGCGGGTTAACACAACAAACTGATCTTTTTCAAGAGCTCCCGCTTTCTCTATGGTATCAAAAGTTTTCGAAAACACACGACCCATATTCAGCGGGATGTGGAACAGGCTTCGGGTTGTAGCCTTAACAAATGGTTTATGCTGAAATGTAGCTCCTGTCTGTCCCACCCTTCGGCTTTAAACCGTGGACAACAACCGGTCGGATTATCGGAGACGTCATAAAACGGTAGTTTATTCAGTTCCATTGCATATCCACTTATGATTAACTTTTGAGAACCGTACTTATCTTTTTCCAGCTCATTATATATCTAATTAACCCGATGTCAGATTGAATTACTGTAGGTCATATATGTCTGTTCAACTAAGGGAATTCACTACTTGATGATATTAACGTCTCAAAGAGATGGCTGTTTATGGCATTCTGTTTTGGGGATATCCATAAATAATCATAACCTTCCTTGCAATTGATCAGGTAAGCAGCAATTGAAACTGTGATGGAAAACGGAAATCCCGTACCCACGCCGAGCGGTGCTATACTCAGCAAAAATATAATCGCACCTGTGCAAGACAGTTTAACCCACAGACCCCTGAATATCATACCGAGAGCTATAATACCATGACCAACAGGTATTACTGAAATGACAGGAATGATATTGATGGCTGAACCAGCCCAATATAGATTCACTGCACAAATCCACCGACATTGAGGCATAGTCAAGATATACTTCAGGGGTTGTATGAGCTGTAGTGTAATTGAACCAGCTTGCCCATCCAAACAACAGGAAAAACATTCCCCTAGCCAGCTTGGGCTTTTTATAAGCTGCCCAGAACATCAGAATACCAACAATGTTGGAAATTACCCATCATATTAGATATATGTCCAGACCTTTCATCAATTTTTTGCTTATATATTTTAAAAAGATACGCCAAGCCACTGCTCACCCTATGTAGGTAGGTTAATTGTTGTTGAAGTAAGGGTATTGATTATCTTTTGGGACAATGACATAAAGTTTTCAGTTGATCAGTTTGTTTCTTTTTATTTAAATATCAAGGCTGTTTGATATCGTCATATTTTAGCCCGTACCAATTCAATCTACACCGCCGCAATCCACAAAAAGTAAGCAAGACAGACGAAAGCACTAATGGTTGCAAACAGTCCGCCGGGGTTGTTTTCAACAAACGCTGCAAACCCGCCGATAGCCTAATGCCGATCAAGATTCCGGAACAGCCCAGCCATCGCCAGAAGACACCGGTTCGAAGAATCACCACGGTAGCACTGATCATGATGATGCCATTCATAGCACCTGAGACGAGAGGAAAGACATAGAAATTCGCAAACACTCCGAATGCTATAACTTCGGGGGATACCCGCCCTTCCAAAAAAGCAATCCCAATGTTGAATGCACCGGCCCATGAAACTCGTAACCAAATTGCCAGTGCACCTTCCGCCTCTTCAGCTACACACAACCTCTCACAAAATCCCGCAAGTCTGTTTTTTCAGGCCGGCCATCTCACGTGGCTTGGTTAGTACCTCAATTGTAACCATTGTAGCCACCATAATCCTGATTTATCTCCCTATCTATGATATAACTGGATTTGTTCCACTTGGAGGTATAATGTTTTTCTCAATGGTGTTGATCGGCCTTGTATATCTTTGGGCCACGGAGTGGTTCAAGAAACGATTTTACAGGGTATTAGATGGCTAAAATTTTTTGATTGTAAAAATTCATCTGTCCTTCTTATACTGATCAACCTAACGGATTCTGATTTTATTCCATCTTTCCAGGATGTATAAAATAGAGGGCAATAAAACCAAAGATGCAAACAGCATCAGGCCGATACCGGCCACGGCAAGTTCTCCAATCGATCTCATCCCCGGATGAGTGGAGAACAACAACCCGGCGAAGCCCAGCATCGTAGTAAGCGAACTCACCGTAACATGTTCTCCCGTGGAACGGATCACTTTGTAGATAGATCCCCTGCCTTCCTCAAGGTAGCGATGGATGATATGAATACCACTATCATCTCCAATGCCTAGTATTGTAGGAAGCACGACAATGTTGTAAAAGTTGAGTTTCCACCCTGCAATTTCCATAAAACCGAACAGCCAGAGAAAACTGGCAGCCAATGGAAACAGTGCAAGAACCATCCATTTCACGCTCCTGAAAATGATCAGCTTTATCAAAATAATGAACGTAAGTGTGATAGCAACCATACGGGGCGTTTCATGAATCATCAGTCGCAACATATCGGAAGCTACAATTGAGGTCGAAGCCGCGTTATAGATTTTTCCATTGCTCAATTCGATATTAGATAGGTCATCTGCAAAATTCATCGAGTTGCGTCCGTCGGATAACGGGACCGACGGATAGATGATAACCAGGTTTCCAATCGACCCGTCTTTAGCGGTAAACGGTTCCAATAGAAAATCGGGGACCTGCTCAAGATGAATCGATTCAACAGTAGATGCCGCCCGCTTCAATCGATGAAGTTGCTCAGAATCACTGGTTCGTAGAAATGAGTCATCGAGCCTGTCCCGAACTCCTTCAATTCTGGCAAGTTTTTGTTGCTGTTCTGCATCAGAAAAAGGATAACGGTCCTGGAATATCTCAGCCGACTCTATCGTTGAAGTAAGTGTATCTGAAGAGATTCGTTCTAACAACACATTTCGTAATTCAATGGCATCTTCCGGATTATCGGCAATAATATAGGCCGCATTTCTGGTTTTCCGGTCGCTATATACTTTACGGGCTTCTTGTGCAACAATGTTATACGATTCATAGACCGGTTCAAGTTTTCCGAAATCATATTCAAAGTCTAGGCCGCGGGCATGCCAGCCCGACAAAACAGTGGCTGCCAGGCATATCAGGATAACACCGGTTGCAAGTATTCTTCTGTCAATATCCGGCTTAGACAAACTGTTATTATCTTTTTTTTGAAATGTATTGACAGACATTAAAGTTTTCAGAAAACCCATTTTTTCCAACAGTATTATCAATGCAGGCAACAGAAATATCATGGAAAAGATAGAGAAGAGTAACCCTATACCGGCAATGGCACCAAATTCACTGAAACCCTTAAAATCAGCGATCATTAATATGAAAAATGCCACTGAAGTAGTAATACCTACCGATGCTATCGCCTGTCCGGTCGTCATAAAAGTTGTTTCAATCGCTTTTTCAATCGGATTACCTTCACCGCGCTCTTCGATATAGCGGGCATAAAAATGGATACCAAAGTCAATTCCCATACCAAACAGCAACAAACCCAGAGTAGAAGTCATGATATTCAGGGTTTCGAAAGTCAACCAGGTAATGCCGAATGTCCAGCAGAGACTCACAATCAGGGGGACCGCCATGATTAATGCTGTAACCGGAAGCCTGAATAGTTCGGATACAAAAACTTTCAGAGAGTGGACTCCCCCTGTACGAATGTGGTAATTTTTGTAAAAAAAATAGCCCATAACCAATAACAAAAGCATGATCGTACCTGCCCAGAAGGAATCGCGCACATCAAGATATATACTGTCGATTTCGATGAGAGAGCGGAGAAGTCGCCCTGCCAAGACCAGGTTTAGATCCTCCTGACCGAATTCTTTCGCAAGCCGGGTAGTAAGGAGCTTAAGGTCTTCGTAAAGTTCACGAATATACCGGATATCGGTTTGGGAACCGGCAGGATAAAAGCGGACAGCCATGGTCAGAGAGTCAGCCGAAATCGGGTATTCCGATCCGATAAGTTCGTCATAGGCCTGTTGAAGCTCAGTTCCAAGTGAATCAGACGCAGCCGTATCATCATCCAGTTCAAAATAGAAAGGATTGGCCCTCATCCGTGCAAGTTCAATCTCCTCGTCGAGGTAGGATTCAATAAGACTTAATTCCTGATCAGTGGCAAACCACAGGGCATTAGATTTCAGGAAATCTGTTTCTTTTCGAAATAAGACCCTGCTAAAATAGGGAGAATCGTCCGATCGGTTCTTCATTTTCATTACTTCCGGTATAAGCCGTTGCGCAAACTCCTTATTCAGTTCAAAAGAAGTACTATTAATTATTACAGCCACTTCATTGGGAGTACCAACCTGTTCCCTCAGTTTCTCAAGTGACTGCACACTAGGATAGCTTTCCGGAAGTAATTTTGAGAAATCGTTATCAATGCGGAGGTTCAGAGCAAGAAGCAATCCAACTGCAGCCAGCAAAAAGCCTGTACCAAGAACGATTGACGGGAATCGTATACAGAAGCGTATTGCAGGTTTTAGATATTCAAAAAGGGATTCAAGCATTTTTGGATAGGTATTTTAGTTGAATTGATTCTTTTGACTTGCTGTTCAATTTATCTGGACGATTAATTCAAATCAGAAGGATTTTTACTCTTTACCCGGTATCGATCTCTGTAGGATGTTGCAGATCTGTATAAGCCGCCCACCGAGCTTAGAGAGCCTTTGCCACCGATGATTGGTAATTTTGGGCTCATTCAGAGTTATAACTTTTCCCATTTTCTAACTTTTTGTAAAACTTTCCATAAGACTTCCTCTTTTGTATTCTAAATTATCACTACTGAATTTTACCAGTTTTTCAGGCGCCCCCTGCAAGACAAATCATAAAAAATTTGTAGGGGTTTTCTTTACTCTTAGAATGATCACTTGCGGGTAACTATTTTCACCCAATTCTAGATTCACTCAATTTGAATAACCTAAGTGCCGTAAGAAGAAACCATGTGATAGTCAGCAAACCACCGACAGCCTCTCTTGCTCCAGGAAAAATAAGTTCGCCTTACCGATCCCCAGTGCCACATCAACCACGTTAAATCCAAGCGCGAGAAACGTGGCAGTACTGCCTACCCGGTAAAGCAGTTTTATGTGATGAGTTATCGATTCTTGCCATCTTTTGACATCAAATAATAAGCATTAGTTATCTGGGAGATGATCGGCAATAGCTATAATGATAGGTATCACAATGATAATATTAGCAATTGTCCCCGCTTTGGCATCGCTCCAGGAAAGAATAATAAGCACCTGCGAAATAATAACCGCCACTAGTCCTACTACCCACCAGACATCGTTCTGAGTAAAGTAAAGAAATACTGTGACCAAGAACAGTATGCATACCAGCAGCCAGATCAGCCCCGCTGTTTTAGATATATTTTCGGTTAGCTGTTCAACGGGTGCCAAATCATAGGCTTTTACAAATCCCAACAAGTGAATTAACCCATGGATAACTATGACAAGCGAGAAGATTATTTTCCCCATAGTAAATTTTACTTTTTAGCGCGAAAAGCATCACTTCTAAGCCTATGCTGAACAGAAGACATCAGCGTTAGCAACAATAAAGCCACTCCCACTAACCCATACATCAACTGCAGGGGCGGTTCGGAGTGATATCCTACCAAGGCGATTTCAACACTAATCCAAATTATAAGAGCGATACTCACCAGTAGTGCTCCTGTCCATGCCCATGACTTTCTCTTCCAGAGCCCTGAAAACACGATCAATGGGAAAATCCCCAATACAAAAAAGAGGATGACTCCGGGTACCAAAAATGTTTCAAAAGGTGAACCTCTAAGCATACTGAGTGGCATTTGCAATATAGCACCGCTGGAATCCAGTATTAATGCGCCTCCTCCAAAAATTCCGCTTATTCCCTGAAATAGGATCAATCCCATCAGGATATAAAAACTTTTGCCGGATTTAATGAATCTGTTACGTTCCATATGCAATATCAAATTTTGATTTATGATTTTTGAACATCAGCATACCTACTCCCAACACTCCTGCTACGATCAATCCAATATCTTCGTAGATCCCAAGTTGGAATGCGGCAGAAAAGCCTACGAGCGACCAGATTCCGGGTATGGCTATGAGCCAAAGGGGGATTCTCCCTTTGGCCTGGAGAAGTATTCCAAAGGTAAATATGGTTGTTGGACAGGGGGCAAGTCCAAACACAGGCGACTGCGGATAGACGTGGCCAAAACTATATCCGAGCAGCGGATAAATAATTATGCTATACAGGATAAAAATAATACCTGTTACACTATAAATATCTTTTCCAAATCTATATCGTAGTTGGACATCTTTTATTTCAGTCACTAGAATGCCCCCCCTGCAGGATAAACAGAGCTCCAAAGATATAAGCTGCAGGATTTATCACTGCAAAAAAGATGATGTGATAAATTACTCCCATCCAAATCCAGAATAAACCAATTATTCGGTTTATATATATTTCGGAGGATAGACCCTGTTTTATTACAAGCCATATCACCACTGTACCAAGCAGATAAGCAACAAATTGTGTTGGCCAAATAGCTCGGTTATAGACTTCAAATACCTGTAAAAATTGATCTATCGTAAACGGCAGTTCCCTCATTTCATGTCTTTCATGTTTTCATTGATAAAAAAACTTATGAGATCCTTGATTATACCGTTGGAAGGGAAAGCACCAAATCAATGTAGGTAAATCACTTATATCCGTGCATGCCAAATTCCCACAGCAGATTTAGCAGGACTGCTAACATACTGTAGAATCATAAAATGGTACACTAAAAGCGAACGACTTACTTAGACTTAACTAAATCTGAAGTTCACAAACACACCATTTAACTAATAAAACAAGAGGAATTTATGATGAAATTAATCATAATGGTTACTGCCTTTGGAAGTGTCAGCAATCCTGAAGTAGCCATAAATAACCTTCAGCACTCACCCGGGGTATCCGAGGCACAGATAGACCATGTTTTTAACACACTACGTTACTATCCCAACCAGACCCAACTGTCGATCGCATTCATTGATGACACATCCACGGTATTTTATGGGGTATCCGTACAGCTGATACGATACAAACGATTGACAACAAAAGACGCGTATTTGAAATAGGATCCCTTTCGAAAATATTTACCTCTACCCTGCTTGCCAATCTGGCTTATCGTGATAAACTACTGCTTGATCAGCCAATACAGCATTACTCAAACTTCCCGCTAAAAGACAGCTTGCAGATTACTTTCAAAGAGCTCGTAAATCATATGTTAGGTCTGCCCAGAAGTCCTTCTGGCTTTATAAGGGAATTACTATGGCACATGGATAATCCCTATAAAGATTATGATGAAGAAAAACTCCGAAACTATATGAGCAACAAAATGGAATCAGAAAACGAACGGGGTAAAGTATTTCAGTATTCCAATATCGGGGCCGGCATCCTTGGATATGTGTTGACCCAGTTTGAAGATCAATCATACGAGGAGATGTTACAACAAGTGATCTTCCAACCATTGGATATGCAATAATCCACGAAGCAACGATCATTGGTTGAGGATAAACTTATACCGGGATTAAGTAAGCGCGGGAAAACTGCCAGCAACTGGGATCTGGGGGCCATTCCGGGGGCCGGAGCTATTCTTTCCACTTCGGAGGATCTGGTCAAATTCGGTCAGGCCAATTTTGACAAGGATGATGTAATTTTGAAATTACAACGGGAAAAGACATTCAGTATAAGCAAAAAAATGGATATTGCGCTGGGTTGGTTTATCCTAAGGCGGGATTCAACCACAACATGGTATTGGCACAATGGGGGGACAGGGGCTTACCGCTCTTCCATGGTATTGGATGCAGACAATAGAAAAGGAGTGATCGTTTTGTCCAATATTTCTGTGGGACACAGTCATGCTGCTCAAATTGATACTTTTAGCTATTCTTTTCTTTACTCCGAGAACTGAAAAATGAGATCCAATAGAACCCCACGCCCGGCTTAAGATTACTTTAGACCTACTATTGATGCGTCCTTGCCATCCGAACTATTATCATTTTATAGAGCCTTTGCAAAACCGTTCTTTTAGCTAATCCCTGCATTTTCACAAATTCAAAACCCACACATATGCCTTTCTATGGTACGATTTTGAATTTCCTCACGCTTTAATACTGATCAAAATGCGTGATTTTCCAAAACACTCTTTACTACAGGCAGATCATTCAAATTCAACAATATCGGCTCTCACCATAACTTTCACTTTTGTGTAAAGTACAAGATTCAGGATATCCGTATCGTATCGAACATTGGTAAGCGCCAGCTTTTGACCTGAAATCGCCCCATATTCATTTTCATAATTTTCCCACAGATTTTCCAGAGCTTCGGCATACAGCATTCCTGTACCTTCAACCCTGGCAATAGCCAAAGTACTGGCCGTAAAACCGGTTGAATAACTTAACCCGAGCAGGTAGGCGGACTCTGCCTCTCCGGCGACATTTGTTGCCGATAAAGCATAGTTGCCCTCATTCAGATTGACAATTGTTTGATTAGCCGATAAAAAAGCCCCTGAGCTGGTACATGCGGTAAGTAACATTGCCAGTAGTAGTGTTGGTATCAAAATGTTTTTCAAGATAGCTTCTCCTTTGGGTTATAAATTTAAACCTATTTAACAAATTTCCATTTCCGAAGATGTAAGGGATTTACCTAAACAACTGTAGGAATTAAGTTTACTTCGTGACACCGATTTAATCATAATTCACAAGTAAAACATATATCAAAAAGTTTAATGCTCTGGAAAACACATCTCACGTCTTAGCTGCATTTATCACCACAGGACAAAATTAACTTTAAAAGGATATAATTTCTTTAATAACTGCGATCGGTATCAGATAAGGACTTAGTGTAATTGAGATGTTACTAATCAGAATATTCTGCCAATCTTAAAACCTGTTGTAAGGATAATACCTACAAGAGAAATCAACATTCCTTCTTAATAATTGAGACCTGATAGCTGTTTAATTGTAATAACAGATGAAAGGATTTAATAATTATTAGGTAGGAGCATGCGATGGGAAAAATTTATCCGTTCAGAAGAATTTTATTCATCACCACGGTAACACTGGTATTTTTTGCCTTTACGTCGGTTACCCATACCCAGCAAGATAATTTCCAGTTTCATTCCAGCGACAAAGCATACTCAACGCTAACGTACGACTCCTCGATAGCAAACCCTCCGAAAACAGGTGCGGAACTTTATAAGAAGGCATGTGCCAATTGCCACGGAGCCGACGGCAAAGGTACTTCCACAACTCAGCTGGGACTTGAAGTGGCTCCGCCCGACTTCACTGAATGTAATTTTGCCACCCGGGAACCCGATGGAGACTGGATAGCCATAGCACATCAAGGTGGACCTACCCGGGGGTTCTCAAAGGAGATGCCTGCCTTTGGCAAAGCTTTGTCGGAACGGGATCTAAAAAAAATCATGGACCATCTTCGAACCTTTTGCACTGATGACAACTGGCCACGTGGAGAGCTAAATCTGCCTCGCCCCCTGGTTACGGAAAAGGCATACCCCGAAGACGAAGCGGTTTTTTCCACCTCCATTGATATGGAAAATGAAGGCGCTGTCAATAATGAAATCGTATATGAACGTCGGTTTGGCGCCCGGAATCAGCTTGAAATTGTTTTTCCTTTCGGATATACCCAGCAACGCAATGGTGGCTGGAGTGGTGGACACCTTGGAGATATGGCTCTGGGAGTAAAAAGAACGCTCTATCATAACCTCAACAGCGGATCCATCTTTAGTTTAACTGGAGAAGTTATTGTCCCCACCGGCGATGAAGCTACCAGATACGGAATTGGGACGACGGTGCTGGAGCCTTTTGCATCCTACGGCCAGATCCTCCCCCGTGGAGGATTTTTTCACCTTCAAACCGGCCTAGAATATCCCCTGCTCCGTGACAAAGCAGAGGACGAAGCTTTTTGGCGAGCTGCGATAGGCAAGAGTTTTAATCCAATCCCCTGGGGACGAACGTGGTCGCCCATGGTTGAGATTCTCGGCTCCAGGGAAATTGAATCAGGAGCTGTTACACAGTGGGACATTGCACCCCAAATGCAGGTGACTCTTAACACCCGACAACATATTATGCTGAATATTGGGGTGCGAATTCCGGCGGACGACCCTGAGCGGGATACCCAACTTATGGTGTATATCCTGTGGGACTGGTTTGACGGGGGAATCTTTGAAGGCTGGTAAAGAATCACAATGAAAAGGAAACCTCATGGCAAAATCTGTAAATAAACATTTAATTTTCATTATTATACTCCCGGTGTTGGTAATTTCTTTAGGGATAAGCTTTAATTTCGGAACATCAGATTCTGTTTCTGTGCCACAGGTTCATGGGATGGATGTAACCATAGCAAATCACCTGCTTTTCCAGACAGCAGACAACTGCTTGAGCTGCCATAACAACCTTATAACTTCTTCGGGAGAGGATATTTCTTTTGGATCAAGCTGGCGTGCTTCTATGATGGCCAATTCAGCCCGCGATCCATATTGGCACGCCGCCGTGCGCCGTGAAGTTATGGATCATCCCGAATCACAAGCATTTATTGAAAATGAATGTTCTACCTGTCATATGCCCATGGCCCACTACCAGGCCAATGCAAACGGAAAGATGACAGAAGTATTTACAAACCTTCCTACAAATAAAGCCGTAACGCAACAGAATCTGCTTGCTATAGATGGTGTGTCCTGTACAACCTGTCATCAGATCCAGGGTGACAACTTTGGTAAACGTGAAAGTTTTGTAGGCGGGTTCCTTATTGATACGCTGCAGCCAATGGGACAACGAGAAGTTTATGGCCCATATCCCGTAGATGCCGGCAGATCTAAAATCATGCATTCTTCATCCGGATTTCAGCAAAAAGAATCGAAGCATATTCAACAGTCCGAAATGTGTGCTACTTGTCATACTCTCTACACCCACACACTTGATTCCGAAGGTGAGGTTATAGGTGAACTTCCCGAGCAGGTCCCCTATTTGGAGTGGAAACACAGCAGTTTTGTTGACGATCAAAGCTGTCAATCCTGTCACATGCCTGAAGTACAAGACAGCACAGTTATATCTTCGGTATGGGGACAACCCCGCAAAAATGTCTCCCGACACTCCTTCCGGGGTGGTAACTTTTTTATGATGAGTATGCTTAATCGATACCGTGATGAACTGGGCGTACAGGCTTTACCTCAAGAAATGGACGCTGCTATCAATCGTACCATAGATCACCTGCAAACCAAATCTGCTCAAATTTCGATAGCAAACGCTTATATGGAAAATAATCAGGCCATAGTTGATGTTACTATCAATAATCTGGCAGGCCATAAATTGCCGACAGCATATCCATCCAGACGTGTTTGGATTCATTTTTCCGTTACCGATCGAAACGGTAGTATCGTTTTTGAATCCGGAGCGGTCCGTCCGGATGGTTCAATTGTTGGTAATGCCAACGATGATAACGATGGAAAATATGAACCGCACTATTCAGAAATAACAAGTCAGGACCAAGTACAAGTTTACGAAGCTATTATGGCCGACCCTGATGGTAAGGTGACCACGGGTCTGCTAACCGCAATCCAATTTATTAAAGACAACAGGATTCTGCCAGATGGCTTCGACAAATCCACAGCTAAAGAAGATATTGCGGTACAGGGTCAGGCATTTGATGATGAGGATTTCATTGGCGGGACCGATCGTATCCGATTCCGTATAAATCTGAAGGATATAGAAGGACCATTGCAAATCGATACTAAATTATATTACCAGCCCATAGCATTTCGATGGGCTCAAAATCTGGCGCCCTATGACTCCCCCGAAACCAACCGCTTTGTAAATTATTATGATTCTATGTCGAAAAGTACTTCTGTAGCTTTGGCGAGTACAAAAATTACTTTAAAATAAATGATCGGAACTCGGGATATTTGAGGTTTTGGATCAGTAGTCTCCGGTAAGGTAATATTGCGTTTCCTGATGATTTTAAGCTGGATATACCCAAAAATGTAATTTTAAATATAGATGTAGACCGTCGTACTAAATCTGATGTTACTTCCACTAGTATTAAGATCGAATTTAAATGGAAAGAGTGAAACACTCTATTGTTTGAGAGTATTGTGCTGTTGTTCCTTCCCTATAAATTTTTCTGCTGGTAAACTGAGAAAGGGTATGTTGGACTCGAACTCAATTTGTCGAGCGTGATCTTTTTTTATCAGTTTTTGAAAGGGGGCTTTTTTGTATCGCGGCAAAATAAACAGATTGGAATTGCGCGTTTTTAAATAATTAAAAAATCCCTCTTCAAAAGATGAGTTAAAAATCCGCTCAAAGAATAGCTTTTCATAGACTACCTGTTCTCTAGCGACTTCCTTAAATCCTCTGAATTTGATCAATTCCTCAAGAGAATCATCAGTAAAAATATGAAGAACATGCAGATTGGCATTAAAATACCGGGCCCAATGTGATATTTCCAACAATGCGGATAAGTCTCCTTCTTTGAAATCAGTCATAAACACCATATCCTCAAAATCGGCATATGAATTGTTCTGGGGTATAGCAAGTACCGGGATATTGGATTTAGAAACAACTCTTGTGGTCGTGCTTCCCAACAGTTTTTTGCCACCGGAACTACCCTTGCTTCCCATTACGATGAGATCCGCATCCAATACCTGCGCTTCTGTAAGTATTGACAAATCAGGATCCCCGACTTCTGTTATGGTCTTTACTTTTACTTGCTGGAAACGCTCATTTTTAGTTAACTCTTCCTTAAATTCTTCTAATGGCATAGAAAAAATATTGTCCATTGAGTGCATTAAATATAATCGAGCATCAAGCTTTATTGCTAATTCAAAGCTAAATAAAGTTGCCGTTTTTGAACATTCCGAGAAATCTATGGGTACCAGAATTTTTTGGATATTCATATTGTCACATGTTTTTAAAATTATTTGTTTAACCTATCGCAAACTAGGCTGATAAAGCGTATTTATTTGTAGGTCATTTACCTAAAATATCGTGAGTCAAAAAGCGATATAAATCTAATTGATATCATGAGAATTATAAACCAGAATACGTAGTTGTGAAGTCATGAGTCCATGATTATCTTTGATTTATATTTACCATGGCATTAATCATAATTAAATGCAAAATACTGAAACGCCTTTTTATAGTGATTTCCACGAAATAAATCGTCTACTCGTATTAGAACTTTGTGGGAGATTTACCTACAGCCTTTTCCCTCTTTAACTATTCATATATTGGCAAATATCTATCGGATATTATAGTAATCCTTGATAAGTATAATGTATCCTATTATTTACAGCTATACCGACAGAAAAGGTCAAAGAAACGGCTATTTCCTTAAAAAGATACAGCTTACCCGTTTTACGGGTATACTGAAAATATCTAGCCATGATTATCGGCGTAAAACCTAACAGTACAATTCCAAGTGTAAATTCCTCCAACCTACTCCTATAAGATTATCGATAAGCCTCCTGTCATCGCAATCAGGGTGGATATTCTGATCCCCGGGTTTGTTCACTATACCCTTTTTCTGAAACTCAATCCCCGTTCCAAATCCACCAGGAATTCCAATATCAGGATCAGTCCATCCTCACTAATAACTGCATTTCTTTTGAATCACTATACATTATATTCTCACGACCTAATCATTTTAAAATCTACCGGGACATATATGACACATTGCTTAAATATTTGGTCTGTGAACTTGCTAAAGTTCAATTTGTGTACCGATTTCTATCACTCTATCTGAAGGAATATGAAAATATGAGGCTGCCCGTTCGGCATTGCGTGACATCCAGGCAAATAGCTTTTCTCTCCACATAGCCATCCCCGGTTTTTGGGTTGCAAGCATTGTCTCTCTACCCAAAAAGAATGTTGTTTCTTCCAGCTTAAATTCGGAGTCACCAATATCACAGCTACGAAGTAAAACTGGAACGTTAGGTTCTTCTGAAAATCCAATATCCACATTAACGCGAAAAACATTCTCTCCAAGCGGCTTGATTTCCATACGCTCTTCATCCGGTACCTTGGGTATTTCTCGCATGATGAGAGAAAGTAAAATGATCCGTTCGTGAATCACCTTATTGTGTTCGAGGTTATGCAATAAAGCCTGAGGAGTACCCTCCGGATTTGAATCCATAAACACGGCAGTACCTTTAATTCTTTCCGGATTTTTTTTATGAACTCTTTCAATAAATTCTTCATGAGGTACAATTTTATCTTGCAGCCTATCGCCCAGTATTCTGCGTCCATGCTTCCAAGTGGTCATCACTGTAAACATAATACCGGCAATTACAAGTGGGAACCAGCCACCAGTTGGTATTTTAACCAGATTGGCACCCCAAAATGAAAGATCGATCGCTAGCAGTGCCAAGGCCATAATGCTGACAATCCATTTACTCCAGTTCCACCGTGTTAGTGCAACGACACCAAATAGAATGGTTGTGAATACCATGTCTGTGGTAACCGCAACGCCATAAGCCGATGCAAGATTGCTGGATGACCTAAAACCCAGTACTAATCCAATACATGAGATCATAAGAATCCAGTTAATAACAGGAATATAGATTTGCCCAAATTGTTTTTCTGAGGTCTGCCTAACCTTAAGACGGGGCATGTAGCCCAGCTGTACAGCCTGCCGAGTAAGTGAGAAAGCACCGGATATAACAGCTTGGGAAGCAATAATCGTAGCTACTGTAGCAATAATAACAAGCGGGTAAAGCCCCCACCTTGGAATCATATGGAAAAATGGATGCTCAATAAATTCCGGATTATTTATAACAAGTGCACCCTGCCCGAAGTAGTTCAGAAGAAGTGAAGGTAGTACCACACAAAACCAAGTAATTCGTATAGGCCTTAGACCAAAATGTCCGATATCAGCATAAAGAGCTTCTCCACCTGTTACTACCAGAAATACCGAACCAAGCACTAAGAATCCCGCCCAACCGTTTTGAATAAAAAAATTAAAGCCAAAAGCTGGATTAAGAGCTTGAAGCACATTTGGATGCTGCACTATTTGAATGATTCCAAGAATTGCCAACGTTAAAAACCAGGTGAGTGTAATAGGACCAAATATGGCACCTATACCGGCTGTCCCTTTCGACTGAACCGCAAAGAGTGCAATGAGTATCCCGATGGTAATTGGAATGATGTATGGTTCAAAAAACGGAGTGGCAACCTGAAGACCCTCAATAGCACTTACCACGGATATCGCAGGGGTAATCATGCTGTCTCCATATAGCAATGCAGCGCCAAACAAGCCGGTTAGAACCAGAAACCACCGACGTCCCTCAGCCTTTTCTGTAGGCGGACTAACAAGTGCTGTGAGTGCTATAATGCCGCCTTCACCCTTGTTATCAGCACGTAAAACCAGCAAAAGGTATTTAACAGAGATAACCAGAATTAGAGACCAAAATATTAAAGACAGCACCCCCATAATATTTGCCGGGCTGGCAGCAAGCCCATAAGAAGAGTGAAACGATTCTTTAATAGCGTAAATCGGACTTGTGCCGATATCCCCATATACAACTCCAATTGCTCCAAGACTTAAAATGGCAAGACGCTTGCCGGTTGGCTTTGAATTCTTTTGTTCTTTTTTACTCATAAGGGTGTACTGGAGAAATTATTAAATTTAAATAAAATGAACTATTTCCAGTTGGAATTATCTTACACAACGTGAGCCGTTCATTCATGGTTGCTGTTGATAGTATTCAACTAACCTGTCTCGCTATTACAATCATCCATAGACTGAGCTGCCTCAAAACCTGCCATAATATCCAGTAGCTCACTGGTGATCGATGACTGGCGCTCATGAGTATAAGCCCGATTCAATTTCTCCAAACGCTCGTCTATTTTCTTTTCAGCCTGCTGCATGGCAAACAAGCGACTGCTATACTCGGCAGCAAGCGATTCGGCAACGGCGCGATAAAGGGAGACAAACAGATATTGTCTCAGCAGCGAAAGAAATAAAGCATGCCCATCTGCCGAATATTGGGGCAAATTATTGGACGGCCAAGGCTGATCAATAAGCTGTTCCAACCACTGTTTATTTAATGGCAGAAGATGCTGGCTGCGAGGCGTGTAACCTTCCTTGCCAGTCAGCTTGTTATGCAATACCCTTATCGAACGGATATCCTGTGTTGCTTGCCACTCTTCAATACCGGTCAGTAGATCCAGCACCAGTCCATTGATCCCGCCTGCCGAACCGGGCAAAATAAACTGTTTGCTTATCAACACTTCCTCCTCCTGCCTAAAATAACCGGTCAGCCGTTCTCCCAATACAAAGAACTGCGCCCCCTTTTTTTCATCTTCTCTGATCTTATCCAACGTATAAGTCAGAATCGACTCATCAAATGGTCCGCACAGCGACTGGCTTGAACCAATAACAATGATCCCGGCTGAACCCTCATTACCCGATGAGAGGAAAGGGCGAGCCTCACTGAATTCTTTGGAAAGCACAACCTGCAGACCCCGTTCAAGGGTATTGTAATAGTCACCAAGCGAATCGACAGCATCCTCAAACTGATGAATGCCCACCGAAGCCATTAGTTTCATCGTCCGCACAATAGATTGTAGGTCTTCCGCATTCTTAACTTTGCGCTGTAGCTGTTCAAGTTTCTGCATGCTCCTGCTCTTCTTTTAACGATTCAAACGCTGTTTCTACCAAATCTAGCAAATATGTTCGTTCATCTTCCGTAATATCTTCCTGCCAGTCAATTTTTTGATCCAGTGCATCGGAATGCTCTCGGTAGGTTTCTCGGATCTGCCGTTTGGCTTCTTCAAGTCGGGCGAGCGGAATGTCATCCATCAACCCTGAGGTCACCGCCAGCAGCAGTAAAATTTGTTCCCCAATATTTAGGGGTTCAAATTGTGGCTGTTTTAAACTCTCACGAATTAGGCGACCGCGCTCAATGGTCCTCTTGGTATCTTCATCAAGCCGCGAGCTAAACCGCGAAAATGCTTCCAGTTCTTCGAATTGGGCATAGGCTAACCGGATCTTTTTGGTTACAGAACGGTAGGCTGGCCGCTGGGCCGCACCGCCGACCCGGGAGACCGACTTCCCGGAGTCAATGGCCGGCATCACATCTTTTTGGAAAAGTTCTGGAGACAGATAGAGCTGTCCATCGGTAATGGAAATCAGGTTGGTAGGTATAAATGCCGATATATTTTGAGACTGTGTCTCCACTATGGGCAAGGCTGTCAGCGATCCGCCCCCGTATTCTGGTTTAAGCCGAGTAGACCTCTCCAACAGTCGCGAATGAATATAAAAAATATCACCCGGATAGGCTTCGCGACCTGGTGGACGACGAAGTAACAATGCCAGTTCGCGATAAGCCCGGGCGTGCCAAGTCAAATCATCATAAACCACCAATACATCCTTGCCCTGCTCCATAAAATATTCACCGATACTAGTAGCTGCATATGGAGCAATATATTGCAGACCTACCGGATCTTCACTCCCGGCCGTAACAACAATCGAATAATCCATGGCTCCGTGTTTTTGTAGATCTGTTATAACCCGGGCTACCGCTGCTTTTTGCTTGCCTATACCACAATAAATACAGATTACGTTTTTGTCATGCTGATTGATTATAGTATCCACAGCTATTGCCGTCTTGCCGATCTGCCGATCACCTATAATCAATTCGCGTTGACCCCGTCCAATCGGAAACAGGGCATCGATCACTTTAATACCCGTCTGTAGTGGAGTTTCGACGGGACTTCGGTGCATGATGGGCGGGGCTGGACGTTCTACCGGCAGGGTTTCATTTGTGTTCAGCAGCTTTTTGCCGTCTAGGGGACGACCAATGCTGTCCACTACCCTACCCAGAAGCTGATCGCCGACAGGAACACTTAATATATCAGATGACCGGTGAACTTCATCTCCGGCTTCCACATATCGCTCTTCATCAAGAAGGATAATACCGGCTTCTCCGGCATCCAAGTTGTAAACCAGTCCCGGCACACGGCGCTGTCGCGCATCTACGTATACCAGCTCATCAGTTCCGACATGCGGTAACCCCCGAACGCGGATAAACCCTTCCCCCACCGATGTCACGATTCCGTACTCCCGAAGCCGTATATTCGGTTCTCCCTGGAGCACCCTATCCAGCCGGGTCATGGATTTTTCAAGTATCGAATTAAGTATTGGGGCAGTCATTTTACTATCTCACATGCTACTATAGATGTTAGAGCTCATTATGCACATCGGGTTTCTTTCAGGTATCGTCTTCCAGCTGGCCTAAAACCGTTTTGACCTCTGATCTCAGCTCCTCGAGATAACCTTTCATATTCCAGCCTATTTTCCAGCCATTGCTGCGTACTTCAATACCAAATCCCAGCTCAGGATCATGTTTATACCGGCAGCCGTCCTTTCTGTCCAGCAGCTGACGAATAGTGGCATCAATTTGTTCGCGATCCTCCTCCTCAATCGGAAAGGCCGTTGCAACTTCGAGCTGGTCAGCATCCACCGCTTTGGTCATCCGCCGTCTGTCCTTTTCCTTCATCTCCTTTAACTGACTGATGAATCGATTGACCGCCTGTTTTTCAAGTGTAATATCTGCCAAGTCCGTTACAATATTCTCAACGATATCCATAACCTTCTGGAAGGACTGTTCTTCAAGTTCCTCCAGAAACATCTTTTTTTCGGTTTCTACCGCCTTCATCCATTTATCCCGAACCTTCTCCACTTCATTCCTTGCTTCCTGGATCAGTTCCAACTTGAATGATTCTGCTTCTTTTTTGGCCTCTTCAAGCCAAGTGGATTTCTGCTTTTCCAACTCAATTATTTTTTTTTCATATTTCTGTGACTTGAGCTCCGCTTCTTTGAGTTTGGTACTTGCCTCCTTTAGCCTAGAAGAAATTTTCTCCTCTCTGCTTTTCATGACATTGAGCAGCGGACCATACAGGAATTTCCGTAAGAGCCACAGCAGGATCAGAAAATTTATAATCTGGGCAGAAAATGTGAACCAATCGATTTGCACGTTATCCTCCGGCTACAAAATCCCAGAAGGGATTTGCGAACATTATAATGAGGGCAACAACAAAGCAGTAAATAGCGGTCGACTCGATCATTGCCAGTCCCACAAACAGGGTTCGTGTTATGGTCGGACTTTCATCCGGCTGTTGCGCTATAGCCAGCAGGGCCTGTGCCAGCGCGCGCCCTTCCCCCAGGGCGGGTGCGATAGAGCCTATGGCTATCGTAAGGCCGGCCGTAATGATGGATACCATTCCAATGATACTTATACTTTCCATGATGTCAGGATGTTTGATGATTGTAAGAGTTATTTTCGTATTCAGACTGTTCCTTATTTTCGCGAATACGTCCGGCCGAAGCCACATAAACAAGTGCTAAAATGGCAAATACATACGCTTGTATGATCCCGATCAGCAGTCCAAAGGCCTGCATGACAACCGGAAAAAAGAGGGGCGTCAGACTAAGCAGTATGGCTACAATGAGACTCCCGCTCATGATGTTTCCAAAGAGTCGGATAGCCAAGGCAAGCGTACGCGAGAGCTCCCCGATAATATTGAACGGGAGCATCAGAGGGGTAGGCTCAATGTAATAGCGAAAATAATTTTTAAGTCCCGCTGAACTAATACCAAACACAGGCACCGCCACAAAAACGCACAGGGCCAAAGCTGCTGTGGTGGACAAAGAAGCGGTCGGGGCGTGGAAGCCCGGAATTACGTTAATCGTATTTGAAACTACAATAAATAGAAATAGCGTACTGATAAACGGGATATACTTCTCCGCTTTTTCACCGGTGGCCTCCTCGATCTGTTCTTCAATGAGTACCACCAATGATTCCAGAAGGGCCTGCCCGCGCGACATCCCTGTTTTGGATGTTAGCTTGCGGGTAATCATAATCGATATACCGATCATAAACAGCATCACCAACCATGAAAACAGAAGGGTGGCATTCAGCTTAAGAAAGCCCCATTCCCAATAAATAATTTGATCGATATCAATTTCCATGGCATCAGCCGTATATCAATTCAGAAGACTTGCCTTTGCGCTGAATCAAAAAATGGCGGGTAACGATAAAAGTAATCATAGCCAACACCAAGTATATCCAGTTGTAAAGCAGAAGTAAGTAAAACCCCGCCAATACCAGAGCTGTTCGTACTAAAAAACTGCTTGCCAAGAGAAGATAAGGGCGCCGCGCGTTGTTTACTTTCTTAACGGTGATCCAGAGTCCTCCAAAATAAATTAGTCCAAGTACAACTCCACCTCCAGCTGCCGTCACATAAAAAAACATTTGCAGATACGTCATCTTATCCTCCTTTTGATTCTTTTTTCACCCAATACCAGGCGTTCATACATCCGATAAAAATTCCTACAATCAGCATCATGAGCGTCCATGAATACGTACTCTTGTAGGTGCTGTCGATCCAGATACCCAGCAACAAGAATAAGATGGTGGGTATCGACACCGACCATCCCACTAAACCGAACATTCCCAATCCATACCACAGCCCTTTATCACCCTCTTCACGAGAACGAATCTTGCGCGTTGTTTTTTTTCGGACCGTATCAGCGAACTCATTTTTATTGTTTGATTTTTCAGTCATTTCGGGCGTTTCTATCAGGTTTCCTCGAGTTCCAGGAAGTGCAGCAGTAGATCCGCTTCCATACTTTTTTGAGCAATACCTGCTGCCTTATTCATTGCTTCTGTTTTCTCAAATCGCTGCCGGACGGCCTGTTCCAGTTTTGAAAGATCACTCCCCATTATTCCATTGAGAACCGAAACTAGCACCCGTTCACCGATCTTTACCAAAATTCCTTCATCCACCGCAATATAATACTCCTCCCCGCCTGATTCGTACATCAGGATACCGGTCTTCAGGCTCGACACAAAATCAACATGACGGGGTTTGAGGCAGAAGGAACCGTTTGTTCCTTCCGCGATAATTTTGTCGGCCTCACGGTCAACCAGTACATGCTCCGGTTCCATCACCTTGAGCTGCATGTTTATGTATTCTTTCATTTGTCTACCTCATCAATCGTACCGATCATAAACAATTCTTTTTCAGGGACGTCATCAAATTCGCCATCCAGAATACGTTCACAACCTTTTATGGCCTCTTCAATACTTACACTATTTCCTTCTATGCCCGTAAATTGTTCTGTAACATAAAACGGCTGAGTAAAAAAACGCTCCAGCCGTCGGGCACGACTTACCGTCTGCCGGTCTTCAGCTGATAGCTCCTCCATGCCTAGCATGGAAATAATATCTTTTAGTTCTTCGTACTGGGACAGCGTTTCTTTCACCCTCTGCGCTACCTGGTAATGACGCTCACCAACAATGTGGCGAGACAGCATTTTAGAACCCGACTTTAACAAATCAATCGCTGGGTACAGCCCTTGTCCAGCCCGCTCCCGTGATAGAACAATAAATGAGGACAGGTGGGAGAAAGTATGAGTGACAGCCGGATCGGTAAAATCATCAGCAGGTACATAAACAGCCTGTATTGATGTTATTGCGCCATTCTTTGTATTGCAGATACGTTCCTGCAGGTCGGCCAGATCGCTCCCCAAGGTCGGTTGATAGCCGAGACGAGAATTAACCTTCCCCATCAGGGCGGATACTTCAGACCCGGCCTGGACAAAGCGGAAAATATTGTCGATCAACAGCAGTACATCACGCCGACGTACATCCCGGAAATATTCAGCAATGGTAAGCGCCGTCTGTCCCACGCGAAAGCGGGCTCCCGGCGGTTCGTTCATCTGTCCGAACACCATAGTCGTATTTTCGAGGACACCCGCTTCCTGGATTTCCCGGTAAAGCTCTTCCGCTTCCCGGCAACGTTCACCAATGCCACAAAAGAGGCTTATGCCCTCGTGACGGGCCACCATATTCCGGATCATCTCCATAATAAGTACTGTTTTCCCCACTCCGGCTCCCCCAAAAAGTCCCGCTTTCCCTCCTCGCTCAAGAGGGGAGAGTAAATCCATTGCCTTAATACCGGTCGTCAAAACCTCCTGTCCGGTTTCCTGTTCAAATAAAGAAACTTTCGGTTGGAAGATACTGCGCATCGTCTCCTGATCGATCGATCCACGTTCATCAATCGGTTCCCCGAATACATTAACAACTCGTCCCAGTAGGGCATCGCCCACTGGAACACTCAGTGGAGATCCGGAATTAATAACCTTCGTCCCTCGCCTCAATCCCTGGGTGGAATTCAACGCTAACGCCCTCACTGTTCGATCATCGATATGGGTAGACACTTCGGCAATAATCTGTGGATTCGATTCAATCACAAGCCTGGTTTGCAGCTCGGGTAAATCATGTTCAAATACTACATCAATAACACTGCCCCGCGCCGATCGCACCCGCCCAATGTGACGCGAAGGTTCGGTAGTACCTTTACTATTACGATACTCAGTTGTTATATTTTTAGTTAAAGACATAGAAGAAACTCAAGTAGAGCGTTTTTGTTCGGCCTGGTATACTTTTTTGATTACATTTATTACGCTATCCGGGTTTAGCGAAATAGAATCAATTCCACATTCGACGAGAAAAGCCGCGTAATCAGTATCATCGCTCGGAGCCTGCCCACAGAAACCGATTCTGAGTCCTGCCTGGTGAGTACGGCTGATTACATCACGGATTGCTTTTTTAACGGCCGGATCATTCTCATCAAACAGGTAGGCCAATTCCGCCGAGTCCCGATCCACTCCCAGAATAAGTTGTGTCAGATCGTTCGAGCCAATAGAAAATCCATCAAATAATTCTGCATATTCTTCCGTAAGGATGTAGTTACTCGGAATTTCACACATCATATAGATTTGGAGGCCATTCTCACCGCGCCGCAACCCGAAGGCTTCCATCTGTTTCAATACCTTTTTTGCTTCAGTCAGTGTACGGCAAAAGGGGATCATAATTATCACATTTTCAAGTCCTATATCTGCACGTACTTTCTTAAGTGCCCGACACTCCAGGGCAAATCCATCCCGGTATCCATCACTGTAATAACGCGAGGCGCCCCGCCATCCCAGCATTGGATTCTGCTCATCAGGTTCAAACTCATTACCCCCAATCAGATCAGCGTACTCGTTGGTCTTGAAATCACTGGTTCGCACGATTACCGGATGCGGGTGTTGAGAGGCGGCTATTTTTGCGATGCCGCTGGAAAGTTTATCCACAAAATATTCCTCAAGATCACTATACCCCTTGGTTAGCTTTCTGATTTTAGCAAACTCATCCTCATTATTAACTCGTTCGGGATGGGCCAGAGCCATTGGATGGATGCGAATATGCTGACTGATAATAAATTCCATACGGGCCAGTCCTACACCGCGGACCGGAAGCCGCCACCATTTAAAAGCCGACTCTGGGGTGGCCATATTTAACATGATATCCGTTTGAGGTTCAGGAAGATTGCTCAGATCAACCTCATTAACATCGAATTCAACCATTCCCTTATAAATCTTTCCTTCTTCTCCCTCTCCGCTTGAAAGCGTTACCTCTTGTCCTTCTTTAAGCACCTTTGTCGCTTCTCCCGTACCCACTACGGCAGAAATTCCCAGCTCGCGACTAACAATGGCCGCGTGACAGGTTCGTCCCCCGAAATCGGTAATAATACCGGCTACTTTCTTCAGCGATGGTACCCAGTCGGGTTCTGTCATTTCAGTAACGAGTATATGGTCAGGCTGCAGATCTTTAAGATCAGTGATATCATGTACATGCTTGATAATACCGTGAACGATACTGTTGCCAATACTTAGTCCCTTTACCAACACAGGGGCTCTATTTTCGTGCAGTCTATAGGTTTTAAAAATTCCATCAAGCTGTTGTGAGTGAACGGTCTCGGGACGAGCCTGTACGATATAAAGCTGATTGGTAGAATCTTCCTTCACCCACTCGATATCCATCGGCTTCCCGTAATGTTCTTCGATATCAGTAGCCCATCGGGCCAGCTGGAGTACCTCTTCATCCTCAAGCACATATGAATGCCGCTCCATCATGGAAGTAGGCAAATTTTTCGTGTTATTTTCCCCGTCGGTTGCATACACCATTTTAAGCTCTTTGCTGCCTTTTATTTTTTCGATAATGGGACGCTTCTTATCATCATTTAGAAATGGTTTGAAGACAAAAAACTGGTCTGGATTAACGGTACCTTGCACAATATTTTCTCCCAGCCCCCACGAACCATTGATAAGCACCACATTTGGGAACCCTGATTCTGTATCCACGGTAAAGATGACCCCGGAACTAGCCTTGTCTGCTCTGACCATTTTCTGGACTCCGATGGACAAAGCCACCTTCATATGATCAAACCCTTTTTCCTCCCGATAAGAGATGGCCCGATCGGTAAAGAGAGATGCAAAACACTTTTTACAGACACCCACTAATTCATCTCCCCCTCGGATGTTTAGGTAGGTCTCCTGTTGTCCCGCAAAACTGGCATTTGGAAGGTCCTCTGCGGTTGCACTGCTTCGAACAGCCACATCCACATCCTTCACATCGTACTTCTCGGATAATTCAGAATACGCCGATCTAATTTTCTCAGCCAATGGAATCGGAAATACCCCCTTATTAATCATCTGCCGAATAGAAAGGCCGGTCTCTTTCAGAGATATCTCTCCCTTCTGATATCTGCTAATTTCCTCACTAATAGGGGCATTCAGGTTGTTTTCTTTCATAAAAGCCCAGTAGGCTTCTGCGGTGGTGGCAAACCCATTGGGAACATTAATGCCCAGCGGTTTCAGATGCTTAATCATTTCACCAAGGGAAGCGTTCTTTCCACCGACCAAACCAACATCGTCTATTCCAACCTCTTCAAACCAAAGGATATAGGGAGATAATGGATTGCTCATTTTCAAATTGCGAACTAAATTTTAAAAAAGATATAGCCCAGAGTCTGCGATTAACAGATTCTGCAAACTTTAATAAGTCACTGCCTAACTACCACGCCACATATCCTCCGTCAACTAACAACGGGTGACCAGTAACAAAAGATGCTTCATCGGAAGCCAACCACACGATGGCATCAGCTACCTCGCGCGGCTTGCCCAACCGCCCTGCTGGATGCAGTGAAATAATGTATTGCTTGGTTTCTTCTACGGTTGTAATACCCGCATCTTCCAACATTGGTGTTTCTATAAAGCCCGGACATACGGCATTAATCCGTATACCTTGCGATGCGTATTCAATTGCTGCGGTTTTTGTAAGCCCAAGAAGTCCGTGTTTTGATGCAACATAGGCCGGTGCTTCCGCAAAGCCCACATGACCAAGGATAGAGGAGATATTAACAATCGAGCCGCTCCCATTCTTGATCATTGCTTCGATTTCATATTTCATACAAATGAATTGCCCTCTGAGATTAACATTGAGCACTTTGTCCCATCCCTCGATGCTATATTCACCGGTAGTCGCAGATTCCCCAGCGATGCCAGCATTATTGCAGGCAATATCAAGCCGCCCAAATTGTTCTACGGCTTTTTTAACCATATTTCGGATATCATCCTCTTTCGATATATCCGCTTTTACAGATAGAACCTTAACTCTTTTCTCTTCTATCAGTTTCTGGGTTTCCTTAAGTTTTTCATCGTTGATATCAGAGATTACGACATTAGCTCCCTTTCGCGCAAAAGCAATGGCGGTTTCTCTGCCAATACCCGTAGCCGCGCCCGTAATTAAAGCCACTTTATTTTTCATAGTTTATTTTTTTAGGGCTACTGAATATTCTAGAATTTTTACTCGTTGAAAAGCCCAACATGCCATAAATGGGACATACCCCTATTAAGGCAGTCATTAAGGGGATAACTCCTACCAATCCCCACCAGCTTTGATACATAATGCCATAGGCAATAAAAATTACTGCTATTATCAATCGTATAATTGTATCGGTCTTACTTATATTAGTTTTCATGATGGTATTACATTATTAGATTTGATAGACCGGCAAAGTGATGGTTACCAGTTTTGCCGGTCTCAATTTCTCTTATAGATAGTTAGTCTATTGGTACGGTCTTTGGCTTCTGAACCTCTGCTTTTGGAACCGTTACTTTTAGGACCCCATCTTTAAATCGAGCTTTAATTTTATCATCCTTACCTGCCGAAGGCAGCGTAAATGAACGCGTAAAGCTACCATGATACCGCTCCCTGCGAAGAAAATTTTCCTTTTCTTCTTTTTCTTCATGTTGACGTTCACCGCTGATTGTCAGCCTGTTCTCTTTATAGCTTACTTCTACATCTTCTTTAGAAATGCCGGGCAGATCTACTGATACGATATATTCTTCATCCGTTTCACTGACATCCGTATCAGGTGCCCATAATTCCATGTTCACTCCACCGTTACCTGTTCTTCGCGAGAAAGGCACTATATCATCAAAAAAACGATCCATCTCCCGCCGAATAGACTCAATTGGCGATAAATCTGATCTTTTTTGTATTGCTTTCATAATTACTCCTCCTTATTACTATTACTAATTCCATAAACAGCTTCTTCTTAATCGTTCGAATCTGCTTATCTCTTGATTACAAGTACGGAATTATAAGGACACGGATATGCAGTATGATCTTATTGAATCTTGTAGGAAAGCAGTAATTCTAATGATAGGGGATTCCCCTACAAGTAATGACGAAGCTGAAACCCACTAATAATCATCGTTTGTCAGCAGGTATTCTTTTTAGATAGGGTATAACTCTTTTTTCCTCACATTGTCAATTAATGCCAACATAGAAACCGAAACTTTGTGCTCAACAAAGACCAGAGGCTATAGTACAAGATGGTATCTCCTTTGATGAAGTTAAAACTCAGTGTTATTAATCCAGTTTTGTGTCTTCGGTCTCAACCCATTTCACCGCATGCATCATGAGTTCCGTAGCATTTTCAAGGTTAAGTTTAGTTTTGATCCTAGCACGATAGGATTCCACGGTTTTGACAGCAAGATGTAATTTTTCAGCAATTTCCCGGGTATTATTTCCTTTACCGGTAAGTTCAAAAACCTCCAGCTCACGATCACTCAATAGGTCAAGCGGTGATTTATTAAGATTTTTTTGACCACTTGCCATGCCCAACAATAATTTTTCATTGATAGCATCACTTACATAGATTCGTCCATTGAGTATTTTCCTTACTGCCTTGATCAGTACCTCCCCGGCCTCTTGCTTCATAACATAACCCTTGGCACCGGCCCGTAGTACCCGTTCTGCATATAAATTTTCCTCATGTCGCGATACCACTAGTATCTTTAGATTGGGATCCTGTGCAGCAAGATGCTTTACCAGCTCCAGCCCCCCCATGCCGGGCAGGGAAATATCTATGATAGCCAGATCAGGCGAAAGTTCATCATATTTTTCCACGACTTCTTCAGCCCGTTCAACCTGTGCTATGACTTCATAACCAAGTTCCGAATCCAGTGTCATCGACAATCCTTTGCGCATCATCGGATGATCATCCACTACTATAATTTTTGTTTTCGAGTCGTTACCCATAATTAATAAAGGTGATTATATTTTGTTTATAGTTTCGATATTTGAAGATGGAATACTGCATATTACCCGGGTTAAACCTTCAGGAGTTTCAGTTATATTCAATTTCCCACCTAATATATGAGACCGGTATTCCATCGTATGAATCCCCATCCCTTTATTGTACTTACTATTTTTTTCTGTCTCCGAAAATCCTACCCCATTATCTTCAATAACAAGCTGTAATTTATTTTTACTGACTTCCAATCGAACAAATATTTTTGTAGCCTTACCATGCTTCACAGCATTGTTAATAGATTCTTGTACAATGCGGTACAGATGCAACGCAATACTAGAATTTTCAATTTCAATATCCTTAGGACATTTAAAGGTACAAGTTGTCTTTGTTAGTACTTCAATTCGCTCACAAAGTCGACCCATGGCAACCTGAAGCCCCTCATTATCCAGCTCAATATGAGCCAATCCGTGAGCCAACTTACGTGCCTGTTCATCTGCTTCTCTGATCATCTTAGAAATTTCCAACACCTCCTTAGCAGCTGGCAGGCCATTAGCTTCCAGCTTCCGTGCCAAATTCCTACTGATTAGACTTATGCCCGAAAGCATCTGTCCCAACCCATCATGAAGTTCATGTCCAATGCGAAGGCGTTCATCTTCAGCTATTTGAAGGATCTCATTTTCAAGCTTACGTCGCCCACTGATATCTTTTATTAACCCAGTAAAAATTATTTCATCTTCAAACTTAACCTCACTTACCGCCAGTTCAATTGGAAATATACTTCCGTCCTTTCGTTTGCCTCTTACTTCTCTGCCAATGTCTATAATTTTACGCTCTCCTGTCTCAAGATAATTTTTCATGTACTGGTCATGTTCCTCCTGGTAGGGAGATGGCATAAGCATGCTTATATTTTCCCCAATTACTTCCTCTGAAGAATAGCCAAACATTTCTTCAGCCGACCTGTTAAAGCTCTGGATGAGTCCTTCCTTATCGATGGTAATAATTCCTTCTACAGCGGTTTCCAGAACTGCCTTGATCCGCGCTTGGCTCTCAGCCAGCTCCAGCTCCGTTTTTTTCTGTAAGCTGATGTCGCTGGCAGTCCCCAGAATAACCTTCTCACCCCGACTATCTTCAATCATAGTTCTCTTTACATCCAGCCATATAGCGTAACCATCCTTATGATGGCCCTCTATCTCTAATGAAAGGTTTTCACCCTTTTCCAATTGGATTAGGTCTTCCTCGAAGTTATCCAGTCTACGATCGGGATAAAGAAACCAAACAGGTTTACCCTCAGCTTCTTCCGGTTTATATCCGAACACCTCCTCACCACCCCCATTCCAATACAGGATGGTTCCATCCAAGTCTATCAGCATTACTAATCTTGGGACATTATCCAGGATTATTTCAAGGTCTTCAAAGGAAAGATCTGTTCTAAATTCTGCCCTGTTCATAATTATTTGTCCAATTACTTTTTACTCGATACACAGAAATCAATTTTTTGCTATCATACCATAATTAAAGGGAGTTTGCCTTACTCTACTCCCCCACACTTTTGTAAGGATATCCCCTACCCTATTTACTGTGCTTTCTTCTCTATAATTTTGTATTGAAACAGTAGATTTAAACATAAATGCATAAATAATATAGATATCTTAAAATCAAATATATATATCATGACTATTAAAAATAAAGAAACTGAAATATTTGACTTATACGATTTAATGCTTGAACAACTTCGTGACCTATATGACGGTGAACGTCAGCAGCTCAATTATCTTTTAAAGGCGGATGAGCAAGCAAACTCTTTTGAACTCGATGAAATTATTCAGATGCATCGCAGAGAAACAAAAAAGCAATTAGGTCGTTTGGAAGAGGTGTTCAATATGCTCAGTGAAGAACCAACTGGTGAGTCATGCGATGGAATTAGGGGAATTATTGACGAAGCATTGAAACTTAGCGATCGCTGTATGAATCCGGAAGTTCTTGATGCTGCACTGGTTACAGCCATACAGCATATCAATCATTATGAAATAGCCGGATATGGGACCGCGATCTCTTATGCCAAAGCCCATGACAACCACGATATCGCTGAAATTTTGCTCGATACCCTGCGAGAAGAAAAAAGAGCCGATATGGGATTAAGTGACCTTGCCCAGGATCGAATCAATCCGGACGCAAAATGGACGGCCATTGTACAAAAGTCGGGGAAAGAGTCAACCTCACAACTGTAGCCAGCTGAAAAATTAGTTTTTTATTTTATAGCAAACTATAAATAATTATGAATGTCTAAGTATGTTTATTCTAAATACAGGTTGTGAAAATATCTATTTCGACTAACAAGTTTAAGGCATTTTTGACGGCGATCTGTGCCATTACCTTGCTCATTGGAGCTGTAGGTGACTGGACGGGTTGGCTGCAAGAACAAACTACGATCGTTTTCTATATTCTTGCCTATCTAAGCGGTGGATACGCAGGAACAGTCGAGAGCATCAAGGCTCTCATGAAGTTTAACATCAACGTAGATGTGCTCATGATACTCGCGGCTCTGGGAGCGGCCACTATTGGAGAATGGATGGAAGGGGCTATTTTGCTTTTTCTATTTTCATTGAGCAATACCCTTCAGGACTATGCTCTTGGAAAAAGCCGGCGTGAAATAAAATCGCTGATGAAACTCCGCCCTGATGAAGCGCTGGTTCGCAATCCCGATGGCTCAGAAATAAAACGGCCGGTTGAAGACCTTTCAAAAGGTGATATCATAATTGTCAGACCCGGAGAACGCATTCCCATCGACGGAGAGATAACAGACGGAAATACGTCGATAAATCAGGCAGCAATAACGGGTGAAAGCATACCTGTAAAAAAGGAACCGGGAGATGATGTCTTTGCTGCCAGCCTCAATGAAAATGGAGTTATTTCTGTACGGGTTACCAAGCTGGCCGACGAAACAACCCTGGCCAAAATCATTAAAATGGTTGAGCAGGCACAAGGCAGTAAAGCCGCTACCCAGCGATTCTTAGATGATTTTGAACCTTGGTATGCGACGGGGGTAATTATTGCGGTTATTCTTCTCATCCTATTTCCATGGTTCTTTTCGAACCAACCTTTCGATGATATATTTTACCAAGCCATGACGGTACTAGTGGTAGCTTCTCCCTGTGCACTGGTGATCAGCACGCCAGCATCTGTTCTTTCGGCTATCGCCAATGCAGCAAAAAATGGCATCCTATTTAAAGGCGGCGCCTACCTTGAACAGGCCGCTTCAATTGACATTATTGCCTTTGATAAAACAGGAACTCTGACTAAAGGTAATCTGGCGGTAACGGATATTACTCCTTTCAAAAACGGTAACAGCGATGCAATTTCAGAATCTGAACTGCTTTCAATGGCAGCATCAGCTGAAGAGCATTCTGAGCATCACCTGGCTGCTGCCATTCTAAAAAAAGCGGGCGAAAAAAATATAGAATATGGCTCTGCTAGCCAAGTGCAGTCAGAGGCCGGAAAAGGCATTTCCGCACAATTGAAAGGTAAAACCATTCAAGTAGGCAACGAAAAACTCTTTAATACCAACAGCAAATACTGGGAAAACGGAATACAGGAAGAAGCTGATAAACTAAAAATGCAAGCCAAAACGGTAATTTATGTTGTTATCGATGATAAACCAGCTGGCTTAATTGCCGTAGCTGATGAAATTCGAGAGCAGGCGCCAGCGGCGATAAAGAAATTAAAAGCTCTTCAAATCAACCGTCTGCTGATGCTGACCGGGGACACGACAGGTGTCGCTCGTTCTATCGCTGATCAGATTAATATGAATGAATTTCACGCAGAGCTGCTACCCGACGAAAAGGTTGATTTTATCAAACAGCTAGTCCAAGAAGGCTCTGTAGCCATGGTGGGTGATGGCGTCAATGACGCCCCGGCACTGGCAGCCAGCCACATGGGCATCGCCATGGGCACAGCAGGTACTGATGTAGCTTTGGAAACAGCCGATGTTGTATTGATGGGAGACGACCTTAACAAATTGCCCTACCTGATTGAACTTGCGCGCAAGTCTCGGAGAATTGTCTGGCAAAATATCATCTTTAGTCTGGCAGTCATTGCCATGTTGGTAGCCTCAGTATTTCTCTTTGCGTTGCCTCTTCCTATCGGTGTTGTGGGACACGAAGGAAGTACCCTGCTGGTAGTTCTAAACGGATTGCGTTTGCTCAAAAAATAATAAGGGTATTAGACGCAACGACATTAAAACCTGTTAAATAAACTATTTTTTGTTTTACTGTGCTAACATATGGTTTTGACCTTTAAATCTGTTAGCTTGGGTTTTCTCGTTGGACAAAAAAATAGCTCCGCAACAAATCAATGGAACTACAGCTGCAAATCATTTGGGATACTCTGTCAGCTCTGGGAATCGGGTTGCTCATAGGTATTGAACGGGGGTGGTCTGGCCGTAAAGAGGACGAAGGGGATCGGGTAGCGGGTATTCGTACGTTTAGCCTGGTGGGACTGCTGGGAGGAGTTTGGGCTGAGTTGAGCCATTTTACGAGTGACTGGGTTCTTCCGATTATTTTTCTCTCGCTCACCGCGCTGATTATTACCTCGTATATTATAGATACAAAAGAGGATAATGATCTGGGTATCACCACGGAGATAGCCCTGCTGCTCACTTTCTCGCTGGGGGCATGGGCGGCATTGGGATACCATTTGTATGCATTGGTCGTGACGGTTATCGTCATTACACTACTTAGTTTGAAACCGGTACTACACCGGTGGCTAGAAGAAATTGAAGTCAAAGAAATATATGCGGGCATTAAACTGCTGGTAATTTCAGTGATCCTGTTGCCCCTCCTTCCCAATCAGGGTTACGGTCCTTGGCAAAGCCTGAATCCCTACTGGATCTGGTGGATGGTGGTACTTATATCCGGACTTTCTTTTGTAGGATATATCCTCATCAAATATTTGGGCAGGCGCCATGGCACATTATTAACAGCCATTACCGGTGGACTGGCATCTTCTACAGCCGTAACGCTTAGCCTTGCCCAACTAGCACGGCAACAAGAAAAGCTCAACTCGCATTACCTCTTTATGGCCGGGGTGCTTGTCGCTTCATCCATTATGTATGTACGAGTTGCCATTGAAGTATTAATTGTAAATCCTGGGTTGTTATATCCCTTATGGATACCGCTTACAATCATGTTGGTGTCTACAGGTATTGCTGCGATATGGCTATGGAAGAAATCGGAAAATTCACCAGATAAGCAGCCGGATATCGCCCTTAAAAACCCACTTCAATTTTTCACAGCGATCCAGTTTGGTTTACTGTTAGCGGTTATTTTAGTCCTTGCTGCAGCCATGCAACAATGGTATGGAGACGAAGGCATTTATCTACTGGCTTTGCTATCCGGACTTATGGATGTGGATGCCATCACCCTTTCGCTCTCTCGAATGGCCATGGCAAAAATTAGTTCCGATGTGGCCGTTTCCGGAATTATTTTATCCGTCATCTCGAATGCCCTAGTTAAAGCCGGCCTCTTTATTTTCTGGGCGGGTTTTCAAAAAAACAAAGTGCTGATCTGGATTATTTTTGGGATTTCCATTGCCGGGTTTATCAGCCTTCTTCCCTTTCTTTAAAATCAGAGGCTACAATTAAAAACGTTTGTTATTTTTCCGAAGATTCCTGCCCCTTCATTCTTTTTTGAGTCTTATAGCTACCCAGGAGCAATGCAAGAGGTTTCAATTCGTCAAACTCATCAAATACAACTTTCAAGACTCCCAGCAGGGGAATAAATAAAATCATTCCTGATATCCCCCAGATACTCCCACCAACAAATATGGCAATGAGCGCTGCCATAGGATTTAATCGAACCTGTGATCCCAGGATATAAGGAGTTATTAAATTATTTTCCACCAGTTGAATAAACCAAAGCGAGGCAAGCACAGCAATAGGGTAGAACAGCGAATCCGTTGTAGCTATGGTATATAAGATAACAGCAAGTGAAGCAATAATTACTCCGATATATGGTACGAGATTAAAAACAGCCAGTAATACCGCAAAAAATAAAGCATAATTAATTCCCAGTAGAGATAATGTTATGTAGAAAAGGATTCCGATTATTACGGTTACCCCCATCAGTCCAACCATATACTGTTGAACTACATTATTTACTTTACTGATAATATCAGAAGTCTTTGTCCGGTAATTTTTAACCAACCCAAGAAATCCATCATAGAAAAGATCCCGGTAGTAAAGCATGAAATAAATGTACAGGGGGATCACTGTAATCAAGGTGATTGTTTGAAATGCAGAAAAAAGTGAATTCTGCAATACACCCAATGAATTATTGATAATACCCGAGAGCGAATTAGAAACCTGCCGAGCTATCGTTTCATTTGTAATACCAAAGGCTTTCTCAGCTATCTCTTGGAGAGACAAAATCCACTCATTTAATTTATTGGTAACGGCCGGGGCGTCCTTCAATAGACCAACAATCTGAAAAGAAAGGATATACAGTACTAGGCCTATCATAGCAGTTACTATCACCAATACTGATATTATTGCTGCGGAACGGGGAACTTTCTTCTTCTCTAACCATTGCGTCATCGGTAAAATAAACAGGGCAATAAATAGAGCCCATGCCAAAGGAAGTAATATTAGCTGGGCATTCGTCAAAATATGCACCAGCAGCACTCCCACCAATAAAAAGGCGGCAATATTTATTATATAGCTATTCGCTTCTTTCATTATCGATTATTAAACAATGGGTACCTGTCTGCTAGTTTTTTTGTTTTTAGTTCTTTAAACGACGTTACTTCAAATTTAAATCACCTATTTTTTAGATTCTGAAAAGCCATTTTTATTAATTCAGCATTACAATGTGTTAAAATTACACCTTAAGGGGTAGCTCCGATGAAACATTTATAAAGATTACCGCGCTTTACTTCGTACTATTATAGCGTCTTTCTTTACGCATGAGTTAAATATTAGCCGTTAACTTATAACTAGCTACCAAATATTTTTCATTATAAGTTATAACCCACGGCCATATTGTAGTTGGATAGGAATTATTCATGTAGTGCATTTTCTTACAAAAATATTCACTACCACAATAGTATATCCTAGAGCGTAAGAAATAGTAAATCTTATACCATACCAGTAAACCCCTACAATTGATAGATACTATATCACTACATTATTTTTCTTCTAAAATGATTTAATTAAATACGTATGAACTTTAATACAATTGACCTGAAAATTCATCATGGCTGATATCAAAAACATTTTATTTCCGACTGATTTTTCTGAGAATACCCGTGAAGCGCTCACTTTTGCCCTGGAAATAGCCCGGGCTTGTGATGGTAAATTACATATCATGCATTCCATTGAAGAGCCCTATAATTTCACCATGCCGGATGAAACAGCTAAAAATACGGAAGTCAATCGAAGCCTAAGCCAAACAGTTAAGAAATTGTTCGAAAACCTGGAGGATGAGATCCTGGGAGATAGCAAATACAAAGAGCTGAATATTGAAACCAGCATACAAACCGGACGGGCTGTATACACTATTCTCGAGGAAACAAAAACCCGAAACGTTGACATGATTATTATGGGCGCCCAGGGACGGACCGGGTTAAAAGAGGTCCTTTTCGGCAGCACTACAGCCGAAGTAATACAACGTTCCAATGTACCCGTTTTAGTCCTGCCACACGAGGCAGTATATAAAGATTTTAACCGGATCACCTTCGCCACCGACTATCAGGATGGAGATCTCAAAGCACTGCAATTCGTAGTCGAATTGGCAAAGTTATTCAATTCAAAACTCATAGTTTATCATTCCATACTTAAAACTGATCTCAAATCTGAAATTATGTTTCGGGGATTCAAAGAACTTGTAACCGAAAAAATTTCGTATAAAAACATTGAATTTGAAGAAGATAAATCTACCCACTTTCTTGAAGCAGCGATCAATAAAGTTGAACAACAGAACGTCTCATTACTTGTAATGGTACATTATGAAAAATCCTTCCCCCCACTCCCTAAGCAACAATCAAAAGAAATGAGTCATTACTCAGAAGTTCCCCTCTTGGTGCTGCCGGGTAAAGAACTGGCAAATACTAAGAGATAATCCTGTTATGCTACTTAACATCAACGAGATACTTCATCCAACTGATTTTTCCAAACCTGCTAAAAATGCTTTCACCTATACCCGTGAAATAGCTCTAAAGGTTAACGCCAAAATAGTTGTCATGCATTCCTCGAAGCTCCCCTACGCCTATGGCTCGGAAATCAAGATGCAGGAAGCAGTTTATAATGACGAATACAAAGATTTACATATAGAACCCACTATCGAATTCGGTGATACCGTATCAAATATATTAAAATTTTCTGGTGACTTAATTGTCATGGGATCAACGGGAAAAACCAATATGGGCAAAGTATTGTTTGGAAGTGTATCATCCGAAATTTTGCTCAATTCAAAAATTCCTGTACTCATCGCCCCTACAGATCAACCTTATTCCACTTTCAGTCACTTGATCTTTGCAACCGATTACCGGGAAAGAGACCTGGAAATTTTAGGTGAGCTGACTACATGGGCTAAGCTATTTGATGCTGAAATCACTGTCCTGCATATCACTCCCGAAGATAATCTGGAATCCAGTATTAATTTTAGGGGTTTTAAAAAGTTAGCCGAAGAAAACATTGATAATCCTGAAAAAATAAATTTCAAACTCATTATTGATAAAGATTTTACCCGTGGCATATTCTCTTCATTGAATAGAAAGAAGGGACAACTTCTGGTAATGACACGTACTAAAAAGACTTTAATTCAGTCTCTTCTCAATCAAGATCACATACAGCAGACCGTTTATTCAAAAGTGCCCCTTCTTGTTTTACCAGGAGAAGAGACACTTGACAAAGAAAAGTAAATGAATGTTATAGAGTATTAACTATTTCTTTACCTTCTTGCGCAGCGATGAAAACCCATCTTTGAGATCTTTCCACAATTTTTCGGCATCTTTCCTAACACTTTGATAGGTTGTTTCCCCCACCTCTTCAAGCTGATCCATTTTTTGGTCTAACTTACTTCTTTTGGTTTTTAAATTATTCAACCTTTTAGTCATATCCTGTTTAAATTCGGAGAACCGTTTTTTATTCTGCTCTTCGAATTCTTCCAGCTCGTGATCCCATTTTTTCAGCTGTGCTGCCAGTTTATCGATGTATTTCTCGCGGTTTGTTTTTGACATTTTTTTTATCCTTGATCTATAATTATCCTTTGTTTGGGTATATTTTTATTTATGATGTTTGTTTATAGTAAATAAATATTCAATATCATTTTATTCCAGTCGGCAAGATTTATTTTCTCACCCTCCGATCCCAAAACGGTTCTCCTTTGTCATTTCGAAGTAGAAGTACATCCTTTCCTCATCCTCTTTGGACCGCGAATTTGGAATTACAGCGCTGGCCTGTTGCTCATCAGTTGTTAGTTCAGTATGACGTATATGTCCTCCGAGATTCCCTGTATAAGCGAGATATCCGGCAGTCAGTAAAGCATAGACTAGCAAAACCCATACAAAAGGTTTAAAACCTTTTACCCTCTTCCTATTCATAAATAATCCTGCAATACCACCTCCTCCCAAAATCACGGTCAGCCACCAGGCGATATCTGCTGCTTCTTCATGCGCTTCAATAGAATCATGTGTAACTCCGGCAATTTCCTCTACAATATCTTCAGCGCCTTCCCCACTCTGGAATACAACAATAACTGCAAGACCAGCGATGATAAATCCTATAAAAGCAATTTTATAATGTTCACTGTTTTTACTAATAACCGCCCATACCAGCATGGCAACAGAAAGAAACGTCAACAGTATTGGAATATGATTCGTTAACAAATGTAAGTGTGCAGCATCCATAATTTTATACGTTTTTTGTTAAAAGATAGTCTGTTTGATCTGTAATTATTTTGCTTCGATTTTTGAAACTTTAGTCTATCCAGCTTTGCCATCGGGGTCGCCCTTTTTCATCTCTCAGAATCAGCTTGCTATTGCCGTGTTCAATTTGGGCAGCTATTATAGCAGGATTATCTTCATATTTAACGCGCGACCCAACCACTCTAACCTTTTGACCATCTTTGAGTCTGCTTTGCTGGTGACTGATATACCACTCCGGACCTAGGTGAACTGGGATAATCTTTTTGTTTTCTGTTTCCACAATAAGAATAACACCTCGTTTCTCATGATTCTGGCTACTTTCTGTAATAATTTCCAGGATATTGCCTTCAAATTCCTCGACATTATCCGGATCAAATTGCCTATGGTATTTTTTTATACGCATAACCCCTTTCGAAATCGAATAAACTATCCCACCTATGGTCAACAGGACAAGACCTCCGCCCCATATTTGCAAATTTCTTATCACTTCTTTTGTATTCAAATCCATATTTAATCTTCTCCTTTTGTATTAAATGACCGTGCGGTCAGCGATAAACTCAGAAAGCGGCAAGCCCCAAGAAGGTATCTTTCCACCCGTTGTATAGTACATCGATTTAAAACCCATTTTGAGCATATGGGGTGTATATCCCATCTTCAGGATACTGGTATCTCCACCCCACCATTCATCGGTGTGCATATAAAATCCCTTGTGACTTCCCATGTCGCCCATGCATATAAGCATAAATTCCATCGGATCTATCTCTCCCTCAGGATTGTAGTTGCCCACCTCCTGTCCGATTACACGTGCTAAAACCTCAGCTTCCATATGTCCGAGTGATCCCAGCTTCGGGACCGTAATTGATGCTGCATCACCAACAGCAAAAACCTCCGGATAATCGGGATTGCGCATATACATATCCGTAATGATAAACCCCTGATCATCCGAGATTGGTAAGTTTTTCAAGAAAGAGTGTCCTTCCCAGTTTGGAAAAATAATTTTCAGTTCCGCCTCAACGCTGCTGCCGTCTTTAAATTCGATACCATCTTTGTGAACTTTGCTAATTCCTTTGGTATCAGCTTTGTATCCGTACCCCATCTCTTGCATCATGGGCAACAGCTGATCGAGAATTTGTTCTCCTGCATCCTCAGCAATGACTTCGGCTGGAGTAAACAGCGTAATGTTTTCAGCTCCTCCCTGTCCTCGCTTCTGAAGCCAATCAGCCAGTGAAAAAGCCACCTCTACCGGTGGCCCTTCGCAAGCTGCCTCTGCCACTGGCAATCCTTCCGGAAGTTTATCGCTTTTACCTTGTATAAACCGGTCTGAACCAATGGCAATGGGACCGCCTTTATATCCTCCCTCATGGAGATACCTTCGAATCTCATCCCCATAAAAGGTATCCGTAAAAGTATGACCATGCTCTGCAAAACCTTCGATCTTATCAAAAGCCAGATGATTTCCAAGCGCAATAACCAGATAATCATAGGATATGTTTTCACTGGCAGAACCGGGCCGCTCAGCAGGGATATAGCCAATTTCTTTTTGTTCCACATCGATATTCCGAATGTCGCCCTGAATAAACCGGATTTTGTCCCGGTCAAGGAACTTTATAAAAGGTAGATGGAGTTCCGTAGCGGGATTATTATTATTCCACACCTCGATAGGAATATTCGGGATAAACGATAGATACGGCTTCCGATCGATGCAGGTAATCTTTACCTGTTCGCCCGCAAACTCACGTATATAGCGAGCGGTCGTTAGCCCGGCGAAGTTACATCCTAACACAAGAATATGGGGGTGCACAGCCATAGTAATCTGAATTGAATTAATGTTTTATTAATTATATTCATTTGAGGGCTTTTGTATTGAGACTAGAAACCTGACTGTGATGTAGTTAATATTCATTTTAGATATGTAGGGAATACTCTTACATCAGCGGATCATTACGCTATTTGATCGGATTATTTCCTAGTAATTGTCTAAATGGATCCATTAATTCAGCTTTACCTGCCATCCCACGCCAAATGCTACATCAGCAGAAGATTCTGATAAACCGAAAGTAGTACTAATATTCAGACTCCTCCGTTTATCCACCTGATAACCTATGCCCAGAGCGGCCGACATTGGAGGAGTCACTCCTTCAATGATTTCTGTCATTCCGTTTAAAGATCCAAGCAACAACCAGTGTCCACCGGATAAAGATTTACCGATTCCCACTCCGTAGTTCAACGAAGAATTCAGTTCCAGATCGGGCATGTCCCCAAAATGCCAGTACATGAAATTGGCTGTGATAAACCATGTATTAAAACGCCTGGACAGGGAACCTCCAACTCCCATATCCCAGGCCCCGGTCCCAAATCCATTTACAGGGTCGGCAAAAGGAAATTTGATCGATGTATTGATATACAACGCCGTTGTACCGGATTCAAATCCCAGGGCCTGATACTGCAAGAATAGCGATGGATCACTGAAGCCAGACTGTGTATACGAAGCCGTATCCACCAAGTCTATATGCTGCCTGCGACCTCCTCTCATATTTTGGTCCGTTCCGCGTCCGTAGTGCTGACCCACCGACTCGTGTTGGGGGCCTCCGGTTGGTATCCCTCCATAGCGACTGTATGAGATCCACGGGGAATTTTGTACAATAAAGGGGAAATCAACAGATATACCATATCGGCTGTTTCTTACATCCAGACCATTCGTCAAATAAAAACTCCGGGTATCCTCTACAAAAAAGTAGGAGCCGCTTGCCAACTGCATACCGCCTTTATAATAATAGAACGGTTGTCCCGAAACCTGGGCAGCTCCCATTAATCCACCGAACAGAAATCCCAGAAACATCATCCATATTTTATAGTTCATAATGTCGATGCACTAGTATTCTTGAAGGTTTAATTTTGCTGGTCCGGCTGATGTTCTCGCAGTCTTTTGGTCATCCGCTCCATCGTTTGTACCGTTTCTTCAAGCTGGCCGGTCATCTCTTGCATATGCTGGCGAACCTGATCCATATCCTTTCTCATCTCACCATCCTGCATCATTTGACGATCTTGTAGCATAAGGTTGCAGCGTTCGGCTGCATTTTTCATATTACCAAGCATGAGCCCAACCTGTTCGCCCATTCGATGCATCATCTGGTACTGGTTCTGCATCTGTTCATTTTGCGTCTTTTTCATCATGCGCGACATCTCTTGATTCATCATATGAACACGTTCATTCATCTGGTTCATACGCTGATTCATATCTTGCATTTCCTTCATCTGCTGCTGCATCATTTTCTGCTGAGACTGTTGCTGGGCCAAGGTTATATTTCCCAGCATCAATACTCCGACAATCAGGCCAATTAATCCTTTGAGCATCTTCATAACACCAATTCTATTTTATTGAGATTTTTACTAACAATAAAATTTCTGCTTTTAAACAAAGAGTATTTGTAGCCATCTTTCCCAGACTTTTTGTAGTTCAACTATACGTTTTGACTGTAGGGTAATCTACGACAGGCTACTCTTTGCAGTATTTTCCCTCACAGACCTAAACGAACAATACTTACGTTACACTCTTTCTAAAAAAGCTATTCTATGAGTGAAATAATGATCATAACAACATATATATACTAACAGCAGAAGATGATTCTCTTTTTCATTTAACATTATCTCTAATGAAAAATATTGATACCAATTTTAAACAGGAACGAACACGAATATTCGATAATCAAAGGCATGATGCCTACCGAACAAATAAAAAACATCCTGACCCTACCATTTGTTCGGTTTGCGGTTCGCTCTATACAAATGGACGGTGGACCTGGGATGATATCCCGGAAGAGGCGTCAGAGGTAACCTGTCCGGCCTGTCAGCGCACTGAGGATAATTATCCTGCGGGACTTATTCAGCTTCAGGGGACTTTTTTCGATGACCATCGAGACGAAATCATGAATATGATCCATAATATCAAGGACATGGAAATCTCCGAACATCCACTTGAGCGATTTATTAATATTAGCGAAAAGAAGGATAAAACGATTATAACAACTACCGGTATTCATCTGGCACGAAGAATCGGAGATTCCCTGGTTAAGGCCTATGAAGGATATCTAAATTATAATTATGACGATGAGCATCTGATCAGGGTATTCTGGCAACGAGATATATAAGAATACACAAAAACCCTACATATGCCGGATAGATCTCATTGCTCTCACTATTTGCATCTGGCTAACATCAAAATTTCTAATTTTAAAATAATTTAGTAGGACATGGACACAATGATTAACAATATACTATTCCCAACTGATTTTTCGCTTAATACCCGACAGGCTTTACCCTTTGCCCTGAATATTGCTAAAAAGACCAGAGCTACAATTCATATTCTTCATTCTATTGAAGAACCCTATGATTTTGCTCCCCTCGCCCAGGAAATAAAAGAAGGGGTGACAAATAAAGTCAAAAGGCTTTTTGCAGAATTACTGCAGGAAATAAATGAAGATGAAATCTACTCCGATATACCTATTAAAACCCACATCCAAACGGGACGGGCGATAAATACTATTTTAGAGGCTGGTCAGTCGTTTGAATCCGACCTCATTGTAATGGGCACAAAAGGAAGAACCGGATTGGAAAAACTACTTTTTGGAAGCACTACAGCAGAAGTCATTCAGGAGTCAAAAATACCTGTATTGGCAATTCCTAAAAATGCCCCTGTAACCGGCTTTGATCAAATTTTATTTACTACTGATTACCATGATGGAGACTTGGAAGCGCTACAATATACAGTCGAGCTGGCTAAGCTCTTTAAATCAAGAATCAGAGTATTTCATACAGCTCTTGAAAGTACTCTCAAAACTAAATGCATGTTCTATGGGTTCAAGGAGCTAGTTAAAGAATCCATATCATACGAAAATATTGATTTCGAAGAGGAAAAATCGATCACTTTTTTTGAAGGAGTGGCTAATCAAATAGAAAGACATAATATGTCATTAGTTGTTATGATCCGTTATAGTAAACCATTTTCTCTGATCGGACAGAAAAAACAGTCAAAAGATATGAGCTATTATATTCAAGCTCCACTCTTGGTTTTGCCCGGTCAAAAAAACAAATAAGTACTGTTATCAATAATAAAATGGTGTATATGTGATTGATCCAGCATCTTACATAACTCTCCTGAGCTGACCAACAAACTTGAAATAAGAATATTACAATCATTATGAAGTCAACAAATCCGCGTATAAAAGTCAAAATTGAACACAATATAGTCACTGATTTTGACCCGGAAGAGGTCAATCGGTGGGAAAACGAAGGGGGATCACCATCTGAAAGTCCACTTCCCATATCACATCCTGATCTGCCCTTGCATAAAAAGGAAATATTCGAAGTCTTGGACTGTGAAATTATTGTCGAAGACGGACAACTCTATTTGGAGGCAGAAATAGACATACTATCACACCATTGATAATAGCTGTAAATTTTAACTTTTCAGGAAAGACTACATACTAACTGAGATTGTCTTCAAATGCCATACTACCTGTAACCTCGCCGCCCGGCACTGAGATCGAGAACACCGCGGTATCATCATTAGTCTGAATGTCTTCGTTATTGCTGGTGATCTCATAAGTGATGATGTTTTTAGCCTAATTCATTTCTTGTGAATAGTCAATATCAAAATTACATTTAGCCATAGCGCTATGAATGAAAGGTTATTAGTAGGGTTAATATGGAATCAAAGTTGTTAAGCTATCCTTTTCATTAGTAAAAGGGCAGCCCCTTTTTTAAATAAAAGAAAGAACCATTCCAATTTAAATTGTTCAACCTTTGGCATCCCCCCTCAATAACCTCTATATCAAATTTTCCTCCATTTCTTGGTATAAGAATAGTGAAGCAAGGCTATACAACAGCTGGGCTTTATTAACGTCAATCCCAACCCGACTTATGCCCATCTTAAAAAAGTTAATCATAAAGGTGATTGTCATCATAATCACCGGAGGTAAACGATCATGAAAGAGATATTACGAACAGGTATCGATTTTCTCGAAGCTGTTTTATCAACTATTTTTTTGGGAGAAAATCCTGAAGACAACAACAAAGATCGCTCCTAACAGGCGGTCTTTTTGTTTTTAGGCCCTTCTTGCCAAACACCCAATCTAAGCATTTGCCCCTTTACCAGCTTTATATCCAATTTTAAACAATTACAAAAGGAGAATACTATGAAAGGATTATTAATACAGTGTGGATCCGAAAGATGCTCGCTGGAGCAAATTCTAGCTGTACCGGAACCGCCCAAAACTAAAACCTATACGCCGCTTAATCACTATGATTTTGCGGTCAATGTGCTGACGATCGCCTCAGATCTACTCAACGGCTATCAGTTCGATGGCGACCAATATGCGTTGAGCTCCGATGGACAAAAAATGTTCTGCGTGCTCACCTATAAGAAGAAATCCTCACAAAAGGAAGATTTGAAAAATACAGGGAGTGAAAACAACTACAAAGTTTTCAAAATATAATGGTTATGTTCGCTGAATTTGAGCGGGAGATGAACGTTGCAAGAACTCGTGAAAAAAGAAAAGAGACTGCTAAACAAGGACATTGGTTGGGAGGATATCCCCCTGAAAACCGGAAAGTGATAGATGATGATACCTATAAAACGATTCTCAATGAGTTTATAAAACTATGGGATAAGTCTGACAGCAGAGTGAGAGAAGACCTGATGAAAACAGTGATCCAGTCATTAATTTCACACGTGGATAATGATAACACCGGGGATATTGAGATCAACTTTTTAGCTGACAAAAAGCTGGAAGCAGAATGGGCTGAAATAAAAAAGTGCGACACTGATAAGCAAAAAGACCTATCAGTTCGCACTTCATAATGTGATGGCTCCCCGCGAGTCCCTGAAATGCGAACACTTTTTACCGCAATAATGCCTCTCAGATCTGTTAACAGGGGTCCAAAAGGAATAAAATATGAAATTCACTACGAAAAATTGGCCGAAGAGTACCCAAATTGGGACAATGCGAACAAATACAAAACGGTTAATTCTGTTAACCGAAAGTCCAAGAAAAAGACCAAAAGTAGAGAAGAGCAAAGAGAAATCTTCCAGACCTTGTTGGCCTCTGGAAAGGTAGATACACAAGCTGATATTGCTCGTAAATTTGATTGTTCTCGTGCTTGGGTTTCGAAGGTATTATCATAATATCAAACGTATGTTACTTGAAGATGTCTACACAGAACTTCGAAAATAGAGGGCATTGCTCAATGACGGTCTTTGAGGGCGAAGGAACAGTCCGATACACTGATTCAAAGAATAAACATGGCTCTCTGAATTTTCCCGCTATGCATACGCATGTAGTAAAATTGGAAATGGCAGCGGAATCAGAAGATATAGAGTCAATAGTTCAAACGATCCAAAAACACGGACATACCGGACGAAAAGGAGACTGTATTGTTTTTGTCACTCCCATTGAACAGGCTATCCGAATACCAGATGATGAACAGGGATCAGATATTCTCAATTAACGGCAACAATGTAAGGTTGCTTTAAGTTAGCAATCATTACATTGGGAACAGAAAAATTCAATCAGTGTTAATCTAATCAATAGAAAATTCTAGGTGGCTACTATGAAACGTTTAATCCTTACGCTCTCAATTACTCTTTTAATGGCCGGAACAACATTTGCTCAGCAAAAACAAGGAGATATGGGTGAGAAGAAACAGCAAATGCAGGAGATGATGCAGGGAGACATGATGGATCAAACAGGAATGATGAACAAAGAATCAAAGAAAGGGAATAAACATCAACAGCATCACAATTAATGATGCACAAATATTGACCGAAAAAAATAAGGACCATGTTTTATGATCATCACTTTATCAGGATGCACTCGGTCTGGTGGATCGTAGTAACGCTAATCATATTATTCATTGTATTTAATACCCTGCCCTATCGTTCTTATAATTCCCGTGAAGATCCTCTGGATATTTTGAAAAAAAGATTTGCGCGAGGGGAAATTGAAAAGGAAGATTATTAAGAACAGAAACGCATTATTGAGGATGGTCACCAATAGCACTCATTTTCGGGGATACATCAACAAGGAGATGGTCGTACACGGGCACGGCGATGCACCTAAAGCCGGAAGTGTGGGAATTAAAATTGATAGGAATAGTACGTTGTACGTTGTTTATTGATTGTATCGAGCTCACTAAACTGTAGGAAGACTAATTCAGATCCATTGAGGAATCCAGTATTTGCAATCAATACTCCTCAAAAAAACGCCAGCATGTTCTTAATCCCAACATCACTATTATCATACAAACTATTAATCACCACAGAGAATTGCCATAGAACTATGCATTCTATACTTCGGATGTCAACGTCATTTTGATGCGCTCAATTTCCCGCTGAATGTTCTCTTTTTCCATCGCTTTGTCGAATCGCTGCCCATTGATAAACAGATTATTAGTATCGCTCACTCCACTACGTACTCCGGAGCGCCGGTCCTCCAGCACGCGCTTCCTGTTTTTTTCGGCATACATTTCTTTTTGAAATCGTTCAGTATCCAGATTTATGTGACGGGCACATTTCAGCAGGTTTTCATCTTCCAGATGATTTTGATGGTCAAACAGTTCGTCATGCATTTCCCAAAATTTGCCTTGGTCGGCAGCCGCCTCTGCCGCCATGCCCGCGTTTTCGGCATGCGGATGTCGTCGGCTAAGCGGAAGGTGACGATAAATATATCGGATGTCCCCATCTTCATCCTGCATTATATTATCTACCATCTTATAGATTCTAAGACTGGTTTCACACTCATAATCCCCATACTGTAAGAGAGTAATTTCCGCATCCGGGTTTCCACGCTGATGGTCTTCTTCAATGACAGGGGGCTGCAGTGTATCCTCCGTTTCTTCTTTCTGATCATGATTGGAATGCGGGCGACGAATAAAATCCGGCAATATTGTATTACGACCAAATAGCCATTCTTTCCATGTAAGCTCTAACTGACCACAGTCCCTATCAGGAAAGCGACTCTGCCGTGTTTGCGAATAATTAAGCATAGCCACCAATATTACTCCACCCACTGTATTACCAAGCGTAACTGCGGAAAAGAAATATCCGAACTCGCCCCATCCTGCTAATCCCTGGAAAATCAAATAAAGCACCTCACACGCACCAATAATACAATGGAATAAATCAGCTATAGGAATGAGATACATAAGGATAAAAACAATAGCGATACGAGCCATAGCATCTCTTACGGCGTGGGTCAGCCATACCATCGAGGCTACAATCCATCCGGCTAATACGCCTTTCCAGAACAGATCATGCCAGGATACACTCAGGGCGTGTTCTCCAAAGCCCCGGGCCACTTCGGCAACTTCGGCTGCAAAGATCCCAGTATTGGCCAATACATATGCCAAGGCCCCTGCACCTACTACATTTGCAAATAGCACAACGCCCCAAACTCGCATTAGCGCCGGTATGCTGGCAATCCGCGTGAGCACATGCGTAACCGGAGTAAGCGTATTTTCGGTAAACAGCTGATATTTACCGGCTACAATTAGTATAAATCCCAGTGGGTATAACATGTTTCCAAGGAACAAAGAAGACTCTGGCCCTACAGCACTCGTCATCGCAGAACGAGCTACAAACGTAAGACCAATGGACAATCCTGCAGCCAAGCCACTCAAAAAAAGAAGACGAGTAGAACGGCTAAAATCCTCATCAGCTGTGGCTACAATGCGATGAAAAATTTCATCTGTTGAAAATATATCACGTACAGCCCGTCCTCCTGCTGGAGCACCACTTTGGGACTGGTCAATTTGTTCTTTAATACTGTCTGTCTCCATACGATTCTTATAGAATTAATCGAAAAAAATGAAATCCCATTCTCCCACTTCTTTTCTTTACAAGGATTTCAAGAATAGTTATAAAATCGGGTATCTTGGGGAAGGATCATATGTACTTAAGGTATCGCTAATCTGGTGCACGTGCAATTAACATTGATAATTTTACATTCTATTCTGAGAGAAGACCTGATGAAAACAGTAATACAGTCATTGATTTCTCACGTGGACAATGATAACACTGGGGATATTGAGATCAACTTTTTAGCTGACAAAAAGCTGGAAGCAGAATGGACTGAAATAAAAAAGTGCGAACCTGGAAAAGTCCAAGTTCGCACTTCAGGGATGCCTGGCTCCCCGGGTAGGATTCGAACCTACGACCGATCGGTTAACAGCCGATTGCTCTGCCGCTGAGCTACCGAGGATTATGTGATAACAGTATAAATTTCAACCGCTTTTAACAGAGCACAAATATAATTATTTATATTCACTCAAGTCAAGGTCTTTTTCAAACTTTTTTATATCCAACCTTTTCCAGGATTAAACCCATGGCCGGGGCCCCGTGTCCGTTTTTATGTTTACTTGGATTCAACAACATATCCTCAAACTCCTCTACTGGACGCTTTCCCAAACCAACCTGTAGCATCGTCCCCACTAACCGCCGTACCAAGTGGCGTACAAAGCGGTTAGCTTGTATCCGATATATTAACGTACCCTCTGATTCTTCGAGAGTAGAATGACTTACCTCGCATTCCGAACTGGGATTTTGATTATCTGGTTTGGTGAAGCTATCAAAATTATGTGTGCCTTCAATTAAATCAGCACAATAGTTCATGGCTTCTATATCCAGTTCACGAAATTCAGTGGTCGTCGTATCTTTAAACAATGGACGGGGCCGACGGGCAATACAGTAGCGATATCGGCGATAAGTTGCATCGAAACGGGCGTGAAAATCAAGAGAAACCTTTTCCATATCCCACACCGCAACATCTTTTGGAAGTACTCCTACCAGAGCATAAAGAAGCTCATCCTTGTCTATGGGTTCCGGAAAATCAACGTGGGCTGTTTGGGCTTCGGCATGGACTCCGCTGTCGGTTCGGCCCTGACCAATAATATCGACCGGCTCACCTGTAATGCGCTCCAAGGCCGACTCTATTGTTTCTTCGACTGTCACCGCATTCGGTTGCTTTTGCCAACCGCTATAAGCAGTTCCCAGATACTCAATAATTAACTTATAACGCGGCATTTGTTCTTATTCCTATCCAAATGCTAACTTTTCTTTCGTTCTCTATCCCAATGCCGGAAGATGGATATGCTGAATCCTCCCATCAACAGGAATGTTCCAAACCAAACGATCGAAATGAACGGCTTTTCCTCTGCTACCAACAGCACCCACTCTTCCTCAACCTCTTCCTTTACTCCCCGGAAAGTAAGTTCTACCTCACCGGTTGTAGGATCGATACTGCTGAACTGCACGGTACCATTATACTCGGGTATCTGTTGTGGGGGCGCATACGACCAGTTTTGGCCGTTCTCCACATATATGGAATAAAGGGGATCAATAACTCTACTGTTATCACTGCCCCGTTGGGCTATATCAATATAGGCTCGTACCGCCACAACGGTACTGTCCTGAAGCTGCTGGTCCTCAACCTGCCGGTAATCCCGCAAGACAATATCAAAGGGACCTACGGAGGTACTGTCTCCTCGCTCTAATTTAATTTTCTGGACAGCCACGCTATCCTCCATGCCTCCGGAAGCCGATGCTGTATTATTTCCCTGCTGTTTGGCCTGTTCATTCTTTCTTTCTACAAAAGAACTTCCCGATACATACAGATAAATATCACTAAATAAACCGCTGCGTACATCCGGATCCACCGACCATTGGATCTCCTGGGCAGTCGACGAGCTCAACATAGGATATACCTGCGGATTTAACGTAAACTGCTGCCCTTCGCCACCAGCTGGTTCAAACTTAATTTTATATTCCTGCTGACCCGGTCGCTCCTGGTTTTTTAATGTATATCCTTCGTAAGTAACCCGGTATTTATCATTAATTACTTTGGGTTCATTAAGCTCCAATTCCAAAAAGTCAACGGTTTGGGTTTTCCGGAATCCCTGCTCGTCCGTGATTTCTCCATTTTTAATCGCAGCATTATATCTCTTGGTGGCATCATCCAGAAGATTAGCATTATAGGCTGAAGAAGCCAAAATACCCAGCAAAAGCACTCCAAACCCCACATGTGAAAGGGTCCCGCCAATAAGCATTGGTTTCTTTCTGGCCAGCCGAATCATAATGATAACGTTACCTATTACGGCAAACCAGGCCGTCAGTAAAAAGAGCATATAATATAAGTTACGCACTTCCCCCATAAAGATACTGACTAAAGTGACCACGCAGGTCAGCGCAACCGGCAGCGTGAGATCATGGGCAAGAGATTCCCCATCCTGTCGCTTCCAAAAGAGATACTGACCCAATACCGTCATTATGGCTGCAATCATAGCCATCGGCATGGTCCAATCATTATAGAAACTGACTTCCGGCGGGGTAGGATTATCTACGAATAGTCGACCGATAATAGGGGAACTCGTTCCAAGAATAATGACCAAACCGATGAGAAACAGCATCATCGCGCCTGCAAAGGTCATAAATTCCCGGCTAAGCAGCTTCGACTCCTTTTCCTGCTTGGGCAATTCTTTGTACCGGTAGATAAAAAGTCCTAATCCTATAAACGTTACAGCCGCCATAAAAACGACCAGCTGATTATACAGCCCCAAATCAACAAAGCTGTGGACTGAAGAATCGGACAATACGCCCGAACGGGTTAAAAAAGTTTCATATACAATGGCTACATAAGCCAGTATCGCAAAAACAATGGAAGCCTTTTGAGACGTTGAGCTCTTTCGCTGGATAATCATGGTATGGATGCCCGCTGTGCCAAGCAGCCAGGGAACAAAGGAAGCATTCTCTACCGGATCCCAAGCCCAATAACCGCCAAAGGAAAGCGTCACATATGCCCAGTATCCGCCCAAAAAAATAGCGGTTAACAATGCCACATTTGCGCCGAGCGTCCACGGCAAAGCGGGACCAACCCACTCGTTGTACTTGCGTTTCCACAGAGCCGCCATTGCAAAACAGTAAGGCACGGTCATCATCGCAAAACCGACAAAAAGGATAGGGGGATGAATCATCATCCAGGGACTCTTTAACAGGTCATTGAGTCCCTTTCCATCCTGGGGTACGAAATCAGGATTAGACTGTAAAAAAGGTGCATTAGGCATGGCTTCTGCCAGCGTCCGGAATGGGGATGCTCCCAGTGTAAAGTCCCCAAATGGGATACCGGCGATCATTGAAAAAAGGAAAACCTGAGTCAATGTTAAGAAGAAAAGTACGGGACCTCTATAAGGTTCACGGGCCCATTTCATCAGTCCGAACCCAATAAAGATAGAGAACAGGATCCAGAGCATGAAACTTCCCTCCTGTCCACCCCAAAAGGCTGAAATAAGGTATCTTAGCTGTAGGTCGCTGCTGGTATAATTATATACATAATAAAAATTAAACTGATGGGTAAGAATAATATAGAGTAGCAAACCTGAAGCCACCAGCAAAAAAAGGCCCTGAATACCAAACAACCAGTTAGAGACCTTCAGATACCGTTTCTCCTCTCTTTGGGAATACACAAAGTAGCCAATAGCGGCCAGAATTGAGGTCAAAAAAGCCGCATTGACAAAAAACTCTCCGAAAAACTTAATCATAAAATATTAACTGTTAGCAGGCATTGCCTTTTCAAATTCCGCCTCATCAGCATTATTATACTTGGAGGGGCACTTCATCAGCATTTCATCGGCATAAAAAACTTCACCCTGCATCTCACCGATTACCACTAGCTGATCGGCCTCTTCGAAGTTATTAGGCTTAGCTTTGGGATATACCACACGACGTATATTTCCATCCTCATCTTCCATATAGAATGAAAACTGTTTAGACTCCATGGAGAAACCATAATCTTTGGAATCATCCCAGCTGCCAACTACATGGGCATTATTCATTTCTACGGCCTGTTCAAAATTAACGTAGGTACTGATGCTGTTTCCGAAGTTGTACATCAATAACGATGTAAAACCAACGATGGCGATAATGCCAAGAATCAACTTAGGTTTCATGAGAAGAAGAGTTTTGGGATTGTTGAATTTCGTCTTCCAGTCTTCCTACTTTCTTATCAACCCGAATAATAAAGAAAAGAAGGATAAACCAAATAATCAGGCTTACGCCCAGAACAATAAAAATAAGATCGTACGAAGCCGCCGCCTGAATAAACATGCTGGCATCTTCAAAACCGGCGGTACCTTCCCAGCCTTCATACGACTCCGAAAGAGTATCAACGGTTGCAACCGTATCTTCTTGTGTTTGAATAGGTAAAAAAGTCATGCTCGTTGTTGTTCAAGTTGATACTTTACTTTCTTGTAGCGATACAAAATATCGTACAGCCAAATCGAAAGGGCTACAAACCCTATAACTGCAGGATAAAAGACGTATCGCAGTTCCGGGGCTGTAATTTCACTAAAAGCGGGGTTGCCCTCCGCTCCCGGATGCAGACTGGGTAGCTGACGCGGTATTATATAAAGTAAAAAAGGTATGGTCGTAGCCGCAAAAACATTAAAAACTGCAGCTATCTTGGCCCGCTGTTCAGGATTATCAAAAGCCGTTCGGAGCACAAAATAGGCTACATATATCATCATTGCCAGCGCAGACAGATTCATGCGCGGTTCGGCAAAAGTCCACCAGGAACCCCAGGTAAACCGTGCCCATATTGAGCCGGTAATCAAGCCACAGATACCAAATAATAGTCCCACCTGTGTCAAAGACTCAGCTTTAAAGTCTGTTGCAGGATCAGGGTTGTTCAAATATTTAATGCTATAAATAAATCCCCCGGCAAAACAGACAGCCATGGTAAACCACATGGGCACATGCAGAAAGAGGTTGCGGGCTGATTCCTGTAAAATATCAATTTCAGGAATAGGAATCAGAAAGCCGGCTGCAATAACAACCGTCAGCCATACAGCAACAATATATTTCCAGGGTTTCAAACTCATTAATTACTAAAATTTTGCCCACATACAGCAGAGTATTATTATAGCGTGGTAATATACGAAATCTGTTTTGGAAAACTTAGTCCTTTCACCTTAGAATTTTCCAAATTTTACCTACCTTTACACTCTATACAATATTCTTTTAAAAGCAGGTTCTTTTACTATGGCTGATCAATCGAAAGATAAGGTTATAACGCTGGGTATCAGTTGGAAAAATCATTTTCTGGGCTATGCACTTTCCGTGCTTCTTATCCCCTTGTTTGGGATCGGACTCCTGGGATTGTATTGGGTCTATAAAAGACAGAAACGTATCACCTACCGCGTTTCTGATACCCAAATAAGTTCGCGGGACAGTCAATACCAGCGCAATGTCGATCTCGTAAATATAGACAAGGTTGAGGTCCAACAAAACTGGCTGCAAGCGAAACTAAACGTGGGTGACCTCGAGCTTCACACTTCCGCCACCTCCATGACGCTATATGGGATGGAAAATCCCTATAACCTCAAGGGACTGCTGGATCGGGCTATAGCTGAGCAAAAGAGACTCCAGAAACAACAAAAACAAACAAAAACACCGGAACCCGATACGAAACCGGGAACTAAAGATCGTATGGACTACCTGACGGGTCTTTGGCAACAGGGCTTGGTATCCAACGAAGAGTTTGAAAAAGAACGCAAACACTTTGAGTAACAAACAGTCTGTCTTCCAGATTTGATCACTTTATCACAACGTCGGTTTCTTTTTTACATGTTTTGAAATTACCCGACTCAACAACTTCTTTCCAATTGCTGATTGTGCTTCTAGAATAATAAAACTTCTCCACAAGAAATTTCATAGAAGCAGCTAACCCAATATAAAAGGCTGAAATTTGAGCAAAGTCTGCCTCAGACTTTCATTTAACAATGGCTTTTCGTAAGGTTGCTTTTTATGAAATTAAAATTCAGGCTTCCTTTCTGTATCTAATTACGCTTAAAGCATTTAATATTGTCAGCTCTAGATCTTACAATCATTGCATTATATCTCCTGTTTATAACCTGGAGGGGATTTCAGGAAGCCCAAACTCATAACACGACGGATGATTTCTTCTTAGCTGATCATACCCTAAGCTGGCCGCTAATCGGACTCTCCCTTTACGCCACCAATATCTCGATCAGTAGTATTATTGGCTTAGCCGGCAGTGGCTATAAAACCGGTATTTCGGTTTTTAATTATGAGTGGACAGGCTCCGTCATCCTTGTGCTTTTCGCTATCTTTATTGTACCCTATTATCTCAGGCACCAGCTCATTACCATGCCTGAATTCCTGGAACGGAGGTATGATTCCCGGTCACGCACCTATTTTTCATTTATTTCTATCGCCATCAATGTATTTATTGATATTGCCGGTTCATTGTATGCCAGCAGTCTTTTTCTTAAAGGTATTTTCCCGGAAATCGACCTTTATGTCTTTATTATAGGGATGGCTATGGTCTCTGGCTTATACACGGTAGCCGGAGGACTTCGCGCCGTTGTAATAACTGATAGTATTCAGGCTATTCTGCTTACATTCGGTTCGATAGCGGTTGCTGCCATTGTATATAATGAGGTCGGTTCATGGAATGAAATCCAACAACAGATTGCTCCCGAATTTCTAAGTCTTATCCGTCCGTTGGATGATGAGGTCATTCCTTGGCCTACCCTTTTGATTAGCCTGCCCATACTTGGTTTCTACTTTGCCTGTTCAAACCAATATATGGTTCAGCGCGTACTTGGTGCAAAATCTATTGATGCCGGACGTAAAGGAGTAATTTTTGCAGCGGCTCTTAAACTGCCCCTGTTATTTATTATTGTCCTCCCTGCAACACTTGGACGAATTATTTATCCAGACCTAGCAAACCCCAACCTAATATTTCCAGAGCTGATGCTGGACTTTCTACCCGCCGGTATCCTGGGGATTGTCTTAACGGGTTTTGTAGCGGCTCTGATGTCGAGTATCGATTCTGCACTTACCGCGGCTTCAAGTATCGCCACACTAGATCTTTATAAAAAAGTTCGTCCCGGAAGCAGCCAGAAACACCTAATAAAGGTAGGAAAAGTATTTATCCTCGTAGCCGTTTTTGCTGCCTCATTATGGGCTCCTTTTATAAATCAATTCCCAACGCTCTGGGAATACTTACAAGCGGTGCTGTCTTATATAAGTCCGCCCGTAGTGACGTGTTTTATATTTGGCTTATTTTGGAGCAAGGCTACTGCAAACAGCTCCTTCTATTCATTAATCTTAGGTGGATTGATGGGAATATTCTTAATGATCAATAACTACTTTTATCATTTTGTACCTCCTATTCATTATCTCTATTCTGCCACTATTATATTCATCTTCAGCTCGGCTGTGATGATAATCACCAGCATTTTTACGAAAAACAAAGTAAAGCATAGCATTCCGGGCAGCGTGTGGCAACTTTCGCTGACCGGAACGCTATCGCTGAGCAAAAAAAATCCATGGTACCGAAGCTATCAGTTTTACGGGGCCCTCGTCTGTTTTATTATTGTTCTCATCGTCTATCTCTTCCGGTAATATACTCTTCAGTAGCGATTTAAATGTGATATACTCATATAGTTTTATTACGAAGGAAGCCACTTAGTTCATACCGTTTTAGAAGAAAATGCTCCTCTTGTTTTTCATTTTTACATATGTCATTTCATAGAAAGATATTTTTTCCATTAGGTGTTATCAGGTTGGCAAGAAAATCCCAAATATCTAACAACGTTAAATGAACCACCTCTCCTTCGGATCCTGTTAATATCCGTTTGTTATTTTACAATATAATCTGATTTTTCACTTACTAATCCATCCAAGCCAAAGGATTTAAAGCATTATTTGCATAGATAAGAGATAAACAGTTCATTAGGTAACTAAAATTATTAAATTTCAGTACATAGTTAGAGCTTACAGTTGAACATCACTGGATATTTTCCTGAGCGAAGAACCTTACTCCTGTTTGGTCTTCCTGTACTTGTTACGTACATCATTTGGTTGGGGTACATGTACCAAATGCAGGAATGGAGCTTATTTCTGGATAATTGGTTTATGTCTGTTACCATGATCTTCGGGTCGTTTATTGCCGGCGCCAGTTCCGAAGGCGGCGGAGCCATCGCCTATCCAGTTATGACACTTGTGTTCAATATTTCCCCTGATGTGGCCCGTAATTTCAGTCTTGCTATTCAAAGTATCGGAATGACAGCGGCCACACTGTGGATTCTCGCAAAAAGAATTTCTATTGAAAAAACATACCTTCTTCTTTCAGGCTTCGGAGGGCTGGCCGGTATCATTATTGGCACTATCTGGATTGCGCCATTGGTCCCACCCGATTATGCTAAAATGATGTTTGTCTCGTTTTGGTTAAGCTTTGGAATTGCGCTTTTTGTAATAAATCACATCCGAAAAAGAGATACTCGGATGACATTGCCGGATTTATCGAATTATCAGCAATTGGAACTGATATTAGTAGGTATAATTGGAGGCATCCTAAGTGCAATATTTGGTAATGGAATTGATATTTGCACCTTTTCATTCGTAACATTGAAATACGGTCTATCAGAGAAAATAGCTACCCCTACTTCCGTCGTACTGATGACCTCGAATGCAATCGTCGGCACCCTGTTACACATCTTTCTACTTGGTGATATGCAGACCGAAGCATTCAATTATTGGCTGGTATGTATTCCCTTTGTAATGCTTGGAGCCCCATTCGGGGCATATCTTATTACCAAAATCAACCGTATTACTATAGCAGTTATGCTTTATATTATTATAATTGCTCAGTTTGTAGCTGCATTTTTTATCATCCGGCCATCCGGCTATCTAATCGCAATTTCACTGTTAACTTTCTTATCAGGTATAGCAGTTTTCTTCTTTTTGACATCCAGCTACAACAAGAGGTCATTCAACTAAAAAACTGATACTTAAAAATTAGCCGGGAAGGCGCACGTAAAAAGTGGTTCCTTCACCTACCTTTGTTTTTACATCTATTGTGCCACCGTGGGCTTCTACGATTTTTTTTGTAATGGCCAATCCCAAGCCCGTACTCTTTTCACCTGCAGTGGCCTCTACATCAATTTTAGCGAAGGGTTGAAACAATTTATGCCGGTCTTCCTCTGGTATCCCCTGCCCTTCATCAGCTACGTAAATAATTATTTCTTCTTCATCTTTTTCTATCCCAACAGTGGTAGTCGTATTCGCTTCTGAGTATTTAATAGCGTTACTAATCAAATTATTCAATACTTGCTGAAATTTGTGATAATCAATCAACTTATCACAAGACTCATCACACAGACTGATGTCCAAACGAATATTTTTCTTTTCCGCTGAGGGGCGATTGAGAGATACCGCCCGTTGAATGAGTCTGTGTAAATCAACATCTTCCCTGTCAAGCGAAATGCTCCCGCTTTCTATCGCTGATATATCTAACATGCCCTCCACTATCTGTACCATATATTCACTGGATTCTTTGATCTCTTTCGCCAGCTCGTATTGTTCTTTTCCGACACTTCCTTTTCGTATATCTTCCATCAAAAAATCTGCATAATTTTGAATAACTGACAGGGGATTACGCAGATCATGGGCAGCCATTCCCAGCATTTGATCTTTCAGCTTATTAATACGTTCCAACTCTGTTGTCTTTTTGATCAGTTTTCGCTTCGTATTGGCCAGCTCATTATTAAGGCTGGACATATTGTTATACATCGAAAAATCATTTCCAATTTTAGCTTCCTGTCCCCCTTTCTTCTTTATAAAATAACGCAGCTTATTAAGCTGCTCATTATTTATCTCCATTAGTCCATTTAAAAACGTTTCGGTGTCTTCCGAGCTGGTAGTCCCAACCATAATAATGCCGTTCTCGATTTTAATACCAGAAAACGTAAGAAAATGGTTTCCTCCACCTACCCTGGCATGCATCTCCCAATCAAACGCAGCCCCTTCTTTTTTTATCCTGTAAATAAGTTCAAAGCTTTTTTGGACACTATCATCATACAAATAGGCGGTAAGCGGAGCTCCACATGGGTTTTTATCTTCAAAAAACGCCATGTTATCCTGTATAACTTCTGTAATCAACCCCGTTTCATCTAGAAGTAAAGCGATTCCTTTAGCTATATGTTTCATGACTTTTGGGTAGATAATTTTGTTGCAAGTTTGATAGCTTCTTTTGCAGAAGTCGCTGATCCGTCAGCTCCCAGCTTTTTCCACAATTCAGGTTCTATACGAAATGGATAACCGCCTACCAGTATTTTGAGGTCGTTAATTTCCGAATCGGAGCGGATAGTTTTAATCAGTTTACCGGCTTTATCAAGATGAAGTGGCATAGTAACCGAAACGGCTAAGACATCGGCTTCATACTCTTTTATAGCGCTAACCAGGTTATGTGCCGGCATATTGGCACCCATATAGTAGGTATCCCACCCTTCCATTTCAAAGAAGTCGGCCACCATGCGAATACCTATTTCATGTAGTTCATCGGCCACTGAGCAAGCTACCAGCTTGTATCCTTTCTTTTTCGTGGAAAATATCTTGGGGTACAACTGCGACATTATAAGCTGGGTTGCTGCCGTACAATAATGTTCATGGGCCACACTAATTATATTGGACTGCCAAAGTGCTCCCACTTCATACTGACTCTTTTGAAATATGTGCTCATAAATATCCTTTATAGCAACACCCTCTTTTACCAACTTATCAATGTATTCACCAGCTTCTGTACGTTTACCTGATAATAAAAAGTCAAGATAGGTTTGGGCTTCTTCCACTAATGGATCACCAGATTGAAAAAATGATTGCTCTTTTACCTCCTCATTCTGTAAGACGGCTAGTCCCCGATCGATATAAAGAGTTAGCTCAGAAGCTTCATCTCTGGGAATCCTTTGATAAATAGCCTTTTTTAAAAACTTTATATTATCTATCAGATCATTTACATCTTCGCCCCGTTCTTTGAGCATTGTACGAGCCCAATCTAAATAACTATTAAATATTTTTTGGCTGTCAACACGAATAGCCTGACCTAAATAATTAATGTGATAAATCGCATCTTCATAGCATTTCTCTTTTGCTTTTTCACCGTATTCTTCTACCAACTCAGGATGATTCTTGAAATAGAGATCTGTCATAATTTGCGCCAGCGCTTGCTTATGTTCTTCCAAACTCTGTACAACAGAACTATTTGAATCTGACATGATATTTCAGAATTAAGAAGTTATATGGTTGAAATACTCTAAAGAAAAGCTGCGCTTTACAAGCTTTAATCCCCGGCGGATATACGGGTGTGATTCACTGCCACAGTGCCTGTACCAGTAATGGAATAACTCTTCATTTTCCAAAGTATTCCTAACTTCGAACTTACTGATAGCGGTAAACCCCATAAATTATTTTTAGATATGAGCCTGATGTACTTTTGTACCTATATAAACATACTTTAAAATACCCTGAAGCAGCTTTAATATCCGATATTTTTATATATATCCAAATAAAAACAGTAAAAAACAGGTACTCATAAAATTATCGATATGCTATTCAAACATCCGGAACTATACCTGACATCCTTATTCTGCTACATGAGCTGCTGTCAAGTTTTCCCTGCGTTCTTTCTGAAAGGCCTGTTCCTCCTGAGTTATGGTAGTATGCCAAATAATGCCTGTTATACTTAAAAGAAGAGCAAAAACAATCATCGTCTGCTGTATTGTCAACCAGTCATTTTCTAAAATCCACGATGACACCATAACAGAAACAGATTGGGCCAGCGTAAACAGCAGCCATTCTGTACTGAAAACTCTACCCCGAAATGTATCGGGCGTACGTCGCTGTAGTAAAACAGTACTCATTACCCAATTAGCACCGGAGGCGGCATGAGCGATAAAGACAAAAAGAAGCATAACTATTAAACTGGTCGTCAAGCCTACCACCATATACATTAATCCTCCAAAAATCATACAATAGCCCATCGCCCGTACCCAATCCTGTTCGTCGCTAAATATACGACGGCCGATAACAGGACCTATGCCGGTTCCCACTCCGCGGGCGGAATAAAGTGATCCGATCCCGATACTTCCCATCATCAGTACTTCTTCGGAAACCAGTATTAGCATGTAGGTAAGTGCGCCCAGAAACATCGTGAAGCATCCTTTAGCCAAAGTGGGTCGTAAAACCTGGTGATTATCCTTTAAATACCGGAAGCCTTCTTTAATGCCTATAAGCGGGTTGCGAGTTCGCTTTCGCTCAGCATCAGACATTTCATCCTGTGGGATAACGGCCCGGTAAATAAACCAGGAAGAGAGGACATACGTACCCGAATCAATAATAAAAACAAGGTCGGTACCCAGCCAGGCGGTCGCCAATCCCCCAAGCCCCATTCCAATAGTAAAAATGATACTCCAGCTGGCGGCCGATAACACGTTGGCATCTACCAGTTCTTCTTTGGTAGTTACATTTGGAATGGAAGAAGTTTTGGCCGGCTCGAAGATTGCGGAGAGCATCATCTGCAGTGCGGTGAGTACATAAGCCAACCAAAGGGTTTCATAGGAAACCACCAGCAAAAGGCACGCTACTATAACCGCCCGGAGCAGATCACAGGCAATCATGATACGACGCCGATTAAAGCGATCGGTAATGTATCCGGCAAAAGGTGAAAAGCTGGCCAGACTCATCATCTTGACGATGATTATCAGTCCCAGTAAAAACTCGGAATCGGAGTAACGGGTAATAAGGGCGTAAACGGCCAGTATACCGAACCAGTCGCCAAAATTGGATACAATCTGGCTGAGCCACAACCGGCGATAGTTTTGGTTATGGGAAACCAGGTCGATATATGGACGTATTTTATCGAACAAGTCTTTAGTTATCTGTTATTTAGTATTAGTTAATTGGCAACACCTACCAATAAAAACTAACTATTAACTAATTGCTATTTCACTCCTGTACTGCCAAACCCGCCGTCTCCTCGCTCTGTATCGGACAGGTCTTCGACTTCGTGTACCTCGGCTTGTATAACCGGTGCAATAATCATCTGAGCAATACGATCTCCGTGGTTAATTTCGAAGTCTTCCTCACCGAAATTAACAGCAAGCATCTTTAGTTCCCCACGATAATCGGCATCTATAGTACCCGGGGTATTCAGCATGGTAATCCCATTTCTGTATGCCAACCCGCTGCGGGGACGCATTTGGGCTTCGTACCCTTCCGGCATCGCCATTTTTAATCCCGTTGGAATGAGTGCCCGTTCTCCGGGTTTTAATGTAACAGGTTTTTCCAGAGCAGCTCTTATATCCATTCCAGCCGCATATTTTGATTCATACGATGGAAGAGGTAAATCTTTTGCATGAGGTAGTTTCTTAAACTGTATCTTCATTTTCTATCTCTATCTCCGTTCTTTCTTATAATCTATAAGTTTTACTTTTACATTACCCAGCCAAACTTTGGCATGAGCTTCAAGTGGCAGGCGAAGATCATCCGCCCGATACCACGCCTTAAATTCTCCGCTAAAGCCAAAAGGTCCTTCAATATTCGCATCGCCCTCGGTAAAATAAGTTGTCACTGCTTCGGGAAAAGCTTTGTATTCCCGCATTTCAGTTTTTCGACTATTAATCACATCTATATATCCCTTTTCACCTTCCAGATACACCGGTAAACTATACGCCTTTTCAGTACCGGCAAACAAGCGGCTATACATAAAAATCAACTGCCCTGATGTAGAGGGCTCTGTCAATTCCAGGGTATCGGTAGGCTCTCCATTTTCCGAGAGAAATACTTTTTCCTGCTCATAATTAAAAATAAAACGCTCGGCATTGTATTCTTCCTCGTCCACATTGTCGCGCCAGTATAAACGGGTATATGGCAGGGTATCCGTTTCAACAAAAAAAGTGTTGTAATGATTTTCTTCCTCTCCTACGAAAGGAATGGAAGAATTGGATGTGATAACCGTGCGCAACCACCATAGGCGCTTACCCTCGTATGTAGTATCCCTCACAATTTCAGTCTCTACTTCTCCTACCTTAAAAAAACTGTACCGAACTTCGTAAGTAAATTTCTCTTTCCACTCCAACAGTTCCTGCAGGGATGGAGGTCGTTCGGGATGTTCGTAACTTATGGATGATTGTTGTGCCTCTGCCCTGCCCAAAATAGCTATTGTCAGAACAAAAAAGCATAACAAGGGATATTTAAACGTTTGTATCAATGGGCACCTTTCTTGAAGATTCATTTTTAAATAAGGAGCCAAAGTTCGATATTATTAACCAGAATTAGAAATATTATTGAAGGTATTCCATGCACAAATCGTTCATCAATTCATTTTCGATACTTGCTCTGCTCATTTGCAGTTCCGTGCTCCTTTTAAGCTGTTCCAAAAGCGATGAGCAACGACAATTTGAAAATGAAGCGTTCAACCCGCCTTTTACGGGAATAACAGAAATGACTGTCCATGGAAAACCTACGGAAGGCGGGGAAAAGGATAGAAATGATTGGCGGGTCAGTCCCCATTTTGCAGGACTAATTACAATACAGACCCCAGCCTATCCCAATCCAGTACAATTCGATCAGAATTTCCGTATTGATATTGATCTCGGGTTTTCTATAGATACGGTAGAAAGGTTGTCCTTCTATGCAATTGACCCCAATGACCCAAAATTGGAACTACAACCAATTGATGAATTTATGAATTTAGCTAGTTTTGACTCTTACCTTTTAAACAGCGGGTATTTTGCCAATAATTCCGGCGTGTCTACATCCAACATCTATCGCATTCTCATTTATGACGGACGGGATAATTTAATCAGTTATGGCGATGTGCAAGTGGGTGGACAATGAGTTGTTAAATAGCTGAGCTCCTCCTATCTTTCCTTTTTGATTTGAATCTGAACAATTTTTGCATGGGTAAGCGAAAAATTACCGAATCCGAACAAAAAGTTCTTGAGAAACTCATATTCCCTGAGCGTTTCCAGGTAGTGCTCGAAGAAACAGGTCATCTTTATGGAGAGCTCCGCGATGACCTTATTAACCTGCTAAGCTATGGATTTATTGAAGCCTACGAACGAGACAATAATAAAATTGCGCTGACTGCTTTTTATGATGCCGACAACCTGCAGGATTTCACTTTTCGAGCAACCAGCAAGGGACTTTCTGAAATAAAATCCACCTGATACATGAAGTTCGAAACAATTGTGCGCGGTAAAAATATTGAATTAGAACTTCCCGATGACTCCTCTAAAGTTCTGTTTGATGATGAGGAGGCTCGTCCCTATCATTTCCAGCAAAAAAACGGGCGTTATCTGCTTCGTATGGGAACAAAATTATATAAGATCGATAATGTAGAGTATGACAAACATACCGTTACCTTCACCCTGAACGGACGCTGGTGTTCGGTCGAAGTTCGTGATGAACAGGATCTCCTGCTCGACCGGCTTGGATTTAAAACGGCAGCTGAGATCGGGGAAGGAGCACTTAATGCTCCCATGCCCGGTAAAATTCTTGAAATCCTGGTTAAAGAAGGAGATGAAGTAGAGTTGGGTCAACCCGTAGCGGTACTTGAAGCCATGAAGATGGAAAACGAATTAAAAGCCCCCATCAGCGGTGTAATAAGTACGATTGCTGCTGCAGAAGGGGATTCATTAGATAAAAATGCACTAATTTTAGAAATAGAAACAAGTGGATAAGTTTATTATAGAAGGACCTACCCCTCTTAAAGGAACAATACCTATAAGCGGTTCAAAAAATGCGGCACTTCCCCTGATGGCAGCGGCCATTTTGGGTAATTCTCCCACTACCATCAAAAATGTACCCAAGCTTCGCGACATCTATACTTTTAACAATGTCATTCGCGTCACGGGAACACATGTAAACTTTGATGAAGAGGAAAGTACGCTTACCATTGATCCGGCGAACCTGGCCCATCTGGAAGCCCCTTATGAGCTTGTTCGCAAAATGCGGGCATCATTTTACATGCTAGGGGCCCTACTGGGTAAATTTGGTCAGGCGAAAGTTTCTCTGCCGGGTGGCTGTGCATGGGGACCTCGCCCCGTCGATTTGCATTTGGAAGGTATGCGCAAGATGGGAGCCGATATAAAGCTGGATGAGGGCTATGTCATCGCGCGTGCCCCTAAAATGATGGAGGGCGGCACCTTTAAGCTGGAACCCAGCAGTGTAGGAGCTACTATAAATCTGGTTCTGGCTTCTGTATTGCGGGTGAAAGAATTTACGATTAAAAACGCAGCAAAAGAGCCCGATGTGGTACTACTCTGTAAGCGTTTGGTTGAAATGGGGGCAGACATCGAAGGCATTGGCACCAGTACGCTTACGGTGCGGGCCGTTGACAGCCTCGATGGGATTTCAACCCGGAATGCAGCCGATCGTATTGAAACAGGAACATTTATGATTGCTGCGGCTATGCATCCGGAATCGGAGGTCACGCTGACAAATGTAGACGTAGATGATCTCGGAGAGTTTCCGGATACTTTTCGCAAAGTCGGTGCTGAGGTAGAGATAGGAGAAGATTCGGTCTACGTTAAAGCCCCCGCGAAGCTAAGTCCTACTTCCATAAAAACAGAAATATATCCTGGCTTCCCTACAGATCTTCAGGCACAATGGGCGACTATGATGACCCAGGCAGAAGGCAAATCTTCGGTCACCGACACCATCTATTACGATCGTTTCAGTTATGTACCGGAAATTACTCGTTTGGGAGCGAATATGGAAGTAGAAGAAAATACAGTACATATTGAAGGAAAAACTCCTCTTAAAGGGGCATCAGTGATGAGCACCGATCTTCGTGCAAGTGTAAGTCTGGTCCTTGCTGGAATGGTCGCTGAAGGTAAAACCGATGTTTTGCGCATCTATCACCTCGACCGTGGCTATGAGGATCTAGAGGAAAAGCTTACCAATGTTGGAGCTAGAATCAGGAGAACCCAACAGGAGGAATAGTTATAAGGTTATATAGCTGATATGCGTAACCTGATATTTAAGAAATAGAGTTTCATAACCATGAGAACTCTTACCTATACCTATTTTTAATAGATTATTATCAAAGTGTCCAGTAAAGATTAATCCCTATTACAAATAGTCCATCGGATCAACGAATTCGATACGTGGAGAATCTTTAATTAAAGGACGTATAAAAGGAGAATGGCCGGCACCAAACATCATAAAAATGCGGTCACCCGGTTCGGCAATTTTCAACAAGTTAGCAAAAATGCGCAGGTTTCTTCGGTGGTAATCAGCTATCACATCCGCTCCGACATAAGAGCTGTCATCTGCCAATGATAATGACCGCACATAAGGTTCGTGATACTTCTTCACACTCTGTTCGGTGTTCATATATTGGTAAAGCTCAAGTAAAGTCCCGTTTTGCAACAAGCTGTCCTTTACTGTTATATGGTGACTGCTTTTATATGATTTGAAATATTCTAAAAATTCAGGCTCATGTTTCTTGGCAAACTCCATCATTTTACCCATCTCCATCGGTATATAATGATCCAGGGCATAAACGTGATCGTGACCGAATCGATCTGCCAACTTAAATCCGATTTGAAACTGTTCACTTCTCTTGGATACAAAATCACCGGTTGAAAAAGTGTCAATTTGTCTCTTACGAAACTCTTGGTATAAAGAATCAAAGGCAGACTGATGCTTCATTTGAACTTCCAGCGCTACTTTGTTGGGACTAAACTTAGCCAACGCATCACGAACCTCCTTCAGTTCTTTCTGCTTTTGCCTGGTAAGTACATCGGGGACGTCCATATTTATCGTATCCCTGCCTGGATTATCAAGGTGGGTAGTCCCTAAGAACATCACTTTAATAGGTTCTCGGTCTTGTGCCTGCATTGGAGATACAGAAATTGCGCGCAAGAGGATGAACAGTAGAGAGAGTTTCAAAATTAAATCAGTTTTCAAAACCATATCTATAATTTTACCATTTGAATATTCCATTTCGAATTGGCAATACATTAAGCCTACGAATACGAATTAATATTGTTATACGACTTATTTAAATTATAAAGGAAAGAAATAATATATAAGCGCTTCGTCTTAACAAATAATATAACATATCAGAGACGCAGCAGAACTACGTAACCAATAATAATTTAGGCGCACGCATAAAGCGAGTTAACCAAGAGGAAAAATAGAAAATATCCCTTCTTCGTATATTTTCCCTCCTACTACTTATTTTTAACATTTACAAAAGTGGCGGCTAACTTGTATATTATAGTGATGTCTATCTTATATTCAGATAATATTATTTAACTGCAGGTTTATTTGAAACCTTTGACAAATTCAGAAAAATTTTCAGCGCTTTTTAACACTTTTATTAAGTATTTGCTGTTGTCATTATGTGGTATGGTAGAGCGGATTACTTCTTTACTTACTGGTAAAGACAACCAGCAAACCCCCTTTCTGTCTGAATATCAAAGATCTACACCGACAAAATTTTTTCCTAACAGGAATTTTAATATAGCGGTTGATGGACCTCCGCTACGACTTATGAATATTGAGACTGTTTTATCTGTTATGATGATGCCTAATGCATATTTGATCAGGATTGAAAGTCCGGAGGACCACAGCTGCGTGAAAGAAGAATATTTCCATGAAGAACCAAATTATAATTCACGCTTCGGGCAAACAGACCCGAATAGCTCTGCTGGAAGATGGAGAGCTTGCCCAACTTTTTATAGAATCTGACGAAAACCAGCGAACGGTTGGGAATATTTACTTAGCAAGGGTACACAAGGTAATGAGCGGCATTCGTGCGGCTTTTATCGATATGGGTACCCCGAAAGACGCCTTTCTTCACTTCTCTGATGCCGGCGATCATCTGAAAGAATACGTTCAGATGCTGAATGACAAGGATGCCATCCACAAAAACGTCCGTGATGAGCTGAAGAAGACAGACTTTAATAAAATTTCCAACTACGAAAAGCAGAAATGGGCGGGCAGAATTTTGCGTCCCGGCCAACAGTTGCTTGTTCAAATCGTTAAGGAACCTATTGGATCTAAAGGTCCACGGGTTTCTACCGATATTACGGTAGCAGGACGTTTTCTCGTACTTATTCCCATGGGGGAATATATTGCGGTATCCCGAAAAATTAACAGCCGCAAAGAGCGCCGGCGCCTTAAGAAAGTGGTGGGCTCTATGGTCCCCGATGGATTTGGAGTAATTATTCGCACCGTAGCTAAAGGAAAAGACAAAGAGGAAATTGAAGAGGATATGCGTAATGTCCTCAAAAAATGGGAAGGCATTTTAGAACGGCTGGAGACTGCCAAGCCGCCCGCCCTGCTCTATAAAGATCTGGATATGACCGAGAGCCTGGTCCGTGATCTTTTTGCAAAACAGTATGATCGGGTACTTGTTGACGATCCCGAAATGCACAAAAAGATCAAATCGTATGTCAGTCAGGTTGCTCCTCAGATGATTCCGAATGTGGAGCTGTATAAGGGTCGGGAACACATTTTTGACTTTATGAAAATTGCTAAAGATGTAGACTCTATCTTTAGTCCCCGCGTGCGCATGCCTTCTGGTGGTTACTTGATTTTTGAACAGACGGAAGCGATGTATGTAGTGGATGTAAATTCAGGCCCATATGCCGCCAAAGAGAAACAGGAAGACAACTCTCTTAAGACGAATCTCGAGGCGGCCCGTGAAGTAGCAAAACAGCTCCGGCTGCGCGATATCGGGGGGATCATTGTCGTAGACTTTATTGATCTCCGAAGCGGTAAAAACCGTAAGAAGATATATGATGAACTGAAGAAAGAGTTCAAGAAAGATCCCGCAAAGACCAATGTGATCGGGATGAGCGACTTTGGGCTTGTTCAGATTACACGGCAGCGCATCCGACCCAGTGTGGTTAACTCAGTATCTAAAGTATGTCCCACTTGCGGAGGATCCGGGAGCGTAGTTACCCAGAATACTATTATCGCTGATCTCGATGCCTGGCTTAGCAAATTCCGAACTACAACCGACTATCGCGCCGTAGACATTTATATTAACCCCTATTTAAAATCATATCTCGAAAAGGGGTTCCTGAGCAAAAAGTGGAAATGGATGCTTCGTTACTGGCTTAAAATCTCACTTGTAGCAGATGATACTATTTCTCTCAATGAATACAAGGCGACTATTGCTGGCTCAGAAATTGACATTACTGATGCCGTAATGCAGGAAGAAAGTATTGATGATCTTATTGCTAATGCGGAAGATTCGGCTGCTCCTACAGGAAATAGAAGCCGAGCGGATTTGGATTACTATAAAAAGGGTAAAAACGGGCAAAAAAAGAAAGACACGCGTAAGCCACGTCCCAGCAGGTCGGGAAGTTCAAACTCGAAATACTATAAGAATTGAATCTGATTTTAACACCCTTTTTCACTGAAACTGCACGGAAGTATATACTATGAGCATAACAGATTTAAAAGCAACAACCGTTATAGGTATAATCCATAACGGAGAGGCGGCTATTGCCGGAGATGGACAAGCCACAATGGATAAAACCGTTATGAAGGCCACAGTCAACAAGGTTCGCCGCCTCTATGAAGGTAAAATTGCAGCCGGATTTGCCGGCTCTACAGCCGATGCCTTTACGCTGTTTGAAAAATACGAGGAAAAAATAAAGCAGTATAACGGAAACTTGGAACGCGCGGCAGTTGAGATGGCCAAAGAATGGCGTAACGACAAGTTTCTGCGGAAGCTCGAGGCTCTGCTAATTGTAATGGACAAAGAACGAGCACTTCTAATTTCAGGCCAGGGGGATGTTATAGAACCCGATGACAAAATACTTACGATTGGCAGTGGTGGCTCCTATGCCCTGGCTGCCGCGCGTGCCCTCAAAGAAAGTGCCCCGGAACTCTCGGCTCGTGAAATTGCCGAGCGATCATTACACATAGCAGCCGACATTTGTATTTATACGAATCATAATTTGAGCATTTTAGAAATTGAAGAGTAATGAGCACTATAAAGAAGACTATTAAGCATAAAAACCTAACACCCCGACAAATTGTAGCAGAACTGAATAAGTACATTGTCGGTCAGGATGAAGCCAAACGATCGGTTTCTATTGCACTAAGAAACCGGTGGCGACGAATGAATGCCGATGAGGAAATCAGAGACGAGATTTTGCCAAATAATATTCTTCTAATTGGCCCTACCGGTGTTGGTAAAACTGAAATTGCCCGCCGGCTGGCCAAACTGGCAGAAGCCCCGTTCATCAAGGTAGAAGCCAGTAAGTTTACGGAAGTCGGTTACGTTGGCCGTGATGTAGAGTCGATGATTCGTGACCTTACCGACATCGCTATTGATATGGTAAAAACAGAGATGCAGGAACGCGTAAAAGAAGAAGCAAAGGAAATTGTTGAAGAGCGTATTCTGGATATTTTAATCCCGCCGGTCAAACAGCCTTCCAACAATGCGTCACAGGCACAGAATAGTGAAAATTTTGATGCCGATCAGGCTTCGGATAAAGAGCTAAACCAACGTACGCGTGAGAAATTTCGCAAAAAATTACGAAGTGGAGAACTGGATGACCGGGAAGTAGAAATTGAAGTCCAAAAATCAAACCGATCTCCCATGATGCAGGTATTCGGCCCACAGGGCGGCATGGAAGAGATGGGAATTAACCTGCAGGATATGTTGGGCAATCTCGGTGGACAGCAGAAAACCAAGCGCACCGTTACCATTGAAGAAGCGCGGAAAATACTGCTCGATGAAGAGGCAGAAAAACTGATCGATCACGATTTGGCGGTACAGGAAGCCTTAAAACGCGTCCAAAAGCACGGTATCGTCTTTATTGACGAAATTGATAAAGTTGCTGAATCATCTGGTGATGGCAAAGGCGGCGGTGGACCTGATGTCAGCCGTCAGGGTGTTCAACGTGATATGCTCCCGATTGTGGAAGGCAGCAATGTTTCTACCAAGCACGGTATGGTTAAAACGGATCATATTCTATTTATTGGTTCCGGAGCTTTCCACGTTTCCAAACCTTCGGATCTCATTCCTGAACTACAGGGACGGTTCCCTATTCGGGTAGAGCTTAATTCACTCACCGAAGAAGATTTCTTTGATATTCTTACCAAGCCAAAAAATGCATTGACCAAACAGTATCAGGCGATGTTAGCTTCAGAAGGCGTGGAAGTAGACTTTACTGAGGATGCCATAAAAGAAGTCGCATCTATAGCTGCAGAAGTAAATGAGCGCGTTGAAAATATAGGTGCGCGCCGGCTGCATACCATTCTTTCTTCCCTTCTGGATGAACTGTTATTCGCAATACCCGACGATATCAGCAGCGGCGATATCACTATTGATAAGGATTATGTGAATGAACAGCTGAATGATTTGGTTAAGGATAAAGATTTGAGCCATTATATACTGTAACGGTAATATTTAAGCCTTTTAGAACTTATTTTTAGCCTAAATTCAAGTGACATATTTTTTGGTGGATAATTTATTCCCAACTAATTACGTTACAGGGCGTAAAACTGATTAATAATAAAGCAATTATGAGCGTGAAAAAACTGTTGGCCCCAAATATCGCAGTTCTCTTAGCCCTTTCCATTTTCTGGTTTGCCGGCGTTGAATCTGTGATTCAAAATGGAGATGAAAACCAAACCAATATTAAAAAATTTGCGCAGACCCAGCAGCGTATTATTGATAACTATGTGGATCCGGTAGATATCACTAAACTATACAAGAATAGTATAAGAGGGCTCCTCTCCAACCTTACGGATTCCACTGCGGAGTTTTCAAATACCCCTCTTGATACGACCAATTTTGAAAACTTACAGATTGATGGGCTGGGAGAGTCAATTCAGCGTTTTGAAAAAGCCTACAACTATCTCGCAGAGAACTATCCCGATGAAAATTTGACGGCCCGAACCGAGGATGCTATAGAGAAAATGTTTAGTTCTCTCGATCCTCACTCAATCTATATAGAACCGGAAACAAGCGATGCAATAGAAGATGAATTTGCCGGTAAATTTCAGGGGGTAGGTATTCAGTTTAATATTATACAGGATACAATTACAGTTATTACAGCCATTTCCGGGGGACCCAGCGATCAATTGGGCATACAATCTGGCGACCGTATTGTAGAAATTGAGGACAGCAGTGCAATAGGTTTCAGCAATGAAGATGTTTTAAAAGCATTACGCGGGCCAAAGGGCACAAAAGTAGATGTTACTATAAAACGTCCTCATACCAGGGCTCTCCTTAACTTTACTATTACGCGTGATGATATCCCTCTTTATACTGTTGATACTTCCTATATGCTGGATAATCAAACAGGATATATTAAGATCAACAGGTTTGCAGCAACTACCCACGAGGAATTTATGGAGGCTGCAGAAGAACTTGAAGAACAGGGTATGGATCGCATGGTCTTAGACTTGCGGGGAAATCCCGGTGGATACCTGGGACAAGCTATTGCTATTTCTGAAGAGTTTTTTCCCCGGGGAACAAAAATTGTCTCCACTAAAAGCAGGCACAGTCGCTTTACCAGTGCCTATAACTCTCGTCGCGATGGAGAGTTTAAAGAACTGCCGATCATTGTTTTAGTTAATCAAGGTTCAGCTTCTGCAAGTGAAATTGTAAGTGGTGCTATCCAGGATCATGATCGGGGACTTATTGTAGGTCAGCGTACTTTTGGAAAAGGATTGGTTCAACAACAGTATGAACTGGCCGATTCAAGCAAAATACGTGTTACTATCTCAAAATATTACACTCCATCCGGCCGTTTGATCCAAAAACCTTATTCCAAGGAAGGCGGAGAAAATTATGCATATGAAATTTATCAGCGAGAGATTGATGCCGAAAGTGATGTAGAGGAATTCGTTTCGCATGTACCCGATTCATTACGATATACTACTGATGCAGGGCGAACAGTCTATGGAGGCGGGGGCATTGTACCTGATCATATTGTACAGGAAGACACAACCCACTCTGGTGCAGTGTTAAACTTTATGCGCCGCAAAAATATAGGTTTTGATTATGTGCGTGAATACCTCGACGATCATGGCGATGCTTTCCGATCGAAATGGGAAGATGATTATGAACGCTTCCGCAAGGAATTTGAGTGGTCAGAGGGCGACATTGCTCATGTCTTTAATGAGCTTAAGAAGAATAATATGGTGGTAAGCGACAGCGATACCCTTAAAGAACCAGACTTTAAATCCGATACCCTCTATATCCCACAAGGACATTGGGAGGAAGTATCCTGGATGCCGGCAGGTGTTATGAAAGCCCGACTGGCACTACAGGTGTGGGGTATGAAAAAATACTTCCCCGTTTTAAATGATGTCTTTGACAATACCATTGAAGAATCCATGAATATGTGGAATGAAGTACAGGCACTTAGGGAGTACGCCGCAAACCATACCCAGGAAGCTAATTCCGCAATCGATTAAAAAGTCTTTTTTTAAAAGCTTAAGATAACTAATATAAAAAGCCCGGCGGGATGCCGGGCTTTTATTTATCTCCCCTCTTCTAAGCAAAGTCTCTTAGCACTAAGTAACAAACTGACTCATAGTAGCCAGAGCAGCCGTTTCAGCGCGTAATCGGTAGGGACCCAGAGATACCAGCTTTGCCCCCTTTACAGTTGCCTTCTCGACCTCCTCCGGAGAGAATCCCCCTTCGGGTCCCACCAATAATAAATATTTATCTTTTGTATCCTTACTTATAGACCGAACTGATCGGTCTGTATCCGCCTTTTCATGAGCCATCAGACAATAAGCATCATAAAATTCATCCATTACTTCTTCCACTGAATAATGCATAGATATTGCGGGAAGATAGGTATGTAAACTCTGTTTCATTGCTGATATAGCAATGGCATTGAGGCGGTCCATCCGTACATTTTCCTTAATACCATGGTCACTCCGGAATAACGCTACATGCCAAGCCCCAAGCTCCACAGCCTTTTCTATAGCAAATTCCAAGCGATCACGCTTCTTGATGATCCCCATGCCTAATATAATTTTAGGTACCGGTTCATCAAATTGCTGATGTTCTTCTAACTCAATTTGCACAGATTTCTTCGTAATTCTTCGAATGGGTCCTTCATAACGACCTCCCTTTCCATCAACCACTATCAGGCGATCTCCTTCTCTCATACGCATCACCTTTGAGGCATGCTGGGCTTCCTGATCTAAAAGCTCAGCCATATCTCCGTGAATTTGCGAAGGAGGTGCATAAAAAATATTCATGTGCTTTCGCTTTTTTCTTTAAATGATTCTCCGGGTTTAAAGGCAGTACGGCCGGTCTTCAACATCATCCTGATATACGGGATACAAAGTCCACAGCCCGTACTGCATATTCCTTCATCCTGGAGTTTCTCAACGGTAGAAATATCGTGATTATGACAGTACTTATTGATATCGCTGAACTTTCGGCGGTGACATATACATTTATCAACAGTAGCCGATGACATTTTTAATCTTGTTTGAAGTGCTTACCTAATTTCAAATCCTGTCCCTGATAATTACTCTTAATATCCTTCCCGTAAATTGTTTCAGGAATCTCAGTATTAGGTTCAAATTTCATACTACAAAATGTCTGCCCGTCTTCAATTAAAAAAGGAACATCATGGGAACGTACTTCAAGCACCGCACGGGCTCCCTTATCTTCAATTCTTCCTCCAAAACCACTGTCAAAGAAACCAGCATAATGGGTTCGAAGTTCTCCCGACCCTGTGTCATAGGCAATCATTTCCGCAGCCAGGTGCTCGGGAATACGACAGCGTTCTTTGGAAGCAAAAATGTAAAAGGCCTCCGGTTCAAGAATAAGATGATCATCCTGCTGAGCATAAATCGGCTCCCAAAATTCAGGAACATTGTAGTAGTTGATATTATCCAAATCAATATAGTCTCGGTGCTTTTTTGCCTTATAACCGACAACCTGACCCTCATTACCATGTAGATTGACGCTCAGAAAGAGTCCTTCATTTACTTTTAAATCATCGACGGGTACTGGCTGGCCGTTTTCCTTAAAGAGCAAAGGATTAGAGCTATGAGTACGCAAAATATCCTGATCAGAAAGCACCGTGTAGCCATGACGCAGACGTAGTTGATTAAGGCGGTGTCCGGTCTTTACACGTATTGGAAACGACTTTGGTACGACCTCCAAGTAAAGCCCCCCTTTATAGCCAGATCTGATCTCTTCAAAACGATGAGAGTAATCCGTAATAACACGTGTAAACACGTCCAGACGTCCCGTCGTACTCTTGGGATTAGCTTTTGCAGCGAGATGTTCGCCCGAGACAATTCGATAACTGGTGTCTTCTTCAGAGCCGTCAAAAAGAGTTTTCTGTGGAGATATATGGGAAGGCAGATGTAATATTTCCAACAGAGGAATAATATAAACACTGTTAGGCTCTAATATGGCCCCATCTGTAATATCAACTTCGTATTGACTAAGCTTTTTTAACTTCTGGTCCACCGTTTCATCTTCCGGCAGAAAACTACAGCGAACACGATAGGCAATTTCTCCCAATCGAAGGTCGATCGAATTTGGCTGGAATTGATCATCCTGTATCGGATATCCTTCTTTGGAAGAAATAATACCCGCTTTGGATAAGATCCGGAGCTTCTGTATCGGAAGAATTCCTTTTGTTCGTAAATAAACTTCTTGTGTAGTGCTGCTCATCTTCTTATTACCCATCAAATTAGGAAGTTGTATGAGGACATTAACTTTTAGGACGGTGGAATATAGAATTCAGATCAGAGAAATCAGAATTTTAGCCAAAAATTTTAGATGTTTATCAAAAATAAAATTTAATCAAATAGTTTTATGGACATTCTTTTTTGGAGCGGCGGAAAAGATTCCTGGCTGGCCCTATATTTCTACAGACAGGAATATCCCGAAACCGATCTCCGGCTGTTGACTACCTATGAAAAGTCAACAAATGTTGTTCCCCATCAACAGATCGAAATATCACATATTCGCAAGCAGGCATCAAATCTCGGGCTATCCCTCATTATGGTACCGCTACCCACCAATTGTCCTAATGAAGTATATCTTAAAGAGATAGAACAAAAACTTGCTGAGCAGGATGAATCGGTTCGATATCTTATATTTGGAGATTGGCATTTACAAGATATTCGACAATGGCGCGAAAAAACGTTTGGAGAAATGGGGTATGAATGCATATTCCCAATTTGGGAAAAAAGTATTCATGATTTATTGCCGGTGCTTAAGCTCCAACCCGTTAAAGTTGAGATTAGTGCCGTTCAGGAAAAATATAAATCTCTAATCAAGGTAGGTGAAACTTTCAACCAATCCCTGGTTGTCCAACTTCGTCATCTTCCGGAAGAAATTGATCCGATGGGTGAAAATGGAGAGTTTCATACCAAAGTAATTTTCAAAGAACTGGATAAAAATGGTTGATTAATCGATACCGGCCCAACTCACTTATTACCAGTCACTTGAATAAACTCATAGCTGACAAAGGCAAATTTCTTACTATTAGGCGACCATGATGGAACATTAATCGTGCCCTGTCCGCCAAAAAGCTGAACAATCACCTCCGGTTTCCCTCCCTCCATAGACATCAGACGCAGTACCACCTCTTTAAATGGCGGGTGTCCCTCTACATTTGCATCGTACGAAAGGAAAACCATTTGTTCTCCATCAGGAGAAATATGTGGAAACCAGTCGGCATACTCTTCGTTATAGGTTATTTGCTCCACGCCGGAACCGTCCGGCCGCATGCGAAATATTTTCATTACACCGGTACGAACGGAATTAAAATAGATCCATTTTCCATCAGGGGTATATTCCGAACCATCATCCAAACCCGGGGCATCCGTGAGTTTTTTTTCCTCCCCTCCTTCAACCGGGATCGCATAAATATCAAATTCACCATCTCGTTCTGCCGGATAAACCAAGGTATCACTATCTGGGGACCAGCCATGCCAATAAGAAGGATAGTTGGGAGTTATCAGACGTGGTTGGCCACCTTCTGCAGGCATAACATATATTTTCGAACCCTCATTTTCAGGAGCATGACTGATTGCCAGCCATTTCCCATCCGGAGAAAAACCATGATCATTATTACAATTTGTAGCAAATCCGGTATCCAGTTCCTTTGGTTCTCCTCCCGTCACAGGCAAGGTATAAAGCTTTCCTTCACTGTTGAATAGAAAATAGCTACCATCAACCGACCAATTCGGCGCCTCAATATGTCCCCTGGTGCGATAAACAACCTTCCGCTCCTCAGTTTCGATGTTATAAGTTTCAAGCTTGCTTACTAACACACTGTCTGACTGGCCGAAGGATACTGCTTGTGCGCAGGAAAGAAGCGGAGATAATAAAATTGAAGCCAAAAATAGTAGCGTACTGGAAACAATAAATAGCAAAACCTTAGCCGTATAAGACATAAAAGACCCCCTTTAAATCTTAAGTTTATGTCATCTTATCAAACTTTGGTATCAATACCAAGAAATGGACCGCACCCGATCTCCAACTTCAATACGTTCAACAACATCCATTCCTTCTACTACTTTGCCAAAAAGAGTGTAGTTTCCATTAAGGTGGGGTTTCCAAAAATGCATCATAAAGTACTGACTTCCTTCGGTATCCTTCCCCGCGCTTGCAATACCTGCAGCCCCCCGCTCAAACTCCAGTTCCGATGCTTCCGTTGGAAGCACAAAATCGGGTCCTCCAAAGCCATCCTGTCGTTCGACATCTCCTCCCTGTATCACAAAATTAGGTACCACCCGATGAAAGGGTACACCATCATATGCTCCCGCACGACTAAGGCTGTCTATTGCAGATACGGTAGCCGGAGCTTTCAATGGATACAATTCAAGATCGAAAGTCCCCTTAACCGTTTGAAATCGCATCTTCGGATTTGCGCCCAATTCCCAAAGCCTTTCCCAATCCGGTTCCCGAAATTCTGGAGTGGCCTCTTCTGGAACCTCTACATCCCAGCCTGCCTCTGCAAAAGAGCGGTTTAGCGGGGCATACTTTAAAGCCGCAAGTGAATCGATTACCGGTCGCGCCTGCTCCTCAAAACGTTCTTTATACAAGATTCCCAACTGTTGTAGGGCCTCCACATCCTTAGGCAAAGTAAAGGCATCAGTTACCCTGTTAATTCGCTGGAAATCGTTCTCCTGAAACAGTTTTTCCCTTTCAAGAAGAGGACGAGCCATATAAACAATTCCCCGGTCGTTATAACTTAATGCGTTAAAAGTAATATCCCGAATTTGTCGGATTATTTCCTCCGATGGCTCTTCTACATTCTCTAAAAAAGTATTCAGGTCTTCAAGAGCGTACATCGTCGCGAGGGTGTCTTGTTGACCTACAAACCCCGACAGTCGATCAAGATACTCTTCTCCCGACTCGGTAGTTCTCCAAAGATCCAAAGCCTTGGGCAAGAGATAGGGATTCCCTTCAATAGACTGCTCCACTCCTTCCTGCCGTTCATTCGTAAAGCTTGTATCGATACGTCCAATAACTCTTACTCCCTCTAACCAAACACTCTTTGAGAGTCCGGATTCCTCCAGCATCGTACTACTGATATACCGGTACAGGTCATCATTTTGCTCAAGTTTATCTTCTATACTGCTTAGCACCCGGCTCTTAACATGTGGATTTGGATGCATGAGTAATATTCTTGCAGCCAGAGAGTTGCGACTGGTCATTTCAATTTTCTCAAGTGATGCCGCAAGCTCAAGAGCCAGAGATACTTCATGTTCGAGATCCTGTTCTCCATTGTAAAAATTAGTCAGCAGGTAGGTCGTTTCTTCCGGGAGCATTTTATTAACGTATTGATCCAGTGTGCGATCAATACCCATTCCCTGGGCCTGCCATCTTCCCTTCAGTGTATCTCGCGCAACGGGCTGAAGAGGTGTCTCAGCACCCCGGTACCACCCATACAAATAGGCCCGTCGTACTTTGTCACTATTGGTGTCAAATGCATTTTGCAGCAGATGGACCTGTTGATCCTCTGTAAGCTCAAAGCGCAGTATCAGCCGGCTCAATGCCAGTGCATAATGGTATTCTCCTGCAATATCAGTATCAAGGGCATCCAATAAAAAAGTAAAGCTTTCTTCATCGCCTTGCTGTCCCAAAAGCCGGGCGATTCCCGACCTCAACTCCGGTCGCTGCTCCCAAAGCTTCTCTAATTCTTTTAACTGATCTGAACCTACCTCATGTTTACTTAGTGCAAACCAGGCTACTTCTGAATTTTGTTGGACGGCTAACTCCAGATAGGGATCCAGGGAATCTACGGGAGTGGATGCAAATGCTCGCCAAGCCTGGGAACGAAGCGCATCATTGCTATGGGTTAGAAAGGGTTCTAACTTTTCTACATTTCGTTCGAAAACTCCGCTGTATAACTCTGGATAATTTTCTGTAATTACTTGCTCAGTAATAGGATTATCTCCTTCGTAAATACCTGAACTATCTGCAGCAAACTTTAACAATAAGAAAAGAATGAGTACTAACCCCCCAATAAGAAACCATACCCGAAGCCTAATATATCGCATAAAAAATTATTAATTGATGTGTATTAGAGGATATAATATCCCGTATTATTCCAATGATTCTTAAATAGAAAGCTTCTTTTGGGAATCTATATCTATCTTTGTTTCATCCTTCTTTTTATCGACAGTAGTCAATCTCCCATTTTTTTCTTTTATAGCTTCATGGAGTTGCGAATCTTTAACCCAAGCACGTCCCCCGTCGTGCTGAAAACGCTTGGTATTTTTAAACATAAAAGCCTGTTCGTGCAGATCTGGTAGTTTTTTAGACATTGGTTGTTAGATGTTAAGATGGCAAAGATAATTTGTTAAGAGGACAACTTACCATTTTTGTTTCTTATGTTCATCTGAATTTTGACTTTGCTTTGAGCGATGAAACGCTTATATTTGGAGTCTCTTGCAAAAAGAATATTTAATAACGATAAATAACCAATTAGATGTACGCAGTTGTAGAAATAGGTGGGCATCAGTATCGCGTTTCCGAAGGCGATGTCCTGTTTGTAGATAAGCAAAGTGATGAAACAGATCAGGAACTTACTTTTGATCGTGTATTAATGATCAATAATGATGGTGAGGTTACAGTTGGGAAGCCTGCTGTTGAAGGAGCTACGGTAGAGGCCACCCTGCTCGATAATGTTAAGTCTGACAAAGTCATTGTTTTTAAGAAAAAGCGACGTAAAGGATATCGCGTTAAACGTGGCCACCGGCAGCCGATGTCTCAAATAGAAATTAATGCTATTTCTATTTCCGGAAATACTGCTAAAAAGACTGAAAAGAAATCGGCTGATCAATCTGATTCTGATGATTCCGTTCAAACATCTACTGATATGAATGCGAAAGAAGCAATTTCACATATCAAAAACACTCCTCTTGATGAACTCAAGGGTTTTGTAACGGATGATGAAGATCGAGTAACTGTTTTAGATGCATGGAATAGCAAGCAAGAAGAATAACTTAAGGCATAGATTTTAATCTGTTATGGCACATAAGAAAGGACAAGGTTCAACGAAAAACGGTCGTGATTCGATATCAAAGCGGCTTGGTGTAAAGAAGTATGGCGGAGAAGTCGTCAAAGCTGGTCATATCATTGTTCGTCAGCGGGGTACTAAGTTTCATCCCGGCGAAAATGTAGGTCGCGGAAAAGACGATACTCTTTTTGCTAAATCTGATGGGCAGGTAACATTCCGTGTTCGTGCAAATGGACGTAAATTTGTGAATGTGGAGCCTGTAGCTTAACATTTTTTTACTGTACTTTTAAAGCCTTGGTTTCTAACGAGACCAAGGCTTTTTTATATTTAGTTATATGGATAATATCACTCTAAAAAATCTCTCTGGACTTTCTGTCGGATCCGTTTACTGTATCGGCCGCAATTATGTAGCTCACGCCCACGAATTTAATAACGAAGTTCCGGACAAACCGCTTGTATTTTTAAAGCCGGCTTCCAGCATTACCTATGAAGGTCCAATCCAGCTTCCGAAAGAGAGTACCGATGTACATCACGAGGTGGAACTGGTTGTGGCCCTCGGAAAAGGTGGGAAAAATATTCCCCAAGAGGAAGCCCTCACCCATGTAGCAGGCTATACGGTAGGTATTGATATTACAGCCCGGGATATTCAGGCTCGTGCTAAAGAGAAGGGGCATCCATGGTCTGTTGCCAAGGGTTTTGAAACTTTTGCTCCTCTTGCTCCTTTTGTATTAGCTGAAGAAATAAATGACCCCAAGTCACTTGAACTCTCGCTAAAAGTAAACGATGAGTTAAGGCAAAAGGATAGTACTAATTTAATGATTTTCTCAGTCAGTGATCTTATTAGCTATCTCTCTACAATTTTTCGTCTAAGACCCGGAGATCTACTTTTTACAGGTACCCCTAAAGGGGTCTCTCCCCTGCATCAAGGGGACCATATAGAAGCTGCGATCAGCCAACCTTCAGTTCAACTTAAAATGGAGGTTATATAAATAATCGTCATGAGACACTTTTTCTATCTCCTGCTGATAGCTGGATTATTTCCGATTGTTGTGGTCGCTCAGCCATTTTTAAATGACTCCTCCTCTGCCTTTGCCCCATCAGAAGCCCATTATCTTTGGCCTACCAACGCCAGCAGTCATCTTAGTTCAACATTTGCCGAAACACGATCACGACATTTTCATGCAGCTCTCGATATTAAAACTTGGGGTCGGCGTGGATATGACATCTATGCTACCAGGGATGGTACATTATATCGTATGGCTATTGGTCCCCGTGGTTATGGAAAGGTACTCTACTTAAAGCATGACGACGGATCGTTCTCCGTTTACGCACATTTAATGAGCTTTAACGACAAACTTCAACAGTACGCCGATTCACTCCGATTTGCTGAAGATTATATACCCTCCTTTGACCGTATTATTAAAGATGAAAACATCCGGATAGAACAGGGAGACCTTATTGCCTATTCAGGCGCTACGGGTATTGGTCCTCCCCATCTCCACTTTGAGCTGCGAACACCCAGCAATAAACCCTTCAACCCACTGCTGACTAATCTCAGTGTTCAGGATCATATTCCACCTCGTATCACAGGTCTTTCAGTAGAGCCACTTTCTCCCTATTCTATAGTTGAGGGGAACAAAAAAGTCTATACGCGCAGTCCAAAAGCTCAGAACGGGCGCTTTGACTTTGGAACAATAGAAGTAACTGGTCCCGTGGGGCTTGGCCTCAATGTATATGACCAGGCAGATAAAGTAACCAACGCCTATGCCGTATATGAATTATCCATGTCAGTGAATGGGCAGCAACGGTTTTATTCCCGCGTTGACAGCTTTTCTTACGATGAGACTAACCAAATGTTTATCGACCGCGTATATCCTCTGCTCCGACAATACGGGCAGGGATACCAGCGACTTTTTATAGCAGATGGCAATACCCTCCCTTTTTACAAAACAGATGGAAAACAGGGAAAGCTGAACTTACCTCCGGGCCGACATACTATAACAATCAAAGCGACGGACTTTTTCGGCAACGAAAGTGAGGCTACCGTAAATCTTATCGTGTATGAGCAGAAAGAACGAATTCCCGTAACACCTTATTCAAGATTTTCCCTTAAGCAAAACTTTACCCCTTCTATTGAACGGTGGCAGTGGTTTAACAACTGGGTGAATATCCCTAAGAAAAGCTTTGGATCTATTACAACCGGTATTTGGGACTATAACAAAGTGAGCTCATACCAAAATTTTATTACTATTGATTTAGAATCACTGGATAATTTATTTATGAATATTCCGGGTATAGGACCAACAATATTTCATCGGATGATCCCAGCACAGAGTGGACTCATTACAGCCTTATCTCATGAAGCAATGGCCATTTTTCCGGAAGATAGTTTCCATGATACTGTCTCGGTTACGATGACCGCTCAACAGTTTAGAACAGACTCGGTAAAAGTTACGATTGGTCCGGAGGTTTATCCCCTCAAAAAGTCCTACCAGTTCCGTATAAAACGAGATTCAATGCTTACAGATACGTCTAAACTGGCATTTTATAAATATAATGACCGGTATGATACAAAGTATAGGATTACCACTCGCTTTACAGGCGACCATATTATTGGTGAAACTTCCAGTTTGGGGACTTTTGTTACCATGCGAGATAATACTCCGCCAACACTAAGGGGACCAGGCCTGACTCAACGCCCCGATGGACAATGGCTTATCTATATAGGGGCGCGGGATAACCTATCCGGCATTGATCACAAACGGACCAATATTACGGTAAATGGCCAGCGTGGACTTGCTGAGTATGAACCAGAAGAAAGGCGAATCCTCTATTATCACCCCGACTTTACTCCTTCCGCCTCAATGGATATTCAGATCGAGGTTTATGACCAAATGGGTAATAAAACGGAAAAGTATTTTCAGCTTTCCAGGTAGGATAGGGATAAATAATAAAGGGAAGCCTTCATTGCTCCCCTTTATGAAAATAATTTATCGACAAAAACTTAAATATAAGCTGTACAGCCTATTTCAACTTTGCAGTTTTTAGGCAGTGTTTTAACTGCTACGGTCTCCCGTGCAGGCGGTTCATTACTAAAGTAACGGCCATAAATTTCATTCACGGTAGTAAAGTTGTCCATATTATCCAGATAAATGCTGCACTTAACGACCTTCCCAAAATTTGATCCGGCCTCTTGCAGTACCGCCTCCAGATTTTCCATAATCTGTTCTGCCTGAGAAGCAACATCATCGCCTACAAATTCCATACTCTCAGGGTCCAAACCAATTTGGCCCGAACAATAAACAATATCATTATGCACTACCGCCTGGCTGTAGGGGCCGATGGCATCCGGGGCATCTGCAGTGTGAATTATCTTCTTCATAACGTCTTGGTCTTTTTTGATTTGGATTTATTTCTAAGCTTAATCAAAAAATCCTCCAAAAAGGCCGCAAATTTCTCAGGATGTTCCATCATAGGTGCATGCCCACATTTATCAATCCAGTGTAATTCGGCATTGGGTAACTTTTCCAAAAACATATCTGCAACTTCCGGTGGTGTTATCTCATCCTGTTTACCCCAGACCAGCAACACATCCTGAGTAATTTGCGGCAAATATTTTTCCATATTATAAGCATGGGTATCGCGTGTAATTGCAAGCAAACTGGTGAGCTTTGAGGGTGATTTTACAACGGCCATAATCTCCTCCATGGCTGCATCATCAATCAAATCTTCATAAAAAGTAAGATTAGCCTGTTTGCGGATAAAATTACGATCTTTTCTGCGTGGGAAAGTAGACCCAAAATCCATCTCGAGAAGTCCCGAACTGCCGGTAAGAACTAAAGCGGATACGTTATCAGGGTATTGGCGTGCGTAATCAAGTGCCAGGTGCCCTCCCATTGAGTTTCCCAAAAAGATAGGGTTCTCAACTTTAATCTCTTCACAGAAAGAATGTAACCATTCGGTAAGTCTGTTGATCGATATTTTACGGGCGCTGATCTCATAAATAGGAATTTTGGGAACAAAAATGTTATATCCCTGTATCTCTTTTAAGAGCGGATCATAGTTACTCAATCCACCGAACATGCCATGTAAAAAAACTAAATTTTGCGAATCTTGTTCGTCAGATGAAATATGCAAATATTCATAGCCGTTGCTTTCATATACCTCAAAGTCGCTGGTTCCAAACATACGTTGCCCTAATTCGATTAATTATATTATGAATACAGAGCTATAATATAATAATTTCTAATTGATTATATTGCAGAAAGGACGATATATGGTTACTTTTCCGTTTCAATTATAATGAGACCTTAATATAGAATACTCAGGAATCTTACTATCATGTTCATAAAAAAATTACCACACCTAGTTCTCACACTTCTTATAGGCGTTATTGTGGGCTGCGGAAGCTCAAACCCACTGGCCGATGAAGCACAATCTAATATCGAAAGCCAAAACTTTGAACAAGCACTTGCTGCTGCGGAAAAATCGATAGAACAAAATCCCAATGATCCGCTCGGTTACTATTATAAGGGAGTTGCTCTGGGAGAAATAGCTGCTGCGGAAAAATCGATAGAACAAAATCCCAATGATCCGCTCGGTTACTATTATAAGGGAGTTGCTCTGGGAGAAATAGCTGGTGCAGAAGAAGATCCGGCAGAAAGAGCCGAAACATATAAAAGGATGAATGAAGCTTTTGCTCAAGCTAAAGAAGTAGCCCAAAAAGCGGAGAATACTCCCGGCGAAATTGAGCGTATAGATGCGGTACGGAACGTCTTGTGGCAAACCGAACATAACCGGGCTATTGAATACGTTCAGGACGACAGCCTTAAAGGTACAGTGGAAAATCCTACCCTAGTATCAAAGCATCACCTGCAAAATGCCACTATTATCCAGCCGGATAGTGCTCTTTCCTGGAATGTTCTTTCTCAAGTTGCGGGGATGAATGAAGATTTTGAAGATGCGGCTAACGCCAAGGAACGTTATATCGAAATGGTTCCTGATACAACACTGGAGCCGAATGATTATATGCAGCTTGCGAGTTATTACTTTCAGCTGGAAGACGAAGAACAGGTAATTCAGGCCTTAGAAGCAGGTAATGAACAGTATCCGGAACATGAAGAAATCATAAGTAATCTGGCCGATGCTTATCAAAGAGCAGGAGAATCCGATCAAGCAATAGCAACGGTTGAGAAATTGGTGGAAAAGGATCCTGAAAATCCACAATACCGCTTAGTGCTGGGGACACAAATATATCAGCAGGCCTTGGTTCTTAACGATAGTCTATCATCAAATTCGGATCAAATATTTAAACTTGAAAAGAAACTTAGTGGGGCTAGTGACTCAGAAGCCAGTCAAATAAAACAGCAAATATCATCTCTTGAGCAGGAAAATGAACAGTTGAGAGCTCAAGTTGAGGAGTTAACAGATCGCGCTGAAAACGAATTACAGCAGGTTCTTGAGCAACGTCCTAATGATGCTTCTGCCTATAATACATTAGGAATTATCTATCAAAATAAAGCTAAAGCGGCTTTTGATAAGCGGAATAATACTGACGACAACGCTAAAGCTGCGGAATTTGATAAGCAGGGTAAAGAACTCCTTGAAGAGGCTATGGGATATTATGAGAAAGCCACAGAATTAGAACCAGATAACAAACAATATTGGCAGCGTTTGTTTAGCATCTATACTAATTTGGGTATGGATGAAAAAGCTCAGGAAGCGATGGAAAAAGCGGGAATGGAGTAAAATCATTAGCCATCAATTCCTATGATTAATTTTATCACCCGAATAGCAGGCCTTGTGCTTGCATTCGGGTTCTTTATTGGATGCTCTGTTTTACAAAATTCTTCAGAACAACAATCCGCAGAATCTCCCGATATACTCTCAGAACAAGAATTTGAAGAGTATCTTCGTGAGGTTGAAAAACAAATCAGTACCAATCCAACGGCTGATCTTTATTTACGTAAAGGAAACCTCCTTATCGAATGGGCTCAACTACAATCTGATCCTCAACAGCGTACAGAATTTTATCAGCAAGCTGACTTAGCGCTTACAAAATCAGATAGCCTTTCTGATACTTTAACCAACCGTGGTTTAGAGGATGAAATCAATCAGCTGCGTCAAGTGGTATGGAGTAGTGAGCATAATGAAGGAGTCCAATATTTACAGGATGCCCAGTCAAAGGATCAATATCGGCAAGCCGGGGAACATTTTACTAATGCCTCTGCCATTATGCCCGATAGCTCCTCCTCATATGAAATGGCTACCCGTGCTTTTTATAAGGCAAGCGAATCGCAAAGAGCCATAACCCTTCTTGAAGAAGCGCAATCACGCCTGCACCCCCCACCTGTTCAACTCCTGGAGTCTTTGGCTTTTCTGTATATGGAAACGGGAGAACCTCAAAAGGCTGCTCAAATCTACAACCGGGCACTCAGTCAGGTAACCTTTAGTTTTAATTTGATGCATGGCTTGGCCAATGCCTATATTGAATCAAAAGAGCATCAAAAGGCCGCTGATATTCTCCAAGAACTTGTTGAAAAACAGCCGAATACTGTCAGGTACCGAAAGCTGCTTGCTAAAGAGCTTTACCAAGGGGGAGAAAAACAGATACAAACTATAGTCGATAATGTACAAGAGAATCAAAGTCTGGATCAAAATAATTTTGTTCAAGCAGATTCTCTTTTTAATAGTGCTGAACAACAGTATAGCTACCTGATTGACAATCACAGTGAAGATATGGATTTGTATTTTGAGGCTGCTCAATTTTATCAAAATTCCGCTGCGTATTATCAGAAATTGCTACCTCATCTGAACAATCAGATGAGAAAAGAAATATCAGACACTATTAATAGATATTTGTCTACCTCACTTCCGCTGCTCGAAAAAATGGCCGAAGAAGAGCAGCCGCCACAACAAATTTGGCAACAGCTATATCAAACATACAGCTATCTGGGTATGGAGGAAGAAGCAATGAATGTAAAAGATAATCTTTAAACTATTTTTGAAATGAAATTTAATACTAAGACTATCCATGCCGGTCAACAACCGGAAGAAACCTCCGGAGCCGTTATGCCTCCGATCTTTCAAACTTCAACTTATGCACAGGAAGCCCCTAATGTTAATAAGGGTTATGACTATGCCCGGGTCGGCAATCCCACCCGTACCGCTCTCGAAAGAATGATTGCCGGACTTGAGGGAGCGGATCAATGTGCTTGTTTTGCCAGTGGCTGTGCTGCCATGGATGCTGTTTTAAAAATGTTTCGTCCGGGAGATCATATAATTGCTTCGAATGATCTATACGGGGGCAGCTATCGATTATTTACCGAAGTATTTGAACCCATGGGGGTTGACTTCAGCTTTATTGATATGACCGATATGGAGGAAGTCAAAAAAGCCCACACAGATCAGACAAAGCTACTCTGGATTGAAACGCCAACCAATCCCCTGCTTCGCATAGTAGATATTGAATTACTTGCTGATTTCGCTCGAAATAATGATATCCTTTCATTGGTTGACAATACATTTGCTTCTCCCTATTTGCAACGCCCCCTTGAGTTAGGCGCAGATATTACTTTGCATTCTACTACAAAGTATTTGGGAGGCCACTCGGATGTCATAGGTGGTGCTGTGGCTACCTCCAACAACGAAGTCATGGAACAACTCCGCTTCCAGGTTAAAACAACGGGGGCAGTTCCCGGTCCCATGGATTGTTACTTGACTTTGCGGGGCATTAAAACGCTTTCGGTACGTGTTCAACAATCTGTTGAAAATGCCAAAAAAGTGGCTCGATTTTTAGAAGATCATCCCCAGACCGGAAACGTTATATATCCGGGATTAGAGAGTCATGCCCAGCACGAAATCGCTGCGAAACAGATGGATGATTTCGGAGCCATGGTTTCCTTTTCCCTGAAAGATGATTCTCAGGAAAAAGCCAAAGAATTTATGAGCAGAACCTCTATTTTTACATTGGCAGAAAGTCTGGGTGGCGTAGAATCTTTAGTAAGCCATCCTGCATCTATGACGCATGGATCAATTCCCAGAAAAGTTAGATTAGAAGCAGGACTCGAGGACTCTCTTATCCGTCTTTCTGTAGGTATTGAAGATGCTGAAGATCTGATTGAAGATCTGCAGCAGGCCTTCGAATAGGTTAGTCTTTTATCTAAATAATTTTTTAAAGAAAATACAGTTATGGAGAATGTAGTTATAGTAGAAGCCAAACGGACCCCAATAGGATCTTTCGGTGGCAACCTGTCCTCTTTCTCCGCACCGGAACTCGGAGCAACTGCCATTCGGGAAGTCATTAAGCAATCGGGGATTAGACCGGATGATGTACAAGAAGTAGTATTCGGTAATGTACTGACTGCCGGCATCGGACAGGCACCTGCCCGGCAAGCGGCACTTAAAGCCGGACTTTCTGAACTTACTCCTGCTACTACTGTAAATAAAGTCTGTGCCTCAGGCATGAAGGCAGCGATGATAGCGGCCAATCAGATTCAACTTGGTGAAGCAGACATAATCGTAGCCGGCGGTATGGAAAGCATGAGTAATGTGCCCTACTACCTGCATGAACACCGGTTTGGGTCTAAACTTGGTCATACACAGACAGAAGATGGTATTCTCAAAGATGGACTTTGGGACGTGTATAATGATTTCCATATGGGAAATGCCGCAGAGATATGTGCCGAAGAGTGTAATATAAATCGTGAGCAGCAGGATGAATTTGCCATCAGTTCCTATAAACGGGCCATTCAGGCTCATGAAGAAGGAGCTTTTGCAAATGAAATCATTGAAATGAAAGTCAGCGACCGTAAAGGCAATGTTGAAAAAATAACAATGGATCAGGAGCTGGAGCGTGTTAATTTTGATAAAATTCCTGACTTACGTCCTGTATTTGATAAAAAAGGCACGGTTACTGCTGCAAATGCCAGTAGCATCAATGACGGAGCCGCTGCCCTCCTGCTGATGAGGGAATCCAAAGCTAAAGAGCTGGGATTAAATCCATTAGCCCGGATTATTAGTCAGGCAAGTGCGGCAAAAAAGCCCGAATGGTTTACTACGGCTCCATCTGATGCAATGCCCAAAGCCATAAAACGTGCTAAGTTAAATAAAAGCGACATCGATCTATTTGAGATTAATGAAGCATTTTCCGTTGTTTCACTGGCAAATAATAAAATTATGGAACTTAATCCCGAGAAAGTGAATATACATGGAGGGGCTGTAAGTATTGGCCACCCTATCGGATGCTCCGGGGCTCGAATTTTAGTTACTTTAATTTATGCTTTAAAGAAAACAGGAGGTAAATTAGGCTGTGCAGGCATCTGCAATGGTGGCGGCGGAGCTTCTGCTATGGTTATTGAGATGACAGGCTAATCAGCTGAACTTCCGTTAATTTTATTTCTGTATTCAAAGGGAATTAACCCTCGACCCTATTAATTCAAATAAAGTCCTGAAACATTAAAATATTACAATCATTTTTTTGCATAAAAGCTGGTAAATAACCACCTTTTAAGGTAAGCAGGTTTATCATCGGCTACTTATTATATTCTACTTATGAAAAAGACCATATTTACTACATTTGCTTTACTATTAACTTTAGCAGGTGTATCGCACGCCCAAGTAGGCATTACTTCTGTACCCTTTCTCCAGATTGAACCTGATTCACGGGCAGCCGGAATGGGTAACACGGGAGTTGCTATTGCTGATAATGCCTCTGCCGTTTTTTGGAATCCAGCCGGACTCGCTTTTCAACGTGGGAATCAAGTCAGTATAACACACAGTGAATGGCTCCCCCAATTTAATGCTGATCTGTTTTACGACTACCTTGTTGGAAAATATGAAGTTGAGGATATTGGTACTTTTGGAGCTCATATAACTTATCTGAATTTAGGAGAACAGCAACGAACCTCTTTGCAGGATCCCACAGGAGAAGGGTTGGGACGCTTCAATAGCTACGAGTTTGCCGGTGGAGTTTCTTACGGTTATCAAATTGATTCAAATTGGTCAGTGGGAACGGGACTCCGATTCATTCACAGTAGTTTAGCTGACGTAGAACTGGAAGGTGGCGAAAAGGTTGAACCCGGTTCCAGTGTGGGGTTTGATCTGGCCGGAATGTACCGGTCTGATGCTTTTGAACTTCTCAGTGGTCGTGAAGCTTCCGTAAATGCTGGGATTAACATTTCCAATATCGGTCCGGGAGTCAGTTATACCAGCAATGCTGAAAAAGATCCCCTCCCTACCATGTTTAGAATTGGCTGGGCTATTGAAACCGAACTGGATCGCAAGGGAATTAACACCCTGATGATTTCCAATGACATTTCCAAGGTTATGGCTCGCGAGGGTGAAGGTTCCTTAAGTGCCCTGTTTTCTTCTTGGGGAAGCTATGAACGCAATATTGGTGGCGGGAGAACAGCAAACCTGAATACTTTTCAGCAGCTGATGTTTGCTACCGGCTTTGAATATTGGTATGATCAGCTCTTTGCCGTACGAGGAGGATATTACCATGAAGATCCGAATAATGGGGACCGACAGTTCATGACTTTAGGAGCAGGGCTCCGTTATGATTTTGTTGGAGTGGACTTTAGTTATATCTATACATTGGGTGATGAAAATCATCCATTAGCTAATACAACCCGTTTTGGACTTTTATTCAACTTCTAAGCTTTTCCTTTCTGATAAACCCGATAAAATCCGGCACAATCATCTAATAAATGTGCTATCACTTTTCGTAAGCTAATCAGATAAAATTTAGTTCCTTGAATTTCGTTGTTAGTATAACACTAAAAACAATTCCACATTAAGCATTGAGGGATGAATAAACAGTCAATCAAAAAAATTCTTACCAATAGAAAACTCCATATGGGACTTGGAGCTATCGTCGTTGCTGGTATCCTTTTTTTATTTCTTCTGGATACTGTATTTATGCCAGCCTACACAAACTACAATGAAGGAATCACCGTCCCAAATGTGTCTCAAGTTTCTCTGATTGAAGCAGAAAAAGTATTGAAGGATTATGGACTAAGGGTAGAAATAGCCGAACGAAGATCCAACGAAGCCTATCCCGCGGATTATGTAATTGATCAAACACCGGCTGCAGCTAAAATTGTCAAGCCCGATCGAAAAATCTACCTAACGGTTAACTCTGAATCTAACCCAACCGCTCAAATCCCTAATGTTGTTGATCTTTCTCTAAGAAATGCTCGGATACAACTCCAAAACAGTGGATTAACGGTAGGTTCCATCAGCTATGAACCTTCGCGATTTGAAGATGTGGTTTTACGACAATCAATATCACCTGAGACTGTTGTTCCAAAAGGAACTACCATCGATTTGACAGTGAGTGACGGACTTGGAGGAAAAACCGTAACTATGCCCGATATCACAGGACTATCTTTATCCGAAGCCCAACAAAAATTACAGGAAAAAGGCTTACGTGTTGATGAGATTGAATTTGAACCTACAAGAAATTCCGCTCCAAATATTGTGCTTGACTACTCTCCCAAAAAAAATCAGCTTGTTGAAGGAGAAACACTAAAGCTCATTGTATCTGAACATGAGGATGTAGTTGAAGAATCGGAGTCGGGGGCTATTGTAGACACTTCCAACATTGACAATTAAATTTAGAAGATAATTGATATCCCATTTTATGGAACATAAGCCTCCCATCTTAGCCCCTTCCATTCTGGCAGCTGATTATACTCAATTAGGTGCAGAAATTGAACAGTGCAATGATGCGGGAATTCAGTGGATCCACTGCGATATTATGGACGGACACTTCGTGCCAAACATTAGCTACGGTCCAACGGTTGTTCAGGCAGCCAGAAATAGCACGGAAGCTTTTTTAGACGTACATCTCATGATTGAAAATCCTGATCAGTATATTCAGGCGTTTGTAGATGCAGGGGCTGACCAAATCACTGTTCACCAAGAAGCCTGCAAACATCTGCACAGAACCATACAGGCTATTCATAGTCACGGCTTATCAGCTGGAGTAGCAGTCAATCCGGCAACCTCTCTAACAGCCATTGAACCTATACTCGGTGATGTTGAGTTGGTGTTGGTCATGAGTGTAAATCCAGGATTTGGGGGACAATCTTTTATTCCCAATACGCATGAACGATTGCAAAAGGTTCGACAAATGCGACAGAAATCGGGATACAATTTTTTAATTGAAGTAGATGGAGGGGTTAAGCCAAATAATATCAGAGATATTGCTCATTCAGGTGCTGATATACTGGTAGCAGGCAGCGCGGTCTTTAAAGCTCCAGACATCCCCCAACGCATTGAGCAACTACAGAAAGAAGCACAAATAGGCAAAGGAACCATAGTATAACTTATCATCTTTCCTTTACAAATATTTCATACAACTTCCTTATCTTTACTGTTAAGCTATAAATAAATGAGGAACGGATTATCGCAAAACAATCAACAGTTAGCGAAAAGAACTATCAAATTACAGAGGTAGAGCCCGTATTAGTTCTGGGATTTCAAGATGAACACCTGAGTAAACTGGACAAAGCCTATCCCAAAACCAAGCTAACAGCCCGTGGCAGCCAGATTAAAATGTCTGGTCCGGAAAAGGACAGTGATGAACTTGTTGAAATATTTTCAGAGCTGGAATCCATGGCCCAGAAGAATGGGAATCTCACCGCACAGGACGTAGATACTGTACTGGCACTCAAACAAAGTGGCGGAGACGCTAAAAAGCCAAACCCCCTGCGCGATACCAATATATCGGGCGATTTCATCCTTCATACCCATACCGGAGATGCCATAACGGCAAAGACCCCAGGACAAAAACGGATTGTCAAAGCTTCTGCTACCAATGACATTGTGTTTACCATCGGTCCCGCCGGAACGGGTAAAACCTATACATCGGTAGCACTGGCGGTTAAAGCATTAAAAGAGCGCAAGGTTAAAAAAATTATTTTAGCACGTCCCGCAGTGGAGGCTGGTGAAACACTTGGATTCCTGCCAGGTGATCTTCGGGAAAAAATTGATCCCTATCTGCGTCCCCTTTATGATGCACTGGAGGATATGATTGAATACGATCGTCTGGAACTTCATCTTACTAAAAACACTATTGAAATCGCACCTCTGGCCTATATGCGGGGCCGTACACTCAATAATGCTTTTGTAATACTCGATGAGGCCCAAAATGCCACGAACATGCAAATGAAAATGTTCTTAACGCGTATCGGCTTTAACAGTCGAGCAATCATTACCGGGGATATTACGCAAACCGACCTGCCCCGGAAACAACAATCAGGACTTATTTCTATCCAAAATATCCTACAAGATATTGAAGGAATCTCGTTTGTGTACTTGGATGAAGAGGATGTCGTACGACATCGCCTGGTACGCGAAATAATAGAAGCCTACGACCGGCATGAGAGTAAAAACCAGAAATAATTCATATTCGAAGTAATATTAAGCGGGTTCCCTCTCCTATCTTTTAATTTATATATTTTGACTTAATCATTCATGAATACCAAAGTAACCTCCGCAAGCTCCTTGTATGAAGGCACGTTTAGTGTTGGACTCGACAAGAAATTTAATCGAATTGACCGTAATGCCTCTCCAGCTAAAGGAGCCCTTAAAATTTCCCTGAATCCTTTCTTAATCCAAACGAACGAAAAAAATATTCTATTTGATGTGGGAATCGGTGATTTTGGGGAAGATACAAGCACCGAAACCATTAAAAAAAATCTTGAAGAGCACGAACTATCAGAATACGATATTACCGATATCTTTCTCAGTCATCTTCACTTCGATCATATTGGTGGATTAGCCGGACGTTCTTCCGGCTTCTGGGAACTCACTTTTCCCGATGCTAATGTTTGGGTCTCCCAAAAAGGCTGGGGCCAAGTGATTAATCAAGAGGAATACTACGACGAAGAAAAAACAAAATTTGCTCATTTCCTGGATGCCAAAGCTAATTTGAACTTTCTTAATGAGGAAGAGCAACCATATCCTGAGATTACCGTTCGAACAATCGGTGGACATACGGAATTTTCGCAGCTACTGCTGTTTAATGACGGAAATCAAAAATACTTAATGGCCGGTGACGTACTTGCAACCCGCGGAGAAGTGAACCGTAAATTTGCTGCCAAATATGATTATGACGGCGAACGAAGCATGGAAATCCGTGAAAAACTGACCCAGAAAGCATATAAGGAGAATTATACCATTATGGGCTATCACGATTCACATCATCCCCTTTTTAATCTGACGGAGTACGACGAGCAACGGGGATACAAAATTGAAGCAATATAAATGATATGGAGTTACCGGATTTTACCGATGAAATAATCCATTATTTAAAACAAAAAGAGCTCCCTTCCAATATTGAAGCAGCGGTTATTTTAGGCTCTGGACTAGGTACGTTTACGGACCACATAGAAAATCCATTTTTAGTTTCTTATGAGGATATTCCTAGCATGCCTGTCTCTTCAGTAGAAGGACATGACGGAAAGCTGATCATTGGGAAAATTAATGATCATCCGATTATCGCTTTTTCCGGCCGGTTCCACCACTATGAAGGCTTTTCTTTTGAGCAAACCGCCACCCCTGTTTATATATCGAAGGCTCTGGACGTAAATAAACTAATTATTTCCAATGCTGCTGGCGCTATTAATACCTCCTTTTCTGTGGGCGATCTCATGGTAATTGAAGATGTAATTCGCAACAACTTATCGATCGCTCCCCGGGGACGTAAACAACATCGGTACCTGCACCATCAATATGTGAATAGAATACGTAAAATAGCTTCCGATTTGGGATTGATTACCCAGCAAGGCACCTATATGTATGTTACCGGTCCAAATTACGAGACTAAGGCCGAAATTCGGGCTTTCAGAACCATGGGCGCTGATGCCGTGGGAATGTCCACCACAACCGAACTTTTCGAAGCCGCACGATTAGAGCTTAAATCTGCAGCCATTTCGCTGATTACGAATATGTCTACAGGCGTTACTGGCGACAAACTCGATCATAAAGAGGTTAAGGCAACCGCAGATGCGCGAAAGGAAGATTTTGCCAGGGTGGTTAAAGCACTCATCCAAAAGTTCTAATAGTACGGAACCCAATTTCAATTACAGCAATTGCTTTTGATTGCCGTACCTTTTCAAATACTGCTTCAGTTTTACCTTTTTCCGGGTGCTTTTACTGGTCATATAGCGCACTTTTCCGTAAATAGGACGCTCCTGCCATGCTCGATCAAAACGGCCAAAAATCCAAAAAATACCCGAATAGCTATTGGGATCACGACCGTCAAGCGCATACCGATTATTCAACTCGATCAAATAAGCCAAGGCTGATTCGGGATTAGGCGTCCATTCAAGCACTTTTTTACCCCAAAGCATACGCAGGTAATTATGCATCACTCCCTCCTCACGCAACTGGGTTTGGGCCGCATTCCATACCTCATCATGGGTTTGAGATTGCGCAAATTCCTCCAGTGTATAAAGGTATTCCCGAGGATCGTCTTTATGCTTTTGAAGCGTCTCCAAAGCCCAATCCGGGAGTGACTCGTAGTGGTCGTAGTTTTCCTCATGGTGTGCGAAATGAAATCCAACCTCCCGCCATGTTATCACCTCATCCAGAAAACTGTTAATATTTGGGTCTCCATTAAAAAAGCCTCCTGTAGAACCGTTGTTAAAGGTGATATTATCCAAACTCCACCCTTTCGGCTGATGATCCAGCACAGCATCCACAATTTCATATTCAGAAATCTTTCCATAGTGCAGCCAGGGGCTCAATCCACTGGTTGTATTTTCATCGGGATCGTTCCTTTTCTCGTCATATTTTGGAAGTCCATACTGGATAAATTGTCCAAGCTTGCCCAACGCTGCCTGACGAGTACCCTTTAACTCAGTTTTCATCACCTTATGATTTATCGGAAGGTTACAGATAAATGAATCGCGATTCTTCAAATGTTTTTCTGCCTGAGAATACTTTTCTAATAAATCATCTCTGAATGTTATTTTCTCCTGATTCTCCAGCTGCCGTAATGGATTCTTTTGAGGAGGATGGGTATAGCAGTCGATAAAATTTTGCTGCATTATTTTTCGAAAAAAGTAGGCGTTATAGGGCGCTTTTTCAGTCAGTCCCAAAGGAATCAATCCATTCGAATCAACGGTAATATACGGGATATTAAGCTCTTGGCTAATTTTCCTGTTGCGATCTCTAATAATGAATACAGGATATTCATCAGTAATAACTGTACAGGCATTCTCGGCCAAGGAGTACACAAGTTCATTACCGGCCCCCGACTCCTCTTCCAGGTAGGCATAATAATTTAACTGATGCTCCCGGGTATAATCCAAGTTCTCTTGCATCCCTTCCATAATAAAATGATGAAAACGCTCCGAAGCCCACGGAGAATCACAACGAAGTTCTTCATAAATTAGCAGCGGCTTATCCAGTTTATTAGCCCAACCCACGGCATACTCCAGCGCATAATTATACTGGAACCGCCTATTGGCCTGCATCCAATACAAGACATAGCCATTCTCAGGATTCGGAGAGCGATCATTCCGAAAAAAAACCCGCTTACTATTAATATTAATGTTATTCATTTAATGTTTTTCATAAGGATAATTTAACCTGATCAGTCCGACAGCAACAACAGCATTGAATATAGTTACATTCCCGAACTTTCTTAACCTTTCCAGGTGCCACGCTTGCAAATATTCCAATAATTTCCTATTAATTAAGTGTATTAACAACACTTAGCATTCAATAAAAATTAGGGATGGAATCACAAAAAAGGATTCATAAGGTATTCCTTTTTATTCTTCTGACATTATGCATCGTTCCAGCAACAACCGCACAGTCAAACGATGTGCGAGTTCATGATCCGGTTATGATTGAGCATGAGGGAACCTTTTATCTATTTAGCACCGGACGGGGTGTATCAGTTCGCTCCTCTCCCGATATGCAGGATAGGACACGGGAGGATCCGGTCTTTGAAAAAGCCCCGGAATGGACCTCAGAGGTAGTTCCCGATTTTCGAAATCACATCTGGGCACCGGATATCGCCGAACACGAGGGTACCTTTTATTTGTATTATTCGGTCTCACAATTTGGACGCAATAATTCTGCTATCGGAGTGGCAACGAATGAAACCCTTAACCCCGATGATCCCGATTTTGAATGGATTGATCACGGACCTGTCGTTCAATCCGTACCCGGACGTGATATGTGGAATGCTATCGATCCGAACCTGACTTTTGATGATGAAGGCACGCCTTGGCTATCATTTGGCTCCTATTGGTTGGGATTAAAAATTGTCAAACTTCAGAAGAATCTAACCGAGGTTGCTACCTCTCCTCAATCTTGGAGAACCATTGCATCACGGCACCGCTATTGGAAGTTAGATGAACGAACCGCCGGAAATAGTTCCAGTGGGGATATAGAAGCCCCTTTCGTTTTCAAGAAAAACGGGTATTATTATCTATTTGCTTCCTGGGACCGGTGCTGTGCTGATGAAGAAAGTACCTATAAAATTGTGGTTGGCCGATCTAAAAATATCACAGGTCCCTACCTGGATAAAGCTGATCAAAAAATGATTCATGGTGGGGGTTCTCTGGTGGCCAAAGGTAAGGGAAAATGGGCAGCGGTAGGACATAACGCTGCCTATACTTTTGATAATGCCGATTACCTGGTATTTCACGGATACGATAAAACTGATGACGGTGATTCAAAGCTTATCATCAGAGAAATAACCTGGGAAGACGGATGGCCCACGATAACTCTATAAAATTAATTTCAACTAATCCACTATATGATATGAAATCTTTGTATACCACAATGATGCTTTGTGCATTTCTCATTGTAGGGTTGCTGTCATCGACAGTACAGGCCCAAATTGGACACGATCGAATTCCAATTCATGATCCAGTCATGGTTGAGCATGAGGGTACTTATTACGCCTTTGCCACTGGCGAAGGCATTGCGGTATGGTCTTCCCCCGATATGAAAAGCTGGAGTCCTGAAGAGCAGGTATTCGACTCTCCCCCGGAATGGAGTCTTGAACTGGTTCCCGACTTCAACAACGTAATGTGGGCACCGGATATCGCAGAACAGGATGGTACCTTTTACTTGTATTACTCGGTTTCGCAATTCGGTCGCAATAATTCTGCTATCGGGGTCGTGACGAACGAAACTCTCAATCCCGATGACCCAAATTTTGAATGGACTGATCACGGTATTCTTGTACAATCCGTGCCCGGCCGTGATATGTGGAATGCTATTGATCCGAACCTCGCTTTCGATGATAATGGAACCCCCTGGCTGTCATTTGGTTCTTTTTGGATGGGATTAAAAATCGTAAAACTGAAAGATAATCTGACTGAAATTGTTAAAGCTCCCCAAGATCGGGAATGGCACACTATCGCTGCCCGCCACCGCCATTGGAAAGTGGATGAGCGAGATGCAGGTGACGCAGCCAACCCCGAACTTAACTACGAAGAGCTATATTCCGATGATTTACTCGAAGCCAATCGAAATATGGAAAACGGTGCCGTTGAAGCTCCTTTCATTTTTAAAAAGAACGACTACTACTACTTGTTTGTGTCGATGGACCGATGCTGCCGCGGACTGGAAAGCTCCTATAAAATTAAGGTGGGACGTTCTAAAGATATTACCGGACCCTTTCTCGATAAGTCCGGTCAAAAAATGATTCACGGCGGCGGTACCCTTATTGCCAAAGAAAATGAGGATTGGGCGGCAGTTGGCCACCAGGCAGCTTATACTTTTGATGGAACCGATTATTTAATTTTCCACGGCTATGATAAATCTGATGAAGGCAAAGCTAAACTGATTATTAGGGAAATTAAATGGGAAAAAAACTGGCCAAGCATTACTCTGTAATGCTACTATTTTGCCAAGTCTTTATATACATTTAAAATGTTTATAACCATCTCTTTATTCCATGCCCTGATCCACCGTCCGGGGATCAGGGTAACATGCATTAACAATAGACTAATTGCCATTGTATTATTTTAAGCATTGGTATTTCTTGCTAAGACAATTTCCTAATAGTGTTTTTTCGGACACATAAGCTGCCAACAGCCTCTGCTGCTCTTTCAAAATGGTAATAATACCCTTACCTCCTCCCCCGGTAGCATACCAGAAAACCTCTGCATCCAATATCCTAGTATCCTAGAGGAACCATGGCCCGTTTAAAGTTCAAGTCCTTTACAAATCCGTTCAAACTTTTTTTTCTAAACCTTCCAAAATAATATTTAAAACCTGTTTTACTTTTTGAAAACGGGAAAAATTATTTATCGTTAGCCAATTAATCATGACACTTTAAAGTAAAAAGCATACGTATGTCTTCTGATACTCCCGGCGTTATTTTCGATATGGATGGTGTGATCGTCCATAGTAATCCAGCTCATAAAAAAGCTATTCAGGATTTTTGCAAAATACATAATCAGGATGTTTCCCAATCCTTCCTTGAAAACCGACTTTATGGCCGTACTAACAAGGAATGGATTCCTGAACTGTTTGGAGAGATCAGTGCTGAACGTCTAACAAAACTCGCAGATCAAAAGGAACAGATGTTCCGGGATATGTTTGTGCCTGAGAATAATATCGTAGAAGGAATTCACAAATTTCTGGAAATGCTTAGGGAGAACAATATTCCAATGGCTGTTGCCACATCAGCTCCCGGAGAAAACGCAGATTATATTCTATCTCGCCTTTCCATTACCGATTATTTTAATGCTATTCTCGATTCTTCACACGTAACAACCGGTAAACCCGATCCGGAAGTATATATCAAAGCATCGAAAGCACTTGGAAAAGATCCGGAGTCTTGTATTGTATTCGAAGATTCGGTTTCGGGTGTTGAAGCGGGACGGCAGGCCGGCGCAGCTGTTATTGGAGTAACCACTACTCATACTGAAGAAGAGTTATCTCCATGCTCAATGATGATTGAAAACTTTAAAAATCTTGAGCTTAATCAAATTATTGATTTAGCTACTACGAAATAGGGAATTCCCATTTCTTACTCTCTAACTTTCTAATAGCAATAGAAAAAGGCTTACCGGTAACCGGTAAGCCTTTTTTAAATTTATAATATTAGATTACATCATCAACTAAAGTAGATGTAGATGAACCCTATAACCGCAACCAGTAAAACAGAAAGGGAGACATCCACCCAATTCCAGCTTTCTCGGGACATTCGTTTATCTTCATCGGTAAGAGTTCCGTACGTTAATCCAGAAATCTTCTCGTACTTCGGAGGATCCGTCATATAGCTCACTCCAAACATTACCGCGATGCATACTAAGAAAATCAACAAGCTATAATATTGGAAAAAGATGTTATTAACAATCCAGAAAAAGGATCCTTCCGCATAGGTAAAGCCATCTCCAAGCATTACTGGTGTATCAATAGCTAAACGGAAAACTCCCAGAAATAGTCCTATAATAAGGGCCGATAATGCCCCCTGTTTATTGAGCCGTTTAAAAAATATTCCGAAGAAGAATACTACAAATATAGGCGGTGCCAAATATGCCTGTACTCCCTGTAGGTAATCATACAATCCTCGGCTTCCCTGAATAACCGGTATCCAAAGTAAGCCAATAATTACCATAACAACCGTTGCCAAACGCCCCATCCATACCAAGTGCTGTTCGGAGGCATCGGGCTTAAATTTACTGTAGAAGTCCATCGTAAAGAGTGTAGAAGAGGCGTTAAATACTCCGGCAAGAGAACTCATCAACGCAGCCAAAAGCCCGGCAACCACAATACCCCGTATCCCTATAGGTAAGATGTGTGCGACCAGTAAGGGAAAAGATGCCTGAGCATTCTCATTAATAATCTCTCCCTGCTGATTCATCAGTTGTTCCTGCAGGATTTGCACTTCTCCTGATTTCGCAAGTGCAAAAGCAATAATACCTGGAATAATAAAGAGAAAAACCGGCAATAACTTTAAGAATGCAGCGGCAATAGTTCCACGGCGACCTTCTTTTTCATTGGGAGCACCCAGAGCACGCTGTACAATATACTGGTCGGTTGTCCAGTACCAAAGTCCCACAATAGGGGCAGCAAATAACATTCCCAGCCACGGATAGTTACTGTTGAAATACCAAGCCATTTCTCCATCTCCCATGATCGGAGCCCAGGTTGCGCTGTAGCCGTCAGGCACAATGGGTTTCCATAAATCAAACATTTCGGGACCTGCTACTTCGTACAATCGATTCCAGCCACCAATAGCATCCAGTCCGTAATAAAGCACCATTACTGAACCAAAAATAAGTACAAGCGTTTGCACGGCCTCAGTATAGGCAACGGCACGGAGCCCCCCTAAAACGGTATATAGCCCAGTAAACAAAATTACAAGTATCGAACCTATCCAAAAGCTGTTCATCCCCATAAAAGAAAGCTCGGGTATGAGTACGCTAAAAACAATTCCACCGGCAAAAATACCAACTGCAATTTTCGTCAATACATATGCAAGAAGCGATACTCCTGATAATAAAGTTCGCGCTAAAGGAGAAAACCGCTTCTCCAGGAATTCAGGCATGGTAAATACTCTTGAACGTATATAGAAAGGGAGCATTACCCATCCCAAAATCAACAAACACCAAGCGTGAAGTTCGTAATGGGCCATTGCTACACCATCTGTAGCGCCCGTCCCGGTTAGTCCTACCAAGTGCTCGGATCCAATATTAGATGCAAAAATTGAGGTTCCGACGATTATCCATCCCAGATGTCGACCCGCCAAAAAGTAATCGGTGGTCGTATCCGTCTTTTGCTTTATTACCCACCACGCAAGTCCTGCAATAAGCAGAAAGTATAGTCCAATAACTACCCAGTCAATTACCGCTAATGTTCCCATATAATCCTACATAGATATTTAAATTATAATTCTATTTATGATCACTCGTGATTCATTCCCTTATCCCACTATTTAAAAGTGCGATTTAATTATAGAAAAAACTTTAACTCTTTTTAAAAATTTTTACAGTTAAGATATATTGTTAAACTTCTACATATTCGATATCCAACATCTTGCAAAGCATCTTCCATTTCCGGCGCTGATCGCCCTTCAGGAGGGTTTGATGGTGCGTTCCACCAGCTTTCAACCAGGCATCATTACATTTTCTAAGTCCGGAATCGGGTTTAAAATGAAAATATGGCATCTCAATGGTCGGATATTTTTGTGAGTCCAACACTTCTCCCTGAGCAACAACGAGTCGGAATTCCTCGCCTACCAGGTGTACCAGCGAAACGATAGTAGCCGGACCTGGTTCCGCTCGAAATACGGTAGTAGGAGGGTTATCTAAATCACCAATACCTAATTCCCGATTTGCCAGTCGAATGGGCTCATCATTTCGTGCCACTTTCCAGTTCCCCTCGCCCATGTGACTCATCAACATTGATTGACGTTTAAAATCCATGGCATACATTTCGGTAAAGTGTGCATCACTATCCAGGATATGTCCCGCGGCAACCATACTTGCGGTATTTGTATCCCCTTCTGCGGCATATCCATACCCTTCAGCCATCAGGTTTGAGGCCGCTAGCATATTGATCTGTTCAAATCGTCCATCCCCTTTGAAGGTATCAAAATGAGCAGAAAACCCTCGATAATTCCCTTCTTCCAAGAACTTCTTGAATCCAAGATACATACGTACTGCATACCGAAAATTCTTATCGGGCATGTCGTCATCCACATCAAAACGCTGACGATCAACGGCCATCTGCTTTTCAACCTCTTTTTTTGTGATGGTTTCCATATTTCGAAATACCTGCCCGATATACTCACGATTAACTTCGGGGCCAATGATTCTTGTGAAAGCAGCTTCATCGGATAGCGTATCGCCCATGCCGTGCATCTTTCCAATAGAAGCGATCTTCATTTTTTTCAGTTCCGAGGCTGCCTGAGCAGCACTGGCCCAATCTCCTACATATTCCTCAAATTCATCACTTTTCCAATCTGCAGAAATGACCTCAAAATTATCTCCCACGGTTCGCAAAATTGCATTTGCCATGTCCTGTGCGCCGTGGATGCCCTGATTATAAGTTAAGTCATCCATATCCCAGTCGGTTGTGACTTCGGGTACTGGTTGAATATTTGCAAGCAAGAGGGGCAAATTATTATTTTGCAATGCCCGAACGGTTCGCATAGCCGGTCCATAGGTCAACATCACGATCATTACACCGTCCAGGTTTTTCTGGTTAAAACCACCTAAAATATCTTCAATATCGTCGCGATTACGTGCCGCCCGTGGAAAATCCCACTCAGCTACAGCGCTTAGTTCTTCACATATCTCCCTGGCGTATTCTTCCTGGTGTTCTGTAATACCGGGAATATCATCGTCGTACAATTCCTGCATAATACCTAAGAGGCCTATTCGGGGCTTTCGCTGTTCAATCATTTGCTAATAAATATTAATGTTAAATTTTTATGAGTTTTAATTTTCTTGTCCGTAGTATGCATCGTCACCGTGTTTGCGCTCCCAATGCTTTTTTATGAGCGTATCTTTCAGTCGCGGAGCATCTGGATTTATTTGTAGGGACAAATAGGCCATTTTGGCCACCTCCTCTAATACCGCACTATTATAGACGGCCTTTTGGGCAGAGTCACCCCATGTAAATGGAGCGTGGTTGCCAACCAGAATCATCTCGACTTCCTCATGGGATAAATCCCGGTCTTTAAGGGCATTTATTATTTGATAACCAGTCTGCACCTCGTAATCACCTTCGATCATATCATCAGCCATTGGAGGAGCACAAGGAATATCGTTGGTCAGATGATCGGCGTGTGTAGTTCCCATTATCGGGATATCCTTTTGTGCCTGTGCCCACGCTGTACCATAAGTAGAATGGGTATGGACAATACCTTTAATATTCTCCCAATGCTTATACAAGACCGCATGCGTTTGCGTATCAGAAGAGGGCCGCATTTCTCCTTCGACCACATTGCCATCAAAATCGACAATAACAATACTTGCCGGATTCAATTCCTCATAAGGAACGCCACTGGGCTTGATTGCAAATACTTCCCGTTCCCGGTCTGCAACACTGGCATTGCCAAAAGTAAAGAGCACCAGATCCAGTTCCGGCAACCTCATGTTACTTCGGTAGGCAACTTCTTTAAGTTCTTCAAACTCACTCATTACACTATTTTTTTACTGCTTGTATTTTTCTTGCAATTCGTTCTTCAACTGTTTGTCCGAGCGTCTGATATTGCTCGTACAGCCCTTTATACTTTTTAGCTTTATCAGCTTCAGGCTCATAAATTTCTCCGAACCCATTACCCATGGATTGCTTTGCTGCCGTTACATCATCAAAAAGCCCGGCTGCAGTTGCAGCAAACATCGCCGCGCCCGTAGCGCAAACTTGATCTGACTTCGCGATTTTAATGGGCATATCCAATACGTTTGCCAGTGTCTGCATAACAAACGGTGCCTTTTTAGCAACTCCTCCCAGGCCAATTATCCCTTCAATTTTAATTCCTTCATCCCGGAAACGCTCTACAATTGCTTTTGCCCCGAAACAGGTAGCCTCAACAAGAGCTTTAAAAATACGCGCTGCATCCGTTCCTAAATCCAAACCTTCAATAGCGCCTTTTAACAACTGATTAGCATCTGGCGTCCGGCGGCCATTAAGCCAGTCCAGAGCCACGACACCGGTATCCACTTCCTCAATAGCTGCTGCCTGTTTTGAAAGCAGTGGAATCATTTTTTCTTCAGCCTCCTCAATCAAAGCCTCCTTGTGTTCATCAGAAAGCAAATCGGATTTTTCTACGAGTTCAGTAAAAGGACCTAATATAATATCCCGAAACCAAGCGTAAACATCTCCAAAGGCCGATTGACCCGCTTCGAGTCCTACCATTCCCGGAATGACCGAACCATCTACCTGTCCACAAATACCCTGCACAAGGTTATCCTGCACATCTTCGTATGGAGCCACTAAAATATCACAGGTTGAGGTACCCATAACCCTGCTCAAATAATAGGGTTCAATCTCTCCACCCACGGCGCCCATATGAGCATCAAAAGCACCAACAGCCACAACCACATCCTCCGACAAGCTGAGCTCTTCTGCCCACTCTTTCGACAGTGTACCGGCGGATTGATCTGAAGTGTAAGTATCTGTAAATAAGCGATCTCGCAAATCAGCTAACTCCGGATCGAGTTGTCCCAAATATTCTTTACTAGGCAACCCGTCAAACTCTTCGTGCCACATTGCTTTATGTCCCGCTGCACAGCGGCTACGTTTCATTTCATGGATATCGTCTCCCCCGGTAAGCGTGTAGGGAATCCAATCACAGAGTTCCACCCATGAGTAGGCTGCCTCACGTATGGTGTCATCATTACGTAGAGTATGCAGAATCTTTGCCCAAAACCACTCCGAAGAATAGATACCCCCTACATATTTGGTGTAATCGGGTCCATTCCATGAACGCGCTAAATCCGTGATTTCTTCGGCCTCCTCCACCGCAGTATGATCCTTCCACAGTATAAACATCGCGTTGGGGTTTTCAGCATAATTTTCTTTCAGCGCCAAGGGGGTTCCGGTTTTATCTACCGCAACAGGCGTGGAGCCCGTTGTATCTACAGCAATGCCTTTTACTTGGGCTGCCACCTCATCATCTACGCTATCCAAAACTTCTTTAAGGGTATTTTCCAAGCCCTCAAGATAATCTAATGGATGATGCCGGAATTGATTTTGGGTTGGCTTGCAATATAATCCATCTTTCCAACGGGTATAATAATGAACTGCTTCTGCCAGCTGTTTACCGTCGGTATTGACTAATACAGAACGCACAGAATCGGTCCCATAGTCGATGCCTATTACAAAATTTTGTTGAGCATTCATTTCACGTATTTCTTCTTACTTGTATTTATATTGCAGAGAAAGATTTTAAAGGTCCGCAATCAGTAATAGATGTCAAATATACACTTTATAAATTTAGGTGCAATATGTTCAAATAATGGTTTATCAGTCAACGTTTTGTTACAGTTTTATAGGCTTGAAGGTCAGACTATCTCCCTGATCAACCTTCTCTTCGTATTTATCTTCATTGAATTTATAAAGAAAGGCTCCTTTCTTGGAGTATTTCTTCTGCTTTTCGTTTGTCTTAGTTAAAATATCCATCGATAAAATACGACGCCGAAAATTGCGTTTATCGAGTTCCGTTTCATAAATACCTTCATACAAAATCTGTAATTCCGGCATAGTAAACTTTTCAGGCAGCAACTCGAAGCCAACAGGTTCGTGAGAAGCGCGATACTTAAGTCGTGATTTAGCTGCTTTGACCATCTCACCATGATCAAAAATAAGATCCGGCAAATCATCGATGGGGAACCATCGGGCATCGTATTTGTCCATTAGTTCCTTATCATGCGACCGGATATTAATGAGAGCGTAGTAGGCGATAGAAATAGTCCGCTCCACGGGATCACGATCTACCTCTCCAAAACCATAGAGCTGTTCGAGATAAACATTTTTAAGTCCGGTAAGTTTATGTAAGATTCGGTTGGCTGCATCATCCAGGCTTTCATCGCGATTCAGAAATCCCCCCATCAACGACCAATTCCCTTTCTCAGGCTCAAAATCTCTTTTAATAAGCAAGAGTTTTAGTCCACTGCGATCAAATCCGAAAATGATACAATCAAGTGCAACCAGTATATGGTCATGGTTCTTATATTGCTCTGTCATAATTTAAAAATTTAGCCAATAGGCTGCCTGCATTTATCGGCAGCCTTTATATCTACTCTTTTTTCTAATTAATCCGTAAAACTATAACAGATTTTGAGGGAATGCGCAATGTTAAGTTATTGCCGTCTAAAGTATAATCGTTAAAATCTGTCGGGGATACATTATCCGGATTATCAAAGGTATTAATGGCATCCACAGCATCACCTGTTAAAAGGCGCGCGTTACTGACTGATGAAAGATCCACACCGCGAATATCAGCCGTTACTTCTTTTGTTTCGGAAGCATGCAGGTTGGTCACCGTAAGGTTTACCGTTCCATCATCGCTTTTAGAGGCGGTTGCACTTATTGAAGGGATATTTTCTCCCTCGTATTCGTACTGTTCAGCATCCAGATGTAGCGGCAACAGCTTGGTATTATGATGGACAGTATAAAAATCAAAGACATGGTAAGTTGGTGTCTTGAGCATTTGCTCTCCATCTGTAAGCACCATCGCTTGCAGTACATTCACTGTTTGAGCAATGTTTCCGATACGTACCCGGTCGCTGTGCTTGTTCAGGATATCAAGAGTGGTTGAGGCCACTAAGGCATCCCGGATGGAATTCTGCTGCTGTAGAAAACCGGGATTCGTTCCTTCCAGCGGGTCCGTCCAAACGCCCCATTCATCTACCGCCAACGTGATGCGTTTTTCTGGGTCAAACTTATCCAAGCGATTAGAATGCTGGGTAACAAACTCATCCATGCGGAGTCCCCGTTTCAGGGTAGAAAAGTACATATCTTCTCCAAAGTCTTTTGAGGGTCCTTTGTTACCCCAATCACCGGTAGGGAGCGTATAATAATGAAGTGAAATAGCATCCATATGAGCGCCGGCTTCCTCTACGACTGTTTCTGTCCACCCGTAATTCTCATTGGAAAAACCACTGGCTATTTTATAAAGTTCGTTTCCGCTATAGTCCTTAGCAAAAGTCGCATAACGACGGAACAGATCGGCATAATAATCAGGCTGCATATTTCCTCCGCAGCCCCAGCTCTCATTTCCAATGCCCCAGAACTTTACTTCCCAGGCTTCTTCCTGGCCATTCTCCCGTCGAAGGTTCGCCAAGGTACTATTACCATCGAAAGTCATATATTCAATCCAGTTTGCCATTTCTCTGGGAGTCCCGCTTCCCACATTTGCAGAAATGTAAGGCTCGGTGTCAATCAGCTCAGTAAGTCGCATAAACTCATGCGTACCCACCTGATTCTTTTCTTCCACCATCCCCCAGTGCGTGTTTATACGTACAGGACGTTCATCGCGCGGCCCAATGCCGTCTCTCCAGTTGTACTCATCGGCAAAACAACCGCCCGGCCAACGCAGATTGGGAACCTGCAGCTCCTTTAGTGCTTTTATTACATCATTTCGAAATCCATCTGTATTCGGAATCTCAGAATCTTCTCCGACCCAAAGTCCTCCATACATTCCGGTACCCAAATGCTCGGAAAACTGCCCGTAAATATGTTCACTGATCGTACTTTGTGGCTGATCAGCTGTGATGACCATGCTATTTTGTGCTGTAACGGTAAAACAGCCCAGTAACAAAATTATGAGCGGTGTAAGCAGTAATTTTCGCATACCAAGTGTGCTAATTAAAGAAGACATAACTATTATTTTTTAATGAGTTATTGAGTTGAAAACTGATAAATGGTTGTAGTCTCATAGGTTTCACCGGGCTCCAGAATGGTCGAAGGGAAATCCGGTTCATTAGGAGAATTGGGGAAATGCTGGGTCTCCAGACACAGCGCCGCATGCTGTACAAAAGGCGTTCCATCAGGCCCTTTGAGGCTACCGTCAAGAAAGTTCCCGGAATAAAACTGAATACCGGGTTCTTTAGTCAATACTTTCATTTGACGGCCGCTCTCTTCGTGATAGAGCGTAGCTGCATGGAATAGCGAATCATCTGTCGAACGACTTAACACCCAGTTGTGATCGTATCCACCTTCAACCTGATCGATGCGAGCACCAATTGCATGTGGATTTCTAAAATCGAAAGGGGTTCCTTCTACGTCTGCCAATTCACCTGTAGGGATAAGTTCATCATTAACCGGGGTATATTGATCGGCATTAAGCATCAGCTCATGATCAAGAATGGTACTATCAGGCTGACCACTCAGGTTAAAATAGCTGTGATTGGTTAAATTCACTGGGGTAGCCTTATCGGTGGTAGCCTCATATTCTATTTTTAATTCATTTTCACTAGTAAGCGAATAAACTACGGCCACCTCTAAATTACCGGGATACCCCTCCTCCCCGTCTTCACTCAGATAAGTCAGTTTTAGCGAATTGTCATCCTGTATTTCGGCATCCCAAAGCACCTTGTCAAACCCTACTTCCCCACCATGCAAGTGATTATTACCGTCATTGGTAGCCAGTTCATACTGGGTACCATCAATCGTAAATTCTCCATCTGCTATTCGGTTACCATACCGACCTATTATTGCTCCAAAGTATGGTGTACCCTCCAGATATTTATCCAGGGATTCGAATCCCAATACCACATTATCCAAATTTCCATTTGCATCTGGGGTACGAATAGAAGTAACGATTCCGCCGTAATTGGTTATTTTTACTTCCATCTCATTACTGTTGGTTAGTGTAAACAGCGAAACTTCTCTTCCGTCGTCAAGTGTACCAAAGGCTTCTTCCTGAATCATAATTTCTTCACTGTCCTCTTCTGCCTGTTCCAAATTTTGATCTTCACCACCGCACCCGGATATCAGCATCGCGAATAAGGTAACTGCTAATACTATGCTCATAAATGATGCTATATCCTGTTGATAAAATATTGTTTTGGCCATGTTTTTCCGATTAATTAACGTTTCTGATTTTCAATTCGAATTTCATTCCTCAAAAGGATAACAAATCCTTTGTTTCCTTTCATAGAAATTTTACTTCATCTGGTAATTGTATTTTTTAGCCACCGGATACTTTTTTGCCCCAGACCGATCGTCCAGCAGATGTAAGTCCGGCATAGGTTATAGTGGTTCTCCTTGGAGAAGCCTCCCAGTCCCAGGCATTATCTACAATAAGCTCTGTATTATTTACAGTAAGCATATTGGAATTTTCATCAAAAGACCATGTCCCTTCCAGCGCTCCTTCAAGCGTGTTGTCTTCATTAAACGTAACCTGGTAGGAAGTCTGTATATTCTGGTATTCATATTCCAGCGTAATCTCTTCCCATGTGCCAACAATATCTTCTTCGGTGATGCTACTATCGGGAACTCCTGCATAACGTTCGGGAGCAACCACCGGCCAGTCGTCGTCGGTCCAATAGATCTCGCGCACATTCCCCATCATCACGGCATTTGATGCGTTAATTGTCGGTATATCAGGAGGCAAGCGCCCCTGTGATGAATAAAACCACTTCCCGTTCTTGGGATCCTGGAAAATGGATGGATGTGAAATACCCACCCATCCATAGTGTTCATCAAACTTATAGGGATGTGTAACCATCGGCCACGCCTCGGCCCCTTCTGTAACATTGTTTCCATCAATACCATAATACGGCCCCGTTATGTTTTCAGACCGGGCTACGCGTGTATTATAAGCGACCGATAGTTCATCGTAAGCTAAAAACAAATAGTAATAGCCCGTTTCCTCGTTATAGATTATTTCCGGTGCTTCCAGCTCCTGCCACCTGTTCGTGCTCACATTTCCACGTCCTGCTATTCTGGTGCCATAGTCTTCGAGAGTGTTAAGCTCGTACGGTTTTCCGGTATCCGGATCGAGCTCAACTGCAGCTATACCGGAATGCCAAGAACCATAGATCAGCCAGTGTTCACCTTCGGGCGTAACCACGTAAGAAGGGTCAATGGCATTGTATTTAAAATAGGCAGTCCAGTCGTTACCCCCATCGCGATTATAGGTTTCCTCTCCATCAGCAACAGAATGAATCACCATGCCCTTGTCCTCCCAGTTATTGGAAGCAAGATCGTCAGATTCAGCCAAACCGATAAAAGCCCGCTCTGTCCAATAATCATTTTCATCACCATCATTGTCTTGTACAATCGGATTGTCAATTATCACACTGTAATACAGCCTGTAGGTATCATTTACTTTTGTTATATGAGGAGCCCAAAAACCATAATTGGGATTTTCAATAGGGGGCAGATCCATCTCAGCCCGTATATTATTTAGCGAATCCTTTACCCACGAAGGAGTATCGGGAAATGCCATTCCCTGAAAATCCCAGTTCACTAAATCCTTTGACCGTCGGTAGGGATAATTTCCATGTCCTTCATGTACATTTCCATAGGAAGTGTTGGTCTGATACATATAATAATAGTCTCCATCCTTCACTACAGTAGGATCATGGACATTTGCCAGATTCCACTGCGAACGATTAGACCAAGAAGCTCTGGATGTATAATCATCCGAATAAGTCGGACCGTCAAACGTTTCGGTTTCTTCCCCACCATTGTTTCCGTTTCTCCCACCATTAGCACCAGTGGTCTCATCGCTGCACCCGGTCGGGACCAATAATAGGCCTATTCCAATAAAGAGCAGCTTTAGAATTTTCATCTTATGCTTCCATTCACAAATATAATTACTATGAGATCTAATGCTTTCTACTCAGTTATAAATTAAAATGAGGTAGGGAGTACCAGCAAAGCAAATTGCCGATACTCCCACCTATCATTTAACCTAAGGGATTTTTTGTTGTCTAAATCAATAAGCAGATTACTTTACCAAGATTTAGTAACCCGGGTTCTGTTCCAAATTAGAGTTCAGGTCTCGCTCACTTGACGGAATAGGCCACAAGTAATCCCTTGGAGCTTCAAACGAACGTGTATGCTGTCCCGGCACCGGAGAGAAATTACTTCCCCCGTCAGCGATATCAATTCCGTGTGTATTACCGTTAAGCACATTTTCAGCAGTGTTCCACCGGCGTATATCTGCCAGATGGAGCCCCTCCCAGGCCAGCTCGATAATCCGTTCGTTGCGTATAAAGTCGATAGCCTCCTGTTGGGTCATAGTGGTGACATCCTGGGGATATGGCAGATCTACCCGGTCGCGGATTTCTTGTATCGCATCGTTTACCGACTGATCCTGTTCACCGAGTTCAATTTTTGCCTCTGCGTACATCAAAAGAACATCAGCATACCGCATCTTTATAAAGTTGATACCGCTGTTGGTCGGAGACGATTCGTCTTGCGGATCCACATATTTCATGGCGGTATAGCCAGTGTAGGTATTGTTATAGTCCGTTAGCTGTATCCGGTCCCCTGTTGGGCTACAATAGCCATCTGGTGCATTACTCTCGCTGCAAGACGGATATGAGTTATAAACGATACCGTTAAACTGAGCACCCGGAAACAGGACCGTACCGTAGAACCGCGGGTCACGGTCGGCATACATACCGAGCGTCTGTACTGTTGGGTTACCGTTGCCGTCGTACGTAATCTCCGGCGGAGAATCATCGTACATCGACGACTCTTCGATGGACAGACCATCTTCCATGGGGAATCGATTCACCAGCTCTCGGGTTGGTGCAATGTTGACCTCGCTACCCATAGATTTAGGAGCAAAATCGGCCCATGCCGACCAGCCATTCTGACCGGATACCTTTTGATAGTCCAAAATGATCTCTTGACTTTGTTCACCTGCATAAGTAAAAAGGTCCCGGAAGTTAGGGTGCAGGTCGATATGAGAATATGCGGCATCATTCATGATAGTCGCAGCCATATCTCTGGCGGTACCATACAGGGTATTCGCACGAGAGTTATTGCCTTCGTGGTTCTCCTGCCAGCTGGCCTCGTACAGGGCGGTGCGGGCATGATAAGCCACAGCAGCCTCGCTGGTGGCACGACCAAAGTCGGAGGATGGCAGCTCAGCACGAGTAGGCAACAGGCTCGCTGCTTCCGAAAGGTCTGTTGTAATCCGTGTATATACGTCTTCGCGCGAAGAACGGCTCACGCTACGAGCTTCCTCTACGGTTGGGACGCTCGTGAATACAGGCACTTCGCCAAACATCCACAACAGCTCGTGGTAAAAGTAGCCACGCAGAAACAGAGCCTCACCGCGAATTCGATTAGCAGCTTCCTGAGAAAGAACGTCCCCGCCTACCTCCTCGAGCTGAAAGAGAATCTCGTTAGCGCGGCTGATCCCGGTATACATTTGCGCCCACAAGCCTCCTGACCAGCCAGACTGTGCGTTGGCACGACCCATTACGTACTCGTGCTGGCGCCTCCAGTCGGCATGGGAATAGCCGATATCGGTGGTTCCATCGAAGTAAAGGGGATCAAGGTCCTGCCCCGTCATCTCGTTATAGGTACCATTAAGAGCTGTATTGAAATCACGCTCGTTGGACCAAAATGTCGCTGAAGAGACCCTGTCGGTTGGTACAGTTGTTAGGAAATCCTCATTACATCCTGTGGTTCCAAGAGCAATACATACAAACAGTATGCCTGAAAGTAATATGTTGGTTGTCCTGGTTATCTTGTAAGTCATAATCTTGTTTTTTTTAGAAAGCATTATCTTGGTCATTTTAGAAGCTGATATTAGCACCTAAGCTAATCACCTTCGTCTGCGGATAGTAGTCACCGGTTGTCCATGGATACTCCGGATCCAAGCCTATACCCAGATTACTTTTCATCCACAGGTTTTTACCGGTGGCATATAAGCGTAATCGTTGAATACCAATCTGGCTAACAACATCTTGTGGCAGCGTATAGCCGACCTGGATATTACGCAGCTTCACAAAGCTTCCGTCCAAGATCCACCAATCATTCATATTGTAATAGTTCCTGTTATCGTTAGAGTAGTATGCGGGATGTCGTGCGTCCTGATTTTCGGGTGTCCAGTAATCCTTATGCCACTGCGAAGTGTAGTTTTCCCACACCGGACCCTGGGCAAAGCCGAGACCTATATACTGCTGTCGGTCTCCCACGCCTTGCAGCAACGCAGTAAAATCGAAGTTTTTCCAGCCAGCGTTGATATTCACACCAAAAATATAGTGCGGATTGGGATTGCCTATTACAACCCGATCCTCATCATTAATAATCCCATCACCGTTCTGGTCCTTAAAGATCACGTCACCCAGACGTGCCCCGTCGCCCGGAACGTCTGCGTGGTTGTCGATCTGTTCGTACGAGTTGTAGAGCCCCTCGGTCTCATAACCATACCAGGCACCAATCGGTGAGCCTTCCTGAATCACGTTTTGATCGAGGTTACCCCCCTCAATATATGGACCGGTGTCGAACAGGTCGATGACCTCATTCTTGTTGTTGGAAAGGTTGACGTCAAAACCGTAACTAACTTCCCCAATATTATCCTGCCAGCCGACGGCCACCTCCCAACCTTTGTTTTCGACAACACCCGCGTTCTGAAAAGGTGCATTCAGGCCAACCATATCAGGGACCGAAAGTGCCAGGAGGATATCCTCAGTACGTCGTTCGTACAATTCACCCGTCACGCTCAGACGATTATTTAAAAATGCTGCATCAAAGCCGACATTGGTAACCGTCGTCGTTTCCCACGAAAGCTCTTCGTTGACGAGAGACGTAGCAGCGCCACCTGTAGACTGTGCACTACTTGCGTTACCCAAATGATATGGTATTCCCAGATTGATGGAAGAATAGTATGAGTACAGCGGTACGTCCTGGTTACCCAGCTGTCCCCAGGATCCACGAATCTTCAGCTCATCCACCCAGTCGACGTTGAAGAACGACTCCTCCGTAATTCGCCAGCCAAGTGAGAATGACGGGAAAAATCCATATCTATGTCCCTCGGCAAATCTACTTGATCCATCGTAGCGGGCGTTGAATTCGAACAGATAACGATCCATCAGCTCATAGTTTAAACGACCGAAGACTGAGCGCAACGCCCAACTGCTTCCAAAACCTTCATTTGAATCGTTCGTTGCGTTACCCAAATTCAGTTGGCGTAGCTGGTTATTATAAAACTGATCTCGCGAAGCCCGGAACTCTTCAAAGTTGGATTCCGTCTGTTCATACCCGGTCACACCGGAAATATGATGATTGTCACTAAAAGTATGGTCAAAATCAATCAGCGCCCGGAGCGTCGTTTGCTTATCCGTGAATGTCCGGTTTTCTCCGTAACTGGGCCCCCAGTAAAACCCATCATCGGGATACTCTTCAATGAGATCGGGATCAGTTCTAAAGAACTCCCAGTCCATACTACCGTAGTCGAAAGAAGCTTGCGTCTGTATTTCTGCCCATGACGCTATTCGATAGTTCAAACGACCTGTAACGGTACCATCCCAGAATACCCGCTGCTCATCACCGCTAACCTCGGCAGAGGCCAGTGCACTACGACCAAATAAATTTGTACCGTAGGTTCCATCCGAAAAACGAGTCCTAACCGTTGGCGGGGTATCGTGAACGATGTAGAAGTTCGATGCCCATTCTTCTGCCGGCCTAATATCCCAACTGCGATTAGCCGACAAGTCTACACCACCAGAGATTTCGTCATTCAGCTGAAAGTCGGTGTTGAGGCGTATGCCGTGCTGATTGGTACCGGTGTTCGCCATCAATCCATCTTCTGCCATATAATTGAGCGAGAGGGAATAACGCGCCGCCTCATTTCCGCCGGAAACTCTAAGTGAATGATCCTGAATCGGTGCCCGATTGAAAATTTCATCCACCAATTCATTATCCGGATACTTATCTGGTTGATCTCCGGCTAGTGTGTTCTGAATATATTCTTCCGTATAGCGCGGGGCATAGTTAGTGTTGGATTGGCACTCTGCTTGTGTCTGTCCTTCGCGACCATCAAGACATGAACGCAGAAGGTTCTCCCGGGCCAGGTTTGCGAGCCGCATATGAGTCTCAGTGTCAACCCGCTCCGGCCATGCTGTAATATCCTGCATTCCCATGTACCCATTGTAGGTGACTTGCAAATCACCAGCAGATCCACGCTTTGTGGTAACCAAAATCACACCATTCGCTGCACGTGACCCGTAGATCGCTGCCGATGCTGCATCTTTCAGTACAGAAATATTCTCCACGTCCTCTATATCGACGTTGTCAAGGCTCCCTTCGATCCCATCGATCAGTACCAGCGGACGAGAGGCCTCAGCACTTCCAGTGTCACCTCCTCGACCCAAGGATCCTTGTCCCCGAACCAGCACGTCCAGTTGGTTGTGCCCCGGCATGTCTCCGCCATCCAGAATCTGCATTCCAGGAGCCATACCCTGCAGTGCATGCGTCACTGACGGGACTGGTATTTCAGCCATCTCATCAGTCGAAACCGACGCCACTGAACCAGTAAGGTTCACTTTCTGTTGTGTGCCGTAACCGACAACCACTACGTCTTCCCCCATATAAGCCTGAGGTTGTAGATTGACATTAATTTCATCTCTACCATTGATCGGTACTTCTAGCGATTCAAACCCCACAAAAGAAAAAATCAAGGTATCTGATGAGGAAGACACGGCTAAATTGTATTCTCCATTTGTACTAGATGATGTTCCGGTAGTCGTTCCCTTTACCAAAATATTAACTCCCGGAAGTAGCTCGCCATTACTTGCATCCGATACCGTTCCCGAAACCTCATGCTGGGCCTGGGCCTCCTGTACAGATAGTAGTAATAGCAGAAATCCAAACAGAAAAAATCCGCTTCGTATATTCTTGTTTATAGTATCCCACTTTTTCTTCATAGTATCCCTTTTTTTGATTAATCTGACTATGTGTTTAGTGTCACTGAACACTCAGAAGAGTATATCTACATTACCTCCCATCCCAAGTGTTATTTTCACACTTCTTATTTTTAAGAATAATTAAAATTTTATGCAAGTGTTTTTCATACACTTTTGTAAAAAAGTAAGAAAGAAGGGAATAAATATTATAAGTTTGATATATAATTTTACTATAACTGCATATTACATAACAGGTTACAACCGAAAAATTTATCTTTATTTACCTAAATAAAATTGATCAATTTTGTAAAAAAATAGAATAATTTTTCTCTATAATCAGTCGTAAATTTCTGCAAGTTGTTCACAAATGCATATTTAACTATGGGGCAGTGAGGAAGAACTGCAATTCATCAAGTATAATTTTTTTTGAATCACAGTAAAAAGTGCTAAAAATAAAAAAGGGTCAGGCTATTGGTTGCCTGACCCGTAAAAGAAAAATAAGTTAAGAAGAGAGTTAAGTTGTCTCAGGTGTTGTATCGTCTGTGAGCGACACTGCCTGGTATCCGCCCTTTCTTTTGTCGTTGATAAAAACGATCAAAAATACAAGTGCTACCAAAAAGGCCAGCGGTGCAATCCAAAGGAAGGCCATTCTTCCCCCATAATTGTCAGCGGGTCGCAGTATCGATGCGGCTTCATTAATTAATTCTTGCTCTTGTTCTACACCTGTATCTACCAATGCTCTCAGAGCATTTCCGGTTAGCGTCCCGTCAAACTCGTCATGTTCCCGGTAGTACGCGAGTGCATCTTCTGCCTGTCCCAATACATTCTGTACATCTGTGGGACGATAGCCCAACTCTGCTAATTGTTCCAGATTACCGGATGCACTCTCAGCTTTTGCTACGTAGGTAGGGAAACGATCCTCCACCTGTTCAAGAATAGATAGGGTCTGCTGTTCATCCAATTTTTCAGGCAAATACTGATCAGCAACTTCTCCCATAATTCCGTTAGAACCGCCTGCAGCAAAAAAGCCCAAGCCAATCAATAATACAATACCCAATGACCCTGCCTTCGGAAATTTCTCGCTCATTAATCCAACCATAGTTGGGAAATAGAACGCAACTCCACAGCCAAATACCGTAGCTGCGAGCATAATCGAAATTGTTCCTGATTCAATAAAAGCAAACATCAACAGTCCTATTCCAGTGAGCACAGAGGAACCCAGCAAGATACCGGGAGGTGAAAATCTTTCGACAAAAGGAGCAGCAAACATTCTCAATACCATCATAATAGCACTTATCCATACCGCTACAAGAATTCCATGCATGCCTGCAGCCTGCAGGATATTGGGAATCCAGCGGCTGGGACCCATCTCAAGTGAAAGAGTGATCATCTTTAACAAAATCAGCCCCCAAACCAACGGATGGGTAAAGGTATACCGAACCATCTCTTTAAAAGGTATACCTGCTTCGGCAGTTTCTGTCTTTGGAAACTTTTCGGGAAAAATCATAATGCCATAGGCAAAAATCGGAATATAGATAATGGCAATCTGCCATGTCCAGTGACCGATTTCTACGGGTCCTATTACTCCTGTCTGAGTCATTAACCATCCCAATATACCACCTACAACCATGCCACCCGGGAAAAAGGCGTGGAAGTGATTAAGTTTAGTTGTTTTATTCTTTGGGAACAGGGCAGCCACCATAGGATTACCGGCCACCTCAATCAAGCCATTACCGGCTCCAAACCCAATGGCACCAAGAAAGAGAATCCAATAGGCAAAAGGGTCTCCTGCAAATGGATAAGCTGCTAAAAAGAGCGTTACCCCCGCAATGTGACCAATAAAGGCCCCGATTGTGGCTTTTCGGAATCCAAACTTTTCCAAGAAAGGTCCAATGGTTAATAGTGATATTGCCATTCCCCATAAGGCCGCTCCTCCGATATATCCAACCTGGGCATTGGTCAAAATAAATTCCGTTTTTAGCTGACCCAGAATGTTACTGACTAAAACAAACGAAAAAGCAGTAGGTAACAAAGCAATACAAATTCCCCAAAACAACTTTTTTCGATTAATTTGAGGAGAAGGTTCATTAGATGTATTCATAATGGTATGGTTAATTGATTTTCAAAGTTGTTAAATGGTCAGTTGGTATTTTTATTATTAATTACAGCATATATCCAGAAATAAAAAACAATAGTATAACAGAAGGTCTTTTAAACCAGATCCCAAAAATTTTCTTAAACAATATTTATCAAATAGAATTCACACATCCCTATAGCTAACTAATCCCGTTGATTCCAAAATGCGTATTATGGGGAATAATAATTCAGACCTGTGTTGAACCCCATAATCAATTTTCGAACGTATCCTAAATACATTTTTAAAAAAAATTATGCAAACGATTACTAATCTTATAAAAAGTTTTTTTATATCAAAGTAAAATTGCATAATCATATTGTAACATCTGGTAACGCTCAATACAAAATAAATTAAACTGAGCATTTATAACTTTATCTCTATTGACAATCTATCTGTATCTTTAAACTCTATTCCTTTATTCCCACCCAATTAAAAAAATGTTGCAAATTTCGAAAATATTTCCTCTCTTTTCAGTGTATTTAATACACTTGTAAATTTCTGCACTATAGCACTCACATAAATTTATTTAATTAACAACAGCAGCTATGAGAAAATTAGCGGGATGGATTCTATTAACTTGTTTGATACTGACGGGAGTTGGTTGCGATTCAACAGAAAGAGAAAATACTGACGATCAGCCACGTAAAATTGAGGTTCTCTTCCTCGGACATGACAGCGAACACCATAACAGCGCGGCGTATGCCCCTATTCTGGCCTCAGCCCTTGCTGATGATGGCATCAACTTTACATATACGGAAAATCCGGGCGATTTAAATCAAGAAAATTTAGCCAAGTTTGATGCGCTTCTGCTTTATGCCAATCACGAGGAAATTACTGATTCTCAGGAACAAGCCCTACTCGATTTTGTGTCAAACGGAAAGGGTTTTATCCCTATCCATTCGGCTAGTTTCTGCTTCAGAAACTCTGAACAATTTGTAGATCTTGTTGGTGCACAGTTTGAAGAACACGGCACCGGCACTTTTACTGCTAACATTATAAACAGTGACCATCCGGTAACAGAAGGGCTGGAGGAATTTGAAACATGGGATGAAACGTATATCCATACTAAGCACAACGAAAATAACCGTACGGTTCTAATGGAGCGAGAAGGAGCAGACCATACAGAACCATGGACTTGGGTACGCACGCATGGAGACGGCAAGGTCTTCTATACTGCTTACGGCCACGATGAACGGACTTGGACCAAAGAAGGATTTCAGAAACTGATCAAAAATGGTATTGTATGGTCGGTAAGTGATCAGGTCCGTGATAATTGGGAACAATTTGTCTCAACTCTTCCCGAACTTGAATATGAAGAGCGTGATAACATACCCAACTATGAGGAACGGGACCCTGCCCCCAAATACCAGCTTCCACTCTCTCCTGAAGAATCACAAAAACATATACAGGTTCCGGTGGGATACGAGCTCGAACTGTTTGCTTCCGAGCCCGATATTATCAATCCTGTCGACATTGCGTGGGATGAAAAAGGTCGTCTTTGGGCCATAGAAACGGTTGACTATCCCAATACCGTACGTGAAGAAGATGGAATCGGTAATGACAAAATTAAGATTCTAGAAGATACTAACGATGACGGCAAAGCTGATAAGGTAACGGTCTTTGCAGACAGCCTGAATATTCCAACCAGCCTTGCCTTTGTTAATGGTGGTATTATCGTTTCTCAAGCGCCTCACATTATATTCCTGAAAGACACGGATGGAGATGACAAAGCAGATATTAGAGAAAAGATAATGTCTGGATGGGGTACCTTTGATACTCATGCCGGCCCCTCCCACCTGCAGTATGGATTCGACAATAATATCTGGGGATCGGTTGGATACTCAGGCTTTGAGGGCGAAATCAATGGAGATTCTCTCCGTTTTCGTCAGGGCTTCTATCGTTTCAGTACCGATTTTGATAACATCGATTTTGAGTTCTTAACCTCTACGACCAATAATACCTGGGGACTCGGCTTCAATGAAACGTTTGATGTCTTTGGTTCTACTGCCAATAATGAGCATGCCGTTTATATGGGAATTCCGCGACGATACTATCAAGACTATGAATGGCCCGAAGGTTCTGAAGGCGAACGCTGGAATGCAGGAACCAAGAAAATTGATGGTCACTATGCTATGCGTCCGATTACACGGAACTATCGCCAGGTTGATGTATTCGGTGGTTTTACGGCTGCATCCGGCTTTAAATTCTATACGGCCCGTCAATTTCCGAAAGAATACTGGAATCGAATCGCTTTTATAAGTGAACCAACCGGTGGCTTGGTACATCGCGCAATCATTGAGCCCGACGGAGCTGGATATTCCGAAAAAGACGGTTGGAATATCTTTGCCGGCCATGATGAGTGGGTATCTCCGGTTCAGGCCAAAGTTGGTCCTGATGGCTCTCTCTGGATCTCTGACTGGTATAATTTTATTATTCAGCATAATCCCACTCCCTCAGAAGAACGTGGAGGCTATGATGCCGAGACTGGCGAAGGGAATGCCCATATAAATCCCAACCGGGATCGCCAACACGGACGTATTTATCGCCTTACTTACAAAGAAGGGGAAGAGTCCACTGCCAATGAATCGATGAGTCTCAGAAAGGAGAATCCAGATGACTTAGTTGAAGCATTAAGTAACGACAACATGTTCTGGCGGTTAACGGCTCAGCGACTGCTAGTTGAGCGAGGAGAAACAGATGTACTTCCGGATTTATATGAGCTCGTTGAAAATACCGAGGTGGATGAACTTGGGTTAAACAGTGCAGCCTTGCATGCCCTTTGGACAATTCATGGGTTGGGTGCGCTTGACAGAGCAAATGAAGAAGCATTAGATATCGCTACTCAAGCACTTGAGCACCCGGCAGCCGGAGTACGAAAAGCAGCAATCCAGGTACTTCCCAGAACGCCGGAAACGAACCGAGCTTTGCTTGAATCCGGTGTTTTACAAGATGAAGACCGACAAACTCAGCTCAGAGCTATTCTTGCAACCATTGAGATGGAACCGATGGATGAAATTGGTGAAATCCTGTTCGAACTTAGTCGGGAAGAAGATGTAATAGAGGATGAATGGTTGGCCGAAGCGATTAAACTGGCTGCTAATAAGCACGAAGAAGGCTACAGAACCGCTACAAGCAGTACATCTACAGGAGAAGAAACAGCCTCAGATTCAGATCAGGATTCCGCATCAGATGCAAACACGATCCGCATTAAGGCTGTGGTAAATGAACTCCAGTTTGATGTAACGGAATTTTCTGTCCAAGCCGGGGAAGAAGTGGAAATTATTTTCGAAAATCCGGATTTCATGCAACATAACTTACTTATCACTGAACCCGGTTCCCTGGAAGAGGTCGGAGCTGCCGCCGATGAAATGGCCGGCGACACTGATGCTGCCGAGAACAATTATGTTCCCGACATGTCTGAAGTTCTTTTTGCAACGGCATTAGTAAATCCCGATCAATCAGTAACCCTCACATTTACAGCTCCCGAAGAGCCGGGCGAATACCCTTATGTATGTACGTTCCCCGGCCATTGGCGCACGATGCAGGGAACCATGATTGTAACAGAAAACTAATCAGATTGCTAACCAAGAAAGAACATATTTAAAATAGTGGATATACAATTTGGCATCAGTACCTGGGTTTGGACCTCCCCTTTTAATACCGAATCAATTGGATTGTTTCCCAAAATAAAGAATTTGGGTTTTGATGTGGTTGAAATTCCGGTAGAAGACCCGGATATCATTGATGGAAAAAAAGTGAAGGAAGCACTTGACGAGCACAATTTGGAAGCTGTGGTATGCGGGGCATTCGGTCCCAGCAGGGATTTCACCCATGATGATCCGGGCGTCCACCAGCAATGTTTCGACTATATGGATGCACTGATGGACTTTTGTACACTGTGGGATATAGACTTCGTAGCTGGCCCGATGTATTCAGCCGTGGGAAAGGCACGTATGGTATCTCCTGATCAGAAAAAGCAGGAGTGGGAACGGGCCGTTACCAATCTTCGCAAGGTCTGTCAAAGGGCATCTGACCGCGGACTTGAACTGGCAATCGAACCGCTAAATCGATTTGAATCTGATTTAATCAATACCACCGGACAAGCCAAGCAACTTGTCAATGATATTAACCATCCTGCCGCTAAAATTATGGTGGATGGCTTCCATATGAGCATTGAAGAAAAAAGTATGGAGGCAGCTATACGAACCGCTGGAGATCAGCTTATACACGTTCAGACTTCCGAAAACTATCGCGGCACGCCCGGAACGGGACAAACCGATTGGGAAAGTTTCAGAAAAGGATTGGAAGCCGTTGAGTACGAGGGAACTGTCTCTATTGAAAGTTTTACCTCTGACAATCAGGAATTAGCTGATGCCGTATGTATCTGGCGCCCTCTGGCTACGGATCAGGATGAGATGGCAGAGAATGGTCTTAAGTTTTTAAAGCAAACGTTTAAATAAATAGATATAGTACTATGGCAAACAAAGTAAATATTGCGATTGTAGGATTGGGATTCGGAGCAGAGTTTATTCCTATTTTCCAGAAACATCCGGATGTGAATATGTATGCAATATGTCAGCGTACAGAATCGGATCTCAATGAAGTCGGCGATGCCTTTGGCATTGATGCCCGGTATACTTCATACGAGGAGCTGCTGGAAGATCCGAAAGTTGACGCTGTACACATCAACACTCCCATCCAGCTGCACGCCGAGCATTCGCTGATGGCACTGAGGGCCGGCAAACACGTTTCCTGCACGGTCCCCATGGCTACAAGCATTGAAGATTGTGAAGAAATTATCGATACGGTCAACGAAACCGGCTTAAAATATATGATGGCTGAAACCGTGGTCTATAGCCGGGAATATCTCTTTGTAAAAGAGTTGTATGAAAAGGGCGAACTCGGAAAAATACAGTACCTCCAGGCAAGTCATCCCCAGGATATGGAAGGCTGGCCGGAGTACTGGGAGTATATGAAACCGATGCATTATGCCACCCACGTGGTAAGTCCCGTACTTGGATTAACTAACGCCCAGGCGGAATATGTTTCCTGCTTTGGCTCAGGTAAAATCAGCGATGACCTAATTGAAAAATCGGACTCCCCTTTTGCTGTGGAAACATGCCATATCAAACTAAAGGATTCCGATCTTTCTGCCCATATCTACCGTTCGCTCTTTGATACAGCCCGACAATACCGGGAAAGTTTTGATGCCTACGGATCAAAAAAATCCTTTGAATGGCCACTCATTGAAGGGGAAGATCCGGTTATCCACACGGCTAAAAAACCGGAGCCTGAAATACCCGAGCGCGTAGAAGTGCCGGATTACGGACATTTGTTGCCGGAGGAAATTCAGGAGTTTACCCAGGAAGGCGTTTACGATGCCGATGAACATGCCCACCTCTCCTTTATTCAAGGGGGCGGACACGGTGGCTCGCACCCGCACCTGGCTCATGAGTACGTGGCTGCGATCCTGGAAGACCGGGATCCATATCCCAATGCTGTTCAGGCAGCGAACTGGACCTGCGTAGGACTACTCGCGCACGAATCAGCTATGGATGGCGGTAAGATTAAGCATCTTCCCGAATTTACACTGACCTAATTTGGTAACTATTCACTGATAATAAAATTAGAAAGGCCTTCCTGATCTCCGGGAAGGCCTTTTTTTGAACTATACATCTTTAATTCTTATCGCTATCCGCTCCCCTTACGTAAGAGAACTCTTTCCTCTCCTCTTCAAGATATTTCAGATGGAAACCATTTATTCCTAAATTAATGTATTCGAAGAAAAATAATTTGACATATTTCTAAATACTATTATTTTAGTACTAGGGCAATAAAAACAAAAATACCTCAGTATTATGAAAAAATCACTTACACCTTTAGGGGAAACTGAAATGGAAGTTCTGCATCATGTGTGGGAACTGGAAGAGGCAACGGTCAAACAGGTTCGGAATCGAATTCTTGAATCACGTGAAGTTGCCTATACGACGATTATGACGGTCATGAAAAACTTGGCAGATAAGGGATATCTAAAATATCGAAAAGAGGGCGTAACCTATGTCTACAGTCCGGCCCGCGAACCTGAATCCGTCCGCTCAAGCCTTATTGGCGATCTTATGAAAAAAGTGTTCAAAGGTTCACCCAAAGAATTGGTGCAGGCGCTGGTAAATAGTAAAGATTTATCTCAAAAAGATCTCGGTGAGATTAAACAGATGATTGATAAAATGGAGGACTAATTATGGTAGAACTCATAAATATCTTGCAAACAATCGGTGATATAACCTTAGCTAACCTTTGGTTTCCTTTAATTGTGTGGACAGTCATTGCTCTACCAATTACGATACTTCTACACCGTACTGACCGCATCCCCCCGGTTTACCAATACCACAGCCGAATGGCCTTATTACTAGCCCTCCCCCTGGGAATCGCGGGATCGTACCTAATAGAAATGCTAGGCAAAGCGCTGGCCTCATCCCAGGCTGTTGCAGCAAAATTCATTGTGGTACCAAATCCTATCAGCATTTCTGCTACAAATTCGCAGACCACCCCTTGGAACAGCCTATCCGATCCCATGTTATGGATTGGATTAACCACTATTTTCCTGGCGATCGGGGCCATCTATTATTTGCTGAGATTCATTTATAATAGCATTCAGTTAAAACAACTGGCCAAGAACCTGGAGTTCAATGAGCTACCTCAGGTAGAGGAGCTCAAAATCTCCATAGGCAACAATCCGGTTCCCAATCTAAATCCACTGATCGCTTTTTCAGAACACGCAAACATTCCCTTTACCTATGGCTGGATCAACACTAAGATTGTCATTCCTGCCGAACTGAAAGAAGATCCGGATAAAATGGGGATGGCCATTCGTCACGAGCTGATGCACATAAAACACAAAGACTTCCTGCTGAATGGTATGTTGTTAGTACTCAAAGCCCTTTTCTGGTTTCATCCGCTTATCCACCACCTGTACAACAGCAGCCAGGAATTCCGTGAAATAACCTGCGATGGGGAAGTATTATCAGACAATCAATTTTCTAAAAAACGCTATGCCGCCCTGCTTTACGAACTGGCTGAACGGGAATATAAGAATAGCAATCTCGCCAGGAGTATGGCGGTCAATCCTTCCTCACTTAAAAAGCGTATTCAAATTATGTCTACTCAAAATATAACCCCCTCCTCCTTTCGATCGAGTTTCCTGCTGACGCTGGTAACTGCAAGCTTGGTTATTTTGACGATCTCCTGCAGTGATATCACTGATAATGGAATAACGAATAGCGAATTTCAGCAAGCACAAGTGCAAATGTCTGCCAATCCGGATGCAAAAGAACGTCCGCTTTATGTATTAAATGGTGAACAAGTGACCGAAACCGATCCTCCCGATGCATTATCCCGGATCAAATCAAAGTATATCAAATCTATTAATGTCCTTAAGAACCAGAAAGCCTTGGATAAATATGGTGAAGCTGGAAGAAATGGGGTCCTAGAGATTCAGTTTTTGGATGATATTAATAAAGAAACCGTATTTTCTGACCTGAAGGAAGCACCGACTCCTCCGCCTCCTACTGGTCCGGGAGGAACTGACTCAAATTCACCGGATTCCCCGGAGTCATCTCCACCGTCCCCTGAAGAAGAGTATTTCGTCGCAGTAGAACAAATGCCGGAATTAGTTGGTGGCCTTGAATCACTATTCACTAAAATCAGGTATCCGGAGGAAGCCCGAGAAGCCGGAGATGAGGGACGTGTTATTATACGATTCATTGTAAATGAAGAGGGAGAAGTTGAGGACCCGGAGGTAATACGGGGCGTCAGTGAATCTTTGGATGAAGAGGCCCTTAGAGTAGTTAAAGAAGCAGAATTTAAACCGGGCACACAACGCGGTAAGCCGGTACGGGTACAATATTCTTTACCTATTATCTTTAGGATACAAGGAAATGATAATACATCCCAGGAATTATCTGGTGAAGATCCTGAAAATATACAGCCTGTCAATAATAACTTGGATAGTATGGTGGTAAATACTTACTAGTGATAAATCAGGTGCATACATGGTTTGGTAAAATTGTTATTCATTTAAAGCGAGACTTAATCCGTCCTGCTTTTTAGTAGTTGCATACATTTTGCCAACTTTTGAAAATTATTCACACTATTTATCTGAATAAGTTTTGATTTCTGCCTGAACTTATTTGTAATTAAAAGCGGAGCTTCATAGGTTCCGCTTTTTCTATATTTTAGCAGTAATCAAAGAAATTTCTAACAGCTTAATTTTCAATCTGTGAGGAAGTTAGCGGCTTACAGTGTCCATCTGCTTACAGCCTCAGGAGCTGCCGTTGGATTATGGTCCCTCATATTAATATATGATGGATATTATCAGGAGGCGCTGTGGGCTTTGGCTGCAGCCGCGGTGATCGATTCCGTGGATGGCGCATTGGCACGCGCCGCCGGAACTAAGCAACACGCTGCTAAAATCGACGGTGCCCTGATGGATAATCTTGTCGACTTCCTCACCTGGACAGTGGCTCCCCTCCTTTGGATCTATGCCACGATGCAGATTCCCTTTTGGGTGCTGCTCATCTGTGCAACTGCCAGTGCCTTTGGGTTTACCAATACACAAGCAAAGACAGACAACCATTTTTTCCTGGGCTTTCCCTCTTACTGGAACATTGTGGTATTTTATATATTCCTGCTGCAATTACCTACACTCTTTGCCTCAGCTATTCTACTGACTTTTGCTGTCACCACCTTTCTTCCCGTTAGATTTGTATATCCTTCCCGCACAGTTTACTTACGAAAATTAACCCTTTTCTTAGGGTTAATATTTATTATTCAAATAGGATGTTTGCTTTACTTTTTTGATAGTTCCCCTCCTTACCTTATTTACACTTCCTTTCTTTTTCCTTTTTATTACTTTGGATTCTCTTTTTATTTAAACATTAAATAATATGAAACATCTGTTTTAGTTTCTCGTAATACAAAGCAAAACAAAAAACTAATTTAACAGCTAAAGTTATGGGTGCTCGGTTAAGAAAATCTCACAGCGATAAAATGATCTCCGGTGTATGCGGAGGAATTGCCGAATATTTAGGCTGGGATCCTACTATCGTACGAATACTATTTGTAGTGGCCACCTTTTTAAGTGGATTTCCATTATTAATTTATCTCATTCTCATGTTTGTGATGCCAGACTAAGGTGTAAGTTCGACAATGCTGGATTATATGTTTTGAAATTAGATTCCTATTTCATAATTATGAGTTAGCTAATACTTATTAAGCATTCATATATGAAAATAGGAATTGTTGGACCCGCTGAACGTGCGGTTGCCTGGGAAAATCATTTGCGAACCCACCAATCCGTTTCTGAAGTAACCATTGCCCCTTCTGTTAAAAACATCCATCCGGTTGATGCCTGCATACTGGTTGATCAGTCTAAAGACCGGCTTGATCACCTATTAAATGCGGTAAAAATGGGCTTACATACCTTCTTGGTAGGTCCCCTTCCAACCGATTCCGATATTGTTGAAAAAATTTACTATGCCTCTGAAGAGGCGAATGTTTTACTCCAATTCTCCCACTGGCCCTCACTGGCTCCTGCATCAAAATGGACAGCAAAAAAGATTACAAAGCCGACTTTTATACAAATTGTGCGAGAACTTAATTATAATCAACGGCTCGAATCAGATTCGGATTTTAAATTTCTATGGATTGATGAACTCGCTTTTTGCCTCAGGTGGATTAAAGGTACAGTCCATTATATAGACCTTAAAACAGTTCAATTAGGCAGTGCAGATACCCACTTAATGCACCTTTTTCTTCGCTTTGACAGTGGGGCAACATCCAATATCTACGTGAGCGGGACTGCCTTAACGAATTCTCACCACCGAATTATCGCTGATAATAATTTTATCTCAGACTGTAACGTATTAGAACAATCCGTACGACTGGGACAAAAAAAAGAAGGAGAGCATCTTTTCTTTAATACCCAATCATTTGACGCCTCAAAATCAGCAGAACTTTCAGCAGTTGAATTTATTAAATCAATTCAACTGAACCGTCCAACTATCTATAACGGCTATCATTTAATGGAGCTCACCAAAGCGCTTGATAAAATTGACAAGCGGCTGCGCAGAAGATAGAATACTTCTTGATGATTATCGTCTACGGCTAACCTCCACCTGCTCACTGCCAACTATGCATCGTAAAACTGTTAGCCACCCTTATTGTGCATCTTTTTAAAAAAAGCTTTCAATTCTTCTCGCGAACCAAGCTTATCAATAAAATTAAACTGTCCCGCTGAGAGCCGCTCTCCACCGTCAATAACTACACATTCTCCCGTAATATAAGGGGCCATATCAGACATTAAGAAGGCAGCAAGATTCGCCAATTCCTCCTTATCACCATACCGGCCGGCCGGAATCTTGGACAGAAACTTCTCCTCTGCGCTTTTATCCGGAACCAAACGCTTCCAGGCGCCCTTGGTGGGGAATGGTCCCGGGGCAATGGCATTCAGACGGATACCATAGGTGGCCCATTCATAAGCTAATGAGCGGGTCATCGTAAGAACTCCTGCTTTTCCACAGGCCGAAGGCAACACAAATGCCGAGCCGGTAGATTCTGAATAAGTGGTAACCATATTCAAAATATTTCCCTCCTTTCCCTCATCAATAAGGTAATTGCCAAAGACATGAGTACAGTTGAATGACCCATGCAAGACAATATCGACCACGGCTTTAAATCCGCCGGGACTCAGATCTTCGGAGGCTGATAAAAAGTTACCGGCCGCATTGTTGACGAGGCCGGTCATTTCACCAAAGTCAGCTATTATCTCGGAAATCATCTCCTGAATACGTTCGTAGTCCCGTACATCAGCCACATAATATTTAGCTGAACTATCATTGGAGGCTTCTTCAATCCCCTCGACGGCCTTTTGGAGCTTCTCCTCTGTCCGGCCACAAATAGCAATATTACTGCCCAGTGAAGCAAACTTTTTGGCCATCGCCAATCCCAGTCCGCTTCCACCGCCGGTAATTAAAATGGTTTCTCCCGCTAACGTATCTTCAGTAAACATAATTTATAATCCAGATTAAAAACTATTTGCTTCAATTTATTATTTTGAACAATGGTAATCAGATTCAATTTAGGATATTTTACCATGAATACTGCTTACACTATCGGTCATTCTACCCGCAAAATCGAAGAGTTTATAAGCCTGTTAACGGGAAATCATATCCAACTGCTGATTGACGTCCGCCGTTTTCCCGGTTCTCGCAGGCATCCCCACTTTAACAAGGGCAACCTGGAACAATCACTCCAAGAGGGGAACATCAACTACCGGCATATGGAGATATTAGGCGGACGACGTGGAAAGCCTGAGAAAAACAGTAACAATGACGGCTGGAAAAGCGAAGGATTCCAAGCCTATTCGGATTATATTAACACCTCTGAAGTTCAGGAAGTCATTAACGAACTTAGCAAACTTTCCCAAAATACAAGATACGCACTTATGTGTGCCGAGGCACTTTACTGGCAGTGTCATCGACAGCTCATCGCGGATGCTCTTGTGGCAAGAGAGATTCCTGTCAACCACATTTTAGGGCCCGGTCAACTTGAAAAACACTCCTTGAGGGATATGGCACAAATCATGGAAGATAAACGGGTTGTTTATCCGTCCAGACAACAAGGATTGTTCAAAGATTAACTTTTGCTCGCTGCTTCCTATCTAGTTCAGGTTTTCAAAAATACCGGCAGCCCCCATACCGCCACCTACACACATTGTAACCATTCCAAACTGTTTGTCAAGGCGCTGCAAATCGTGCAGAATTTGGGTAGTTAGTTTCGCGCCGGTGCATCCGAGTGGATGTCCCATAGCAATGGCTCCACCATTGATATTGACTATATCTTCATCCAGATCCAGCTCACGGATAACGGCCAGTGATTGAGCAGCAAATGCCTCATTGAGCTCAATCAGATTGATATCTTTCAAGTCAAATCCGGTCTGTTTTAGTACTTTGGGTACCGCTTCTACAGGACCAATCCCCATAATTTCAGGAGGAACCCCTGCTACTGAAAAACCGTGATATTTAGCAATGGGCTGAAGTCCCAGCTCATCGGCTTTTTCACGGCTCATCACAATTACGGCCGCTGCAGCATCATTCATCTGGGATGCGTTTCCCGCGGTAACGGTCCCCCCTTGTTTAAAAGCAGGATTGAGCTTTGCCAAAATCTCTTCTGAAGTATCACTCCGTGGACCTTCATCGGTATCAAATAAAAATTCTTGCTCCTCGACTTCACCACGGGCTGTTACCTTTTTTTCCTTGACCTCTATAGGTACTATCTGGTTATCAAAATACCCTTCGTCCCATGCCTTTAAAGCCCGCTGGTGACTGCGATACGCAAAGGCATCTTGGTCTTCACGGCTCACATCATATTTTTCGGCCACATTTTCAGCTGTCAAGCCCATGTTGATATAAATTTCAGGATAGTTCTCCACCAACTCAGGGTTTAATCGCGAAACGTAGCCTCCCATGGGCACCAACGACATTGATTCCACTCCCCCAGCAATAATCACTTCTGCCCCTCCTACCATAATGCGTTCTGCGGCTTGGGCAATAGTTTGCAATCCGGAAGAGCAAAACCGATTCATCGTAGCGGCAGGAACTGAAGATGGAAGCCCCCCAAGTGCCGCACACTGGCGTGCGATATTGAGACCCTGTGCCGCCTCGGGGAAAGCACATCCTAAAATAACATCATCCACCATATCGGGCTGCAGATTCGGTGCCCGCTCAAGCAATGATTTGATCACTTCTCCACCCAGCGTATCAGGCGGTGTAAAGCGTAGTGATCCTTTATTAGCTTTTCCGGTTGGCGTTCGTGCAGCAGCTACAATTACGGCATCTTTCATGTTGTTGTTTGTTAGTAGTTATACGTTATTTGGAAAAGATTCATAAACCGTTTCATTTTCCTTACCCATCGAATCTTTCTTGGCTTTCTTCAAATATCTGATATATCCATTTAACAATTTTTGACAGTCGCTAACTTCTTCTCTCAATTTCCTAAGCTCTTCTTTCTCAATACTTTCAAGTCCTCAAAAGAATTTAGCTCTTTTTTTCTGTCCCATTTTCCTAATAACTAATAACAGTTAACTAGTTTCTAAGTGGTTTTCCCTTCTTGAGCATGTGCTCGATTCGGGCCTGTGTTCGTTCATCCTCCAGCAGTTCGATAAAAGCTTTGCGCTCGAGTCGCAAAATATAATCTTCTGGCACTTCCTGCGGTTCGCTTAAATCTCCACCGCTCATTACATAAGCTACCTTTTCTGCCACTACTTTATCATAGTCAGTAATGAAATTAGCCTCGTGCATAATATGCAGCATCATTTTCAATGAACTCAATGCCTGTTTACCGAGCACTTTTATTTGAGGCTTAACCGGTGGATGATAGCCCGCATCAGCCATCCGGAGAGCCTCAGCCTTAGCATTGGCAATCAATAGATCACGGTTCATAACCACCTGATCCGATTCACGAAGATATCCCATTTTTTTAGCTTTTGGGGCTCCGTCAGAGACCTTAGCCATACCAATAGTTTTAAATTTCTCTTTAATATTCGGCATGGGATCAGTCTGCTCATCTTCCATCAGCTGTTGCATTGTCCGATAAAGTATCTCCTTGGTTCCCCCTCCGGCCGGAAGTAATCCTACCCCTACTTCTACCAAGCCGGCATAGAGTTCATGGTGAGCTATCACTTTATCGGCATGTAAAACAAATTCTACTCCTCCTCCCAGAGAACGACCGAATGGCGCTATTACCACTGGAAATGGACGGTAACGCAATCCAACAGCTACATCTTGGAAATTCTTTGCTGCTTCACGCACGCGTTTTTTATCTCCCTTCTGCCATGTCTGCATTGCCTCCATCAGGTTGGCTCCATAGGTAAAGTTATCACCATCGTGACTAATAACCAGGGCATCAAATTGATCTTCGACAATATTACACGCTTTATCGAGCGATTGTACGAGCTCAAAACCAAGCGTGTATTTGCGGGTTCGAAATTCAAATAAAGCGATTCCCTCTCCCATATCGTATAACCCGGCACTCTCGTTTCCAAAGACCTCTTTATCATTAGCTTTGAGTGCGGAAACCTGAATAGCTCCTTCAGCCGGTGGACTAAGCTCTTGCGCTTCACCGATAGCCAAATTGTAAACGGTTCCCTTCTCATAGTCATAAAACTGATGGCGCCCTCTTTCGATCATATTGAGTACTGACTCCGGAACCTCTATCCCCTCATCCTGCATTCGCTCTACGCTTTCAGGCACCCCGATAGCATCCCACCGTTCAAAGGGACCTAATTGCCAGTTAAAGCCCCACTTCATGGCCCGGTCTATGGCTTCAACAGAATCCGTTATTTCCGGAATTCGGTTCGCAGAATAAAGCAATAAATCACGGTGAATATCCCACAGGAACTGCCCGATCTTATCATCTTGGTTAACTAAAAATCGAAGACGCTCCTCTGGTGAATCAAATTTCTTCTCAGCTTCAGATGCACTCTCAAACTCCGGATCTATTTGGGATTCATATTCGCCCGTTTCGGGATTAATGACTTTGTACTCTTTACCTGTCTCAGTTTTAACCTTTTTATAAAAACCTTCCCCCGCTTTATTACCATGCTTGCCTTCCTCCACCATTTGCTCAAAAATATCAGGCAAATCGAATACTTCGCGACATTCATCGTCCGGAATAGCAGGATACAAATTTGATGCAACGTGATGAATCACATCCAGACCCGACATATCGGCCGTACGAAAAGTAGCGGCTTTTGAATAACCAGTGAGCGTGCCCAAAAGAAAATCAATTTCTTCGGCACGAAAACTACCCTCAAAGAAGTAAGGCATAAGATTAGCCATGGAAAAGATACCTATGCGGTTGGCAATAAAATTGGGAGTATCCTTGCATTGAACAACCCCTTTGCCCAAATCCTGCTCGCAAAAACGGGACATATACTCCGTAACTTCATCGGCCGTGGATTCTGTGGGAATGACTTCCAAAAGCTTCATATAACGAGGCGGATTAAAAAAATGGGTCCCAAGGAAATGCTGCTTAAATTCGTCCGAGCAGTCTTCGCTTATTTTTCCAATTGGCAACCCTGAGGTATTAGAACTAACAATGGTTCCTTTCTTCCGGACATCCTCGATATCACTCATCATCTGCTTTTTGATATCCATTTTTTCAATAATGGCTTCACAGACCCAGTCTACTTCTCCCAATACGTCCAAATCATCCGTAAAATTTCCTGCCTTAATGCGGTCGGCATATTCCGGTAATCCCAGAGGAGAAGGATTCATCTTTTTAAGCTTCTTGATGCTATCAATCACCTGTTGGTTGGGATGATCGCTTTCCTCATCTTTCAGGTCGAGTAGCCAAACATCAAGTCCAGCATTTACGCAGTGAGCGGCAATCTGACTTCCCATTGTTCCGGAACCCAATACTGCGACCTTTTGAATAGCATACTTTGATGTACTCATGAATAATTTTCTTATAAGTTCATATTAAAATTATAATACCGACACCTTACTACTCCTCTTCGTCTTCCGCCTCTTCATACATTGAATTGATCTCCTTCTCGTAGCGTTCATTAATGACCGGGCGCTTCGTCTTCATAGTCGGAGTCAACTCACCCGACTCAATCGTAAATGGCTCATTGAGGATTACAAATTTCTTGACGGTTTCCCAAGGTGAGAGTTCATTATTCACCTTATCGACCTCTTTTTGGATGAGCTTTCTGACATTCTCATCATTATTAGGTTCATCCGATACCGATTTACCCTTACTTTTCAGCCGCTTTTCTACATTCTCATAATTAGGTACAATTAAAGCTGAACAAAACTTTCGCTTATAACCGATCACGACTGCCTGATCTATATAGCCATTGTTAATTAATTTATTTTCAATGATTTGAGGAGCTATATATTTACCCGTAGATAATTTAAACACCGATTTTTTTCGATCTGTAATAAACAGGTAATTATCCTCTAGTTTTCCCACATCCCCTGTTTTAAACCATCCGTCATCGGTCATAACTTCTTTGGTCTTTTCCACATTATTAAAGTACCCATCCATAACGTTGGGTCCCTTTGTAAGAATCTCCCCATCATCCGCTATTTTCACCTCAACATTGGAGAGTGGTCTTCCCGAGCTCCCCACCCGCATATGATCCACATCCGTAACTGAAATAACCGGAGATGTTTCTGTAAGTCCGTATCCCTGACCACAATACAGTCCAATAGCATTAAAAAACTGGAAGATATCGGGCGAAAGGGCTGCACCTCCACTAATAAATCCAAGCAATTTCCCGCCAAAAAGATCCCGGATCTTCGAATACACAAATTTGTCCGCAATTTTATGTTTAATGGCCTCTAATCCACTTGGCGGATTCTCGGGATCATAATTCACGGCCCTGTCTATAGCCCAGTAATAGAGCCTTTTTTTCAGGCCGCTCATTTCCTGCCCCTTCACTTTTATACCAGTATGTATTTTTTCCAGCAGTCGGGGTACGGTTGCCATAAAAAACGGTTGAATTGACTCAAAGTCGTCCCGAATTTGATCTACTTCCTCAATGTAGTAGACGGGATATCCCATATGTAAATACAGGTATGTAATAAGCCGCTCGAAGACGTGCGACAAAGGCAAATAGGAAAGCATCCGTTCGCCTTCCTTCACATTCTTATCGAAGGGGACCCGTTCCAAAGATGCTAGTAAATTGGAAGCAATGTTATTGTGCGTCAGCATTACTCCCTTGGGATCTCCCGTGGTTCCGGAAGTGTATATCAGCGTTGCAAGATCCTGAGGTTCAACTTCCTCTTTTAACTCTTCAAACAGGTCGGGATTCTCTTTTTCAACAATTTTCCCTTTTTCTATGATGGTATCAAAAGTATGTATCCCCTCCTCTTCTGAACCAAACAGGGTAATAACTCCTTTAATACTTCCTATCTCTTTTACCAAAGATCTGCTTTCAGCAAAAAGTTCATCATTGGATACAATATGGACTTTTGCCTCACAGTTTTCCAGGATATACTTAATCTGCTCGGCGGGCTGTGTAGTGTAAATAGGAACATTCGCTGCTCCGATTGATAAAATAGCCTGGTCATAAATAAGCCACTCAGTGCTGTTTTCAGCATGTATACTTATCCGATCTCCTTTTCGTATTCCGAGATCATACAGCCCCAATGCAAAATAGCGAACCTTCCTTGTAAACTCATCTTTTGAGGTTTCTATCCACTCTCCATTGCGTTTCGTAGCTATATAAACATCCTGATCATGCTTACTAATGCCCTTATCTATTTCCGAAATAATTGTTGTGGGATCATATTCCATGTCGGCCTGCTCTTTATTTGACTGTTTCTATGTAATTTAAACGTTTGGAGGAGATATAAAAGTCCATTTTTTGTTTCTTAATTATTTACCTTACCCAGTTCCTTCTTATGCTAATGAATTGTAACAGAATCATTTATGTATATCCAGCCAAATCTCAAATCCCGGGTTAACCAGTTTTTGGATATGTCCGAAAATAATATGGGAGATGCTCTCGGCATTACCTTTCAATCCTTTAAAGACGACGAGATCATAGCCTCCATGCCCGTAAATGAAAATACGATACAACCCTTTGGATTACTTCACGGAGGAGCTTCTGTTGCCCTCTCTGAAACCCTGGCCTCTGTAGGAGGATGGCTAAACATAAAGGAAAAAGGGAAAACAGCTGTTGGGGTTGAGATAAATGCCAACCATCTGCGGTCAGTCAAAAAAGGAAATACGGTTAAAGGTATTGCTGTTCCAATCCATATTGGCAAGCAGACGCACGTTTGGGAAACTAAAATTTTTAATAAATCTGAGAAGTTAATTTGTGTCTCGCGCTGTACGTTAGCCGTTGTTAATATTTAAACTCCAGACTCTATATTCTAAAAAAAGCCAACTTAATTAAAGAGCTGTTTCATTAGTTTTCTTTTTGTAACTGGAAATATTGTCTCCCGAAATGGGAAATCAAGGTTCGTCTGGAAGGCAAAGGTAGCGGGATTGGGCAGCTCCCTGTTTTCATTAATCAAATCCAGCTTAATAGCATTCGGAGAACGATGAGCCTCGCCTTTTGCCAATCCTTTTAGAAGAGCGGTTTTAAGAGACCGGTATTTGTCCTGTGAACTTTCAAAAACCGTAACCTCATATTGAAAGAGCAAAAGTTTAGATTCTTCATTATCGGGCACAAAAAAGTACCCTTCGTCGGTATAATTAGGTACAATGCCCACCTCTTCTAATTTAATCTCGTCATCTACAAATTCGTAAATTGCTTTTCCCTCTTCTATTTTTGCTTTAAGGTGTGGAAGAGCCCACTCAATAAGATCCTCTACTTTCGAGAGATCTGAGCCGTCTACAAAAACGACCTCATGCTCTATACGCTGATTGACAAAATCGATCTTTTTTATTCTTTTCGGAAAGTTGTTGCGCAAGTCCCGGAGCCTGTTCAGTATCTCATCCAGAGCGGTATAAAGATCAACCAGATGACTCAGATGCGGATAAATCTTATTCATCTGGAAATCAGCCGAAATCTTTTTTAAGCCAGCCAAAATTTTGTACTGAGACGATTCAAAATCTGATTGGACTTGGGTAAAAAGTTCTATATTGAGTGGATGATTGCTCATTGGAGCCTCCTGTAGTGATATTAAGCGTTATCCAACGTTGTTAACCGTATATTAAACTTTAGCTAATAACGAAGAGAGGAGCAAACTTTATTGCCAAACTATAATATTTAATGCCTTAACATTATTGGTGGCATGAACTAAACAAATGGCATAATTTGTTAAAGTAATGATGCCAAATAAGACTGCAACTCCATGAAAATACTAAACATACACGCTTTTTTACTTTTCCTTTTTTTCGCATTCAGTTTTTGGGCAGTGAAAAGCAGCGGTTTAAGTCAGCAAGATACGCGTATCCCCATCCCTCATGATTCTTTAGACTCACAAATTGCTGATACAATAGAGTGGAATCGTCCAAGATTCTCAGAACGCCAGAAGGAGCGCCATCAGCTGGTGGAAGAAGGAGTAAAAAATCAGGGCGTAAAAGATTCAAGCGTTTTGCAGGCGATGCGGCATGTCCCCCGACATCTGTTTGTACCTGAACGTTATCAGCAATATGCTTATCAAAATCGTCCACTTCCTATTGGACACGACCAAACCATATCACAACCATTTATTGTAGGATATACCACTGAAATGCTGGAGCTAGAAGCCGGTAAAAAGGTATTAGAGATAGGAACCGGCAGCGGTTACCAGGCAGCAGTGATGTCTGAAATAACGCCTTCTATCTACACCATAGAAATTGTAGAACCCTTGGCTAAACAAGCTATAAATCGCTTTGAGAAGTTGGGATATCATACCATTAAAACAAAGATTGGCAATGGATACAAGGGATGGCCCGAACATGCACCTTTTGATGCTATTATTTTGACCGCTGCTCCCGAAGAGGTTCCCCAACCACTCATCGATCAACTGGCAAAGGGAGGCATTCTGGTCGCTCCGGTGGGAGAAGCCGGTGAAACCCAAATACTGACAAAAGTCACTAAATCTCAAGAAGGTGAGATCAGTTACCAGCGGAATATTCCGGTTCGCTTCGTTCCAATGACAGGAGAAATTGAATCGCCATAGAATAGATTGGAATACTTATCAATTGTTATCACAATTTTCTTTTATACCTACAGTTAAAAACTACACTATGTTATAAAATTGACTTCACTCTATGGAATATCATCCATTTATGTTGCCCTAAAAAATATTTTTGGGGTTATTTAATTATATTTAGCTTCATTTGGTACACTCTCGATTTAACAGAAGTTTAATTCTTTTCAGATCATGCCGCATCAAAAATTTTTCCTTCTTACGCTTTGTCTCTTTCTGTTACCATTTATAACCTCTGCCCAGAAATCTAATTTAGATTCAGAAACGGAAGTCATTAATTACATTTTTGAGGAACTACCTCTCGAAGAGAAAATAAATGAACATCCCCGGGAGTTACACGAGCAGTTTTCTCAAAATCCCTTCGGATTATCCCCTTCTAAAAATGACCAGATGATGGATCTATTCCTACAGGCCTTCACGGCAGACTCGCTCGTTTACCATACACAAGAGGTATTCCGGGAAAATTTTGATGAGAATAAGGCTCAGTCAGTAACAAAGAGGCTTAAAGACGAAAGTATTCAAGAAGTTCTGGAAGCCGAACAAGAATTCTATTCCCTTCAGGGTATACGAAAGCGTGTTGTAAACAGATATGAACTTGAACAAAATCCCCCCTCCGATGCACGGACAAAGCTCATTAACTCCTTGGTAGCAAGTATGTCCGCTGCTGAAACTGAGACAGAATCCCAGCTTATTCTTTTTCGAGCCATTGTTACTGCATTTGGGAAGCTTAGTGATGAACGGACGCTCAGTGATTCGCAAATAGACAACTTTGTTAACAACTTCCGTAACCGAATGCAGGGACAAGTCGACCAAGAATTAACCCAACAATATTTACTTAAGTATCACGGGCTGGATAATGAAGTACTGCAACAGTATCAATCTTTTTATGAATCGGAAGCGGGCAACTGGTTGAATAAAAACGTTAGTCAAGGCATCCAGTCGGCTTACCAGAAAGCCTCAGACCGTTTTTTAGAATCTGTCCAAAATTTATAGTACCTCTTTTAAACTTATCAATATTCTCAAATTTTGAAATCTATGATCAAGCGACTCTTTATAATTGTAACGCTTTTTGCCACCATCTACGGTTGCTCATCAAGCCAGATGGCTACCAAAAATGATAGCTCCCAAGATAAAACCACGCCTCAAGAGAAAGTTGATCAGCCAGTAGACTTCTCCACCATGCTTAAGCCGCCTGAAGGCTGGCATCATTGGGATGAAGAACAAACTCAATTTCGAGGAATTAGCAGCGAGCTAGCTTATACGAAAATACTCAGCGATAATTCTCCAGAGGAAAAAGTTGTGGTAGCAGTTATCGACGGCGGAGTTGATACTAATCATGAGGATCTGGATGATGTCATGTGGATCAATGAGGATGAGATTCCAGACAATGGAAAGGATGACGATGGCAACGGTTATGTGGATGATGTGCACGGGTGGAATTTTATTGGAGGATCGGATGGCAAAAATGTAAATCACGATACCTTTGAGCTTACCCGAATCTACCGTTCTCTGCACCAAGAATTTAAAAATGCGGATACGACTTCCTTTAGCAAAAAGAAACAGGAACAGTATTCATATTATAAGCAAATTAAATCCGATTACGAGGAAGAAGTCAATAGGTTACATCAACAGTACAATAATATTGAGTCTCTAAATCAAAGCATGCAGGAGGCAAAAAATATTTTGGACGAACATTACGCCGATTCTTCTTATTCCTATGAAGACATTCAAGAGCTGGACCCCACCAGTCAGGAATTGAATTTTGCTAAAAACGTTATGAGTTATATCCTCGAAAATGAAATTGATTCTACCCTTATTGCAGACCAAAAAAAGCAGATTTATGAATTTGCAAAGTATGGCTACAACCCAGACTTCAACCCGCGGGATATAGTTGGGGATAATTATGAGGACAAATCAGAACGCATTTATGGAAATAATGATGTCGCCGGCCCCGATCCCAGTCATGGCACCCATGTCGCCGGAATTATAGCTGCGGAACGTGATAATGGAATTGGGGTAAATGGAGTTGCTACCAATACGTATATTATGGCAATCCGGGCCGTGCCCAATGGTGATGAACGCGACAAAGACGTGGCCAATGCTATCCGCTATGCCGTAGATAACGGGGCAGATATCATCAATATGAGTTTTGGAAAAAGCTACTCTCCCCATAAAGAAGTGGTTGATAAAGCTGTAGCTCATGCCAATAAAAACAATGTGCTAATGGTACACGGGGCGGGTAACAGTGCACAAAATACCGATACAACAGCAAACTACCCCACTGATAAATATGGTAGCGCTGTAAGTGATTCCGCTGCGACTCTTTGGATGAGTGTCGGCGCTACCTCCTGGAAGCCAAATGAAGAATTTATTGCTAATTTCAGTAATTATGGAGATGAAACCGTCGATCTTTTCGCTCCTGGCGTGGATATCTATTCAACCATGCCCGATAATAAATATGAATTTCAGTCAGGTACCAGCATGGCCTCTCCAGTTGTGGCAGGAACTGCCGCCTTAATCATGGCTTACTACCCGGAATTAACTGCTAAACAAGTTCGTCAAATTATTCTCGAAAACAGTATACAATATCCCAATCAGCTAGTAACTGTGCCAAGCGAAGGAAATCCTGAGGAATCCGAACAGACTATATTTCCAGAGCTTTCTGTTTCTGATGGTCTCGTAAACGTTTATAAAGCGCTACGGGCAGCAGAAGAAATGAGCCAATAATTTTAAAAAATTTATGTCAAAAGACGGTTTATACTTCATTGCTATCTTACCGCCCGATAACATCACCAATCGTGTACAGGAAGTGAAGAAAGAGTTTATGAATAAGTTTGACAGTAAAGAAGCCTACCATAAACCACCTCATTTTACTCTACAGATTCCGTTTAAAGTGCCGGAAAAAATTGAAGAAATTATTGTTCCGCATCTCACCTATTTTGCTGAAGATCAGGAATCTTTTACCGTTCATCTATCCGGATTCAATCATTTTCGTGATGATGTGATTTTTATAGATGTGAAAGATCCATCATCGATGAAAGCACTGCACGGTAACCTTATGGAATACTTGCAAAATGAGTTAGGTTTTACCAAAACTAATAAAAGTTTTACCCCACATATGACGCTAGCTTACCGTGATTTGACTCCTGATAATTTTGAACGTGCCTGGGAGGAGTTTCAAGATCGTTCTTTCGATTTTTCGTTTGAAGTAAATAGTATCTTTTTGATGAAGCATGATTTTCAACAATGGCAACCGTTTTATGAATTTAAATTCGAAAAGTCATAGTTACTTGCGGAGCATCGATCGATACTGTTCGTTTTACTTTGACAGCATGTTCAAAATCACCGCGCATATGACTTTGTTGATGTGCTATTCCTCTGAGATTAAAGTTTCAGATAGAGACTGGGATGATTCATTGCTTTTTTCTTCTACATCGATTGATGCTTTGTGTCCCGGTCTTGGAATAAACTTGGGTACCCTTTGGCGGTATTTCCGATATCGCTCTCCGAAGGCCTTAACCAAATCATTTTCTTCTAACTGAAGAGCAATAAGTATATAAGCGGTAGTAGCAATAGAAAAAAGTAGATGTCCAATCGTCATTTCCGGAGTAGACCAAAAGGCCAAAAAGAACCCAAGCATCATTGGATGACGCATATGACGATAGAGATTCAGCGTTTGAAAATCCGGTTCCGACAGATCACGGTCTTTTATAAAATCTCGGATCTGTGTCAGACCGAAAAGGTGTGCATGACTAATCAAAAACGTGGTATATACAACCAATCCCCAACCGAGACTAAACAGTCCCCAGAGTATCCATCGGCCAATTTCGTTTTCTAAGCTCCAGACAGTTGCCGGAAGCGGTTGCCACAGCCAATACAATAAGAATAATACGCCACTTGCCAACAACACATAAGTACTTCGCTCGATTGGTTCGGGGATGATTTTTGTCCACCATTTTTTAAAACCCGGTCGAGCCATGCCACTGTGCTGAATGGCAAATAACCCCAACAGTGCAGTGTTAATTAGAAGTGAAGGCAGTAAAGTACCGGCCTCACCCGAATTGATGGTCTTTGGCACATAAAAATCTCCCACAAATGCGATTGCGTAACAAAACGCTGCTAAAAATGCTGCATAGCTGATTATACCATAGATAAAAGCTAATATTCGACCCATTTTGTTTACCTCTCTTTTTTTGTTTGAATGACACTTATAGATACAAAAATGCCATCAGGATCTCATGAGACGAGGGTCTCAATTCTTGACGAATATAACTTTATTTGAATGGGACTCTTGTCCCAAGCATCAAAAGGAAAGGTATAGCGTTAAATTGGAACAGCTCACATTGGATAACGAATATAAGCCCGACTCCACACGTTCCATACTATTTTACAAGATGCCTGCTTCTTTCCTTGCTACAATACAGCATGATTCGAGGCGAATCTTATTATCCTGAACTTCTATTTCCGGATCCATCCTGTTATATCTCTCTTCAAATGAAAATCCATTTTGATTCAGAATTTCTTCCCACTCCTTCATTGAATAAATGATTGAATCCATATTCGATAAAAGGAAAAACACGCATGCTCTCCCGGGTTCTGATACCTGTATAAAATGTACCATCAGGTTTCAGCACCCGTCTGACTTCTTTTAAATGTTTTTCCGGCTGATCCCAGAAGTAGATTACCATGTTGCAGAATACCTTATCAAATGATTGATCGGGAAAAGGAATAGCCTCACTGCTTCCCAACTTTATATCCAGTATTCCAGATGAAAGAGCTTCTTGGTTTTCTTCCCTTGCCGCTTCTACCATTTCCTCGGAAAAGTCTATCGCCTTTACCTGGATTTTATTCTTAATTGAAAAAAGGTCCTTAAAAAACTTCCCGTTACCGAAACCGATTTCCAATATGTGGTCATTCTCTTGCAACTCTAATACTTCGAAGGTAAGATCATAGAGTGGTTTGTTCACCTGATTCATCTTCTGGCCCACTTCCATGGCAAAATCTCCTGAAGGCCTGCGTAATTGCTTTGCAGTAAATTCAGGATCTTGTTTTGTTTCCTTTGGTCGTTGATTATTGGATTTCATTTCTATGAGTTTTTATTTGATAAATTTGAAATTACTCGTTTATCCCAGAGCTACTTTGTCGGGTGGTAATTATAGTTTCATAAACTGCTTAATAGACAACTTTTTAAAATCAGTCTTTGATTCTTAAAGAAGCGTAGCACTGGTTTGTAAGTATCTGGCTCGTTTTTTAATCTGATATTACTGACAGATATTAAAACTCCATCAAAAAATCACGGGACGAGGGTCTCAATTTTTTAGGAAAATAACTCTATTCGACTGGGACTTTTGTCCCATCCAGGAAGAAAAAGGTTATTCTTTCCCCAACCCAGCTTCGCGAGCCAACACAATAGCTTTGGAACGGGAATTTACCTGCAGTTTGCTGAATATCCGGGTGTTGTGGTTACGTACGGTTTTTTGGCTGATATACAGCCGGTCGGCAATTTCATTGTTGGTAAATCCCTTCGCAATCAGATCAATCACCTCACATTCTCTGGGCGTAAGTTCGGGAAAAACTTTCTGCGGATCGTCGATTATGGCATCCGATCCAGAAGAACCAATAAAATTTTTCACTTCTGCCAAAAAGCGATCCCAGGCGGGATCATCTTCCAAAAGGATATGATTTTCACTCTCCAAAGGAACGAACCGGGCATCGGGAATCAAAGAAGCTAATCTGCGGCCAGCCTCAAAAGGAATCACCTTATCCCCCTTTACATGAAAAATTAGCGTGGGGATATTTACCTGGCTGGCCAAATGTTCAACATCAATGTTGTGATAAGCTTCCCATAGCCGAGCAGCCATTGATGGTGACGCCGTTTGATGCTGCAGCTCAGCCAACCATTTATGTTCATCTTGTGTAGCTCCCGGCATAAGCAGATCTGCAAAAATTCGACGAAATATATCGGTATCTTCCCGTCCCCATCCTACTTCAATCATTTCTGTAAGGGCTTTTGCTTCTTTTTGCTTCTCTAATGGAGCACCATCTGCCAAATTTCCCTGACTATAACTGTCAAAAAGGATAAGGTGACTTACATGTTCAGGATTGCGAACTGCATAAGCAAGGGCAATGGGTCCTCCTTGACAAAATCCCAACAAAGGGAAGTTGCCAATACCGACATCATCGATTATGGAATCAAGATCCTGTACCCAAGCCTCCAGCGATAGTTCTTTAACAGAACTATCAGATAAACCGGAACCACGCTGATCAAATCGTACCAACGTATTTTCTTTGGAAAACTCCCGGAACCAGTGAGACCATATCGGACCTTGCCAATCGAGATCCAGATGGGTTAGCCAGTTGGCAACCCGTACCAGTGGCGGTCCGCTTCCAGAAATTGCATAGGCAAGTTTAACCCCATCCGGAGCAGTACAAAATTGTATATCTTGTTCCACAACCCTCCCCCGTTTTATCAGGTTGGATACATCCCTTCTTTTCTTTATTAGAAGTAAATGTATAAATAACCCTTGTCTATTTCTACTTCATCTTGGATTATAGTCTTCCCATCAAGGATGTGGATCAAATTTTCTTAGAAAAGTTGTTGTAAAATTAGGAAAACGTTGGTCTACCTGCATTCTTTTCGCCGTCCCCCACATCGTGCCGAAACTTTCTTTTCCCAGATACCGGCATCCAGCACATCGTTGAGACAGTATGAAGCACTGCGGGCTGCGAAGCAGAGGGTAAAAGATGATTATAACTCTATCACTCTTCCCTTCTGTCGTACATAATCAATAAAATGGGAGTAGATTTCATGGGATGTTATTGTAGAACTATCCCCCACAACAATAAGTTTTCGTTCGGCTCGGGTTAGCGATACATTGAATCGTCTGACATCCTTAAGAAAACCTATGCCTCTATTTTTATTGCTCCGCGTCAGTGATATAATCACCACCTCTTTTTCACGCCCCTGGAAACCATCCACCGATTTTATCTCCAGGTTTTCCGCATCAATTTTACGGTCCAGTAAATCAACCTGATCTTTATACGGACTAATAACAGCAATATTCTCTGGTCGCATCCCCGATCGCAGTAAATTATCCGCCATCTGTGCAACCAGCAGCGCTTCCTCGGGATTTTCTTTGGATGTTGATCCCTGTCGTATTCGTTCTGCAGCATCGCGTCCGGAAGTATCCACAAAAACAAGCGGTTTGTGCGGATCAAGGATCTCCGTCAAATTATTGTTAAACAAATTGATATCCAGCTGGAAATCTTCGAGCGTATGGGTCCTCACACTTTCATCGGCAGAAATTATTCCATCATAAAACTGCTCGTTTGAAAATGCCATAATTGTTTCGTGCATGCGATACTGTATCTCCAGCATGTTCTTGATGCCGGGATACTTCTCAGCAAGTCGTTCAAAAAGGGTGTCCTCCAATCCTTGGTCAGCGGCTTTCCGACTTTTCACTGTAGGAGGCAACTGCCGGTGATCTCCAGCCATAACAATCTTCTTTCCGTGAGTAATAGGGATCAAACAACTCGGCTCAGTCGACTGCGTTGCCTCATCAATCACAACGAGATCAAATTCGCGGTTTTCTACCAGTTCACTGCCGGCGGTGCTGTTGGTTGTACAAATAACCTGCTTGGTTTCCAGAATTTCATTAACGGCTTCCTCCCGAAGCCGATCCGCTTCCTCAAAAAGGGCTTCAATCTCATCCTGCAGCTCTATCCAACGGGCCATACCCTGTATTTTATCTTTGGATACTCCGCGTGAACTACCTCCTTCTTCAGCAAGCTCTTTGATCTTGGTATTACTCATACCGCGACGATACTTACCGGATGGATACGTGAATTCCTCCTGTTCCTCTTTCTTCTCAATTGCCTGAGCACGCAGCTCTTCCGACTTGCGATACTGTTTATTTTGTTCTATCAGGCTGTCCAGGGTATGTTCTTTCAGCTGGGGCGTTACCCGCGCCGGGTGTCCCACGCGAACGGCTTTTACCTCACGATCCAACAGAAAATCCAGCATATTATCAACAGCAATATTTGATGCGGCCGTTGCAAGCACTTTTTGTCCTGCCTCCACCGCCTGTTCAATCACTTCGATGGCTGTTGTTGTCTTACCGGTACCCGGCGGACCGTGAATAAGATGAATATCTTCAGCACCCAAGCTGTAGGCTACCGCCTCCTTTTGGGATTCATTCAGCTCTTTGTTAAACCACTGATTTACCTCTGCTTTCTCTGGTTCTTTTGGTGAACGCAAGCCTACCATAATATTTCGAAGATCGGCTAGTCTTCCGGTTGCTTCCTCCACCCGTGTCAATGCATCCTTCATTCGCTGGTAAGTAATATCATTGACATATAAATCCATCCGCAATCCTTCACCAAAAATAAAGCTGCGGGGCTGATCAAAAGCAACGGTAACGGAATAATTGGTTTTCTGCACTACCGTACCCGTGGGATTGTCGCTGAGCAACGGATCTCTACGCGAAATCATCACCAGGTCGCCAACAGCTATTTCAGTCTCCGGGAGCGGCTCTCCTTTATGCTGTCGCATAAATTTTACCAGCTTACCTTCGAGCGCATTGCCTTCGTCACGGCCCCTTAAATAAAGAATAGCTTTCCCTTCAGCCTCTCGTTGTTTACCAGAAAGAGTACGGATACTTTCCTCATGCTCCCGCATTTCCTGTTCTCGTTCCAGCTCAACCAGTTGTTTGAACCGGTCTACATAGTCATAAATGGTTTCAATATCCTTAAAATCTTCCTCTTCTATATTCCGGACTGATACCCTGGAATGACCCACTTTTTTTCCATTCAACTGAGTTGCCAACTCTTCTGCTTTTCCATTATTTACTTCTACAAGAGCTCTTGATCCGTTGATATCAATATTGCCTATAATACCCGGATCAATATCTGTTTCCCCGCCAATGGCGTCAAGAATATCGCCCGGACCCTGATTCTTCAATTCAGTGATTAAAATATTGCTCATATCCTTATTCTAATCTCTGCTTATGTTCTTTTTAGTTTGATTTAGCTTCATCTAAACACAAAAAAAAGTGACAGGAATTCCAAGGATCTGTGAAAATTAAAACTATCGACGCCTATCCATCCCAAAAATGGATATACTAAGCCCACAAAAATAATAGATACCGATTTGACAATACTTTTCTCTCTTTAGTTATGTTCTATCCGAATTTTTTACCCGATACAATCACAAACTCACCCGGTATATCGTAACCGGTCTCATTACGATAGGAATCAATCGATTCTAAATATTCCTCATGTGCATCTTCCTTCGTTTGTTCATCAAATTTACGATAGGCCAAGGCTACAGCTCCTCCTAGAAAAGCGGCGATCACTGCCTGTTTATCTGAATCAAAGTGCAGTTTCATATCAAATCGATCCGAATCAATATCTGTAAAACCAGCATTCTCAAAAACCTTTTTGAGCGTTTCCCCGGTCCCAAGCTGGAAAAAAAGCGGACATACATCCGATTCCACCCGCCGGTCCACAATCGGGAAAATATCGGTCCAGCCACATTTTTTTCGCCGCCCCCATACTAAGGCAGTGGCACGTCCCTCCGGCTTTACCACGCGGTACATTTCTCGGATGGCCTTTCCAGGATCGGGATAGTACATCAATCCCAGTGAGTTGATGGCAACATCAAAAGATTCATCGGGAAGGTCCAGTTCTTCGGCATCCATATGCTGAAATATAATATTGGAAAAGCCTCTCCTTTTAGCCTCTTCAGCTGCCTTATCAATCATTCCTTCTGACAAATCGATACCGGTAACCTCACCTTTCCCGCCTACTGCTTTGGCAATTGGAAAGGTTACCAATCCTGTGCCGCATGAAATATCCAGGACCTTTTGGTCTTTTTGCAGGCTTGCTTTTTCAAGCAGTCGATTTTGAGCCGGCCACAGTTGATGTTGCCAGCCCTTTTCATAATATGGGGAAGAGTAATCCCATCCGTATCGCTGTACTCTTCGTTGTAATTCGGGTCTCATGATCTCTCCTCATTTATGGTTTTTATCGTTACTTCGCGCTTAACCGGGATGGCCCGTTTAAAATCATCCAATACCGGACTATGCCTGTCCGCTTTGTCGATGACTTTCTGTACCTCTTCCTCACTGGCCGTACTCTCAATGTATACCTTATACCTGAGCTCTTCGAAACCCGGCGGACGATCATCAATAGCAAGCATGCCGCGGGCATCAAAATCGGATTCTATATCCACCTCTATCTTGTCGACTGGCACCCCCATAATAGCAGCGTGCTGTGAATAGGCAATAGCCAAGCAGCTTCCCAGCGCCCCGCGTTCCATTATGCCCGGCCCTGGCCCAGCATCGTTGCCGCCTTCAGAGATTCCGATATCAACCTTAAATGTCCAGTGCTTATGTTGCACCTCACATGTTGTCCCATCAAACAATCGGACCTTGGTAACTGCAGTACTTTTCCCTTTTTGAGGACGCAGCTCTACGGCTCGGCGATTCCTTTCGTATGCCTTTTTTATTGTTTTTGGATCAGCCATAGTTTTATGCTTATTTAGTTTTTTGTAATCGTAACAAAGTGTGCCGGCATTGGAAATACTACGGCTCCGTATGTGGTGACAAATTCCTTCAAATCTGATTCGGCCTTGGTGACAACTTCATCAATCTGATACTCATCAAGTACAAAGCGAGCCAACGGAAACCACCCTTTGACATCTGCAAGCACCATGGTTCTAACATCCGGAAACCTCGCATTCCCTTCACAGGTATTAATTTTAGCTCCGGTAAGACCACTCTTAGAACAAAGGAATTTGAGTACGTCGACCTCTCCCAAAGAAAAAGGGAATCTGAGGGCTTCCTCCACCTCCTCGCCGACAACCTGACCAAATATCCTGGCCATTATTTTATATCCCGGAATATTGTCGAGAGAATCGAAGACAGCAATAACAAGTCGCCCGCCGGGTTTCAAAACACGAAACATTTCTCGGAGAGCCTTCTGCTTATCTTCGAAAAACATCAGGCCGAACTGGCTGACTACAACGTCAAAAGATTCCTCACCCCAGGGAATATCTTCCGCAGTTCCCTGATGCCATTCTATATCAGGAGCAAGTTTTTCAGCTACAGCCAACATACCTGGATTCATATCCAACCCAGCTGTAAAGCCTTTTTCACCCAATCGTTCCGCTCCTGCAATCGCCAGGACTCCAGTACCGCAAGCTACATCGAGCAGCTTTTCTGCTGACTTTATTTTTGCCTCTTCCAGAATCTGATCCGGCCATTTTTCAAACAATGCCGGAACCATCAGTTCCTGATACCACGTAGCTGTATTCTTCAGTTCTTCTAAACTTAACTTACTCATTATACGCTTTCCCAGGTTTTAAATTGCGTTAATTTACATCATTTACAAATGCACTCTTTTTAAATAACAATATTAAAAAGTTACATAGCGACATCCCACTTTCACAATTCACGTGACTCGGTTAACTTTACATCGGCATACTTCCACGCTTCCTCAAATTTCTTTTTAATCTCATCAGCTTCTGATTTCTTGCCCTGAGCTTGCAGGCTTTGCCACAATCCATACAAAGACCAGCCATTTTCGGGAAATTTCTTGAGATCCTGCCTATAGACTTCTTCTGCCTCAGCAGGTCGATCAGCTTTTAACAAGATTGATCCCAAATTATGGCGAACCGGGAAAAACCAGTCAGGCGGCTCATTGTAATTAAGTTGATCTTCAATTTTTACGGCTTCATTCAACAACTCAATAGCCTTATCAAGGTTGTCCTGTTGAGCCTTTAACTCACCTTCCAACACACGGCTGGCAATCTGCATCAGTTCCTTAGTAGTATTGATATCCCAAATAGTCACCTCCTGCAGCGTATCTTCAACAGCAATCGTTTTTAATTTGGCTAATTCGGATGCTGCGTTATCCAGGTCGCCTTTACCTATATAAGCCATCCCGTTCGCATAGTGCCAGACACCACGGGGATAAATAAGATCATCGGCTGGTTCGGGATAGGATAGAATTTCATCCCACCTTGCAAAACGAACATGATCATATAAGGGGATTACCCAATAGTGCTGCAGAGTACCCATTCCAGGTTCACGCATAGTCTTGGTGTCTACCAACTCAGAGGTATTTTTTGCGGCTTCCAAACTACGTTCCCCACGCCCTTCCATGGTGGCTGTTGCCCACAAGAAGTGATAGTTATGCGGCACATACGCCAACGGATAAATACCCTGCTGTCGACACTGCGTCACATACTTATTATCTGCTTTTACTGCCCTTTCATTGGCCAAAGTACCTTCATGATAGTCTCCTGTTCGTATGTATATATGAGATGGCATATGAACCAAATGACCCGCACCTGGTACCAGGCTCCGCAATCGGTTGGCACTAGACAAAGCATTCTCAGGCCTTTGCGCTTCAACAGCATGTATATATAGATGATTTGCTCCCGGATGGTCAGGATCTCGGTCTATCACCGATTCCAAAATATTCAATATTTCCGGTGTCCATGGGTGAGGATCGCCGTTTGGTTTCCAATAATTCCAAGGATGCAAATCCATCAACGCTTCCACATGCAATGTTTTGGCATCCAAATCATCCGGGTATTTCCCTGCTAGTTCACCCATAGCTTTGGCATAGGCCGAATCCAACGGCATGCGATCTTCCGGCGGATTTTTTGAATATCGATAAGAAAGAGCATCAATATAATCCTGCTCTTTTTGTGTACCGTTTTCCTTTAATTTTTGTGCTTTTTGAAGTGCTTCCCAAGCTCGGGGGATATTATCTTCTGCCATCGCAGCATTGATATTGGGTCCTAACACCAGCGCCGCCCCCCACCAGGCCATAGGATTTTCCGAATCTAATTTTGCTACTTGTCGGAACGTACGTTGCGCCTCTTTATGGTTAAAGCCATAGGAAAGGATGAGTCCCTGGTTAAAGAAATCCTGTGCCAGCGTGTCATTAGTAGAAATCTTAAAATGATGATTACCCATCCCATCGAGAAGTGGCGCTATCTGCCCCTCGGTAATATGCTTACTCTCGGTTTGCTGTTGTGAACAAGCTGCAAAATTAATCATTCCAATTAACAGAAATGATAGAGTAGCTACATAAAAACAAGTCCGATATATATGTTTATTAATTCGAAACAAAAACATAGAATATTGTCCATTTAAATTTCAATTACTGTTTCCCGGAGGCTTATTTACTTCTCCATCACGTAGTAATCATTCTGGATATCGTGATCTAGCTGGTGAATATCAATATCTTCAAACCCCGCTTTTTGCAGTAGTTCCTGTGCTTTCTCACGGCCCCACATAGCACCGAGTCCTTCCCTATCCTGGGCCAGTGATACCGACATGCAGTGCATGCACGAAACCGTATAAAGCGCCGGCCCCAACGGATGATCCATATTTTCATGCACATGTCCGGTAGAGTAAATATCCTGCATCAGATACTTACCATCCGGCTTTAAGGTACGATTGATCCCTTTGAGCACTGCCAGCGGGTTAGCCTGATCATGAACAGCATCAAAGGTGGTCACGAAATCATAAACCTCCAGTTCAGCTGTTTGGTCAAAGTCACTGGCGTCACGAACTTCAAACTCCACATTTTTCAGACCTTGTTTCTTTGCTTCATCTCTTGCCCATCTTATTGCTTTTTCTGACAGATCCAGGCCTTTGAATGTACTGTTCGGGAACAGCCCGGCCATCTTCAGCATTGCTCGTCCGCGGCCGCATCCAACATCCAGAACGGATATACCATGTTGAAGCTTTTCAGTAAGCCCGGGAACCAACGGCAGGATATGATCTTCAAGCGCATCCACTACCGTCATTCCACTGTCTTCGGCCATTACTTCATGAAAACGATCATATTTTTCATACGGTACGCCCCCGCCATTATGGAAACATTCGACGATATCATCTTCCACACTTCCGAGCACTGAGATGTATTGGCCCATGACCGCCAAATTATCCAACTCCGTATTTCTCGTTAAAAATTGAGCGTGTTCTTTTGGGAATTTGTAACGATCAGAGTTATCTGTTTCCACCACCCCACCGGTTGTCATTGCACCCAGCCATTCTCTCACATATCGCTCATTAAGATCCGCCCGTTTTGCCAGCCCTGCACTATCAGTCCAATCCATCTCACTCATAGTATCAAACAAACCGGTGCGATGACCGATTGAAATCATCATCATTAAAGCACCGCTATTTAACGCGGTTACAAACCATTCGTCAAATCCCGTCTCACTGCTTGCCGTTTGAGGCATCGTGATTGCTGTATTACACATAATCTCCTCTTTTTAAATTTTACATACCAACTAGTCGGTATGTTACAAAAATATCACCTACTTTGTCAAGAAATATATTGTCTACTCTTTTCTTTTTAATCAATAAACCACATCTCTTTACTTAATTAGAAGTGTTCAGTATCTTAAGAAACATTATTTACACAAACTGATTAGTATGTTATAACCAATAATTATGAACAAAGATCCCGAAAACACCCGTACAAAAATCATGAATGCCGCCGAATCGATCATTCTTGATAAAGGATTCGGAGGGACAACAGTAAGTAATGTCATCGAAGAGGCAGGTGTAAGCAAAGGCGCCTTTTTTCATCACTTCTCCAGCAAAGCAGAACTGGGAGAAGAGCTGGTACAACGTTATGCAGACCAGGATGCCGAGCACCTCGAACAAACACTGGTCAAAGCAGAAGGGCTTAGTGACGACCCACTACAACAATTACTTATTTTTATAAAACTTTTTGAACAGGAAATTGAATCACTGGAAGAACCTTTCCCGGGATGCCTGTTTGCCTCCTATCTTCAACAATCGGAGCTTTTCGACCACAAAATTTTGGAAATTATACGGGAATCCATGCTGCTATGGCGGACGAGGGTTCTTGATAAGCTCAAAAAAATCGAACAGAAGCATCATCCCCGCCAAGACGTGAACCTTCAAAGCCTGGCGGACATGCTGATGGTGATTTTCGAAGGATCGTTCGTTTTGTCTCAATCCCTGAACGAAAATAAAGTCATTGCCCAGCAACTTTCTAATTACCATAGTTATCTTCAGTTATTATTTGATAGCAGTAACTAGTTTCAGTCCGAAAATTTCACCAACTCTTTATGGAAATTCGGATTTGAATTGTCTGACAACTGCATTTCACATGATCAACTTTTAATCTCCTAAATTCTCTTTGGGAAAAGGAATGAGCATTCGCACGCGTTCACGGTATTCTTTATACTTCTCCCCGTGATAACGAATCAAGTCACGTTCCTCAAACCATATACCGACAAAAATATACCCGGTCGTCGCTATTGAAAACACCAGATGACCGAGTGTCATATAAGGCGTCGCCCAAAAGGCAATAATGAATCCCAGCATCAGCGGGTGCCGTACATATTTGTAAAACCCGGGTTCCTTAAACTCTATAGGTGTTATCTCTTTACCCTTTAAATGCAGGTACACCTGACGCAACCCAAAAAGATCAAAGTGATTGATCATAAAAGTAGATAGGAATACCAACCCCCATCCCAGCCCAAAAAATCCGAACAAAACGACCTGCCATACTCCTGATTCCACACTCCAGATTACCTCCGGCATGGTGCGCCACTGCCAGAAAAGCAGAATTAAAATCAGGCTACTGAGCAGTACATACGTACTTCGCTCAATGGGTTTAGGTATTATTTTCGTCCACCATTTTTTGAATCCATCACGAGCCATTACTGAATGTTGAAAGGCGAACAGGCCTAGTAACCCGGCATTAACTAACAATCCCTGCCAAAAAATTTCGGCTTCGGACCCTGCATTAATGGTCTTGGGTACCCAGAAATCGCCAACAAATGCAATTGCGTAAAGGAAAGAACCCAGAAAGATAATATAGTCGACAACTCCGTAGATGAAAGAAAGTATACGTCCAAACATAAAATCATCTCGTCATTTATGATTAATTTTATTTTTAGCTATAAATTCTTTTGCTTCAGCAATACTGCTGCGGTTTGACTCACCCGTATTAGCCAAAAGCCTTTCATAATATTTCTGAGCCTCCTCATTTTTTCCAGCTTTTTGAGCGGCCCGTGCAGCGCCCAACAACGTATTGTAGCGTTCTGGCCAAACGGCATCAGAGGCCTGATAAGCTTTAAGTGCCTCATCAGGACGGTTTAACTCCATAAGTAGATCGCCAAGGGCCTCATTGGGTGGCAGCAGTGCTCCTGGAGATACTGGATGTTTCTCAATACCAGATTCCAATCCAGCGGCGGATTTTATCAACTCCACAGCTTTATCGTCATTATCCCCGACATGTGCTATTTGTCCCGCAAGTATACGGCGATCAATTTCGATGTAGATAGCCATATCTTTGGCTCCAGCCGCTTTTGCTTGTTCCCTGAGATCTGCCAGTTTTTCCTCAGCTTCTCGTGCGCCTTCCATATCATCGGTATGCACATCACCCAGTCCCCGAGCGAACCATGTTAGTCCCTCTGCCCACGAAAAAGCATCCCAGGGCAGATACTCCGGCGTACGGGGCTGGAGTTCAGCAGCCTTTTTCCAATCCCGACGCTCGACAGCTATTCTCGCCGGTAATGCTGCAAAATGAAACGCACTAACAGTAGACGCCTGATATTGTCCTTTATCCTGAACATTCTCTATGAGAGGGTCTATTTTATGGTCTTCTCCCCTCTGTAAGTAAGCATAGGCCAAATAATCTATGGCATGTACATAATGATGCGAAACAGCTCCATTTACCGGATGATTGAGCGCTGCCTCCGCTGATTTTTGGTTCCAGTTAATGACCTCATCCCAATCACCCAGGCGGACATAAATGTGGGTTGGCATATGAAGAGCATGAGGAACCATAGGAGCAATTTTGCCATAGGCTTCCACCATATCCAGAGCATTCTCAGCTCGACCGTCAACATCCGTGGCATGAATACTATAATGAATAGCCCCGGGATGGGATGGTATCTGTTCATAAATCGCTCGAAGAACTTCCTCAGCCTCGTCATGCAGCGGATCTCTATCCTCAGCAGTCTGAGCAATCGCCAGTCGCGATAATCCATATAATGCCGCAATATCCGGATCATCGGGGTAAGCATCGTAAGCAGTTTCCATGGCATCGGCCCAGCGTTGAATACGGGTCCAGAACTCTGCCGATTCTGGCTCCCGGAAAAATTCGGCGGTTGATTTGATAAGATATTCTTCGCGGTCGGAATCCACCAATTCCTGCGCTTTATTTGTAAATTGCCATCCTTGCTTCAGATCCTCTCGGCTTGGGCGCGTACCCCACAAAGGCTGAAATAAAGTAGTGCCTATACCCCAGTGTGCCATTGCACAGCTAGGATCTGCTTCGGCAATTGCTTCGAAATCTTTACGCGCCGATACATACATCATGTTATGCAGCATAGCCAGGGCACGATTAAAATCAGCCTGGATGGCCTCATTACAATCAACGTTAAAATTCACCTCCCCATATTTATGCTGTTGTGCATTTACCTCCTGAGACTGAATTAATAGCAACATCAGAATACTGCATAAACTTATTATCTTCGATATTTTCATATTATTTATCTTTTGTAATGTAAGTTTTGAATCCATTAATGAACCTTTTACAGCCCGATGATCTTTTACAATTCAACCATTGATATTGTATTGACAAGAACTTATCCCTCACCTTTAAAAAGGACCAGCCACCAAATATCCGGTCCGGAATTCGTTGGAGCCCGAAGATCATGAGGCATTAAATCGAAATCTTGTGCCCCATTCCAGTCCTCAGCGGGAGGACATCAAATAGAAATACCCACAAACGTGTAAAAACCTCAGAATGACCGGATACTGAAAAAACTACTCCTTTAGTGGGTATCATCCCCCCGCTCTGGTGTTGCACATGGGTCGTCTACTTAATCGGTTTTCCTCTTATCCTATTGGATGTGTACTCCTTCCCATTCTATTGCCCTGCTTTTACTGTCTCCATCTGTTTATCGATGGTTTCTATTCTAATCCATTTAGTTTAGAAATGTCACAGATAGCGAGTCACGACCTACAAATATCCGAGCCATTTCAGGAAGTCCGGGATTAGAGTCTGTTGTCAATAAGGTTTCTTGCTTAATCGAATTACTTTCGGTACCGTCATCCGGACCATATAACGTGATCACGCAATATGCCTCTCCCTCCTCCTGGCCGTTAGCATTGCCTTCATCATCGACGGTAAACACCGCAGTATCGCTCGATTCCCACTCCCAACTCCAGTTTTCCCCTAGCTCGGCAAGCGGGACTCTATCTCCGGATTTGGTCAAAGCAAATCCGGAGAATTTTACCGTATTACCCACTTCAATAGTGGCCTCCTCACTGGCTCCATCCAGCTCAATGAGGGCATCTACAATCTGGATTTCTGATTCATCTGCGCTTGTACTAGTGTCGCACCCGCTCAATAATAGTGCAGCGGCAAGGGAAAAAACGAGAAGGTCGCTAGCAATTTCCTTTAAACACAGATTTAGGTGTTTCATAGATATCACCTCTTTTTATTTATTTAACTTAATAGTTTTCTACTCTTAGAACTGTTGTAAGAGACAGTCAGCTCAATCCCTTTCTTACTCAACAGCAAAAGCATCTACCGGTTTATCAAATGCTATAAAAAGCACACAAGGTTTATTAGATTCACATGAAGCAGTGTGTGTGAGTTCGGGCGGCCCGTAGGCATACATGCCTGGAGTTATAACGACAGGATCCTGTCCCTCATAATCCACCTCCATTTCCCCCGATATTAAAACCATTCGTTCAGCCGAATGATGCCAGTGGTTAGGTACTGCCGTATTTCCCTGCATCTTAAAAAACACATCTGCGCTTGGCTCTTGCGGATTCCCTTGCAAAACAGACAGGCTGCAGCTTTCTGGCATAAATGCGGGACAATTACCCCACTCAAGACTTTCGTCATCTGCACTCAAGGTAAAGGCTGCATCTTGTTGTTGTGCTAAAAGGGTTACCGGGATTAAAAAGAAAATAATTATAGTTATAGATATAATATGTTTTAAGAATTTAGACATGATGATAGAAGTATGTTTTGTTTGACTTATTACGACATTAGGTATTCCACTTTTAGAAATTCTCTCTTAATGATTTTGCTTATAAATACGAATAATGGAAATACCCGTTAACTCAATTACGCTTGCAACCTAACTCTCCTGATGGGGAAGGACAATTTTAGGCAGGTCAACAATAGGTAAACAATCAGAAAATGGAGGGAATAACAGGTGATATAGACCGATTCAGTTAAGTTTCTTACCTTTTTTTTCAATTTCCATCATAAACTCTGTCAAGTTCTCTTCGGTTTCAATATCCAGCTTTTTTCGAAGTCGATAACGCGCCGTCTTCACGCTGTTGGGAGTAATGCCCATAATAGTGGCGGTTTCCTTAATAGACAGGTTTAATTTAGCCAGAGCTGAAAGACGTAGCTCATTGGGAGTCAGGTCGGGATATTTCTTTTTGAGAATATCAAAGAAATGATCATGCACTTCTTCAAAATAAAGACGAAACTGTTCCCAATCTTCATCCAGACTATAACTGTAATCTACCAGATTTTGCAGTTTTTGCAATGATCTGTTCACGTTGCCATTATCCTTATGGCGCATTTCGTTGATCTTCTCCTTCAACTCCTTCATCGCCTCATTTTTTTGGACAAGATGAAGGCTATGGGTGGTTAGCTGTTTATTTTTAAACTCCAGATCTTGTTCCAGCTGTTGCTCCTTCAGCCGGGTATTTTCCAATTCTGTCTGTTTCTTTTTTATTTTTAGCCGCTGCCTGTTATACACAAGAATCCCGATGATGCCAATAAGAAGAATCCCAATAAGAAAGGCATTGCGAAGCATTGCTTGCTGTTCTCTTTCCTTCTGAAGTAATGCAATTTCCTGTTCTTTTTGTTCCGTCTCATATTTAGTTTGCATTTCTGTTATTTGCCGGGATCTTGTCTGATCAAATAAACTATCTTTAACTTCAATCAATTCATCCTGCGTTAATAACGCATTCTCCAGATCACCTATCTTTTTATATCCCTTAGTAAGTACTTCAAGTCCTTTGCGGATTAGTTCCAGGGATTCTATTTCTTCAGCATCATCAAGTCCGTGTTTTGTCATCTCAATAGATTCAGTAATGCTCCCGGAAATAAGATAGTTACTGGCAATTTGATATCTGCTTTGAATCACCTCTTCCCGCATTCCACTTTTTTCGAACAACGGAATAGCCTGAAGCAAATAGTTAGTTTGAGCCTCTAAATTGTTCTGTTCGGCATGTAGAGTAGCAATATTCTTTAGGCTAAGAGCCTCTAACCTATTATCAGACATATTTTGTGCTAACTCCAGCGCCTCGCTATTGGCTTCCTTGGCCAGATCGTACGATTTTTCGTTTCTATATAACTCACTAATTTCTAACAAAATACTTGCCATAGCGTGCTCTCCCGGAAGCCGTTTGGAAGCATCAAGTGCAATATTCATAATTTCCAGAGCTTGGTCATTATCTCCTATGGAGTCATATGCATTGCTCAATTGAACGGCATTAATAGCTATGTCATTGGGATTATCATTACGCTGGCTAATTTCTAATGCCCTTTCATAAAAGGAAATAGCCTTTGACATCTGACCCAATTTTTCATTGATATATCCAATATTAATAAGCGTGTGTGGCAGGTCGGTCTCATTATTTTGCTTTTCTTTCAAATCAAGGGCGTCATAATAATATTCCAGGGCTGTACTATAGTCACCCTGTCTTCTGTATAACGCACCTACATTTTCGAGCGTAGCCACAATTTTATCCTGAGCACCAATTTGTTCAAAAATTCTCTTTGCTTCTGACAAATGTTGAAGTCCCACCGGATGTTTTCCGTTCATAGAAAGTAACCGCCCCAGATTGCGATGACTTTCTCCCCGCAACTCTTCCCCGGCAACTCTCTCGGAGAGATCAACCGCTTTCCGCGCATAATCAATGGCCGCCTCCATATCTGAACGACGCACTTGATCACTAAGCTTCAATAATATCTCAATTCGCTGTTCTTCCCGGGCTTCCTGCAACTGTGCTTTTAAACTATCAGTCTTAGGAGCAAGCTGGCCGTAAAGGTGGGATACTGATAAGATTAGGATCAACCCACATATCACACATGAACGTAGATACCCATGCGATATATTCTCCGAGTATTTAACCATTCGTTTTAATATCAGCATGCTCACATAATCCCTATTTCAAGAAACCTCCCAAGTCATACTCTCTCTTTATATGTAATCCCTCAAATGACACCTTACAAATTTTTCAGCTTTTTTAATAAAAATAAAGTATTTCCCTTCAAATTTATGAAGACTTTGAAAAGATCTTCATAAGTTCTTTGATTCATTTTTTGGGGCTGAATGTGGAGCTGTATTTTTGCAGCAGCTAATATAGCTGGGTTAGATTTGAACCTATAGCCGTTAGGGGTCATAACACGTAGGGTTAGGGATCGTAACACGACTTGTTAGGAGTTATAACACGGCGTGTAAGAGGGTATAACGCTATGAAGATTTTATTAAGAGAAGCCTCCTGTATGTGAGTAATGTGCTCTTAACCTGTTCAAGCGTCAAAGAACATGAATGTATTTGTTAAATTTCATGTTCCTGTATATGTTGGCTATATAGAGAAATATTTCCATAAAACTTTCAGCCAATGGAAAAAGAGAATAACAATACCACTTTTCAGGAGCGTATCGACAAGGGAGAAACTATAGAACCCAAAGATCAGATGCCGGAGCGATATCGGCAACAGCTCATCCGGATGATGTCTCAGCATGCTCACTCAGAGATTGTTGGCATGCTTCCGGAAGGGAACTGGATTACCCGCGCTCCTTCGCTTCGCCGTAAAATGATTCTGCTTTCCAAAGTCCAGGATGAAGCAGGGCACGGCCTGTATTTGTATAGCGCTACAGAAACGCTGGGTGCCAGTCGCCAAGAAGTTATCGATGACCTTCTGAATGGCCATGCCAAGTATTCCAGCATATTTAATTATCCGACCCTTTCCTGGGCAGATATAGCTGTCATCGGCTGGCTGGTAGATGGAGCTGCGATCATCAATCAGACCATGCTGGCACGAAGTTCTTACGGGCCTTATGCCCGGGCAATGGTACGCATTTGCAAGGAAGAAAGTTTTCATAAGAAGCAAGGGTATGAAATGGTGGCTACCATGGCTGATGGCACGCCTGAGCAACAGGAGATGATCCAGGATGCGGTCAACCGCTGGTGGTGGCCTACACTCATGATGTTTGGCCCCCATGATGAGGATTCACCCAATAGTGCCGAGCTGATCAAATGGGGCGTAAAATCAAAGACAAACGACGAGCTCCGACAGAGCTTTGTGGATCGCCACGTGCAGGAAGCCCATACGGTAGGTCTCGAAATTCCGGATCCTGATCTCAAATTCAATGAAGAAACCGGCCACTGGGTATTTGGTGAAATTGACTGGGATGAGTTTTGGAACGTAGTCAAAGGTAATGGACCTATGAATCGTCAACGCATAAACACACGGCGTGAGGCTCACGAAAACGGTAAGTGGGTACGTGAAGCTGCCGAAGAATACGCCCGGAAACAGAAATTGAGCGAAGAAAAAGCGTCATAACCCTGTAAGGTCGTATTGCAATACGACCTTACCATCAACTAATAGGTCTTATGAACAACAATAAGAAATCCGAAAACGAAGATACCCAATGGCCGCTTTGGGAGGTTTTTACTCAACCTCGCGACGGTAAACCTCATGAACATGTAGGGAGTCTCCATGCCCCGGATGCGGAAAAGGCCTTGGAAAATGCCCGTGACGTATATACGCGCCGAAAAGAAGCGGTCAACATCTGGGTGGTACCCAGCAATCAGATTGTGGCATCCAAAGGCGAAGATGAGGGACCATTTTTCGATCCTGCTGATGATAAACCGTACCGGCATCCACAATTTTACAGTGTCCCAAGAGTTTCAAAACGACGATCATGAGTACAGCTACTACATCCAAAGAACTAACCGAAGAGGAAGCGCTTTTTGAATACCTCATCCGGCTGGCCGATGACCGCCTGATATTGGGCCATCGCCTCTCTGAATGGTGCGGACATGGACCCATACTTGAAGAAGATATCGCCCTAGCTAATATTGCTTTGGATTACATTGGTCACGCTGCCAATTTATACGAATATGCCGTTGAGATAGAAGGTGAAGGCCGCCACCGTGATGATCTGGTCTATTTTCGAAATGATGTTGAATACAAAAATTTAAAAATCACCGAACTGCCAAAAGGTGATTTCGGCTTTACCATTGCGCGACAGTTTTTATTCTCTTCGTACAGCTACTATTTGTACCAGCTGCTATCGGATGTTGAGGATGAACAGTTTTGCGGCATCGTTAAGAAACACTTTAAAGAGGTACAATATCACCTGCGTCACAGTCGTGAATGGGTATTGCGGCTCGGTGACGGTACGGAAGAGAGTCACGAGCGCCTCCAAAATGCTTTTGATGAAATCTGGATGTACATCGGAGAACTGTTTTATCAAGATGAAATTGATGAACGACTCCAAGATGAAGGATTAGCAGTTGATACGGAAAGCTTTAAAGCTGACTGCAAAGAAATAATTATACAAACACTGGAAGAAGCAACCTTGAAAGTTCCGGATTTTGACCAATATATGGCAGAAGGAGGACGGCAAGGACTTCATACAGAGCATCTGGGACATTTATTGGCAGAAATGCAACACCTGCGGCGGTCGTATCCCGATGCCGACTGGGAATAGTTATTTGTTTACTGGTTATTAGTTATTGGTCTTAAAGCTAATAAACCATAAGCTGATACCGTTACAGAATATCATGCCTACAGCAACTACATATAATAAAGATGCAATCCGGGATCTTCTTTCGGAGGTCAAAGATCCGGAAATTCCCGTACTTTCTATAATAGATCTGGGAATATTGCGTGAGATTAGAATTAATGAAGATAGAGTGACAGTGCGGATTACCCCCACCTATTCCGGATGCCCGGCAATGAAAGCCATTGAAAAGGAAATCGAGAAAACGCTTAAGGTAAACGGTATCCAAAACTACGAAATAAAGAAAGATTTTTCTGAAACGTGGACTACAGACTGGATGTCTGAAGGGGCTAAAAAGAAGTTGAAGGATTATGGCATTGCGCCGCCCGGTAAGACCGAAAAAGAGGACGATTTTTTTAAAACCCTAAAAGGATCGAGCCGGATTATTCCCTGCCCTTACTGCGATTCCACCAACACCGAATTGCAAAGTGAGTTTGGTTCAACCGCTTGTAAATCGCAATATTACTGCTATGATTGTGAAGAACCGTTTGAACACTTTAAATGTATCTAAATCATGAAATATTCGATCCTATTCATTAGCATTATACTGTTTTTATCCACTTCAGTGAGTGCTCTTGCGCAACCGGTTCATGAGGAAGTCAATCTTGCCCCCTATACCTCTTCCTCAATAACAGTTAATGAATTAGAAAACCCTTCTTTGCAGAATTTGTTGGCTCCTTCCGGATATCAGCAATCTGAATTCAATTTCATTTCCCCTCCATCCAAGTCAATTAATTTTAGTAAAACGACTAAGACACTGCTGAAAATAGGTACTAGCCTTATCCGTGGAGATAATGAAAATTATCCTACCTATTCGTTTAAGGATGCCTGGAAATATCCGGGGCCGACTGTGCGCTATCCCGAAACAGCCACAGAATATGAACTATTTTTAAGCCGCTTTAATCGCTATAATCCAGATGAAAACTAAAAATTAACCACTACGGGTTTATGAGTGAACAACTGGTAGCATCCAGCATTGAAGAATCAGTTTTAACCCTTTCACTAAACCGTCCGAATAAGCTCAATAGTTTTATTGAGCCTATGGCAAATCAGCTTCAGCAAGGACTGAATGAAGCTAAAACTAATGATAAAATCAGATGTGTACTTCTAACCGGAAAGGGAAAAGCCTTTTGTGCCGGACAAGATTTGCCGGAAGTCGTCGATAAAGGAGAAGATTACGAGCTCGGTGAAACCGTTCGCAAAAGTTATAATCCTATTATCAAAGCGATTCGCCACCTTGAGAAGCCCGTTGTTTGTGCCGTAAACGGAACGGCAGCAGGAGCAGGAGCAAATCTTGCTTTGGCCTGTGACATTGTCTTGGCATCTAAAGAGGCCGTTTTTGTACAATCTTTCAGCAAAATTGGGCTGATTCCCGACAGCGGCGGCACCTTCTTCCTTCCACGTTTAGTAGGACTCCAGCGTGCTAATGCCATGTACCTGCTAGACGAAAAGATATCCCCTGAAAAGGCGGAAGAAATCGGATTAATCTATAAAGCCGTTGAAACTGATAAGCTGATAGAAGAAACTCAATCCATTTGTCAAAAACTGGCCTCAATGCCCACCAAGGGATTTGGTCTATACAAGCGTGCAATTAACAGATCCTTTTCCAATAACCTGGAAGAACATCTTGAACTGGAGGCCGAACTGCAAACCGAAGCAGGCAATACGGATGATTATCACGAAGGAGTACAATCATTTCTCGAAAAACGGAAACCAGAATTTAAAGGAAAATAAGAGTATATATGTCAAAATATCTTTCAGAAGATAACTTTGTAGGCGTTGTAGGTGCCGGAACCATGGGGCAAGGGATTGCCCAGATCGCATCCACCTATAGACACCAGGTTTTTTTATACGATGCCTACAGTGATCAGCTGGGAAATGCCAAACATTCGCTCCGAAAAATCCTGCAGCGACAGGTTGAAAAAGACCGCATGACCCAAGAAGAAGTTGACGGCATTATGGAGCGGATCCATTTTGAGGATGACCTTACGAAGTTCAACCAATGCGAAATCGTCATAGAGGCGGTCATTGAAGATCTGGAAATCAAGCAAGATGTCTTTCAACGGCTGGAGGGGATTGTATCGCGTGATTGCATTCTGGCAACAAATACCTCTTCGTTGTCGATTGCTGCTATTTCATCAGTATTAAAAAAACCGAAACGTTTCCTGGGAATACACTTTTTTAATCCTGCGCCAATCATGCCGTTGGTCGAGATTGTACCCGGTATTTCCACTACTGAAAAAACGGTCAACACTGCCCGGACCCTTATCGATAACTGGGACAAAACAACTGTTTTAGCTAAAGATACTCCTGGGTTTATTGTTAATCGTGTTGCACGCCCTTTTTATGGAGAAGCCATTCGTCAACTCGAAGAAGGGGTAGCCGATATTCCTACTATTGATTGGGCAATGAAAGAGATTGGAAAATTTAAAATGGGTCCCTTTAAGCTGATGGATTTCATCGGTAACGATATAAATTACAAAGTAACCGAAACCGTTTTCGAAGAATTTTTCTATGATCCACGATTTAAGCCATCATTTACTCAAAAACGAATGGTTGAGGCTGGGTATCTGGGCAAAAAATCAGGGAAAGGATTTTATGACTATGGTGACAATGCTGAGAATCCCGAACCAACCAAGGACAAAGACCTGGGACAAGAAATTGTCGATCGCATTTTAGCCATGCTAATCAATGAAGCAGCCGATGCGGTATTTATGAATGTGGCTACGGTTGAGGATGTGGATCTGGCCATGACCAAAGGGGTCAACTATCCCAAGGGATTACTGAAGTGGGGCGATGAGATTGGTCTTGTAAATGTACTGGATCGACTTACTTCCCTGCAAACAGAATATCGTGAAGATCGATACCGACCAAACCCACTATTAAAGCAAAAAGTCCGTAACGGAGAGACTTTCTATTGATAAATACAGTTGTTAGCATTCAGCTTTCAGAAGATGATTAAAAAGAAGCTGAAAGCGATGACTCATAGCAATACAACAATGCAAAAAGAAGAATTAGCTCAAAAAGTGGTTGATAAAATGATGGCGGATGATGCCTTCAGCCAGTGGCTGGGCATAAAAATCGTAGAAATTGAACCCGGCTATGCAAAATTAGGTATGAAAGTCCGAGACGAAATGGTTAATGGGTTCAATGTCTCACATGGGGGGATTTCTTTTTCGCTAGCCGACAGCGCCCTGGCATTTGCTTCCAATAGCTATGGACGAGTAGCAGTAGCCATGGAAAACAATATTTCATTTATAAAGAAAGTGATGACTGGCGATACTCTAACTGCAGAAACCGAAGAATTAAGCATTGGTCGGCGTATTGGCGTTTATAATATTAGTATTACAAATCAAAAAAATGAGCAGGTAGCACTATTTCGCGGAACCGTTTTCAGAACTCAGAATTACCATTTTGAAGAAATTTCAAATTGATCTTACTTAATATTCAAAACTTTAACCTTCTACTGAGTTATGTCTGAAGCTTATATCATTGACGCTATCCGTACTCCCATAGGTAAATATAGGGGAACACTCTCTCCTATCAGGGCCGATGATTTAGCGGCATTAACTATCGAAGAACTGATGGATCGAAATTCTAATATAGATCCTGAATGTATCGAGGATGTCATCTTTGGGTGTGCCAACCAGGCCGGTGAAGATAACCGCAATGTAGCACGCATGGCCGCGTTACTTGCCGGACTCCCTACTTCAGTACCGGGTGAAACCATAAATCGTCTGTGTGCCTCAGGTATGAGCAGTGCAGTCCAAGCCTACAAATCGATCAAGGTGGATGAAGGGGATCTATTTATTACCGGTGGTATGGAACACATGACCCGCGGTCCGATAGTATTGGGTAAAGGAGAAGCTCCCTATTCCGGTACTACCGAAATGCACGATACTACCTTTGGGTGGCGGTTTATAAACCCAAAAATGGATAAAGAGTATGGCAGCGAAGCGATGGGTGAAACCGCCGAAAACATTGTAGAAAAATATGATATAAGTCGTGAAGATCAGGATAAATTTGCGGCATGGTCGCAACAAAAAGCGGCCCAAGCGACTAAAAGCGGACGCATGGCCAAGGAAATCATGCCAGTGGAAATCCCACAACAAAAAGGAGATTCTGGTATTTTTGAAGAAGACGAGTTTATTCGTCCGGAGACAACAGTTGAAGTTCTCAGCAAACTACCGGCCGTTTTCCGTAAAGGCGGAACTGTAACTCCCGGTAATGCCAGCGGAATTAATGATGGTTCGTGTGCTATGCTCGTAGCTGGAGATTCTGCCATTAAAGATTTCCAATTGGAACCACTGACACGAATCGTTGCGTCGGCAGTGGTTGGCGTTGAACCTCGCATTATGGGGATGGGGCCAGTTGGAGCAACAAAAAAAGTATTAGAGCGAACGGATTTAACGCTGAATGACATCGACATAATTGAGCTGAATGAAGCTTTCGCTGCTCAAAGTTTGGCGGTACTTCGAGAACTAGGAGTTGAAGATGATGACCCACGGGTGAATCCGCATGGCGGGGCTATCGCACTGGGACATCCGCTGGGCATGTCGGGCGCGCGACTGCTCCAAACGGCTTCGTTTGAACTTCACGAGCAGAATAAAAAGTATGCACTTTGTACACTCTGCGTGGGAGTGGGACAAGGCATGGCCGTGATCCTGGAAAAAACGTAGATTGGTTATTGGTGAATCAGGTAAATAGTAAATAGTAAATAGTAAATAAATTTACAAAACAATTTTCCTTCCTTATAAAGGAGAGAAAAAATTAAAAAAATCGGAACTATTAACTAATAACAATTAACAAAACCGTGATTTACGAATTTGAGGGATACAAGCCGGTTGTTGATGAAACCGCTTTTGTGCACCCGCAGGCAGCGGTCACCGGAAATGTAGTAATTGGCAAGAATGTCTATATTGCCCCGGGAGCGGCCATTCGCGGTGACTGGGGAAAAATCGTGATCAAAGATGGGTGTAACGTACAGGAAAACTGCACCATCCATATGTTTCCCGGTGTAACCGTTGTGCTTGAGGAGAGTGCGCACATCGGTCACGGAGCTATTATTCATGGCGCACATATCGGCCGTAATTGCCTGGTGGGTATGAATGCTGTAATCATGGATAATGTCGAATTGGGAACGGAATGTATCGTAGGCGCACTAACCTTTGTAAAAGAAGGAATGAAAATCCCAAAACGTAAACTAGTGGTTGGGAATCCTGCAAGAATTGCCAAAGATGTTTCGGATGAAATGATCCAATGGAAAACGGAAGGCACAAAATTGTATCAAAAACTTCCCGGACAGTTAAACGATACGTTGAAAGAATGTGAACCGTTGCGAGAAGAACCCGAAGTCCGACCGAGTCAGTCAAAGAAATACGAAACCTGGGAAAAAAGGAAAAAATAATCTTATGGGACTTTTTACCAATAATAAAAAAGGGAAAACACCGCATACCTGGTATCCTGACATTCTGCATTGGAAAGAGGGAGATGAGATATATTGCTGGGGAATAATATCGGCATTTGGTATACGTAATTTCAGTATGGCCAATTATCATAAATATGTAGATTCAATGTCAGGCTCTGCTAAAGGAACTTTTTATTTTAAAAGCGTAGATGAGCAGGGAAACATATTTCTTGAAGATGAAAGTGGCAATATTGTACAGTTCGAATTCTGGCGATTTATAAAAAAGGCGCGTAACGAAAGTCTCAAAAGCCGCAAGGTAAAAGAACGGGTTAAGAAATCGGAAGAATATATGGAGCTGATGAAAGAGTTTCAGAAAGCATTTAATGAATTGCAGGAATCTGATAATCACCCGCATAGATTGGGAGAATCCAATGGGGAATAAAAATGAAAGTAAAAAGTTACGTTAAAGGCGAATGGGTTGACGAAGGCGAAGAACAAGATTTGATCAGCGCGGTAACCGGAGAACCGGTTGCTCATATGCTTAAAGCAGACTTGGATTATAAGGGCGCCTGTGAATATGCTCGTCAGCAGGCCGGACCGAAGCTCCGGGCAATGTCCATCCACGAGCGTGCGTTCAAGATCAAATTTCTGGCGCAATACCTACTTGAGCGCAAAGAAGAGTATTACGAGCTTTCGACCCATACCGGAGCTACCCGGCAGGATTCCTGGATCGATATTGAAGGTGGAATTGGCAGCATGTTTACCCTCTCCAGCAAATCCCGCATCGAGCTTTCCGATCTACCCTACCATGTGGAAGGGAGCCACGAGCGGCTATCGCGCGAAGGGACGTTTGTGGGACAACATATCTGTGTACCACGTCATGGTGTAGCTGTGCATATCAATGCGTTTAACTTCCCTGTCTGGGGAATGCTGGAGAAGCTGGCCCCTTGTATTATTTCGGGAATGCCAGCTATCATCAAACCGTCGCCAACCGGTTCATACCTCGCATATAAAGTTTTTAAGGATATGCTAGAGTCAAAGCAACTTCCTGAATGCGCCATCCAGTTTATTGCTGCTGATAAGCCGGGTGATCTTCTACATCATCTCAATAGCCAGGATTTTGTTTCATTTACCGGTTCCGCGGAAACAGGACAAAAGCTTAAAGCCCATCCTAACATCATTTCCAATAACGTACGATTTAATCTTGAGGCCGACTCACTAAACTGTTCGATTTTGGGCTGTGATGTCACCCCAGATATGGAAGAATTTGACCTGTTTGTGAATGAAGTGACCGAGGAGATGACGGTAAAAACAGGACAAAAATGTACGGCTATTCGCCGGACATTAGTCCCGAAAAATCAAGTTAAAAACGTGATTGACGCATTAAAAAAGCGACTGGAAAAGACTTCTATAGGCGATCCCGCTAAAAAGGAAACTAAAATGGGTCCGCTTGCCAGCGCTACACAAGCCGAGCGTTTTAAAGAACAAGTTTCTTCACTACTGGAAACCACTCAGTTGATCTATAGCAATGGTAACGGCCGGCACGAAGGTGTATCATTCACCGGACCAAAAGTGCTGCTTTGCCACAAGCCGCTGGAGGTGGATGAGGTCCACAAAGTGGAGGCCTTCGGTCCAATGACTACGTTAATGCCTTATGAATCCAATGAAGAAGCGATCAAACTGGCCAACAAAGCGGATGGCTCACTGGTGGGCTCGCTCTTTACGGCAGATGACGATATTGCCCGCGAAATTACACTGGGGTGTGCCCCCTACCATGGACGCTTTATGGTGGTCAATCGAGATTGTGCCGACGAATCAACGGGACATGGGTCCCCAATGCCACACCTGGTACATGGCGGACCTGGTCATGCTGGCGGTGGAGAAGAGCTAGGCGGTGCTCGGGCTGTCATCCATAATATGCAGCGCGTAGCTCTGCAGGGTTCACCGACTACATTAAAAAATATAACTCAGCAGTATATTAAAGGAGCAGAAACTAAAGAGGCCGAAACACATCCCTTCCAACAGTATTTTGAAGATCTGGGTGTTGGAGAAGCGAAAACGTCCGATACTTACACTGTCACCGAGGAAGATATTGAGCGATTTGCTGATTTATCGGGTGATAAATTTTATGCCCATACCGATCCGGAAGCTGCCGAGCGATCCCTTTTCGGCGAAATTGTGGCTCATGGTTATTTTGTACTTTCACGAGCCGCGGGCTTGTTTGTACATCCCGACGAGGGGCCGGTATTACTCAATTACGGGTTGGAAAATCTCCGCTTTGTAGCTCCCGTTGCACCCGGCGATACCATCCAGGCGAAGCTAGTTGTAAAAAGCAAAAAGGTTCGTCAGAAAAAAGCCAAAGATAAATTTCCTTTTGGAATCGTTTATTGGGATGTAGAGGTCACAAACAAAGATGATGAATTGGTAGCCGAATATACGATCTTGACACTCATTAAACGTCGTGAAATCCTGGATATGGATATTTTTGAGGAGGATAAATAGCAAATTAAAGAGTCTCTCCTCCTTGGGAGGAGAACAAGAGGTGGGTAAATCGTGGCCAAGGAAAAATTGAATATCATTCCTTACGAACCCCACCTAGTTGAAAAAGCCAGAGAACTCCGCAATAATAGTACTCCTGCTGAAAAAAACTTTGGAAGTATCTCCGAAAGAAACAAGTTCATTAATATGATTTTGACCGACAGAAACCAATAGACTGCTATATTGTGGATTTCTATTGTAAGGAATTAAGGCTTGCTATCGAAATTGATGGAAAGTATCATGACCATCAACAGAAATATGATCTGTCCAGACAAAGAAAACTTGAATCATTAGGGGTTCAATTTCTCAGATTTTCTAAAAAAGAAGTGTTAAATGAAATTGATAATATATTGCGTGTTATTGAACAGTGGGTTTCAAGACATATAGATTAACCCACCCCTTAATCCCCTCCCTAGAGGGGAAATCAGATTGATACCGTATAATTTATCGGACTCCTGAATTCAGAAGTCTTTAATTAAATCTTCAAAAATTATTGTCTGAATCTATGGCTGAGAACGGAGAAATTACGACCAACATAAAAAATAACATTGGTACTATTGAATTTTATCATCCAAAGGGGAATTCCCTGCCGGGAAAGATGCTTCGGGATTTGGCCGAAACCATTACTGAAATGGGGAAAAGTCCCAAAGCACATGTACTTGTACTAAAAAGTCGTGGCGACGGGGCTTTTTGTGCTGGTGCTTCTTTTGATGAATTAATGGCCATTGATAACTTCGATGAAGGCAAACATTTTTTTATGGGCTTTGCTTTGGTACTCAACGCCATGCGGAAATGTCCTAAGCTTATTATCGTCCGCATACAGGGCAAAACCGTGGGCGGCGGTGTAGGTATCGCATCGGCCGGGGATTATACCTTAGCGCATGAATCTGCAGCTATTAAACTTAGTGAACTGGCATTAGGTATCGGACCGTTTGTAGTGGGACCTGCCGTAGAGCGAAAGGTAGGAACTTCTGCTTTTAGTACCCTCTCTGTAGATGCCTCGGGCTGGAACAGTGCCCACTGGGCGCGAGAGAATGGTTTATTCTCAAAAGTATGGGATTCCCATGACCGACTTGATGAAGAGGTTGATTCTTTAGCCAATCAACTTGCGGATTACAGTCCACAGGCGATGGAGGAGCTCAAAAAAATGCTTTGGCAAGGAACAGAAAATTGGGACACCTTACTCGAAGAACGAGCGGAAATTAGTGGGCGACTGGTACTATCAGACTATACCAAAGAGTTTATTGAAGCATTCAAAAGTTCATAAGACCAATTACTGATGAATCATACTGAGGTAAAAAAAGCCCTCCGGGAGTTAGCTGATTCAGAGGTCTCCGAGCACTCGAAGCGATTTTTCAAAACAGGTCCGGGCGAATATGGGGAAAAAGACCAGTTTCTTGGGATTAGGGTGCCTAAAATCCGTAAAATTGCCCGAAGATCTAAAGAACTTTCGTTAACCGAAGCAGAACAGCTTCTTCATTCAAAATTTCATGAGGAACGGCTATGCGCTCTTATCATTTTAGTAAATCAATCAAAAAAAGCTGATCCGAAAGAACTGGAAAAAATCTATCAGCTATACCTTAGCAATACTGCCTATATCAATAATTGGGATCTGGTTGATACCTCTGCCGAACATATTATGGGGCGTTATCTAGCTGACAAAAATCGGGCAATTTTATATACATTGGCTAAATCGGATGATCTTTGGGAACGCCGTATCGCAATTATGAGTACCTTCCACTTTATTAAAAACAACGATTTTAATGACACCCTGAAGATTGCCAAGCTTCTCCTAAACGACAAGCATGACCTCATCCACAAAGCGGTAGGTTGGATGCTTCGCGAAGTGGGAAAACGGAAGATGGAGGTTGAAGAACGCTTTTTGGAACAACATATCGAGGATATGCCCCGCACAATGGTCCGATATGCTATCGAAAAAATGCCGGAAAGTAAACGCCAATCGTACTTATCAAGATAGATCAAGTAGTTAGCTCGGTACTTTTAGAGGGGCCTCTTCTTTCTCAAATTCCAGCGAGAAGCGTGTCCCCTGGCCATCACCATTGCTTGTCATTTCGTATTCCCCCTGCAACTGTTGACTTAATGTTTCAACAAGCGTTACACCAAGGCTATCCCTTTCAATATTTTCAAAATTTTCAGGTAGTCCCTTGCCATCATCCTTAATTATAAGCCTTACTTTCTTACCAATTTCGTTCATCCGTATCTTTATGGTTCCCTCCTTTCGGCCTTTGAAGGCATGTTCAAAAGCATTACTTACAACCTCATTCAGGATTAATCCACAGGGAATACCCTGATCAACTCCTAATTTAAAATCATCAATCTCAATATCAATGTTGATATCCTTATCCGGACTACTAAAAGAATAGGCAATTATATTAATTAGTTCGTGTACATATTTTTCAAAATCTATTTCTGCCAGGCGCTCATTTTGATATAATTTTTCATGAATCATAGATATGGATTGTACCCGACGCTGACTTTCTGAAAGCACGCGGCTTACAAAACTATTATCTGCATAGCCCATCTGTAGCTCCAGCAGCCCGGAAATAACGGCCAAATTATTTTTTACGCGATGATGAATTTCTTTAATAAGGACTTCCTTTTCAGCCAAGGCTTCCTGCAAGTCTTTAGTCTGTTCATCCACTTGCTCTTGTAACCTTTGCTTCTCCAGCATTCCAACCCGGAATTTTATATATCCATATATCAAGCCTATAAGGCTTATTCCAACCAAACCGTAGAACCAATATGTTTGCCAAAAAGGATACGCTACAGCAAACTCGAACTGTGCTTCATTGTCTTTCCACTCAGAGTTCCCACTTTTCATCTGGACAATAAAATTATAGTTACCCGGATCTAAATTAGTAAATATTGCTGTTTCAGAACTTGTCGGTTCCGACCAACTTTCATCAAATCCTTCAAGTTTATAGCGATATATTTTATTAGAGGCATTTCCGAAAACCGGGGCAGTATAACTTAAAGAATAGGTATGCTGTCCAAACGGAAAAGTTACACTTGGAAATAATGGTCGTCCAAACTTATAGGCAAGCGAATCAGTATATTCCTGCCAGTCTACATCCTGCGAATTTCGTTTTATGTTTGAAATATACAAGCTTAAACTTTCTGACCGTTGCTCAATCTTGTCTGGCTCAACCTCCAGAACCCCTTCCATCGTTCCAAATAATGCTCGGTTATCTCCAACAGGTAATACGACTCCCTGGTTTGTTTCAATACCAATTCCCTGGGCGGATAATTGATAATGCATGAGGTTCATATCTCCGTTTTCCCAATAGCCGGGAACATCTAACCGGTGTATACCTCCATTGGTTCCCTGCCACAGCATTCCGGACTTATCAAACCACAGATATTGGGTTGTCACTAACTCCATACCCGTCTCTTGTCCAAAGTTTTCAATAGCGGTTACATCACCGTTTTCATCGAGCTCCATCAGAGTTATACCACCGGCGGTACCCAGCCATAGGTTACCCTTCCGGTCTGAAGTTATGTAGGTAATCTCTCTGTGGGCAATACCATCCGCCGTTGTATAGTTTTTAAATTCTGTCCCATCATATCTGCTGATACCGTTATAAGTAGCTATCCATAAGTACCCTTTATGTTTATAAACCTGGTATACAATACTAGAAGCGAGGCCATCTATGCGATCATAATGTGTTGTCTCTCCTTCCTTTTGCTGAAACAAACCTTCATCGGTGGATATCCAAATTGTACTATCTTGATCAACGTACAAATCGTACGTAAACCATAAATCCAGGTTTTCCCCTTCAGAATAATTCGTTAATTCTTGTCCATCATACTTATAAATTGCATTATCCGGCATTAAAAATAATAGTTCACCATTAGGTAATTCAGCAATATCCCAGACTTCTTTTGAATTTTCATACCTATCAGGGAACGGCAACTCATTGAATGTCTCCCCGTCAAATGAAAATATGCCATTACTGGTTCCTGTCCATATAGTACCTCTACTATCTTCTAACAGGCTGTAAATTTTAGGAGAATTGAGGCCCGACTCTGTTCCATAAAAAGTAAATCCTTCTCCACCATAGCGATTAATGCCAGCCCCATCTGTTGCAATCCAGATGTTTCCATCGTGCCCCTCATACAGGTCGTAAATATGATTACTACTTAATCCATTTTCTTTAGTAATATGTCTTGAAGTGCTATCAGAATGGACAAAGACTCCATCAGCATAGGTGCCGATCCACATATTCCCGTCTGAGTCAGCAATGAGATCATACACATAGTCAAGTTCAACCCCACCTATCTCTGTAATAGCTGAAAAAGAAGAGCCATCCCAGGTAGTAATGCCATTACTACTTGCAAACCATAACCCTCCATCTTCTGGGTGAGGAACTATCCGATAGATACTTTCTCCACTAAGTCCGTCATCTACGGTATAATTTTTAAATTCAGTTCCTTCGACCAGATCGTCTTTCTCTAAAACGGATAAGCCTCCATCGGTTGCTATCCAAATATTTCCATTCTCCGCTTCCCAAAAATCCCAGACGGTATTATTCTTCAGGCCATCCTCAGTAGTTAATCTTCTTAGCTGCGAACCATCATGGATAAATACCCCTCCCCGGTACGTTCCAATCCAAAGCTCACCATTACTCATTTCCTGAACTGCATATACCTCAGAGGTATCCAGAATACTGTTATTAAAAGGATAGACAAATTGATCGCCCACCATTTTTGCGATACCGCTGCGATAGGTGGAGACCCACAAATTCTCCTTACTGTCCTCGTAGATAATCTCAATACTATTATCTTTCAGCCCATCATTGATGGTATAAGTAGTAAAGTCTCTCCCATCGAATTTTGCAAGTCCTCCACCATAGGTACCGGCCCATAAAAATCCATCTGAAGTTTGTAATAAGCTATGGACCTGCGAATGAGGTAATCCCTTATTTACAGAATAAATTTGCAAATTATATCGCTGGGCATATCCTAAAAGAGGAAGGGTTAAGAGAACCCCGATCAAAAAGAGTCTTTTGAAATTCATAAACTGTTATCCATTGCCGTCATAACTCTCCCGTATTTTTAGCAGATTAGCCCTACTCTCATCCATCAGCCTGTATAATAAGTAAAAAACAGTATTTATAATAGGTATTATCATTTTTTAATACCCAATTAACTATAGTGGTTATTGCCGAAATTATAATCTTAAAAAGAACATAAATTTTCAATACTATTCGATATTTTCTGAACATCCGGAAGTACAGCATTCATTAATTCGACATTATGAGGCATTGGAATATCAGGCATCGTTAAACGCTCAACAGGTGCATCAAGATATTTAAAAGCTTCTTTCATCAATACTGCACTAACCTCTGCCCCAAAGCCGGCCGTTTGGGTATCTTCATGAACAATTAGGCACCGGTTTGTAGTTTTTACAGACTCCAAAACAGATTCTTTATCCCAGGGCATTAACGTTCGTAAATCTAAAATATCAGCGGAATAATCTGTCAACCCTGCAGCCTCCTCACAACGCTCACACATAGCACCCCAGGTAACGATTGTAAGATCCTTTCCCTTCTGAAGTTTCTCAGCTTTACCAAAAGGCACCACAAATTTATCCCCCGGATAAGGACGACGAGCATATTTTGCATCCAGCAAATTCCGATGTTCAAAAAAAATCGTGGGATTATTACTTCGCATTGCTGATCGTAACAAACCCACGGCATCTTGCGCATTACTCGGCATTGCTACTTGCCAACCCACCGCATGAGCAAAAAACACCTCATTTGACATACTGTGCCACGGGTCACCACACTTTGCGAAACCACCGGGCATCCGTACCACTATTGGAGCCGCAAACTTATTGGCTGTTCGCCAGCGTATAGTGCCGCAGTTATTAAGCTGTTCTGTAGCCGGATCCGCATACTTTCGAAATTGTATTTCGGCTACCGGCATTAACCCAGAATATGCTAATCCAACAGCGCGGCCAATAATACCCTCTTCAGACAAACTTGTATCAAATACTCTCGACTGACCGTATTTAGTTTGCAAGCCCATTGTCGCAGCATGTACCCCACCTTTGGCCCCCACATCCTCTCCAAATACTACTACTTTTGGATTAGTTTCAAGCTCATAATCAAGCGTTTTTCGGATTCCTTCAACGATATTTATTCGCTGCTTACCAGCATTGGGTTCAGTAGATTGATCCGGAAATTGGTGTCCCGAGGGAGCAAGCCCGCCCACTAACTGGATTTCAGGACTCCCATTCTCCTTATACTCGGAAAATACATAACGGGTTGCTTGTTCTTTATCCGGTGAAGGCCTGTTCAACGCAGCCCGACTTGCCTCATCAACAGATTCCGCAGCCTTTGCTTTGAGATCATTCCAATCGGCTTCTGACACCCGATCAGGCACTAAAAATGATTTAAGTTTATTTAATGGGTCCCGTTGCTGCTCTTCTTCCAGCAGCTCGTCTGGTTTATAGGCTTGATTATCCTGATAAGAATGACCATTCAGACGTGGCATGGTTAGATGAATAAGAGCAGGGCCTTTGCGATCACGCACATAATTAACTGATTGAGTAATAAGCTCGGCAGACTCTTCAGGACTAGTTCCGTCCCCATCAAAAATCCGCATATTTTTAAAGGAATAGAGATTCTTTGCGATATTTCCACCGGGCGTCTGATAGTCTGCAGGTACGGATATACCATAATTATTGTCCTCGATATAAAAAAGTATGGGCAGATTTTGCGTTGTGGCAATAGTCAATGCCGACCAGAAACCATTGGTGGCAACAGAACCGTCCCCTCCCATGACTACAGAAATAGCATTTTCATAGTTTTTATTCTCCAGGTTCTTTCGATGATAGCGAATGCCCTGGGCCCATCCTATGGCCGGCGTGTATTGAGCTCCCACATCACCAGCCATAGGTAGCACTGTAGGAGCTCCCAAGCCAGGTTTATTGCATACGACACCGATATCTCTTCCATCACTATATCCCCCTGATTTGGCCATGGGAGCAGCCATAGCATCCTCCAAACTAAGTCCCAATGAAAGCATCAGGGGGCGTGATCTATAATAGGCACTGGCCGCATCGTGCTCATGGTAAAGATGCGCTCCCAACAAAAGCTGTCCGAGTTCATGTCCCCTGGCCGAAAACTGGTATAGCACCTCTTTATCCGGTACCAGTTCCTTTTCCTCTTTATCATCTATGGCCCGTGAATACAGCATCAGCTGTGCTATGTTCTCCCAATCAATCGTTTTCATATTCCGGGACTTATTCTGATTATCGACTTCTTTTATTGACATGGCTGTTTATAAAGTTTTACACTTTATTGATCCGCTATTTTTTTAAACGCATGTTTAAAATGTTCCATTTCTTTTTTTCGACCAACCGTTATTCGTATACACGCAGGTAAGCCAAATGCATGGAGCCGGCGCAAAATAACTCCTTCTTCCAGCATTTTCTGGGTAAAATCAATAGCTCCTTGCTCGCTTTCCAATTGTATCATCACAAAGTTAGCTATCTACGGAGCATAAGCAATTCCCTGTTGCTCAAAAAATTGATACAGATTCTTTTTTCCTTCGGATACGCGCTTATAAGCTCTTCGTAAAAAATCCTGGTCTTTTAAAGCTGCAAAAGCAGCAGCCTGGGCTGGTGCTGTAGGCTCAAACGTAAGCTTTGTCTTCTTCATATGACTGATCATTTTTTTTGAACCAATACCGTAGCCAATCCGTAAGCCCGCCAGACCATATGCTTTAGAGAATGTTCGAAGCGTTATAACATTATTATAATCATAGCTAAGAGAGTCAGGATAATCCGAAACTTCGCGAGCATACTCGTAATAAGCCTCATCCATAATTACCAGCACCCTGTCTGGAACGCGGCGCATAAACCGTTCAAATTCCGATTGCGTTATATAGGTACCCGTAGGATTATTAGGATTGGCGATATAAACCATCTTTGTACTTGGCTCTATGGCTTCGGCCATTGCTTCCAGATCATAGCGATAATCCTTTGACAGTGGTATTTTTTTGATAGAAATGCCACGGATATTTGCCTGTACAAAAAAGCCAACGAAGGTTGCCTTTGCTGTAATCGCTTCCTCATTATTCAAAAAAAAAGTGCGACAAAGATTAGCAATCAAACTCTCAGAACCCGCTCCTAAAATAATATTCTCAGGATCTACTCTATATTTTTCTGCCAAAGCCTGAGTTAGTTTTCGAGAAATGGGATCCGGATAATCCTGTATTTCCTGTATTGCCTTAATAACAGCCGGTTTCACAACGGAACTACATCCCATTCGGTTTTCATTAGAGGCCAGTTTTGATATTTCCGGAGGATTATATTCCGACTGAACCTCCTCGATGGTTTTTCCGGCTACATATGGAGACAGATCACGAATATTATATGGTACTAATTGCTGGTCATCCATAGAAAATGCACCTTTCTCTATGTTTAAATGGAAGTTAAATTCTATTGGCTTTTTTTATTAACCCCATTTCGCAGGGAATTCAATATGATTAAAATAGCCCTTTTTAACAATGTTAATCAATGAAATTATGGCTCGAATTCCATATTGTTAGATCCTAATGGAGTTCTTACATTCTTTCAAAAAGAAAAACTCATTCATATGTCTAAAGTTGCAATAGTGACTGGTGCCAGCCGTGGAATAGGCCGTGAGGTTTGCAAGCAACTGGCTGAAAGAAATCATCAGGTAGTAGCGGTAGCACGATCAAAAATTCCGTTACAGAAACTACAGAACGAATATCCTGAAAATATTTTTTCTAATCCCACGGACCTAACTGTGGAAAAATCTGTAACAGAATTAATACAGACGCTTACTTCAAGATATGAAGGAGTAGATATTCTTATCAATAACGCCGGTGCACTAATCAACAAATCGTTTCAGGAACTTACCCTGAATGACTGGCGCTCTCAAATGGAAAGTAACCTGATTAGTGCAGTAAATATCACAAAACATTTGCTTCCCCTTTTTAATAACGACGCTCATATTATAAATATCAGTAGTATGGGCGGCTTTCAGGGTAGTGCCAAATTTCCGGGTCTTGCAGCTTATAGCGTATCCAAAGGGGGGCTTTCTATTTTGACGGAATGTCTTGCTACTGAATTTGCCGAACATAACATTTGTGCAAATGCATTATGCCTGGGTGCTGTGCAAACCGAAATGCTTGAACAGGCTTTTCCGGGCATCGAAGCTCCTGTTTCTCCAGAAGAAATGGGAACTTATATTACCGATTTTGCCTTAAATGGGTCTAAGTTCTACAATGGAAAAATATTACCTGTAGCTTTGGAAGATCCCGAGTAAATTTTCACAATAAAAAGCTAAAAGAATTATCTCTCACTATTAACCCAATATATGATTACCGTGAAAAAAACAATTCTGCTATTATTTACACTTGGAATAATTGCACTCAGTTTCAGTCCCACTCAGGGTCAGTCAATAAAGCTCGTTGGACAAAATACATTAAATGGAGCCGTTAACGGTGTGCTCTTGGGAGGAGCAACTATGGCTCTACAGGACAGCGATTACTTTGGCCCTGTTCGTACCGGATTAGGGGCAGGAACGCTTTACGGCATTGGCATTGGAGTACATGATATTTCTAAAATTGATAAGGGACAACAATTTTATATTTCAGCTACCTTCAATGATGCAACTAATACTTCGGTTATTCCTCTGTTGGATACCCTCTATGGGGCTGCAGGAGGCGCACTTATCGCCTCCTCTGTATCTTTAATTATTCGCGAACCCCTGGTAGAATCACTGCAATACGGATCAGCTATTGGAGCTTGGGCCGGGTTTGGATTCGGACTTATTGACGCTTTCATATTAGCTGAAGGACCAGATTTTTCCCAAGCCTCCACATCAAATCCATCGAAAGTGAATGGATTTGTCACTTATGAAAACAAAGATCGCTCTCTGGAAGTCGGCCTTTTTAATCCAACCGTCATGGAGAAAAAAGAATTAACCTCTTCCACAATGGGTGCTCATTACCATCCGGTTTTTACTTTTATGGATGTTAATATTGCACTTTAATCCATTTCGGGCTCATAATCATCTGGAGTCTCAAAGCTTGATCCTTCTTCAGGATCTTTAGCTAAAGCAAGAAACCGAATAAGTTCCTTCACAGTATTTACATGTCCTGAAAGGGAAGGATGAAGTCCATCACTCAAGTAATTCCATGCTGAAGGTAAATTGTCATCCTCGCTTTCATCATCCTCATCATGCATGCGTTCTCCCAAAGGATCAACGATATATCCTTTTTTTCCTGTAAGGATCTCACGGTATCCATTTAAGTCCTCCTCATAAATATTAAAGTTAAATAGCCGTATATCTTCCAGCATCTCGGAAATAACGGGGGGAGGCGTCATCCAGATAAGTGGATTATCCGTAACCTCGGCAACAGTAGATTCTATAGTATTCATATTTTCCCAGTAATCCGCCAGCGAAACCAATGGACGATCGGGAGCCACATGCAAACGTTGCGCATCAAAGGTCCCAAGTGCCACTATTACCCAATCCGGATCGTGATCCAATACATCCCTATTCAAACGTTTTAATGCATCTGTTGAGGTATCGTAGGAAACACCGCTGTTTACAAAGGTTAAATCCGGGGTATCCAGTCCTATTTCCAGAACGTGTTGAAATACATTAAACCACCCCTGCAGATCATCGGTAATAGAATCTCCGAGAGCAACAATGGTATCGCCCTTTTCAAACGGAAGTTTTTCGATCCATTCTGCCACCTCACCATCTTCCAGCAGTTCAATAGCAGCTTCCTTAGCATTTGCAGCAAACCGATCCCTCAATTTCCTTAATTCATCATGTTCAATTCCCATCAGCCCTGCAATTGCCTCTTCATTTTTGATACCAGGCAATAAGGGATACCGTTTCTCCAAATTTAGAAATTGCAGCAAATACTTTTCTAAAACTTCTTTCTCATCTTCTGTTGCTCGGTATTCAGACATAAATCGTATATACTCTTTTAATATTATTCATTAATAAGCCTGCTATAATGATAATAATTCATCTACTAGTTCAGGCGTTCCAACAGCAGCTGTTTTCTTTATATGCTTCCATCCTGTATAGTCCGCTAACTCTGGGTTATTGGGATCAATTATATATTTAGGAATATCAGAATCTGCCAAATCAACCAGACCTGCTGCCGGATAAACAACGAGAGAGGTACCAATAACTATTAGAATATCCGCTTCGGATATAATGGAATAAGCTTCTTCCATTTTAGGTACCGGTTCTCCAAACCAGACCACATGAGGCCGCAGCTGACTACCATCTTCAGCGGCATCTCCAACTTCAATTGGGCGACCCCCAATATTATAGATCAGGGACCGATCTTTTTCACTTCTAACTTTCGAGAGTTCACCGTGCAGATGTACGACATTTTCTGACCCGGCCCGTTCATGTAGGGAATCCACATTTTGTGTAATAATGGTTACTTCATAACTCTCTTCAAGCTTTGCAAGTGCCTTATGTCCGGCATTAGGATCAGCTTCAAAGGCCTGTTTTCGACGCTTATTATAAAAATCCAGAACCTTTTCCTTATTATCTTGCCAAGCCTGAACGGTAGCTACGTCGCGCACATCATAGCCTTCCCACAGACCATCCGAATCGCGGAACGTTTTAAGCCCGCTATCCGCACTCATACCGGCACCTGTCAGGACAACGACCTCATCCATATAGATCTGTCTTCTTAAGCTAGGAATGCAAAATTTGTGGAGTAATAGAATCTAACCATGAACTCGATTCCTCATAATCCTCCACTACATCCGGAGTTTTATTACTGATAAAAGAGGTTACCATCTGTTCTACCTCTACCTCCAGGGTTCCAATCGCATTTTGGATGAGTTTTTGATTAAATCCTTTATCTCCAAGTCGAAGAGTAAATTCCAAGGAAATAACGCGACTCAGGATTCGTCCCAACTCAACAAGGCGATCTTGTGCAAGCTGTTGGTCAATTTTGAAATCCAGAATGTCACTAAAATAATCTGATGCCCTGGAGGTATGACTAAAATCACTTAAAAACCGGTAAAGATTCTCAAGCTTAAGTTTCCGCATTTTTTTCAGAACAGATTCTGAAATTTGTTGATAGAGGATATCATTGGATCCTTCGAATATCTGGAATGGCCGACTGTCAATAAGGGCCCGTCCGGCAATATGATCAAGTCGGTATCCTTTTGCCCCTGTTAGTTGTAAGAGCGATTGGGCGGCCTGTTGCATGAGATCGGTTGTATAGGTCTTGATCGTATTGGCAGTTATATCCATTCCGGCAACATTCTTCGACATTGGTACATTTTGACTAGTAAAGGCACACATGGCCGAGCAAATAGTAAAAGAGGATTGCAGGCGGTTTAACCGTTTCTTTACTTGATCGTACTGAAACAGACTTTGTCCACCAACCGATCGCTCTTTACAGTGAGTAATGCCTTCAACCATCATCCTTTTAAGGAAGCCAATACCCATGCCCGGGAATTGCAACCGGCTCCGGTGAAGTACATCGAGCATCATTTTAATACCTGTAGACTCAGGTTGCAGTCGATAGTTTTCCGGTACCGAAATGTTAATTTTATTGCGCCCATAAGGCAGCATATAAAGTCCTAAATTTTTGTAATACTCTTCAACCTCTATTCCACCTCTCCGGCTATCGTGGATAAAGAATCCGATATCTCTTCCTAATCTTCCTTTGCTCTTTCGTCTTGCTGTAATAAGCCAATAGTCTGCACTACCCGTCAACCCTGCCCAATGCTTCGTTCCTGAAACTTCATAAGTTGATTCTCCTTCCTCTCCTACCTTTTCAAAAGAAGTTTCCATTCGCAACGCATCAGAACCAAAATCAGGTTCCGTTATCATTAGCCCCCCCATACATTTATCATTCACAAATCGATCAAATATAGGCTGCTTTACTTCCTCTGAACCATAATTTGCAACCGGTTGAAGAAAAAGAGCTCCATTAATTCCCATCATCAATGAAAGAGGTAAGGATTCGTAGGAACTCGCTTCCAACATAGATAACGCTTCGTGCGTTTTTATTCCTCTTCCTCCATACTCTTCAGGTATAAAAACACTTAGAGGGTTGCACTCCATAACCTTCTCAAATACATCATTGGGCAGCCCACGGGTCAGGCTTAGCTCATTAATATCTTCCTGTTCATTAAAAAGCGTATATAGCCGCTTTTTATAGCGATTAATAAACTTAGAAAATTCCATTTTTCTTTCTCACGGTTATGAATTAAAGCCAAAAGCCAGTCCAGTCATTACTACAATATATTGAATTTAATCTTTTGGATAAAAAAACCTTTAAAAACAGACTGATTGTATCTAATAAAAAAAAGAGGTGACTCCCGTGGGGAATCACCTCTTGGTAAATAAAAGAGCAGTCGGGGACCTACGCTCCCGGCCGGTCGGCCAGTACCATCGGCGCTGCAGAGGGTCACGTCC